>NZ_BMNT01000010.1:126755-205159 GCF_014646695.1 Sphaerisporangium melleum
GCACCGTCTGTGCCCATTCGCCGAGCCGGTCCTTCTCGTGCAGCAGGTCGCGGATGTCGTACTCCGCGTACTCGAACTCCGGGGACCAGAACAGGGCGTCGAACGGGCAGACCTCGATGCAGATGCCGCAGTACATGCACAGGGAGAAGTCGATGGCGAACCGGTCGAGGACGTTGTGGGCGCGCGGGCGGCCGCCCTCGGGGGCCGGAGTCGTCTCCTTGTGCGAGTCGATGTAGATGCACCAGTCGGGACATTCCCGGGCGCACAGCATGCAGACGGTGCAGTTCTCCTCGACCAGGGCGATGACCCCGCGGCTGCGGGCCGGCAGATCGGGACGCACCTCGGGGTACTGACGGGTGTCCGCCTTGTTCACCATGTGGCGCAAGGTGACGGCCAGACCCTTCGCCAGCCCTTCTCCTGGTATACGAGCCACGGCTCAACATCATGGCGTACATGTGCTCCGCCGTGCATCCGCAGGCCCCCGGCAACCTCCGGTTTTCCACAAACATCACGAAATCAGGGGACTAATCCGGTCGGACGGATGGTCCTTGTGGCCGATGCAGCAGCCGGACGAAGGTCGTAGTCTCCCCGTTATGCACCCGACGAACGGCCACGGGGGCCCGGGATCAGAGCCGCACACCGGCCCGCTCCCTCACCCGGCCGCCCCGGACGGACCGGCGGCCGAGCGGCCCCACCGGCTCGATCCGAACGGCCCGACGGCCCCCCGGCCCCGGCAGCCGGGCAGGCCCTGGTCCGGCCGGCCGGACCAGCCGGGACGCGCAGGTCAACAGGACCGGCCGGCGCGGCAGGGGCAGGCCGACGCGCAGGGCGATACGGCGCAAGGGAGTGCGCGGGGGCCGGTGCGGCCGGAAGACCCTCGTCCCGAGCCGCGGCAGGCGGCTCCCCGAGCACAGCAGGACCACGACGGTCCACCCCAGGGCCGCCCGGGCCCGCGCCAGGGCCAGGGACGTCCGGGCTCACGGCCGGCCCCGCCGTACGCCGGGCCGCGGCCCCGGCCCGGGGGCGCGCCCCTCCCGCCGCACCCCGACCAGCACGGTCTCGCGCCGTTCACCCGCCCGGCGCCACCCGGCCCGTACGGCATGCCCGGCCCCGCCCGTCCGCAGGACGTGGGCCCGCACGGGCACCTCCCCCAGCCGCCCTTCCCTCCGCGCATGCCCCCGCCCCCGCCGCCGAAGTCGAGCAACGCGGCGGGCATCGTCTGGGCGCTCGCGCCGCTGCTGTCCTGCGGGTGGGCGACTCCGTTCACCATGGGGTACGCCGCGGCCAAGCTGCGGAGCGGGTGGCTCGCGCTGTCCGCGGCGATCTACGCCATCGGCCTGGTGGCGTTCATCCTGAACGTCGGCGTGGGCGGCGGTGACTCCGACGTCCTCATGCTGCTCACCTTCCTCGGCACGGGCGGGAGCTGGCTCGGCGGCACCATCCACTCCCTGGTGATCAGGGAGTCGGTGTTCCCGAGCAAGAACAACCCCAACGACCACGCGGTGGCCATGGCCCAGCACCGCAGGGACCTGCGTCAGCAGGCCCGCGAGCTGGCGGAACGCGACCCGGCCCTGGCGCGGGAGCTGCGCATCGGACGCCCCGACCTGCCGCGGCAGTACGACGACGGCGGGCTGGTCGACGTCAACCACGCGCCGGTGGAGGCGATCGCCACCCTGCCGGGGATGACGTACGAGCTGGCCGAGCGGGTGGTGGAAGTGCGGCGGAACGTCGGCGGCTTCGTCTCGGCCGAGGACATGTCCATCGCCGTGGACCTGCCGCCGCGCCTCACCGCCGAACTCGTCGAGATGACGATCTACCTGCCCTGACCTGCACGAACGTGACGGCAGGCCCGGCGAGGAAACGGCCTGCCGGCGTCCGTTCCCGAAGGGAATCGGGCGGCGGACAGTGAGCCAGGCCCACGCAGAACGACCTGCGGGCTCGGCCTCGTTCCTGGTCGCGGTCGTGATCAGCGATTCGGCGCCTTCGCGATCCCCCTCTGAAGCAGCCGCTGCCGTCGGCACGCGAGGCCGGCACCGTACGGCGCCGCGTCGCGGTGTGCCGGGCTGCCGGGCGGGCTGTGCCGGACGGCGGCAGGCACCCCCACGTCCAGAACGAACGGTCCTGTCACGCGCGAAGGGACGGCGAGCCCTACGGATGGACGGCCTGCTGTGTGCGGAGGGCAAGCGGAAAAACCTGCGTAAGCCCGGCCCATCCCCGTAATCTTCGCGATATGCATCCAGCCAGGCCCTCGTCGTCCACCACCGCGGTCAGCGTCGTGTGGGCCCTGGCTCCCCTGTTCTCCTGTGGCTTCGCGACGCCGTTCACCATCGGGTACGCGGCCCACCGCAGGCGTTCCCCGGCGCTCGCGCTCGCGGCGGCGATGTACCTGGTCGCGCTGGTCGTGATGTTCGCGATCATCGTCGCCTACGACAGCTCGGACACCTACCCGGACTGGGCGGGCCTGCTGGTCGTCGTCGGCCTGTTCTCGAACTGGATCGGCGGACTGATCCACTCCCTGGCCATCCGGTCCGCGGTGTTCGCCCCGCGCGTGCCCGGTCCCGCGCCCTTCGTGCCCGGTCCGCAGCGGCACCACCCGGCGCCACAGGGCACCCACCCGTCCCCGCACAACCAACGGGCGCCGTACCCCGCGGGCCCGTATCCGCCGCACGCCGCCCCGGTCCCGCCGTCCGACGCCTCCGCCCGCTATCCGGCGCAGCCCCGGCCCGGCTGGTCGCCGCACCAGCCGCAGCCGCATGCCGCGCACCGCGCCGAACCCGGGCACCATCACCAGCGCGGCACGGAGGGCCCGTACACCCCGCGCGGCGCCGAGGCTCCCTACCCTCCCGCCCACGGAGCGCCCCAGGGGCTCGGGCGGCAACGGCCGGAGCCGGCCGCGCAGGCCCAGCAGTGGCCCGGCCAGGCCGCACCCGCCCGGCCGGAGGCCCAGGCGGTGTCCCACCCGCAGTCGTACGCACAGCCACAGCCGCCGCAGGGACGGTCGCACACGCAGCCACGCCACCGCGCCCCCGACGGTCGGACGCCCGGCCCGCGCGACGCCGGCGACCACGCATCCGGCGATCACGACGGCCGGGTCCCGCGCCGCACGGACCCGCCCGCCACGTCCACGAACCCGCCCGCACCGGCCGGTGCCACCTACGACGGCACGGGCACCCCGGTCAGTACGTCGACGCCGGGGGGCCGTTCGGGTGCGTCCGGCCGGCGGGAGGTCTCGACGCTGCCCACCCAGCAACCCGGGCCGCTGCCCCCCGGAGAGCCGGACCGCATCGGCCCCTACCGGCTGATCGGCAGCCTCGGGCAGGGCGGCCAGGGCGCGGTGTACCTCGCGGAGACTCCGAACGGCACCCCGGTGGCGATCAAGGTGCTGCACGCCCGGCTGGCCACGGAGACCGGCGCCCAGCAGCGCTTCCTGCGCGAGGTGGAGGCGGCCCGCCGCGTGGCGCCGTTCTCCACCGCCCGGGTGATCGACGCGGACGTCGCCGACGAGCGCCTGTTCATCGTCAGCGAGTACGTCGAGGGCGCCTCGCTGGAGCAGTTGGTGCGCGACCGCGGCCCGCGCGGGCACGACGCCCTGGTGCGCCTCGCGCTCAGCACCGCGGGGGCGCTGGCGGCCATCCACCGGGCGGGCATCGTGCACCGGGACTTCAAGCCGAGCAACGTGCTGATCGGCGCGGACGGCCCGCGCGTGGTCGACTTCGGCATCGCCCGCGTGCTGGACAACGCCACCGCCACCGGCAGCGGAGTGCTCGGCACCCCGGCGTACATGTCCCCCGAGCAGGTTTCCGGCGAGAAGGTCGGGCCGGAGTCCGACGTCTTCAGCTGGGCGGGGACGATGGTGTACGCGGCGACCGGACGCCCGGCCTTCGGCGAGGACAACATCGCCGCGGTGTTCCACCGCATCTTCACCAAGCAGCCCGACCTGTCGGCGCTGCCCGCCTCCCTGGCCCGGGTGGTGGACCGGTGCCTGGAGAAGCGCCCGGAGAACCGTCCCACGGCCTCGGACGTGATGCTCGCGATCGTCAACTGAGCCACCCGGCGGGTGGGGACCGCCGGGAAGCGGCCGAGGTGGGGACGGTAGATTCGCCTCCGCGTTGTTCGCCGTGTTCCGGCAGCGTCGTCCGCCGTGTCCGGTCCGGCGGTGCCGTGAGCGCGGCGACGACTTCCACCCCCGTCCACGGCCGGGGTCTTCCCAGAGGTACCGACGAAAGAGGTGTGAGGGTCATCTCTCAGCAGCCTGTCGACGCGACGCCCGGCGCCGCCGCGCTCCACGAGATCGTCCCCGGCGTGCTCGCCTGGGTCCAGCCGGACGGAACGTGGTGGGTGAACAACGCCGGGGCGGTGACCGGCGACGACGGCGTCATCCTGATCGACACCTGTGCCACCGAGCAGCGCACCCGCCGCTTCCTGGACGCCGTCTCCGTGGCCACCGGGGGCGCGCCGGTCCGCGTCGCGGTCAACACCCACCAGCACGGCGACCACTCCTACGGCAACAGCCTGCTGCCCGCGTCGGCCGTCATCGTCGGGCACGAGGCCATGCGGGAAGGGCTGCTGGTCGATCCGATCATCGACGGCTGCCCGCCGGTCTGGTCGCCGGTGCCCGACTGGGGCGCGGTGACCCGGCGGGTGCCGGACATCACGCTGCGGTCGGAGCTGACGGTGTTCACCGGGAGCCGGCGGGTCGAACTGCGCCACCCCGGGCACCCCGCGCACACCACCGGCGACGTGATCGCCTGGCTGCCGGAGGAGCGGGTCCTGTTCACCGGCGATCTGATCTTCCACGGCCTCACGCCGCTGGTGTTCATGGGCTCGGTCGAGGGGGCGCTGCGCTCGCTGGACTGGATGGCCGCCCTGGAGCCGGAGCACATCGTCCCCGGCCACGGCCCGGTGTTCGGCGCGGCGGCGCTGCCGGACGTCCTCGCGGCCCACGAGCGGTACTACCGGCTGGTCCTGGCCACCGCCGAGCACGGCCGCGCGGCAGGGCTGACCCCGCTGCAGGCCGCGCAGGCGTGCGACCTCGGCGAGTTCGCCGGCTGGGCGGACGCCGAGCGCCTGGTGCTGAACCTGCACCGGGCCTATCGGGACGCGGCGGGCGAGGGCGAGGTGGACCTGTTGCAGGCGTTCGGCGACGCCATCGCCTTCCACGGCGGCCCGCTGCCGACCTCCGTCTGAACGCCCCGGGCACCCGTCACCTACGCTCCGCAGCGCGGGTGACGGCTCGCCGGCTCCCTCAGGCGGCGAGGAGGACCTTGACGACGCCGGTGAGGGCGAGCTGGAGGAGGGCCAGCGGGACCAGGCCCACCCAGGCGAGTTTCTGGAGCTGGTCGGCCCGGAGCCTCGGGAAGCTGACCCGCACCCAGATGACCACGAACGCCAGGGCGAAGACCTTGAGCAGGGTCCAGACCGGGCCGGGCAGCAGCGGGCCCTGCCAGCCGCCGAGGAAGAGCACGGTGGTGAGCGCGGAGAGCACCACGATGCCGACGTACTCCGACAGCAGGAACAGGGCGAACCGGATGCCGGTGTACTCGGTCATCGGGCCCATGATGATCTCGGAGTCGGCGATCGGCATGTCGAACGGCGGGCGGCGCAGCTCGGCGAGGCCCGCGACGAAGAACACCACCGCGCCGATCGCCTGCCACGGCAGCCACCACCACTGCCATGCCGACGCGATGCCGGGCAGTGAGAGCGTGCCCGCGGCCATGGCCACCGAGGAGGCGGCGAGCACCAGCGGCAGCTCGTACGCCATGAGCTGGGCCGCCGAGCGCATGCCGCCGAGCACCGAGTACTTGTTGGCGGACGACCAGCCCGCCATGATCGAGCCGAGCACGCCGACGCCCAGCACGGCGAGCGCGAAGAACAGCCCGGCGTCGAGGTCGGCGCCGACCAGGCCGGGGCCGACCGGGATGACCGCCATGACCACCAGGTAGGGCACCAGCGCGACCGCCGGGGCGAGCGCGAACACCCGGCGGTCGGCGGCCGCCGGGATGATGTCCTCCTTCTGGACGAACTTGACGCCGTCGGCGATGAGCTGGGCCCAGCCGTGGAAGCCGCCGGCGTACATGGGGCCGAGGCGCGACTGCATGTGGGCCATGGCCTTGTGCTCGGTCTGCCCCACGATCAGCGGAAGCGTCAGGAACGCGATGACGATCACCGCGAGGCGGAGCGCGACGTCGAGCACCTCAGCCATCGGGGTCCGCCTGTCTCGGGGCTCGGGGCCCGCGTACCGGCGGGGGCGTGGCGGCGGAGGTGCCCCAGCCGGCCGGGACGCCCGGCGGCAGCGTCTTGCGCCGGCTGGGCGAGCCGGCGCCGGACTCGCCGGGCTCCTTGGCGCCCGGCCACGGCTTGGCGACCCGGGCGGCCAGCACGAAGTCCTTGCGGAGGGGGTGCCCCTCGAAGCCGTCCGGCAGCAGCAGCGGGACCAGGTGCGGATGCCCTTCGAAGATCACCCCGAACATCTCGAACGTCTCGCGCTCGTGCCAGTCGGCGCCGCGGAAGACGCCGGTGGCGGTGGGCAGGCGGGGCTCGTCGCGCGGCACGCGGGTGCGGGCCAGCAGGTGGGCGTGCCGGGCCGGGTCGAAGAGGTGGGCGACCACGGTGATGCCGTCCGGCGGCTCGTCGACGCCGGTGAGCCAGTCGAAGAAGACGCAGCCGAGCCCGTCGCGGGCGAAGGTCAGCAGGTCGGTCCAGTCACCGGGGGCGACGTCCACGGTGAGCTGCCCGAAGGAGTCGGAGACCTCGGCGCGCGCGCCGTAGCGCTCCTCGATCGCGGCCCTCACGACTCCTCGCCCTCGATCGCGGGGGCGGCGTAGCGGTCGGCGAGGGACTCGCCGGCGATCTTCTCCTGGAGCTTCATGATGCCGTGCAGCAGGGCCTCGGGGCGGGGCGGGCAGCCCGGGACGTAGACGTCGACCGGGATGATCTGGTCCACGCCCTTGGTCACGCAGTAGGAGTCCCAGTAGGGGCCGCCGGAGTTGGAGCAGGCGCCGAACGAGATGACGTACTTGGGGTCGGGCATCTGCTCGTAGAGCCGCCGGACCGCCGGGGCCATCTTGTCGGTCACCGTGCCGGAGACGATCATGAGGTCGGCCTGCCGCGGCCCGTTGGCGAACGGGATCACCCCGAACCGGATGAAGTCATGCCTGCTCATCGAGGTGGCGATGAACTCGATCGCGCAGCACGCCAGCCCGAAGTTGAACACCCACAGCGAATAGCGCCGGCCCCAGTTGAGGACGAAGCGCATGGGCTTCGGGGCGAGCCGGGACACCGGCCCGACACTCGGCATGGGGAGATCGCTGACGGCCATAGGGGCATTGTCTCCTTTCCGTGGTACCCGGGCGAGCGCCCCTCCCCCGCTGCGCGCGGTCAGGTCCAGGTGAGGACCCGTTTGCGCCAGGCGTAGAGGATGCCGAGGCCGATGAAGGCGAGGAAGACGAACATCTCCACCAGCGTGGTCATCCCGAAGCCGGGCGCGGCGAAGACCGTGGCCCAGGGGAACAGGAACACGGCGTCCACGGCGAACACGACGTACAGATAGGTGTAGACGTAGTACCGGATCTGCGACTGCGCCCAGCCTTCGCCGACCGGGTCCACGCCGCACTCGTAGGTCGTCAGCTTCTCGGGCGTCGGGCGGTCGGGCCGCAGCAGCCGGCTTGCGAGCAGCGCCCCGGCGAAGACGGCGACCCCGGCCGCCAGCAGCGCGGCCACGACGGCGTACGAAGCGAAGTACTCGTTCACTGTGCTCCACCCGGTCTCTGGCTCGCGGGACCCGTGGCCTCCCATGATCCCCGGTATCCCGGCGCCGTGCCGCGCGAGGCCCGCAGGAAATCGCTTTCCGTTACCCCATCATCACCCATCGCGGTCAAAAGGCAGCCTCTCATCACACAAAGCTTCAGTAAATGGGTATTTAAAGGTGCCTAGTGTGGAAGTCATGTCCCGTTGGCTTTCGTCCGGAGGTGTCGCGGTCATCATCGCGGTGACCACCGGGTGCGGGATCTCCCTCCCCTCACATGCTCCGCCCACCACCCTGCCCGCCCAGCCCACCACCATCAACTTCGTCGATCCCGCCTCGGTGCCCGGCCTCGCGGTGCGGGTCTCCTCCGACGACTCCGCGCCCCGGCACGTCTTCACCGCCTATCCCGTGCCGCCCGCGGCCGCCCCGCTCGGCGAGCGGCTGCGGCGGGCGACCGAGGCGGCGGTCCGCGGGCTCGGCCGGCCGGGGGGCAAGGGCGGCGGCGCGGCCACCGAGCTCAACGTCGGCTGGCAGATCACCGCGGCCTCGGGCGGGGTGTACGGCGTCCGGCTGCGGACCGGGACGCTGACCGGTTCCGCCTGGCGCAACTCGCTGGCCACCTACTGGTACGACGCGCGGAGCGGGCGCGTCCACGACTCCGCCGGCCTGCTCAAGGACGGCGCGGCGCTGGCGAGGCTCGCCGCGCTCACCCGTGCCCGCCTCGGCACACTCGGCCCGCCGGTGCGCCCGGCCGCGGTCCGCGCCGACCGCGACCTGTTCGACTCGCTCAACTTCAACCCGCGCGGCGACCTGGTCGCCGAGTTCGACGACGGGCGGGTGGCCCCCGCGCGGATGGGCCGCATCGCGGTCGCCGTCCCCCGGCAGGACGCGACGCCGCTGCTGTCGGAGTTCGGGCTTCGCGTCATGACGGTGGTGGACTCGGCCACCCCGCCGACCCTGCCGGCCTCGCCGCCGCCGGAGTTCACCCCCTCCCCGGAGGTGACGGGACCGGACAGGGCCGGGTACGGGGGCGGCGGCCTCAGCGGCGGCGCCGGACGGGCCGGTGGCCGGGCCGACTGCTCGGTCACCAAGTGCGTGGCGCTGACCTTCGACGACGGGCCCGGGCCGCGGACCCGCGCCCTGCTGGCCGCCCTCGCCGAACACCACGCGCTCGCCACCTTCTTTACGCTGGGCGCGGGCGGCGAGGCCCGTCCCGACCTGCTGCGCGCCATCGCCGCCGCCGGGCACCTGATCGCGAATCACACCTGGACGCACCGCGACCTCGCCCCCATGGACGTCAACCGGATCTCCGACGAGCTGAACCGCACGCAGATCGCGATCGGCGTCGCCACCGGGCGCGTGCCCCGGCTGATGCGCGCGCCGTACGGCTCGACCGGCGGCGGCACGGTCGCCGCGGCCCGCGCGCTGAACCTCGCGATCGTCGGCTGGGACGTGGACGCCGGGGACGCCCGGGACGCCGGCCCCGCGGCCGTGGCCCGGCGGACCGTCGCCCGGGTGCGGCCCGGCTCGATCGTCCTGCTGCACGAGCAGGGTCCGGCGACGGTGCCCGCGCTGCGGGAGATCCTCGCGCGGCTCACGGCGAAGGGGTACGCCTTCGTGACCGTTCCGGAGCTGTACGGGTCACGCGGCATGGATCCGGGACGGGTGTACGGCGGGGCCGAGCCGCCTCTCCGGCGGGCCAGACACCGGGCGGCCGGGACCGAACCGGACCCTTCGCAGGTCGCGACGGCCCCGGGATCCGCGGCGTCCGCACTGCGGGACGCCGCTGGGAGCCATCCCGGGAGGGACATATAGTGGTTGACCGTGACGAGAAACGTGCTCTACTCCCGCTTGCACGTTGATCTATGCCGGCTTGCCGCGGGGCTGTGTCTCCGGAGCCGTCTCCGGTCGTGACCGCGCGCCTCCGCATCGGTCACCACCCCGCGTCGATCTGAAGCCATCCGTCCGCGATCGCCGGATGCAGGGACATCGTGCCCGATGTCATGCCTGCTCCGGAACGTCGGAAAGATCATTGCGCTCGGCAGGGACGTACGTCACACCCCGCTCGACGCGCATGCGTAAAGAAGCCCTCGCAGCCCCAAGGGATCTAGCATGGAAACGAAAACGTGCCACGAGCGACGGCGCCCAGGCGCGTCGAGGAGGACCAAGCTGTGACCAAGCAGGTTCAGCAACTCGACCGCGTGATCATTCGCTTCGCGGGCGACTCCGGCGACGGCATGCAGCTGACCGGTGATCGCTTCACGGCGGAGACCGCGCAGTTCGGGAACGACCTTTCCACCCTGCCCAACTTCCCCGCCGAGATCCGCGCCCCCGCGGGAACGCTCCCCGGCGTGTCGAGCTTCCAGCTGCACTTCGCCGACCACGACATCCTCACGCCAGGCGACGCGCCGAACGTGCTGGTCGCGATGAACCCCGCCGCGCTGAAGGCCAACATCGGTGACCTGCCCCGCGGCGCCGACGTCATCGTGAACACCGACGAGTTCACCAAGCGCAACCTGCAGAAGGTCGGTTACGCGGCGAGCCCGGTGGACGACGGGTCGCTCGGCGAGTGGCGGGTGCACGCCGTCCCGCTGACCTCGCTGACCGTCAAGGCGCTGGAGGGCTTCGAGGTCTCCAAGAAGGACGCCGAGCGGTCCAAGAACATGTTCGCCCTCGGGTTGCTGTCCTGGCTGTACCACCGGCCCACCGAGGGGACGATCAAGTTCCTGGAGCGGAAGTTCGCCAAGAAGCCCGACATCGCCAAGGCCAACATCGCGGCCTTCCAGGCGGGCTGGAACTACGGCGAGACCACCGAGTCGTTCTCGGTGTCCTACGAGATCAAGCCGGCCACGCTCGCCCCGGGCCTCTACCGCAACATCTCCGGCAACCAGGCCCTCGCCTACGGGCTGATCGCGGCCTCGGTGCGGTCGCGGCTGCCGCTGTTCCTCGGCTCCTACCCGATCACCCCGGCCTCCGACATCCTGCACGAGCTGTCCAAGCACAAGCGGTTCGGCATCCGCACCTTCCAGGCGGAGGACGAGATCGCGGGCGTGGGCGCGGCCCTCGGCGCGGCGTTCGGCGGCGCGCTCGGCGTGACCACGACCTCCGGGCCCGGTGTCGCGCTGAAGGCCGAGACCGTGGGCCTGGCCGTCGCCACCGAGCTGCCGCTGCTCGTGGTGGACGTGCAGCGGGCCGGCCCCTCGACGGGCATGCCGACCAAGACCGAGCAGACCGACCTGCTCATGGCGATGTACGGCCGCAACGGCGAGTCGCCGGTGCCGATCGTGGCCCCCGCGACCCCGTCCGACTGCTTCCACGCGGCGATCGAGGCCGCGCGCCTGGCCGTCAAGTACCGCACGCCGGTCATGCTGCTGTCCGACGGCTACCTCGCCAACGGCTCCGAGCCGTGGCGGCTGCCCGACGCCGACGACCTGCCCGACCTGTCGGTCGAGTTCGCCGTCGAGCCGAACGGCGAGGACGGCGAGACCTACCTGCCGTTCAAGCGCGACCCGCAGACGCTGGCCCGCCCGTGGGCCGTGCCGGGCACGCCGGGCCTGGAGCACCGCATCGGCGGCATCGAGAAGGCCGACGGCACGGGCAACATCTCCTACGACCCGAACAACCACGACATGATGGTCCGGCTGCGCCAGGCCAAGATCGACGGCATCGCCCAGGACATCCCGCCGCTGGAGGTCGACGACCCCGACGGTGACGCACGGCTGCTGGTCCTCGGCTGGGGTTCGACGTACGGGCCGATCGCGGCGGCCGTGCGGCGGGTCAGAAGGTCGGGTGTGAAGGTCGCCCACGCGCACTTCCGCCACCTGAACCCACTGCCCGCCAACACCGGCGAGGTGCTGCGCGCCTACGACAAGGTGCTCCTGCCGGAGATCAACCTGGGCCAGCTCGCGCTGCTGCTGCGGGCGCGCTTCCTGGTCGACGTCATCAGCTACAACCGCGTGCGCGGTCTTCCCTTCAAGGCGGAGGAGCTCGCCGGAGTGATTCAGGACGTGATCGAACAGTGAGTGATATCACGACCAACGGGCACATCGCCCACCCGGTCGGCGTCGGCACCGGGCTCGCCCTGATCCCCCGCGCCACCGAGAAGCAGTCGCTCAAGGACTTCAAGAGCGACCAGGAGGTCCGCTGGTGCCCCGGCTGCGGTGACTACGCCATCCTCGCCGCGGTGCAGAGCTTCCTGCCGGAGCTCGGGCTCAAGCGCGAGAACATCGTGTTCGTCTCGGGCATCGGCTGCTCGTCCCGCTTCCCGTACTACCTGAACACCTACGGCTTCCACTCGATCCACGGGCGGGCGCCGGCCATCGCGACCGGTCTGGCCGCCTCGCGGCCCGACCTGTCGGTGTGGGTGATCACCGGGGACGGCGACGCGCTGTCGATCGGCGGCAACCACCTGATCCACGCGCTGCGCCGCAACGTCAACCTGAACATCCTGCTGTTCAACAACCGCATCTACGGCCTGACCAAGGGGCAGTACTCCCCGACCTCCGAGGTCGGCAAGATCACCAAGTCGACGCCGATGGGCTCGCTGGACAAGCCGTTCAACCCGATCTCGCTGGCGCTCGGCGCCGAGGCCGGGTTCGTGGCCCGTACGCTCGACTCCGACCGCAAGCACCTGCAGTCGGTGCTGCGCGAGGCGGCGGCGCACCGCGGCACGAGCCTGGTCGAGATCTACCAGAACTGCAACATCTTCAACGACGGCGCGTTCGACGCCCTGAAGGACCCGGGGCTGCGCGACGACATCACGCTGCGCCTGGAGCACGGGCAGCCGATCGCCTCGGCGTCCAAGGCCGTGCGCCGTGGCGCCGGCGGCCGCATCGAGGTGGTCGACCGGGCGAGCGTGCCCGAGGGCGAGATCCTCGTCCACGACGCGCACGACCCCGACCCCTCGGCCGCCTTCGCCCTGTCCCGGCTGGACGAGCCGGCGTTCGAGCACGTGCCGATCGGCATCTTCCGCTCGGTCGACCGCCCGGCCTACGACACGCTGATGAGCAAGCAGGTGCACGAGGCGGTGTCCGACCAGGGCGCGGGCGACCTCGACCAGCTGCTGCGCGGCGGCGACACCTGGCGCGTCGGCTGACGCTCTGAGCCGCCGGCCACCGGTACGAAGGAAGGCCCTCCACGCGATGCGCGTGGAGGGCCTTCCTCATGTCGCAGGGGGTCAGCCGCCCGCGGGGACGGGCTTGCCGTCCTCCCAGACGTTGTCCCGCCACTCGTTGCCGGAGCCGTTCTTGTCCCAGTAGGCCACCGGGCCGTTGTAGCCGCCCTTGGCCCAGACGTCCTTGCTGAAGACGTTGCCGACGACCTTGATGTTGGACGAGGTGCCCTTGGAGCCGGCCCCGCCGTACAGGCTGTAGCCGCCGCCGGCCAGGAAGTTGCCCTCGACGGTCACGTTGCGGACCACGCCGAAGTCCTGGAAGAGGGCGATGGCGCCGGTCTGCTCCAGGGTGTTGATCACCGTGTTGCCGCGGATGACCAGCTTGGCCCCGGACGGCGGCCCGCTGGTACACATGATCATGTCGGTGTGGTCACCTGAGTAGTACTTCGGATCGTGGAGGTAGGAGTCCTCGATCAGGCCCTGCTCGGTGAGGATGCCGTTGCTGATCGTGTGGATGTCCACCCGGCGCACGGTCAGGTCGCCGCCCTGGTTGATGATGCCGAACTGCGTGCGCTGCTTGCCGTTGCCGAAGATCTCGGTGTCCTCGACGGTGAGCCCGCCGTGGCCGTTGCGCTGGATGACGCCCCACTCGCCGGGCGCCGCCGCCACGCGGGTGTTGCGGATCGTCACGTTGTCGGCCTGCACGTTGATCTCACCGTTGACCAGAAGGCCGTCGATGACCGTGCCGTCCTTGGTCACGGTGACCGAGCCGCTCTCCTTGAGCGTCACGCCGTTCGGCACACCGGTGTCCCCGGCCCCGGGGAAGCCCCCGGTGGGCGGCGGGGTGGTGCTCGGCTTCGGCGTCGCGCTCGGCTCCTTGGTCGGCTGGTTGGTCGGGTTCGGGCTGAGCGACGGCCTGGGCGTCGCCGGCTTGGGCGAGGCCGAGGCGCTGCCGGACGGCTTCGGGGTGGCCGAAGGCCCGGCGGTCCGGGTGCGCGTCGGGGTCGGCTCGGCGGTGGCCGGCGAGGACGGGCTCGGCGAGCCGCTCGCGGTCGGCCCGGTGGTGACGTCGGACGACGGGGTGGCCGAGACCTCGGTGGACGGGGTGGCGCTCGGACCGGTGCTGGTCGTCGGCACGATCGTCGGGTCGTCGGTCGGCCGGTCGCCGGGGCGCGGGAAGTGGCGGCGTTCCCGGTGCCGGAAGATGACGTCGACCCAGTAGCTCACCCGCCTCTTGTGCACGTTCGAGGGGAAGGCCGAGCGGGCCGTGGTGCCGAACACGCCGGCCTGCGCGGTCAGCGGGCCGACGGTGACCGGCTCGTCGAACACGCCGGGCGAGGCGACGTACCCGCCGTTGCTGGTGTGGTAGGAGACGGTGTAGACCCGGCCCGCGACGATCGGCACCGGCGCGTCGAACATCGCCTGCTGCCAGCCGCTCTTGGACTCACCGGTGAAGGTCACCTTGGCCAGCGGCTTGCCCTTGGAGTCCCAGAGGGTGCCGCGGTGGGTGCCGCGCTCCGCGGCGGGCTTGTAGAACCGCATGCCGGCCACCACGCCGTCACGGGCGGCCTTGAAGCGGGTGCCGAGCTCCAGCGGGGTGTTCTCGACCTGGCTCGTGGCCTTGGTCACCTTGCCGGACTTCCACAGGGTGGTCTCCAGCGTCACCTCCGCCGCGACCGGAGCGGTCTTGGCGACGGGCTGCTGCCTGCCGTTGATCACCACGGTGACGGTGGCGCCGAGTACGGCGGCGCCGGCCAGCAGGGTGATCCATCCTGTTACGGGGAACCGGCGTGCGCCGGACGATCTCGCTTCGTTGGACGGCGGGCGCCGCCGGGCGCGCCGCCTGTCCGCGTGCCGGGAATCGCTCACTGGCACGAGCCTCCACCTCCGGCGGCGGGCGCCGGGCTCGATCATGTTTCAGTGCGAGGCCATTGTTGCGGTTGGGAAAGCATGAGACAACCGCATCACCTCTTTTATCCCAGCAAAAGCACTAAATCAGTATGGGAAGCCGGATTGTGGTGACAGAATCCCGCGATTCATACCACCCAAAACCGCCCGTCACCTCATGATCACCCCGCGTGCGCGGCCCCGCCCGCACGCAACGCGGCGTAGTACGCCTGGCAGTCGTCGTACCGCGGCAGCAGCCCCTTCTCCAGGGCCTGCGAGAGCGTCGGCGCCGCGGCGTCCTTCGGCGACAGCAGCGGCTCGATGTCCCGCGGCCAGGGAATGCCGATCTCGGGGTCCATCGGGTCCACCCCGTGCTCGTGCCCCGGAGCGTACGGCTCGGAGCACATGTAGACCACGGTGGCCTGCTCGCTCAGCACCATGAACGCGTGCCCCAGCCCTTCGGCCAGGTAGACCCCGCGCCTGGTGCGGTCGTCCAGCTCGACGGTCTCCACGCGCCCGAACGTCGGCGAGCCCTGCCGGATGTCCACGATCACGTCCAGCACGGCGCCGCTGACGCAGGTGACGTACTTGGCCTGACCGGGCGGCACGTCGGCGAAGTGGACGCCCCGCACCACCCCGCGGCGCGAGACGGAGTAGTTCGCCTGCGCCAGCCGCAGGTCGTGCCCCATGACCTCGGACATCCGGTCCGCGCGGTACCACTCCAGGAAGGCACCCCGGTCGTCCTCGTGGACGGCAGGGGTGAACACGTACGCGTCGGCGATGCTCAAACGTTCCACGTCACACAGAATGACATCCCTCGATCTCGGTGCGCTATCAAAGGGCGGCGGCGCGCGCGTCGCCGCACGGCGTCTGCGATAGTTGGGCTTCCGGCGTTGGAACGTGCCCACGCCGGCCGCGCCAACGGCAGACCCGCTCCGTGCCCCCCGCACTCCCCGCCAAGGAGAGACCATGAGCCGTCTGAACGCCCTCCGGAGCCGTTTCGTCGACGCCCCCGACTCGCTCGGCGCCAAGGCCCGGGCCCGCCGCTGGCAGTGGTTCGCGCAGCGCTTCCCCGACCTGTCGGAGATGTCGGTGATCGACCTCGGCGGCACGGCCGGCGCCTGGCTTCGGGCGCCGGTGCGGCCCGCGCACGTGCAGATCGTCAACCTGGAGAAGCCGCCGGCCAACCTGCCCCCGTGGCTGAAGGCCGACGTGGCCGACGCCTGCGACCTGCCCGCCGCCATCCTGGGCACCAAGTACGACCTGGTGTTCTCCAACGCGGTCATCGAGCACGTCGGCGGGCACCTGCGCCGGCAGTTGTTCGCCGACGCGGTGCACCACCTCGCCGACCGCCACTGGGTGCAGACCCCCTACCGGTACTTCCCCGTGGAGCCGCACTTCCTGTTCCCCGGCTTCCAGTACCTGCCGATCGCCGCCCGCACCTCGCTGCTGCGCCGCTGGCCGCTCGTGCACACCCCCACCTCCGACCGCGACGCCGCGCGCAACATCGTGATGGAGGTCGAACTGCTGAGCATCACCGAGATGCGGCACTATTTCCCTTCCTCGCAGATCCGCTTCGAGCGGCTGGCCGGCCTGGTGAAGTCGGTCATCGCGATCAGGCAGGGCTAGGCGCGCCACGGGGTCTCCGGCCGTGTCCGCCCACGTGACAGGCATTGCGCGAAACCGGTCATGTGACATGTGTGACACAAGTGACGGCAGTTCGGGAGGGGCCGTAAACCGGTCCACAGGTCCGGGCGTCCTCCTCGCCGGGACCACGCTCCACAGCGTGAGCACCACCGGGGAATTTCACCCTTCTCGCAGATCACGTGGGAGCTTTCATTGATACCGCGCAGTGCCGCGCGCCGCCGACACAGGTCGGCGTTCGCAGCAGCGGCGTTGACTCTCGCCGCACTCCTCTGGGCCCCCGCCGCTCCGGCGCGGGCGATGGGGCCATGCGACGCGGGTGGCAACAAGATCACCTGTGAGAACACCATCACGGGTGCCGACCCCTCGGAATGGGACACCGATCCGCGGGGCACGGTCGAGGGCTACGGCGACCAGATGAGCGTCAACCTCGGCCAGACGATCAACTTCAAGATCAGGTCCGCCGCGCTCAACCTGCAGGTGGACATCTACCGGATGGGGTACTACCAGGGCAACGGCGCGCGCAAGGTGCTCACCGTGCCCGCCACCACATCCGTCTCGCGCAACCAGCCGACCTGCCCGGTGAACACCACCACCGGCGAGGTGGCCTGCACCTGGGGCACGGTCGCGAGCTGGACCGTTCCCACCACCGCCGTCTCGGGCATCTACTTCGCCCACGTGATCCGTACCGACACCGGGGACGACACCCACATCGTCTTCGTGGTCCGAGACGACGCGAGCACCGCCGACCTGCTGTTCCGCACCTCCGACAGCACCTGGCAGGCCTACAACTCCTGGGGCGACATCCCCGCCACCGAGGACAACCCGAACAAGGTGCTCAACAGCCTGTACCGCGGCGACAGCACCGCCGCGCCGGGCCGCGCGGTCAAGGTGAGCTACAACCGGCCGTTCAACACCCGCGAGTCCACCCCGTGGGGCCGCGACTTCGTCTTCGCCAACGAGTACCCCATGGTGCGCTGGCTGGAGGCCAACGGCTACAACGTCTCCTACATGGCCTCGGTGGACGCCGCCCGCGCACCGGCCACGCTGCGCCAGCACAAGACCGTGCTGTCGGTCGGCCACGACGAGTACTGGTCGGGCGAGGAGCGCTCGGCGTTCGAGGCCGCCCGCGACAACGGCGTGAACCTCGCGTTCTTCAGCGGCAACGAGGTCTACTGGAAGACCCGCTGGGAGAACTCCTACCGCACGCTGGTCTCCTACAAGGAGACCCACGCCGGCGCCAAGATCGACCCGGCGCCGAACGTCTGGACCGGCACCTGGCGCGATCCGCGCCTCAGCCCGCCGGCCGACGGCGGCCGGCCGGAGAACGCGCTCACCGGCACGCTGTTCACCGTCAACTGCACCTACGAGTCCAACGGCTGCGAGGCGATCCCGCTGACCGTCCCGGCCGCCGACGGCAAGATGCGGTTCTGGCGCGGCACCTCGGTCGCCGGCCAGAACTCCGGGTCGATCAGCATCCCCGGCGTCGTGGGCTACGAGTGGGACGAGGACGTCGACAACGGGTCACGTCCCAAGGGCCTGGTGCCGATGTCCAGCTCGACCGCGACGGCCGAGCAGGTGCTCATCGACTACGGCACCAACGTCGCGGTCAAGAGCGCGACCCACCGCATCACGCTCTACCGCGCCCCCAGCGGCGCGCTGGTGTTCGGCGCGGGCACCGTGCAGTGGACGTGGGGCCTGGACGCGGAGCACGACAGCTACAACGACACCGACTACAGCAACCTCACCATCAAGCAGGCGACGGTCAACCTGTTCGCCGACATGGGAGTGCAGCCCAAGTCGCTGATGTCCCCGCTGAGCGCCGCCACCAAGTCCACCGACACCACCGCTCCCTCGGTGACCATCACCGCCCCGGCGGCCGGGACGACCGTGACCAACGGCGCCACGGCCACCATCAGCGGCGCCGCCACCGACGGCGGCGGCGGGCAGGTCGGCGCGGTCGAGGTCTCCACCGACGGCGGCGCCACCTGGCACCCGGCCACCGGGCGCACGAGCTGGACCTACTCCTGGAAGGTCAGCGGAGTCGGCGCCACCACCGTCAAGGCGCGCGCCGCCGACGACAGCGGCAACGTCGGCGCCGAGGCCACGCGCAACGTCACCGTCGAGTGCCCGTGCAGCCTGTTCCCCTCCACCGCCGTCCCGGCCAACCCGGCGGAGAACGACGGCAGCGCGCTGGAGCTCGGCGTGCGGTTCGTCCCGTCGGTGAACGGCTACCTGACCGGTATCAAGTTCTACAAGGGCACCGGCAACACCGGCACCCACACCGGCACGCTGTGGTCGGCCACCGGCGACCCGCTCGCCACCGGCACGTTCGGCGGCGAGACCTCGACCGGCTGGCAGAAGCTGAACTTCGCCTCGCCGGTCCCGGTCAGCGCCGGGACCGAGTACGTCGCCTCGTACTACGCGCCGAACGGACACTACGCCGCCGACGCGAACTTCTACCGCTACCAGCCGCTGGTCAACCCGCCGCTGACCGCCCCGGCCGCCACCGTGAACGCGGGCAACGGCGTCTACCGGGCCGGGGCGGGCTTCCCCACCCAGACCTTCAACGGCGGCAACTACTACGTCGACGTCGTGTTCACGGTCAACGACATCTACCCGCCGGCCGCGACCTCGGCGGCGCCGGTGCCCGGCTCCTCCAGCCTGCCGACGACGGCGCAGCCCAAGGTGACCTTCGGCGAGCCGATCCAGGCCGGCACCGCGACGTTCACCGTCAAGGACACCACGCAGGCGAACGTCGCGGGCACGGTGTCGCTGGACGCCGCGCGCAAGACGCTCACCTTCGCGCCCGCCGCGCCGCTGGCCGCCGGCGAGCGGTTCACGGTGGCGGTGTCCGGCGCCAAGGACGACGCGAACAACACGATGACCCAGCCGTACACGTTCTCCTTCACCACGGCCAAGCCGTGGGCGGCGGGCGTGTGCCCGTGCACGATCTGGCCGGACGTCACCGTGCCCGACACGCCGAGCATCAACGACGGCGGCTCGGTGGAGGTCGGCGTGAAGTTCCAGGCCGCGGCCGACGGCTTCATCGAGGGCATCCGGTTCTACAAGGGCCCCGGCAACACCGGCACCCACACCGGCACGCTGTGGTCGGGCACCGGCGCCGAGCTGACCACGGCGACGTTCAGCGACGAGTCCACCCAGGGCTGGCAGGAGGTCTACTTCAGCACGCCGTGGCCGGTGACCAGGGACACCACCTACGTCGCCTCCTACCACGCGCCGAACGGCCGGTACGCGGGCACTTCGGCGGGCCTGGCGTCCGCGGTGACCGCGGGCCCGCTGCGCGCGCTCGCCAGCGGCACCAGCGGCGGCAACGGCGTCTACAAGTACGGCGCCACCCGGGCCTTCCCCGACCAGTCGTGGGGGGCCACCAACTACTGGGTGGACGTCATCTACACCAAGCTCGCCGACACCACCGCGCCGTACATCACCCTCAGGTCGCCCGACCACGGCGGCACGGGAGTGGCCACCGGCACGGCGGTGACCGCCACGTTCAGCGAGCCGATCGTCCCCGGCACCGCGGCCATCACGGTGAAGAACGCCGCCAACCAGGCGGTGGCCGGGTCGGCGGCGCTCAACGAGGCCGGCACGCTGCTCACCTTCACGCCGGACGCCCCGCTGGCGCAGAGCACGACGTACACCGTCACGGTGAGCGGCGCGAAGGACGACAACGACAACACAATGATCATGACATCGTGGTCGTTCACGACCGGCGGCCCGGCGAGCTGCCCGTGCTCCATCTGGGCCAGCAACGCCGTCCCGGCCAACCCTTCGGTCAACGACTCGGACGCCGTGGAGGTGGGGGTGAAGTTCACCGCCGAGATGGACGGCCAGATCACCGGCGTCCGGTTCTACAAGGGCGCGGGCAACACCGGCGTCCACACCGGCCACCTGTGGAGCGCCACCGGCACCCCGCTGGCCCAGGCCACCTTCGACAACGAGAGCGCCTCGGGCTGGCAGACGGTGCAGTTCACCACCCCGGTGGACGTGGTGGCCGGGCAGGTGTACGTCGCCTCCTACCACGCGCCGAACGGCCACTACGCGGGTGACGGCGGCTACTTCACCAACGGGCCGCAGGTCAACTCGCCGCTGACCGCCCTGGTCAACGGCGGTCCGGCCGGCGCCAACGGCGTCTACCGGTACGGGTCCGACCCCGGCTTCCCGACCGCCAGCTACAACGGCGCCAACTACTGGGTGGACGTGCTGTTCACCCCGTCGAGCTAGTCCCGTCATCCCGGTGCGGTTCGATCGGCGCGAGACCCGCGCCGGCCCGGACCGCACCGGAGCCGGCCGGTCGGCTGACCGGCCGGCACGCACCACCGAACGTCCGACCCGACGAGCAGGAGAGGAGAGCCGCGTTGACGTCGATCGGCCTTGCCGTGATCGGTGCGGGCTACTGGGGCCCGAACCTGGTGCGGAACGCGATGGCCACCCCGGAGCTTCGCCTGGAGTGGCTGTGCGACCTGGACGAGGAACGTGCCAGGGCGGTGCTCGGCCGCTACACCACCGTGCGGCCGACCTCCTCGGTGGAGGAGGTGCTGAACGATCCCGCCGTCCAGGCCGTCGCCATCGCCACCCCGGCCCGCACCCACTTCGACCTGGTGCGCGCCGCGCTGGACGCCGGCAAGCACGTCCTGGTGGAGAAGCCGCTCACCCCGACCTACGAGGAGGGGGCCAAGCTGGTGGCCCTCGCCGAGGAGCGCGGGCGGGTGCTCATGCTCGACCACACCTTCTGCTACACGCCGGTGGTCCGCCGCATCCGCGAGCTGATCGCCTCCGGCGAGCTGGGCGAGGTGCAGTTCGTCGACTCGGTGCGCATCAACCTGGGCCTGGTGCAGCCGGACGTGGACGTGCTGTGGGACCTCGCGCCGCACGACCTGTCCATCCTGGACTTCGTGCTCCCGCAGGGCGTGACGCCGATCGCGGTGGCCGCGCACAGCTCCGACCCGATCGGCGCCGGCCGGCCCTGCCTGGCCTACCTCACCCTGTGGCTGTCGTCGGGGGCGATCGCGCACGTCCACGTCAACTGGCTGAGCCCGACGAAGATCCGCACCACCGTGATCGGCGGCTCGCGGCGCACCATCGTCTGGGACGACGTCAACCCGGCCCAGCGCCTGTCGGTGTACGACCGCGGGGTGGACCTCACCTCCGCGGGCGAGGACGAGCGGCGGGCCGCCCTCATCTCCTATCGCACCGGTGACGTCGTCGTACCCGCCCTGCCCGAGCGCGAGGCGCTGCGCGGCGTGATGAGCGAGTTCGCGGCGGCCATCGCCGAAGGACGCAGCCCGCTGACCGACGGCCGGTCCGGGCTGCGCGTCCTGGCTCTCCTGGAAGCCGCGGGACGAAGCATCCAGAATGACGGCAAGCGAATCGACCTGGGGGGAACCGCCTGATGATCTCGGCTCTGGAGAACAGCCGCTGCCTGGTGACCGGAGGCGCGGGCACGATCGGCTCGACGGTGGTGGACCAGCTCCTGGCCGCCGGCGCCGGCGAGGTGGTCGTGCTCGACAACTTCGTCCGCGGGCGCCGCGCCAACCTGGCCGCCGCCGAGGCCGCCGCCGGGGACACCGGACGGCTGCGCGTGGTCGAGGGCGACATCCGCGACACCGCGCTGGTGCGTTCCCTGACCCAGGGCATGGACCTGGTGTTCCACCTGGCCGCGATCAGGATCACCCAGTGCGCCGAGGAGCCGCGCCTGGCCCTGGAGGTCCTGGTGGACGGCACCTACGAGGTGGTCGAGGCCGCCGCCGACGCGGGGGTGCGCAAGGTCGTCGCCTCCTCCTCGGCCTCGGTGTACGGCCTGGCCACCGAGTTCCCCACCCGCGAGGACCACCACCCGTACGCCAACGACACCCTGTACGGGGCGGCCAAGACGTTCAACGAGGGGCTGCTGCGCAGCTTCCACGCCATGCGCGGCCTGGACTACGTGGCGCTGCGCTACTTCAACGTCTACGGGCCGCGCATGGACATCCACGGCCTGTACACCGAGGTGCTGATCCGGTGGATGGAGCGCATCGAGGCCGGCACCCCGCCGCTGATCCTGGGCGACGGCCTGGCCACCATGGACTTCGTCTACACCGAGGACATCGCCCGCGCGAACCTGCTGGCCGCGGCGAGCGAGGTCACCGACGAGGTGGTCAACATCGCCAGCTCCACCGAGACCAGCCTGCGCGGGCTGGCCGAGGCGCTGATGTCGGTCATGGACGCCAGCGACCTGGGCCTTGAGTTCGGGCCCGCCCGCGCGGTGAACGGCGTGACCCGGCGGCTGGCCGACGTGGGCAAGGCGGCCGAGCTGCTCGGCTGGAAGGCGGAGGTGGACCTCGAAGAGGGGCTGCGCCGCCTGGTCGCCTGGTGGCGCGCCGAGAAGACCGCGTGAACGACCTTCTCGTCTACGGCGCGGGCACGCGGTACGACGGGGTCAGCGGCACCGACCGGCACGTGGCCGACCGGCTGAGCGCCTACACCACCGTGCTGTACGTCGACCCGCCGCGCCCGGTCCGCTCGGGGCTGCGCGACCCGGAGACCGGGCAGGCGGGGCACGTCCTGCGGCAGGTGCGTCCCGGCCTGTGGCGGCTCAGCCCGGTGGCGCCGCCCGCCGCCTACCGCGCCGGCGTCGAGCGGGTCACCGCCGCGCTGGCCCGGCGGGCGGTGCGCGGCGCCGCCCGGCGCATCGGGGCCAGGGTGACCGGAGTGGTCGTCGCCGGGACCACCGACCTGATGGACGTCGCGCCCGGCGCCCGCACGGTGCGGTACGTCACCGATGATCTGGTGGCCGGGGCCGCGCTGATCCGCATGTCCACCGCCAGGCTGGCCCGCGCCGAGCGGCGGATGACCGAGCGGGCCGATGTGATCGCCGCCTGCTCGCCGCACCTGACCGAGCGCTTCACCAGGGACGGCCGGCCCGCGGCGCTGGTCGCCAACGGCTGCGACGTGGCGGCGTACTCCGGCGTCGACGACGCGCCGCCGCCCGCCGACCTGCCGGCCGAGTTGGCCGCCACGCCGGTCGCCGGGTTCGTCGGCCACATCAATGCGCGCATCGACATCGCCCTGCTGGAGGCCGTCGCCGCCACCGGGGCGCCTCTGGTGCTCGTCGGCCCGCGCGTCGGCGACTACGAGCCTGAGCGGTGGCCGCGCCTGGTCGTGCTGCCCAACGTGCACTGGGTGGGCCGCAAGCCGTACGAGGAGCTGCCGTCCTATCTGCGGATCATGGACGTCGGGCTCACGCCGTACGCCGACAGCGCCTTCAACCGGGCGAGCTTCCCGCTCAAGACCCTGGAGTACCTCGCCGCGGGCCGGGCCGCGGTCTCCACCGACCTGCCCGCCACGGCCTGGCTGGACGCCGGGCCGCTGATCGCGGTCGCGCGGACCCCCGGCGCGTTCGCCGCCGCCGTCACCGCCGGGCTCGGCACCCCGCGCACCGAGGACCTCGCCGGACGGCGGCGGGCCTTCGCGGCGCGGCACGACTGGCACCACCGGGTCCGCCTGCTGGCCGACCTGCTCGAACTCGACGTCAAGGAGGTGGCCGGGCGATGATCCCGGTGATGCGGCCGTGGTTCGGCCCCGAGGAGCAGACCGCCGTCGGCGAGGTCATCGCCTCCGGCTGGGTCGCGCAGGGCCCGAAGGTGGCCGAGTTCGAGCGCGCCTTCGCCGCGAGCGTCCAGGCCGGCCACGGGGTCGCCGCCTCCTCCTGCACCACCGCGCTGCACCTGGCGCTGGTGCTCGCGGGCGTCGGCCCCGGCGACGAGGTGATCGTCCCGTCGCTGTCGTTCATCGCCACGGCCAACGTCGTGCGCTACGCCGGGGCCACCCCGGTGTTCGCCGACATCGACCCGGCGACCGGCAACCTGACCGCCAAGACCATCGACGCGGTCCGCACGCCGCGCACCCGCGCGGTGATCGTCGTCCACCAGGCGGGCGTGCCGGCCGACGTCGAGGACATCCGCGCCGCGCACGGCGGGCTCGCCCTGGTCGAGGACGCCGCGTGCGCCGCCGGCTCGACCTACCGCGACCGGCCGGTGGGCGCCGGTGCCGGCCTGGCCGCCTGGTCGTTCCACCCGCGCAAGCTGCTCACCACCGGCGAGGGCGGCATGCTCACCACCGACGACCCCGAGCAGGCGGCCCGCGCCCGCCGGCTGCGCGAGCACGGCATGAGCGTCAGCGCCGCCGACCGGCACGCCAGCGGCTCCAGCGCCCCCGAGGAGTACACCGAGGTCGGGTTCAACTACCGGATGACCGACCTGCAGGCCGCGGTCGGGCTGGTGCAGCTCGGCCGGCTGCCCGGCATGGTGGCCCGGCGCCGGGCGCTGGCCGCGCGCTACCACGAGCTGCTGGCCGGCATCCCGGGCCTCGCCATGGTGGGCGACCCCGAGCACGGCACGACGAACTACCAGTCGTTCTGGATCGCGCTGCCCGGCGACTTCCCGATGAGCCGCAACGAGCTGCTGGTGCACCTCGCCGGCCGGGGCGTCTCGGCCCGGCGCGGCATCATGGCGGCCCACCTGGAGCCCGCCTACGCCGGCGTGCCCGCGGGCGAGCTGCCGCACACCGAGTGGCTCACCCGCAACTCGCTGATCCTGCCGCTGTTCCACCAGATGACCGAGGCCGAGCAGGACCAGGTCGCCGAGGCTCTGCACGCCGCCGCGCGTGCCTGACAGGTCCCCCGTCCCATCGTGTTCACCGGCGCGGCGTGCAGGCAGCGGCACCAGGCGGCCCGCCGAGCCGGTGGCACCCCCCTTCCCTGGAGAACCGACCGTGCGAATCTTGGTCTACCCGCACGCCATGGAGGTCGGCGGCAGCCAGCTCAACGCCATCGAGCTCGGCGCCGCCATCCAGCGGCTCGGGCACGAGGTCAGCGTGATCGGTGAGCCCGGCCCGATGGTCGCGCACCTCGTCGACGCCGGGCTGGAACACCTGCCGCTCGACCCGGGCCGCCGCCGGCCCTCCCCCGCCACCGTGCGGACGCTGCGCGACCTGGCCGCCCGGCGCGGCCTGGACGTGATCCACGGGTACGAGTGGCCGCCGGGCATCGAGGCGTTCTACGCGAGCCTGCGAGGACGGGCCACGGCGGTCTGCACCATCATGTCCATGCAGGTGGCCCCCTTCCTGCCGCCCTCGCTGCCGCTGGTCGTCGGCACCCGGGAGATCCAGGAGCAGGCGGCCCCCGGGCGCCGGCACGTCCACCTCATCGAGCCGCCGGTCGACGTCGAGGCCAACGCGCCCGGCCGCCCGGTCGAGGAGTTCCGGCGCGCGTTCGACCTGGCGCCGGGCCCGCTGGAC
Organism: Sphaerisporangium melleum; assembly: GCF_014646695.1. GTDB lineage: Bacteria > Actinomycetota > Actinomycetes > Streptosporangiales > Streptosporangiaceae > Sphaerisporangium > Sphaerisporangium melleum. The sequence goes on from NZ_BMNT01000010.1 coordinate 152,441, forward strand.
ATCGTGGTCGTGGGGCGGCTGGCCGCCGAGCTGAAACTCGAAGGGGTGCTCACCGCGATCGACGTCGTCGGGCGGCTGGCCGGTGAGCTGGACCTTCGGCTCATCATCGTCGGCGACGGGCAGGCCCGTGAGGAGGTGGAGGCGCGCGCCGCCGCCGCCAACGCCGCCGCGGGCCGCCGCGCCGTCGTGGTCACCGGCCAGCTCATCGACCCGCGGCCCGCCTACGAGGCGGCCGACGTTTGCCTGGCCATGGGCGGCTCGGCGCTGCGCTCGCTGGCCTTCGCCAAGCCGCTCATCGTGCAGGGCGAGCTGGGCTTCTTCGAGCTGCTCACCCCCGAGAGCGAGAAGACCTTCCTCAACCAGGGCTGGTACGGCCTCGGCGCCGGCGCCCACGAGGGCGCCCCGCGGTTGGAAGCCGCGCTGCGCCGTCTGCACGGCGATCCGGAGCTGCGCCGCGAGCTCGGCGCGTACGGGCGGCGCCTGGTCGTGGAACGCTTCAGCCTGGAGCGCGCCGCCCGCGTCCAGCTGGAGATCTACGAGCAGGCGATCGCCGACCGCCCCGCCGCCCTGCACGCGTTCGGCGCCGCCGCGGGCGTGCTGGGCTACAAGCTCCGCCGCAAGTACGCGCGGCTGCGCGGCACCCAGGCCCTGGACGACTTCAACGCCGTCGCGCGAAGCCGCACATGACCGGCGTCGACGCGACGTCCCTGCGCGGCCGGGCGGGCCGGGCGCTGGGGTGGAGCTTCCTCAGCACGATCGCGGCACGGCTCGGCACGCTGGCCATCGGGATCACCCTGGCCCGCGTGCTGGGGCCGGCCGAGTTCGGCACGTTCGCGGTGGCGCTCGTCGCGCTGCTCGCCATGCTGAGCATCAACGAGCTGGGCGTGAGCCTCGCCATCGTGCGCTGGCCGGACGACCCGCGCACCATCGTGCCCACCGTGGCCACGATGTCGGCCGGGTTCAGCGTCCTGGTCTGCGGCGCCTTCGTGCTGGCCGCGCCCGCGTTCGCCGAGGTGATGGGCAACCCCGCCGCCACCGGCCCGGTGCGCGTGCTCGCCATCAGCGTGGTCACCAACGGCCTGGTCGCCCCCTCGGCGGCGCTGATGCAGCGCGAGTTCATGCAGGGACGCAAGATGATCGCCGACCAGGTGGACAACTGGCTCGGCGCGCTGATCTCCCTGACCCTCGCCCTGCTCGGCTGGGGCGCGATGAGCCTCGCGATCGGCCGGGTCTGCGGCTCGCTCGCCGGGGGCGCGCTGCTGGTCCGCTTCGCGCCGCACCCGCCGCGGTTCGGGTACGACCCGATGGTCGCGCGCAGGCTGGTCCGGTTCGGAGTGCCGCTCGCGGGCGCGTCCCTGCTGGTCTTCGGCGTCGGGTACGCCGACCAGCTCGTCATCGGGCACGTGCTCGGCTCGACCGCGCTCGGCTTCTACGTCCTGGCCGTGAACCTGTCCGGGTGGCCGGTCGCGGTGTTCTCCCAGCCGGTGCGCGCCGTCGCGCCGGCCGCGTTCGCCCGGCTCCAGCACGACCGGCCCACCCTGAACCGCTCGTTCGTCGCGGTCGCCTCGCTGCTGGCCGGGCTGACCCTGCCGATGTGCCTGCTGCTCGCCGGCGCCGCGCCGCCGATCATCCGGTTCGTGTACGGCGCCGAGTGGGAGCCGGCCGCGGTCGCGCTCGCCGGGCTCGGCGTGCTGGCCGGGCTGCGCATCCTGTTCGAGCTGGTCTACGACTACCTGGTCGTCCTGGAACGCTCACGGGCCGTCCTCGCCGTCCAGGCACTGTGGCTGGTCGTGCTGGTGCCCGCGATGTGGATCGGCGTCGGCGCCGGCGGGCTGCGCGGCGCGGCGATCGCGCTCGTCGCCGTGGCCGGCCTGGTCGTGCTGCCCGCCTACCTGTGGATGCTGGCCCGGGCCGGTGTCCGGCTCGGCGCGTTCGCGCGCGGCCTGTGGCCCGCCGTGCTCGCCGCGCTCGCCGTCGGTGCGGTCGCCGTGCTCGCCGGGCGGTTCGCCGGCCCGGGCCTGGCCGACCTCGCCGTCCTGGCCGTCTCGGGCGCATTCGGCGTGCTGGTCGTGGCGGCGTACGGCTACCGCAGGCGCGCCGTGCTACGCGACATCAAGGAGGCCACGTGACCCCGCTGCTGATCGTCGGCGCGGGCGGGTTCGCCCGGGAGACCGCACAGCTCGTCCACGCCATCAACGACGTCTCCCCCACCTGGGAGCTGCTCGGCCACCTGGACGACGACCCGGCCAAGCACGGCACGGTCGTGGACGGCGTCCCGGTGCTCGGCGGCTCCGCCGAGGCGCTGGAACGGCAGGACGCGCGGGTCGTGGTCTGCGTCGGCAGCCCGCGCGACCACGCGAGCCGGGCCCGCCTGGTCAGCCGCCTCGGCCTGCCGCCCGAACGGTACGCCACGCTCGTCCATCCCGGCGCGAGCGTGTCCCGGACCTCCACCCTCGGGCCGGGGACGATCGTGCTCGCCCAGACCGTGCTCACCGCCGCCGTCACGGTCGGCGCGCACGTCAGCGTCATGCCGCACGTGACCCTCACCCACGACGACGTGATCGGCGACTTCGCCACGCTGGCCGCCGGGGTGCGGCTGGCCGGCGGCGTCCACGTCGAGACCGGCGCCTACCTCGGCTCCGGCGCCCTGGTCCGCGAGACGCGCGTGATCGGCGCCTACGCCCTGGTCGGCATGGGGTCGGTCGTCACCCGTGACGTCCCCGCCCGCGAGGTGTGGGCCGGCGTCCCCGCCCGGTTCCTGCGCCCCGCCGAGGTCACCCTTCCCCCCGATTCCCCGGAAAACATCCCCTCTTCCCAGGAGCAGCACTCATGATCCCGTTCGTCGATCTGCGCGCCGCGCACGCCGAGGTGGCCGAGGAGGTGGCCGAGGGCTTCGACCGGGTGCTCGCGAACACCGCGTTCGTGCAGGGCCCGGACGTCGCGGCGTTCGAGCAGGAGTACGCCGCGTTCACCGGCGTGCCGCACTGCGTGGGCGTGGGCAACGGCACCGACGCCATCGAGCTGGCGCTGCGCGCCCGCGACCTGCCCGCCGGCAGCGGCGTCGTGCTGCCCGCCAACACCTTCGTGGCCACCGCCGAGGCCGTCGTCCGGGCCGGGCTGCGGCCGGTGCTCGCCGACTGCGACGACGACCACCTGCTGCTCGACCCGGCCGCCGCGGCCGCCGTCACCGGCGAGGACACCTCGGCGATCATCCCGGTCCACCTGTACGGCCAGCTCGCGCCGATGGCCGCCGTCCACGACCTGGCCGCCGCGCGCGGACTGGCCGTGGTGGAGGACGCCGCGCAGTCACAGGGCGCCGAGCAGGCCGGCCGGCCGCCGGTGGGCCTGGCCGCGACCAGCTTCTACCCGGGCAAGAACCTCGGCGCGTACGGCGAGGCGGGCGCGGTGCTCGCCTCCTCACCCGAGGACGCCCGCGCGGTGCGGCTGCTCACCAGCCACGGCAGCGAGGTGAAGTACCGGCACGAGACGCTCGGCTTCAACTCCCGGCTGGACACCCTGCAGGCCGTCGTGCTGCGGGCCAAGCTGAAGCGGCTGGCCGGGTGGAACGAGCTGCGCCGCGCGGCGGCCGACCGCTACGCGGCCCTGCTGTCCGATGTCGAGGGCGTCCGGGTGCCGCGTACCGCGCCGGGCAACGTGCACGTGTGGCACCTGTACGTGATCCGGGTGCCCGAACGCGACCGGGTGCTGGCCGGGCTGCAGGAGGCCGGGGTGCAGGCGCAGATCCACTACCCGGTGCCGGTGCACCTGCAGCCGGCGTTCCGCCACCTGGGCCACGGCCCGGGGGACTTCCCGGTCGCCGAGCGGGCCGGGGGCGAGATCCTCTCCCTGCCCATGCACCCGCACCTCACCCCCGGCCAGCAGGAGCGGGTCGCCGAAGCCCTGGACAAGGTCCTGCGCCAGCTCTGACGGCGATGATGTGGACGAGCGTCGCCCGGCGGGTCGCCCGGCCCCTGACCGACCTCGGGTCCTCGAACCGATCTACCGGCCCGCACCGGGAGGCGCTCACCATCGTGGCGGGTCACCTGGGCTCCGCTCGGCGCTACCCGGGACCGTTCGCGGCTCCGGCGCCCGAGACGTCCAGGGAACCTCCAAGCCCCTCATGCGGCCTGGTTCCGGACCCGGCAGGCGGGACCGTCAGTCCGCGAAGGAGGCGAACAGGAGGTTCAGACCTTCCGCCATGGTGGGGTGGGCGATGATCGCGTCGCGGAGCGCGGGGTACGGGAGCCCGGCCAGCATGGCGGTCTGCACGACCGTGAGCACTTCGGAGGACTCCGGCCCGAGCAGGGCCACGCCGAGGACGCGCTCGCTCTCCCGGTCGACGATCGCCTTCCACAGCCCGCGCATCTCGCGCGTCGTGCGCGCCCGCGGGATCGCGGCGACCGGCAGCTTCGCCACCCGGACGTCCATCCCGGCCGCCCGGGCCTCGGTCTCGGTGAGGCCCACCCTGGCCAGCTCGGGGTCGGTGAACAGGTTCCACGGGACCAGCCGGCCCGTCGTACGGCGGTCCCCGCCCGCGAGGTTGGCCTTCAGGATGCGGTAGTCGTCCAGGGAGACGTGGGTGAACTGCGGGCTCCCCGCGACGTCGCCGACCGCCCAGGTGTGCGGGGCGCTGGTGGCGAGCCGGTCGTCCACCTTGACGAACCCGCGGTCGTCCACCTCCACCCCGGCCGCCGCCAGATCGAGATCGCGGGTGACGGGGGCGCGGCCGGTGGCCACCAGCACGTCCGAGCCGGCGACCTCCCGGCCGTCGGTCAGCCGCACGGTCACCGCGCCGGTCTCGCCCGAGACCCGCTCCACCTGGACACCTGTGTGGATCACGACGCCGTCCTCGCGGAGGAACCCGGTCAGCGCCTCGGCGACGTCCGGGTCCTCGCCGGGCAGCAGCCGGGGGTTGCGGTCCAGCACGGTGACGCCGCTGCCGAAGCTCGCGAACATCTGGGCGAACTCCAGCCCGACGTACCCACCGCCGATCACCACCAGGTGGTCGGGGATGCGCTCCAGCCGCAGGATGCTCTCGCTGGTCAGCGGGGACACCTCGGCGAGCCCCGGGATGGCGGGGACGTGCGGGACGGTGCCGGTGTTGACCACCACGTCGGCGCCGCGCAGCACGCGCCGGCCGCCGTCCACCAGGTCGACCTCGACGGTGCGTTCGGCGACGAACCGCGCCGTGCCGAGGATGAAGTCCATGCCGCTGTCGATGAACTGGCGGTGGTTGATGTCCACCATGCCGCCCACGACGCCCTCCTTGTGGGCGCGCAGCAGGGGCAGGTCGGCCTCGGCCTTCTCGACGCGTACGCCGACCTCGCCGGCGCGGCGGATCCGCTGGAGCAGCCGGGCGCTGGTGACCAGGGACTTGGTCGGAATGCAGGCGACGTTGATGCAGGTGCCGCCGATCATCCCCCGCTCCACCATCGCGACCCGCCTGCCGCTGCGCGCGGCGTCCATCGCGAGGGTCTTGCCACCCTTGCCGCCGCCCACGACGAGCAGATCAACGTCTTCCATCCCAGCCCCCTGGCCGTCGTCCCCCATCACCGCCGCTCCCCGCGGCCGCCCAACTTCGTCAGCATATGACGCCCCTCACCCCCTCCCTCTCTCACCGCCCCTCAGCCCTACCTGAGCCGGATCGACCGGCCTCTGACTGAGAGGAGTGCGCGTCTGGTTGGCCTAGCACGCGCCGAGCGTGCGATTATCGCAACATGAGTGCGCTCGACTGGACCGAGATCGGGGAACGTGTCCGTGAATCACGCCTGGCCATGCGGCTTTCGCAGGAGCAACTGGCGGAGGCGATCGGCCTCGACCGGACCATGATCAGTAAAATCGAGGCGGGCGTCAGACGGCTTGACGCACTGGAACTGGCTCGGCTGGCACGAGCTCTCGATCACCCAGTCGCGCACTTCCTGACCCCGGCTCCGGCGGTCATGTCCCGCCGCACACCCTTGGCCGAGGACACCACCACTGACGCCGCCCAGATCTCGTATCGCATGGACACGGCTCTGGCGTCGTGGATCCGCGAGATTCAGCTGCTCGTTTCCCTTGACGCGCTCGAACTACGGCCCATCAAGCGCTACCCGGGGAAAGTGGATGGACGCGCCGCCGCGTCCGCCGCCGCCGGATGGCTGAGAAACGAACTGAGCATAGGGATCCAGCCCGTCCGATCGCTGGCCGATCTCTGCGAACGGTGCGGCCAGTACCTCATGCTGACCGACCTTCCGGGCGACGGTGCCTCGGCTGTGGACGGCGATGTGGCGGCGGCTGTGATCAGTATGACCGGCGAGCCCGGCCGACGACGCACGACCGCCGCTCACGAGCTCGGACATCTCGTACTCGGCGACGAATACTCATCGGATCTGGGAGTGCACGCCTCTCGCGACGAGCGCGAGGCCGTGGTCGACACCTTCGCCGCGGAGCTTCTCCTGCCGGTGAAGGTCGTCGCCGATGCACACGGCAAGCACGGCTCGACCCGATCGGCGCTCGTTCACCTGGCAGCCGAATACCGAACGTCATGGAGTCTCGCCCTTCGCCAGGCGCGAGCCGCAGAGGTGATCGGCAAAGCGGATGAGGCAACGCTGCGCGCCTGCCCTCCCACATTCGCCGAGTTCAGGGACTCACTGGGATGGACACCTCAGCCGGACCTGGACTCTATACGCGTGTCCCCGGGCTTCGCTCACGCCGTGATGACGGCCTACCGCAATGGCGACATCACGAGTCGCCGGGCCATGGAGCTCATGCACGGTGAACTGACAAGCGAGTCGGAGCTTCCGCCAAGGACCGACGAGGACGACGCCCCGTGACAATGGTGAAGCTCAGCGATCCCTTGCCCTCACTTGTGGCCGACGCCATGGTCATCCACCACTTCGCGAAAGCCGACCGTCTCGATGTCCTGGGCGCGTGTGTCGTCCAGATGACCACGACGAACATCGTGGCGGACGAGATCGAGAGATACGTTCACCACTATCCCTCGCTGGTGTCGCTCGCCAAGCTGGAGTGGCTCCAGATCCTCCCGCAGGACACCGACGAGGAGCTGATCGCCCTGCACCGCTGGGCTGCTCTACTCGGAGCCGGTGCGTACGATCTCGGAGAGGCCAGTGTGTTCGCGGCGGCGGAGACCCACTCCATGATCGCTCTGACCGATGATCGCGATGCGACCAGGGTAGGGCGACGCCGCGGGCTGGAGATCCACGGCACCGTCTGGCTGTTGACCCGGTTGTACGCACTCCAAAAGATGACATTGGTGGAAATCTGCGGCCATGTCGACGCGCTGAGGTCCACGGGCATGCGGCTCCCCTGCACGGGCACCGAACTACCCAGATGGGCACAGCACCACGGTCTTCTCTAACTCGCAATCGCGCGATCAACTGACTGACGCCAAGGGCATTTGGGGAGCGGGGGCGAGATGGTCGGGCGCGGGCTTGAGAAAAGGAGAAGGGGGCAGGTGAGGGCCTTCCGGGTAACGGCTCAGCGGTCCGGCGACTGGTGGGCGCTCGCCATTGAGGGGCCGGGGCTGCGGCGGCCCGCGTACACGCAGGCCCGCTGCCTGGACAAGGCCGAGCCGACGGTGCGAGATCTCCTCGTCCTGCGCTTCGACGTCGATCCCGCGAATGTGGGCAACATCGAGATCATCAGCGCTTGACGGAGGCGAGGCCGGGTGGGGCGGCGGCCAGGGCCTTGTGGATGGCCTCGACCAGGGCCAGCGCCGACTCCTCGGTCAGCTCCACCGCCACCCGCGCGGACGGCCCCTCGCCCGGATTGGTGAAGTCGATGTTCACCGTGTGCTCGTGGGTGGAGTGGTAGGGGTGGTCGACGTAGACGGCGCCCTGGCTGAGGGTGAACCAGCCGTTCGCCCCCTTGCCGGCGCCGTCCAGCTCGATCTTCTCGGTGAGATAGGTGCACATCGTGGGTCTCCCGTCAGGCGGCGAGGTGCCGGCCGTAGAAATCGAAGATCTTCTTCCAGCCCTCCATCGCCGCCGCGGGACGGTAGGCGGCCCGGTCGGTGGAGAAGAACGCGTGGCCCGCGCCCTCGAAGATGTGGAAGTCGTGCTCCTTGCCGAGCTTGTCCAGCTCGGCGGCCAGCACGGCGACCTCCTCCGGCGTCGGGTTGGCGTCGTCCTGGCCGAACAGGCCGAGCAGCGGGCACGACAGGTCGGGCGCCTTGGACAGCAGCGGGGTGGCCTTGAGCGGGAAGCCCTCTGGCGGGTTGGAGACGACGAACGCGCCGTAACAGTCCACCGCGGCGTCGATCGGCAGTGAGCAGGCGGCCAGGAAGGCCTGCCGGCCGCCCGAGCAGTAGCCGATGACGCCGATCTTGCCGTTGGCGTGGTCGAGCGCGTTCAGGTACGCGGAGGCCGCGGCCACGTCGCCCACGAGCTGCTCGTCCGGCACACCCCCCTTGGCCCGCGCGGCGGCGGCCTGGTCGTCCGGGCTCACTCCCGCGCCCTCCCGCGAGTACAGGTTCGGGCAGACCGCGGCGTACCCGTGCGCCGCGAACTTGCGCACGATCTCCTTGGTGGCCGTGTCGTAACCCGGCAGGTGGTGGATCACCACGACGCCGCCCCGCGGCCGGTCACCCAGCGGCCTGGCCAGATACGCCTCCAGCTCGGCGTCCTCGTATCCGGGGAACGCCACCGTACCCGCCCACATCGCGTCGCTCATGCCCTGCCTCCTCGCCGTGCGGCTCGCGGACTGCCGGCACCCCTGGGCCGGTGCGCACCGGACGCGATCGTCCGACCGCGAAATCACACAAGACTCTGATTATCCTCAAATCGACTATTAGCGAAGCTAACCATATCCCGGCGGAGCGCTACCGGTATTCCGGCGAATCCATCCTCGCCCCTACGCCGAGTCCCTACGTCACCGCGGTACCCCTTGCTGGCCGCGACCGCACAGCGCCGCCTGAACCTTCAGCCAGGATGGGGGACCTGATGTTACGACCTGGACAGCGGGCCGCGACGGACGCGTACGAGCGGCGGTGCCTGCAGGTGCTGCGCGTGGCCTACCCGCCGCGCTTCATGAAGACCCGGGGCGCCGAGATGCTCGGCACCCTGCTGGACCTCGCCGAACCCGGCCGGAGCCGCCCGAGCGCGCGCACCGTGCTGGACGTCCTGCGCGGCGGCCTCGCCCTGCGCCTGCGGGAACGCCCACCGCTCAGGCACTGGCTGCCGTACTGGTTCCTCGGATGGCGGCTGCCCGACAAGTACCGCTGGTGGGCGCGCGACGACCTGCTCGGCGCCTTCCTCCCCGAGCGCCGTCTCCTGGGCATGATCCTGCTCGTCGGCCTGCCGCTCGCCCTGCGGGACGACGACCAGGACCTCCGTACCCAGGCGGGCCGCGCCATCGTCTGGTCCCTCACCTACCTCACCTGCCGGCTCACCGCTTCGCGCACCCGGCGGCGGCTCCTCGCCAAGCACGGGTTCCACCCGGACGGCACCCCGTACCCCGCAACCCCGTCCACCGGCCGGCGGCGGGCGTCGAGTGCGGCGGGCTGAGCGGGTGTCCGGGGAGCCGTCCGCCGCGGGTCAGGAATCGCCGGGGACGACCAGGCCGGACTCGTAGGCGAGGATGACGAGCTGAGCACGGTCCCGGGCGTGCAGCTTGGTCATCGCCCGGTTGACGTGGGTCTTCGCGGTCAACGGGCTGATCACCATGCGGGCGGCGATCTGGTCGTTGGACAGGCCCCGCGCGACCAGGGCGACGGCCTCGCGTTCCCGGCCGGTCAGTTCCCGCAACCCGGTGCCGGTGCCGGCGACGAGCGGCTGAGTGATGTACCGGTCGATCAGCTTGCGGGTGATCGACGGCGCGAGCAGGGCGTCGCCGCGCGCGGCGACGCGTACGGCGTGCAGGAAGTCCTCCGGGAGGATGTCCTTGACGAGGAATCCCGCCGCGCCGGCGCGCAGCGCCTCGAAGACGTACTCGTCCAGGCCGTAGTTGGTCAGGATGACGACGTGCACCCCGGCCAGGGCCGGGTCCGCGGCGATCCGCCGGGTCGCCTCGATGCCGTCCATGACCGGCATCTGGACGTCGACGAGCGCGATGTCGGGCAGGTGCCGCCTGGCCAGCGCCAGGGCCTCGCCGCCGTGGGCGGCCTCGGCCACCACCTCGATGTCGTCCTCGATGTCGAGCAGCGCGCGGAACCCGCTGCGGATGAGCGGCTGGTCGTCGGCCAGCAGGACGCGGATCACGACCGCGGCGCCACGGGGAGCTCGGCGTGGACGGTGAAGCCGCCCTCGTCGCGCGGTGCCGCCCGCAGGTGACCTCCGAGGGCGGTGACCCGTTCACGCATCCCGAGCAGCCCGACGCCGGGCGCCGGCGCGGCGTCCGGCGTGGCCCTGCCGTCGTCATCGACCCGGATGACCAGACAGTCCGGGCGATAGGCGATGTGGACCGACGCGGTGGTGGCGGCGGCGTGCCGGGCGACGTTGGTCAGCGACTCCTGCACGATGCGGTACGCCGTCCGGTCCACCGCGACCGGCACGTCGTCCCGGTGTCCCTCGATCGTCAGTTGCGCGTCCAGGCCGGTCGTCCGAGCTCGTCCCACCAGGTCCGGGACGTGGTCGAGCCCTCGTGGCGGGCTCGCTCCGTCGTCGCGCAGCGCTTCCAGGGTCGCCCGGAGTTCCCGTGCCGCCTCCCGCCCGGCCTCCCGGATCACCAGCAGGGCGTCCGGCACCTGCTCCCCCCGCTTGCGGGCCAGGTGGACGGCGACCTCGGCCTGCACCTTGATGACGGAAATCTGGTGGGTGAGCGAATCGTGCAGCTCCCGCGCGATGTGCAACCGCTCCTCGTCGGCACGGCGCCGCGCGGTCTCCTCCCGGGTGCGTTCGGCCTCGTCCGCCCGGCGCTCGGCCTGCCGCAGCGCTTCACCGGCCGCGCCGGCGGCGACCAGCCAGGCCAGCGGGAGGACGTCCCGGCCGAGCATGAGCGCCTCACCCACGGACCGGTTCTGGGACGCGGCCATGAGCGCGAGCGGAACAGCCACCAGCATGATCACCGAACCCGCGATCGCGACGACGCGCCGTCCCGCCCGTACCACCGCGTACACCGCGAACAGATAGGCGACGGCGGGCACGTCGAAACCGAGGGTCTGGTACCCCAGGACGCACCCGCCGGTCACGGCCAGCACGGTGACCGGGGCCCTGCGGTGCGCCGCCAGCGACAGACCGCCGGTCACCAGCAACGCGTAGCCCAGCGGGCCGAAAGCCGTGGGGGCCTGGTGCCTGGACAGCCAGGTGACCAGCAGGATCGCCGCCACGCCCGCGGCGACCGCACCGTCTGTCAGGCCGATCCGCCCGCTGCCCATGGGTGCACCCTAGCCGGAGACCCGCGCGGGCGACTCCTGCGTACCGACGAGGGACCGCCTACCGCACACGCGGTACTTTCCCGGTTTCTGCGCCATGCGCGGTAGCCGGCTACGGCTGGGGCGGCAGCGCGAATCGCCCGCGCCGGCACGACGACTCCAGGTGGGGCCGGCGGAGATGATCGGGCGGATCCGACCGTAGGAAATGGAGCGCCTCATGCCCCTCCGTCGTCACCTGCTCAGCGCCGCCTCCTCCGCCCTGCCCGGAGGGTTCGCGCACATCCTGGCTCAGCCGGCCCCGGTCAGCGCCTCCACCTTGACCACCGGGCGTCTGTGGTCCCTGGTGGCCGCGCTGCTCGGACTGGCCGGCGTGGTCATCGGCGGGCTGGCCCTCGCCCGCGCCTCCGGTCGCATCGGCGCCGGCACCGGCAGAAGGGGGGCCTTCGTGGCCCTGGGTACGGGACTGGCCGGCGCGGTCATCGGCGGGCTGGTCGTGGCCGCCGCCAAGGGTGGGCCGGGCACCGGCTACGGAATCGTCGGCGGCTACCTGGCCGTGGTGGTCGGGCTGGTCGCCCTGCTCCTCGGCGCGCTGGCCCTGACCCGCTCCCGCCGTACCTCCGTCTGACCGCCGTCCGGCGCCACCCCCGCACGCCAGGGGCGGCCATCGCGCCCGGTCTCGCCGTTCCCGGCGGACCCGGGAAGGAGCACGCGATGGCCGCCCGCAGGTCACCGGTGGAGATTCCCGCCCCCTCGGCCGGTGGCTCAGGAGATCCTGGAGGACTCCATGATCCAGTTGGTCTCCCAGGTCCGCCCGCCGTCGTAGGAGAACGCCTGCTCCCAGCGGGCCGACGTCTCGGTGATCTCCGACCAGACGAACCGGACCCGGATCGGCACGCCGTCGTCGGCGTCGTCGGCGTAGAAGGTGCCCACCCCGCCCTCGAACCCGCCGACCACCGGCACCGGGTCAAGGCCGCGCGTGCTGTTCAGCCAGTACAGCGACCACTCCTCCCGGGCGGCGTCGTAGACCCGGACCGTGGCCCCGTCGAAATCCCGGTCCGGAAAGGTGATCTCATCGAAGTTGCCCGCTCCACCCCAGAAGCTCCGCGCGACGGAGCGGCCGGGGAACTCCTCCCACTCGGTGCATCCGGCGTTGCGCTTCACCAGCCGCCGGTTGGCCACCTCCCAGGTGCCCACGTAGAACCCGAAGTCGCCGGCGCCGGTCACCGTCCCACCAGCCCTTCCGGACGCTGGTCGGCGAGGTAGCCGTCCAGGTCGGGGACGTCCTTGACGAACATGTGCCGCACCCAGGCGGCCCGCTCGTACTCCAGGGAGGGCAGCTCCCACACGCAGCCCATCCAGCGCCGCGGCTCGGTCACGAAGTTCGCCGGGTCCTCGTCGGGGCATCCGGCCGCGGGCTGCCCGGCCGCCGCGACGTGCACCTCGACCACGTTGTCCCACACCCAGGTGAAGGCCAGCAGGTAGGCGCCGGTGTCCCCGCCCCTGTGGAGGACGATCCAGCCCGCCGGTGCGTCGTCCGCGGGTGCCGGCACCAGGTGCGGCAGGTAGTCGTAGGCCGCCTTCTCGACCTCGGGTTCGATCGGCCGCTCGGGCCGCTCGACGTGGTACCGCTTGTACGGGCGGCCGCCCACCACCAAGGGCGCGAGCGGCCGCATTGTCTTCTCCAGAAACGCCATGAGGGGACGGTAGAGGCGGTCCACTGACACGTATTGTCAGCAGATGTGCGAGCTTCCCGGCTTCTGGCCATCCTGCTGCTGCTCCAGTCCCGTGGCCGCATGACCGCGCGCCAGCTCGCCGACGAGCTGGAGGTCAGCGTCCGCACCGTCTACCGGGACGTGGAGTCGCTGCACACGGCCGGCATCCCGATGTACGGCGACGCCGGGCACCGGGGCGGCTACCGGCTGCTGGACGGGTTCCGCACCCGCCTCACCGGACTGACCGGCCAGGAGGCCGAGGCACTGTTCCTGGCGGGTCTGCCGGGACCGGCCGCCGAGCTGGGCCTGGGCGCGCTCGCCGCCGCGGCCGAACGCAAGATCGAGGCCGCGCTGCCCGCCGAACTGCGTGCGAGCGCCCGCCGCATCCGGGAGCACTTCCACCTCGACGCGCCCGGCTGGTACCACGACGGGGACCAGGTGCCCCGCCTGCCGGAGGTGGCGGGCGCCGTGTGGAACCGGCGGGTCATCCGCGTCCTGTACCGCCGGTGGGCCGAACCGTCCGAGGTCGAGCGGACGCTGCAGCCGTACGGGCTCGTCCTGAAGGCCGGCAAGTGGTACCTGGTGGCCCGGTGCGACGGCACGCTGCGGACCTACCGCGTCAACCAGATCCTCCACCTGGAGGTGACGGGCGAGGCGTTCACCCGGCCGGACGACTTCGACCTCGCCGGCCACTGGCGGGAGCACCTGGCGGACTTCCGTTCCCGGCTCTTCCAGGGCCACGCCGTCATCCGTCTCTCCCCGGCGGGCCGGGAGCGGCTGACCGACACGATGAGCTCGGCCGTCGCCGACGCCGTGGCCGAGACCGCGGGCCCGCCCGACGACCAGGGCTGGATCACCGCGACCGTCCCCATCGAGTCCCTGACCCACGCGCACGGCGAGTTCCTCAAACTCGGCGCCGAGGTCGTCGTCCTCGATCCCCCCGAACTGCGCCACCGCCTCACCCGGACCGCCCACGCCCTCGCGGCGCTCTACCCGTGAGACCCGCCCGAGATCCCACCGATCGCCCCCGTCCGCACCGCGCGGACCGCCCGTTGAACGCCTGGCACGAACGTCCGTCGGATACGCGGCCGATACCTGGTCGAGCGCCCGCGGATACGCGGCGGCGGCGGGGTCGACGCACGGGCCGCGCAGGATGGCCGTCATGTTCTCCTTCCGAATCAGCAAGAGGCCTGCGGCGCTGGTCACCGCGGCGATGGTGCTGGCCGCCTGCGGTGGCACGACCCCTGCGGCCGGATCATCAGTGTCCGCCACGCCTGGCGCGCGTGGTGTGGGCGACCCGCTTTTCGCGTACCTGGGCAACGGCGGCTACGACGTCGGCTCCTATGACGTGAGCTACGACTATCGGAGCGGCACCACCAAGATGGACGCGTCCGTGCGGATCGCGGCGACCACGACGCAGGCCCTGTCCGAGTTCAGCCTGGACGCCGCGGTGGAAAGAGTCGACCGGGTCACCGTGGACGGCCGCGCCGCCCGCTTCCGCGTCTCGGGGCAGAAGCTGCTGATCACGCCGGCACGCGAACTGCCGCGGGGGCGACGCTTCCGCGTGGCCGTCTCGTTCCGCGTCGACCGTACCGCCAACCCCCAGTCACCCGCCTTCCCCTCGGACGAGAAGCCGCACCGCGCCGCCTGGGTCGCCCAGAAGGACGGCTTCGCGCTCTTGGGACAGCCGGACCGGACTCACCTGTTCTTCCCCTGCAACGATCACCCCAGCGACAAGGCGAAGGTCACCTTCCGCATCACCACCCCGAAGGGCCTGCGAGCGGTCGCCAACGGGACGCTCCGCTCACGCCACGAGAAAGCGGGACGCGTCACCTACGTCTTCGCCACCCGCGACCCCATCCCGACCCACGTCGTGCAGGCCGCCGTCGGCCACTTCACCGCGTTCCAGGCCAAGGGGCCCCGTGGCCTGCCGCTGCGCAGTTACGTGGCCACCGCGCAGGCCGCCAAGGCGCGCCCCTTCGTCGAGGGCATCGCCGAGCAGGTCGTCTGGATGGAGAAGCAGGTCGGCCCGTACCCCTTCGAGACCTACGGCGTGCTCGGCATGCCCGACGGCTACGAGGGCGTCGCGCTGGAGGCCGCGACCATCTCGACCTACGCCGCGGAAAGCCTGACCGGGACCGACGAGCAGGGCCACGTGACCCAGGAAGAGGTCCAGAACGACAAGGTCACCATGATGCACGAGCTGGCCCACCAGTACTTCGGCGACGCGGTCGCGGTCCGCGACTGGAACCAGATGTGGATCAGCGAGGGGCACGCCGAGTTCTACCAGGTCCTGTACGCCGTGGAGCAGGGCTGGCGCGACCTGGACGACCCCGCGCGCGGGCTGCGCGCCCGCTACGACTTCGACGGGGACAAGCGCGTCGAGTCAGGTCCGCCGGGGAACATGAAGCATGCGCGGGACGTGCTCGTCGGCACTAACACCGCCGGCCTGCTGATGCTGTTCGGCCTGCGGGAACTGGTCGGCCCCGACACCTTCCGCCGGATCGAGAAGACCTTCTTCGCCGAGTACCGCGGACGCTCGGCGAGCACCCCGGACTACATCAAGGTCGCCAACCGGGTGAGCGGCAAGGACCTGACCCGCTACATCAACGGCTGGATTTACGACGCGACCACCCCGCCGATGCCGGGCCACCCGGACTGGCGGCCGAGAGGATGACAGCGGTCGCACGACCGGTGGCGACCGGCACGAGGACCGGCTCATACGAGGGTGGGGCCGGACGGGACGCGGGCCGTCGCCGGGATGGACGGCCGTGGTCAGATGACAGGGTCGTGAGAGCGGGAGGGCTGGGTCTGGAGACGCCATAGGGCGCCGCAGCAGCCGAGGATGAGGAACATCACGTTCGTGATAATCGGGAAGCCGAAGGTGCCGAAGCCGAAGATGGCGACGGCCACCGAGCCAGCGGGCCGGCATCCTGCTCGCCGATGAACCCGTCGCCGCCCTCGACCCCGCGGCCGCCGACCAGGTGCTGGAACTGCTGGCCGAACTCACCCGCGACCAGGGCCTGGCGGTGGCCGCGGTACTCCACCAACCGGACCTGGCCCGGCGGTACGCCGACCGGGTCGCCGGGATCCTGCACGGGCGGCTCGTTCTCGACACGCCGCCCGCCGGACTGTCCGACGCCGATCTCGCCGGCCTGTACGCCTCAGGGGAGACCACCCGATGACCACCGGCCCCGCTCCGACGTCCGGTGACGTGCCCGGCACCCGGCCGATCCCACCCCGGCGCCTGACACCTTCGGCGTTCGTTATCGCCGTCATCACCGCACTCGCGGCGCTGCACGCCCTCGCCTGGCGGGGCACCGACTTCTCCCCCATCGCGCTGGTTCAGGGCTGGCAGGGAATGGCGGACTTCGCGGGCGAAGCGCTCCCACCCGACCTGTCGTGGAACGACGTGCTCCGCCCGGGGATCGAGGCGGCGCTCGTCACGCTCTACATCGGCCTGCTCGGCACGACGTTCTCGGTGCCGTTCGCGCTCGTACTGGCGGTGCTGGGCGCCCGGACGACCACCCCGAATCCGTGGGTCTACCAGGCGTCCCGGTCGCTGCTGTCGTTCCTGCGGGCGGTGCCGGACGTCGTCTTCGCGCTGATCTTCATCACGGCGGTCGGGCTCGGCCCGTTCGCGGGGGTGCTCGCGCTGATCTTCCACAACACCGGTGTCATGGGGAAGCTGTGGTCCGAGGCGATGGAGGAGACCGACCTCGGACCTCGGGACGCGCTGCGGACCAACGGCGCCACCGGCCTCCAGGTGGTGGCGCACGCGGTCCTGCCCGCCGTGGTGCCGCAGTTCGTCGGCCTTCTGCTGTACCGCTTCGACGTCAACGTGCGCTCGTCCCTGGTGCTCGGCCTCGTCGGCGCCGGGGGGATCGGCTTCCTGATCAACCAGGCCATCAAGCTGTTCCGCTTCGACCAGATGCTCACCCACATCATGATCGTCCTGGTCCTCGTCGTCGCCGTGGACCTCCTGTCGGCCCGGATCCGCCGCATGATCCGCTGACGGAGAGCACACGGGTGCGGTGCGGCCCGCGGGAACCGGCCGGCCCGGACACGATGACGCGCGTCTCCTCCACGTCGCCCGGTCGACGGCCGCGGGCCGACGCAGAACCTTCACATCGTGTCGACGGGATCCGAACCGCGCGTCTGTAGATTCCGGGCCGTGACCGTTGATACCGGTGCTTTCATCGACTTTCTACGTGACTTCGAAGGGGCCGCGCTGCTCCGGGGGACCTGGGGCGACCCGGACTGGAGCCAGGACGCACGGCTGGCGCCCGTCCTGGTGCGGAGCCTGCAACGGTTCCAGGTCGGGGAGAGCGGCGACGGCCGCGGCCTGATCGCCAAGGCCGACGCGGCGGGCGACCCGGTGTACGCGGAGGCGATCCGCCTGTTCGTCGCGGAGGAACGCGGGCATGCCCGTCTGCTGGCCCGCCTGCTGGAGGCCGCGGGGGCGCCGACCATCACCGGGCACTGGAGCGACGCGGTGTTCGTCCGGCTGCGACGGCTCCTCGGCCTGCGGACCGAGCTGATGGTCCTGATGCTCGCCGAGGTGGTCGCGCTCGCGTACTACCGGGCGGTACGCGACGGCGTCCGCGATCCGCTCGCCGCCGACGTGGCGGGCCGGATCCTGTCGGACGAGCTGCGCCACGTGCCCTTCCACTGCGCGCGGCTGCGGCGGTCGTTCGCCGGCGCCTCCCGGCCGTTCCGGGCGGTCGCCTCGGCTCTGTGGTGGGTGCTGCTGACCGGCGCGGTGACCGTGGTGCTGCTCGACCATGGGCAGGCCCTGCGGGGTCTCGGCGTATCCCCGGCCGGCTTCGCCCGCGAGGTCAAGGTGACCTTCCGCGCCGTCGTCGCCGATGTGATGTGGTCGGCCGGGCAACCGGCCGGCTCGGCGTCGGAGGCCCGGAGCGGACGGTGATCGATCTGACGGAAGGTCAGAGGGACGGGCGCTGGGTCTGCAGCCGCCAGAGGGCGCCGCAGCAGCCGAGGATGAGGAACATCACGTTGGTGATCATCGGGAAGCTGAAGGCGTCGAAGGTGCCGAAGCCGAAGATGGCGACGGCCACCGAGGCCGCGAAGCACTGCGCCAGGTGGCGGGTCTCCTCGTCGGCGGCCGCGCGGCGGGCGCCCCGGGCCAGCAGCCAGCCGGTGGCCAGGAAGACAAGGAGCGCGCCCACGCCGATCAGGCCGGTCTCCAGCGCCGACATCAGGTACTGGTTGTCGATGACGCGGTACATGCGCGGCAGGTAGGTCGCGAAGCCCTGGCCGAACAGCGGGCGTTGGGAGACCGCCGCGACGACGGCGTCGTAGTCGCCGGTGCGGGTGGTGGAGTTCTCGTCCGATCCGATGACCGAGATCAGGTTGAGCACGGTGCCGATGAGGCCGGGGATCATCAGCCGCATCAGGATGGAGGCGGCGCCGCCGATGAGCAGCGCGCGCAGCCGCCACTCCGAGGGCCAGGTGGGCAGCAGCACGACCAGGACGACGAACAGGCCGAGGATGGCCGAGCGGGAGACGCTCATGGGCAGCGTGCCGGCGATGAGCGCCACCATCCACCAGCGCTTGCGCCGCTGTTCGGGGATGCGGCAGTAGATCGCTCCATGCAGGGCCAGCGGCAGGACGGCGGCCAGCACGACGCCGAGCTCGATGGGGTGGGTGGCGGTGCCGGACGGCCGGAAGAAGCCCTCGCGCTCGAACAGGACCGCTGAGCCCTTCTCCACCAGACCGGGCAGCGCCATGTACTGGGTGACCTCGATGCCGGTGAAGAACTGGACCATCGCGATGAACGCCGGGAAGGACGCGCCCAGCACGATGCGGTGGCGCAGGGTCTCCAGGCGGTCCATGGTGTTCACGCCGTCGGCGGTGACCAGGGCGATGCCCGCCCAGCCGGCGACCAGCACCAGGCCGAGGTCGGCGGCGTTCACCTCGTCGGCCGACAGCGGCCGGGTCGTGGCCGCGATGTAGCTCGCCAGCACCGACAGGCCGAGGAAGACGATGACGAGGCGTACCGGCTGCTTGCCTCTGATCGGCGTCCAGCGCGGCGACAGGGTGGACAGCAGGTACCACACCAGTAGCAGCACGGCGACCATGGACGAGGGCGAGCCGGCGCCGCCCAGGGGGCCGACGACGTACCTGGCCGGCATGACGAACAGGACGATCAGGAAGAACGTGATGATCGTTACCGGGTCGACGCGGGCTTTCGGCAGCCTCGGGGTGCGTACCGGCCGGCCCGCGGGACGGTGGGCGGGTGCGGCGGCCTCCGAGGTGCTCGTCACCGCCCCGGCCTGGTCGGGTCGAACACGACGTACGGCTCGTCGTCGGCGTCACCGGGGGCGGACGAGGGACGCGGACGCTGGTGGGGTGCGGTCACGTCCGACGAGGGGTCGGCGGCGCGGCGGGACGAACCGCGGGATCGCGGGCCGGAGGCCGTGCCGCGTGCGGCGGAGGCGCCGCGCGGACGATCGCTCTCGTCGGTCCACACGTACAGGTCTTCCTGGGGCGCCGATAAGGGAGCGGTGTACCCGCCGTCGCCGTCGCCCTTGTCCGCCCACGGGTCGCGCGGCTCGCCCTGAGACGGGTTCTTGGCCGGGGACGGCCCGGAGCCGGGCCGCCGGTCGTACCCCTTGGACTCGGGCGGGTCGAACGGCCGCGGGGATCGGGCGGGCGGGCGGCTGCGCGGCAGGCCACCGCTGGGACGCACCGTGGCGCCGCCGCCGGAGCGCGGGAGGCGCTGCTGCTGGTGCGCAGCCGGCGCCTGCCCACCAGGGCGGGGTGCGCCGTGGTCGGCGGGCTGGGCGAGCCGCCGCCGCTTCTGCGCGAGCGACTCCAGAAACAGCGGGACGCCCAGCGTCACCAGCATGCCGCCCGCGAAGATGATCACCAGCATGCGGATCTTCTTCTCGGGGGTGAGCTCGGCCTCCTCGGTGGAGGTCACCAGCTCGGCCCGGATGGTGGCGTCCGGCAGGATCGACGACTTGCGCTGCATCTCGGTCAGCCGCTGCTGGCTGAGGGTGGCGAGCGTCTCCATCGTCGCCTGGGCGATCTTGGGATCGGGCCCGGTGGCGGTGATGTCGAGCAGCGGGCCGCGTGAGTCCTGCGCGAGGCCGACGGTGTACTCCGCGGTATTGCCCTTGTCCTTGAGCATCTGCAGCGTGCGCTCGTCGCTCATGCCCCGCGAGATCACCTCGGCGGTGATCGTCAGAGAGGCGTCGAAGGCCAGCCAGGGATTGCCGCCGACCGGCTGCGAGCCCTTCCTGGACGACAGGAAGACCACCGTCGCCTTGGACTCGTACTGCCAGGGGATGGCGAAGAACGCCCCGACGGTCGCGATGATGGTCACCGCCAGCAACGCGACCGTCACTGGCCATCGCCGCAGCAGCGCGCGCAGCGAATCAAGCAGGTCCATAGTGTCCCTTCACCCCTGCCCGGCCGGCCATGTCGACCATTCCCACCCCGCCGAGTCGCCCAGATAGGACGCGCGAGCACCTCGGCACGTTGTCATCCGCTCTCAAGTGTTTCCTCTGAGTGCCTTCTTTACCAGGCCCGCCCCAAAACTCCGTACGCCTGTGCCACGATGTGTCGGTGCGAAGGCGAGTGGTTGCGCGGTACTGCTGCCTGGCGCTGATCTTGCTGGTCGCCGCCTGCGCGGTGTTCTGGGTGCGATATAGGTCACCTCTTTACCAGAGTTCGGTGACGGTGGCGTTCGTCACCAAGACCAACCACTTCCAGGGCGAGGTGTACGACCACTTCACCGACAACCACATCTACATGGCGCTGGCCACGGCACGCTATTTCGACAATCCGGGCACCAAGCAGCGGCTCCGCGCCATGGGGGGCACGGCGCTGTTCCAGTTCCAGGTGGCGCACTGGGGCAACGAGGAGCTGCCGGTGTACGGCCAGCCGTACGCGAACCTGCAGGCGCTTTCTGACGACCCCGACGAGGCCAAGGTCACGCTGGACCTCGCGCTCAAGCTGCTGGACAAGAAGCTCGAGAACCTCCAGACCTCGGCGGGCGCGAACGGCCGCGTGATGATCAAGTGGGAGCCGCTCGGCGACGTCATCGGGCCCGTGCGGCAGTCGCTCCAGCGGGGCCGGTCGATGGCCGGCATCGCGCTCATGGTGCTGCTGGCGTCGGTGGCCGTCGCCTTCGCGACACGAGACCGCGGCGCCGACCAGCACAGGCCGCAGCCGGGACGTCCCACGAGGGCGACGGCCGGGCCGCCCCGGCGGTCGCGCCCGCCCCGGGTCGGGGCGGGAACCACCATCTGACCCTCCGCACCGGCGAGATCCGGCACAGCACCACGCTCCCGGCGAGCCCGTTGTGGAGCGTTCCGCGAGACCTACGACCTGGAGTGTTGCGTGTCCGCTACGCCGTCGCGCCGGTACGTCCTGCTCGCCGTGTCCCTCGCGCTCGCCGGCGCGGCCGGCGCGGGCTGCTCCGGCACCGGCTCGGGCGGTGACGGGCGCGAGCCGGTGCCGGCCCAGACCCGCCAGCCGGACCCGCGGCCCTCCTCCGGGCCGGAGACGCGTCCCTCCCCGGAGCCCGGCGACGGCTTCCCCTCGGCCGCCACCACGGGGGTGCGGCCGGGCACGCCGTTGCGCAAGGTGGGCGAGGTGACCGTGCTCAAGCCGGGCGCGGTGGTGGAGAACCTCGAGGTCCACGGCAAGCTCAACATCAAGGCGAACAACGTGACCGTGCGCAACGTCCGGGTGATCGGCGAGGGCGACTGGTCGGTCATCCAGGCCGACGGCGCGTCCGGCGCGGTGATCGAGGACTGCGAGATCTCCGGGAACGGGGTGGTCAAGGCACAGTGGGGGGTGCTGAACCAGGGCGGGGACATCACGGTGCGCCGGGCGAACATCCACACGGTGTCCAACTCCGTGGGCACCGACCACGGGCTCATCGAGGACTCCTACATGCACGACTTCAAGGAGTACCCCGGCGACCACGTGACCGGCCCGCAGGTCAACGGGTCGCCGCGCAAGGGCCTGTCGCTGACCATCCGGCACAACACGATCTTCAACCAGATCTCGCAGACGTCGGCGATCTCGATCTACCAGGACTTCAGCCGCGCGCACGACGTGCTCATCGAGGGCAACCTGCTGGGCGGCGGCGGCTACACGATCTACGGCGGGGCGGGGAAGTTCGGCACGGCGACCGGCATCCGGATCGTCCGCAACGTCTTCACCCGCCGGCTGTTCCCCAAGGGCGGCTTCTGGGGGCCACTGACGTACTTCGACGACAAGGGCAAGGGCAACCGGTTCGAGGACAACGTCTGGGAGGACTCCAAGAAGCCGGTCCTGCCCTGACCCCGGCTCCCGCCGGCCCGTCGTGGTGTCCGGGACGGATACGGCGCGCGATGACCGTCCCCGGCGCCCTGACCGCTCCGGAACCTCCAGCCGCCCGGCCGGGGTCGGTGGTCCCGGCATCCGCTCCCCGATGGGCACGCCCACCCGGCGCGTGAGGAGCCCCGCCAGGCTCCCGGTCTCGGGAGAAGACGCCCCGGAGTACGCGGACGGGCGGCGGGCGGTCATGTCGCGATCGGGGAGTAGGCGTCCTTGAGCAGCAGGCGCGGCTCGCCCGACCCGTCGGCGGGCACCTGCCACACGTCCGAGCTGTCGTCACGCAGCCTGCTGTACATGACCGTGCGGTCGTCGAGCCAGGCCGCCTGGTCGTCCACGTTCGCGGGCTCGGCCAGCGCGGTCTCGCGCCCGGAGCGCAGGTCGAGCACGTACAGCCGCCACGGGTCGGAGGAGTCGCCCATCCGCTTCTTGTAGACGACGCGGGCGCCGTCCGGGGACAGCGAGGGGCACTCGGCGTTCTCCCGCAGCACGCGCATCCGCCGCGTGGTGAAGTCGCCCTGCACCAGGTACGTCTTGCCGGCGCTCGCGGCCGTGGCGTAGAAGCGGTCGTCGTCGGCGGCGAAGGTGACACCCCAGTAGTTCAGGTCGACCGCCCGGTAGGGGCGCCCGTCCTTCTCCAGGGTGAACTCCTCCAGGCTCTTGACCAGCGTGCCGGTGCGGGTGTCCAGGATGCCGGCCCGGGTGGAGAAGCCGACGCTCAGGTAGGAGTCGCCGGCCACGAAGAACGTCCAGGCGGCCATGCGCCCGCTCGCCGAGACCCGCGCCCGGCTCGGGATGCCGGACAGCGGGATCCTCCGCACCTCGCGCAGGCGCCGGTCGAGCACGATGGCCTCGGAGCTGGTGGTGAGGCCGGTGTCGACGCGCAGGCACAGCCCGGTGCCGGCCGCGGCGGCGAACCGCTTGCAGTGCAGGCCCGTGGACCGCGGCACGCCGCCGTCGCCCGGCTCGACCACGATCACCTGGCCGCTTTCGGAGCCGGGCCCGGCCCGTACGACCATCAGCTCGCCGGTGGGCAGGGCCGTCAGGGGCGGGGCGCCGGCCTGCGACGCTCCGGCGGCGGGCGGCGCGCCCGTGGCCTGCGGCGGGGCGGGCGGCGCCGCCTGTGCCCGGGCGCGCAGCACGTACACGGTGCCGACCGTGCCGGCCAGCACGACCGCGACCGCGAGGATCGCGACCCTGGCCCGCACCGGCAGGGTGGACAGGCTCATGACGGCTCACCGGGAGCCAGCAGGCCGTCCCGCTCGGTGTAGAGCTCCTCGGTGCGTGGGCAGCGCCATCGGCCGGGGGCCTCCTCGCGGAGGGTGACACCCGCCCGGCCCACCCAGCCGGCGCGCCGCGCCGGATTGCCGGCGACGAGCGCGAAGTCGGGCACGTCCCTGGTCACCACGGCCCCGGCGGCGACCAGCGCGTACCGGCCGATCGTGCGCCCGGCGAGGATCACCGCGCGGGCGCCGACCGACGCGTTCTCCCGCACGACGACGCCCTCGGCGCTCCAGTCGCCGTCGCGCTTGAGCGCGCCGCCGACGTCGGTGGAGCGGGGGTAGACGTCGTTGGTCAGCACGGCGGCCGGGCCGATGAAGACGCCGTCCTCCAGCACCGCCGGCTCGTACACCAGCGCGTAGTTCTGCAGCTTCACCCGGTCGCCGATCCGCACGCCCGGCCCGACGTACGCGCCGCGCCCGAGGATGCACTGCTCGCCCAGCAGGGCGTCCTCGCGTACCTGGGCGAGGTGCCAGACCACGGTGCCCGCACCGATCTTGGCGGTCGGATCGACGTCGGCGGTGGGCGCGATTCGCGGTTCGGTCATCGGAGACTCCCATTGCGGGTGGATACTTCGGAACTATGCCAAGCGCGAGTGTCATCATCCCGGCCCACAACGAGGCGCGGGTCATCGGCCGGCTTCTCACTCGCCTGCTGGCCGAGGCGGCCCCGGGCGAGTTCGACGTGGTGGTGGTGGCCAACGGTTGCGATGACGACACCGCCGGCGTGGCACGCGGGTTCGGCGTGCGGGTGGTCGAGACGCCGGTGCCGTCCAAGCGCGAGGCGCTGCGCCTCGGCGACCAGGCGGCGAGCAGCCACCCGCGGGTGTACGTGGACGCCGACGTCGAGCTGGGCACGGCCGATCTGCGGGCCCTGCGCGACGCGCTGGCGGACGACGGCGTGGCCGCGCATGGGACCGCTCCAACGACCGCTCCAACGGCCGCTCCGGCGAACACCCCGGCGGTCGCCCCGAACGCTCCAGGGCTCGCTCAGAACGCCCCAGAGGCCGCCCCGGAGGCTTCGGTGACCGCGCAGGACGCCTCCGGGAACGTTCCCGCCCGCGTGGCCACGCCGCTCGCGGCGGCCCCGGAGCGGGCGCTGGTGCTGCGCGACCGTCCCTGGCCGGTGCGCGCCTACTACGCCGTCTGGAGCCGGCTGCCGGCCGTCCGGGAGGGGCTGTTCGGCCGGGGCGTGATCGCGGTGTCCGAGCAGGGCAACCGCCGCCTCATGGACCTGCCCCCGGTCATGGGCGACGACCTCGCGGCCTCGCTGGCGTTCGCGCCGGGCGAGCGGCGCGTGGTGCGCGAGGCGCGTGCGGTGATCCACCCGCCGCGCACGCTCGGCGACCTGCTGCGCCGCCGGGTGCGCGCCGTGACCGTGGTGGCCGAGATCGAGCAGGGCCCGATGAGCGGCCAGGAGGCCCGTACGGGCCCGCGGGACCTGCTGGCCATCGCCAGGCGCGCGCCGTGGCTGCTGCCGCACCTGGCGGTGTTCCTGACCATCACGCTGGTGGCCCGGGCACGCGCGCGCCGCGCCGTACGGGCCGGGGACTACACGACGTGGCTGCGCGACGAGAGCAGCCGCGACTGACGCGGACGCCGAGCGGGGGGTCTCACGCCCTCGTGCGGGCCTGGACGTACTCTTTCACCACCATCCAGGCGAACCGCGTGTTGGTCGACAGATAGCGCGGCCCGAGCCGCAGCGGCTCCTGCAGGAAGCGGTACAGCCACTCGGCGCCGAGCCGCTGCCACAGCGTGGGGGCCCGGCGCACCTTGCCCGCCAGCACGTCGAACGAGCCGCCGACGCCGTGGATCACCCCGGCGTTGATCTCCTCGGCGAACCGCGCGAGGAAGATCTCCTTCTTCGGGGAGGTCATGCCGAGGAACAGCAGGTCGGGCTTGGCCTCGCCGATGCGCGCGGCGACCTCGGCCGCCTGCTCGTCGGTGAAGTAGCCGTCGCGGGCCCCGGCCACCTCCAGCCCCGGATAGCGGTGGCGCACCTCGGCGACCACGCGTTCCAGCACCTCCGGCCGGGCCCCGAGGAAGTACGCCCGGTAGGAGCGGCGCGCGCCCTCGGCCATCAGCTCGGTGAACAGGTCGATGCCGGCCACCCGCTCGGGCAGCGGGTGGCCGAGCAGCCGGGAGGCCCACACGACGGCCTGCCCGTCGGCGAGGACCAGGTCGCAGGAGGTCACCGAGTCGCGCAGCAGGGCGTCCTCGCGCATGTGCACGGCCTTGGCGGCGTTCACCACGCCGATGGTGAGGTTCTCGCGGTTCTCGACGGCCGCCACGCACCGGGCGACGGCCTGCTCCATGGTGAAGGCGTCCAGGGACACCCCGAGGATGTCCCGGCGCGGCGCCGTGGTGCTCACCCCCGTGTCCCTGAGGTGTCGCGGGGCAGGGTGAACAGCCACGCGTAGAGCAGCCAGCCCAGCTCGTACGGGCGGCACTCGCGGTCGACGGCGAGCGGCGGGTAGATGCGGTCGAGCACGCCGATGCGCGACCCCTGGTTGATGGCGCTGGCCACCGCGCGCACGCCGCGCACGATCTTCTTGGGGTCGTCCCGCGCGGCCTTGCGCCAGGTCAGGTCGAGCTCCTCGACGATCAGCTCGTCGTCCACCTCCGGGCGGGAGGTCATCCAGTGCAGGCCGAGGGCGATCTCCTTGAGGTAGGAGGTGCCGCCGGCGTCGGCGAGGTCGAGCAGCGCCATCGGGGCCATGGAGAGCTGGTGGACGCTGTAGACCGGGTAGCCCTCGACGACGCCGCCGGTGCGGGCGTCGTAGTGCCACCACCACTGGCCCTGCGGCCCCTGCGCCTCGCAGATGCCGGCCGCGATCTGCTCGGCGGCGGCCAGGGCCTCGGCGTCCCCGGTGTAGGCGTGCAGGCGAGCCAGGGCCTGCAGGGGGTACACCTGGTCGGCGAAACAGCCGACGTGCGCCCGGTACCAGGAGGCGGGGCCGATGACGTGCCGGTAGAGCCGGTCGCCCCGCAGCCCGGTGAGCAGCCGCTCCCGGGCGGTGGCGAGCGGCCCGTCCAGCGCGGCGTCACCGCTCCCCCGGCGCGCCGCGACCAGCGCGGCCAGCGCCCAGGCCGCCTCGACCGTGTGGACGGGGTCACCCGAGCTCAGCCCGCCCTCCAGCTCGGCGAGGCGGCGCAGCGCGTCCTCCAGCCCGGAGTGGCCGGTCTCGGCGGCGGCCCAGGCGATGAGGGCGGCGTCGCCGAGGTTGGTGACGGCGGGCAGCTCCTTGACCAGGTTGCCGACCAGGTCGTGCACGGTGTCCCCGGCGAGCGCGGCCCGCTGGCCGTCGGCGGGCAGGGCGGCCGCGCCCAGGGCCACGATCGCGCTGTAGCGGACGCTGCGCCCCTCGGGCACGGCCGTCCAGCTCCCGTCGTCGCCGCGCCTGCCGCGCCTGGTGAAGACGAACATGCCGCCGGCGTAGCCGGGGGGAAGCCCGCGGACCGACAGGTCCACCATGCGGTCGGCCAGCTCGGCCGCGGACGCGTCGACCGCGGCGAGCGCGCCGAGGCGGCCCTCGTGGCGGGTCATCGCTCACCCCTGATCTCGGATTCGGAACTCGTACCGGACAACACCTTGGGACCCCCCAGGAGACCAGCGGACCGGTCCGTCCGCCAGTGACAGCGATTTTTCAGCATCTCTCAACGTTTCTCAGTGTTCTCGGCATCTGACGGCCCGATCAGGACCCGGCGGCGTCCCAGCCGCCGCGCCAGCGGTCCCGGACCGCCCACAGCTCGGCCCAGTCGCCGCGCTCGGCCGTCGGCCGGCCCTGCCGGGCGGCGTCCGGGGGCGCCACGCGGCGGCTGAGCGCCGCCCGCAGCCAGACGCCGAACAGCAGCATCGCGACCCCCGCGGGACGCAGCCCGCGCGGGAAGTGGCGGCGGACCACGGTGGCCTTGCCGGTGAACAGCAGCACCAGCTTGTTCAGGCTGGAGGACGACTTGCCGCCCGGGTGGACGAACACCGCGCGGTCGGTGACCATCGGCCGGTGGCCGGCGGCCCGGGCGCGCAGGCACAGGTCGGCGTCCTCGCCGTACATGAAGATGCGCGTGTCGAACCCGCCCACCTCGTCCCAGACGCGCCGGTCGACCAGCATCATGGCTCCGGTGACGATCGGCACCCGCCGCTCCCCGGTCCACACCGACGGGGACTCGGGGTCGAACAGCGGGCGGCCGGGGAACGCCGTGGACAGCCCGGTCGCGAAGCAGAACACCGACCACGGCGTCGGGCGGCCCCACCAGGAGCGGGGGTCGTTCTCCCCGGTCTCGGTCACGCAGCGGCCCCCGACGATGCCGGCCCCCGGATTGCGGGCGGCGCAGTCGAGCAGGGCGGTGAACGCGTCCGGCTGGACCTCGGCGTCGGGGTTGACGAACACCAGGTGGCCGCCGCGGGCGACCTCGGCCCCGGCGACGCACCCCTCGGCGAAGCCGCCGTTGACCGTCCTGGCCACGACGGTGGCCCACGGCGCGGCGGCCCTGACCACCTCGACGGTGTCGTCGGGCGAGTTGTTGTCCACGACGATGACCTCGGCGTCCAGCGCCTTCACCGCGCGCTCGACGGCCGCGAGGCAGCGGCCGATGTACCCGGCGCTGCGGTAGGTCACGATGATCACTGAAAGGTTCATCCGCGGGCCTTCCTGAGCTGCGGGACGGCGAAGGCCAGGGCCAGGCCGAGGCCCGCCGTCATCGTCACGACCGCCGTGCGCGGCCCCTGGGCGGCCCACAGCACGCCGAAGGCCCACGAGGCGGCCATCGCGCCGAGCGCCTGGCCGGTCTGCACGACGGCGAGCCCGGTGGCCCGCCGCTCCTCCGGCAGCAGCGGCCCGGCCAGCGCGCTCACCACGCCGTCGGTGGCCGCGTACGACAGCCCGCGCAGGGCGAGCACGGCGACCAGCACCGCCGGCCCGGGCGGGAGCAGCAGCAGCGCGTAGCACGCGAGGAGGGCGAGGTAACCGCCCGTCACGACGGCGGCCCGGCCGACGCGGTCGGCGAGCCGCCCGAACGGCACCGCGGCCAGCAGGTACGTGCAGGCGACCCCGACCGGCAGCAGCGGCAGCCATCCGGCGTCGATGTCCAGCGTGCGCTGGAGCACGAGGTAGAGGAAGGAGTCACTGATCGTGGTCAGCGACAGGGGCAGCACGGCGACGAGCACCCGCCGGAACGGCCGCCGGCGCAGCAGCTCCACCGCACCGCGCAGCGGCACGGCCCGCCGCCCGGCACCCGCAGCGCCGGAATCACCGGAGGCGCCGGGAGCCGGCGCGGTGACGGCACCCGAGGCGGACGCGGCTCCGGCGCGGGGCTCGCGCTCGGTGCCGGGTTCGCGGACGAACAGGGCGAGGATGAGCACGCCGATCGCGGCGACGCAGCCGCTGACCACGAAGACCGCGTCGTACCCCGAGGCCGCGCCGACGGCGGCGACCACGCCGAACGCCGCGAGCGGGCCCATGAGCGCGCCGGCGGTGTCCATCGCGCGGTGCAGCCCGAAGGCGCGCCCCTGCGCCTCGGCCGGGGCGCTGAGCGAGATCATCGCGTCGCGCGGCGCGGTGCGCAGGCCCTTGCCCGCGCGGTCGAGGCCGATGAGCAGGCCGATCAGCGGCACCGACCGCCCGGCGAGCAGGTAACCGATCTTGCACACCGCCGAGATGGCGTACCCGGCGCCCGCGACCAGCTTGCGGCGGCGGAAGCGGTCGGCGACGTGCCCGCCCGCGAGCCGCAGCACGGCCGTCGCCCCGGTGTAGACCCCGTCCAGCAGGCCGAACTGCATAGGGCTGAGCGCGAGCTGGTAGACGAGGTAGAGCGGCAGGACGGCGGTCACCATCTCGGAGGAGACGTCGGTGAACAGGCTCACCAGCCCGAGCGCGACGACATTGCCCGCCAGCGCCCTGCGGGTGGCGCCACTGCCGGTGGTGCCCGCGCCCGGAACGCCGCCGCCCCCGGCACCGGAGCCACCCGGCTCCGCGCCCGCGCCGCTGGTACCGGAACTCACGCCGGTCGCCGCGCCCTGCACGCCATGGTTCGCGCCGCGCACCCCGGGATTCGCGTCCGCGCCGGTCACGCCGGAGTCCGCGCCGCTCGTCGCGTCAGGCGCGGTGCCGGCGCCGCGCGCGGGAGGCACGCTCGCCGGGGAACGCGCGGCGTCGGACCGGCGGGTCTCGGAGAGGTACATCAGACCCGGCTTCCGGCCAGTGAGGGCCAGGCGGCGTGCAGCGCGTCCCGCCAGTGGCGCATCGGCGCCAGCCCGGCGGCGGCCCAGCGGGCGTGCCCGAGGACGCTGTAGGCCGGGCGCGCCGCGGGCAGCGGGTAGGCCGTGGCCGGGATGGGCCGGACCCGCCCGGGGTCCGCGCCGAGCAGCGTGAAGACCTCCTGGGCCAGCCCGTGCCAGGTCGTCCGCCCGCCGCCGGTGCAGTGGTAGACACCGGGCGGGGCGTGGTAGGCACGCGCCAGCTCCAGCAGCCCCGGGGCCAGGTCGCCGGTCCAGGTGGGCGGCCCGTACTGGTCGTCGACCACGTTGAGGACGTCCCGCGTGCCCTCAAGGTTGATCATGGTCTGCACGAAGTTGCGCCCGCCCGCGCCGTACAGCCAGGCCGTCCGCACGACGTATCCCGTCTCGGGCAGCAGGCCGAGGACGGCGCGCTCGCCGGCCACCTTGCTCCGCCCGTAGGCGTTGAGCGGCCGGGTCGGCGCGTCCTCGGCGTACGGCGCGCGGGCCGTCCCGTCGAAGACGTAGTCGGTGGAGACGTGGACCAGCCGCGCGCCGATCTCGGCGCAGCCCAGCGCGAGGGCGCGCACGCCGTGGCCGTTGACGGCGAGCGCCTCGACCTCGTGGGTCTCGGCGTCGTCGACGGCCGTCCAGCCGGCGCAGTTGACCACGACGTCGGGCCGCTCCTCGCGCAGCAACCGCAGCACCCCGTCGGGGTAGCGCAGGTCGAGCCGGTCGCGCCCGCAGGCCAGCACCTCGGGAGCGTCCGGGTCGTGCTCGGCCGCCGCGGCCACGGCGCCGCCGAGCATGCCGGTCGCGCCGGCGATCAGCAGTCGCTTCACCGAGCACCCTTGAGCGGCTTCCACCAGGACGGGTTGTCGGTGTACCAGCGGACGGTGGCGGCCAGGCCCTCGTCGAAGCCGGTCCGCGGGGCGTACCCCATGGCGCGCAGCCGGGCGTCGTCCAGGGAGTAGCGGCGGTCGTGGCCCTTGCGGTCGGTCACCGGCTCGACCATGCTCCAGTCGGCGTCGAGCTCGGCGAGGATGCGCCGGGTCAGCTCCAGGTTGCTCAGCTCGGCGGTGCCCGCGACGTGGTAGATCTCGCCGGGCTCGCCGCGCTCGGCGACGAGCTGGATGGCCCGGCAGTGGTCGTCCACGTGCACCCAGTCGCGGACGTTGCCGCCGTCCCCGTAGAGCGGGACCTTGCGGCCTTCCAGGATGTTGGTCACGAACAGCGGGACGACCTTCTCGGGGTACTGGTAGGGCCCGTAGTTGTTGCCGCAGCGCGTGATCGACACCGGCAGGCCGTAGGTGACGGCGTAGGCGCGGGCGAGCAGGTCGCCGCCCGCCTTGGCCGCGGAGTACGGCGAGCGCGGGAGCAGCGGGGCGTCCTCGGCCCAGGAGCCCTCCTCGATCGAGCCGTACACCTCGTCGGTGGACACCTGGACGACCTTGGGCGTCCCGGCGGAAAGGCACGCCTGGAGCAGGGTCTGCACGCCGAGCACGTTGGAGCGCACGAACGTCGACGGCCCGTCGATGGACCGGTCGACGTGCGACTCGGCCGCGAAGTTGATGACCAGGTCGTGCCCGGGGACGAGCCGTGCGAGCAGCTCGGCGTCGCAGATGTCGCCGTGCACGAAGGTGTGGCGGCCCTCGACCGGCGCGAGGTTGGCGAGGTTGCCCGCGTACGTCAGCAGGTCGAGCACGGTGACCTCGGCCCCGGCGAACGCCGGGTACCCGCCGTCGAGCAGTGTGCGGACATAGTGCGACCCGATGAAACCGGCTCCGCCGGTGACCAGAACTCTCATGAGCTGATCTGCACCTTGCTGTGATCGCCGAGCACCAACCGGTGGGCTCTGGGGGTGTTGGGAGCGGGCGTGACCTCGACGTCGTGCCCGATCAGGGACGCCTCGATGCGGCGGACCCCATGGATGGACGCGCGCCGCAGCACTATCGAGTACTCGATTTCGCTGTCCACAATCTGACAGTTCTCCGCCACGGAGGTGAACGGCCCGACATAGGAGTCGCGCACCACCGTCCCGGCGCCGATGATCACGGGGCCGACGATGCGCGAGCCGGTGACCAGCGCGCCCGGTTCGACGACGACCCGGCCGATGATCTCGCTGGCCGCGTCCACCTCGCCGTCCAGCCGCTGCTCGACCTCCTCCAGGACCAGCCGGTTGACCTCCAGCATGTCGGCGACGTTGCCGGTGTCCTTCCAGTAGCCGGAGATGACCGTGGAGGCCACCGGGCGGCCGGCGTCGATGAGCCACTGGATCGCCTCGGTGATCTCCAGCTCGCCCCGCCAGGACGGTTTGAGCGCGGCGACCGCCTCGTGCACCGCCGGGGAGAAGATGTAGACGCCCACCAGCGCGAGATCGCTCTTGGGCCGCTCGGGCTTCTCCTCCAGACCGGCGACCCGGCCGGTGGCGTCCAGCTCGGCGACCCCGAACTGCCGGGGGTCGGGCACGCGGGTCAGCATGATCTGGGCGGCCGGCCGCTCCTCCTCGAAACGGCGCACGAGCGGCTCGATGCCGCCGACCACGAAGTTGTCGCCGAGGTACATGACGAAGTCGTCCTCGCCGAGGTACTCGCGGGCGATGAGCACGGCGTGGGCCAGCCCGAGCGGGGCCTCCTGCCGCAGGTAGGTGACCTCCAGACCGAACGCCGACCCGTCGCCGACGGCGGCCTCGATCTCTCTGTGGGTGTCGCCGACGACGATGCCGACCTCACGGACGCCCGCCGCGGCGATGGCCTCCAGCCCGTAGAACAGCACGGGTTTGTTGGCGACCGGCACCAGTTGCTTGGCGGAGGTGTGGGTGATCGGCCGCAGGCGGGTCCCCGACCCGCCGGCGAGCACGAGGGCCTTCACTAGTACGCTCCTCCACCCTTGGTGACGGCCGACCAGGTCTTCCACAGGATTTGCAGGTCGAGGATGAGCGACCAGTTCTCGACGTAGCGCAGATCGAGGCGGACCGACTCCTCCCAGGACAGGTCCGAGCGGCCGCTGACCTGCCACAGGCCGGTCATCCCCGGCTTGACGACCAGGCGGCGGCGCACGTCGGTGCCGTACTGGGCGACCTCCTCGGGCAGCGGCGGACGCGGCCCGACCAGCGACATCTCGCCGCGCAGGACGTTCAGGAGCTGGGGCAGCTCGTCCAGCGAGTAGCGGCGCAGGAAGGCGCCGACCCGGGTGATCCTTGGATCGTTCCGCATCTTGAACAACACGCCGTCGAATTCGTTGTCAACCAGTAACTCGGTCTTGAGCTTCTCGGCGTCCTTGACCATGGTGCGGAACTTGTAGACCTGGAATCCGCGCCCGTCACGGCCCACCCGCGTCTGCTTGAACAGCGCGGGACCGGTGCTGGTGGTGCGCACGAGCGCGGCGATGACCAGCATGGGCAGCGCGAGCACGGTCAGCGCCGCGGTCGCGACGAGCCGGTCGAACAGGCTCTTGACGACCTGGCGCGTCCCGTCGAACTCGGGGTGCTCCACGTGCAGCAGCGGCATGCCGGCCACCGGCCGGATGCTCGTGCGCGGGCCGGCGACGTCCATGAGCGCGGGAGCGACGAACAGCTCGGTGCCCTTGCTCTCGATGCTCCAGGCGAGTCGGCGCAGCGCGGCGCCGTCCAGCTCGGGGCAGGCCAGCACGGCGACCGCGTCGGCGGAGACCTTGTCGGCCACGGTGGCGACGTCGGCGAAGTCGCCGTAGACCGGCACGCCGTCGATGTCGAGCCCGTTGCCGGGGAACTGTCCCGGCGGCAGGCAGGCCGCGACGACGCGCATGCCGTGGTACGGCTGGCGCCGGAACTGCATGACCAGGTCGAGCACCGCGGTCCGGTGGCCGACGGCGACCACCCGCCGGAGGTACTCGCCCTGCGCGCGGCGGCGGTGCAGCCGCTTGCGCATGCGGTAGCGGAACACCAGCGTGAGCGCCGTGGCCAGCGGCAGCATCGCCATGACGTAACTCCTGGCGATCATCGTCTGGGTGGCGTACGCGCCGATCGCCACGGCGGCCGTCAGGCCCACCCCGCCCTCGAAGACCGCGCGGAACTCCTCGCTGCCCTCGCCGTGGCTTTTCTCGCGGTACACCCCGGCCAGCGCCATCGCGCCCGGCCAGACCAGCCCGAGACCGAATCCGAACAACAACTCCGACCACGGGATGAAGGCCCCGAGCCAGAGCCTGAATCCCATGACCGCCTCGCACGCGATCATGGCGCACGCCAGATCGCCCGCGAGGAGAGCCCGCATATAGGAGCGCGTCCAGATACTGGACGCCGTCAGCGGGCCACCGTTGAGAAGCGCGGCGTCACGCTCCTCCAGCCCCACCCTCATGCCCACCCCTACCCTGCTCTCGCCAGACCGTGGTGCCTGCCGGACCGTGCAGATACCAGACGGCCAATGCGCCCCTTTGGTTGACACGTGACGCAAACATCACGAGCGCGGGTACCCGTTCACATCCTAAAGATCGACTTTGTCCGACGAAATAGCTGGGCAATGGCCACATTCGGCCGGTAACGACCAACTCACGGCGCTTGACGGAACGGTCCAAATCCGTGTAGGCCCCCCGCTCGCTAGATTCGCCCCATGTCCGGCATACATCTGGAGCGATCCGGCCCGGTCGCCACCGTCGTCCTGTCCCGTCCCGAGGTCCGCAACGCGGTGGACGGCCCGGCCGCCGCCGCGCTCGCCGCCGCCTTCCGCGCGTTCGAGGACTCCGGCGCCTCCGTCGCGGTGCTGTGGGGCGAGGGAGGCACGTTCTGCTCCGGCGCCGACCTGCACGCCGTCGGGACCGAGCGGGGCAACCGCGTCGCCGGCGACGGGGACGGCCCGATGGGCCCGACCCGCATGCGCCTGTCCAAGCCGGTGATCGCCGCGGTCGAAGGGCACGCGGTGGCGGGCGGGCTGGAGCTGGCCCTATGGTGCGACCTGCGGGTGGCCGCCGAGGACGCCGTCTTCGGCGTGTACTGCCGCCGCTGGGGCGTGCCGCTCATCGACGGCGGCACCGTCCGGCTGCCGCGGCTCGTCGGCGCCGGCCGGGCGATGGACATGATCCTGACCGGCCGCCCCGTGGACGCCGCCGAGGCGCTGCGCATCGGCCTGGTGGACCGGGTGGTGCCACCCGGGACGGCGCGGGAGCGGGCCGAGGAGCTGGCACGCCAGATCGCCGCGCTGCCCCAGGAGTGCCTGCGGCACGACCGGCTCTCGGCTCTGGAGCAGGAAGGGCTCGCCGAGGAGGACGCCCTGCGCAACGAGTTCCGGCACGGCCTGATCTCATTGCGCGCGGCGGAGGAGGGCATCGGCCGCTTCCGCGCCGGCGCGGGCCGGCACGGAAGCCGACCACGGGCGCGCGGCGGCCGCCCGCCCGAGGCCGGTCGTACTATCTAGGGCTCAGTCGTATTCAAGGTCGGGCAGCGGGGACGGCGGGTCGGGGCTGCGCCACACGACCAGGTAACTGGGCGTGGCGGCCGTGAACGCCTCCCGCAGCCGGTCGAGGTCGAAGTCCGGTAAGTAACGCAGCCTGGCCAGGAAGGTGGCGTCGGTCGCGGAGCGCGGCACCACGCACGCCTGCCCGTCGCGATCGAGCAGGACGATGAGGATGTCGGATTCCGTTACCCCGCCGACGCGGACCTCGACGACGTCCTCCCACGCGAGGGCCTCCACGCTGCCATCGGCGTAATGACGGGTGACGCCCTCTTCGGTGACGTAGACATAGGTATCCGGCACAGAGTTGCCGTGCATGGGCGCGATTGTGACGACTCAGCAGCACTCCATGCAAGAGAAACGGCTCATCAGGGCCCTCCCCCCTCCCGGCGAACGGGCGGGACGCCCGCGAACGTCGCCGTTCGTCACGCTCGGTGACGCTCAGCGCCCCTCGCCCCAGGAGTGGTCCAGGTGGGCGGCGACGGCCCGCCGGGCGTCCTCGGCCGGGCCTTCGGCGATGGCGTCGAGCAGCAGCCGGTGCTCGGCCACCAGCAGCGCGCGGTCGGGGTAGACCGCGCGCAGCCGCACCAGGCCGAGCCGGGTCTCGGCGGCCAGCGCGGCGTACAGGCGGGACAGGCGCGGGCTGCCCACCGCGACGATCAGCTCTTCGTGCAGCGTCATGTGCTCGGCCACCACGTCCGCCCACGGCGCGCCGAGCGGCAGGTCCGCCATGCGGGCCAGCGCGCCCTCCGCCCGCGGCACCCGGCCGCCGGCCAGCTTCACCGCCATGAGGTCCTCCAGCGGCCGCCGGACGTACATCAGGTCGGCCAGGTCGGCGGCGGTCACCTCGGGCACGTACGCGCTGCGGTTGCGCTCGCGGCGCAGCAGGCCCTCGTGGACCAGGACGGCCAGTGCCTCGCGGACGGTCGGGCGCGCCACGCCGTACAGGGTCGACAGCTCCTGCTCGGGCAGCGCGGTGCCGGGATGGATCTCGCCGGACAGCACCCGCCGGCGCAGGGCGTCGGCGAGCGCGTCGACCGTGGAGACCGGGCGCAGCTTCACGCCGACGATTGTGCCCGCCCGGCGGGGGCGGCGGGCACCGGCGCCCCCGGTTCGGGCCTGGCGACCAGGACGAGACCCGCGCCGAGCAGCGCGAGCCCGGCCCAGGAGACGGCGGTGAGCCGCTCGTGCAGGACGGCGACCCCGAGCAGCGCGGCCACGGCGGGCTCGGCCAGCGCCAGGGTGGCCGCCCGCGCGACCGGCGTGGTGCGCAGGCCCCGGCCGTACAGGTAATAGGATAGGGCGGTGGTGGCGCAGCCGAGGTAGACGGCGGTGAGCAGCCCGCGCGGCTCGGCCAGCCACGCCGTGCCGCTCCAGAGCAGGACCGGCAGCATGACCAGCGCGGCGCCGCCGAAGAGCACGCCCATGACGGCGCCGGAGGGCGCGCCCGCGCCGATCGCCCGGGCGGCGGTGACCGCGTAGAAGCCGTAGAGCAGCCCGCCGAGCAGGGCGAGCAGCACTCCGGCCGGGTCCACTCCGACGGCCTGGCCGCCGGAGACCAGGGCGGCGCATCCGGCCACGGCCGCGGCGGTGGCGACCGTCCAGCGCCGCCCGGGCCGCCTGCGCTCGTGCAGCCAGGAGAGCAGGCCGGTGAACGCGGGGCCGCTGCCGATGGCCACCACCGTGCCGACGGCGACGCCCGTGCGGGTGACGGCCGCGAAGTAGCAGAGCTGGTAGGCGGCGACGGCCAGCGCGCCCGCGGCCAGCGGCAGGACGCGCCCGCCCGCACGGGTGGGCGCGCCGTCGCGTCCGGTGAGCAGCCGGCGCGCGGCGGGCCCCGCGGCGGTGGCGAGGACGGCGCCGCCGATCACCAGGCGGGCGGCGGCCAGGGCCACGGGCTCGGCCGCGCCGCCGGGCACGAGCGCGCCGGCCGTCCCGGCGGTGCCCCAAAGGACGGCGGCGGCGATCACCGCAGCGGTCCCGCCGTAGTGAGAACCGAGCGAAAGCATGCCACATATTGTCTGACAACCAGACGACAAAAGCCACCAAAACGGGCTTACCTAAGAGGAATAGGACCCATTTTGTTGCAGAAGGGCCCTACCTCCACCTGATCCACGTTGGTACTGTTTCGCCACCGATAACCCGCGAGTAACGGCGCGGTTCCCCTGCGAGGTCAAATGGGCGGGCGTACGAGATCCATCAAGTTCAAGATCCTGGCCCTGGT
Source organism: Sphaerisporangium melleum (assembly GCF_014646695.1). Classification (GTDB taxonomy): domain Bacteria; phylum Actinomycetota; class Actinomycetes; order Streptosporangiales; family Streptosporangiaceae; genus Sphaerisporangium; species Sphaerisporangium melleum. The sequence continues at coordinate 189,956 of NZ_BMNT01000010.1, forward strand.
GCTGGTCCCCCTGGTGTCCCTCCTCGGGATCTGGGCGTACTCCGCGGCGATCACCGTCCAGGACGGCCTCGACCTCCTGCGGGTCCGCACCATCTATGACGACCTCGTGGCGCCCACCGGGAACCTCGCCTCCGAGATCCAGGGTGAGCGCTTCCAGTCGGTGGTGTTCCTCAGCTCGCCCGGCTCCGAGCGGTCGGAGCTGGACGCCGCGCGCGCCCGGACCGACCAGGCGCGGGCCGCCCTGGAGCGGGCGGTGCTCGACAGCGCCGCGGAACAGGAGTCGAGCCCGCAGATGTACCAGCGGGTGAACGAGCTGATCGAGACCACCCACCGGCTGCCCGACATCCGGGCGCGGGTCGACTCACGGAGCTTCAGCCGGCTGCTCACCCTGGACGCCTACCGCCTGATCTCCGACGCGGTGGGCCGGGTGTACGACAGCCTGAAGTTCGCGGGCGACCTGGAGATCGGCCCGCCGACCCGGGCCGTCACGCTGATCGACCGCAGCCGCGACCTCATGGGCGAGCAGGCCGCCCTGCTCGCCGGCGTCGTGCGGGCGGGCGCCATGACCAACGACGAGCGCGCGGTGTTCGGCACGCTGGTGACCAAGCGCAGGTTGCTGTACGACATGGGCTTCCAGCTCCTGGACCCCGACCTGCGCCAGCCGTACCTCGTGCTGCAGAACTCCACCACCTACACGCGGTTCGCCTCGGTCGAGGACCAGGTGGTCCAGGACGTGACGCCGGGCAGGCCGCTGCCGGGCGGCTCGGTCAACTGGGGCGACCACATCATCAAGCTGACGGCCGCCTTCGACGTCCAGAACGGGATCGTCGCCGGACGCATCGCCGACCGCGCCGCCCCGCTGGCCGGCGTCATCCTGTGGCGGATCGCCCTCACGCTGCTCGTCGGGCTCATCGCGGTCGGCGTCTCGCTGTACGTCTCCGTCCGCTTCGGCCGGCGGATCACCGCCGAGCTGGTCGAGCTGCAGCGCGCGGCCCTCCAGCTCGCCCACGAGCGGCTGCCGCGCGTCGTCCAGCGCCTGCGCCTGGGCGAGGACGTCGACGTGGCCGCCGAGAGCCCGCCCATCAGGACCGGCCCGACCGAGGAGATCGCGGGCGTCAGCGAGGCGTTCACCTCGGTGCAGACCACGGCGATCGAGGCGGCGGTCGGCCAGGCCGAGATCCGCAAGGGCGTCGGCAAGGTGTTCCTCAACCTCGCCCGCCGCAACCAGTCGCTGCTGCACCGCCAGTTGTCCATGCTGGACGCGATCGAGCGCAAGGTCACCGATCCCGACCTGCTCGACGAGCTGTTCGGCATCGACCACCTGACCACCCGCATGCGGCGGCACGCCGAGGGCCTGATCATCCTGTCCGGCGCGACCCCCGGCCGCGGCTGGCGCAACCCCATTCCGCTGTACGACGTGGTGCGCGCCGCCGTGGAGGAGGTCGAGGACTACCTGCGGGTCCACGTGACCCTGTCCGAGACGGTGTCGCTGGCCGGCGCCGCGGCCACCGACGTGATCCACCTGATCGCCGAGCTGGTGGAGAACGCCACGATCTTCTCCCCGCCGCAGACGCACGTGGAGGTCCGCGGCGAGATGGTCGCCCGGGGCTACGCCATCGAGATCGAGGACCGCGGCCTCGGCCTGAGCCCGGCCGAGATGGAGCAGATCAACCAGCGGCTGGCCGACCCGCCGGAGTTCGACCTCGCCGACAGCGACCGGCTCGGCCTGTTCGTGGTCGGGCGTCTGGCGGCCCGGCGGGACATCCGCGTCTCGCTGCGGCCCTCCCCTTATGGCGGCACCACGGCGATCGTGCTGCTGCCCGAGAGCCTGGTCATGCCGACCGAGCCCTCGGGGGACCCGTACTCGGTCGAGCAGCTCACCGGGCAGCCGGGATGGTTCGGCGCCGGGCGCGGCCTCACCTCGGCGCTGGAAGGCGGCAGCCGGCCGGGGGGCCGGTCCGCCGCGCTGGAAGGGCCCGGGGCGAACGGCTCCGGACGGAAGGGCGGCGAGGGGGCCGGGGGACGCCGCACGGGCGGGAATCTGCCGCATCGCGTGCGCCAGGCGAGTCTGGCGCCCCAGCTGCGCGATCCGGCGCCGGCCTCCGGCCGCGACCCTCGGGAGGCCGGGCCGCGGCACGACGCGGCCGGGGGGCCCGCGGCGGACCCACCGCAGCCGTCTCCCGATATGTTCACTTCGTTCCGCGCGGGGTGGGAGCGAGCGCACGAGGGTGAGGGGAACGCGTCATGAGCGAGGGCGAACGCTGGCTGGACCAGGACGCCGGGCCCCTCATCCGTCCCTACACCGTCACCCGTGGCCGCACCCGGCCCACCGGCCCGGACTTCGACATGGTGGCGATCGTCCGGGCCATGCCGGGCGTCGTGCCGCAGGTGGGGCTCGGTCCTGAGCATCTGCGGCTGCTGCGCATGTGCGCCCAGCCGATGTCGGTCGTCGACCTCGCCTCCGAGAGCGGCCTGTCGCTGAGCGTGGTCCGCGTCCTGCTCGGCGACCTGCGCGACCACGAGCTCGTCAGTGTGCGGCCGCCGGCGACGGTGTCGCAGCTCCCCGAGGAGCGTCTGCTGCGCGAGGTGATCCAGGGCCTCAAGGCCCTCTGAGGCGCCGCGGCGGGTCCCCGTCGCCGGCCCGCCTCGCCGCGCGGTCACTGCCGGTCTCCGCCTGCCCGCGTTTCGGGTCCCCTTTACCCCGGCCACCGCAGGCGGCCTCGCAGGCCAAGGCGGGGTAGATCGACCGGACGGGCTTCACAGGTGTGAGTCAAGTGCGCTTCGCGTGTCAGGTAAAAACTTCCCGCCCGTCTGTGACAACTGGGTATTGATTGGGGTAGTTATCCCGTTACTAGGTATATGTCCATGGAGGATGCTGGACGTGTCGGTCACCCGCACGGCCCATCGCCAGGAAGATCACATCGGATTCAGGTGTAGTCATGTGTCAACACCAACCGCAGTGCCCGTCGGCAGACGCCATCGACCACGAGGCCGCATGCCTGGTGGCGTTCCACCCCGAGCAGGGGTGGGGGCTGCTCTGCAACGGCGTGATCGTCTTCGACGACACCGGTGAACTCCTGCCCGACGGACGCACCGTCCCGCCCGTCCACCGGCTCGAGTACGGATGTGCCGCATGACGATGGCGCACGCCGGGGCACGCCCGCAGGTCCGGATGACCGCTCGACTGTGGCCGGCGCACACCTCGGCCCAGCGGGCCTCCTGGGTACTGTTCCCCGAACCCACCACGGTGCCGAAGACGCGCAGGCGCGTGCGCCGCAAGCTGGCGGACTGGGGCCTCAGCGGGGACTGCGACATCGTGGAACTGCTGGTCAGCGAGGTCGTCACCAATGCCATGCGGCACTCGTGGGGCGCGGTCATGTCGCTGAGCGCCGACCGGGGACGGGTTCGCTGCGAGGTGCAGGACACCAATCCCGGCCTGCCCGAGGTCCAGGAGGTCCACGAGGGCGACGAGGGCGGCCGCGGCGTGTACCTCATGCAAGCGCTTTCCACCTCCTGGGGCAGCCACCCGCTCGCCACCGGCAAGGTGGTCTGGTTCGAGGTGGTCTGCGAGCCGCCCGCCACCCACCCCGCCAAGGAGGACCGCAGCGATGGCTGACACCTCCCGCAGCACCACCGGCCCCGCCGTGATCCCCGCCGCGCCCCGGCCGCGCCGCGTCCAGGCGCGCAGGCCGCGCCGCCGCGCCGACGAGGAGTGCCAGGACCTGCGCACCCCGTCCGGCCGGGTCGTCCTCCCCTACTGACCGCTCGTTCAGCTCACCCCGAGCCGATCCTGTTCGGCCACCCACACCGCGATCTGCGCGCGCGAGTGGAATCCCAGCTTGCTCAGAATGTGCTCGATATGGCCCTCGGCCGTGCGCTGGGCGATCACCAGCCGCGCGGCGATGGCCTTGTTGCTCAGCCCCTCGGCGACCAGCCCGGCGATCTCGGTCTCCCGCCGGGTCAGCGGTGACGCCCGCGCCGCCTCCAGGGCCTTCGGCGCCCGCCCGTCCGGTGTCCGCTCCTCCATCGCGTAGGCGAGCGCCTCGTCGAACGACAGCCGGGCCCCCTGCTCCAGCGCGGCAAGGAAGGCCGGCTCGCCGAGGCAGTCACGGATGCGCGCCTCACACTGCTCGTGGTAGCGCACCAGGTTGCCGTACTGCATCAGCGGGGCCTCCGCGCGACGCCAGAGCGTGCGCAGCGCGCCGAGCAGCGTCGCCGCGCGCTCGGGGTCGCCCTTGGAGGCGGAGATCCAGGCCAGCACCTCCATGGCGATGCCCATGCCCGCCCGGTCGCCCAGCGCGCTGGTGTGGCGCAAGGTCTCCTTCTCCAGAGCGGTGGCGCGCGTGATCTCCCCCTGCCGCCAGGCCACGACGCCGAGGGCCATCACGGCGTACGACCGGTGCCAGCCCTCCCCGCGGGCGTCGCAGATGCGCACCGCCTCCTCACCGGCCGCCACCCCGCGCCGCGGGTCGCCGTACCGGTCGTAGGTCATGCAGAGCCGGGTGAGGGTCACCACCTCGCCCCGCTCGTCGCCGGCCGCCCGGTGCGCGGCCAGCGCCTCCTCGTACAGCTTGACCGCCGTCGGGATCTCGTCCTGGTGCACGCAGGCCATGCCCGCGTAGAGGGCGACGTAGGCGAGCAGGTGACCGAGCCGCAGCCGCTCCCCGAGGCGGCGCGCCTCGTCGGTCATGGCGACGGCGGCCGGGACGTCCCCCATCATGATCGCCAGCCAGCTCGCGCCGGCCAGCGCCCAGCCGCGCGTCTCACACGGACCGGTGACCCGGGCCAGGCCCGCCTGCAGCCAGCGGCGCCCCTCCCTGATCTGGTTGGACATCCTCCAGTGGTAGAGCAGGTCGACGGCCATGCGCAGACCGTCCTCCGGATCACCCTCCTCCAGTGCCGAGCGCAGAGCGGCCCGCAGGTTGGCGTGGTCCAGGCGGAGCCGCCGCAGCAGCAGGGCCTGCTCGCCGCCGAGCGCCGGCCCGCCGGCCAGGCGTGCCAGCCCGCGGTAGAACTCCCGGTGCCGCCTGCGCATCTCCTGCTGCCCGCCGGACTCGGCCAGCCGGTCCAGGCCGTACTCCCGTACCGTGTCCAGCAGCCGGTAGCGCACCTGGCCCTCATGCTCCTCGCGGACCAGCACGGACTTCTCCACCAGGCCACTGATCAGGTCGAGAACGTCCTCGGCGGCGATGCCGTCGCCCGCGCACACCGCCTCCGCGGCGGAAAGGTCCAGCCCGCCGTGGAACACCGAGGCGCGTGCCCACAGCAGCCGCTGGGGCGCGGTGCACAGGGCGTAGCTCCAGTCGACCAGCGCGCGCAGGGTCTGCTGGCGCCTGGTGGCGGTCCGCGACCCGGTGGTGAGCATCTTGAACCGGTCTTCCAGCCGGTCGACCAGCTGATGGACCGACAGCGCGCGCAGCCGCACGGCGGCCAGCTCGATCGCGAGCGGGATGCCGTCCAGGCGCCGGCAGATCTGCTCCACGGCGTCGCGGTTGGCCTCGGTGATGGCGAATCCGGGTACGACCGCCTCGGCGCGCTCCAGGAACAGCCGTACGGCGTCCACCTCGGCGAGCGCCTGCGGTGACAGGTCGGCGGCGCTGTCCGGGACGGGCAGCGGGTGCACGACCATGGTCCGCTCGCCGGCGATCCGCAGCGGCTCCCTGCTGGTGGCGATGATCCGCAGGCCGTCGGCCCCGGCCAGGAGCAGCTCGGCGAGGATCGCGCAGTCCTGCAGCAGGTGCTCGCAGTTGTCCAGGATGAGCAGGCCCTTCTTGTCGGCCAGGTACTCGGCGACCGGCTCGATCGGCTGGCGGTTGGACTGCTCCTCCACCTCCAGGACCTCCATCAGCGCCGGAGCGAGCATGCCGGGGTCGCTCATCGCCGACAGGTCGACGAACCACACACCATCGGCGAAGGCGCGCTGCACCTCCATGGCGGTCCGGGAGGCGAGCCGGGTCTTGCCGACGCCGCCGAACCCGGTGAGGGTGACCAGTCGCGATTTGGCCAGCAGCGCCTTGACCTCGGCGATCTCGTGCCGCCGTCCGACGAAACTGGTCACGTCGGACGGCAGCCCATGCGCCGCCCGGCGCTTGGGGGTGTTCGGTTCCATTCCTCTCACCACGGTCTCAGGGAGCGATCGGCGGCCGGGGAGTCGCCTTCGGCCCGCGTACCGCTACCCAAGAGCCATACCCCCGCAGATCGCCACATTTGCCGCGAGCGACCACGTATCACGCCAGGTAGCCGCAAAGCTTTGACAGGCCGTCCGCGTCCACCGGCCCGGCGAGATCGCAATACGGGCAGGGATCCGCGCCCGCGCCCGCCGGTTCCGCCGTGTCCGAAAACCCGCCTCGCAGCGGCCGGTCAGATGCGGAGCTTTGTGTGGTGTGAGAGTGCTTGAGGTGTTTGTGCTGGTAGTGGGAGTGGAATCGTATCGTCGGCGGCCTTGAGAGGAGAGCCCGATGAGTCTGGCCGATCCCAGCGCCACAACCGATATTTCACCCCGACCTTTCGTGGAGAGCGACCTCCCCGGTCCCCGCTCGGCCGAACTGCTCGCCCGGCAGGCCGTCCGCGAGTCGAACGCGCGCACCTACCCGCGCCGGCTGCCCATCGCGATCGCCGAAGCCTCCGGGAGCTTCCTGCGCGACCTGGACGGCAACGTCTTCATCGACTTCCTCACCGGGGCCGGAGTGCTGACACTCGGGCACAACCACCCCGAGCTGGTGCGCGCGGCCACCGCCCAGCTCACCCGGCTCACCCACGGCCTGGACTTCCCCACCCCCGCCAAGGACGCCTTCACCGAGGCCCAGCTCGCCATGCTCCCCGCCGGGCTGCGCGACCGGATGAAGATCCATTTCTGCGGCCCCACCGGCGGGGACGCGGTGGACGCGGCGGTCAAGCTGTGCAAGACCGCCACCGGACGGGGTGACGTGGTCGCCTTCCAGGGCGGCTTCCACGGCAGCGGCCACGCCGCCATGGCGCTCACCGGCCTGGTGCGGCAGAAGCAGCCGGTCGCCAACGGCGTGCCCGGCGTGCACTTCTCCCCCTACTCCTACTGCGCGCGCTGCCCGCTCGACCTGCTCCCGGGCACCTGCGACACCAACTGCGCCGGGCAGCTCGAACGGTCGCTGCGCGACGGCAACGGGGGCGTCCCGCTGCCCGCCGCGGTCATCCTGGAGCTGGTGCAGGGCGAGGGCGGCGTCATCCCGGCCCGCCGCTCGTTCGCGCGCCGCATCCGGGCCCTGACCCGGGAGCTGGACATCCCGCTCATCGTGGACGAGGTGCAGACCGGCTGCGGGCGCACCGGCACGTGGTTCGCCTTCGAGCGGTACGACATCGAACCGGACGTGATCGTCGCCTCCAAGGGACTGAGCGGCATGGGCCTGCCCGTGGCGATCATCATGTACGACCGGCGGCTGGACGTCTGGGCGCCCGGCGCGCACATCGGGACCTTCCGCGGCAACCAGCTCGCCTTCGCCGCCGGCGCCGAGGCGGTCCGGGTCATCCGCCGCGACGACGTGCTCGGCAACGTCCGGCGCCGCGGAGAGCAGATCGCCGAGCTGCTCACCCCGCTGACGGCCAACCCCTGGGTCAAGGAGGTGCGCGGCGTCGGCCTGATGTGGGGCGTCGAGCTGGCCGACCCCCGCGACGGCGGCCCGGCCACCGAGCTGGCCCACCGCGTCCAGGGCGCCGCGCTGCGGCGCGGCCTGATCGTCGAGCTGGGCGGGCGGGCCGACTGTGTGGTGCGCATCCTCCCCCCGTTGAACGTGACCGCCGAGGTGGTGGCGGCGGCCTGCGCCATCATCGCCGAGGCCGTCAACGCCTGCAGCCTGGTGGCGGCCTGACCGGTCCGGACGCGGGGGTGAGCTGATGAGCGGACAGACAGGCCTGGGGGACCTCCGGCACGCCCAGAACGTCCGGCACGCCGCGCCGCCACAGGCGGCCCCGGCGAACACGGCCGAGGCGGCGGACGGGCGGCTGCTGGTGGGCGCGGGCGGGCCGTACCGGGCCCGACGGCGCGACGGGGAGCGGCTGGACCACCTCTTCGAGGAGTGGTGCGACCGGCTGCGCGCCGCCGGGGAGCAGGCGCGGACGGCGGTGGACACCGGCGAGGACGTCCTGACCTTCGACGAGCTGGACGCGCGGGCCAACCGGCTCGCCCGCCACCTGCTGCGCCTCGGGGTGCGGCCCGGCGAGCGCATCGCGCTGATCTTCGACCGCGCCGTGCACTCCTACGTCGGCATGCTGGCCGTGCTCAAGGTCAACGCCGCGTATGTGCCGCTGGACCCGGGCTTCCCCGCCGACCGGCTCGCCTACATCGTGCGCGACGCCGGCGTGCGCACCGTACTGTCCCTCTCCCACCTGCACGACCGGGTGGGACACCTCCAGGCCGCCCTGGTCTACCTGGACGAGGCCGAGGCACGGGTCGCCGCCGAGGACGGGCGGCGGCTCGGCCGCGCCGAGCGGGGCGGGCCGGCCGACGACCTGTGCTACATCGTCTACACCTCCGGCTCCACCGGACGGCCCAAGGGCGTCGCGGTCGAGCACGCCTCGATCTGCAACTTCGTCCGGGTCGCCTCGCAGGTCTACGGGCTCGGCGCCGATGACCGCGTCTACCAGGGCATGACCATCGCCTTCGACTTCTCGGTCGAGGAGATCTGGGTGCCGCTGCTGTCGGGCGCCACGCTCGTGCCGCGACCGCCCGGAGTGACGCTGCTCGGCCGCGACCTCGCCGACTTCCTGCGTGATCGGCGGATCACCGCGCTGTGCTGCGTGCCGACGCTGCTCGCCACCCTGGAGGAGGAGGACCTGCCCGGGCTGCGGTTCCTGCTCGTCTCGGGCGAGGCGTGCCCGGCCGACCTGGTGCGACGCTGGCACCGGCCCGGCCGCAGGTTCCTCAACGTGTACGGGCCGACCGAGGCGACGGTCACCGCCACCTGGGCCGTGCTCGACCCCGGCCGGCCGGTGACGCTGGGCGTACCGCTGCCGACCTACGCGGTGACCATCCTCGACCCGGCCGGGCCGCGGGCGCTGCCTCGGGGCGAGCTGGGCGAGATCGGCATCGCCGGCGTCGGCCTGGCCCGCGGGTACGTGGGCCGCGACGACCTCACGGCGCGGGCCTTCATCCCCGACTTCCTCGGCGTCCCGGACAACCCTTCAGGCCGCATCTACCGCACCGGGGACCTCGGGCGGATCAACGGCGACGGGGAGATCGAGTACCACGGGCGCATCGACACCCAGGTGCAGATCAACGGCTACCGGGTCGAGCTGTCGGAGATCGAGTCGGTGCTGCTGCGGGTGCCGGGCATCGCCCAGGCCGTCGTGGACACCCACGAGCCCGAGCCGGGCGTCGTCGAGCTGGTCGCCTACTACAGCGCGCGGGACGACGCGCCCGAGGTGGACCCCGAACGGGTCTACCGCGAGCTGCGCGGACGCCTTCCCGGGTACATGATCCCGGCCTATCTGGAGCCGCTGCCGCGCATCCCGATGCTGCTGAGCAACAAGGCCGACCGCAAGAGCCTGCCACCGCCCAGCGGCCCGCGCTGCCTGTCCACGACCCAGTCGTACGCCCCGCCCGCCACCCCGGTCGAGCAGGGGTACGCCGAGGTGCTGGCCGGGGTCATCGGCGCCGGCCAGGTGTCGGTGGACGGCCACTTCTTCGAGGAGCTGGGCGCCAGCTCGCTGCTGATGGCGCGCTTCTGCGCCCGGGTCAGGGAACGCGCCGACCTGCCCCCGGTGTCGATCAAGGACGTCTACCTGCACCCCACCGTCCGCGACCTGGCGCGGGCCGCGGACGTCCCGGCCGCGCCGGCCACGCCCGCGCCCCCGGTGATCGAGCCGGAGCGGGCGAGCACCGCGGCCTACGTCCTGTGCGGGGCCGCGCAGGCGCTGCTGGCCCTCGGCTACGCCGTGCTGGGCGCGCTGCTGCTGGCCGGCGGCTACACGTGGGTCTTCGACGCCGAGGACACGGCCGAGATCTACGGCCGGTCGCTGGCCTGCGCCGTGGTGATCTTCACGACGCTGTGCGCGGTGCCCATCGCGGCCAAGTGGGCGCTCGTCGGCCGCTGGAAGCCCGGGCGCTTCCGGGTGTGGAGCCCGGCCTACCTGCGGTTCTGGACGGTCAGGACGCTGCTGCGCATCTGCCCGCTCGCGCTGTTCGCCGGATCGCCGCTGTACGTGCTGTACCTGCGGGCGCTGGGCGCCAAGATCGGCCCGGACGTGCTGATCCTGTCCAGGAACGTCCCCGTCTGCACCGACCTGCTGACCGTCGGCGGCGGCACGGTGATCCGCAAGGACTCCTTCCTCAGCTGCTACCGCGCCCGGGCGGGCATGATCGAGATCGGCCCGGTGACGATCGGCGCGGAGGCGTTCGTCGGCGAGCGCACCGTGGTCGACATCGGCACCGCCGTGGGGGACCGCGCCCAGCTCGGCCACTCCTCCTCGCTGCAGGAAGGCCAGTCGGTGCCGGACGGCGAGGTGTGGCACGGCTCGCCCGCCCAGCCCGCCCCCGCCGGCACCCGGTACGCGCCGCCCGCGCCGGTGCGGTGCGGCGCATGGCGCCGGGCCAGGTTCGCCACCGTGCAACTGGTCACCACCCTCGCGGTGTACCTCCCGCTCACCATCGGCGGCCTGCACTGGCTGAGCACGCGCGTCCCTGCGCTCGACGACCTGGCCGACGCCGCCCGGCAGCAGAACCTCGGCACGTGGCCGGCCTGGGCCGACGCGCTCGCGATCTCCCTGGCCGTCTACCTCGGCGGGCTGGCCGCCGGGCTCGCCCTCGTGGTCAGCGTCCCCCGCCTGCTGGCCCGTACCCTGCGGCCGGACCGCGACTACCCCCTCTACGGGTTCCACTACTGGGCACACCGGGTGATCGCCCGGATCACCGGCACGCAGGTCTTCACCCACCTGTTCGGGGACAGCTCCTGGATCGTCGGCTACCAGCGGGCCATCGGGTACGACCTGTCGAAGGTCGAGCAGACCGGGTCGAACTTCGGCCTGCAGCACAAGCACGAGTCCCCGTTCCTGACCTCCATCGGAAGCGGCACGATGATCTCCGACGGCCTGTCGATCGTCAACGCCGACTTCTCCGCCCACTCCTTCCGGCTGTCGCGGGCCACGATCGGAGCGCACAGCTTCCTCGGCAACGACATCGCCTACCCCGCCAAGGCGCGGACCGGCGAGAACTGCCTGCTCGCCACCAAGGTCATGGTGCCGGTCGACGGGCCGGTCCTGCGGGACGTCGGCCTGCTCGGCTCGCCCTGTTTCGAGATCCCGCGCTCGGTGCAGCGCGACGGGCGCTTCGACCACCTGAAGACCGGCGACGAGCTGCACCGCCGGCTGGCCGCCAAGACCCGGCACAACACGGTGACCATCGCGCTGTACCTGGTCAGCCGGTGGCTGCACCTGTTCGGCCTGGTCCTGCTCGGCGCGGCCGCCGCCGCCCTGCGCGAGCCGGCCGGCGCGGCGGCGGCGCTCGCCCTGGCCCTGGTGAGCGGCGTGGTGTTCACCACGCTGTACTTCGCGCTGGTCGAGCGCCTGGCCACCGGATTCCGGGCGCTGACGCCGCGCTTCTGCTCGATCTACCAGCCGTACTACTGGTGGCACGAGCGCGTCTGGAAGCTCACCAACCCGACCTACCTCGAACTGCTCAACGGCACCCCGTTCAAGAGCCTGCTCTGGCGGCTGGTCGGAGTGCGCATCGGGCGCAGGGTGTTCGACGACGGCTGCGGCATCACCGAACGCACGCTGGTCACCATCGGCGACGACTGCACCCTCGGCCAGAAGTGCGACCTGCAGGCGCACTCGCTGGAGGACGGCACGTTCAAGTCCGACCACATCCTGATCGGCGCGGGATGCACGGTCGGCACCGGCGCCCTGGTCCACTACGGCGTCCGCATGGGCGACGGCGCCGTTCTCGCCGCCGACGCGTTCCTCATGAAGGGCGAAGAGGTAGCCCCCGGCGCCCACTGGTGCGGCAACCCGGCCGTAAGGGTGGGATGATCCGGGTAGGGAGGCCTGCACAGCTGGTGGCGTCTCAGGTGACCTGCCGGGCGCGCTTGATCTCGGCGGCGGGAAACGGCGTCCGCTTGCTCGTGTTGATCAGGCGGTGGTGGAACCCGTTCAGGACGATGGCCGCCCGGGCGTTCCGGTCGATGATCGCGGCAATCGCGGGCGGCACGTCACCGGGCCGTCGCCCCGCGATCCAGTCCCGCAGGAACGCCTGCTGGTCGAGGTCGCCGCGCAGGTCATCGAGCAGGTGGTAGCGCAGCAGATGGCCCATCGTGGAGCAGTGGTCGTAGTCGAGATGCTCGGACAGGAACGCGGCCTCGGCCGCGGTGAGCTCGAAGCCGGAGCTCAGAGCGAGCCCGAAGTCGGCGAAGTAGAGCCGCCGGCCGTCGGTCAGGATGTTGATGAAATGGGCATCGAAGTGGACGAGCCCACGAGAACTCATGAAGGCCGTTCCACCTGTCAGGGCTTCCTCCACCCAGGGGTACGGCGAGCCTTCTCCTCCACCGCCCGGCGCGGCCTGCCGCGAGCCGGCCAGGTAGGCGGCGAGAGTCTGCGGCACGTGTTCCACGAAGAGCACCAGGCTGGACGTCGCGCGGCCGATGGCCTCCAGGCGTGCACGGACGGCCTGCGAGCCCTCCCAGTGCGCGACCGCCCCATCGATGCCGCCGAACGCGTCGGCGAACCCCTCGGGTGGTGAGTCGGGCAGCACCCGCCAGTGGTACATCAGCGGAAAGCCTTCGTACTCCCGTCCGAGGACCCAGTTGGTGGTCATGGTGTGCACGGCCAGTTCACGCCAGCCTCCGAACCCGGCCGAACCCACCCCGTACTGGTAGAACAGCGGGAGTCCGAACAGATTCGCCGTCGAGCGCACGTTCTCCGGCCGCAGCTCGGCATCGGTCAGCGGGATCCGTTTGACGAAGACCCGCCTCCCGCCGATGTCGATCTCCGCCGACCTGCCACCGATGCCCGACCCGAGCGCGGTGGCCCCCGCCACGGCCTGGCCGAGCCGGCGGTCGCTCAGCAACGACAGCTCGGTGGAGACCGCTCCGTAGGCGGCCAGGCGCGCGGCGTACCGCGTGTCCAGGTCGGGCATCAGTGGTGGCTCCTGTGTCTCCCCGCCGGGCATCGACGAGCCTTCGGCATGATCGGCCTCGTTCGCGGCTGACCAGGCCGCTTCGGGTACGGCCCCCTGCCGATCGTGGACCGGGCCGGACGTGGCGTCCACCGGATTTCTCCGAGGACCACCGTGCCCCCGTCAGGCGCGGTCGGTGCCGTAGCGCAGGCCGTCCAGCAGCAGGTCGAGGAGGCGGCCGGCCTGGTCGCGCTGGGCGGGGCTCCCGGCGGTCAGCGTGACCCCGCTCATGACGGTCATGACGTCCACCGGGTTCGCGTCGGCTCTGATGACACCGGCCGCGACGCCCGCGCCGAGCAGCTCGCCGATGGCTCCGAGCAGCCGTTCGCGGCTGTGGGCATAGGGGTCGCCACCGGAGGCGATCACGGCGCGCAGCGCGTCGGCCATGCCGCGCTTGGTCGTCATGTAGTCCAGGAAGCGGTCCATCCAGACGCGCATGGCCTGGACCGGCGGCAGCTCCACCAGCAGGCCGGGCACCGCGTCGCACAGCCGGGCGAGCTCGTTGCGATAGGCCGCCTCGACCAGCGCCTCCCGGGTGGGGAAGTGGCGGTAGAGCGTGCCGATGCCCACGCCGGCCTCCTTGGCGATGGCCTCCAGCGTGACCTCCGGCCCGTCGTGGGCGAACGCGCGCACGGCGGCCTCCAGCAGCCGCTCGCGGTTGCGCCGGGCGTCCGCCCGAAGCGGCCGGGAACCGGTGACCGACACGATCTCTCCTCCTCTGCCCGGCCCGCCGGATGCGCCCGGCGAGCCTCGGAACGGCCGTCCCTGCCTCGCTGAACGCGTGCGCGGTTCGCCGGACGCCGTCCATCTTCCGGGCATCCGTCCCCGACGTCTCGTCCAGGCGGCCGGTGGTGCCGGTCTCCCCTGCCGCGCCGCTCCCGCAGCGCCGGCAGCGACCGCTCCTGATCGGCGCGCCACACATCACGCCCGCCGACCATCCCCGCCACAGGCGAACGATACCGAGGTCCACCGCGTCCGGCGACGGCCGGTTTGCTATCCGGAGGAACCTCCGATTAGAGTGCGGACTACTGGAGGTCCCTCCGGTAAGCCTACCGGCCCGGCCTCCCGACCGCATCATCGAGGGAAACAGGGCATCCGTCATGACCAAGACATCCCGCATCACCACCCCGTTCAGCGCAACGTCCACCGCCGCCGAGGTCGTGGCCGGCGTCGACCTCACCGGCCGCCGCGCCATCGTCACCGGCGGAGCCTCCGGCATCGGCATCGAGACCGCCCGCGCGCTCGCCGCCGCCGGAGCCGAGGTCACCCTCGCGGTCCGCAACCCCGACGCCGGCCAGGCCACCGCCGAGGACATCACCGCCACCACCGGCAACAAGCAGATCCACGTCGCGCCGCTCGACCTCGCCGACCGGGCCTCCACCGCGGCCTTCGCCGCCGCCTGGGACGGCCCGCTGCACATCCTGGTCAACAACGCCGGAGTGATGGCCGCCCCCGAGACCCGCACACCCGAGGGCTGGGAGCTGCAGTTCGCCACCAACCACCTCGGCCACTTCGCGCTCACCACCGGCCTGCACGCCGCGCTCGCCGCGGCCGGCGACGCGCGGGTGGTATCGGTCAGCTCCGCCGCCCACCTGCGCTCCCCCGTCGTCTTCGAGGACATCCACTACCGGGAGCGCCCGTACGACCCGTGGACCGCCTACGGCCAGTCCAAGACGGCGAACGTCCTGTTCGCGGTCGAGGCGAGCCGGCGGTGGGCGGGCGACGGCATCACCGTCAACGCCCTGCACCCCGGCGGCATCCAGACCAACCTCCAACGGCACGTGAGCACCGAGGAGATCGAGCGTCTCGTGGCCGCGGCGGGCTCCGCCGGGGCACGCTGGAAGACCCCCGAGCAGGGTGCCGCCACCTCCGTCCTGGTCGCCACCTCGCCACTCCTCAACGGCGTCGGCGGACGCTACTTCGAGGACTGCAACGAGGCCCCGGCCCACCAGCCCGGCACCCGCACCGGCGTCGCGGCCTACGCCCTCGACCCCGAGGCCGCCACCCTCCTGTGGCAGGTCTCCGAGGACGCCCTCTCCTCCTGACCCACCTCCGCCATCCCGCCG
>NZ_BMNT01000011.1:0-62750 GCF_014646695.1 Sphaerisporangium melleum
CCGCCGGGCGGGCGGACAGGCTGAACGCCTGTGGAGACCAGGTAAGACCACCGCTCGCGGTGGCACAGGTCGACGAAACAGGAAGCCACAGAGGTGCCGCATGACACGGCACAGGCTGAACCCCCGGCCTTCAGGCCGGGGAGCGTGTCAAGCGCCCACTCGCCCGTCGATCCGCTCTCGCAGCAGGTCGGCGTGGCCGTTGTGCCGGGCGTACTCCTCGATCATGTGGAGCAGCACCTCGCGCAGCGCGAGCTGCCCGTGCTTGCGGTTGCCCTTCCCGACGATACCGAGGTCGGGCGCCTGGTCGACGAACCGCTCCGCGAAGGCCACCTCGGCCCGCCAGGTGTCCCAGGCCTGCGCGACCACCTCGGGGTCGGCCACAGCGCCGTCGAAGTCGCCGTCCCGCTCGTCGGCGGAGAAGTGCGACGGCGCGTCCTGCCCGTCCATGTGGTTCCGGAACCAGTTGCGCTCCACGTCGGCCATGTGGCGCACCAGGCCGAGCAGCGACATCTTCGAGGGCGGTACGGTGCGGCGGGCCAGGGCTTCGGCGTCGAGCCCTGAGCACTTCATCTCCAGCGTGAGGCGATGGTCGCGCAGGTATCCCACGAGCATCGAGCGCTCGTCCTGGAAGCCTCCGTCGGAGCGCGGATCGTCATCGGGGTGGACGAACACATTGGACCACCCGAACACCGGGACGAGATCGGAGGGATCCGGCCCGGCGACCGGTGCTGTGCCGCCGGGGCGGCCGGACGTCTCCCCGGCCTCGGCTGCGTGGCCGGCCAACGGTTCTTCTCCAGAAGTAGTGGACATACCGGTCATCATCGTCCGCTCTCGCCGCCCGCGCGATTTCTTTCCCGGCGGACCCATTCCCCCGGACGCCACCGGTGCGGAACCAGCGGGGTGGGCGTCCGGGGCGGGAGCGCCCCGGACCGTTCACGACGGCGGGAGGATGACGTGCGGCGGATGCACGGGGGACGGGAGTACGGCCACCGGGGCGCGGGTCGCGGTGAGCTGCCTGCCATAGGCCTCGTCCAGCAGCCGCTTGCGTTCCCGAAGCTGGTCGGGATGCCGCTCCTCGACCAGCCGGCACACTTCGAGCAGCGGCCCCGCCTCCATCCGCGGCTGGACGACGCCCTCGAACTCCGGACCGGTCAGCGCCCGGTCCGCGACCGTCCCCGCCTCCGCGACGGTCACGTTGCCGGTCTGCCGGTGAAGTGAGCGGATGCGCAGGATGAACCCCTCCCACGCCGAGATCATCTTCAGCCGGAGCAGGCCGATCAGCTCGTCCCGCAGCGTGCGCAGGTCGCTCCAGGACGAGTCGTAGGCACCGATGAGCCGGTCCGCCTTCCGGGACTGCAGCAGGTAGGCCCTGTTCATCCACCACAGTCGCCGCCGTGCCGCGGCCAGGTCCTCCGCCTCCCGGTCGGCCGCGGCCACCTTCACCGTCATGGCGCCGAGGGACAGCATCACGATCAGCATGATCACCGGGAGGGGCTGATACCCGCCCGAAGGGTGCACGGCGCGGATGCCGGCCCAGGTGCCGATGACGAAGAGCAGCATCACCAGGAAGCAGACGGGCAGCAGCCACCAGGCGAGCCGCAATGCCCAGCGGCCGAAGGCGGCCAGACGGGCGCCGACCCGTTCCGACCGGCTCTGCGGGCGGGCCACGGGCCGCCGGAAGGCGGCGGCCCGCCAGGTGGCCAGGGGCCGCAGCATCAGCTCGCCGGTGACCGCGATGATCACGGCCAGGGCGACACCGGGGACGATGGAGGCCAGGGACTCCCAGGCATCCAGAATCCCCGACCCCGCCTGCTCGGCGAACGACGCCTGCGCGGCCACCCTCACCTGGTCGGCGTCCCCGGTCTGCGATGTCAGGTAGCGGAACACCTGGTTGAAGTACCAGACGTCGAACAGGCCGACGCCGATCACCACCGGCCAGCGCACCCGGCGCAGCCAGCGGGAACGCCGGGGAGAGGCGTCGGCGGCCCGCTGCGCGTCCGCCAGCCGCACGGCGGCCTGCCCCAGCCGGTTCGCGGTCAGCATCAGATGCAGCCGGTTGAGCTGCCGTTCCGCGCGGGAGTAGGCGCCGGAGGCGGCGTGCCGGCGTACCGGAAGCCGCGGGTCCCGGCAGATCGTCTCGAAGCCGCTGCGCACGGCGGACAGCATGGCCCGCATCTCGGTGGCGTCGACGTCCTCGGCTTCACGCCGCCCGGTGTCCGCGGCCCGGGCGACCAGCTCGCGGACCCCGCAGACGCATCCCGAAGGGCACTGGGCGAAGGGGTCGGGCGAGCTCGCGGGCGGAGATGGTTCGCTCATGAGTCCTCGATCAGGTGTAGACGATGATCTCTACGCGCCGGTTGCACGCCATGGCGACGCGGTCGGGGATGCCGCCCTTGTACTCGGGCGAGCAGGCCGGCTTGCGTGAGCCGTATCCGGTGGCGGTCACCTCGGTGATCCCGCGGGCGCGCAGCGCCTGCCGGACCGCCTCGGCCCGCTGAGCCGAGAGGCGGCGGTTGTACGCGGGAGAGCCGGTGGAGTCGGTGTGGCCGGCGACGGCGATCCTGCGGTACCTCAGCCGGTCGAGCTGCTCGATCACCGATCCCATCGCCTCCTGCGCGCGAGCCGTCAGGCGCGCGCTGTCCAGGTCGAAGAGGATGGACGCCGGCATGGTGATGACCAGGGGGTTGCCGGGTTTGACGGTGATCCCCGGCATGCTCACCTCGGCGTCCTTGGCCGGCGGCGCGGTGGCCGCGTCGGCCGTCTGTGGCGTCTCCGCGGTCGGTTCGGGGCAGTTCGCGCCGGTCGCCCGGCACATACGGCTCCACAGGTCGAGCAGCCACACGCGGTGCGGGGTCTTCACGTCCGGCCAG
Organism: Sphaerisporangium melleum; assembly: GCF_014646695.1. Classification (GTDB taxonomy): domain Bacteria; phylum Actinomycetota; class Actinomycetes; order Streptosporangiales; family Streptosporangiaceae; genus Sphaerisporangium; species Sphaerisporangium melleum. The sequence goes on from NZ_BMNT01000011.1 coordinate 2,871, forward strand.
CCGTCCGCGGGGCTGCCGATCCCGATGAACCGCACCGTGTAGCTCTCGTCCAGCCGGGGCAGCTCGTCCGCACAGTCCCGGACGATGGCGGGGATGACCGTGCGGTCGCCGATGTCGGCCGCCCGCAGGTCGGCGCAGCCGGTGTTGCTCAGCCCGTCGGTCGCCACGACGATCGTCTTCGGCAGCTTGCCGTACTTGCCGATCTGCTGGGCCGCCGTACTGACCGCACGCAGGACGTCGGTCTGCGGTCTCTGCGCGCCGGCGTGCAGTTTCTCGCCGAGTTCCTGTGACAGGCAGGCACGCGTGTCCTCCCGGTCCTCGCGCGTGCGGGCGGCGTTCTTGCTGTCGCCCGGAGTCGTCTTCTCCAGCTTCCAGTCGACGGTCCCGCCGAACACCCCGGCGACGACGGCGATCCTTGGCGAATCAGGCAGTCGTTCGAGGAGCGGCTTCGCCCAGTCCTGCTGCTTTCGCGGCTCCTTACGCGTGTAGCTCGTGGCCGAACCGTCGGCGAGCAGGACCGTCACGCCGTTGACGTCCGGGACGCCGGTGGGCGCCTTGACCAGTTCGGCGCAGCGGCGCTCGTCCACCGTGGCCGTCTGCGGGCCGGTCGCGGAGTCCGGTCCGAGCAGTGCCTCCCCAAGGCCGGCGCAGCCGGTGGCGGTGGGCAGCAGGCAGGCCAGCAGCAGCAGGCGGGCCCCGCGTCTCACTCGCCCGCTCATCGGCCGGTCACCTCTTCGGCCTCGTCGAACAGGCTCTGCGGGCCGGCCTCCGGATGGGCGATGCCCAGCAGGTCGTAGGTCCTGCCGAGGGCGCTGTCGGTGGCGAGCACGAACTCCAGCAGGTCCATGCGCTCGTGCCCCTCCGCCACCTTCGCGACGGTCCCCACCAGGTCGCGGGCCTCCGCCTGGCGGTCCTTGCGCATCCGGAACAGCGTGTCGGCGGCCTGCGCGGGCTTCTGTGCCATGACCACGGCGTAGGGGGTCTCCCAGTGGGGCAGGCCGTCCTTGATGAACTTCGACCACACTCCGCGCAGCTCGCCGAGCCGGTCGGCGGCCTGCTCACTCAGCTCGTAGCGGGACTCGAACTGGATCTGCTCGGTCACCGAGCGGCGCTGCAGGTCACGGATGGCGGGGTCCATGTGGACGCGGACGGCCGTCGTGCACTCGAACACGAGGCCGTCCTCGTCGGGAGCGCTGACCAGCGCCTGGCCGACCGCCTGCCGCACGCTCGCGGCGATCGCGGGTTCGGCGGGGCCGGGGCGGAAGGGCGGGAATGTCCGGGCCACCGGGCGCGCGGCCGCCTGGGCCACGGTGAGCAGATCGGCCAGCCGGCGGTCGATCTTGGCCCGGAGTGGCTCACCTTGGAGCGTTCCCGTCACGCATAAACAGAAGTCCACCTCGATGGTGAAGTCGTAGGCGTCGCTCTTCGCGGGCGTCGGGAACGAAAGAGTCCTGGTCACTCGCGTGGTGGAGGTGACGGGAAGGATCGGCGCCGGGGTCTGGGTGTCGAGCGGTTCCCGGCCGAACACGGCCTGCGTCACGCGGGACAGCCACCGGCGTACCGGCCCGCCGCGGGGCCGTGAGGCATCGTGGTCGTGCATGGACATGGTCCACCTCTGTATTCGTGGGTCAGGGAGATCAGATGGTGTCGGCCGCCTGCCGGCGGTCGTCACGGAAGCGCCACAGGCGCAGATGGAAGTCGAGACTGCGGCGGATCGCCGGATCGGCCGCGATGCCGGCGAGCAGTGTCTTCACCACGACGTCGAGACCGGGAGCGATGACCGTGGGCTGGGCCGCGGCCTTCCCGGAGCCGGCCAGGAGCAGCCACTGACGCAGCGCGTCCCAGGCCTTCTCGTTGGACTGGTCGGGGCTGAGCGCGTTGCACCAGAGCCGGGTCAGGTCGTGGCGGACGCGCGGCTGGTCGGCGGCGAGCTCGGCCAGCCGGGGCCAGCCACTGTCTCTTCCTCTGTAGGAGGCGAGACGCAACAGGCACCGTGCCGCCGCCTGCCGCCAGCGCCGGTGCGGCAACCGGGTCCACTCGGCCAGCTCCTGGACGGTCTTCTCCTCGTCACCGTCGCGGAAGACGTTGAGCAGTGCCTGTTGCACGATGCCGGACAGCTCGCGTTCGGCGCGGTCGATCGCCGGGTCCCGCCTGCCGTCCCCGCGCCGGGAGCGTCCGCCGGCCACCTCACGCATCGCGCGCAGCGCCTCGTCGGGGTCCTGCGCGCCCAGCAGGGTGCCGTACGCGGCGATGGCGGTGGCGCGGGTCTGGACGCGGCCCTCCCGGGCCCACCTGCCGACCAGGCCGCGGGTCCTCTTCGCCACTCCGCTCTCGCCGAGCCACTCCAGCGCCCAGGCGGCGGTCTGCCGGGGACGGTAGCCCCCGTCCGCGGCCCAGGGCTGGATGAGCTCGCGGATGATGACGTCGAAGTCGTAGCAGGCGAGCTTGGCCGCGGCGTGCGCGGCCTTCACCCGCACCGGTGCACGAGGGTGGTGGCCGAGCTCGCCGAGCCACCTCATCAGCGTGTCCCGCTCGCCCAGATGGTCCTGCCAGACCATCTCCAGGATCCTGGTCTCCAGGGACTCGTGGGTGAGCCGGACGCTCCGCCCCGCGCCGTTGCCCGAGGTGTCATCGGCGAACTCCACGCAGCGCGACCACGTGCTCATCGGCCCGGTGAACCACTCGCTCTGGCGCAGGTCACCGTCCCCCGCGTCCGTCACGTGCAAGGCGGCGAACCGCGCGGCCTCCCGGGCCACCGTGCCGGCCGGCTGCCGGTGCAGGACGGTCGCGCAGATGAGGAAGCTCTTGCGCCACAGGTCGCCGCCGTTCAGTTCGGCGTCCGCCTGCCGCAGGTGCTCGGTCGGGTCCAGCAGGGAGACCAGCTCGTCGTCGGGTACGTCGTTGCGCACGGCGGTCAGCACCTGCGCGGCGAGGGCCGCGGCCTGCCGGGGCGACACGCACCGCAGGACCTCCCGCTCGACCGCGGGCAGCGACAGGATCTCCCTGGCACGGTGAGGACGCAGACCGGCGGCCAGATGCCGGCCGAACACCGCCTTCGGCGTGGGCGGCCGGTGCGCCACCACCCAGTCGTCCTTCATGCTGCCCGAACCGCCCGGCTCGTTCGCGGTGACGATGATCAGGATGCTCTTCAGCGTCCGCAGATCAGCGGCGATCGGGGCGAACCACGCCAGGTCCGGGGCCGGCTCGTCCGGGCCCAGGAAGAGGATCAGCGCGCAGCCCTTCGGCACCGTCCCCGCATCGATCGCCGAGAGTCCCCGTTCGGACGCCAGGATGCGCAGGTTGCCCGCCGTGGACCGGCCGCTGCTCTCCAGATGGACGATGGCGGTGGCGATGGCGGCGGTGGTACGGCCCTGGTTCGGCGCGCCGACATAGCACTGGACGGGCGAGTGGCCGAGCGCTTCGAGCAGGAGCTCCGCGGAGGGCGTCTCTGCGTAGGTCTCCTTGAGCCGGGTGATGAACGCCGACGGCAGCGGGCCGTGCCGGGGCCGCGCGCGGACCTCGCCCCCGAAATAGCTGAGGTGGCCGGCCTGGAAGACGTGGGCGTGCTCTCCGGAGACGTGCGTCGCGTCGTCCCGCGCGCGCAGGCCGTTCATCCGGGCGGTGTGGGCGTCCTCGTCGTCGGCGTCGGCCTCGTCCCCCTCCAGCCGCTCCGCGGTGGCGTCGGCCGTGTCCTCGCCGCCGTCCGCCCGCGGCGGGCCGTTCTCCGCCGTTCCCGGCTCCGCTTGCGGCGTGTCACCGACCGGTCGGTCCCCGTCGAGGTCGACCACGGGATCGGCGGTCTCGGGCGGTGGCGTACCGGCCGGGTCCGGGGCGTCCGGCGGTTCGTCCCACGCCGGAGCGGTGTCGTCGTTCATAACTTCTCGCCGCCTTCGTGGTAGTTCGCGTGCGGTGCCAGATGGAAGACCCGTGCCTGTGTGCCCGTCACGATGGTGTGGCCGAAGACGCTGCCGCCGGGTTCCTTCGCCGCGCTCGCGGCGGCGTCCTCGGACGGGCCGTCCTCTTTGCCGGTGACCGGCAGCGGGTTCCCGTTGGAGCGGCCGGCGGCCGTGTCACCTTCCGGACCGGTCGTGCCGGCCGCCGGGGAGTCGGTGACGAGCCGGAGGGGGATCTCGTTGTTCATGATTTTTCTCCTCAGTTCCAGGGTCTGCCGGGAAGCGCTGTTACGTTTCCTGGCCAGGGCACTCGCCAGCTCCCCGAACGCCGCGTCCGCCGCTGCCGTGTCGCCCGACCGGTAGTGGGCCTCCATGCGGAGCCGGGTCAGCTCTTCGCACTGGTCGCGGTGCTCCACCACACCGAACTCGTCGCAGGCGAGCTGGTCCAGTTCCGGCGCGAGCAACTGCGGCGGTTCGCACACCAGCCGGGCTCGCAGGTGGAGGAAGAGCACCTCGCGGTACTCCCTGCGCATCCGGTCGGCGATGCCGCGCATCGACTCCGGGACGTCGCCGCCGAACGGGATGGGGCCGGGCAGGCTCAGCCGGCGCGATCCCCACTCCGCGAGGGCCCGCCGCGTCAGATCGAGCCTCTCGGATGGCGAGGTGGCGGACTTGGACCTGATGCGCGACCGGGTGAACCGGTGGTAGTCGACGCGCGCCGGATCGGCCGTCAACTCGTAGCCGACACCGTGATGGGTGCGCACCAGGCCGGCGGCTTCCGGCGCTGTTTCCCTCAGTGAGTTCCGGATGCCCGAGATGCAGCCGTCCAGCAGGCCCTGCGCCTTCACAGGATCGCTTTCCGGCCACAGTGAACGGATGAAGGACTCCCTTTCCAGCCTCCCCCCGCGCTCGGCCATAAGAGCTGTGGCCAGGCGCTGCTTACGGTCACCGAAGGACACCTTGTGTCCCTCGACCAGCACTTCCATGGTGCCCAGAATTCTGATTTCCAGATTCATTTCCGGAGAACTCCAGATCTGCCCAGAGTAATTGCAGACGGCCTTGCTGGACTGGTTCACGTGACCGAGCGGGTCACGAGAACCGAAACGAAAGAGGTCATCGAATGAACGGGTTCGACCGCGAGGAACTGGTGTTCAGGGCCGCCTGCGAGGGCGGCGAGTGCGTGGAGGTGGCGGAGAAGGACGGCGTGTGGTGCGTCCGCGACTCCAAGGACGCCACGGGCCCGGTGCTGCGGTTCACCACCGCCGAATGGGCCGCGTTCATCTGGGGCGTGAAGCTCGGCGAGTTCGACGTCCGGTAGGGGTCCCCCTCGGGGCCGGGAGCCACCCGGCCCCGAAGGGCCCCCTCGGCCGGCCTCATCGGCCGTCCCCCCGGAACTCGGCGATCAGCTCGCCCAGGAACCGTCGTGCGTCGTCCCCGGACAGCGCCGACTCGCCGTAGATGGACCAGCGGCTCCGATAGAGCTCGACATCGGAGGGGTGGTAGGCCTTGACCCGGGAATGGATGGTCTCGACGGTCACGAAATCGTCCGACTCCTCATCGGCGGGTTCGTAGATGGTGAACGCGTGCGAGTTGGGCGCGCGGGACTCGCAGTCGATCGGCAGCACCCCGATCGACACGTTGCCGAGTGTGCTCACCGAGCTGATCCGGTCGAGCTGCGCGGCCAGCATCGCCCGCGGGCCCGGCCGCCAGCGCAGAGCCGCCTCCGTGATCAGGAAGTGGAACGACCGGCTCTCGTCGTAGAGGAGCAACTGGCGGTCCAGTCGTGCGGCGAGCGCGGCGGCGGCCTCCTCCTTGCTGTAGGGCACCTGGAACATCGAGAAGATCCGGCGGGCGTACTCGGCGGTCTGCAGGAGGCCGGGCACGATCGTCGGCTGGAAGGTGAACGAGCACCTCGCGGCGCTCTCGGTCGCACCGATCTCATGTTGCAGGTGAGGGCGGTCCCGAAGTTCGGTCTTCCAGGAACGGATGTCGGTGTGCGCGGCCTCGGTCAGCGTGGCCAGCAGGTCACGGGCCTCCGAGGACGCGTGCACGGCCTCCGCCCAGTCGTGCACTTCGGGCAGGCTGGGCACCACCGCGCCCGACTCGATGCGTGAGACCTTCGACTGGCTGATCCGTACGCGCTGGGCCAGGTCACGGCCGGAAAGCCCCGCCAGGTCGCGAAGGCGGCGCAGTTCGGCCCCCAGCCTCCGCCGCCCGTCGTCGAGGCCGTCCATCTGGTCGTGCACCATGTGACTCCGAATCGCGTACATATCAGGATGAATCGCCCTATCTCCCCATCAGGACGATTCTGCGCTATTCGCGGAGGTGCTTACTAGACCAGCGTGGTTCGGGGTTGTCAAGCGGAATGCACCGTTCCACAACTGAGAGTTCTGGTGACACTGAGTCAGGAGAGGGGGACAAGGAGGTGAATCGATGCGAAATGATGCATGGTTCGCCGAGGTGACGCCGAATCACCGGCGTCCACAGCGGCGCGCCTCGGCCGGTCGGGACGATGGTGGCCCCGGAGGTTCCGGTGACGGTGATGTCACCATTCGGGCAGCCGGGTCGCTGTCCGGATCGGCCAAGGCGCATGTCGGATGACATGGGATGCGTTCGCGCTCGCGATCATCGCCGCGGCGGGTGTCGCCGGCCTGCTCCTGACCCAGGTGCGCGACGTCCTGATGAAAGTGGTGGAGGTGCTGGACGCCTGGAATCTGGTGCGCAGGTCATGGATCACCCGGAGAGGGGAGCGGCCCGCGGAGGAGGAAGGGGCTGAGGGTTAGGCGGGGCGGCGCGCCGCAGGCGGTGATCAGACGGAGGATGGAGCCCGCTCGCGACGGGAGCGGGCTCCGGGAGAAACCGGTCGCGGCGAGCAGGCCGGCGGGAGCTGCCGGAACGCCGTTCGTGGTGGCAGGTACGGTCGGTGCCGGGGCGTTCAGGAATCCATGGGTAACACTCGTCGTGCTCGGACCACTTCCTGGTGTCGATACCAACATCGGGGACAGAGGGAGCGGGCGGTGACGGACGAGGCTCAACGGTTCACCACCATGTACGACCAATGTCGTCAGCGTGTGTGGGCCTATGTGGTGGCCCAGGCGGGACGGCAGGTCGCCGACGAGGTGGTGAGCGAGACGTTCGCCATCGCTTGGCGCCGATTCGACGACGTGCCGGACCCCGCCCTGCCATGGCTGCTGGTCGTCGCGCGCAACGTGCTGCGCGACACCATCCGCGCCGAGGCCAGGAGGGAGTCACTGGCCGCCGAGCTGCGGGGCTGGACCGAGGGAGACCCGGCCGAGCACGTGACCGAGCGGCTGGCCGTGCTGAAGGCCGTGGCGGCGATGAGCGAGGAGGACCGCGAACTGCTGCTCCTCGTGGCCTGGCACGGTCTGGGCCCGCGCGAGGCGGCGCGCGTCGTCGGCTGCTCGCAGGCGACCTTCCGCGTGCGGCTGCACCGGGCCCGCAAACGGCTGGCCCAGGCGATGAAGGCCGCGCCGGCCGCGCGCCGCCCTTCCCGGGTGCCCGATCTCAGTGAGGAGTGGTCATGAACCCGATGGACGAGCTGCGGGCCGCCCGTCCCGCCCACCTGGACACCCCGGTGGACGAGCGCACCCGGGCCGCCGAGCTCACGGCCGCCATGGCCGCGCCCAGGCCGCCGCGACGCGACACCCGCGCCCGGCGGACCGCGGGCGCCCGGCCGCTGTGGGCCCTCGGCGGCCTTGCGACGGCGGCGGCGGCCACCGCCGTGGCGATCGGCATGGCCGGCACCGGAGGCGTGGTCCCCACGTCCCCGCCGAGCGCCGCCCTGCCCGTGACCTCGGCCGGTCGGCCGGAAGTCCGGCTCTCCGCGCGGCAGGTCCTGCTCGCCGCGGCCGAGTCGTCCCTCAAGGCCCCGGCCGCCACCGGCGCGTACTGGTACGTCGAGACCGTGAGCGGCTCGGCGTACGAGACGGGCGAGAGCGAGCGGTACATCGTGCACAGCACCGGTCGCAGCCGGACCTGGGTGGCCCGCTCGCCGCACGGCACGAGCTGGTGGGTCAGCCAGAACCTCGGCGCCAAGCCCGCGCCCGGCGCGGAGGACGCCTGGCGGCGTGACGGATCGCCCGCCAAGTGGACGATCCAGGCATCGGCCGGCGGCAACGGCAGGAAGCTCCTGGAACTGGACACGAAGGCCGGCAGGCCGTTCGGCAACCCGATCAACATCGGGGACAAGGTCTTCGACCTGGCCGGGCGCAACGTGTCGGTCGCGGAACTGCAGGCACTGCCCAGCACGCCGGGCGCGCTCAAGGAGCACCTGCTCCGCGGGTACGCCGGGCACGGCACCGAGTCCACCGGCGACAAGATGGACGCCGACACCTGGCTCTACCAGGTGACCGCCGGGCTGCTGAGCGACATGCCGGTCAAACCCGCCGTGCGGGCCGCGGCCTACCGGGTGCTCGCCGGCCTGGACGGCGTCCGCTCACTGGGCTCGGTCACCGACGCGCTGGGCCGCGAGGGCCAGGGCATCGCACGGGCCGAGGCATGGTCGGGCGGCGGCTTCGAACGGCAGCTCATCATCGACCCCGAGACCGGCCTCCTGCTCACCGACCAGCTCGTCGCGGTCCACCCCACCGGCTCGTACGCCTGGGCCAAGCCCGGCACGGCCACCTGGTGGTCGTCCGTCGTCAAGGCGGAGTGGACCGACACCAAGCCCGTCAAGCCGTAACGGGCGCCCGCATGAGGGGTCGCCGCTGCCCCGCTCGATGTGCGATAAGCGTTCCTTGCGTTCTTCCTCCCGGTTAGGTTGGCCCTCGGGATCGGGGGTCAGGCCTGCGGGCCGGGGAGGGGGAGCGCATGGTCGCAGCCGTCGGTGGCCCTTCGGGCGAACGGTGGACGAGCGCGATCGTGGATCCCGAACTGCCGGACGACGTCGCAGGCCTGCTGCGGGGCAACGCCCGGATGCTCTCCCGGGTGCGCGCCGGCTGGATCCCGCCGCCGCCGGCCGAGCTCGAGAAGTCGCCGATGCGCCGCCTGCGGATCCTGATCGCGGGCGGGGTGTGGCTCGCGCTCGTGGCGCTCCTGATCGCCGGCCTCATCGACAGGGTGGTGTTCACCTTCCTGTTCGCCCTCGTCCTGCTGACCTATCTGCTCACGCGTGGCGGCGAGGTCGGGGACGAAGACGAGCGGCCCGACGATGCGGAACGGCGCGTGTACGAGCACGCCCGGCGCTACCAGGGGCGTTATCTGCTTCCCGAGGACTTCGATCTCGCGAGCCGGGAGCTCCTCATGCGGACCAGGAGCGCCGTCTCGTTCGTGCTGCGGTCCCGCGTGCACCGGGAAGGGCTGCTGGACGACGTGCGCGACGCGGTCGTCCTGCCGGCCCAGGAGTGGGACATCGCCCGTCTGCTGGCCAAGCTGTCCGCGCTGCGGACCGAGCACAACGAGATCGTCGGCGCGACCACCACCCGCGAGCTGTCGGCGGTGACGGCTCCCTTGGAGCGGGCGCTGGCCGCCGGCGAGGCCGCCGTCGTCGCGCGGGTCAAGGCGGTGGAACGCTACGCACGTCACGTCGCCGAGGCCGAGCGCGCCTACCAGGCTCGCGACCAGATCGAGGCACTGCACGCGCGGCTCCCCCGGTACGAGGACCTGCTGGCGGAGGCCGGCTCCGACCGCATGGCCGTACCGGAGCTGCGGGCGCTGGCGGAGGACGCCGAACGGCTGGAGGAGGCGTTACGGGAGAGCGTGCGCTCGGCTCGGCACGCCTTCCGCCATCTGGACGGCCCGGAGGAGCTCGATGCCCGCGAGGCGGACCCGCCGCCGCCGGCCTGAGGGGCTGTGCTCGCGCGTGACCGAGCCTCTGCGCGGCGGGCGGTGCGCAGAGGCTCGGCGGCGCGGGACCCGGGACGCGGCGGTCGTTCGTCGCGTTCGTCCCGGGGGGAGCCGTTCAGGTGTTCCGTCCGGGGCCCGCTGAAGGCCGAGGTGCGGAGACGGCCTTCAGCGGGTGAACGGGACGGGCCATGCGGCTCCGGTTCGGTATCCGGCCGTGGGTCAGGAGGCCATGCAGGTCACGTTGGAGGGGACGTTGGTGCTTCCGCTGGCGAGGAAGCCGAAGGTCGTGGTCCCGTTGGCCGCGAGATTGCCGTTGTAGCTCAGGTTGGTCACCGTGACGTTGGAGCCGCTGGCCGACAGGGTGCCGTTCCACAGCTGGTTGATGGACTGGCCGTTGCCGTAGGTCCACTGGATCCGCCAGCCGTTGATCGCCGAGTTGCCGGCCCGCACGGTGACCTCACCCTGGAAGCCGCCCGACCAGCTGCTGGTGACCCGGTAGGTGCCCGAGCATCCGCCGGGCTGCGGGGTGGGCGTCGGAGTCGGGGTGGGCGTCGGGTTCTGCGGGGTGGGCGTCGGAGTCGGGGTGTTGGTGGGCGGCGGCGCGGCGATGGCCAGGTCGTAGGCCCGCTGCGGCACGAACTGGCCGGCCGGGGCGATGCAGCCGTCGGACTCGCCCGGGGGCTTCACCCACAGGTAAGCGGCGATCGCGGAGTCGCCGGTGTTGGTCGTGCTCCAGGTGCCGGTGGCACGTCCGCCCGGGTCGCACCACTCGCTGCCCGCCGCGCCGTTGCCGTTGCGGCTGGTGTCGATGACGGCCTTGAGGTTCCCATTGCCGAGCGCGGACAGGACGCTCTTGGCGTAGGACACCAGGCCGGAGGTGGACCGGTAGTTGGAGACGTTGACCGAGATGCCGTCGGCGCTGTTGTTGATGTCGGCGCCCCGCAGGCGGTTCGCGGCGTCCGAGGCCCCGACCCAGGCGTCGTGGCCGATGTCGAAGTACACCTTGACCTGGGAGGAGGTCGACTTGAACTTCTTGCCGGCGTAGGCCATGGAGGCCTGCACCTCGGCCTGCTGGGAGGAGTTCATGCAGTTCGGCATGATCGCCAGCGCGTCGGGCTCCAGGATGATGGTCGCGGGACGTCCGCCGAGGCCGGCCGCGACCTGGTCGATCCAGGAGCGGTACGAGGCGTGGTCGGGCGCGCCGCCCGCGCTCGGGCCGCCGCAGTCGCGGTTCGGCATCTCGTACACCACCACGATCGGGATCTTGCCCGCCGCGGCGGCGCCGCCGACGTAGGCGTCGACCTGCGAGCGCACGGCGGAGGGGTTGTAGCTGGCGAACCAGCGGCCCTGCGGCACGGCGGCGATCCGGTCCCTGATGACGGCCGTCTTGCTGTCGTACGGGTTGGCGGCGACCCATTTCGCGGCGTTGGTGTTCGGGTCGACGTAGAACGCCGAGTCGGCGGCCTGGGCGGGGGATGAGGCGAAGACGACCGCCCCGGCCGCGGCCATGGCCGCGGCGGCGGCGATCGCTGCCGTCAGGGGCCTAGTACGAGCCATGCGATAACTCCCGTCCGTTAGGTGGGAGCGCTCCCACCGGCTTTGACCGGATGGTAGGTAGGCTTATGCCGTTGCCAGAAGGGCCGGGGCGGCCGGTGAAGATCCGTGGCCTCATCCCCGCAGGAAGAGCGCCTCCAAGGCCATCTCATCAGCTGAAACTTTCAGCACAACGGCCCGATGGCGGCTGTGATCGGTCCAGGTCGGGTGAGTTCAGGTTCTCGTCCGGGACAGTGGGCTCGGCTCGCGCACCGACGAGCCGCGGTCCACGCGGACGTCCGCCGGCCCCGTCCGCCGGTGGCCCGGGGTCTGTGCCCGCACGCCTCTCTTCGGGCCGTCCTCAGCCCGCCTAGTACAGGGCGGCCTGCGCCGGCCGGCGAAATGTGCGGGCTTTTCAGGATTCGGTGGCTGGTGCCGCCAGGCTGGAGAAGGCGGCGCGGTCCCGCTCTCAGGCCGGCGGTAGGCAACGGGGCGGACGGTCGGAGACGGGCCAGACGTAGGGCAGATCGTCCGGCTCGTCGCCGAAGATCGGCCGGTAGAACTCCGGGTACTTGCGGAGCAGGGCCGACCGGTGGCTGAGGTGCAGGGCCTCGTCGCCGAGCCAGGGCGGCAGCTCGCCGGCGCCGCGCAGCAGCGACTGCGGGCGTGGCGCCGCGACATCGCAGTGCTCCGCCAGTTCCCTGCTCATGGTCGCCGCGCAGGTGTCCGCCCGGCCAAGGGAGCACCAGTGGTGGCACACCGCCAGGCCATAGGCGACCAGGGCCTCCTCGTAGCCGGCCCACATGCCGACGACGGGATGGTGGCGCCAGCCGTACCCGCGCACGGTGAGCGCGCGCAGCACCTGGAGCGCCTCGACCCGCTGCTTGCCGAGCCGGAGCGGGTCCAGTACGCCCGCCGTGGCGGCGAAGTCCGGATAGGGAAGGAAGGTCTGCACCGATCGCCGCCCTCCCCGCACGCGGCCGGCGCCGCTCGCCGTCCGTCGTCTCCCGTCCCTGCGCTGGACGCCTTGACCCGCCCTCGTCGTAGCCGGGACACCGCAGGCCGTACCCGGTGTCCTACCCGGATGCGGATCCGGGCCTCCCCTAGCCGCAGACCGGCTTGACGGGCCAGGGGGCCGGATGTCAGGACCCGTTGTGCGGCATTCGCCGGTGAAATCCCGCTCTCCGCGCGACGAAGGCGGAGGTCGGGCGGGTGCCGGCGCGTGGTGACGATTTCTGATGGTCGTCTTGACCAAATGTCAGTCAGGTTTGCCGAGCAATTTGAAGGAAGCACCGCGATCCCCGTCGATGGGACGTTCTTCGTGGGCGAATGGCGTGCCGGGGGAGTGACGCGGGGTTCGCATGGGCGCCGCGCCCGGTCGCGTAGACGCGGATTGATTGGGGAGCAGATGCTGAACCGACGACGATTACTGGCTGCGGGCGCCACCGTGGGTGGTGCGATGGTGCTCCCGTTCACCGGGCTGGGCCTGCCCAAGGCCACCGGAGCGGCGGCTCCGAGCAGGGCGCCCGGGCTCGCGCGGAAGGGCGCGGTGCCCGCGGTGGCTCCGGTCGTCACGCCGTTCACCGTGAAGATGCCCGTCCCGCAGGTGCTGCAGCCGGCGCAGACCACCGCCACCGCCGACATCTACAAGATGGTCATCAAGCCCGCCGCGACCGAGATCATCCCCGGTGTGGCGACCCAGGTGCTGACCTACGGCGGTCAGTTCGTCGGGCCGACGATCCGCGCCAAGACGGGCCGCGCCGTGAAGATCGTGTACGGCAACTCCCTGGACATGCCGGCGAACGTCCACCTGCACGGCGGGCACACGCCGGCCACCAGCGACGGCCACCCGATGGACCTCATCCAGCCCGGTCAGGTGCGGCTGTACGACTACCCGAACAAGCAGCAGGGTGCGACGCTGTGGTACCACGACCACAGCCACCACATGGAGGCCGAGCACGTCTTCCGCGGCCTGCACGGGTTCTACCTGATCGACGACGCGGCGGAGAAGGCCCTGCGCCTGCCGTCCGGCGCCTACGACGTGCCGATCATGCTGCGCGACTCCGCGTTCGACGAGAACAACGAGCTGCTCTTCTTCGGCGACCCGGCCGAGCGCACGACGATCCTGGCCAACGGCAAGATCAAGCCCTACTTCCAGGTCGCCCGCCGCAAGTACCGCTTCCGGCTGCTCAACGCCTCCAACGAGCATGTGTTCAAGCTCAACCTGGGTGGCGAGACGATGATGAAGATCGCCTCCGACGGTGGTCTGCTGCCCGCGCCGGTGCCGGTCACCGAGATGGTGCTGGCCTCCGCCGAGCGTGTCGAGATCGTCGTGGACTTCGCCCGCTACCCGATCGGCACCCGGCTCGAGCTGTCCAACGGAAGCGACCCGGTGCTGCGCTTCGACGTCACCAAGAACGCCTACGACGACAGCCTGCTGCCCGCCACGCTGCGCCCGCTGCCCGCGATGCCCGCGGCGACGGTCAACCGCGAGGTGCGGATGAACTTCGACCTGAGCGGGGAGGCGCCGGTCGGCCTGGTCAACGGGCTGCCCTACGACCCGAGCCGGGTGGACTTCCAGGTCAAGAGGGGGACCACCGAGATCTGGAACGTCATCAACACCGACACCTTCGACATCGACCACACCTTCCACCTGCACCTGGAGCAGTTCCGGGTGATCGGCCGCAACGGCGGGCCGCCGCTACCGCAGGACCAGGGGCGCAAGGACACCGTCCACCTCCCGCCGCACGAGTCGGTGCAGATCCAGGTCACCTTCGGCGACTATCTCGGCAAGTACGTGTACCACTGCCACTACCTGGAGCACTCCTCGATCGGCATGATGGCCCAGGTCGAGATCGTCCCCTGACGCGTCTCCCCGCCGCCTCCGCCTCCGCGTCCCGTCCGGGCGCGTAGCGCCGTCCGCCCTGTCGTCCACGGGCGGACGGCGCTATAACGAGGTGCGCGCAGGCCGCCGGGCTGGATACCCTCCGCGGGGAAAGGCTCGGAGAGGATCGTCGTGGCGCATGTGGAAGTCGGCCGGCTGACCTACGTCCTTCCGGACGGGCGGCCGTTGCTGAACGAGGTGTCCTTCCGGGTCGGCGAGGGGGTCAAGGCGGCCCTGGTCGGGCCGAACGGCGCGGGCAAGACCACGCTGATGCGGCTCATCGCGGGCGATCTGCGACCCGTCGAGGGCAGCGTGGCCTCCTCCGGCGGCCTCGGCGTCATGCGGCAGTTCATCGGCGGCATCCGCGACGGCCGCACCGTCCAGGATCTGCTGCTGTCGGTGGCCCCCGAGCGGGTGCGCGAGGTGGCCGAGCGGCTCAACGAGGCCGAGCTGGCCATGATGGAGCGCGACGACGAGAAGACGCAGATGCGCTACGCGCAGGCGATCACCGACTTCACCGACGCCGGCGGGTACGACATCGAGATCCTCTGGGACACCTGCACCATGGCGGCGCTCGGCGCCCCGTACGACAACGTCAAGTACCGCGAGGTCGGCACGCTGTCCGGCGGCGAGCAGAAACGCCTGGTGCTGGAGGCCCTGCTGCGCGGCCCCGACCAGGTGCTGCTGCTGGACGAGCCGGACAACTATCTCGACGTGCCCGGCAAGCTGTGGCTGGAGCAGGCGCTCAGAGAGACGCCCAAGACCGTTTTGCTCGTCTCGCACGACCGCCAGTTGCTGGCCAACGCCGCCGAGCGCATCGTCACCGTCGAGTCCGGCGGCGTGTGGATCCACGGCGGCGGCTTCGCGACCTACGCCGCCGCCCGCAGAGAGCGCAACGAGCGGCTGGACGAGCTGCGCCGCCGCTGGGACGAGGAGCACGCCAAGCTCAAACGCCTGGTCTCCATGCTGAAGCAGAAGGCCACCTACAACGATGGCATGTCCTCGGCCTACCACGCCGCCCAGACGCGGCTGCGGCGGTTCGAGGAGGCCGGGCCGCCCGAGGAGGCGCCCAAGGACCAGCTCATCAGCATGCGCCTGCGCGGCGGGCGCACCGGCAAGCGGGCCGTGATCTGCGAGGGCCTCGAGCTCACCGGGCTGATGCGGCCGTTCGACCTGGAGATCTGGTACGGCGAGCGGGTGGCGGTGCTCGGCTCCAACGGGTCGGGCAAGTCACACTTCCTGCGCCTGCTGGCCGGTGAGGGCATCGGGCACGAGGGCGTCGCCCGGCTCGGCGCGCGGGTCGTCCCCGGGCACTTCGCCCAGACGCACGCCCGTCCCGAGCTGCGGGGGCGCACGCCGTGCGAGATCGTGATGGCCGAGCACGCCAAGCTGAAGAACGAGGCGATGAAGGCCCTGGCCCGTTACGAGCTGGCGGGGCCGGTCGCCGAGCGGCGCTTCGAGACGCTGTCGGGCGGTCAGCAGGCCCGGTTGCAGATCCTGCTGCTGGAGCTGTCGGGCGCGACGCTCCTGCTGCTGGACGAGCCCACCGACAACCTCGACCTGGCCAGTGCCGAGGCGTTGCAGGACGGGCTCGGGCAGTTCGACGGGACGGTGCTCGCGGTCACGCACGACCGGTGGTTCGCGGCCGACTTCGACCGCTACCTGGTCTTCGGCGCCGACGGGCGGGTGTACGAGGCGCCCGAGCCGGTCTGGGACGAGGGCCGGGTGGCGCGGGAACGCTGACCCCGCGCCGGGGGGCTCGGCCGTAAAGATTCGGTGCGGGGCGCGCGTGTCGGAGGAGTCGCGTGCTACCGGCCGGGCTATGACGGCCTTGTGACCCACCGTAGTCGATACACTACAGCGCTCGCACTGGCACTCGGACTGGCGGCGTCGGCGCTGCTCGCCGGGTGCGGCGGCGACGAGTCCGAGCAGAAGCGGGCGGAGCCCAAGCCGCTCGTGGTCAAAGAGCAGACCTCGTCGGTCAGCCAGGGGACCGGGGGGTACGTGGTGACGTGGGCCGGAGTCCTCGTCAATCCCAACCGCTGGCTTTTCGGGGAGAACGTCGCGGCCACCGTGGTCGGGCGGGACGCCTCCGGCAAGGAGGTCGTCCGCATGGAGCAGCCGCTGGACGCCGTCCCGCCGTCGGGCGCGCTGAAGTTCACCGGCCAGGCGACGGCCTCGGCACGCCCGGTCGACGTCCGGCTCACCTACCGGCCCGCGGTGTGGCGCAAGGCGTCGCGCATCCCGTCCGCGTACGTGCCGTTCCCGATCTCCTCGGCCGGCACCGAGAAGCTCGGCAACGGTTCCTACCTGGTGACCGGCGCGGTCGCCAACCCGTTCCAGCGGGCGGCGACCAGCCTGGTGGTGACCGCCCTGCTGCGCGACAAGGCGGGCAAACTCATCGGCGGCGCGAGCACGTACGTGGACGACGTGCACGCGGGGGCTCCTCGCCGGTTCGTCCTCACCGTGGACGGCCTGAGCGGCGCCGGACCGGTGGCGCGCACGGACATCACCGCTCGCACGTGGGGGTCGAGCGGCCGGCCGTACGAGGAGCTGGCCATGAGCGGCGCGCTGCCGGCGAGCACCGCCAAGCCGCGGACCCCGCCGTTCGCCCGGGACCGCGGGTACCAGGCGATGCCGCTCGACCGACGGCCGTGAGCGTGGGGTTGACGATTCCCGTCACCGGCGACCGCGAGCCGGCCGCACTATGGATCTTGAAATCACCCGCGGGTTACGGTACTTACATGACTTCCCCCCGGATCGTCCTGTTCGGTGCCACCGGGTTCACCGGCAGGCTGACCGTCGACGCGCTCCTGGCCTGCGGCGCCCGTCCGGTGCTGGCCGGCCGCAGCCAGCAGCGGCTCTCGGCGCTGGCCTCGTCGTTGCCGGTGGAGCTGCCGACGGCCGTCGCCGACGTGCACCGGCCGGCGACGCTGCGGCGGATCATCGAACCGGGCACCGTGCTGATCTCCACGGTGGGGCCGTTCGCCCGCTGGGGCGAGCCCGCCGTCGAGGCCGCGATCGAGGCCGGAGGCGTCTACCTGGACTCCACGGGCGAGCCGGCGTTCATCAGGCGGATCTTCCAGCGGTACGGGCCCGCGGCGGCCGCGGCCGGCGCCACCCTGCTCACCGCGTTCGGCTACGACTACGTGCCGGGCAACCTCGCGGCGTCGCTGGCGCTGCGCAAGGCGGGGCCCGACGCCGTCCGGGTGGACGTCGGATACTTCCTCCGGGGCAATCTCGCCCGCCGGGCGAGCGCGGGGACGCGGGCGTCGGCGCTCGGCATGCTCCTGGCGCCGATGTACGGCTTCCGTGACGGCCGCATCCTGCGCGAGCACGGCCGCACCCGCGTCTTCCAGGTGGACGGGCGGGCCAGGCACGCCCTGTCGGTGGGAGCGTCGGAGCACTTCGCCCTGCCGCGCACCCATACGGGGCTGCGGGAGGTCAACGTCTACCTGGGCTGGCTCGGCGGTCTGACCCGGGCCGCCGGAGTGCTGGCCAAGGCGACGCCGTTCGTTGCGGCGATCCCCGGGGCCAAGCGGCTGACCGAGGCGGTGGCCGACCGCATGCTCCGCTCACCGCGACCGGCCACCGCGGCACCGGAACCCGGTACCGCGACCACGGCGGGCGACGGCGCTCCGGGACGCGGTGACGCGGCCTCGGGACCTGCCGGGACGGCGCCGGACGGGGCGGGGCTCACCTCGCAGGTGGTCGCCGAGGCGTACGACGACCGCGGCAGGAAGATCGCCTCGGTGGAGCTGCACGGCGGTGATCCGTACGACTTCACCGCGCGCGTGCTGGCGTGGGCGGCCACCACCGCCGCCACCGGCGGCGTGCACGCGTGCGGAGCGGTGGGCCCGGTCGAGGCGTTCGGGCTGGACGTCCTGGCTCGCGGCTGCGCGAACGCGGGCCTGCTCGCCGCCTGACCACGACGAGGGCACGTGGCTCGGAGAAAGTCGTTACGGTCGCTAGAAATCACCTTTCCGGTCCTTCTGGTGTTCCGCCCGGCTTCTCATCATCGGTCGTCATTCACGATGATGAATGCCGCTATATCGTAACGTCCGGCATCGAGATGTGATGCCGGTGACCTGGCTATTTGTCGGCACATGCTAGGACTTGCCCGCGATCTGGGCCGCTGCCGGGACTTGTCGAATATGGCGGCATATCGAGCGTGAATCGGGCGGAGAATCGCCGCTGATTCCATCACGGAATCACTACAAGCCCGGTCATTACCCGGGAAACGGTGGAGCTGCTGGTTACCGAGCATTTACTGTCGGTGACATGAATGACAGCGTCCTGGTCGAGGCGCTCCGCGCCCGCGATCCTGGGGCCCTCGCTGCCCTTTACGACACCTACGCCGAGAGCCTCTACGGCTACGCCCTGGCCCTGCTGGGGAGCCCGGACACCGCCCAGGTGGCGCTGCGCGACACGTTGATCGCGGCCGAGGCCCACATCCACGCCCTCACCGACCCCGGGCGGCTGCGCGTGTGGCTCTACGCGCTCGCGCGTGGCGAGTGCGTGCGCAGGCGTACGGCACTCCAGGGGACGGCCGGCGACGAAGCCGAGCCGGTCACCGAGCCCGCGCCCGCCGCGGGCTCCGGCCTGCGACTGGTGGCCGCGAGCGCGGTCGCCGCCCTGCCGGAGGACGAACGGGAGGTCCTCGACCTGCTCACGCGGCACGACATCCCCGAGGACGAGCTCGCCGTCGTTCTCGGCGTCACCGCCGCGCACGCCGAGGAGCTCCGGCAGACCGCTTTCGCCCGCCTGCAAGATCTGGTCACCGCCGAGATCCTCGCGCGCGGCGTCGCTCCGGAGTGCGCGGGCAGGACCGACGTCCTCGCCGGCTCCTCCGGCGGCCTGGACGACGAGACGCGCGAGCTGCTGCTGGAGCACGTCGACCACTGCGCCGACTGCGCCCCGCACCGCGAGCGCCAGGTCTCGGTGGCGAAGGTCTTCGACCTGCTGCCCGTCGCCGAGCCGCCCGAGACCTTGCGCGTGCGGGTCATGAGCTGCTTCATCGACCCCGAGCTGCTGCCCTACCGTCGTTTCGTCGCCCGGCGCGCCGGGCTGCTCGACGCCGACGGGTTTCCCGCGGGGGTGCCCAAAAGGGCTCAGCGGGCTCCTGCGGTCCTGGTGGGCGCTGTGGCGGCGCTCGCTATCGTCGTAGCCGGCATCGTGCTGGTCGGCGCCGTGCGCGACGCCGAGCGGCCGATCTCGGGTGGGGAGCACATCGCGCCACCCTCGGCCGGGCCACCGGCCGCCGCCGTCTCCGGCCCACCCACGCCGCCGGCGGCCGGCGGCACGCCGTCCCGCGCGCACCCGTTCCCGGCCCGGCCGGTCGCCGCGGTCGGTCCGGCCGCCCGGACCTTCGCGCCGGCGCGCCCGCCCGCGGCGCCGCTCCCCACGGTGCGTCCGCCACGGCCGTCCCCCTCCGTCCCCGTCCCCACCCCGTCCTCGCCCGCCTCCCCGGCACCGCGGCCCACGCCTCCGCCGCCGCACTCCGTCCCGACGCACGGCGGGCCTCCGGCGGTCACACCCCCGCCGACCGTGCCCCAGCCGCCCCGGCCGCCACGTGAGCGGCCGCCGGTCCCGGCGCCGACCACCGAGCCGCAGCACGGCCCGCGGCGCACGCCCTGCCCGAGCCCCACCACGCAGGCTCCGGCGGCCACCCCGGCACCCTCGGCGGCGGACGGCGCGCCCTCCGGGCGGACCGCGCCGCCGGTCCCGGCGCCCTCAGCCCAGGCCGCCGGTCGTGTTCACCCTCAGTGACGACTCTCCGCTGGGCGGCCGGGTCTGCCCGCGTGCGGCCGCCCCCGAGCTGACCGCGCTCGTCCCCCGCATCCACCGCACCGCCTGGCCGGTGTGGCTGGATCCCGGGCCGCGCATGCTGCGGGACGTGCTGGAGCTGTGCCGCCTGCAGACCGCCCGCGGGCTCGCCGTGCTGTGCTGGCTGGCCCGCGGCGAGGCGCCCGCCGACGTCGCGTGGCTGTGGCCGGGCCGCCGTCTCACCGGGCCGCGCCAGCAGCTCATGTACGCCGCGGCCACGGCCGTGCCCGACCCCGTCCTCGGCCTGGTGGTCGCCAACTGGACGTGGGTGCTCGACACCCGGTTCGCCGGGCAGGTCGTCGGGCCCTACCTCGCCGGCACCGCCTATCCGGACGACGGGTACACCGCGGCGCAGGCGACCGTGACGCTCATGCGCATCTGGGAGCGGCACGCCGAGGCCAGGCCCGCGCTGGGCGCCGCCTGGGCGGCCTGCCGCACGGTCGCCGACTGGTGCAAGGCCGCCGAGCTGGGCGCCGCGTACGGCCGCGCGGCGCCGGTCTTCACCTACCCGCGCGGCCCGCTCCCCCCGGCCGCCGCAGTGCGCCCCTGGATCGCCCGGCTGCTCCGGCTCGACACCTGAGCTATCGGGGCGTCACGGACAGTAGCGGCCGGGAGTGTGCGGGACGTCACGACGGGGAAGATCTGCCGGATGTGGGACGCGCACCCTCCCGTGCCCACGGCCTGACTTCCCGCGTGGCGAGCCTGAGAGGGGTGCGCATGCCACACGCCGTGCTCCGCCGTGCGGCGGCCATGTCGGCCATGACGACCGTGACGACCGTGACGACCCTGGTGGCCGGCGTCCTCGGCGCGGCCGGAGCGTGCCCGGGCCCCGCCTGGGGCGCCGTCGCCGCCCGGTCTTCGCCGGTCGCCCGCCTCGCCGCCGGCGCCCATGCCATCGGTCTTCGCACCGCCGGCTCCCGCGTGGCCGCGCTGCCCGGCGGTGGGGCGATCTGGACACCCGGCCCGTGGGCGGCGTCCTGGGCGCGGCGGCGCCACACCGGCGCGGGCCCCGGCGACCGCGTCGCCAACTGGGCGCTCACCCAGCTCGGCAAGCCGTACGTCTGGGCGGCGGCCGGGCCCCACGCGTACGACTGCTCGGGCCTGACCATGCGCGCCTGGCAGCGGGCCGGGGTGGCCCTGCCGCACTGGACGGGCACCCAGTGGCTCTCAGGGCCGCGCGTCACGGCCGACGGGCTGCGCCGCGGAGACCTGCTGTTCTTCGGGCGCAGCCCGCTCGACCCGCGCTCCATCGGCCACGTCGGCGTCTACATCGGCGGCGGTCAGATGGTCCACGCGCCGAGGACCGGCGACGTGGTGCGCATCGCGACCATGTGGCGGCCGAACCTCGTCGGGGTCGTCCGCCCCCGGCGCCAGGGCCCCGCGTGAGCACGCCGCGCCAGGGCCCGGCGAGGCCGTGCCGCGACCGGAGGAAAGGCCGGCACCTGGCAAGGCCAGTCCGATCGCGGGCGCGCCAGGACCTGGTGGGTGCGTCGTGCGACGCGGTGAGATCGTGCCGTGCCCGCTCCGAGGCGTGCCGGAGCAGGCGCCGCGCGGGCCACGCCGGGCGGCCGGGCTCAGTGGTGGTCGTCGTCCGCCAGGGGCTCCTCCGCGGCCGCCGCCTCCCGCTCGTGTTCCTCGTGCCGCAGGTGGCGCTCGATCGAGCGCCGGATCTCCACCTCGGCCTCCTTGCGGCCGACCCAGTTCGCGCCCTCGACGGACTTACCGGGCTCCAGGTCCTTGTAGACCTCGAAGAAGTGCTGGATCTCCAGCCGGTCGAACTCCGGCACGTGGTGGATGTCGCGGATGTGCTCCATGCGCGGGTCGGTGGCCGGGACGCACAGCACCTTGTCGTCGCCGCCCTTCTCGTCGGTCATCCGGAACATCCCGACCGCCCGGCAACTGATCAGGCAGCCCGGGAACGTCGGCTCCTGCAGCAGCACGAGCGCGTCGAGCGGGTCGCCGTCCTCGCCCAGGGTGTTCTCGATGAAGCCGTAGTCGGCGGGGTACTGCGTGGAGGTGAAGAGAAGACGGTCGAGCCGGATGCGGCCCGTCTTGTGATCGACCTCATACTTGTTGCGTTGTCCCTTGGGGATCTCAACGACAACGTCGAACTCCACTGCGGTTCCTCCGCTCAAGCCTCCCGGGGGGTCCGGGGTGGGCGTTAATGTCTCGTAGGCGTATATCCAGGATGACGCATTCGGGAAAGAGGTCGGTGAGGTGGTGCGGCGCGAGCGTCTGGTCGCGATGACGACCCTCGCCCTGCTCCAGCTCTTCGTCTGCGCGGCCGGGGCGTACCTCCTCGTGAGCGACCGGCCCGACATCGCGGCGAAGCCCCCTGCCACCACCGCCCCCTCCCGGCCGCCGGTCCCGATCGTCACCGCGGGCCCGGTGCTGGCGTCGGCCGGCGACGGACGGCCGCCGGGCAAGGCGTCACTCGCCGCGCGGCTGTCCCGCGCGCTCGGCGACTCCGCGCTCGGCGGCAGCGTCGGCGCGGTCGTGGTCGACGTCGCCGGCGGGTCCACACTGTACGCCAGCAGGGCCGACACCGGTCTCACTCCGGCCTCCACCACCAAGGTCGCGACCGCCGTCGCCGCGCTGACCTCCCTCGGCCCGGACGCCCGCATCGCCACGCGCGTCGTCCGGGGCAAGGACGGCTCGATCACGCTGGTCGGTGGCGGCGACCCGACGCTCGCCGGGCCGAAGGCCGGCCGGTCGGACTCCTATCCCCGATTCGCCTCCCTGGCCGCGCTCGCCTCCCGCACCGCCCGGGCGCTGAAGGCCGCCGGTGTGTCGTCGGTCTCGCTGTCCTACGACGACTCGCTGTTCCAGGGGCCGCGTACGGCGCCGGGCTGGAAGCCGGGGTACGTGCCCGAGGGCAGCGTCGCGCCGGTGACCGCGCTCACCATCGACGAGGGCCGCGAGCAGCCCGGCCGCTCGTCCCGGTACGCCGACCCGCCGCGTTCCGCGGCCGAGGCGTTCGCCTCCCTACTGAGGCGCAGCGGCCTCAAGGTCGGCCGGTCGGCCGCCCGGGCCAAGGCCCCCGCCACGGCGACGGAGATCGCGAGGGTCGAGTCGCCGCCGGTGTACGAGCTGGTCGAGCACATGCTGACCGAGAGCGACAACGACCTGGCCGAGGCGCTCGCCCACCTGGTGGCGGTCAAGGAGGGCAGGCCGGGCACCTTCTCCGGCGTCGCCCAGGCCGTCCAGGCCACGCTGAAGCGGCTCGGCGTCGCCCAGGGGGTCACCGTCTACGACGGCAGCGGGCTGTCCACCCGCAACCGCATCACCCCGGCCGCCCTCGCCCGCCTGATGTCCCTGGCGGCCTCACCGGCCCAACCGCGCCTGCACCCGGTGATCAGCGGGCTGCCGGTCGCCGGGTTCACCGGCACGCTCGGTCACCGGTACGACAAGAAGGACAGCCGGCCGGCAGCGGGAGTGGTACGGGCCAAAACGGGCACGCTGAACGGGGTGAACACCCTGACCGGGCTCTCCAGGACCGCCGACGGCCGTCTCGTGGCCTTCGCGTTCATGGCCGACAAGGTGGCCGACCCCGACGGGGCCGTGGCGGCGCTCGACCGGCTGGCCGCGCTCGTCACCACATGCGGTTGCTCGTGACCGCGCTTCACGACGTACGGTGGTGAACATGCAGGTGATCGACTGGGAGCTGGCCGTCTCGACCGGTGTCCGCCTTGTCCGTCCAGGGCCGCAGGTGAGCCGAGAGGAGGCCCGGCATGCCGTCACCGAGCTGAGGCGTCTCTCGCGCGAGGCCGAGGGCCATGTGCAGGAGTTCAGCCGCATCGACGGCGCCGCCGAGCCCGAAGAGGCCACGGTCGTCGACCGCCCCGGCTGGATCCGCGCCAACGTGGAGGGGTTCCGGGTCGTCCTGGAGCCGCTGACCGAGCGCATGAACGCCCGCCGCTCGCAGATCCCCGCGATCGTCGGGGCCGTCGGCTCGCGGGTCACCGGCGTCGAGGTCGGCGCGGTGCTGGCCTTCCTGGCCACGCGCGTGCTCGGGCAGTACGAGCTGTTCCTGCCGCCCGACCCGAGTGGCGAGGCGCCGACGGGGCGGCTCACCCTGGTGGCGCCCAACATCGTGCACACCGAGCGCGAGCTCGGCGTGAATCCCCGCGACTTCCGGCTGTGGGTCTGCCTGCACGAGGAGACCCACCGGGTGCAGTTCACCGGCGTGCCCTGGCTGCGCGAGTACGTCCGCGGGCAGATGACCGAGTTCCTGCTCGCCTCCGACATCGACCTGAGCACCATGCTCGAACGCCTGCGCGCCGCCTCCGACGCCGTCACCGACGCGATCAGGGGCGGCGAGGGCAACCTCATCGACGCCATCCAGACCCCCGAGCAGAGGGAGATCCTCAACCGGCTGACCGCCGTGATGACCCTGGTCGAGGGGCACGGCGACTACGTCATGGACGCCGTCGGGCCCACGGTGGTGCCCACGGTGGCCGACATCAGGGCGAAGTTCCAGCACCGCAGGCACGGCGGCTCGCGGTTCGACAAGACCGTCCGGCGGCTGCTCGGCGTCGACCTCAAGCTCAAGCAGTACGCCGAGGGCGCGGCGTTCGTGCGCAAGGTCGTCGACGAGGTCGGCATCGAGGGGTTCAACCGCGTCTGGGGCTCACCGGCGACGCTGCCCGACCACGAGGAGATCCGCAACCCCGAGGCGTGGATCTCCCGGGTCGCCCGCGCCCCCGAGCTCCCCGCCGCCAACGGCCACGCCTGACGGCCCGCCGGGCGGGCACGCGAGTGCGGCGGGCCGGCCGCACTCGCCAGACTAGGGAGCATGGGACCACATCCCGCCGTCGCCGAGATCCGCCGCGCCGTGCGCCTCGCGCTGGCCGACCTGCCCGAGGGCGCCCTGGTGCTGGCCGCGTGCAGCGGCGGCGCCGACTCGCTGGCCCTCGCGGCCTGCCTGGCCTTCGGCGCGCCCCGGCTCGGCCTGCGCGCCGGGCTGGTGAGCGTCGACCACGGCCTGCAGGAGGGCTCGCGCGAGCGCGCCGAGGAGGTCGTCGTCCTCGCCGGGAAGCTCGCCCTGGCGCCCGCCGAGGCGATCAGCGTGACGGTGGGGACGGCCGGCGGGCCGGAGGCCGCGGCGCGCGATGCCCGGTACG
Organism: Sphaerisporangium melleum; assembly: GCF_014646695.1. Taxonomy (GTDB): domain Bacteria; phylum Actinomycetota; class Actinomycetes; order Streptosporangiales; family Streptosporangiaceae; genus Sphaerisporangium; species Sphaerisporangium melleum. The sequence continues at coordinate 27,935 of NZ_BMNT01000011.1, forward strand.
CCGCGCTGTCGGCGTCGGCCGGGCGGCTGGGCGCGGCGGCCGTGCTGCTCGGGCACACCCGCGAAGATCAGGCCGAGACGGTGCTGCTGCGGCTGGCCCGGGGCAGTGGCACCCGATCCCTGGCCGGGATGCCCGCGTCGGCCGGGCTCTACCGGCGGCCGCTGCTCGGCGTCGCCCGCCGCACCACCCGCCTGGCGTGCGAGGCGCTGGGCCTGCTCCCCTGGGACGACCCGCACAACATCGACCGGGCCTACACCCGGGTGCGGGTCCGCCACGACGTCCTGCCGGTGCTCGAAGGGGCGCTCGGGCCGGGGGTGACCGAGGCGCTGGCCCGCACGGCGGCGCTGTGCAGGGACGACGCCGACGCCCTGGACGCGTGGGCCGGCGAGGCGTACGAGCGCCTGCGGCGGGAGGCCGGCGCGGGCACTGGGGGCGCTGAGGGCGGCGCGGTCGAACTGCCGGTGGCGGGGCTGGAAGGGCTGCCGGCGGCGGTGCGCCGGCGGGTGCTCCAGCGGGCGGCCCTGGCCGCGGGCGCGGACGGCTCCGCGCTGGCGGCCGTGCACATCGAGCAGGCGGACCGCCTGGTCACCGCGTGGCGCGGCCAGCGCAGGGTGGAGCTACCCGGGGGGGTGGGGGTGGTCAGGCGGTATGGCACCCTGATACTCGCCAGCACCCACACATGAAGGAAAACCGCAGGTGGACGCAGCCGACATGGGCAGGGACCTGGAGAAGGTCCTCATTCCGGAGGAAGAACTTCAAGCGAAGATCAAGGAGCTCGCCGGGCAGATCGACGCGGACTACGCGGGCAAGAACCTCCTGATCGTGGGGGTGCTCAAGGGAGCGGTCATGGTCATGGCCGACCTGGCGCGTGCTCTGCACATCGACGTTCAGATGGACTGGATGGCCGTTTCGTCCTACGGCGCGGGCACCAAGTCGTCCGGCGTGGTGCGCACCCTCAAGGATCTCGACACCGACATCGCCGGGCGGCACGTCCTGGTGGTGGAGGACATCATCGACTCCGGGCTGACCCTCTCGTGGCTGGTGCACAACCTCCAGTCGCGCAACGCCGCCTCCGTGGAGATCTGCACGCTCCTTCGTAAGCCGGAGGCGGTGAAGGTCCCGATCGATGTGAAATATGTCGGGTTCGACATCCCCAACGAATTCGTGATCGGGTACGGGCTCGACTATGCCGAGCGTTACCGTAATCTGCCGTTCATCGGCACCCTGGCGCGTCATGTCTATGGCGGGGAGTAAGCCCTGAGCGAAGTTCCGTCTCGCCAAGTGCTGTAATACACCGTCAATCGGTCTCCCCGTGGGGAACACGGGGCGCCCTGACGTACGTTGGTAGGACAAAGCCGGTGTCGCCGGGGCAGTGACCCTGCGCGGCGGCCCGGTGTACCTTCGGATCACTCCGGAGGTTCGACCGCCTCCGGGTGGTCACTAGCAGGAGCGGTTCGGGATGCCGCTAACCCCGGGTTCGCCCGGGGCGTCAGGCCGTGTTCAGGAAGGGACGGGCCCGCAGGGGTTCCGCATCGGATGGATCTCAAGCGATTTACACGTGGGCCACTGCTGTGGATCCTGGGCATCGTCGTGCTGCTCCTGCTCGCCAGCACATTCTGGAGCGGCAACAGCAACTATGCCCAGAAGGACACCTCGTTCGTCGTCAGCCAGATCAAGGCGGGCAACGTCGACAACGCGGTGATCGTCGACAAAGACCAGCGCATCGAGATCAAGACCCGCACGAAGGTCGCGGGCGAAGATCGCTTCTATGCCTCCTGGGTCCAGGGCCAGGGCGTCGAGCTGCAGCGTGAGCTCCAGGCCCAGGTCGACGCCAACAAGCTCCCCGGTGGCTACAAGGTCACCGTGCCGACCGAGAACTTCCTGGTCGGCCTGCTGATCAGCTTCCTGCCGATCGTGATCATCGTCCTGATCTTCCTGTTCATCATGAACCAGATGCAGGGCGGCGGCTCGCGGGTGATGAACTTCGGCAAGTCCCGGGCCAAGCTGATCACCAAGGACACCCCCAAGACCACCTTCGCCGACGTCGCGGGCGCCGACGAGGCCATCGAGGAGCTCCAGGAGATCAAGGAGTTCCTGCAGGCCCCGGCCAAGTTCCAGGCGATCGGCGCCAAGATCCCCAAGGGTGTGCTGCTCTACGGCCCGCCCGGCACCGGCAAGACCCTGCTGGCCCGCGCGGTCGCGGGTGAGGCCGGCGTGCCGTTCTACTCGATCTCCGGTTCCGACTTCGTCGAGATGTTCGTCGGCGTCGGCGCGTCCCGCGTGCGTGACCTGTTCGAGCAGGCCAAGGCGAACGCCCCGGCGATCATCTTCATCGACGAGATCGACGCCGTCGGCCGGCACCGTGGCGCGGGCCTCGGCGGCGGCCACGACGAGCGCGAGCAGACGCTGAACCAGCTCCTCGTCGAGATGGACGGCTTCGACGTCAAGGGCGGCGTGATCCTGATCGCGGCCACCAACCGGCCCGACATCCTCGACCCGGCGCTGCTGCGCCCCGGCCGCTTCGACCGCCAGGTGGTCATCGACCGGCCCGACCTGGAGGGCCGCAAGGGCATCCTGCGGGTCCACGGCCGTGGCAAGCCCTTCACCCAGGACGTCGACCTGGACGTCATCGCCCGGCGCACCCCCGGCTTCACCGGCGCCGACCTGGCCAACGTGATCAACGAGGCCGCGCTGCTGACCGCCCGTCAGGACCAGAAGCTCATCACGATGAACACCCTCGAGGAGTCCATCGACCGCGTGATGGCCGGTCCCGAGCGCAAGAGCCGGGTCATGTCCGACCAGGAAAAGAAGATCATCGCCTACCACGAGGGTGGGCACGCGCTGGTCGCCCACGCCCTGCCGAACTCCGACCCGGTGCACAAGATCACGATCCTGTCCCGCGGCCGGGCCCTCGGCTACACGATGACCCTGCCGATGGAGGACAAGTTCCTCGCGACCCGGTCCGAGATGATGGACCAGCTCGCGATGCTGCTCGGCGGGCGCACCGCCGAGGAGCTCGTCTTCCACGAGCCGACGACCGGCGCGGCCAACGACATCGAGAAGGCCACCTCGATCGCCCGGCGCATGGTCACCGAGTACGGCATGAGCGAGCACCTCGGCGCCCGTAAGTTCGGCACCGGCAACAGCGAGGTCTTCCTCGGCCGTGACATGGGCCACGAGCGCGACTACTCCGAGAAGATCGCCTCCACGATCGACGAGGAGGTCCGCCGGCTGATCGAGGCCGGGCACGACCAGGCGTGGGAGATCCTCGTCCAGTACCGCGACGTGCTGGACAACCTCGTCCTCGAGCTCATGGAGAAGGAGACCCTCTCCCGCGACCAGGTCCTCCAGATCTTCGCCCCGGTGGTCGTGCGCGAGAAGCGTCCCTCCTACTCCGGCTACGGCAAGCGGCTCCCGTCCGACCGGCCGCCCATCCTGACCCCCAAGGAGATCGCGGTCGCGGGCAACGGCAACGGCGCCGCGCTTCCGGCGGGCCAGTCCACCCCGGGTTCCTCGCTCACCAACGACCACCACCCGTCGCCGCAGGACGAGGCCTGACGGGTGTCCGTGAAGCCGCTCAAGGTCGACTCGGCCCGGATCGAGAAGGCCGTTCGTGAGATCCTGCTCGCGATCGGCGAAGATCCGGACCGGAACGGCCTGCTCGACACCCCGGCCCGGGTCGCCCGCGCGTACGCCGAGCAGTTCGCCGGGCTGGGGCAGACCCCCGAAGACGTGCTGACCACCGTCTTCGACGCCGACCACGACGAGATGGTCCTGGTGAAGGACATCGAGGTGTTCTCCACCTGCGAGCACCACCTCGTCCCGTTCCACGGCGTCGCCCACGTCGGCTACGTGCCGAACGACAAGGGGCAGATCACCGGCCTGTCCAAGCTGGCCAGGCTCGTCGACGTCTACGCCCGGCGCCCCCAGGTGCAGGAGCGCATGACCTCGCAGATCGCCGACGCGCTCATGGCGGTCCTCGCGCCGCGCGGGGTGATCGTGGTCATCGAGGCCGAGCACCTGTGCATGACCATGCGGGGCGTGCGCAAGCCGGGTGCCAAGACCATCACCTCGGCGGTGCGCGGCGACTTCCGTGAGAGTGACAAGACCCGCGCCGAGGCGATGGCCCTCATCCTCGGCCACCGCTGACATCTCCACGCCGCGCGCCCCCTGCTCAGGGGGGCGCGCGGCGTTTTCGCGTGGGTGGTGCCCGGCCTCCGTGCGGCGCCCGCGAAGGCATGGTTCGTGGTTTCGGTGGGCTCTTACCCGGCTTGTGGGGTTAGTGGGTGGTTTGCCAGGCCGGGGAGCGGGGATATCGCGGGCGGGTCCGGCCGGGTCGATTCGTTATCCACAAGCCGGACCCATGGCACAGATCGTCACCCGGGACCACCTAGGCTTGACGCCATGACGACATGGAGGGTGCCCGGGTTGCCGTACAAGGGGCGCTGCCTGGTCATGGGCGTCGTCAACGTCACCCCTGACTCCTTCTCCGACGGCGGCCGGTGGTTCGACCCCGACGCCGCGGTGCGCCATGGCCTCCAGCTCGTCGAGCAGGGCGCCGACATCGTGGACGTCGGCGGCGAGTCCACCCGGCCGGGCGCGGCGCGCGTGCCGCTCGACGAGGAGCTCCGCCGGGTCGAGCCGGTCGTCCGCGCCCTCGCGGCGCAGGGGGTGACCGTCAGCGTCGACACCATGCGCGCCGAGGTGGCGGAGGCGGCCGTCCAGGCCGGTGCCGCGCTGGTCAACGACGTCAGCGGCGGGCTGGCCGACCCCGTGATGCCCCAGGTGGTGGCCGCGTCCGGCGTGCCGTACGTGGTCATGCACTGGCGCGGCCACAGCCACCAGATGGACGCCCGGGCCGTCTACTCCGACGTGCTGGTCGAGGTCGCCGAAGAGCTGCGCAAGCGCGTCGACTCCGTGCTCGCCGAGGGGGTGGCCGAGCACCAGATCATCATCGACCCCGGCCTCGGCTTCGCCAAGCGGACCGAGCACAACTGGGCTCTGCTCGCCGGCATCGGCAGGCTGAGCGAGCTGGGGTTCCCACTGCTGATCGGGGCGTCCCGCAAGCGCTTCCTCGGCCGCCTGCTCGCCGGCCCTGACGGCGTGCCGCGGCCGTTCGACGAGTCCGACGACGCCTCGCTCGCCGTCACCGCGCTGGCCGCCCATGCCGGTGCCTGGGGCGTCCGCGTCCACCAGGTGCGTCCGAATGCCGACGCCGTCCGCGTGGCCGCGGCCTGGCGCAGCGGAGAGGAGGTTCGATGAGCACGACCGCCGCTGAGATCGAGAAGCTCAACGAGGCGTTCTACACCGCCATCGAGGGCGGCGACCTCGACCGGATGACCGAGGTCTGGGCCGACGACGAGCCGGGAAGGGTGGCCATGTGCGTCCACCCGGGGTGGCCCATGCTGACCGGGCGCGCCGAGGTGCTGCGCTCATGGGCGCTGATCATGGCCAACACGCCGTACATTCAGTTCGTGCTGACCGACGTGCACACCACGGTGATCGGCGACGTCGCGGTGCTGACCTGCGCCGAGAACATCCTGACCGCCGCCGACACCGACGACGCGACCTTCGCCGCCGGCCGCGTCGTCGCGACCAACACCTTCGTCCGCACCCCCACGGGCTGGCGGCTCTGGTTCCACCACGGTTCTCCGGTCCTGCAGGGCGAGAGCGACGATGACGAGGAGGCCGAGGAGTGAGCGCCCCGTGGCGGTCCTCCACGGCGTCCCCGGCAGGCGCCCACGCCGGCGAGGCCGGTGGCCACGAGTTCGGGAGTTGACGGCATGGACACCGTGAGCCTGGTGGGCCTGCGGGCACGGGGCAGGCACGGGTGCCTTCCGGCCGAGCGCGAGCTGGGGCAGGAGTTCGTGGTCGACGTCACCCTCCACCTCGACACCGCCCCGGCCGCCGCCGGCGACGACCTGGCCAAGACCGTCGACTACGGCGAGCTGGCGCTCCGGCTGGCCGCCATCGTCGAGGGCGAGCCGGTCAATCTCATCGAGACGCTGGCGCAGCGCCTGGCCGACGCCTGCCTGGCCGCTGAGCTGGTCGAGGAGGCCGAGGTGCGGGTGCACAAGCCGTCGGCGCCGATCCCGCTCCCGTTCGACGATGTCGTCGTGACCATCAGGAGGAGGAGGGAATGAAGGTCGTTCTGGCGCTCGGCAGCAACGTCGGCCGCCGCTTCGAGACGTTGCAGGGTGCCGTGGACGCGCTGTTCGACGCGCCAGGGCTCGACTTCGTGGCGGTGTCCCCGGTGTACGAGACCGAACCGGTCGGCGGGCCGCCCGGTCAGCGCTCCTATCTCAATGCCGTGGTGATCGGCAACACCATGACGCTCGGGCCGCGGGCCATCCTCGAACGCGCGCTGGGCGTCGAGACCGCGTTCGGCAGGGTGCGCACCGAGCCGTGGGGGCCGCGCACGCTGGACGTCGACCTGATCATGGTCGGCGACCTGCTGTCGGACGATCCCGAGCTCACGCTGCCCCACCCGCTCGCGCACGAGCGGGCGTTCGTGCTCGTTCCGTGGTCGCAGGCCGACCCGGGGGCGGTGCTCCCTGGCCGGGGTTCGGTGGCCGGCCTGCTCGCCGACGTCGACCAGCAGGGCGTGAGCCTGCGCCCCGACCTCGCGCTCCAGCCTCCCGGCTGACCCGGCGGCGCCGGGCTTCAGGGCTCGGCCACCGGCCCGCAGAGGCACACGCACGCTGGGCCGGTGCAGGCGCGCAGGGCCGGTCTGTGGCGCCGGGGAAGGGCAGGTCCTTCCTCCGGGCCAAGGGCCGGTGGGTCGCCGTGCGGGCCTGCGATGTGGGACGGTGGGCACTCGGCGTACGGGCCGGACGTTTTCCGCATGATGCGAGGTTGTTGTGCGCAGGGCCGTGACCCGCTTAGCGGATGGCCCGCGATGACGGTGAACCCGACGGCGCGGCCGGGCACGGGCCGCCGTCGGCGAACGAGGAGGATCGCGTGAAACCGAGCCGTCCCGGCGTGCTCGTCCTGCTGTTGGTCGCTTTCGCGGTCGTGACGTGGCTCCTGCTGCAACGGGTCTACTCCGACCTGCCGACCGTCCCGTGGACCGCCATCCCGACCGTGCTGCTCCTGGCGATCGGCGAGGCGTACAGCGGGTGGATGACCCGGGCGCGCATCGAGCGCAGACCCGACACCAAACCGGTGGAGCCGCTGGCGGTGGCCCGCCTGGCCGCGCTGGCCAAGGCGTCGGCGTACGTCGGCGCGGTGTTCGCCGGCATCTTCGCCGGGTTCGTCTTCCATGTCGCGGCGCTGCTCGACCAGGACACGCCGCGGCGCGACTTCTTCCTGGCCGGTGGCTCGCTCGTCGCCTGCGTGATCCTCGTCTGCGCGGCGCTCTACCTGGAGCACTGCTGCCGCGTGCCGCGCAAGCCCGACGACGACCCCCTCGCCTGACCGCGGCAGGGCGCCCTCCCGAGATACCGGTATGGCTCCGGAGTGGATCGGCGCCCACGAGGGTCAGGGCGGGGTGGCCCGCTGTCCGTGCGTCCGAACGGTCGAGCAGCTCGCGAAATGAGCTCGCCCCATCGCACCGAGCACGGCGACCGTACGACGGACACCCGCCCGACCGGCGGTGCACCACACCGCCACCAAGGCGAGGAAGACCGCCGCGTGCAGGGTCATCGCGGCGGTCCCGGCGGTGGCGAAGACCGGGACGCGTCCTGGCACGGGGCTCGCCGCTGCCCGGGGGACGCCGGCCGGACGCCGAGGCTGAGGGCCGGTGCTCGGGGGCGGTCCGGGAGTGTGGCGGTGCTCGGACGCACGAGGCGGGGCCCGGCCGGTGCCGGGCCCCGCCTCACGCGGAGCCACCCTGAATCCCTGTCCCTTAACGCACCGTTCTTCTGCACCAGGAGCGGCCGTCTAAACATCATGGTCGCGTCCGGCCGGGAAACCGCAGGTCAGAGTGGCAAAGTGCGCGAAGGCGCGCCGGATGCGCGCGCTCCGCTCCCGGGTCGTCGCCGATGCGCGGGGGTGCCGCCACAAGGCCATGTGCCCGACCCGTACCGCGGAACGTCGGCTCGCTGCCGCTCACCCGGGGCTCGGGCTCACTTGTCGATGTCGCCGACCACGAAGAACATCGAGCCGAGGATCGCCACCATGTCCGCGATCAGGTGGCCGGGCAGCATCTCCCTGAGCACCTGGACGTTGTTGTACGACGCGCTGCGCAGCTTGAGCCGCCAGGGGGTCTTCTCGCCCCGCGACACCAGGTAGTAGCCGTTGAGCCCGAGCGGGTTCTCCGTCCAGGCGTAGGTGTGTCCTTCGGGGACCTTCAGGACCTTCGGCAGCCGCTGGTTGACCGGCCCCGGCGGCAGCGACCTGAGCCGCTCCACACAGGCGTCCGCCAGGTCCAGCGACGCCTTCACCTGGTCGAGCAGCACCTCGAACCGGGCGTGGCAGTCGCCGGCCGTACGGGTGACCACCTGCACCGGCAGTTCGCCGTAGGCGAGGTACGGCTCGTCCCGCCGCAGGTCAAGATCGACGCCGGCGGCGCGGGCGATGGGGCCGCTGACCCCGTACTGCATGATCGTCTCTCGGTCGAGCACGCCCACCCCACGGGTGCGGGCCAGGAAGATCTCGTTGCCGTAGATCAGCTCCTCCAGGTCGGGCAGCCGCTTGCGCACCTCGGCGACCGCCTCGGTCACCCGGCCCAGCCAGCCGTACGGCAGGTCCTCCTTCAGCCCGCCCACCCGGTTGAACATGTAGTGCATCCGGCCGCCGGAGATCTCCTCCATGACCGCCTGCAGGGTCTCGCGCTCACGGAAGGCGTAGAACACCGGGGTGATCGCGCCGAGCTCCAGAGGATAGGACCCGAGGAACATCAGATGGTTGAGCACGCGGTTCAGCTCGGCGAGCAGCGTGCGCGCCCACACCGCGCGTACCGGCACCTCCATGCCGAGCATGCGCTCCACCGCCAGCACCACGCCCAGCTCGTTGGCGAACGCCGAGAGCCAGTCGTGCCGGTTGGCCAGCACGATGATCTGCCGGTAGTCGCGGACCTCGAAGAGCTTCTCCGCGCCGCGGTGCATGTAGCCGACCACCGGCTCGGCGGCGGTGATGCGCTCGCCGTCCACGGTCAGCCGCAAGCGCAGCACTCCGTGGGTCGAGGGGTGCTGGGGCCCGATGTTGAGGATCATGTCCTCGGTGGCGAGTTCCTTGGCGCCGGCCCCGACCGCCACCACCCGCTCGGTGCCCGCGGCTCCGGTGCGAGGTTCCGTCATGCACCCAATGCTGTCACGCCGCCGGTGGAGGAGATGCGGCGCCGGGACCGGGAGCGCGGCCCCGAGAGTCGGCCACGCCCGAACGTGCCCGCGGGGCCGGGTGACCGTGTCGACCTCCGGTACCCACCGGACTCGGTACGCACGCGACCCGTGACGCCACGAGTCGGCCACGCCCGAGCGTGCCGGAGGGGCCGGGTGACCGTGCCGACCTCCGGTACCCACCGGACTCGGTGCCCACGCGACCCGTGACCCCACCACCTCCTGAGCTCGATGGCCCGCGCTACCCGGGCGATTCCGGGGGCCACGGGCCCTGGGAGCCTTCCTCAGATCCAGCGGAGGGCCGGTGCCGGTGAGGGCTTGACCACGGTGGAGGACGGCGATCGGGAATCGGTCGGGAGCCGGAGGCCGAGAGGGCTTCAGCGGCGGGAGGCGAGGTCCGCGAGCGCGGCGACCAGGCGGCGGACGTGCTCCTCGGTCGTGCCGATGCCGATGGAGGCCCGCACCGCGCCGGTCGTGCCGTCCGCGCAGTCGCCGCCGCCATCCCGGCCGATGCCGCTGATCAGGTGCCGGACCAGGGGGTGGGCGCAGAACTTCCCGTCCCGTACCCCGATGCCGTACTCCGACGACAGCGCCTCGGCGACCTCGCGGGCCGTCCAGCCGTCGACGACGAACGAGACGATGCCGACGCGCGGGTGGTGCGGACCCCACAGCGACAGCTCGTGGACGCCGTCGATGCCGGCGAGCCCGTCCCGCAGCAGCCCGAGCAGGCGTTCCTCCTCCTCGACCAGAGGCGTCCAGCCGGTGGCCGACAGCGCGTCGCAGGCGGCGGCGAGCGCGACGGCGCCGAGGACGTTCGGCGTGCCGGCCTCGTGCCGCAGCTGGGGATCGGCGCTCCACTCGGTCTCCAGCGGCAGGCCGAGGCCGGCGCCACCGGTGACGGCCTTGGACGCGCTGCCGCCGCGCAGGTACGGCTCGGCCTCGGCGAGCCAGTCGGCCCGTCCGATCAGGGCGCCCGCGCCGAACGGGGCGTACAGCTTGTGCCCGGAGAAGGCCACGTAGTCCAGGTCGAGCGCGGTCAGGTTGAGCCGGCGGTGCGGGACGAGCTGGGCGGCGTCCACCAGGATCCGGGCGCCGTGCCCGTGGGCGATGTGGGCGAGCGCGGCGATCGGCCACAGCTCGCCGGTCACGTTGGAGGCCGCGGTGACGACCAGCAGCGCGGGGCCGTCGATGGCCGCGAGGGCCTCGTCGGCCGCGCGCACCGCCTCGCCGGGCGACGCGGGCGGCGCGAGGCGTACGGCCGACGGCCAGGGGAGCAGGGAGGCGTGGTGCTCGCTGTCGAAGACCACGACGGTGGCGCCGTCCGGCAGGCAGCGGGCCAGCAGGTTGGTGGCGTCGGTGGTGTTGCGGGTGAACACGACGGCGTCGTCGGCGCGGGCGCCGGCGAAGGCGCGCACCGTGTGCCGGGCCTGCTCGTAGCGGGCGGTGGTGAGCTGGGAGGCGTACCCGGCGCCGCGGTGCACGCTGGAGTAGGCCGGCAGCGCGGCGGTGACCGCCGCGCTGACCGGCGCCAGACACGGCGCGCTCGCCGCGTAGTCGAAGTTGGCGTACGGCACGAGCCTGCCGCCCCGCACCGGCACCTCCAGATCGGCGCCGAGCACCGCCGGGGTCGGAGCCCCGCCGCGGGTCGACGGGGCCGAGCGGTCACCGAGAGCGGGGGAGCCGGGGACGAGAGTCGTGCCGCCGCCCTGGACGGGGGACGCGCCGCTGAGAGTGGCCGTGCCGGTACGGGCAGGCGAGGTCTCGGTACCTGCGGGGGAGATGCCGGTGGCGGCGGGGGACGTACCGGTCACCGCGGAAGAGGAGTTCTCCAGGATCGTGAGAGCAGACAACGCCGGCCTCCAGAGGTCGGGGACCCCGGCCATGGCGTTGGGACGGCGGAGCCCGCGCTTGCCCGGCACACCTCGTGCCGAACCTGGTCCTCACCCGGGGCACCCCGCCGCGAGCGCGAGGGTTGCCGGCCAGCAAGCCGGGGCTTGGTGCTGGCACTCATGACCTACCGGGACTATAACCCGCGGTCCCCGCGCCTCCGCAACCTCCGGACCGGCGTGATCTGTCCCACACTCGTGGCGTTCCCCCATAGCCGCCCCGGCGGCACCCCCGCCGTCCGGCGCCCTGGTAGCGGCGACGTGTGGCCCGTCCGGTGCCTCCCGCCGTTGCTCATTCCGGTGTCCGCCCGGGCCATGGCGGACGGTGCCGTGACGCGGCGGTCCATGCGGTGCAAGTCCGTGCCCATGAGTGCTCCCGGCCGGACGCCCTTCGGCACTGACCTCCCTGGTGCAGGGTGAGTGCCTGCCGCCACCGTCCAGGGTCAGGGACGAGGCGGCGATGCGAGGCCGGACCTCGCGGTGGCGATTTCGCGGGTTTTCGGTAGGTCTTCGTTATCCGAAAGGCGAACTTCGGCCGACCATCGCGCGTTGACAGGGGACGGTCTCCTCCCCTGGGGCCGCGACGTGACGTTACGCCGGCCGTGGAGGCGCGATGGACTGGATCACCAACCCCGAGATCTGGATCGGATTCCTGACCCTGGTCGCCCTTGAGGTCGTCCTCGGGATCGACAACATCATCTTCATCTCGATCCTCGCCGGGAAGCTGCCGCCGGAGAGCCGTGACCGGGCCAGGAAGGTCGGGCTGGGGCTCGCCCTGGTGAGCCGGCTGCTGCTCCTGCTCGCGCTGTCCTGGGTGGTGCGGCTGACCGAGCCGCTGTTCGCGGTGTTCGACCATGAGATATCAGGGCGAGATCTGATCCTGATCCTGGGCGGGCTGTTCCTGCTGGGCAAGAGCGCCTTCGAGATCGGCGACAGCCTGGAGGGGGCGTCGGGCCACTCCAGCGGGCGGGTGGCGGCGTCGTTCACCGCGGTGATCCTGCAGATCATGGTGCTGGACGTGGTGTTCTCGCTGGACTCGGTCATCACCGCCGTCGGCATGGTGGACGAGATCGGTGTCATGATCGCAGCGGTGATCGTGGCAGTGGTGATCATGTTGTTCGCCGCCGGGCCGATCAGCGCGTTCGTCGAGAAGCATCCGAGCATCAAGATGCTGGCCCTGTCCTTCCTGCTGCTCATCGGCGTCGTGCTGATCGCCGAGGGCTTCGATCAGCACATCTCCAAGGCCTACATCTACTTCGCGATGGCCTTCTCGCTGGTCGTGGAACTGCTCAACATCCGGGCGCGCAGGAAGGCGGGCGTCCAGCAGCCGGTGGAACTCCGCGAGCGCTACGGGGAGGCCGTCGCTCCCGAGTCCTCGGCCTCTCCCGTGGCGGCTCCGGCGGCCCCGCCCGCGTCCAGGCCGGACGACACGTTGTGACCTGACCGGTCGCCCGTCCGGCTCCACCGGCCACAGTGCTCCGCTTCGGGCCTCGCACCAGGGAGCGGAGCGTGGCCGGCGGAGGCCGGATGGGGCGATCGCGGCATTGGCGGATCAGCAGGCGGAGGGGAATCGGGCCGGCGACTGGGCCATGCCTGATATCTGCATCTACGATGACTTGGTGCGATTTGATCCCTGGAATCCGGACTTCGTCGCCCAGCCCTACGGCGTCTACCACTGGCTCCGGGAGAACGAGCCGGTCAGCTTCTTCGAGCCGACCGGGCAGTGGCTCGTCGCCCGGCACCAGGACGTCAACGCGGCGCTGCGCGACCGCAGGCTCGGCCGGTCGTACCTGCACGTCGCCTCGCACGAGGAGTTCGGCAGGGAGCCGGAACCGGACTTCCAGGAGCCGTTCTGGCGGATGACCCGGGCGGGGATGCTGGACGTGGAACCGCCCGTGCACACCCGGCTGCGCCGGCTGGTCTCCAGGGCGTTCACCCCGCGCATGGTCGAGGAGCTGCGCCCGCGAGTGCGCCGCATCGCCGGGGAACTGGTGACCGGCTTCGTGGAACGCGGCGGTGGTGATCTGCTCGCCGAGGTGGCGGAACCGCTGCCGGTGACGGTCATCGCCGAGATGCTCGGCGTGCCGGAGTCCGACCGGCACCTGTTGCGGCCCTGGTCGGCGGACATCTGCGGCATGTACGAGCTCGCGCCGTCGCTGGAGGCGCAGCACACGGCGGTGCGGGCCGCCACGGAGTTCTCGGACTACCTGCGCGCGCTGGCGGCCGAACGCCGCGCCCGGCCCGGGGACGACCTGATCAGCGCGCTCGCCCAGGTCGTGGACGAGGGGGACCGGCTGAGCGAGGACGAGCTCATCGGCACCTGCGTACTGCTGCTCAACGCCGGCCACGAGGCGACGGTGAACGTGACCGGCAACGGCTGGTGGTCCCTGCTGCGCAACCCCGGCGAGCTGGAGCGGCTGCGCGGTGACCTGTCGCTGCTGCCCAGCGCGGTCGAGGAGCTGATGCGCTACGACACCCCGCTGCAGATGTTCGAGCGCTGGGTGCTGGAGGACATCACGATCGGCGGGGTCGACATCCCCAAGGGCGTCGAGGTGGCCCTGCTGTTCGGCTCGGCCAACCGGGACCCGGAGGTGTTCGCCGAGCCCGACCGGCTGGACGTCGGCCGCAAGGACAACCCGCACATCTCGTTCGGCGCGGGCATTCACTTCTGCCTCGGCGCTCCCCTGGCGCGCGTCGAGCTCGTGGAATCCTTCGGCGCCCTCCTGAGGACCGCGCCCAAGATCGAGCTCGCCGAGGAACCGGTCTGGAAGCCGAACTACGTCATCCGCGGCCTCGAATCCCTCAAGATCACCACAACCTGACGGCGGGTCAGGGTTTGCGCTGGGCGAGCCAGCCGAAGCCGCCGAGGCCGGCGGGGTCGATCAGCTCGGCCTCCTGGCCGGAGCGCGCCAGAGCGCGCAGATAGCCGCTCGGATCGGTGGTCGCGAGGTCGAGCGGGGGGCGGACGCCGGTGAGGCCGAGATCGCGAAGCGCCTGTCGTTGCGTGGTCAGGGTTGTGGATATCGCGCCGGCCCGCTCGCCCGCCGCGGCGCACGCGTCCAGCGCCACGTGTGCGGTGATATCGCAGGAACCGTCGGGAATCGCGGCCACGCAGGCTCCGTCGCGGTAGCCGGTGAGCGTGCCGAGCGGCGGGCGGTTATCCACAGGGTGTGCATAATCCGCGGCCACCGCCAGGCCGTGCCCCAGGCGGTCGATGACCCCTGCCCACGCCTCGTCCCTGGGCCGGCCCAGCTCGGCCCGCAGCCCGGCGACCGGGAGCGGCCACCAGCGCTCCAGCCATCGCAGGTCCGGGTCTTCCGGCGGGCCGCCGAGCCGTTCGCGGCCGGTCTCCGGATCGACCAGCACCAGGCGTGGACCGTCGGGCGTCTGCTCGGCGACGTCCACCGGGATGTTGTCCAGCCATTCGTTGGCGACCACCAGGCCGGTGGTCCCCGCGGGCACGTCACACGTCCAGATGACGCGTTCGTCCAGGTCGGCGGGCGGCGGGGACAGATCGACGGCCGTGACGCGCAGCCGCTCGGCCATCTCGGGAGGGGCGGCGCGCAGCACCTGGGTCACCAGAGCGCCGTCCCCAGAGCCGACGTCCACGAGATCGAGCGCGGCGGGGCGGCCGAGAGCCTCGTCGACCTCGGCGAGCAGGCGCAGCACCGCCTCGGCGAACGCCGGCGAGGCTCCGACGGACGTGCGGAAGTGACCGGAGGGCCGCTCGCGGAGGTAGAACCCGCCCTCGCCGTAGAGCGCCTGCTGCATGGCCTCGCGCCAGGTGATCCACACGAGACGGGACGCTATCAACTCCATCTCCAGGCCCGGACCGATCGCGTGACCCTGTGGACAACGCCGGCCGCGACCGTGAGCCGTGGACGACCACCCGGCCGATCCCCCTGTCCCGGGCCTGGCCGGACAGGATCTGTGTGGGCGCCGAAGCGAGGGAGCCGGGGGCCGGAACGGGGATGACGGGTGTCAGGGAGAGGGGCGCAGGGGGCGCGTGCCGAGACGGTGGCGAGGCGGGCGGGACCGGGGGCGGAGCGGCGGTTACGCTGACTGTTGGCCTGGTCCTCGAACCCTGGTCGGGAACGTGATGACTCCTCCGCTCCCTGGAGGGACCTCGGGGAGTGGCTTTCCCGGAGAAAGGAGCCCGTGAAGTGAGGGTGCGGAGAAACCTGGTCAGGGGCATCGTCCGCCGGTCGCCCGAAGGCGCCGGACCGCTGCCGAGCCTCTGATGCAGACGAGCGACCGTCCCGGGCGGCTCGCGGTCGGAGTGCTCGGCGCCGGACGCGTCGGGTCCGTCCTCGGCGCGGCCCTCGCGCAGGCGGGTCACCACCTCGTCGCCGCGGCGGGGGTCTCCGACGCCTCGCGCCGCAGGGCGCTCGACCGCCTCGGGGTGGACATCTCCAAGCCGGACGAGGTCGTCCGCCGCGCCGACCTGGTGCTGCTGACCGTGCCCGATGACGCGCTGCCCGGTCTGGTCGGCGGGCTCGCCGCCGCCGGAGTCGACCTGCGCGGGAAGTTGCTCGTGCACACCAGCGGCGCGTACGGGCTCGCCGTGCTCAACCCCGCGACCGCCGCCGGCGCGCTACCGGTCGCGCTGCACCCCGTGATGACCTTCACCGGCCGGGACGACGACATGCGCCGCATCGTGGGCTGCTCGTTCGGCGTCACCGCGCCCGAGCCGCTCAGGCCGGTGGCGGAGGCCCTGGTGATCGAGATGGGCGGCGAGCCGATCTGGATCGCCGACGAGGACCGCGCGCTCTACCACGCCGCGCTCGCGGGCGCGGCCAACCACATGGTCACCCTGATCGCCGAGTCCCAGGAGCTGCTGCGCAAGATCGGCGTCGAGCACCCGGGCCGCATGCTCGGCCCGCTGCTCGGGGCCGCCCTGGACAACGCGCTGCGCCTTGGCCTGGCCGGCCTGACCGGGCCGGTCGTGCGCGGCGACGCGGGCACCGTCCGCAAGCACGTGGACGCGCTCATCCTGGCCGCGCCGGAGGCCGCGGACGCGTACGTCGCCCTGGCGCGGCTCACCGCCGACCGTGCGCTGGCGGCCGGGCTGCTCAAGCCGGAGGCGGCCGAACGCCTGCTCGACGCCCTCCAGGGCAACACCTGGGCCTGACGCCGCGGTGCGGGGGCGGGCGGGCTTTCGCGGACGGCTTTGGCACACTCGTAGCGGGCGCTCGTTCGGGCGTCCCGAGCGGTTTCGTGGATTCCAGGATTCGCGATGCGCGGATTCGGGGTAAAGGTGGCCGGGCGTCGGCCCGGTGGCAGGGAGGCAACTCGTGGACGTGATCGTCGCCGGTGATCGCTCGGAGCTGCGCGCGGCGCTGGCCGCGCTGGGCGTGGCAGGCGTCCGCGGCCCCAGGGCGGGCGGTGACGGCGGCACCGCGGACGAGGGCGGAAGCGGCGGTCGTGGCGTCGCAGGGACCGGCCCGCGGAGTGGTTCCGGGACCGTCCGGAAGGTAGGTCCGCCCGGCGGCACGCCGGAAGGCGCGGCAGGCCCGGGAGGTGGCGGCGGGACGCTGGCGCTGGTGCCGACCATGGGGGCGCTGCACGAGGGGCACCGGTCGCTGATCCGCCTGGCGCGTGAGCACGCCGACCACGTGGCGGTCAGTGTCTTCGTCAACCCGCTGCAGTTCGGGCCGAACGAGGACTTCTCCCGCTATCCCCGTACTTTTGACGCCGACCTGGAGGTGTGCGCGGCCGAAGGCGTCGAGCTGGTCTTCGCCCCGGCGCCCGGCGACATGTACCTCCCGGACCGGCAGGTCGGGGTCTCCGCCGGGCAGATGGGCACCATCGTCGAGGGCGCCTTCCGGCCGGGGCACTTCGACGGCGTGCTGACCGTGGTGCTCAAGCTGTTCAACCTCGTCCGCCCGGACGTCGCCGTCTTCGGGCAGAAGGACGCCCAGCAGCTCGCGCTGATCCGCCGGATGGTCACCGACCTCGACCTCCCGGTGACGGTCGTCGGCGGCCCCACCGTGCGCGAGCCGGACGGTCTGGCGCTGTCCAGCCGCAACCGCTACCTCTCGCCGGCCGACCGGGTCACGGCCCTGGCGCTGTCGGCCGCGCTGCGCGAGGGCGCCCGGCACGACCGGCCCAAGGACATCCTGCACGCCGCCCACGCCGTGCTGGACGAGGCCGCGCTCGCCGACCCGCCGCTGGTGCTCGACTACCTCAGCCTGGTCGACCCCGCCACGTTCACGGCCGCGGCCGAGGACCACCGGGGCGAGGCGATCCTCGCGGTCGCGGCCAAGGTGGGCGCCACCCGCCTCATCGACAACGTCGTCCTGGATCTCTCCTCCTGACCCTCCTGCCCCCCGTGCCAGGGCGCCGCGCCCCTCCCGTACCTCCTGTACCAGCGTCGGGACCCCGTGTGGCGACGCCGGCGGCCCATGCTTTATCGTCATTCTGACGAAATAAGGGAGCCCCCATGACCCATCCGCCGATTCCCCGCAGACTCACCGCGCCCGAGCCCGGCTGGACCGTCCGCGCCGACATCGTCGTCGTGGGTTCGGGCATCGCCGGTCTCACGGTGGCGCTGCGGTACGCCGAGCTGGTGCCCGACGCCCGTGTCCTGGTCGTCACCAAGGACGTGCTGTCGGCCGGTTCCACCCGGTGGGCGCAGGGCGGCATCGCCGCCGCCCTCGACCCCGCCGACTCCTGGGCCGAGCACCTGAGCGACACGCTGATCGCCGGGGTCGGCCTGTGCGACACGCAGGCCGTCCAGGCACTGGTGACCGAGGGACCGGACGCGCTGCGGCGGCTGATGGCGCATGGTGCCCGGTTCGACCGCCGCCCCGACGGCGAGCTGCAGCTCACCAGGGAGGGCGGCCACCGCAGAGACCGCATCGTCCACGCCGGGGGCGACGCCACCGGCGCGGAGGTGCAGCGCGCGCTGGCCGAGGCCGTCCGCGCGGGCGGGTCTCCGGCGGGCCGCATCGAGGTCATCGAGCACGCGCTGGTCCTCGACCTGCTCAAGGACGCCTCCGGGAGCGCGTGCGGGGTGACCCTGCACGTGATGGGCGAGGGCGCGCGGGACGGCGTGGGGGCCGTTCGGGCGGGCGCCGTCGTGCTGGCCACCGGCGGCATGGGGCAGGTGTACGCGGCGACGACCAACCCCCTGGTCTCCACGGGGGACGGTGTGGCGCTGGCGCTGCGGGCGGGCGCCGTGCTCCGCGACCTGGAGTTCGTCCAGTTCCACCCGACCGTCCTGTGGCTCGGGGAGGGCTCGACCGGCCAGCAGCCGCTGATCTCCGAGGCGGTGCGCGGCGAGGGCGCCGTGCTGCTCGACGCGTCCGGGCGGCGGTTCATGACCGAGGTCCACGAGCTCGCCGAGCTCGCGCCGCGCGACGTGGTGGCCAAGGCGATCATGCGGCGGATGCTGGAGACCGGCGAGAGCCACGTGCTGCTGGACGGCCGGCACTTCGGCGAGGAGAAGTGGCGCACGCGCTTTCCGACGATCTACGCGGTGTGCCGGGAACACGGCATCGACCCGGCGCGCGAGCTCATCCCGGTCGCGCCCGCCGCGCACTACGCCAGCGGCGGCGTCCGCACCGACCTGCACGGCCGGACGAGCGTCCCTGGCCTGTACGCCTGCGGTGAGGTCGCCTGCACCGGCGTGCACGGCGCCAACCGCCTGGCGTCTAACTCGCTGCTGGAGGGGCTGGTCTTCGCCGAGCGCATCGCGGCCGACCTGGCCTGCCTGCCGCGGGTCGCGCCCGGGGAGCCGGTCGATGACGGCCGCGCCACCGGCCTGGTCGATCCCCGGGTCCGGCCGCGGGTGCAGGCCCGCATGAGCACCGGCGCGGGGGTGCTGCGCAGCGGGCGGAGCCTGGCCGAGGTGAGCCACGGACTGCTGGACGCCCGCTGGACTCCGGTGGCCGTCGAGCCGTGCACCGAGGCGTGGGAGGCCACCAACCTGCTCACCGTGGCCACGGCCGTGGTCACCGCGGCCCGGGCCCGTGAGGAGACGCGCGGCTCCCACTGGCGCGAGGACTTCCCGGAACGCGACGACGCCTGGTGGCTGGGGCACCTGGACGTGACCCTGGCCGAGGAGGGACTGACCATGACCTACGTCAAGCACGAGGACGACCGGACGGGCGGCCTACCGGCCCAGATCGAGGCCGACCTCGCGGAGGCGGGCCTGGACCCCGTCGCGGTGACCGCCCTGATCAGCGGCGCGCTGGAGGAGGACGTCACCGGCGAGGGCGACGTCACCACGATCGCCACGGTGCCCGCCGGCCAGGCGGCGGTGGCCGACGTGGTGGCCCGGGCCGGCGGCGTGGTCGCGGGGCTCGCGGTGGCCGCGGCCGTGTTCCACCGTTCCTCACAGGGGCGGCTCACCGTGGAACGCCACGTGAAGGACGGCGAGCGGGTGGAGCGGGGTGACGTGCTGATGACGGTCGCCGGGCCCGTACGGGACGTGCTCACCGCCGAGCGCACCGCGCTCAACCTGCTCACCCACCTGTCCGGCGTCGCCACCCTGACCCACCGCTGGGTCGAGGCGGTGAGCGGCACCGGCGCCCGGGTCCGCGACAGCCGCAAGACCCTCCCGGGCCTGCGGGCCCTGGAGAAGTACGCCGTGCGGTGCGGCGGCGGGGTGAACCACCGGATGTCCCTGTCGGACGCGGCTCTGATCAAGGACAATCACGTCGTGGCGGCGGGCGGCGTCGCCGAGGCGTTCCGCGCGGTACGACAGGCCTACCCGGACCTGCCGATCGAAGTGGAGGTCGACCGCATCGACCAGATCGAGCCGGTGCTCGCCGAGGGGGCGGAGGAGATCCTGCTGGACAACTTCACCATCGAGGAGCTCGCGCACGCGGTCGCGCTGGTCGGCGGCCGGGCCCGGCTGGAATCCAGCGGTGGGCTCGACCTGGAATCCGCCCGTGAGGTCGCCGAGACAGGTGTTGACTACCTTGCTGTGGGGTCGCTGACCCACTCGGCGCCCGCACTCGACATCGCTTTGGACCTTCGGGGGGCTTGATGCTGCTCACGATCGACGTCGGCAACACGCACACGGTGCTCGGCCTCTTCGAGGGCGAGGAGGTCTTCGAGCACTGGCGCCTCGCCACCGACGCGCGGCGCACCGCCGACGAGATCGCGGTCGTCCTGCAGGGGCTGCTCGGTCAGAGCCCGTTGCTGAAGGACGCCGACATCAGCGGCATCGCCATCTGCTCGACCGTCCCCTCCGTGCTCAACGAGATGCGCGAGATGTGCCGGCGCTACTACGGCGACGTCAGCGCCGTGATCGTCGAGCCGGGGGTGCGCACGGGCGTGCCGGTGCGCATGGACAACCCCAAGGAGGTCGGCAGTGACCGCGTGGTGAACGCGCTCGCCGCCGTCACCCTGTACGGCGGGCCGTGCATCATCGTCGACTTCGGCACCGCGACCTCCTTCGACGCGGTGTCGGCCAAGGGGGAGTACGTCGGCTCGGTGACGGCTCCGGGCATCGAGATCTCGGTGGACGCCCTGGCGGCCGCGGGGGCCCAGTTGCACAAGGTCGAGCTGGTGCGCCCCCGCTCGGTGATCGCCAAGAACACCGTCGAGGCTCTCCAGGCGGGCATCATCTACGGCTTCGCCGGGCAGGTGGACGGCATCGTCGAGCGCATGGCCCCCGAGCTGGCCACCGACCCCGACGACGTGACGGTCGTGGCCACCGGTTCGATGGCGCCTCTGCTGGTGAACGAGGCGCGTTCGATCGACGTGCACGAGCCCTGGCTCACGCTCATCGGGCTGCGGCTGATCTACAACCGCAACACCGCCTGACCGGGCCGTAGCAGCGGGCGAGCCGGTGCGCCTCCATCATGGCGGCGCGCCGTGCCCTGCGACGCCGGGCCGGAGCCGGTGATCGAGGGGGGTGGAGATCGGAAAACCGGTGTCCCGGCGGTCACCGCACGGGCCAGGTCCGCCGAATAGGACCGCGTATGATGATCCACTCCGGCAAATCCGATGTGGCGGGCATGTTACGCCGTCGGCCGCGCCGGGGGAAAAGGGCAGAAAGCGGCAGCGGTTTCGCCGGGCGAATTCGGTGGATAGCACGCCGGCGGCATATACCCGACGCAGGGCACCCAGGGGGCGGTCACTCCGTGAACCCGGCCTCCACCAGCGATGCGGTCGCCCTCGCGTCGCCGGCCGCCCCGCCGGCGTTGGTGATCTCCGTCGGCATCACCCCGAACCGATGGGTCGGGGACATGTCATGAGTAGTTCACATATGCGGTGGTATGTCAATCACAAACGTCATGGGTATCGAGGTCGGAGCTTGACGACCTTTCAACGCGGCGTTTAACGTTCCTGACGGGCGGGCCGAAGCATTCAGTATGTTGCCGAGTTCGTCGTGGGGGAGGACACCCGATGGCGTATCCGGATCTGGTTTCCCGAGGGAATGGCTTTCCTTCGGGATCAGACGGTGTGGGACTGAGCGACGATGATCTTCTATTGCTCGCCGAACTGGCCAAGGGCGTGACCGTCGACCGGGTGGGGCGGCGGCTCGACGTCAGCGGCCGCACCGTGCGACGCCGCCTGCGGGGCATCTGCGACCGCATAGGCGTCGCCACCGCCATCGAGGCCGTGGCCTGGGCGGCGCGACGCCGACTCATCTGACACCCGTGCCACCCCGTCGGGCGGCGCCTTCGCGCGCGGCGCGCCGAGCGGAACCTCCGCATGCGACGCGCCCGCGCGGGCGACGCTAGTCGGCGATGCGCACGGCTCCCGCGAACGGACGGTTGCCGAGCGGCACCACCCGGACGACGTCACCGGTGCGCGGCGCGTGCACCATCATGCCGCCACCGATGTAGATGCCGACGTGGTGCAGGTCGCTGTAGAAGAAGACCAGATCGCCGGGGCGCATGTCCTCGCGTGACACGTGCGTGCCGGCGGTCCACTGGTCCCCGGTGTAGTGCGGCAGGCTGATGCCGACCTTCTGGTAGGCCCACAGCACCAGACCCGAGCAGTCGAAGGAGCTCGGCCCCGCCGCGCCCCAGACGTACGGCTTGAGCTGCTGGGTGAGCGCCCACCGCACCGCCTGCGCGGCCTTGCCGTCTCCGGGGATCGGGATATCGATCTTGACCGCCCGGGACGCGCCGCTGGTCTTGGCGAGGGCACGGCGGAACAGGTTGTTCTCGGTCTTGGCGATGAGGCCGCGGATCTTGTCGCGCTGCGCCGACAGCTCGGACACGAGCTTCTTGACCTCGGCCTCGCGCGCCTTGGCGCCGGCCTTGGCGCGCTCGGCGGCGGCCATCGCCTTGGCGATCTGGGAGACCTCCTCGCCCTGCTGCAACTGCAACGCGTAGGTCGTGGCCACCCGGTCCAGGTAGGCGTCCGGGTCGCCGGACATGGCCAGGGCCAGCGGATTGCCGATGCCGCCGGTCATGTAGGCGTCCTGGGCGTACAGCCCGGCCTTGCGGCGCTTGTCCTCAAGCTCGCTCTCGCTCTTCGCGAGCGTCTTCTTGGCCAACTCGGCCGAGCGCTGCGCCTGCTTGAACCGCTCTCGCTGGCCGTTGTACTGCTCGGTGAGCGACTCGATCTGCTCGTAGAGCTTCTCGACCTGGTTCTTCAGCTGGGTGAGGCTGGGCTTGGGCTCGGCCGTCGCCGCCACCAGGGGCGAGCCGAACGTGAGGGCCGTGAGCACGGCGGTGACCAGCGCGATGCGGCGGGGCAGGCGCCAGGACGGCCCCGCGGCTCCGCCGAGCCGGAAACGGGATCCGCGTTCGCGGGCGTGTCTGCCCGCGCGTCCTCCAGGCGTGCGCCTAGGCTGCACCAACGAGCTCCTCTCCTCGGTCGCCTACCGGGTTAGCTGACGGGTTCGGGCCGGAGAAGCCCTACCGAGCACCTGGACATGGAGGTTTCGACGCCTCCCTCTCGGATTCACCCCAGGGGTGGCGGGATCGCCGGAGATCATCCCCGTCGCCTGCCTTTGGGTCCCCGGTTTTCCGGCGGTGGGGGCCGGCCGGAAATTAGGCGGAGCGGCCATCGTGGACGATGGCCGACATTGACGCTGGACATTAGTGCAGTTCAGGTTCCTGCTCAACCAGAACTGAGAAATCTGTAGAGGTCGCACAACCGCCCTGTTACGGCGAGATCACGCCCGGGGCGGCGCGGTCACCCCGCCGAGCTGCGACAACCCGTCCGTCGGCCGTTCTTCCCCGGCGAATTCCCAGGTGGTGCGGCTTGTGGGTTTCCCCGGGCCCGTCTCACGGACGCGGCGTACCGACCGTGCCTCTCCGATCACTTGTGGTGATGCAGGAAGGAAGGCTGTCGGGGTTTCGGTCGGGCCGATATTGGGCCTCGGCCGGAAAGGCCGGAAGCGATCGCCACCGGTCGGGCGGATACGCTGACGCCTCATGGAGCAGGCCGCGCAGCCGGTACCCGCCGTGGGGGCGCCCGTCGTCAGGCGGGCCCGCACCTCGGACGTCCGGGCCATCAGAGCACTGGTCGACACCTACTCCGGCGACGGGCCGCGGCTGCTGCGCAAGTCCACGGTGACGCTCTACGAGGACGTCCAGGAGTTCCGGGTCGCCGAGTGGGACGGCCGGGTGGTGGGGTGCGGGGCACTGCACGTGCTGTGGGAGGACCTCGCCGAGATCCGCACCGTCGCCGTCGACGTGAGCTGCCGCGGCAAGGGCGTCGGCCACAAGATCGTCGCAGCCCTCATCGACGCCGCGCGCGAGCTGGAGGTTCGGCGCGTCTTCTGCCTGACCTTCGAGGTCGACTTCTTCGCCAGGCACGGCTTCGTGCCGATCCAGGGCACCCCGGTGTCCCCCGAGGTGTACGCCGAGCTGCTGGACTCCTACGACGAGGGCGTGGCGGAGTTCCTCGACCTGGAGCACGTCAAGCCGAACACTCTGGGCAACACGCGGATGCTGCTGCACCTCGCGCCGCGCTCCTGACGCCGGGAGTGACGCGCTGGAAAGGTGACTGTTGATGCCGCTGTCGCTACCTTGGCAACACCATGGCATGTGCGCCTGACCGAAGGCCACGTGCGAAGCCGAAGTGAGGTGACACGGTGAGCACCGGACAGCCGCCGTACCCACGCGATGAACCGGACGACGGGCACTCGTCGTCCGGTTCTGCGCAATATGGGCAGCAGAACCCCCCGGGCATCGATCCGGAGGTAACCGTCGTCCACCGTCCCCAGCCGACCTCGGAGAACGCGGCCTATCCGCAGCAGGGGTACGGCCAGCAGGGGGCGTACGGACAGCAGGGCGGCACGGGCGCCTACGGGCAGCCGGGCTATCCCCAGCAGCCCCAGGCGCAGTACGGCCAGCAGGGCCAGCAGGGCCAGGGAGGCTACGGGCAGCAGCCGCAGTACGGGCAGCAGGGCCAGCAGGGCTCCTACGGTCAGGACACAGGTCAGGGCTACGGCCAGCAGGGCTCCTACGGACAGCAGGGCCAGCAGGGCCAGCAGGGCGGCACGGGTGCCTACGGGCAGCCGCAGCAGGGCTACGGGCAGCAGCCGCAGTACGGCCAGCAGGGTCAGCAGGGTCAGCAGGGCTCCTACGGTCAGGGCGGCTACGGCCAGCAGCAGCAGTACGGGCAGCAGCCGCAGTACGGCCAGCAGGGCTATGACCAGCAGGGCTATGACCAGCAGGCCCAGTACGGCGGCCAGCAGGGCGGCTACGACCAGCAGGCCCAGTACGGCCAGCAGGGGTCCTATGGCCAGCAGCAGCAGTACGGGCAACAGCAGCCGGCGCAGTACGGGCAGCAGGGTTACGGCCAGCAGCAGTACGGCCAGCCCGGGTACGGCGCGCCCGGCTACCAGCAGCCGTACGGCGTGCAGGGCGTGCAGCCGCCGGGCGCTCCCGCGCCGCTGGCGGAGTGGTGGCAGCGCCTGGTCGCCCGCATCATCGACGGCGTCATCCTGGGGATCCCGTACTTCATCATCAGCGCGGTGGTGACCGCGGTGATCGTGACCCAGGCGAGCTTCGACCCCACCACGGGGGCGATCACCCAGGGCGGCGGGCTCTTCGTGGCCACCCTGCTGACCGCGCTCGTCGGCGGTGCCATCTGGATCGCCTACGAGTTCCTGATGCTCAAGCAGCGCGGCCAGACCGTGGGCAAGATCGTCATGGGCATCAAGGTCGTCCCGGTGGGCGGCACCGTCGAGGGCGGGCTGACCTCCGACGCCGCCGTCAAGCGGGCCGGCGTGCTGTTCGGCCCGCAGCTGCTGTCGTGGGTCCCGTTCGTCGGGTTCCTGACCTACATCTTCTACCTGGTGAACGTCCTGTGGCAGTTCTGGGACAAGCCGCTTCAGCAGTGCCTGCACGACAAGGTGGGCGGCACCATCGTGGTGAAGATCAAGTAAGGCGTTGGTCGACGGGGCCGGAGGGGCATCCTCCGGCCCCGTTCGCGTTCCGTGCCCGACGCGTCGCGATGGGTGAAGTTCCGGAAAAGGTAACGGACATCCCTCTATGTGCGATAGGACCTTGCACGAACCGTAGCGTCCTGCGCCTGTCGCGAAAGGTGATCACATGACGACAGAACCACCCCCCGGGAGTCCGCACGGTCCCGCGCCAGGGGCCGGTGACCCGTACGCGGCTCCGAGGGGCGGCGAGTACGCCCCGCCGCAGAACGCGGGCCATGGCGGTGTTCCTCAGGGTGGCCAGGGGGCCGCGCAGGGCCCCTACGGTGGTCCGCAGGGCTACGGAGCCCCGCAGGCCGGCTACGGCGCCCCCTATGGCGAGCCGCTGCCCCCGGGCGCCCCGGCGCCGCTGGCGCTGTGGTGGGAGAGGTGGGTCGCGCGGATCATCGACTCCCTCGTCCCCTTCGTGCTCTACATGATCGTCAGCTTCATCCTGGCGCCGATGTTCGTGCCGTCGGCCGAGGAGATCAGGGCCGATCCGGCGGCCGCGCTGGGCGGCGCATCGGTGATTCCGGCCCTGGTCGCCGGGATCATCGCTTACGGCGCGTACGCCGTCTATGACTACCTGCTCCATTCCAAGGACGGCCGGACCATCGGCAAGAAGGTGATGAAGATCCGGCTGGCCGGCGTCGGCGGCGCTCCGCTTGATTCGGCGGCCCTGCTGAAGCGCAGCGCTATCTTCCCGGGCGTGATGGTGCTGTACGGCATTCCCCTCCTTGGCACGCTCGCCGGCATCTTCGTCCTCGTCCTCGGTGTGCTTATCCTCACCGACAAGCCGCTACGGCAGGGCCCGCACGACAAGGTCGCGGGCACGGTTGTCGTCAAGGCTCTAGCCTGAGATCGGCTTTATTGACGGGGCGGCCGCGCTGCGGCCGCCCCGTCCGTGTTTTCCACGCGATCACCTTTCCCCGGGCATCCGGTAAGACGGCTGGAGAGACGGAGAATGCCGTGGAACGGTCCGTGGGCGGCTTTGGTCCCCGCCCGGCAACCCCGCTGACCTCCTGTGGGGCTAGAGTCGGATCGTGACTCCCGGATCAGCCGACCATGGCACGGAGCGAGGGAGTCTCGTGTGACAATTAACGTGGGAGGTGCCGGAATGCCACCCCCCGCGTGGAGCGAGGATCAATGAACGATGTATTGTCCGCGTTGATACCACCCTTGGTGGTCGCGGCGGTGGTCATCATCGCGGTCGTCAAGCTGTTCCGTTCCGAGGCGGGAGGGCCGCGCCAGGAAGCGGAGCCTCCGGAGAAGTCGTCCGAGGCTTCTTCGGACTGACCGACGGCCCGGGCCCCGCGCGCCTTCTGAAGCTGTGGGTTCCGCGAATTGTCAGCCGGGGTTAGCGGGTATATCTTTGGCTGTTGAATCGAACAATGCTCTGCGAAAGGATTGCCAGATGGCCACGCAGATCCAGAAGATACTCATCGACGACCTCGATGGTGGCGAGGCCAATGAGACTGTCACCTTCGCGATTGATGGCTCCGCTTACGAGATTGACCTGAGCGGCGATAACGCCAAGCGTCTGCGTGACGCGCTGGCGTCTTTCGTCTCCCACGCCCGCCGTGCCGAGGGTGCCACCAGCGCCCGGGGCCGCAAGCGGGGCGGTGGTCAGCGTCCGTCTCGGGAAAAGAGCTCGGAGATCAGGGCGTGGGCGAAGGCCCACGGGATCTCCGTCAGCGAGCGCGGTCGTATTGCGTCCTCCGTGGTCGAGCAGTACGAAGCGGCGCACTGACGGGCTCTTTGGAGATCATCGGGCTATGGCGGCGGCAGGCCGTGATTCGCCGCCATAGCCGGATGATCGAGTTATGCCGGAGTGATCGTCCGGGGCGCGGTCCGGGACTTCACGTAAAACGCCGGTGCTAAACGTCGTTCGCTTGCGGCGTAGTGGGAACATGTGACCCCCCAACAGTAGTTGGATGGAGCGTGAACGCCCTGCTCTCGGGGAACGTCTCCTGTCTAGAGCGGTCACCGGTCGGGGCTAGCATGCGGATGCGGCGGGCCCGGATATCCCGAGCTGCCTGACCGCTCTGTGAGGAGCGACGAGATGTTCGAAAGGTTCACTGACCGCGCACGGCGTGTTGTCGTCCTGGCCCAGGAAGAGGCCCGGATGCTCAACCACAACTACATCGGCACTGAGCACATTCTTCTTGGCTTGATCCATGAGGGCGAGGGTGTCGCCGCCAAGGCACTTGAGAGCCTCGGCATCAGTCTTGAAGGTGTGCGCCAGCAGGTCGAGGAGATCATCGGCCAGGGGCAGTCGGCGCCGTCGGGGCACATTCCCTTCACCCCGCGCGCCAAGAAGGTCCTTGAGCTGTCGCTCCGCGAGGCCTTGCAACTGGGTCACAACTACATCGGCACAGAGCACATCCTCTTGGGCCTCATCCGTGAGGGCGAGGGCGTTGCCGCTCAGGTGCTGGTGAAGCTTGGTGCCGACCTCAACAGGGTGCGCCAGCAGGTCATCCAGTTGCTCCACGGCTACCAGGGCAAGGAGCCGGCGGCCGCTGGAGGCCCGCAGGAGTCCGCACCGTCGACCTCCCTTGTGCTCGACCAGTTCGGCCGGAACCTGACCCAGGCCGCCCGCGAGGGCAAGCTGGACCCGGTGATCGGGCGTGACAAGGAGATCGAGCGGGTCATGCAGGTCCTGTCCCGCAGGACCAAGAACAACCCCGTTCTGGTCGGAGAGCCCGGCGTCGGCAAGACCGCCGTGGTGGAGGGCCTGTCCCAGAAGATCGTCAAGGGCGAGGTGCCCGAGACGCTGAAGGACAAGCAGCTCTACACTCTCGACCTCGGCGCGCTCGTGGCGGGCTCGCGCTACCGCGGTGACTTCGAAGAGCGCCTGAAGAAGGTCCTCAAGGAGATCCGCACCCGCGGCGACATCATCCTGTTCATCGACGAGCTGCACACCCTCGTCGGCGCCGGTGCCGCCGAGGGCGCCATCGACGCCGCCAGCATCCTCAAGCCCATGCTGGCCCGCGGCGAGCTGCAGACGATCGGTGCCACCACGCTCGACGAGTACCGCAAGCACCTGGAGAAGGACGCCGCGCTCGAGCGCCGCTTCCAGCCGATCCAGGTCGCCGAGCCCTCGCTGAGCCACACGATCGAGATCCTGAAGGGTCTGCGCGACCGTTACGAGGCCCACCACCGCGTGACGATCACCGACGCGGCGCTCGTGGCCGCGGCCCAGCTCGCCGACCGCTACATCAGCGACCGGTTCCTGCCGGACAAGGCGATCGACCTCATCGACGAGGCCGGCTCGCGCATGCGCATCCGCCGCATGACCGCGCCGCCGGACCTGCGCGAGTTCGACGAGAAGATCGCCCAGGTGCGCCGCGACAAGGAGTCCGCGATCGACGCGCAGGACTTCGAGAAGGCCGCCGCGCTCCGCGACCAGGAGAAGCAGCTCCAGCTCAAGCGCGACCGCCGTGAGAAGGAGTGGAAGGCCGGCGACATGGACGTCGTGGCCGAGGTCACCGAGGAGCTCATCGCCGAGGTCCTCGCGACCGCCACCGGCATCCCGGTCTTCAAGCTGACCGAGGAGGAGTCGCAGCGGCTGCTCCGCATGGAGGACGAGCTGCACAAGCGGATCATCGGCCAGGACGACGCCATCAAGGGGCTGTCCCGCGCGATCCGCCGCACCCGTGCGGGCCTGAAGGACCCGCGCCGTCCCGGTGGCTCGTTCATCTTCGCCGGTCCGTCCGGTGTCGGTAAGACCGAGCTGTCCAAGGCGCTCGCCGAGTTCCTCTTCGGGGACGAGGACGCGCTGATCATGCTGGACATGTCCGAGTTCATGGAGAAGCACACCGTCTCACGGCTGTTCGGCTCCCCGCCCGGCTACGTCGGGTACGAAGAGGGCGGCCAGCTCACCGAGAAGGTCCGGCGCAAGCCGTTCTCCGTGGTCCTGTTCGACGAGATCGAGAAGGCGCACCCGGACATCTTCAACTCGCTGCTGCAGATCCTGGAAGACGGTCGCCTGACCGACGCCCAGGGCCGCGTCGTCGACTTCAAGAACACCGTCATCATCATGACGACCAACCTCGGCACCAGGGACATCTCCAAGGGCATCGGGGTCGGGTTCGCGAAGAACAACGACGTCGAGGGCAACTACGACCGGATGAAGTCCAAGGTCCAGGAGGAGCTCAAGCAGCACTTCCGGCCCGAGTTCCTCAACCGCGTCGACGACGTCGTGGTCTTCCACCAGCTCACTCCGGTCGAGATCATCAAGATCGTCGACCTGATGCTGGCCCAGGTGGACGCCCGCCTGAAGGACCGCGACATGGGCCTGGAGCTCACCGCCGAGGCCAAGCAGCTGCTGGCCGACCGCGGCTACGATCCGGTGCTCGGCGCCCGGCCGCTCCGCC
Source organism: Sphaerisporangium melleum (assembly GCF_014646695.1). Lineage (GTDB taxonomy): Bacteria > Actinomycetota > Actinomycetes > Streptosporangiales > Streptosporangiaceae > Sphaerisporangium > Sphaerisporangium melleum. The sequence continues at coordinate 57,822 of NZ_BMNT01000011.1, forward strand.
GTACCATCCAGCGCGAGCTGGAGGACACGCTGTCGGAGAAGATCCTGTACGGCGACCTGCGCCCCGGCCAGATCGTCAAGATCGCGATCGAGGGCGAGGGTGAGGAGGCCAAGTTCACCTTCACCGGTGAGCAGAAGGCCCAGCCCGAGATCCCCGACTCCGCCGCGGCCATCGCCGAGCCGGCGAGCAGCCGGGCCGGCGTCTCGGCCAGGCCGGCCGACCGCTCGGCGTAGCGACCGCACAGCCGTGATGACCACGCGGTCATGACGACCACGCGGCCGTGACGACGGTACGACCCCAGACGGCCTGAACGGCCGGCCGCGAAAGCGGTAGGACCCCCCGCGACCATGATCGCTGGGGGTCCTTCGCATTTCCTGAGATCGTTTTGACGGTAACCGCTATGACACCACCGTTAGTAGTACTACACTCTGTAGAGCGAATCGGGTCTTGAGTCATGCGCACATGGCTCACAAGATCGACCGAGAGCGGTGAGCGCCGTCGCCGAGATCCCCGCACGGATGTAGCCGGGGATCGGCCGCCGGGAGGACGCGGAGGCGTCCGCCCGTCCGGCGCCCTCGGTCGTGCCAGGCCGGATTCCTGGCAGGGAGGGCGATGCCGCGTGCGCCGAGACCGCGGCGCGACCTGCGGCGGCGAGGTCCGACAAGCAGAGTAGTACCCCTGGGAGGCACCTGACATGCGCCTGTGTCACGAGGACGGCACGCTCGTTCATCTGTCCTACAACGCGGGCGTCCACCCCGCGGAGGACCTGGAGAACCTCATCGCCCATCTCACCCGGTACGCCGTGCCCGTGCGCAGGCGGCTCGGTGTGGACCGGCTGGGCATCGGGCTGTGGCTCGCCCCCGGTGTCGTGGACCACCTGGTGGCCGACCGCATCGAGCTGGTCCGGCTGCGCCGCTCGCTGGAGGAGCGCGGACTGGAGGTCGTCAGCCTCAACGGCGCCGGCGGCAGAGGCATGGGCCAGGACAGCCCGGGCCCCGACTGGGCCAAGCCCGAGCGGTACCGCTACACCATGTCCCTCGCGCGCATCCTCGCCTTCCTGCTGCCGGACGACGTACGGTTCGGCAGCATCTCGACCATCCCCATCGGCTGGCGGCGCGACTGGCCGGCCGATCTGCACACCATCGCATCCCGCCGGCTGGACCGGCTCTCGCGTGAGCTGCGCTCCCTGCACAGCGTCACCGGCAAGACCATCAGGGTCGGTTTCCAGCCCTGGCCGGGCTGCGTCCTGGAGACCACCGAGCAGGCGGTGGAGCGGGTGTGCGGCATCGACTCCGAATACCTCGGGGTGTGCCTGGACGCCTGCCACCTGACCTGCGGCGTCGAGGAGCCCGGTGCCGCCCTGCGCGGCGTTGTCGCCGCCGGCGCCGCGGTGGTCAAGCTCGGCCACGTCCACAACCACACCGGTGAGGCGCCGGCCACCGAGTCCATCCTGGAGAACGCCCTGGCCGCGATCCTGTCGGCCCCGACGACGGGCGGCGCGCACATCGAGGTCGAGTCACACGGCCTGGCCGGCCCGGCCAAGGGCCAGGGCCCGGCCGCGCTCGTCGCCAGCCTCGCCGACGAGCTCGACTGGACCCGCCGCAACCTCACCGCCCTCGGCCTCAAACTCGCCGCCTGACCCCGCTCGCCCGCCTGCACCTTCCCTCGGCCGGTCGGCGCGGTGGTGCACGGGAGAGGTGCGGGCCTGAGCATGACGCCGCCGCAGGTGAGCGGAATCGACCGGTACGGCACCGTGACGGCGCAGCGGGGGCGGACGCGGCCGGCGGGCACCGGATCATGGAGCGTCCGGGGTGACGCGGGAGCAGTAGGCTCGGGGCGTGGCCGCCGGACTGCACGCTCCCATCCTCGACTGGTACGCCGAGAACGCCCGGGACCTCCCCTGGCGGCACCCTGACGCCACGCCGTGGGGCATCCTGGTGAGCGAGATCATGCTGCAGCAGACGCCGGTGGCCCGCGTGCTGCCCGTGTGGATCGAGTGGATGGAGCGCTGGCCCACCCCCGCCGCACTGGCCGCCGAGCCGCCGGGCGAGGCGGTGCGCCACTGGGGACGCCTCGGTTACCCCCGACGTGCCCTCAACCTGCACGCGTGCGCCCGGGCCATCACGGCCGACCACGACGGCCGGGTGCCCGCCGGGTACGACGAGCTGCGCCGGCTGCCCGGCATCGGCGACTACACCGCCGCGGCGGTCGCGAGCTTCGCCTACGGCCGCAGCCACGCGGTGCTGGACACCAACGTGCGGCGGGTGCTGGCCCGGGCGGTGCGCGGCGAGGAGTACCCGCCGAAGGCGACCACGACGGCCGAGCGCAGGCTCGCCGAGTCCCTGGTGCCCGGTCTGGACGCTCCGCGCTGGGCGGTCGCCGTCATGGAGCTCGGCGCCCTGGTCTGTACGGCCCGCGCGCCGCGCTGTGCCGACTGCCCGGTCGCCGTCTCGTGCGCCTGGCGGCTGGCCGGGCGCCCCGCCTACGACGGCCCCGAACGGCGCGGCCAGACGTACGCCGGCACCGACCGGCAGTGCCGGGGCCGGCTGCTGGCGGTGCTGCGGGACGCCCACGGCGCGGTGCCCAAGGAGGCGCTGGACGCCGTGTGGGACGACGCGCCGCAGCGCGAGCGCGCCCTCGACGGCCTGGTGGCCGACGGGCTGGCCGAGGCGCTCCCCGACGGCACCTACCGCCTCCCCACCTGAGCCGTCCCCAGGCTTGGGGGGTGTGCGGGGATTTGCCGGGTGGCGGGCCCACGGGCTCGGCGGAGATCGGGGTAATCGACGCCTGCGGCGGGTGGCGAGTCAGCATACTGTTCGTATGGATCCGGACACGTTCCGTGGCGACGTGGGAGTGGAAGGGCCGGAGGTCTACTGGCGCCGCAGGGTGTCGGTGCTCACCGGCGCGCTCGTCGTCGTGGCCGTCATCGCCTGGGCCTGCTCCAGCGCGTCCGGCGGCGCGGGCGGCCGGCCCTCCTCCGACGGCGCCACCGGGCCGGGCCCGGCCCCGAGCACGACGGTCGTGCCCGAGACGGCGCCCTCCGTGCCATCGCCCGCCGCGACCGCCACAGCGGCCACGTCCTCGCCGACCCCGCGTCGCAGCCGCCGCCCGGGCGGCCGGTGCGACCAGGCCGATCTGGTGGTCGGCCTGGTCACCGAGGCGGAGGTCTACGCCGGCGGGCGCGCTCCCAGCTTCCTGCTCACCGTGGTCAACCTCGGCCGGTCCGGCTGCACCGTGGACGTCGGCCCGAGGGCGGTCGAGGTGCGTGTCACCTCCGGCGCCGACCGCGTGTGGTCCACCGCCGACTGCGTGAGCGGCGAGGGCGCCGACGTCCGCCGTCTGGAGCGGGGAGTGCCGCACGTCCGGACGGTCGGCTGGGATCGCCGCCGGTCGGCGCCCGACTGCCGCGCGGCCCGCCCGGAGGCCCGCAGGGGCACCTACGTCGCGACCGCCCGCCTGGGCCCCCTGAAGAGCTCGAAGGTCGTCTTCCACCTCCGCTGAACCAGGCCCGTCCCCTGCGCGCGATCAGATCTCCGCAGTGGAGGGCACATCCGCTTCAGCGGCCGTGCTGGGGCGGATACCCGCATAGCCGTACGGCTGTGGCATCTGCGCCTGCGGCTGGTAGGGGGCCGGCATGTGCTGGTGGTGGCCGATGCCGTGCGGTTGCTGGTGCGTCATGGGTCTCCTTGTTCCAGGGTGAAAAGTGAGACGCATGTCGCCTTGGTCTGGATGGCCGCCGGCGCTGAAGCAGTCCCATCCGGGCATCCGGCCGGGCGGGCGGAACGCTGCCGTCCGGGTGAACGGCGAGGTCAGACGTAGCGTTCGAGGATGGAGGCCTCGGCCAGACGGGAGAGGCCCTCGCGGACGTTGCGGGCCCGCGCCTCGCCGACCCCGCCCACCGACTGCAGGTCGTCGGTGCTGGCCGCCAGGAGCTTCTGCAGGCCGCCGAAGTGGTCCACCAGGCGGTCCACGACGCTCGTCGGCAGCCGGGGCACCTTGGCCAGCAGGCGGAAGCCGCGCGGGCTGACCGGCGCCTCCAGCGCCTCGGAGCCGTCGTGGCCGAGCACGTGGGCGACGGCCGAGAGGTCGAGCAGGTCGGAGGGGGACAGCAGGTCGAGCTCGGCGAGCGCCTCGCCCACCATGCGCGTCCCGCGCGGCACGTAGTCGCGCATGATGAGGTCGCGGTCCTCCTCGACCCCGGCGACCAGCTCCGCGAGCTGGAGGGACAGCAGACGTCCGTCGACGCCCAGCTCGACGACGTACCCCTCGATCTCGCCGGCGATGCGGCGCACCATCTCCAGGCGCTGCACGACCGCGGCGACGTCGCGCACGGTGACGAGGTCTTCGATCTCCAGGGCCGACAGCGTGCCGCTGACCTCGTCCAGCCGCATCTTGTAGCGCTCTAGGGTCGCGAGCGCCTGGTTGGCCTTGGACAGGATGGCCGCCGACTCCTCCAGGACGTAACGCACGCCGTCGAGGTAGAGGGCGATGATGCGCATCGACTTGCTGATCGAGATGACCGGGTAGCCGGTCTGCCGGGCCACCCGCTGGGCGGTGCGGTGGCGGGTGCCCGACTCGTCGGTGGGCAGCGAGGAGTCGGGGACGAGGTGGACCGCCGCGCGCAGGATCTTGCGGCCGGCGCGGTCGAGGACGATGGCGCCGTCCATCTTGGCCAGCTCGCGCAGCCGGGTGGCGGAGAACTCGACGTCAAGCGTGAAGCCTCCGGTGCACACCTCATCGACCCGCTGGTCGTAGCCGAGGACGACCAGGCCGCCGGTGTGCCCGCGCAGAATGCGCTCAAAGCCGTCTCGCAGCTCGGTGCCCGGAGCGAGCATGGCGAGAGTGGCCCGCCGACGCTCGTCCATCCCCTTGTTGGTGTTCGCCACATGGCCCCCGATGGTCGCTGACGTCGCCATTTTACCGGCGGCG
>NZ_BMNT01000011.1:62784-151356 GCF_014646695.1 Sphaerisporangium melleum
CCTTGGCCGGACCGGACACCGTTCAGGTTACGTGCGTCAGGGCGTCCCAGACGTTCTCGGCCTCGGTGACGTCGAACCCCTGGGAGAACGTCGTGGTGCGCAGGGGCGGCCGGCCGACCGGCACCGGGGGCGCGGCCTTCTGCACCTGGGCGCCGGCGATGGCGGGCGGCGGCTGGTCGAGTGAGCCGGCCGGGATCAGGGCCTGGGTGAACCCCAGCCGGGCGGCCTCGGCGACCCGGCGCCGGATGTCGCGCACCGGTCGCAGCTCTCCGGCCAGCCCGACCTCGCCGAGCACGACCAGGCCGGGCGGCAGTGGCCGGTCGCCCGCCGCGCTGGCCACGGCCAGCATCACGGCCAGGTCGATCGCGGGGTCGCTCAGCCGGATGCCGCCGACGGTGGCGGTGAAGACGTCGCAGCCGCTCAGCCGGGCGTTGAGCCGGCGTTCGAGCACGGCGAGGATCATCGTGACCCGGAAGGGATCGAGGCCGGAGGAGGACCGGCGCGGCTGCTGAGCCTCGGTCGGGCCGACCAGTGCCTGCACCTCCGCGGGCAGCGGGCGGGTGCCCTCGACGGTCACGGTGACGCAGGTGCCGGGCACCGGCTCGGAGCGGCGCGAGACGAACAGCCCGCTGGGGTCGGCCAGCCCGCGGATGCCGCTCTCGTCCAGGTCGAAGCAGCCGACCTCGTCGGTCGGGCCGAAGCGGTTCTTCACCGAGCGGACCATGCGCAGCCGGGAGTGCCGGTCGCCCTCGAAGTGCAGCACCACGTCGACCAGGTGCTCCAGCACCCGGGGACCGGCGATCGAACCGTCCTTGGTGACATGGCCCACCAGGACGGTGGAGATGCCGCGCTCCTTGGCCAGGCGGACGAGGTTGGCGGTGACCTCGCGGACCTGGGTGACCCCGCCGGGCACGCCGGTGGCCTGGGCCGAGCCGATGGTCTGCACGGAGTCGACGACGAGCAGCCGGGGCTGGACCTTCTCCACATGGCTGACCAGTGCCGACAGCTCGGTCTCTGCCGCGAGGTAGAGCTGGTCGCGCACGGCGCCGATGCGGTCGGCGCGCATGCGCACCTGCGCGGCGGACTCTTCGCCGGTGACGTAGAGGACGGTCTCGTGGCCGGCCATGCTGGCCGCGGCCTCCAGCAGCAGCGTGGACTTGCCGATGCCCGGCTCCCCGGCGAGCAGGACCACCGCGCCGGGGACCAGGCCGCCGCCGAGCACGCGGTCGAGCTCACCCACGCCGGTGGTGCGCGCGCGGGCGAACTCGGCCTTCACCTGCCCGATCGGCACCGCGGGAGCGGAGACCGCGCCCCCCTGGACGACGTGGACGCCGGCGCGGGCGCCCTCTTCGTCCACCGTGCCCCACGCCTGGCACTCGCCGCAGCGGCCCACCCACTTGGTGGTGCGCCAGCCGCACTCGGTGCAGCGGTAGCCGGCCTTCTGCGTCTTGGTCATGCGAGGCACGTTATCGGTCCGTGCCGACAAACCCGCCCGCCCGGCGGCCGCCCACCCGCCTCAGAACTGGCCGTCCAGGTCGGCGAGCAGGAGACGCTTGGGCTTGGCGCCGATCACCTGGCGCACCACCTCGCCGTCCCGGTACAGGTTGAGGGTGGGGAAGCCCATGACGCCGTAGCGCTGGGCGATCTCGGGGTGGTCCTCGGCGTTCAGCTTGGCCACGGTCAGCCGTCCGGCGTACTCGTCGGCGATCTCTTCGAGCACCGGGGCCACCATGCGGCACGGCGGGCACCACTCGGTCCAGAAGTCGACCAGCACGGGCTTGTCGCTGCGCAGGACCAGCTCGTTGAAGTTCTCCGCGGTCAGTGTGATCATCTTGTTCCTCCGGTTCTGAGCGCGCATCCCGGGCACGCCTCGGCGAGCTGCGCCGCCACCTCGGCGCGCCGCTCCAGCAGGGTGCGGATCTGGTCGTCTATCTCGGTGATCTTGCGCCGGTAGACCTCGACGGACTCGGGACAGGCGCCGCCGGACCCGTGGCCGGACCGCAGGCACTCGACGAACGGACGCGCGTCTTCGAGCGTGAAACCCACGGTGAGCAGGGAGCGGATCTCGGTGACCAGCTTGAGGTCGGACTCTTCGTACTCCCGGTAGCCGTTGGTGGACCGCCGGGCGGGCAGCAACCCCTGCTGCTCGTAGTAGCGCAGCGCGCGGGTGCTCACACCCGCGCGCCTGGCCAGCTCTCCGATGCGCATCGCCCCTCCCTGAGCCCGCGACCACGCTAATCGTTGACGTCAACGTCAAGGTCAAGCCCGCGACGTCCCGGGGGTACGGCGGGCTTCAGTACAGGCGCCAGCGCAGGACGTTCGGATAGGGCAGCTCCAGCCCCTGGGTCTGCGCGATGGCCTCCTCGGCGACGGCGGGGGTGAACTCGATGCGCAGGACGGCCTCGAGGTCGGCCCGGGAGGTGAAGACCATGCGCAGGTCGAGCTCGCGGCGCTGCCAGCCCTGGCGTGACCAGAACGCCTCCACCGCCGGCGCGGAGTACGACGGGACGGTGCGGCTGAACCACGTGCCGAACGCGCCGCGGGTGGCGTCCAAGTCCACCACGAACGCCGCGCCGCCGCGCCGCATCACCCGGGACAGCTCGCGCAGGCCAGGCTCGCAGCCGGGCCCGAAGAAGTACGCCCACCGGGCCACGGCGACGTCCACGGAGCCGTCGGGCACCGGGAGCGCCTGGGCGGTGGCAGCGCGGACCGAGACCCGCGGGAGCCCGCGGCAGCGCTCGGCGGCCAGCGCCGCCAGGCCCGAGTGCGGCTCGACGCCGATGACCTTGCTCGCGGTGGCGGCGAAGCCGGGCAGGTGGTAGCCGGCGCCGCAGCCGATGTCCAGCACGATGCCGCCGGTCCACGGCCGGATCCCTGAGATCGCCGCGTCCACCGCTCCGTCCGGGTCGACGGCGCGGTTCTCCAGCTCGTAGGTGCGGGGGGAGTTCCAGATGTTCGGGCTCGGGATGGCCCCCTCGACGATCCGCGCCATGGGGACACCGTAGACCAGCGCGGACGTCCACCGGACGGGGCCCGCGCCCGGTGCGCGTGCTGTGATCCTCCTTCCATCCCGGGTCGTGGCGCGCCGGTAGCCCGTGACCCGGCTTAGGCTGGCAGTTGTGACCGACGTCATCCGAGTCCCGAACGCCAAGATCGCCTTGTCCACCGCGTCGGTGTATCCAGAGCGCACTCCGGACGCCTTCGAGCTGGCCGCGCGCCTGGGCTACGACGGGGTCGAGGTGATGGTCGGCGCCGATCCGATCAGTCAGGACATCGACGTGCTCGAACGGCTCGTCGACCACTACCAGATCCCGGTGCTGGCCGTGCACGCCCCCTGCCTGCTGGTCACCCAGCGCGTGTGGGGCCGCGACCCGTGGGCCAAGCTGGTGCGGGCGCGCAAGGCCGCCGAGCGGCTCGGCGCGCGCACCGTCGTGGTCCACCCGCCCTTCCGCTGGCAGCGCGACTACGCGCGCGACTTCGAGGTGGGGCTGACCCGCATCCGCGAGGAGACCGATGTGGTCTTCGCGGTGGAGAACATGTTCCCGCTGCGCGCCCGCGGCACCGAGGTGGTGCCGTACTCCCCGGGGTGGAACCCGCTCGACCAGGACTACCCGCAGGTCACGCTCGACCTGTCGCACACCGCGGTCTCGGGCAGTGACGCGCTGGAGATGGCCGACAAGCTCGGCGACCGGCTCGCGCACCTGCACCTGGCGGACGGTGTGGGCACCACCAACAAGGACGAGCACCTGGTGCCGGGCAGGGGCGTCCAGCCGTGCGCGCGCATCCTGGAGCGCCTGGCCACCGCCGGGTACGGCGGCCTCATCGTGCTCGAGATCAACACCCGCAAGGCCGCGAGCCGCACCGAGCGCATCGACGATCTCGCCGAGGGGCTGGCGTTCGCCCGGCTGCATTTCGCCGCCTCCTCCCGGACATGATCCGATAGACGACATGAACCACGAGGTGCCACCCGGACGCGTCCGCCCCCTTGGCCGCCTGGAAGGGGCCGAGGCGAGCGGCGGAGCGGGCGCGGCCGGGCAGGGGCCGGACGCCGAGCGGGTGACCGCCCCGGGGGCCGCCGGGCGCGCGGGTGGTGCCGGCGGTGAGAGTGGTCCGGCGGCCGGACGGCGGCGGCCGGGCCGGCGGCGCGGGGCGGGCGACACCAAGGGTGAGATCCTCGCCGCCGCGCGCAAGATCTTCGCGGAGAAGGGCTTCGACAAGGCCACGATCAGGGGCATCGCGCGCGAGGCCGCCGTGGACCCCGCCCTGGTGCACCACTACTTCGACACCAAAGAGGGCATTTTCGTCCAGGCGATGCGACTGCCGGCCGACCCTGCCCGGGTGCTTCCGCTCCTGCTGGAGGGGCCGCGTGACGAGATCGGGGCCCGCCTGGTCCGCTTCCTGCTCACCATGACCGCGAACCCCGACGACCGTGGGCCGGTGCTCGCGCTGATGCGGAGCGCCATGACGAACGAGCAGGTCATGGTGATGTTGCGCGAGTTCTTCACCATGGCGGTGTTCAACCGGGTGGTGGAGCGGCTCGGCATCCCGCCGGTGCGCATGGAGGTCGCCTTCGCGCAGATGTTTGGCGTGATCATGATGCGGTATGTCCTCCGTCTGGAGCCGCTGGCCTCCGCCGAGATCGACGATCTCGTGGAGCTTCTGGCCCCGACGATCCAGCGCTACCTGGGCGGCGACTGACCGGCCGGGCGCCGGCACGAGCTTTTCCCGGAGCATTGTTCTAGTAGCGTTTCGTCAAAGACGTCGTTCCGGCTACCGTTGGTAAGTTACTCGCGAGTATTATTCGGTACGGCCGAGCCACCCTGGATGACCGGTGTATCTACGCTGGGCAGCCAACGCCACAGTTTGGAGGACCCGTGCTGCTTGTCGCGATCATCGGGCTGGCGATGACCGCCGTGGCGGTCGCGCTGGCAGGTCGCCGTGTGCGTTGGCTCTACCGCCTCGCCACCAGCGGCCAGCCCGCTCCGGAGCGGATCGGGTACGCCAAGGACAACCTCGGCGCCGAGGTCCGGGCGCAGCTCGTCGAGGTGTTCGCGCAGAAGAAGCTGCTCAAGTGGACTCCACCGGGCGCCGCCCACTTCGCGGTGTTCTGGGCGTTCGTCATCCTGATCACGGTCTACATCGAGGCGTACGGCGCGCTCATCCAGGGGGCCGTGACCGGCACACCCGACTTCCACATCCCGCTGATCGGCACCTGGCCCGTCCTCGGCTTCCTCCAGGACCTCATCGCCGTCGCCTGCCTGGCCGGCCTCGCGGCGTTCGCCGCCATCCGGGTCAGGAACTCCCCGAAGAAGCTCGGCCGCGACTCGCGCTTCTCCGGCTCCCACCTCGGCGGCGCGTGGCTGATCCTCTTCATGATCTTCAACGTGATCTGGTCGCTGTTCCTGTTCCGCGGCGCGGCGATCAACACCGGCAACTTCCCCTACCGGTCGGGGGCGTTCGCCTCCGAGGGGGTCGCCGCGCTGCTGCGGCCGCTGGGCGCGACGGCCAACGAGGTGCTCGAGAGCGCGGGCCTGCTCCTGCACCTCGGCGTCATGCTGGTGTTCCTGGTCATCGTGGTGAACTCCAAGCACCTGCACATCTTCACCGCGCCGCTGAACGTGGCGTTCTCCCGCCGTCCGGACGCCCTGGGCGCGGTGCCCGAGATGCGCAGCAACGGCAAGGTGCTCGACTTCGAGGAGGCCGACCCCGACACCGACGTCTTCGGCCGCGGCAAGATCGAGGACACCACGTGGAAGGGCTTCCTCGACTTCTACACCTGCACCGAGTGCGGCCGCTGCCAGTCGCAGTGCCCGGCGTGGAACACCGGCAAGCCGCTCTCGCCGAAGATGCTGATCCTCGACCAGCGCGACCACGCCATGGCCATCGCGCCGTACCTGCTCGCCACCGAGGAGGAGCGGGCCGGCCTGCCCGAGGACGTCCTGGCGCTGGCCGGCAAGCCGCTGGTCGCCGAGGACGGCGTGATCCATCCCGACGTGCTGTGGTCGTGCACCAACTGCGGCGCGTGCGTCGAACAGTGTCCGGTGGACATCGAGCACATCGACCACATCATGGACATGCGCCGCTACCAGGTGATGATCGAGTCGAGCTTCCCCTCCGAGGCGGGCGTCATGCTCAAGAACCTCGAGAACAAGGGCAACCCGTGGGGCCTGCCCGAGATGAAGCGCGCCGAGTGGATCGAGGAGCTCGCCTCGCGCGAGGCCGACCCGATCGAGGTCCAGGTGATCGAGGACAAGGTCCCGGACGACCTGGAGTACCTCTTCTGGGTGGGCTGCGCGGGCGCGCTGGAGGACCGCGCGAAGAAGACCACCAAGGCGGTCGCCGAGCTGCTGCACATCGCCGGGGTGAAGTTCGGCGTGCTCGGCCCGATGGAGGCGTGCTCGGGCGACCCGGCCCGCCGCCTGGGCATGGAGTTCCTGTTCAACATGCTCGCCCAGCAGAACATCGAGACGCTGAATGAGGCCGGGGTCAAGAAGATCGTGGCCACCTGCCCGCACTGCTTCAACACCCTCGCGAACGAGTACCCGCAGCTCGGCGGCACCTTCGAGGTCGTGCACCACACCCAGTTGCTCGCCAAGCTGGTCGAGGAGGGCAGGCTCACGCCCGTCACGCCGATCGAGGAGAAGATCACCTACCACGACCCGTGCTTCCTGGGCCGGCACAACAAGGTGTACTCCCAGCCGCGCGACATCATGGCCAAGGTGCCCGGCGTCCAGACCCAGGAGATGCACCGCTGCAAGGACCGCGGCTTCTGCTGCGGCGCGGGTGGCGCGCGCATGTGGATGGAGGAGCGCATCGGCAAGCGCATCAACACCGAGCGGGTGGACGAGGCCCTGACCACCGATCCGGACACCGTCTCGACGGCCTGCCCCTTCTGCCTGGTCATGCTCGGCGACGCGATCGAGGAGAAGAAGAACGGCGGCCAGGCCAAGGAGACCCTGCAGGTCGTGGACGTGGCCCAGCTCCTGGTCACCTCGGTCAAGGGCCGGCCGGTCAAGGCCTGACCGGCCCCGGCCCGCGTGCCGCGCCGTCTTGCGCAGGGGATGCCTCCGGCCCGTCCGGATGCGTTCGCGGGGCGGGGATCGCGCGCCGCCGCGGGCCGGCCGGCACGGTGGTTCACGAGGGTGCGCGGGGGCCGCCGGGACGGGCGCGCCGGGCCGTCCGGACGGCCCCGGAAAACCATGATCGCATCAAGGCGTGATCACGTTCTGACCTGCGGGAGGGCTGTGTCCACCGTGAGGACGCACAGGGCCCGAAATGCTTCCTCCACATATCGAAGAAATAACGGTAACCTCAACGCGCGGGGCTCCAATCGACGGGGAGGGGGCGCGGTGCGGGTCGTCGTCACCGATGCCGAGGTCACTTTGGCCGACGTCCTCTCGCTCCGCCTGTCCATCGAGCAACCACCGGCCGAGGGCACCCGGCTCGTCCTGCGCCAGCGCGGCACCGGCGCCGAGGCCAAGGTCGTGCTCGGCACGCCGGGAGCCGAGGCGCGAGAGGCGTCCGTCGCGGTCTCGCTCACCCCGCTCGACCTCACCCCGGGCCGCTGGGACACCTACCTGGAGCCCGGCCCGTCCGGGGGCGGGCGCGTCCGCATGCAGTGCGTCGACCCGGGCTTCTCGCTCGACCGGCTGGACGCCTACGCGCTGAGCCGCCGCACTCTCGCCTACCGCGCCTACCGCACCCGCAACGGCTTCCTCGCCCTGAAGATCTCCCCGGCCGAGCCGGTGGCCGACGTGCGGGCGGTGTGGTTCCGCGAGGGCCGGTTCGAGGTCACCGGCCTGCTCGCCTACACCGGTTTCGACGACGACGACGCTCATCGCGGGGCCCGTCTCGCGCTGCGCGGCGTCTCCGGTCCCGAGGCCGAGGTGACCGCCGCGGCGACCGTCCAGGGGGTGCGCTTCCACGCCGCGCTCTCGCTGGTCGACGTGATCGCCGCGACGTCCGAGTACGAAGGGCTGTGGACGCCGTCGCTGGAGGTGGACGGCCTGGAGGCGCCGCTCCCGCTCGGCGCCCGCATCGACGACGTGGACGGCAAGCGGCGCCGGGTCCACTATCCCGACACCACCGTGGACGGCGTGCCGGTCCGGCCCTGCTACACGGTGGACGACGAGCTCCGTCTCGAGGTGGGCGGATGAAGATCTGCTTTCTGGTCCCGTCCGCGTACGGCATGCGCGGTGACACGCGCGGCGTGCTCAACCTCGCGACCGAGCTGGCCGGCCGGCACGACGTGGAGATCATCAGCGTGCGCAGGGTGCGTGAGACGCCGTTCTTCCCGATCGATTCGCGCGTCTCGCTGCGCTGGCTGGTCGACGCGCGTCCCGGCGTCCGTCACCTGCTGCCCCGCGGCCAGATGCGCACCGAGGTGGCCCTGTGGCGCACCCTTCGCGGCCTGCGCGGCGACGTGCTGGTCACCACCAGGCCGGGGCTCGGCGTCCAGGCCGCGCGGCACGTGCCGCGTGAGACGGTGCGCGTCGCCCGCGAGTGGAGCCGCCCGGCCGTCCCGGCCCCGGTGCGGCGCTTCTACCCCAAGCTGGACGCCGTGATCGCCTCCACCGAGACGACCGCCGAGGAGTTCACCCGCCTGCTGGACGGCGCTCGCAACCCGCCTGTGCTGACCATCCCGGACGCCCTGCCGCCCGGCCCCTGGCCACGGTCGCGCATGGACAACCGCATCGTCTCGGCGGGTGGCCGGTGGCTGCCGGGCAAGGCGTTCGACCGGCTGATCCGCGCCTTCGCGATCGTCGCGGACAAGCGTCCGGACTGGCGGCTGCGCCTGTACGGCGGCGGGCCGGAGGAGAAGCGGCTGCGCGCGCTGGTCGGCGAGCTGAACCTGCACAACAACGTGTACTTCATGGGCACCACCCCCGACCTGCAGGGGGAGTTCGCCAAGGCGTCCATCGTCGCGGTCACCTCGCACACCGAGTCGCCGGGCATGACCGTGATCGAGGCGCTCGCCTGCGGCGTCCCGGTGGTGGGCTTCGCGGGCGCCCGGGGGGTCGGCGAGTTCGTCACCCCCGGCCTCGACAGCGTCCTGGTGCCACCCGGCGAGGGAGAGATCGGGGCGTACGCCTCGGCGCTGCTCGCGCTGATCGACGACGAACGCCGCCGCATGATGCTCGCCGCGGGGGCGCGCGAGTCGGCGGCGGCGCACGCCGCGCCCGCCATCGCCGTCCGGTGGGAGGAGCTGTTCGACTCCCTGCGCAGCCGCTCCTGAGCGTCACGGCCCGCATACCCCGAAGAGGTATCGTGGACGGCATGCATGGGTACAGCGATGACAAGCAGGCCTATCTGACCAGGCTCCGGCGCATCGAAGGCCAGGTACGCGGACTGCAGCGCATGGTCGAGGAGGACGCCTACTGCATCGACGTCCTCACCCAGGTGTCGGCCGCCACGCGCGCCCTGCAGGCCGTGGCGCTCGGCCTGCTGGAGGACCACATCGGCCACTGCGTGAAGGACGCCATCAGCGCGGGTGGGCCCGAGGCGGAAGAGAAGGTCAAGGAGGCCTCGGCCGCCATCGCCCGCCTGGTCCGCTCGTAGGTCACACCCGATCGCAAGCTCCGCCGGCACGTCTCGGCCCGGAACTCCGCGGCGCCGCCCGGCCTCGGTCGCGCGCCGATCGTGCCGGCGCGGCTCTGCGCCCTGGCTTCTCGCGGGCGTCCGGCTCGCGCCCGCCCGGTGGTCATCGGGCCCGTCGCGACCGTACGGAAGGCTAGTGCGCCCGTTGTGGCGGGCGGGTGCCGCACGACCCGGGTTGACTAGTCCCGTCGAGGGGTCACAAGAAGGTCCGGCGCCTCTCACAAAACCGTCCCGAACCCCAAAGGGAGTTCGGGACCAGTTCTGCGAGCTACTTCAGTGGCTCACCGAAGTCCGCAACCCGAGCGCGTTGTCGAGCTCATCCAAGGTCAGCTCTCGCTCGCTGACAGCGACGGCGCTGAGCACCTCCGCGTAGAGCGCGATCTCGTCCAACGCGACACGGTCATGGACTCGTGAGTCCAGATAATCGTGCCCCACCGCGTCGTCCTTCCTTCCGCAGCCCACACCCACTTCGAGGTTACGGCCGAGTGGCTTTGCACGACATGGCCCATCGGGACCATTCGCCAGACCCGCCCGTGTCCCCGTGGAACCATTTCCCCGTTCCGAGATCACAATTCCGTCAAATCCCCAGATCAGGGGGCGGGGAATGATATACGCGAGGTAAGCAACAAATAACCCGATAATCGGTTTAGATCTTGCCACCGGGGTCACCTGTGGCGTATCCATTCCGCCGAGGTTGCCGGGGCCCCAGGCACTGGGTCGTCCCGCTGGTGGATCAGGCACGTCACCATCGCCGAGGACGTGGGGAAACCCCGCGGCGGCGGCACCGTACCGGTCAGCCGGCACCAGGCGAGCCCGGTCGCGTACCCCGCCCCGAGCAGGGCCGCCGCCGTGTTCCGGTCGGCCGGTCGCAGCGCCTCCGGCGGCTCGCCGTCGCGCGGCCAGCAGCCCCGCAGCGGATGCCCCGGATCGCCGAGCGCCACCTGGAAGGCGCGGCGCAACTCGGCGTCCAGCCACGGGTAGAGCTGTGGCGCGACGGTGGGAGCGATGGCGTCGACATCCGCCGCGAGCAACGAGGCGGCCACCGCCCGCGGGTCGGCCCCATGGACCGACACGAACGACAGCGCCTCCACCAGGTCGTAGAACGTGTGCCGGAAATGCTCGCCGGGAGAGGTCTCCGGCAGCAGCGCGCCGCGCAGGCTCGGGGGACAGCGTGACATCCAGGCCTGTGCCATGGTCTCGGCGTCCCGGGCGGGATGGTCCAGCCACGGCCGGGACCGCAGCGGCGTCACCATCGCCAGCAGCGCGGCGGCCCGGAACTCGAACCGCGGATCGGCGAGCAGCGCGGACGCCGTGTCGGTGAGATGGGCGGCCACCAAGGTCGCCGCCCGCGCCCCGCGCGCGAGCCGCTCGGCGTAGAGCGAGGTCAGCGCGGACAGCGGCATGGCGGGCAGCCAGCGCACCCAGTCGTCCCCCGGGAGCGGCCGGTCGAGGAACTCCCCGAACATGGACAGCAGCCGTTCGTTGCCGTCGAACGCGGGGGCGTAGGCGGTCCACATGATCGCCCCCCACATCGCGGCCACCGGAGCGGTCGCGTCCTCGTGGAACACCTCGCGCAACGGCCCCGTCGTGAAAGGGCGGTTCTCCTCCCTGAGCCCGCAGGCCACGTCCAGCAGCTCCCTGATGCGGTCGGCGAGCCCGCGCGGGACGTCCGGGCCGACGAACGCCTGCGTCGAGCCCCGGGCGAGAGCGAGGTCGGCGGCGGCCGGCAGCAGATGCCCGGGCACCGGCGGCGCGGGGTGGGCCGGCAGCGCGGCGGCGCGGACCTGCGGCGCCGCCGGGGGCGCCGACAGATGCCACTCCCCGTCCGCCTGGTCGTGGCGATGCCAGCGGGCGTGCGTGCCGAACAGCCAGCAGCCGCCGTCAGGGGTGCGCAGCAGGCGGGCCGCCATGGCCTGTGCCTGAGTGGGCGCGGGGACGTCAGCCCACCGCTGGTCGGCGACCATGGCGCGGACATCCCGCTCGATCGCCTCGAAAGGGTCCCACTGCACGGCCGCCATCGTACTGGCGGCAGGTCACGACTCCCCGACCTGCACGAAGGCTCCGGAGTGGGCGTCAGGCGCCGGGAGACGAAGGGAGCGGGGTGGCGGCGCGATGGCGGGCCGCCTTGGCCAGGTAGTTGTCCGGGGTGCGGGCGAACGTCGCCCGGTCGTCGTCGGTCAGCTCGCGCACGACCTTCCCCGGCACGCCGGCCACCAGCACCCCCGCCGGGATCTTCTTGCCGGGCGTCACCACACAGCCCGCCGCGACCAGCGAACCCGCGCCGATCGTGGCGCCGTTCAGCACGACCGCGCCGATGCCGACCAGCGCCCCCGTCTCCACGCGCGCGCCATGGACGACCGCCCGGTGGCCGAGGCTCACCCGGTCATCGAGCACCGCGGGCAGGCCCGGGTCGGCGTGCAGGCAGCACAGGTCCTGGATGTTGCACTCGTCGCCGACCTCGATCGCCTCGTCGTCGCCCCGCAGCACCGAGCCGTACCAGACGCTCGTACCGCGCCCGAGCCGGACCCGGCCCACCACGACCGCCGTCGGCGCCACGTACGCCTCGGGGTGGACGACCGGCACGGCGTCCGTCAGCGCCGCGACATAGGGCGAGGCCGGAAAGACCCCCGGCCCTTCTGACCTGGAGTGCGGACGCTCGCTCATAACCCGATGATCTCACGGTGTCATATGGCCTAGCTGCGCTCGGCGGCTCGTGGCGCCCTTGCCGCGAGCTGTGTTGTCTTTTCCTCGCTGCGCTCGGCGGGGCGCCTTTGAGGCGGGGGGCTGCGTCTGAGCGGGTTTGGGGTGGTTCATGGGGCTTGCCGGTGGGAGGGAGCCATCCAGACGGTAAGAGTCGGGCGTTCGGGTTGCGGACTTGGGCAGATGGCAGGAAAGTCGTCTCCTGACGTGTCGTTACCGAAGCACGACCCCCACTCGATTCAAGACCCCCAGGGCTCAGCCATGACGAACCAGCACGACAGCTTTCCCGACATGATGCACGAGGACCTCGGCTTCGAGGTGGTGATGCGTGGATACAGCCGCCGCCAGGTCCACGATCACATGGTCCGAACGCGCAACCAGATTCGTGACCTGGAGGAACGGCTGGCACGGGCGATCGAGCAGGCCGAGCAGGGCCGTGTCGAGCTCACGGAGGCGCGCCGCCGCCTGGCCGAGGCCCCGCAGGACTACGACGAGCTCGGCCAGCGGCTGAGCGCGATCCTCAAGCTCGCGGAGGAGGAGGCGATCTCCAAGCGGGAGACCGCCGACGCCGACGCCGCCAAGACGCGCGAGGAGGCCGCCGCCGAGGCGGAACGCATGCTCTCGTCGGCCCAGGCGGAGGCCGAGCGCCGGGTCGCCGAGGCCACCGACGCGGCCGAGCGGCTGCTCGCGCAGGCCGGGTCGGACGCCGAGGAGACGCTCGGCGCGGCGCGTTCCGAGGCCGACGAGACGCTGCGCAACGCGCGGGCCGAGGCCGACCGCACCCTCACGGCCGCCCAGCACGAGGCCGAGCGTCTGGTGTCCGAGGCGAACGCCCAGGCCGAGGCGACGCTGAGCTCCGCCAAGAACGAGGCCGAGGCGACCCTGAAGGCCGCGCGCGCCGAGGCGGGCGACACGCTGCAGGCCGCCCGTCAGCGTGCCGACTCGCTGGACCAGCACACCGGCCAGCGGGTGACCTTCCTCACCGACACCCACGGTGAGGTCATGCGCCGGCTCAACGAGATGGGTTCGGTGCTCACCGACCTGCTGCGGCGCGAGTCGTCCGCGGGCCCGCTGGTCGACGAGGGCGCCGTGCTGCCGCCTCCGCCCGAGATCGGCACCGTGGACGACCTGCTGGGCAAGCCCGAGGCACCGGCGGCCGAGGAGATCGACTCGGTGCGCGTCGTGCTGGACGACACCGCCGATGGGGGCGAGGACACCGGCGAGGTGGGGCGCGCGAGCGGCGACGACCGCACGGCCGAGGACGCCCGGCACGCCGGCGCCCAGGGTGTCACCCGGGGCGACCAGGACGGGCGGGACGAGGAGGGGGCGGCCGTCGAGCAGGGGGCGCCGGCCGGCCACGACCTGTTCAGCCCGCGCGCCGGCGCGGACCAGCAGGACGCCCACGCGGCGCACCGTACGGGAGGACCGCAGGACGCGGGGTACGCGCGCTCGGGTTTCGACGCCGACGCCGGCGACGCCCGTGAGGTCGTCGAGGAGACCGTGCAGGTGGTGGACCGCCACCCGGAGGCGCAGGACGTCGTGCTCGGGCACGAGGCGCCGCAGGGACGCGTCCGCGGCTTCTTCGAGGGCGCCGACGTGCGCACTCCCGGCCACCTCGACGGCGGCGGCCTGTCTCCGCACCGTCAGTAGCCGCGCGGACGGATCCTCCGCCCCGAGCGGAAACCTCCGCCCCCGATAGGGTCGGAGGTTTCCGCGGTCCCTCTCGTCCGGCGGGCGGCCGGGCGATCGGGGCTTCGGGCGGGGGCCGCCGTGCGGCGGCCCCGTCCCCCCTCAGCGGAAGGACCGAAAAGACCGGTCCTTCGTCGTCATGTACGCCTGTCGCCCTCTTCGTCTCTTCTCGCGGGTGGAACGCTGATCTCGCCGCGGCCTTCGCCCTGAGGGGAGAACCATCCGGTCCGCCTGGGCTTGGGGCCCCGGATGGCTCCACCGGGTCAGGGGGGAGGGCCGGGCGGGTCGGGCCGGTGAGGTTCCGGCTCATCCGGCCCGTCGGAGGCCGGCGCGGACTCGTGTCCCCCTGGCCGGTCCGGCGGAGCGGCGGGGAGGTGTTCCGGCCGGTCGGGGAAGGTGCCGGCGGGGTCGGGGTTCTCGGTGAGGGCGACGCTGTACCGGCGTTGTTCGTGCAGGCGTTCGCGCAGTCCCTCGGGGTCGTCGGCGTCGACGGTCATGGCGCAGCCGGCGTCGCGTTCCCGGGCGGTGAGCAGGTGGTGCCGGGTCGCCCACCACCGGCCGGCGTCGCTGCGCCAGATGGTCCAGTCGGGGAACTCCCGGGCGATCTCGGCGAGGTGCCGGTCGAACGACATCCCGTCCACCCTTCCCGCGGCGAGGGCCAGGTCGTGAGCTTTCTCCCTCACGGTGCGGGACATCTCTAGAGAAATCAATGTTCGAGCGGGACAGGTCACCCTAACGCTTGACATATCCCCCTGACTCACGCATCGAAGTCGTACTGGAGTACGTACGACGCGGCGTCCATGATCATGGTGTTCAGCTCGACCGCCTCGCCGCCCGCGGCGAACGCGGTACGGCAGACGACGATGACCGGCGTGCCGGCGGACAGGCCGAGCCGGTCCCTCTCCTCCGGGGCGGGCATCCGGGCGCGTACCTCCTCGGTGAAGTGCGCGGGCGCGTGCCCCAGGTCGCGCAGACGCGCGTAGACGCCACCGGGCCCGGTGTCCGGCCGGGTGACCGGCGAACCCTCGACCAGCTCGGCGGGAAAGCAGGAGGCCGCGAGCTGCACCGGCCGCCCGTCCACCGAGTAGCGCCGCCGCCGTACCCAGACCTCCGCGCAGCCGAGCACCCGTGCCGCCTCGTCCACGGCCGGCTCCCGCGCGATCTCCAGTTCGTCCACGGTGTACGGCCGGCCGGCGGTGTCGCCGTCCCAGATGGCCCGCCCCGTCCCCCACCGCTCGCGGGAGAGCCGGCGCGAGCCGTGCCGGCGGATCGGCCGGAACTGCCGCACGTAGACTCCCGACCCCCTGCGTGGTACGGCGACGCCCTCGTTGATGAGGACGGACAGTGCCTGCCGCGCCGTGGCGCGTGCGATGCCGTACTCGGCCATGAGGGCGTTCTCGCCCGGTAGGCGATCCCCGTCGTGGAACTCGCCGGCCTGGATCGCCTGGCGCAGGCGATCGGCGATACGGCGATAGATGGGGAGTTCGTGAGGTACCGGGGATTGCATCACGCTCTATCACCCTCAGTCACCAACGCGGTCCGCGTCTCCAGAGAACTTGCCCCGCCTTGTCCACGATCGCACAGAAGCGCACGTTGGTCCCGTGCTTCTTTTGCGCGGATCGTGCCTGTGTGGTGATCTCCGGGGCCTTTCGCGCGCCCGGCTATCGGGTGCCGTCGCCGGCCGCCGTCCGGGTGGCCCACCAGCGGCGGGTGGCGAGCGCGGCGAGCACGGCGCCCGCGGTGTTGAGCAGGACGTCGTCCACCGACGACACCCGTCCGAGGCGCAGGCCGTACTGCAGCGCCTCCACCGTCACCGACAGCGCGGCGGCGAGCAGGGCCACCCGCCACAGCGGCAGGAAGCGCGAGGAACGCACCGGCAGCAGCGCGCCGAGTGCGGCGAAGACCAGCAGGTTGCCTCCTACCTGCGCGAACGCCGCGCCGAGCGGCCCGTGCGCCAGCTCGGCGAGGTCGCGAAGCGGCACCAGGCTGACCCCGGAGGCCCGTCCCGGCGTGAGGATCATCCACACCCAGGGGAGCGTCCCGGTCACCGCGAAGACATCGGCGTACGCCGTGCGAGCGGGGTGCGGACGGCCCCGGCGCGCCCGGTGGCGGGCCAGGAGATGTGCGGCGGCGACGGCACCGGGGAGCCAGAGAAATGTGGCTATTACGACATATCCCCAGAGCTGAAATTCGAGCCGCATGGCGGACATCTTTCCGGACGGAGGTCGTCCCACGTGCCGCGGCCGGCGGGCTCCGAGAGCCGGGCCGGGTAAGAAAAGGCTGGCCCCGGAGCAAGGTCCCTACCGTGGGCTCAGCAGCCGGTCCCGCTCGGCGGCGATGACGGAGCGTGCATCCGGAGCCGCCGGCCGAGGACCCCTGCCGAAGGGCGCCGTCCCCCGGCGCACGCACCCGATCGGTGTTCTCCCCCGCGGCGGACGGCGTCCTGGCCCGCTTCCCGCCGCCTGGCCGATCGACGCCGCCACCGGTCCGCAGCGGCTGCCGGCCGTCCCCGCTGTCCGGGGACGGCCGGTACGACGAGTGCAGCGGTCAGGTGGTGGCGTGTTTCCTGCCCTCGGCGAAGAACGCCGTGAGCGCGGCGGCGTCCTCGCCCAACTCGGTCAGCGGGTGGGCGGCGCCGAAGGGCGCGTTCCAGAAGTCGCCGCCTCTCGGCTCCCAGGGGCCGACATAGGCGTAGGGCACGTCAAGGTAACCGTCGCCGAGCGAGACGCCGTAGTTGACCCGGTCGACGGTGATGCTGAGGTCGAAATGCTCCGGCCACAGCACCGGCGTCGCATCCGGCGCGAACGCGCGCAGCGCGCGGTCACCGAGCGTGAGGGCGTGGGCGAGCAGCTCCGCCGCGGCGGGCTCGACGGCCGGCACGTCGTCCGGCGTGGCGCCCGACCCGTCGGAGTACAGGTTCTCCGGGGCGCCGGCCCCCGCTCCGGTCGCGATGCCCAGCTCCTGGAACGACCGCCCGGACAGCGGGAGGCGCTCGCCGCCCGCCACCAGCTCGCCCCCCTCTACCCGCAGGTCAGGCTCTGTCGTCGTGCCGAAGCCGCCGGGCGTGGCCCGCAGGCGGATGGTGCCGGTCCGCCGGTACTGCGGCCCGGCCAGCAGCAGCTCGGCGACGGCGTGCAGTGACCTTCGTGTGGCCACCAGATCAGTGGTGTTCATACCTTCAGAGTGACAGGGTGTGGCCGATGTAGGCCAAAGCCGTCGATGATTACTATCCGTGATTGATTGATCACGTTGCGCTCACTAACCTGGCCGTATGGCTTCCCCCGCCGCACCGGCACGCATCTGTTGCTTGACGGTTGCTCTTTCCCCTCATCTCGCCGCACCACCCGCGAGACGCACCACCGCGCGACGCCGCCCGCGTCCGTACGGTCGCCGGACGGGTGTTCGGCCATGGCGGTGACGATCCACGAGTTGAAAGAGCGATACGGCAAGCACTGGCTCGTGTCGGACGCCGTGGGCGGCGGATGGTACGCCGTCCGCCGGCACGGCGTCTCCCGGAGTCTCCTCCAGCGTGGCCTGTCGAACGTGCGCTGCGCCGCCACGCTGGAGGAACTGGCCGCCCATCTGGCCGCCGAGACCCAGTTGGAGGAGCGCTTCCTCCACGTCGACGACCCGCTGCCAGGGCCGGGCGAGGTGCGGCCGAGTCGTGACCGGCCGCCCCAGGCGTCCCCGGGTCCGGTGGGCGATGCCTCGGAGTGCCCGCCCCCGGCCGTCGCGCACGCCGCCCCGGCCCACCGCCGCCTCTGATGAGCGCCCGGTCCATTCCGGCCTTCGGCGTGCTGTAGCCCTCCGCGCCCAGGCACGGCCCGGAGCCGGTCTCAGCGGGCCTCCTCCGCCTCGACCAGCAACTCCCCGGTCCACAGCCGCCGCATCTCCGGGCAGCTCTCCAGCAGCTCGGTCAGCGTTCCGCGTCCGGCGACCCGTCCGCGGTCCAGCACGACGACCTGGTCCGCCCGTTCGAGTACCGCGCGGCGGTGCGACACCACCAGCAGAGTGCCCGGCCCGCTTCCGTCCCGGGCGGCGGCGGCGATCCGGTCCCAGAGCAGCCGCTCGGTCTCCACGTCCAGCGCGGACGACAGGTCGTCCACCACGAGCAGGTCGGGAGAGCGGACCAGCGCCCGCGCCGCCGTCGCCCGTTGCACCTGACCGCCGGACAGTCGCACGCCGCGCGGGCCCACGACGGTGTCCAGCCCGTCCGCCATGGCCGCGACCTCCCGGTCGAGCACGGAGAGTTCGAGGGCACGCATGATCTGCGCATCACCCCCGCCGCCCCGGCGTCCGTCGCCGGGATGGCCGAGGAGCAGGTTCTCCCGCAGCGACTCCGAGAACAGCCGGGGCACCTGGCCGGCGTACGCCGCCCGGCCGGGCACCAGGAAGGTCCCCGGGTCGGCCACGGGCCTGCCGTTCCAGGTGATCGTGCCGGCGTCCAGCGGCGCCAGCCCGAGCAGGGCCCGCACCAGCGTCGTCTTGCCCGCCCCGACGGCCCCGGTGACCACCGTGAACGACCCGCGGGCGAGCCGCAGATCGACGTCCCGCACGCCCCTGCCGTGCCCGTGGCGGACCGTCAGCCCGCGCGCGTCGAGCACCTCGAGCGGGTCGTCGTGCCCGGGTGGCGTGGCCGCCGCGGAGGGCGGGCGGCGGGTGAACCACACCTCTCCGGGCCGGGTCAGATCCGTCGCGTCCTCATGCGAGGCCATCAGCCGGGTGAGCCGTTCGACGGCCACGGCGGCCTGCGGCAGCCGCGACAGCATCGAACCGGCGGTACGCGGCAGCGCGGCCAGCCAACCGGCATAGCCGGTGAACAGCGCGAGATCGCCGACCGTGAACGCGCCGCGGCGCATCGCCGGGGCGGCGAGCAGCAGGACCAGACCGATGCTGATCTCCACGGCCGCGCCCGTCCCGGTCTCCAGCAGGCCGGCGGCGAGCCGGTCCCGTACGGCGGCGTCCCGCCGCGCCCGGTTGCGCTCGCGCAGGCGCCGCAGCACCGCGTCCTCCGCGCCCGCCGTCTTGATCGCCAGCACGCCGCCGAAGACGTCGCCGACGAAGCCGGTGACCATCGCCCCGAGGACGCGGGCTCGCCGGTGCCGGCGCTGGACCACCCCTCTGAGCAGCCGGTTCAGCACGCCGATCGCGGCCATCGGCACCAGCAGCACCAGGGTGACGACCGGGTCGATCGCCGCCATGATCACCAGGGCGGCGGCGCTGAACAGCGCCGCGCCGACCAGGCTCACGATGTCGTCGGTGAGCTGCACCAGGTCGGCCGTGTCATCGCGCAGGCGCGCCACGGCCTCGCCCGAGGAGTGCGGCAGCCGGCCGGCCGCGGCCCCGCGGGCGGTGAGGACCGAGCGCAACGGGTTCGCGCGCAGGACGGTCGCCGCGGCGTCCCACCAGTACGTGCCGTAGACCCAGGCGATCACCATGACCAGCCCGCGGACGATCTCCACGCCGACGAGCGCCGCGCACAGCCACAGCGGCTCCCCGATGGCGACGACGCGCTGCGCGCTGACGTGGTCGAAGAGCCGTTGCAGCACGAGCCCGCTGAGCAGGGGCAGGACGCTGACCGGCGCCCACAGGAGCGCGCCGATGACATAACGGCGCAGCCCGACGATCCGGGTGACCCGGGCCACCACCCGCCACGGCCGCACCCGCGCCGCACTCCGCCGGCCCGCCCGCGCCGTCACTCGCGCGCTCTCCTGGGCGTCCATCCGGCCGGTCATGCGCGCACCCCCGCCGCGTGCAGCAGGTGGGCGAACCGGCTCGCCGGGTCGGCGGCCAGGTCGGTGCGGCGGCCGTACTCGACCACCGCGCCGCCGTCCAGCACCGCGATCGTGTCCACCCGGGAGAGCGAGGAGAGACGATGCGCGATGAGCACGCCGGTGCGCCCGGCGAGCAGCCGGCCGGTGACCCGCTCGACGTGCCGCTCGGTCGCCGGGTCGAGCCTGCTGGAGGCCTCGTCCAGGATCACCAGACCCGGGTCGGCGAGGAACGCCCGGGCGAACGCCAGCAACTGCGCCTCCCCGGCCGAGAGCCCGGTGTGCCGCATGAGCGGCTCGTCCTGCTCGGTGTGGTCCGCGGGCCCGGCGTGTCCGGTGAGTTCGGTGTCCAGCCCGTCCGGCAGGCCGGCCAGCCATTCGCCCAGCCCCACCTCTTCGAGAACGGCGCGCAGCCGGCCGTCGTCGGCGAGCGGCCGGAACAGCGTGAGGTTGTCCCGCACGGTCGCGGCGAAGAGCTGCACATCCTGCGTGACCACACAGACGCGCCGGCGCAGCGATGCCGGGGCGGTGTCCCGCAGGTCCACCCCGCCCACCGCGACGGTGCCCTCGACCGGGTCGTACAGGCGCAGCAGCAAGCGGGCGACGGTGGACTTGCCGCTGCCCGTGCGGCCCACCAGGCCGAGCGTCTCACCCGGAGCCAGGCTCAGCGTGACGTCCGACAGCACCCGCGCGCCGTCGCCTGGGTAGGCGAACCCGACGCCGCGCAGGCGCAGGCCGAGCGCCCCGGCCGCCGGCAGTGGGCGAGGGGCGGCAGGGCCGGGCAGCGTGCGCCGCTCGGCGAGCAGCTCGCCGATGCGCGCGATCCCGGCCAGTGCCGTCTGGTACTGCTTGAGCTGGTCGATCAGCCGCTCCAGCGGTGTGCGCACCATCTGCGTGTACTGGAAGAGCAGCACGGCCGTGCCGACCGTCAGCGCCCCCGACTGCCGGCCCCACGCGGCCAGGCCCAGCACGAGCGCCGTGCCGGCGGCGAACGCGACCGACGTCCCGGCGAGCAACGCGCTCCTGACCTTGTCGGCGCGTACCTCCGCGCGGTACATCTCGGCGCTGACCTGCTGGAACCGGGCCACGGCCTGGGCGCCGGCGCCGTTGGCCCGGATGTCCTCCACGCCGGCCAGCCGTTCCTCCAGCGTGCCGAACACCACGGCGCTCGCCGCCCGGGCCCGGGTCGCCGAGGGGACGGCCAGCCGCTGCGTACGCGCCATGAGCAGCCCGATCAGGGCACAGTAGACGAGCAGCACGCCGCCGAGCCGCGCGTCGGTGGCCAGGACGACGGCGAGCACGCCGACGAGCAGCAGGAAGCCCGCGACGACGTCCATCAGGAACGCGACGGCGAAGTCGGCGACGGCCACCACGTCGCCGTCCACCCGCTCGATCATCTCTCCGGGGGTACGCCTGCCGTGGAAGGCCATGTCCAGGCCGAGCGCGTGCTCGGCGAGACGCTCGCGCAGCCGGTTGGTGCCGTCCCAGGCGAGCCCTCCGGCGAGCCATGCGGCGAGCAGGCGGGCGGCCTGGCCGGCGACGGCGAGCGCGAGATAGCCCAGCGCGACGAGCGTCAGATGGCGAAGGCCGGCCCCGCCGATCGCGTCGTCCACGAAGCGGCGGGTGAGCTGGGGCGCGGCCAGTGGCAGCGCCGTGGCGGCGCCGATGCCCGTGATCAGCCCGGCGGCGGCGCGCGGCGCCGGCCGGAACGACCGCAGGATGTCCCGCCGTGACGCGGGCGTACCGGGAGAAGCGATTCGCCCGCGGGATCCCCCGGGCGCGTGGTCGGGGCTAGGGGCGGCGGCTCCGTGCGCCGCCGTCGAATCGGGTGCTGTCACCAGCGGTCATGTCCTTTGGACGAGGGGCGATCACCTGCTGCGTGGACATGACCGCTGTGCTCATCACTGCCTCCTCGTCCGGCCGGGTTACCTCCGGGAGTACAGCAGAGGTCCCTCCGGCCGGACAACGCAATTACCGTCACCTCCGCGTACCGCCCTGGTGTCCGGTACGCCGCTCGGCCGGGCACACGGCGAACGACGGTCACGGTGCGCATTCGCCCTGGCCACCGGAGGGCCGGGCCTGGTGCCGGTGGCCCGGGAGGTCACGACATCGGCTCCCGTCCATCGGATCGGCGTTAGATCCGTCGCCCAGGCGGGCATTCCGGAAAGATCTCTCTTTCCTGACAGATGGGATCTCCCCCATGAAGGTGGCAGTTCTCTTAGCCGGGTTCCTGGTCGTGCTCGCGGGAGCGCCGGCCACGGCGGCGACCGGCTCCGGCGCCGCGGCCGGCGTGGCCTCCACCGCGACCGGCAAGCCCGCCTATCCCACCGAGTTCTCCCTCCCCGACGGTTTCCAGCCCGAAGGCATCGCCATCGGTTCGGGCGACGCGGCCTACTTCGGTTCGGTCGCGACCGGCGCGATCTACCGTGCCGACCTGCGCACGGGCGCGGGCCGGATCATCGAACCCGGGCCCGGCACCCCGTCCGTCGGCCTCAAGATCGACTCCCGAGGCCGGCTGTTCGTCGCCGGCGGCGACGCGGGCGACGCCCGCGTGGTCGACACCCGGAGCGGCAAGGTCATCGCCACCTACAAGCTCGCGACCGGCCCCGCCTTCGTGAACGACGTCGTGCTCACCCCCGACGCCGCCTACTTCACCGACTCGATCAACCCGGTGCTGTACGTCGTCCCGTTCGGCCGCGGCGGCGCGCTGCCGGCCGAGGCCAAGCAGGTGCCGCTGAGCGGGGACATCACCTACGGGGACGGCTTCAACGTCAACGGCATCACCCAGAGCCCCGACGGCGCGGCGCTGCTCGTCGTCCAGTCCAACACCGGCAAGCTGTTCCGCGTCGCCCCGAAGACCGGCGTCGCCACCCTGGTGGACCTCGGCACCGCGTCGCTGGTCAACGGGGACGGCATGCTGCTGGAGGGCTGCACTCTCTACGTGGTGCAGAACTTCCAGAACACCGTGACCGTCGTCGAACTGAACGGCAGAGGCACGTCCGGGAAGGTGGTCCGCGGGCTGACGGACCCCCGCTTCGACGTGCCCACCACGGTCGCCGCCCACGGCGACCGCCTGTACCTCCCCAACGCCCGCTTCAGCACCACCCCGACCCCCACGACCCCGTACACCGTGGTCGCCATCAACCGCCGCTGACCACCCCGGCCGCCATGCGGAGCCCTCGAACCCGGCTTTGGGTTCGAGGGCTCCGCGCCCGCGAACAGCAGTCCCGACCGGCGGAGATGTTCCCCGATATCCGGCCCCCTTGATGGCCCGGTCTGGACCGCCAGCCTCGTATCAGGCACACGAGAAAGGGAGCGCGAATGCCCTCGTTCGGCTGGGCCGAGATCCTGATCCTCGCCGTTCCGGTACTGCTGGCCGTAGCCGTGGTCATGGGCCTGCGCGCATTCTTACGTCGCCGTCGTCGTTAGCGCCGTACGTCGGGTGGCTTCTCCCCGTCCGTCAGATGGGTCCTCTCGTCGGCGCCGCGTCGGTGGGACGGTGTACGGCTAATGCCGGCGCCGCCCTACGGCGGAGACCCGGCGACCTTTCCGGTCACCGCGTGCTTCCTTGAGGGTGCGTTCGCCGGCCCGGCCCACCGGACGGCGGGCGGGAGTGCTCAGGAGAGTTCGCGCGAGCGGATCACACCGGCGTACCAGTGGGCGCTGTCCTTCAGCGTGCGCCGCTGGGTGTCGTAATCGACGCGCACCATCCCGAACCGCTTCGCGTACCCGTAGGCCCATTCGAAGTTGTCCATCAGCGACCACAGGAAGTAGCCGCGCACATCGACCCCCTTGTCCCTGACGTCGAGCACCGCCTGCAGGTGCCGCCGGATGTAGTCGATCCGGCCTGTGTCGTGCACCGCGCCGTCCTCGACCACGTCCGGGAACGCCGCTCCGTTCTCGGTGATCATCAGAGGCTGGTCCGGGTACCGCTCGTGCAGCTCGGTGAGCAGGTCGCCGAGGCCGTCCGGGTCGATGTTCCATCCCATTTCGGTCAGCGGCCCCGGCTGCTGGAGGAACTCGACGTCCTCGGCCCCCGGCCACGGGGACGCCGTCCGGTCGCCGTGTCCGTCCGACCGCTCCAGCTCGCCCGAGCCGTCCCACATCCGCACCCGGTTGGTGCTGTAGTAATTGACCCCGAGCACGTCGATGGGCTGGCGGATCGCCGCCAGGTCGCCGTCCCGGACGAAGGACCAGTCGGTGATGCCGGCCGTCGTGCTCACCAGCCGGTCGGTGTAGCGGCCCTCCAGCATCGGCCCGAGGAACGCGTCGTTCCCCAGCGCCGCCACCTTGGCGCGCGCCGCCTCGCCCGTCGGGCCGTCCGGCCGGAACACGTGCAGGTTCAGCGCGACGGAGAACTTCGCGTCGGGCCGCACCTCCGGACGCAACGCCTGGATGGCCAGGCCGTGCGCGAGGTTGAGCGTGTGCACGGCGAGCAGCGGCTCCAGCCTGCTCGTACGCCCGGGCGCGTGCGCCCCGCTGCCGTACCCGAGGTAGGCCGAGCACCAGGGCTCGTTGAGGGTCGTCCAGGTGTCGACCCGGTCGCCGAGCGCGGCGCCGACGACCCGCGCGTAGTCGGCGAACGCCTCGGCGGTGGCCCGGTTCGTCCAGCCGCCCGCGTCCTCCAGCGGCTGGGGGAGGTCCCAGTGGTACAGCGTGGCCACCGGGCGGATGCCCCGGGCGAGCAGCCCGTCGACCAGACGCGAGTAGAAATCGATGCCCTTCGGGTTGATCGCGCCCCGCCCGGCCGGCACGATCCGGGGCCAGGCGATGGAGAACCGGTAGGCCTGCAGCCCGAGTTCGGCCATCAGGTCGAGGTCGGCGTCGAGGCGGTGGTAGTGGTCCACGGCCAGGTCACCGGTGTCGCCGTTGTCCGTCCGGCCCCGGCTGTGGCTGAACGTGTCCCAGATCGACGGGCCGCGCCCGTCCTCGGCGACGGCGCCTTCGATCTGGTACGCGGCCGTCGCGGCTCCGAAGACGAACTCGGGGGGAAAACTCACGAAAACCTCCTGGTGGCAACTGCCGGCCGACCTCACGACCGCCGATCGACCTGGGCGCCGGCCGCCGGATGCCGGATGGCGGTGACGTCGACCCGGCCGTTTCGTTCACCGGCCACCTCGCTCGGAGGTACCGGCCGTCGAAGCGTGCGAGAGTCATGCTCCCGCTGTCAAGACCATCGACAGGGCGATGTCGTCCCGGCCGTTCCGGGCAGGCGGTGGCGGCGCCGTCCGCCGCCACCCGGCGCCGCGGAACCGAAGATCACCGGTGCCGGGCTATGGTGAGGACGACCGGGGGTTTTCGCAGCTGGGGGAACGAATGGCAGTTCCGATCATCCGTGCGGCGCGGGACGCCGACATGGCGGCCCTGCGCGGCGACATCGGGGGACGCTTCGAACTCTTCGGCCTGTGGCCGGGCGGCCCCGGGGTGCCCGACTTCCTGGACGCCGAACGGGCGTTCGGGGACCTGATGGTGGGCGAGGTCGATGGCCGGGTGGTGGGTTTCGGCGGGACGCTTCGCCGGGGGAAGCTCACCCACCTCGGCGACCTGTTCGTGCTGCCCGAGCACCAGTCGTCGGGGGTGGGCCGCATGATCCTCGCCGAGCTGTTCCCGCAGGACGGCGCCCGGTCCGCCTTCGCCTCCGACGACGAGCGGGCGATCGGCCTGTACGTCCGGCACGGCATGATCCCCCGCTGCCCGCTGTTCGACGTCGAAGGACCGCCGCGAGCGCTGGCCGGGCTGCGCCGGCCGCGTGCCGACGGCGACCCCACCCTCGCGGTGGCAGGGCCGGACGTCGCCGGGGCGATGGACGCCCGGGTGTCCGGCGGCGACCGCACCGACTGCCTGACCTGGTACGCCGGACTGCCCGGCGTGACGGTGCTGGCCGGCCGGAGCGGGTACGCGTTCACCCGGGTGATGGACGAAGAGGTCCTGGTGGGGCCGGTGGGCGGTGACACGCCCGACGACTGTGTGAACGTGGCGCTCCAGGCCATCGCCGCGCACCCCGACGCCGAACTCGCGCAGGTGTCGGTGCCGGGCACGCACCCGCTGCTGCCCGTGCTGCTCGGCGCCGGCTGGCGCATCGAGGACATGGACACCCTGATGGTCAGCGACGACATGATCCGCCTCGACCGCTACCTGCCGCACGCCGACCTGGGCTAGCCCCCGCCGGAACGCGACGCGAAGCCGTCCCGGACCCACCGCCGGCGGACCGCCGTACCTCCCCTTCGGCATCCCACGCCGGTTCACCGAGCCGTGCCTGGAATTCTCCGCCCTGATGGATCTTTCGCAGGACTGGAGAGCGGCGAAACCATGAAACGTACACGAACGATGCCGCGGGCACAGCCGTCAGGCCGGGCGAATGTCCTGGTCAACGCGATCCGAACCCATCGAAGGGCTTGTGGAGAATCGGTCAGCCGGGCTTGACAATGTCCAAACTCGGCTTAGTCAGTTAGCATCGCGGCGATATGTGTGAGCGTTCACATTCAATCCGGGTCCCCCACCGGTAAATGGAGAATCACATGCCTCAACGTCAAGCCTCCCTGACCCGCCGCTGGGCCGTTCGCGCCGCGGCCCTGACCACAGCCCTGGTGGCCTGCCTGGCCACCTGGGTCACCCCTGCCTTCGCGCACGGCGCGGTCGGCGACCCGGCCAACCGCAACTACAGCTGTCAGCAACGCTGGGGCAACGACTTCCAGAACCCCGCCATGGCACAGCAGGACCCCATGTGCTGGCAGGCCTGGCAGGACAATCCGCTCGCCATGTGGAACTACATGAGCCTGTACCGCAACGGGCTCGCCGGCCAGTTCTCGGCTCGCATCCCGGACGGCCAGATCTGCAGTGGTGGCCGCGCCGAGGGCGGGTTGTACAAGTCGATGGACACCGTCGGCGCGTGGAAGACGACCGACATCGGCAACAGCTTCACGGTCAAGGTGAACGACCAGGCCAGCCACGGCGCCGACTACCTGCTGGTCTACGTCACCCGCCAGGGCTTCGACCCCACGACCCAGGCGATCAAGTGGAGCGACCTGCAGTTGATCACCAAGACCGGCAGGTACAGCCCCGGCTCGTCCTACACGGCCAACGTCAGCACCTCCGGGCACACCGGCCGGGCCGTGGTCTTGACGATCTGGCAGGCCTCGCACATGGACCAGGCGTTCTTCTTCTGCAGTGACGTGAACTTCGTGCGCTGACCGCTCCTCCGCACCGGGCCCTGGCGGGCGTACCCGCCAGGGCCCGCGTCCGCTCAGGGCCCGGCATCGCCGGTCACCCTTCGAGCACGTGCTTCAACCGGGCCAGGTCGGCTCGCACCAGGCCCTCATCTCGGGCGAAGTCGTCGTCGCTCATCCCGGGGAGGCGGCGCAGGGTGAACACCACCTCGCAGGCGTCCCCGTCGGGGATGACCCGCATCGGGTTGTACACGGCCACACCCGAGGGCAGGGTGACCGTGTGGTCGAGGACGCCGTACGGGTTGCGCTCCACGAACGCCAGGCCGACCCGGCCCTCCGGCGTCTCCACGAACCACTGCCCGTCCACGTTGTGCACCGCGTCGCCCAGCCCCGGTGCCCACTCCGGAAGATTCGCAGGCTCCACGGCATAGTCGTAGACGTCGGCCGCGCGACGGTCGATGTGTTCACTGATGTGCTTGGAATCCACAGCCATCCCGGCATCATGCCAAACCCGCCCGACAGAACCTGGCGGCGTGCCATGTGCCCCGGCCAGGCCTTTCGAATCAGCCGACCGCTGCTTGGAGGGCGGCCAGGGCGAGGTGCCAGGGGTAGGTGTCGGTGGGGTCGGCTCCGGAGTTCGGCAGGTGGGGCTCGAACCGTCCCGGGCCGAGCAGGATGTGGACGCCTTCGGCGCGTAGTTGGTCGACGCTGCGGCGGAAGGGCGCCCGGCCGGCGAGAGCGGCGTTGACGAAGGGCAGGACGACGACGGGGATGCCGAGTCCGGGGGCTTCGGCGAGCAGGCCGAGGGCGTAGGTGTCGGCGATGCCCTGGGCGAACTTGTTGATGGTGTTGTAGGTCGCGGGGGCCACGATGATGGCGTCGGCTCGCGGCGGCTTTGGCTCGTCCGGTCTGCGGTACCGGCTGCGGACGGGGCGGCCGGTCTGTCGCTCCAGGGCGGGAACGTCGATGAAGCCGAGGGCCGACGGGGTGGCGACGACCTGGACGGTCCATCCGGCCTCCCGCGCCGGCCCGACCAGCTCACCGACCTGCCCGGCAGGACCGGCGGCGCACACGATGACGTACAGAATCCTGCTCATGCTGATACTCCGCCCAGGCTGCCCGGTTGGCCGGGATCTCCGATCACCCTGACATCGAACGGCGGCCGGGGACGGTCAGGAAATGCTGCTCGCCGCCGTTCGGTCTCTGGACAGACGGTAGAGGGCGTTCCCGAGAGTGACCAGTGGAAGTAGCACCGGTAGGAGATCTGAGGCATCGGCCGTCGCGAATGATCGTATGACGGGCGCCACCGCACAAGGAAACACGCGGCGGCGCGTACGGCGCCGCCGGTCGGAGTCCCGCGGTGGGTGACACTTGCGGTATGCACTCCCGTGAGGAAGCCGTACGGCTCGCCGACGAATTGGGCGGCCGGATTCACGTGGCGTTGCGCGATGACGGCCTCGATGCCGAACTCGTCGTCGAACTGGCCTGCCTGCTCTACGACAAGGGCTTGCGCACGCCTGCCGTACAAGAGGTCCTCGAACGCGCCACCGCCCACCTGACCGCGCGAGACCTGGCCCGGCTGGGCGAGGACCTTCTCCGTGACAGCGGCTTCGAGCCGACCTTCGCGCTCGAACCGGGTCTGTGGACCGAGCTGGAGCAGGCGCTGAAGAGGGTGGCGCGCGACGTCCGGGCCACGGGGATTCCCGGGATGCTCCGGCTGGTCGTCCCCGACTGGGATGACAGCGATCAGGCGTGGGTGGAGTTCCGCGGCGTTCACCACGGCAACGGCATTCGGCCCGTCGCCGGAAGAGACCCTCAGGGGGCGCTCGCGAGCGTCGCCGACGCCGCCCAAGAAGTGATCATGGAGATGATCTGGGGAGTCTGGCCGGTCTGCTCCGTGCACGGTCTGGGCCTGCGCGCCGAGCTGGAAGACGAGATGGTCGTCTGGCGATGCGCGGGAGCCGGAACACATGACGTCGCGCTGGTGGGTGAGCTGTCTTCCGAACGTCGTGAGTGAAGGGGGCGGGTTCGCCGGCTGAAGGCTTTGTGCACCGGCATCCGCGGCCGCCGCTCCGTGCCGTCAGGCGGACATCAGGGTGATCGCTCGCCCGGGGGTGGGGGCGACGAGCAGGTCGCCGAGACCGGCTTCGGAGAAGGCGGTGTGCACGTCCGCCTGGTTCTCGGTGAAGTGGCTCCAGCCCTCGACGTGGAGCGGCACGACGTGCCGGGGTTTGAGCAGGCGCGCGGCGGTCACCATCTCGGCGGCGTTCAGGGTGAGCGGCTCGTCGAGCATGGGGACGCGGACGGCGCCGCCGAACAGCAGCGCGACGTCGACGGCCGGGAACCGCTCGGCGATGGACTCCACGTACGCGAGCGAGGCGTTGTCCCCGCTGACGTAGATGGTGGGCGACCCGGCGCCGGTGAGCATGAAGCCGGTGACCTGACCGACGATCGGCTCGCATCCCGGCGGGCCGTGCAGGGCGGGAACGGCGGTGACGCGTAGCCGGCCGACGTCGTGGTGTTCCCAGGGGCGCAGAGGAGTGGCGCCGGTGTTCGCGGCGGCCTCGGGCGTGCTCAGGGTCAGCGGCGCGGCGGACATCGCCTCACGGCCCAGCTTGTCCAGATTGTCGGGATGCTGGTCGTGACTGAGCAACACCAGGTCCACCCGGCCGATGTCGGCGAAGGAGAGGGCCGGGCCGACGGTCTTGGTGAGCGTGAGCGGCCCGACGGCGTGATCGCCCGGCGGATCGAAGGTCGGATCGGTGAGGACGCGCAGGCCGTCCAGCTCGATCAGGGCCGTCGGGCCGCCGATCACGGTGATGGTGGTCGTCATGAGCAGCTCCGTTCACCGCGGCGCATCCTGCGAGACACCTTAGCCGAACGGACGCGGGCCGGCCCGGCTTGTCATGGCCGCCGCGCGGCGGCCATGACAAGCCGTTGCCGTTACGGGAACGTCAGACGGGCAGCACCCGCAGGGCGGGGTAGTGGGCGGAGTTCAGGTACAACTTGTCGGTGCCGTGTTCCTTCTCCAGCTCAAGGACGAACCGATAGCGGTAGACCCCGGGCTTGGCGTCGCTCATCACCGCCCCTGCCCAGTAGTAGTAGACCGCGGTGTACTGGTCGCGCATCCGGTCCGGAGCACCGTAGACCTTGAGCTCGGTCATGATCCGGCGCTCGGCGACGTCGTCCTCGTCGCCCTTCTCGATGTCGAGGAAGACCAGGTTGTTGATCTTCGGCATCGGGGGCCAGGTGCCGTCCGGACGGCGGTGCATGTCGATCGGGCGGATGATCCAGTTGATCACCTGCCCCTGCTTGCAGATGGTCTCCAGGTGGTCGCTGCCCTGCCCGACCCCGCCGACGCTGTTGTCCATCATGTAGAGGCAGCCGTCCAGGGACTTCGTCGCGGCGGCCTTCTCCATGTCGACGAGGGTGACCACGTTCAGCTGGACGGAGTTGAGCTGGCCCCGATCGGCGAAGTCCGTCGCCGCGTACGCCTGGGTCATCGGCCTTCCTTTCCCTGGTCGCCGGGCCGGGTCAGAGCCGGCCGGGCGGTGGGGGTGAACGGCGTGCTGACGGTGCCGAGCAGGAACGAGAGCCGGTACGGCACCGGTTTGGTGAGGTCCTGCTTGACCTCGGCGGTCCAGAACACGATGTCGGTGCCGGGATACACCTTGCGCGTGGGCTCGGCGATCTGCGGGTCGATCTCGATGTCGGCGAGGGCCACGTAGGTCTCGCACTCCAGCGGGATCACGTTCCACAGCAGGGTGTCGCCCTTGCGCACCCGGCTGTGCAGCTCGGGAGTGCCGAAACCGGAGGACCCGGCGGCCTTGTTGGTGTCGTACAGGTAGAGGTTGTCGTCCAGGTTCTCCGACGCCAGCGCGGCCACGGGGTCGATCACCGCGGTGATCGTCACAGGCCGGGCGGGCCGGGGCGCGGGCTGTCTGCTCCTCGGGGGCATGTGGCTCCTTCGTTGGAAGATGCTCCGGTGCGGGCCGGTTCAGCCGGCAGGAGGGGCGGCCGGCAGGGGGAGGACGCCGAGCCCGGCACCGGTGAAGGCGTTGCGCTTCGGGTCACTGGTGATCTTGAGGCTGGACTCGCAGGTCAGGTCCACGGACTGCCAGACCAGCTCGTCGTTCTGCTCGACCAGCTCGTGCAGCTGGACGTGCATGGTGTACGGGTAGACGCCCGGCCGGCTCGTGTCCACGGTCGCGGCCCAGTACCAGCCGTCGTAGACCATGTCGGGCGACCCGTACTGCGCCGGGTAGATGATCTTCTCGCTGACGGCCTGGCCGGTGATGTCGGTGATCACCGGAGCCGGGTAGTTGTAGGCGGCGGCGCTGCTGGTGGCCTTCCCGGTGACGTCCAGCAGCTTGGCCGCGGTGAGGCCACGCCCGCCGGCCTGCTTGCGGGGACGCCTGCCGACCCGCTGCTGCAGCCGCGAGACCTCGGTACTGCTCACCTCGCCATCGCCGCCGAGCGCGGCCAGCTGCTCCAGGGTGCGCCGGTCGTGGGCGCGCTCCTGCTCGGCCAGGTAGTTGCGCGGCACCGTCGGGGGAATCGCCCCCAGCGCCGCGGGCAGCCAGTTCAGCACCTGCTCGGTCGCCTGCGACCCGTCGAGGAAGTAGGTGCCCGGCACGATCGTCACCAGCTGCCCGGTGCCCTCCCCGACCGAACCGAGGAACTTCATGTTGTCGAACCAGTAGGTGTTGCCGTCGAGCGACCGCGTTCGGAGCGCGTTCTCGACGTCGAACAGCACGATGATCCCGTGTTGCTGGGCCATGAAACCGCCTTTCGCGAAGCGTGGCTCACACGCGCAGCAGCGCGGGCGAGTCGATGTGCAGCACGCTGTTGGGTCCGTCGTGGAGCTTGAGCGACAGCCGGTACCGGTATGGGACGCCGGGCACCATGTAGTCGGGGACGACGCCCTCCCACACCAGCAGGTCGTGGTTGTCGTACCCGTCGGAACCCGTGGCGTCGGGTGCCGCGACGGCGGGCGACTCCACCGGGTACGGCGGCACGGCCGGGTCGCCCGGGGGTGGGAAGACCTGGGCGTCCGAGGGCGGGACGGCCACGCCGGACAGGAACTCGATCGCCTCGATCTCGACCGGAGTCTGCACGTCCACGTGGATGGGCGTCCACTGGACGACCTGTCCCGGAACCACCGCCGTGATGAGGTCGGGAGTCCCCTGGTGCCGGCTTCCCGCCGGGCTGTCGTCGACCAGCGAGAGGTTGCCGTTGTGCAGCGTCCGGTCGGACAACGCCCCGACGGCGTCGACCAGCACGACGATGCTGACCTTTTCTGCCATTGATGCTCCTTGTCGGATTTCCTGGGTGCGAGGGCCGCCGCGTGCTCAGCCCCGGTCCCTGACCAGCGGCGTCTTGCCGACGGTGGTCCGCTCGATCCGCGGCGAGGAGGGCGGTACGAACACCAGCCGGAACTCGTATCCGATCTGCTCGATGGCGGCCGCGTTCGCCTCCCGGTCGTTGAAGAGCGACAGGGAACTCGGCAGCGCCTGGGTGAACAGCCGCCGCGTCCCACTCGGGCCGAGGGCGTGCTCGACGGCCGCGGCCGTGCCCTCGGCGTCGTCCACCGCAGCCAGCAGGGTGAGGCTCCGGTCCTCACGGTGGTTGTGGAACTGGACCTCGTGCGCGATCAGGTCCAGGTCGACACCGGACGTCGCGCGCAGCCGCCCGCGCAAGGCGGAGTAGGCCAGCGTCGCCGAGTACTGGCTGTCGTTGAGGTGCAGCACATCGGCGGTACGCCCGGCGAACTCGAACCGCTCGGTGCGCAACCCGGGCCCGTCCAGGGCGGGGCGGCGGATCATCCGGTCGCCGAGCTTGAGCCGGAGCAGCGGCGTCTCGTCGGCGTGCAGCCGGGTGACGACCAGCTCGCCCTCCTCGCCCTCGGCGACGGCACGCCCGTGCTCGTCCACGATCTCCACCAGGTGCAGCCCCGGCACGGCCGAGAGCGCCGGCGAGGTGTGGTCGAGCTGCAGCCCCACGCACTCGGCCTGGGTCG
Organism: Sphaerisporangium melleum; assembly: GCF_014646695.1. Lineage (GTDB taxonomy): Bacteria > Actinomycetota > Actinomycetes > Streptosporangiales > Streptosporangiaceae > Sphaerisporangium > Sphaerisporangium melleum. The sequence goes on from NZ_BMNT01000011.1 coordinate 95,727, forward strand.
CGGCGAAGTAGCTGAGGATCGAGACGTTGGGGAAGAACGCCTCCAGCTCGTCACGCTTGCGCTGCGGCAGGGAGCCGCTGCCGTACATGGCGACCCGGAAACTCGCCCTGGCCTGCGGCGTCAGGCCCGCGCCGAGCTCGGGCAGGATCGCGATGCCGGCGGTGATGCCCATCAGCGCCTTGTGGCCGGGGTAGGAGAACATGTGCTCCAGCACCGGTGCGCTCACCGGTCCCGCGCCGATGTAGTTGACCCCCGGCACCTGGGACAGCACGCCGCCGACCATGGTCCCGCTGCTCCACATCTGGTAGTCGGCCAGGGTGGTGAACAGCCAGCGCGGCGCGGGGCCACGCAGGTAGCGGCCGAGCTGGTACGCGCCCATGAACGCCCCGGAGATGCGATAGGTGTCGCGCAGCTCCCGCAGGGAGTACACGATCTCCAGGGGCATGCCGTCACCGGTGCCGCCGCTGGCCACCACCTCGAACCCGCCACGGTCGAGCGGCACGACCATCCCGGCCCGCGCGCCCATGAACATGTCCCGCTGCACGGTCTTGTCCGAGAGGGGGATCCGCTCCCACTCGGACAGGTCGGCCGGGGCGCTGCGAATCCCGTAGTAGTGCAGCCGCTCGCGCCACAGCGGGTTGAGCAGGGCGATGCCGACGAGCTGCTGAAGGCGGCGGAACACCAGCGCGTTCTGCAGGCCGAGCGGCGACTCGCAGTAGGGCGTTCCGGTGAGCCGCCCGCACTCCTCCAGCTTCTCGGCGAACGAGGGCAGCCGGGTGACGTCGTCCACGGAGCGGGGCCGCAGCTCCTCCTCCGGGATCAGCCGGGCCGCCAGGTCCGCCGAGGCGGTGGTGTCCAGGTCCGTCATGGTCATGAATGACTCCCGTTCCGCTGATCGTGGCGGGCCGTGGCGCTCGCGCGCAGCACTCGTTGCCCGATGTCCCTGATTTCGGCGATGAGCATGGCCAGGTGGTCCGCGTCGATCAGGTGGTTCATCACCACCACGCGCAGCGCGGCCACCCCGTCGATGTCGACCTTGGAGATGAAGAAGCGTCCGCCGTCCCGGATCCGGTTACGGATCTCCAGCTGCAGCCGGTGCACCGTCGCCGGATCCACGCCGTCCGGCCGGTAGCGGAAGCACAGGATGTTGGACTCCGGTTCGTGGGCCACCGCGAAGTCCGGCTCGGCGGCGACGATCTCGTACGCCTGCCGGGTCACCGCGCACAGCCGGTCGATCTTCTGCGCGAACAGCGCCGGGCCGTAGACCGACCAGACCGTCCAGAGGGGCATGATCATTGGACGCTTCGTGCACTCGAAGTTCTGGTCCGCGCTGTCGTAGGCGCTGTAGACGTCCGGGTCCTCGTCGAAGACGTAGCTGGCACGCTGCCGGAACGCGCCACGCGCCGCCGCCTTGTCGCGGTAGAAGAGCAACGTGCACGGCGCCGGCATGAACAGCATCTTGTGGGCGTCCCAGGTCAGCGAGTCGGCCTGCTCGATGCCGCGCAGCCTGTCCCGATGCCGGTCCGACAGCAGCAGGCTCGCCCCGTGCGCCCCGTCCACGTGGAGCCAGAGCCCGTACCGGCGCGCCAGGGCCGCGAGCTCGTCCAGCGGGTCGAACGCGCCCATCGACGTGGTCCCGGCCGAGGCCACCAGGCAGAACAGCCGCAGGCCGCGCCGGTGCGCCTCATCCAGTACCGGGGCGGCCAGATCGGGACGTATCCGCCCGGCCTGATCGACGGGGAGCCGGACGATCTGCCGCTCTCCGATGCCGAGCACGCCCGCCGCCCGCGTCACGCTGTAGTGAGCCTCCTCGCTGACCGCGATGGCGGGGCGCCCCGGCATGCCGCCGGCGCCGGCCGTCCACATCTGCGGGAAGGCGCGGTTGCGGGCGGCCAGCAGCGCGGTGAGGTTGGCCAGGGAGCCCCCCGAGGTGGTCACCATGGCGAACCGGTCGGGGTCCCAGCCGATGAAGTGGTTGAGCTCCTCGGCCATGAGCCGCTCGGCGACGTTCGGGAGCTGCCCGGCCTCGTAGAAGGAGGAGGGCTGGTTGACCACCGAGCCGACCAGGTCGATGAGGCTGGCCAGTGGCACCACGCCGGAGAACTGCCGTCCCATGTAGCCGGGTGAGTAGACCGGGATGCCGGTTCCGGTGTACAGGTCGACGATCTGGTTCACCCGATCGGCGTCGAAGTCGGCGATGCCCTGCCGTTCGAGGGTCATCAGCTCTCGTGCGGCCTTCAGCAGCGTCGCCGGATCGAGGAGGTCGAGCCCCCGGACCGACAGGTCGCCTAGATACGTCGTCAGGCGACTGACGATGTCAACGGCGCCGTCGTGGAAACGCCCGGGATCGAAGGCCGCGGTGAGGGCCGGCGCGGGTGACTGGGAGCTTTCACCGGTCGTCGGATTCGGGTTTTGGACATCGGAAAGCGAACTCGTCACGGAGGGGACTCCAAGTTCATCCGGAGTCGAGAAACGCGCATATGGTCGCGTCCGGCCGGTGATCCGGGCGTAGTGAATTACGCTTCCGGGCGATCACATGAAGGTTCTCGTGAACAGGCGGTGAGTTGCGGTGAAACGTCGAAATGGAAGAGATGTTCGGCGTCCGAAGGGCGAAAGGGACTCGTGTCTCTTTGTCCTGTCTTGACTGGTTGAATCGGTCCAAACTGCGGACGGAGTGCCGATCGATGACCGTGGAAGATGATGCGAGGGTGCCCTTGACCCTCGGGTGAAGCTACGTTCAAGCGGTTCGCGAGCGGATTTCGCGAAAGTGTCGTCGACGATCAGGATCTGATGGAGATCTGTCGTGGGTGAGGCGCGGTGATTCCGGCTTTCCCCTCACCTGTCGCACATGGCGGCACGCTTGTCATGTGCACCACCTAAGCATCGACGGCAGGGCTCACGCAAGTCCTCGGATGCAGATGGAATGGCAGATTCGTGCCACGGTCACACGTAGTGATGGTGGTGCGGAAATGTTCACTTAGTCCTGGTTTTTCGGCGCATATGAATGTTTCTCAAGAACCTGCAACAAACTCGGCGTTCGAGTTCACTGGCGCGCGGAGGTCACGGTGCTGCCGGCGATGTCGACGGTGAGGTCGCCCACAGTGAACACGCCTGGCGCGACAGCACAGATTCGATCATGACGCGATCCATTCGAGGATGATTCGCCGAGGTCAGGGCCTGGCGGCGGGGTCCAGTGGAGCCACGGGGCGGTCTTCGGCGGTGAGCACCAATGCGACCGCCGGCGCCGCGTGGCGGCCCGCCCGCTCTGGCATGGGCACCGCTGCCGCGATCTCTTGCGGAGATCGGCCGCAGATGATGTTCGAATATTTCCGATCCTGCGGAGTGGCGCATTTTCGCTTTTCGGTCACGGCGGAAAGTGGAACAGTGCGAGCCGGGTAGATATAACACTCGGGTCGAGCTTGTCAACACCGCCTGCACGGATCCGGAGATCTAGCATAACGGTCAATGGCCACAATGCGCTCCAGGGATACGGACACCACGAAGAACACCGTTATCATGGCATGAAATCCACAATTGGCCGCTGTGTCCCGGGGCATACCCGCAGCCTCTCGGCATCCGGGACGATTGACCTGCTCACTCCGGACATTCTGCCCGTTATGCTCCTCCCTGGTGATCGTCGGCCAAAGCCTCTCGCTCTCGCCGCTTCTCTGGGGAAGAATCCAGTCATGGCTCCCCCGCACCGGCGCTGACGTTCACCCTCGTCACCTTCGAGTCGACGGCGGTTCTCCGAGACGAAGCCAAGGACCTCGTATGCACCATCTCGCGGGCCACCCACGCCGAAGTCATACGGTCACGCTCTTCTCCGCCCGCACCGGCCGGATGTCCGTGATGTTCAATCCGGTGCTCGCGTTATCCGACGTTCGAACCGTCGAGTCGGACGCCTCGACTCGACCCCCACCCGAGAGGACCCCATGACCACCCTGACCACCCCGGTTTCCAGCCTCACCGCGACCGAGATCGAGCGGACCGCCGCTCTGGTACGCGAGGCCGGCCTGGCGGGCGAAAGCGTCCGCTTCGTCTACGTCGGCCTGCTCGAGCCGCACAAGCGAGAGGTGCTCGCGTTTCAGGCCGGTACCGGGCCCAGGCCCGACCGCCGGGCGCGAGTGCTGCTGTTCGACACCGCGACCGGCGACGCCTGGGACGTGACCGTCGACCTCACCGCCGGCGCGGTGGCCGCGATCTCCGACGTCGACGGCTCCCACGGCGGGATGCCGATCTTGGTCGAGGAGTTCATGTCGGTCGATGGGATCCTCGCCCAAGAGCCCGCCTGGGTCGACGCGCTGGCCAGGCGCGGCCTGACCACAGAGCAGGTGAGATGCGCGCCGCTGTCCGCCGGCGCCTTCGACCTGCCTGGCGAGGAGGGCAGGAGGATCATCCGGGTGCTGTGCTTCGCCACTTCCGACCCCAACGGTCACGTCTGGGCGCACCCGGTGGACGGGCTGAGCGCCTACGTCGACCTGGTGGCGAGGAAGGTGACCGAGGTCCTGGACAGCGGTGTCCTCCCGCTGCCGGAAGAACTGAGCGAATTCCATCTCCCACAGGGGCGCCCGGCACCGTTGGAGACCTTGAGACCCATCGAGATCACCCAGCCCGACGGGCCGTCGTTCCAGGTCGAGGGCGACCGCATCTCCTGGGCGAACTGGTCCTTCCACTTCGGGTTCGACGCCCGCGAGGGCCTGGTGCTCCACCAGCTGGCCTACGCCGACCCCGACCACGACGGCGAGCTGCGGCCGATCGTCTACCGCGCCTCCATCGCCGAGATGGTGGTGCCGTACGGAGACCCGGCGCCGGTCCGGTTCTGGCAGAACTACTTCGACACCGGCGAATACCTCTTCGGCCGGTTCGCGAACTCGCTCACTCTGGGCTGCGACTGTCTCGGCGAGATCCACTACATCGATGTCGACCTGGCCGACGAGGACGGCACCGTGCGGCGGATCCCCAACGCGATCTGCCTGCACGAGGAGGACTACGGCACGCTCTGGAAGCACACCGACATCTACACCCCGAACTCGGCCGAGGTCCGCCGCCAGCGCCGTCTGGTGATCTCGTTCTTCACCACGGTCGGCAACTACGACTACGGCTTCTACTGGTACCTCTACCTCGACGGCAAGATCGAGTGCGAGGCCAAGCTCACCGGCGTCCTCTTCACCTCGGCCTACCCCGGGCCGCGAGAGCGGCCCTACGCCGGCGAAGTGGCCCCGGGACTGGGCGCCCCGTTCCACCAGCACCTGTTCAGCGCTCGCCTCGACATGATGGTGGACGGCCTCCGGAACGCGGTCGACGAGGTCGACGCGGTCCGGGTGCCGGTCTCGCCGGAGAACCCTTACGGCAACGCCTTCAGCTACGCCCGCACCCGCATCGAGAGCGAGGCCGAGGGAGCGCGCAGTGCGGACGCCTCGGTCGGGCGGACCTGGCACGTGGTGAGCACCGAGCGCACCAACCGGCTCGGTCAGCCGACCGGCTACGTACTGCACGCCCAGCAGAACCCGACCCTGCTGGCGGACCCGTCCTCGTCGATCGCCGCGCGAGCGGCGTTCACCACCCGGCACCTGTGGATCACCCGGTACGCGCCCGAGGAGCGGTACCCGGCCGGCGAGTTCGTCAACCAGAACCCCGGAGGCGACGGTCTGCCGGCGTACGTCGCGGGTGACCGGCCGCTGAACGGCGAAGACGTCGTGCTGTGGCACACCTTCGGCGTGACCCACTTCCCGCGGCCCGAGGACTGGCCGGTGATGCCCGTCGACCACACCGGATTCTCCTTGACGCCGTACGGGTTCTTCGACCGCAACCCCACGCTGAACGTGCCCGCCGGCGAGGCCGAGCACTGCGGCGACCACCACCACCACGGCGACTGAGAGACCGGCTCCCCGAGCAGAGCACGCGGCTCATGCCCCATCGAAGGCCAGGGGCAGCGCTGCGGACACGCCCTCGAAAGGGCCTTCGTTCTCGGACTTGAAATGGTCGTCGCCCGCTGACGGTCTTCCAGGGCGCCGCGGTTCCGGCTCGCCAAGGTGCCCTGGTCCACGTCGATGAGGCATGCTCGCCGCCCCCGCTAGAGAGGGCAGGATGGAGATCCCATAGCAAAGACGACAAGGATCCACATGACCGTCGTAGTTCACAGTCCCCCGCGCGAAGAGGGTTCCTCTCTGCTGCTCCGGCTCTGGACAGAAGACGACATTCCCGAGTTGATCGACGCCTACCGCGATCCCGTCATGCGCCAATGGACCAGGTTCCACGTCAATGACGAACAGGACGCCCGGCGGTGGATAGAGCTGCAGAGAAAAGGCTGGAACGACGGTGACCGGCTGAGCTTCGCCGTCATCGAATCGGCGGCTGAGAACGACCGCCCCCGCCTGGTGGCCAATGTGGTAGTGAAAGGGTACGTCGCCGGCGGAGACTCCGCCGAAGTAGGTTATTGGACCACCCACGCAGTACGCGGGCGAGGTATCGCCGGCCGGGCTCTCGAGTTGCTGACGACCTGGGCTTTCGAGAGGTTCACCCCGCACGGATTGAAATGCCTCAGGTTGCTCCACCAGGTCGACAACCACGCTTCTTGCCGAGTGGCGCAAAAGTGCGGGTACGGCTTGGCCGAGATCGTTCCCGCTCGACCGCCCTTCCCCAACGACGGACACGTTCACATCCGGCGCGCTCCTCAGGAATCCATCTCCTACGGGTGACCGTGCAAAGCCCCTGCCGTGCGACTTCCGCCCGGCTGAACCCCGGCGCCTTGACCTCAAGCCTGCTTGAAGTTGCATGCTCGGGGTTCACGTCAGCGACCTGATGGGAGTCGGGCGGCATGCGGGTGGTTCGGGTGGTCCGGTTCGGGGGTCCGCAGGTGCTGGTGCCGGGTGAGGCGCCGGATCCGGTGGCCGGGGAGGGCCAGGTCGTGGTCGATGTGGCGGTCGCCGGCATAACGTTCGTCGAAACACAGATCAGGCGTGGCATCGACAAATGGCATTCCATGCCGTCACTGCCCTATGTGCCGGGCGGTCTGGTGGCCGGACGGGTGAGATCGGCCGGGACGCAGGTGGATCCGGCCTGGCTGGGGCGGCGCGTCCTCGCCGGTACCGGAGAGACCGGCGGTTTCGCCGAGCGGGCGGTGGCCGCGGTAGAAGACCTGTTCCCGGTCCCGGACGGACTGGGCCTGCCGGAAGCGGTCGCGCTGCACAGCGATGGCAGCACCGCGCAGGGACTGGCCGAGAAGGCCGCCATCCGCGCGGGCGAGTGGGTCCTGGTCGAAGCGGCCGCCGGTGGCGTCGGCAGTCTGCTGGTGCAACTCGCCGTCGCAGCGGGCGCTCGGGTCATCGGAGCCGCCCGCGGAGCACACAAGCTTGAGGTCATTCGTGAACTGGGCGCTGAGGCCGCGGTCGACTACACCGAACCCGCCTGGACCAGGCGAGTGCTCGAAGCGACCGGCGGCGCGGGACCGGATGTGGTGTTCGACGGCGTCGGCGGACCGATCGGGCGGGCCGCGTTCGAGGTGACGGCCCGCGGTGGCCGGTTCTCGGTGCACGGCGCCTCAAGCGGCGAGGTCACCCTCATCGATCCTGCGGAGGCACGGTCGAAGGGCGTGGACGTGATCGGCATTGAGCAACTCTTCGATTTCAGGCCGAACCTGGTGCGGTGGGCGGAGCAGATGATGTCCCACGCCGCCGCCGGCCTCGTCCGGCCGATCATCGGGCAGACCTTCCCCCTGGAACGCGCCGCCGACGCACACGCGGCGATCGAGAACCGCACCGCCATAGGTAAGACCCTGCTGCTGATCTGACGAAGCGGCGGCGCTTCGAGCAGGAACAGCCGAAGCCCAGCAAAAGGGACCGACCGTCCCGGCGCCCACTCTCTCCCGACCCCCTGCCGGGCCGGACTCGCAGGCGCTGTCCTTCGAGGCATCGAGCAGAGGACGCACACCTATGCGCACGTCCTGCCGGAGGCCGGACGAGAGGCCGTCGATGTGGACGCCAAGGAGCCAGTCGGATGGGTGCCGGAAGCATAAAGGCCGGACTCCCAAGACGGGGTCCGGCCCTGCTGGCTGTAGCGGATGACTGTACTGCGGGCCGAAGCAAGGCCCAACACGCCTGTTTTCGCAGGTGGGCCGCCAGGGACTCGAACCCTGAACCTACGGATTAAAAGTCCGCAGCTCTGCCATTGAGCTAGCGGCCCGGATGGAATGCAGAGTACTGAGCGTACCGCGCCTCGCGCGACTGCCTATCACCTCTCGTGAGGCGCAAGGGCCGCGTCAGGGCGACCCCGACTCCACTACGGGTGGTGCCCTCTCAGGGTACGGCTCAAGCAGCGGGTTCTCGCCGTTCGGCTTCAGGGCGTCACCAGGGTCCGGCCAGGGGGAATCCCGATGTGCGGAGAAGGAGCCTCGGGGCAGTCTGAAGGCATGAACGAGATGAACCTCCACGGTCACCCCACGAAGGAACTCCGTCGCACCCGCCAGGGCAGGATCATCGCCGGCGTGTGCTCCGGCGCGGCCGAATTCATCGGCGTCGACGCCAACATCCTGCGGCTCGCGCTCGCCGTCGCCACCTTCTTCGGTGGCCTCGGCGTGGGGATCTACGCCGTCGCCTGGCTGCTGATCCCGCAAGAGGGCAAGAGCGGCTCCATCGTCCAGGACCTGATCAACAAGCAGAAGAACGACAGCGGTTCCGCCTGGCACCAGGTCTCCTCGCACTGGCAGTCGAAGGCGCCGCAGAACGGTCCGTCCCCCTACGGCGACCAGGGTGCCTGGCAGGCCCCGCAGGACGGGCGTCCCGCCGACGGCGCCTACCAGTCGCCCTACGCGCCCCCCGCTCAGCCCCAGTCGCCCACGTCCGGGAACCGGCCGCAGTCGCCCGTGGACGAGCCGCCGGCGAACGTCTAGGACACCTGGGCGCGGACCCTGGCGATGATCTCGTGACGAGTTTCGGTCCAGAGCACGGCGAGCAGTGCGGCGACGCACAGCCCGGCCGCCCCCGCGAGGGCGACCACCGGCTCTGGACCGAGCACCTGGGCGGCGGCGCCTCCGACGAGGATGCCGGCGCCCTGAGCGGCGAGCAGGCCCGACTGCACCAACCCGAACGCCTGGCCGCGGCGGCCGGGCGGCACACACTGGACGAAGGCGGTGTTGGCGGCGAGTTGGTACGCCCCGCCCACTCCCGCGAGGATCCACAGGCCGAGGACGACGGCCAGTGGAGGCCGCAGCGCACACCCGATGAGGGGCGCGCAGCTGAGCATGGCCAGCCATCCCATCGACCGCAGCCGCCCCGCCGGTGGTACGAACCGGCTGAACAGGAAGGCTCCGATCACCGTTCCGGTGGGCATGGCCGCCATCAGCAGGCCGGTGATCAACGTGACCTCGCGCGCGTCGCCGCCCAGCGTCGCGGCGTACGGCACGGCGATGCCCTCGGGAAGCACGTAGAAGCCGCAGAGCCACGCGAACAACACCAGAGTGCGCAGCCGCCGGTCACCGAAGACCAGCCGGGTCCCCGCCTTGGTCGTGGCCCACATGGAGGCGTGGACGCCGTTCTCGGGCGCCGGAGGGGGACGCCTGCGCACCCAGACGGCGAGGATCAGCGCCGAGGCGAGGAAGGTGACCGCGTCCAGCGCGAGCCCCTGGTAGGCGCCGATCGCCGCGATGACCCCCGCTCCCGCCGCGAAGCCCAGCATCTGCACGGCCTGGTTCGTCATGTTCTGCAGGGCGGAGCCCGCGACGTACCGGTCGCCGTCGAGGATCTCCGGCAGCAGCGCCGCGCGGGCCGCGGTGAACGGCGAGCTGAGCAGCACGACGCAGAACACCAGGACGCACAGCACAGGGAACGGCATGCTCGGCACGGCCATGAGGCCGACCAGGATCGCCCGGACCAGGTCGCACACGACCATGACCGTGCGGCGCGCGTACCGATCGGCGAGTCCGGCCAGCACCGGGCCACCGATGATCGGGGGCAGGTAGGTCAGGGCGTAGACGGCGGCGGTGGCGAGCGGAGAACCCGTCCGGTCGAAGACGAGGAGCGCGAGCGCCACCTGGGCGAGTTGGTCCCCGAGCAAGGACAGACATTGACCGGCCCACAAGGCTCGGAACTCGCCAATGGCGATGACCTCGCTGTACGTCGCCTGGCTTTCGAACGAGCGGCGGTGCCGCCCGGGCAGCCGGCCTGGCCGTGTGGCCGCCATATGACTCCGGTGGGCTCACTATGCCTTTCCTGACAGTCCGTGTTCAGTATGTCACGCACCGTGCCGGGTCCGCGCGTGGTTGGCCGAACCTCGTCGGCGCGAGCGTCTTTTCAGGCACTGCTGTGCAGGATCACGCCCGGATGGCGCCGACCCACCCGCTCTGGCGATGGGACCTCTGCGCCCTACGCCACCGCTGAACGAGGCCGGCCGAGCTTCTCGGAAAGGCGCGTCGAACAGGAGCTATGGCGGCCTACCAGCCCAGTTCGTGGAGGCGATCATCGTCGATCCCGAAATGGTGGGCGATCTCATGAATCACCGTGATCTGTACCTCCTCGACGACCTCGTCCTCCGTGTCGCAGATCTCGCAGATCGGGTTGCGATAGATCTCGATGCGGTCGGGAAGCACGCCCACGTACCAGTCGCCTCGCTCGGTGAGCGGGATACCGGTGTACAGCCCGAGCAGGCCGGGCTCCGGCGGGTCGTCCACGACCACCATGACCACGTTCTCCATGACCTGGGCCAGTTCGGGCGGGATCGTGTCCAGCGCCTCGGCGACCAGTTCCTCGAACTTCTCCCGCGAAACCTCCACCACCGGTCAATCGTGTCATTGACCGGGAGGCGCCACGTACTCATCGCGGCGCGACATGCGTGCGAACCCAGGATGAACCGTCTTGACCGCCACCGACACGCGAGCTGACACCGCGCCGCTATGAGATGTGCGGGATTATCGGGTAGGCAAGGGGCGATGAATTCGATGCGCTGGAAAGGGATCGCCCAGGGGCTGGCGGCGCGCCGTGGCGTCCGCTGGAGCGGCAACGCCCTGCTGATCGGCATCGTCGCGCTGGCCGGAGCATGGCTCGGGCTCTCCATGGGCGCTCACGTGCGTACGGCGGTGGGGCCCGCGGAGATCGGCATGACCCTCCGGCCGTCCTGGGGTGGCCAGACCGTGCTGGACGTGCGGCCGCTGGGCACTCTGCGGTTCGACTCCCACCACGGTCCCGTACAGCTCGCTCTCAGCCTCGACGGCATCCACGCGGACGTCGCCCAGCGGCTCCTGGAGAGCCCGCGCTGGGCCGAGACGCTGCCGGGCCTGATCGAGGCCGATCTCCTGGCCGGCCTGCGCGAGCTGCTCATCAGGGCGGCGCTGTGGGCGGTCGCCGGGGCGGCGCTGGCCGGGCTCATCGTCTTCCGGCGATGGCGCAGCGCGCTGTGGACGGGGCTCGGCGGCATCATGGCGATCGGGCTCGTCGCCCTGCTGTCGGTGCTGACCTTCAACCCGCGATCCATCGCCGAGCCGCGGTACACCGGCCTGCTCACCGGTGTGCCGTCCCTGATCGGCAGCGCCGAGTCGATCGTGACGCGCTTCTCGGAGTACCAGGGGCAACTCGCCAAGCTGGTCACGAACGTCTCCCAGCTCTACCAGGCGGGGGCGAGCCTGCCCGTCTACTCGCCGGATCCGAACACACTGCGCGTTCTCCATGTGTCCGACATCCACCTCAACCCGGTGGCCTGGAGCACGATCCACTCGCTGAAGGACCAGTTCAAGATCAATATGGTGGTCGACACCGGAGACATCGCCGACCACGGGACCAAGGCAGAGAACAGGTTCGTCGAGGAGATCGGCAAGCTGGGGATCCCGTACGTCTACGTGCGTGGCAACCACGACTCGATCGCCACGCAGGAGGCCGTGGGACGGCAGAAGAACGCCGTCGTCCTGGACGGCCGCGAGAAGACCGTGGAGGGGCTGCGCATCTACGGGGTGGGTGACCCGAGGTTCACCCCCGACAAGTCGGTGGAGGTCGACTCAGACCCCGAGACGCTCGCCGACCTCGGACGCACCCACGCCGCGCGGGTGACGCCCTCCGCGGAGGGCGTCAAAGCGGGCAGAAAGCCCGCACGCGCGGCCGCCAAACCGCCTGCCCGATCCTCTCCCAGCGCCACCACGACTCCTTCGGCGTCCCCGTCGGCCTCCTCCCCGGTGGGCGCGGCCGACAAGCCGGCCAAGAAGATCCCCGTCGACGTGGTCGCCGTCCACGACCCGACCATCGGACGGGCGTTCACCGGGGCCACACCCCTCGTCCTGGCCGGGCACGTCCATGAGCGGTCCACCGAGATGCTCCCGTCCGGCACCCGCGTCATGATCCAGGGCTCCACAGGGAGCGCCGGTCTGCGGGGCCTGGAACACGACGAGCCCACGCCCATCCAGGCGTCGGTGCTGTACTTCGACCGGAGCACGCATCGCCTCCAGGCCTGGGACGACGTCACACTCGGGGGCCTCGGCGAGCAGTGGGTACAGATTCAACGTCACATCGAGGCCGACCCCGGTCGTACAATTTCTCCGGAGCCTTCCGCCGCCCCGTCGCCAACGGGGGAGGACGACTCCAGCCCGACACCTTCCAGGCGGTGACCGCTTTGGCATCGGGGGCCCGAGTCCCCTATGCTTCAGAAGTCCCCGACGGAAGACGTCACGGATCCAGGACGAAAGTCCTGAGCCCCCATCGTCTAGCGGCCTAGGACACCGCCCTTTCAAGGCGGCGGCACGGGTTCGAATCCCGTTGGGGGCACGCGCGAGCTCAGGCTCGCCAGCAGGACGGAGGTCAGAAGATCTCCGAAGAGCTGGTAAGCTAAGCGAGCGCAAAGGCCGAGAGCCACAAGCTCCCGGCGACAAGCAAGGTCCTGTAGAGCAGTTTGGAGTGCTCGCCACCCTGTCAAGGTGGAGGTCGCGGGTTCAAGTCCCGTCAGGACCGCTCTGGTAGGTGTCATCTCACCGCCGGGTCAGGTAGCTCAGTTGGTACGAGCGTCCGCCTGAAAAGCGGAAGGTCGGCGGTTCGACCCCGCCCCTGACCACCACATCTGACCAGCAAGAATGCCCCGTAGCGACTATCGCTCCGGGGCGTTTTCGCGTCTGTGACAGCAACGCTGACAGCAACGGCGCCGCCTCCGCTGCAGCGTTGACCATGGCACGCTGATGTTCGTGTGGTTACTTCCTTGGCCTGTGGCGAATGATTCGGACCACGGCACTGTGTTGCCCAGGGCGCTTCGGACGGTTCGTGCCGTCGACACGGCCACGATGATCGAGCTGCTGCGTGAGACCTCACGCTCCACCAAGCCGCAGGCCAGCGATTTTCTGGCTGCCCACCTTGCTCCAGGCGGAACACACTACGTGATCCCTTGGCCACGTAGGTCGTGGGATGTGGCCGTAGAAGGCTGTATCTGTGCGGCCATGGTGCTCAGGATGAACGACGGTGCGCTCATCAAGAGCGGTCTTAACAGGTCTGTACCGATGCAGCGTTTCCAGCAGCTTCCCAAGACGCTGTCACGGTGGGAGGAGTATCAGACGGTCTGGCGCGCCAGGGGCATAAGGCGGGACTTCCATGTGTGGTCCCGAGATCACCGACACGACCACAGTTGCAAGCACCCGCGCTGCGTTGAAGAGCGCGAAGGCCACTGCTCCTGCTACACGTTCTCGGAAGACCTGCGGACAGCGCGTGACCGGCCCGCTGGCTTGGAACGTGGTTCGGCGCAGGAGGCTGTTAGGGGCTTGATGGCCAAGGCGTTCATAGAGATTCGTGCCGTCAGTCACCTGGCGGAGCGCGCGTTGGCTGATGGGGAGACCGATACAGCACTGAGGCATCTGGAGCACATGCGCATGATCGCCAACGTGTGTCACAACCTGCCAGGCGATTTTCTGCCCAAGAGGCGCAAGGCCCGCGAGCGGAAGGCCGTCGAGAGCCTCCGATTCCACCTACGGGAACTCGATCCCGACGATCGTGCTGCCCAGTGGGTCGCGGGGCAGCTGGAAAGTCGGGGGTTCGACTACGTTCCTGTTCTCCGCGATCGGATCAAATGGAAGCACGCTCGGTAACTGCGTCACCGAGCGTGCTGACCAGCTGTGAAAAGGGCTCGGCTATCCGAGGGCATCTCCCAGCTTGCGCAGGGCGGTGCGCTTGTCGTCGAGCGATGCGTGAGCGTAGATCGTCATGGTGACCTCGATGTCGCTGTGGCCGACGATGTCGCGGACGACCTGGGGCGGGACGCCGAGGTTGAGCAGGAGCGTCACACAGGTGTGTCGGAGGTCGTGAAACCTCATCTCACCGAGACCGGCCGTCTTGCGGATCGCTCCCCAGCTTCGCCGAAGGTTGTCCGGTTCCATGGGGGTCCCGCGGCGAGAGGGGAAGACGAGGCCGTGTTCTTCCCATTCCTGCCAGCGGTCCGACCGTTCGGCGAACTGACGCTTACGGTGCTCTCGGAGCGCTTCCACGCAGATCGAGGGCAAGGGGACGGTACGCGCTGAGTCCTCCGTCTTCGGCCGGACGAACTGAAGGCGGCCGGCGACACGCTGAAGGGTCTGCACGACTTCCAACGTGCCGCCGTCGAGGTCGACATCTTCCCAGCGGAGCCCGAGCAGTTCGCCGCGTCGCAGGCCGAGGCAGAGCGCCAGGACGTACAGAGCGTAGAGCCGATGTTCCCGAGCGGCCTTGAGCACCGCACGGGCCTGGGGCACGGTGAGACCACGGTTCACCTTGTACTTCGGCACGGGGACTTTCACCAGCTTGGCCGCGTTCCGGGGGATGATCTCTTCCCGGACGGCGCACTCCAAGGCGTTCCGAAGTACGGCATGGACCGACTGAACCATCCGGGTCGACAGCCGCGACTCGCAGCACTGGCCCTTCTTGGCAGCACAGCAGACGGGCACCTCGCGGGAGGCGTCCCAACCATGCTTACAGCACTGACACTCGGTGCGAGTGCGGGTGACGAAGAGGCGAACATCCTGAGCGTTGAGCTTGTTCAGCCGCCGGCTACCGAGACGGGCACCAGGTGGAGACGGACGACGCTCTCATAGCCCTGGTACGTCTTCGGACGCCGTTCTTCTTTGACGATGTGCTTGAGCCAGTAGTTCAGGTAGTCGCCGGGTCTGTCCAGTGATCGGCTCTGTCTCTCTTTCGGTGGTGACGGAGCGTTAGCCCAACAGGATTCGGTGGCGGAGCAGCGCGAAGCCGGCCCGGCCGTGCATCTGGCGCATGATTCGCTTGGTTTTGGTGTTCACGCCTTCGGTGCCACCGTTGTGGAACGGCAGGGTGATGGCCGCGTGGACGGCGTCGCGGTCCTGGTCAAGGCCGCGGATGAAGGCGTGCAGGTGAGGCAGATCGCAGGTTCGGGCGGTGATGATCCATGCGTCAAGACGCTCGGCGTTGCCCTGGCGCGGCCGGAGCAGGTCGGCGAAACCGCGGACGAGTTCGGCCAGGTCGATCATCTGCGGGCAGGCGGTGGTGAGGTCGTCCAAGAGGCACCGGTGCTCGTCTTTCAGGTTGTCGGGCCGGGTGAGCAGGAGGCGGGCCAGGCGGCGTGGGGAAATGGGCAGACGGTCGGCTTCGACCCGCCCTTGGGTGATATAGCGGTAGAGAAGGTTGAAGCTGCCCGTGTAGCCGAGGGCCTTGATCTCGTTGAACAGGTGCAGGACGGGGACGGCGGGTCGTCGGCACGGCGGTGCCGCAGGTGGTCGCGGTAGGGATCGACGAGGGTAGAGCGGTACTGCGGAGCCCGCTGCAGGCGCATCGGTTCCTCCACACGGGCGTAGCGTTTGACCGTGTTGAGGGACACGTTCAGTCGGCGGGCGCATTCCAGCAGCCCGACGCCCTTGCCGAGTAGGTCGTGGACCTGATGCCAGCGCTCGCGGGTGGTCTGCGCGCGTTTCCCATCTTGTATTGGTGGCCCGGCCTTGGCCCAGCAGGCACTGTGTCCGGCTACTTCTTTCAGGACGGCCTCGCCGAGGTTGTGCCACAGGTGCCAGCGATCAGTGACCTGGATCGCGTCCGGCAGCGCCCGGCGCACCGCTTCGGCGTAGGCGCCTGAGCCGTCCCGGCACACCACCTGCACCCGGGATGAGCACGCAGCCAAGCCTCTAGCACGTCGGCGGTGCGGCCAGGCAGAACGTCGATGCGCTCGCGCGTCTGGGCGTCGATCAGCACAGTGGCGTAGCGGTGCCGCCGGCGCAGTGCGAAGTCATCCACCCCCAGCACACGAGGCACCCGAGGTTGGAGCGAGGGAAAGCGCAGCAGAAGGCGCAGCGCGGTGTGCCGGGACAGGTCAACCGCCAGCGCGGATAAGGCACGCACACCGGCCCGTCCAGCCAGTTCGCGGACCACCGCACCGATCTGCGAGGTCAGACGTGTGGTGCGCCGCTGGTAACGCTCCAGTACGTCAGGCAGTTGTTCGCGGAAGGTCTGACGGCAACCGCGAGTCGGGCAGACCAGACGGCGAACCCTCACCACCACCAGCACACGGCGTGCATCGACCGGGACATCGGCAACGGTCCGGTCGTGATAGCCGTGCACGCGGGTTGTCTCAACCCCGCACCCCGAACAGGCGACCGCCCAGTCCGGGGTTCGCGCAAGCACCCGGATTCGCTCACCCTCGTCCTGCACGTCGTTCACCACCAGCGGCGACAACCCCGAGAACACTGCACTCACAAGCACGTCAAGATCAAGCATGACTCACTGTGAGGCAGTAGAACCTTCCGTCACCACCGAATCTGCGACAGAGCCGAAAGAGAAGAAGACAGAGCCGAAGACCGTACAGTCCCTCCTGCTTGGGTTGATGCTTGACTCTGCAGCCTCGGTTGAGGGTTGACATGATCAACCCGTAGTCGTGCCGGGTGTGCGACTTGCGGCAGAAGAGGATGTCCGGCCGCCCCCTCCGATAGCTCGACAAGGTCTATCCTGAAGGGCTTTGCTCACAGACGGAAGGTCCTGATGGAGATCAGATCGCTTGAAGAGCTGCAGGCGCCTGACGAGAGGACTCTGGGGTTTACTCCACTGGGGCTGGGTGGATTGATGAAGCCGGAGGACGCCGCTGCCTACCAGCAGGAGCTCGTCGCCTCAGCCGATCTTGTGGATCTGATCCCTGAACCGGTCCGTAAGAGCTTCGAGCGCGTCCGGAAAGTCCACAGCTACGGCGTCCTCGACTACGAGATGTTCACCGTGGCCCATGATCAGGCGCAACTAGTGCTGGAGTACGCGCTCCGGGAACGGTTCGTCGAATATTTCGGCGGAACCGCCACCTTCGTCGATGACAATGACACGGAACACCAGCTCACATTCACCTCAGTTGAGGACCTTCGCGATGAACTTGGGCGGCGCAGGCCGCGGCGCAGGCGGCGGTCCCAGGGGCCAAAGCCGCCCCCTTGGCGGGTGCGGACACGCCGGACCTCCCGCCTAGTGAAGTTCGACGGCATGCTGACGGGACTTCTCGCATGGGCT
Organism: Sphaerisporangium melleum; assembly: GCF_014646695.1. Taxonomy (GTDB): domain Bacteria; phylum Actinomycetota; class Actinomycetes; order Streptosporangiales; family Streptosporangiaceae; genus Sphaerisporangium; species Sphaerisporangium melleum. The sequence goes on from NZ_BMNT01000011.1 coordinate 113,162, forward strand.
CGCGAGGAGGGTCTGCTCAACGGGGCCTATGCCCGATTTGCCCACAAACTGATCGTCGAATTCCGCAATCGTGTGGCCCATCATGCCGGCTACTACCTACTCGCGCCCGTGGAGTCGACGCGAGCCATCCGAGACCTCGCTGAGATCATCAACCAACTGTGGGGTGTCCCGACGCGAGATGGACGACTGCATCCCGCACCGCTGGGACGCAGTCCCTTCATCATCGGTTGGGACCCCACTCGCCGAATCATCATTGGACCCGCCGAGCAACTCTTTCGTACCCCACCGAATCTTGACCTGGACGAGTTCACTTACCTGATCGCCCTGGCCGTGCCATACGACCCTTGGCTCGACCGGTTCGATGCCCGCTTCGAGACAACCGTCTATCCGACAGAGTGGCTCTGGGGACCTGGCGCTTGGTCCGATGCCCTCGCCTGGTTCACCGCCGAACGGCCGGAGCCCGACACCATCGATCCTCTGGATCGCCACCTGCTGGTCCGCTTTAACGACGGTCGGCTCTACTTACCGCAGCAGGTACCCGTCGCGGCAGGCCTCCTCGACGAGGACCGAACCGGCCACTGGTACCTGGTCCGTGCCGACTTCCCGAATGATGCGTTCAATCATCTTCGGCAGAAACTCACCGGAAACCGTAACTGTGCGGAACGGCAATGCAGACAATGTGCGGTGGAGATCATCACAGAAGGAGCCTGGGAACAGGTCATGGAATACCTAACGGCTATCGAGAATCCACTCGTCGCGCGAACGACACCTGACGCGTGTACGCCGCTGTGGTCGTTGCGATGGAACGAGATCCATGCTGACTACTGGACTGTCCCGTCGCCTTGGTAGCGTCACAGACGCGCTGCGCAGACGATACATCGATGGCTTCCAGCAGCCTTGATGGTTCCGGAACGCGCCGACGAATGGGCGCCGGGCTCGGGGTACTTGTCCAAGCACACACTCTCATCGGCAAGAGAGCGCGGTCAGCGGCATGTCCGGGCGTTCGCGCCCTAGTTGCTTAGGCCCTCAATGCCCCTTCTGACTGCCTGCTCGTAGTCGGCCTGAACGAACTCGAAGAACCGAAGCCCGCACCGCCAGCGCGACAGCAGCCCGTTCGGTCTGGGTCTGGGCGTGCCCCATATCAACCGCGCGAACATGCGCTTCGGCTGAACTACCGCGGCGCGGCCAAGCGCTCACAGATATTTCTCGACGTGGTCTTCGTCGTAGTCTTCGTCTCCGTTCATCATCATGATCGCGCGGCCATGGTCCATGGCCGAGCCAATCTCCGGCGGTATGGCGCAGTCAAAACAGAGGTCTCCGCCATGGTCTGTGTCGTAGTCGCCTTCTCCGTCGAGCACGTCGTTGTACGCGGTTCGCGCGGCTGGGACACTGAACCTGTCGCCGCAGTTCAAACAGCTCGCCATGCCTGCACTCTACGCCGCGCGCATGCCGTTCATTTGAAGTACACCCTGGACGACGAAGCGTCCGAGGTTGTCGCCTGGGAACTGTCCGAGGTGCTGCGGCTCTGGAAGGTTGGCTTTGCTCCACATCCGGAGTACATCACCTCAGATGTGGGAGTTTGCAGCATGACGTGGACGTGCCCTGGCCCGCCGCTACGACCTGGCCCAGTTGGGCTTTCTGCCGGGTTAGGGACCGACTACTTGCTACGGACGGGCCCATCTTGTCGCCCGCGACCGTGGCAGGCCGGCACCATGTCGACGGAGCCCGCTCGATGAGAACTTTCTCTACGCCTTTAAAGGCGGCCCGCTGCGCGGCCCGCTGGGCGCGCCGGTCGGCAAGCGTGCCCGGCTGCGGCTCTTCGGCCGGTCCGGGCACGCACCGCCCGGCGCGCCCGAGGGCCGACAGAAGCAGCCAGTAAGACGGTGAGTCGCTCCCTGCGGTCCCCGTCATGCCAACTGAGAGCCGGCCACCTGCAACCCGTCCCGCTGGCCACCGTCACGGAGATCACTGCACTACGGCATGTCGAGAACAACATCGTGCTCGGATGGTTTTCCAGTAAGTTCCCGTCATCGTGGCTGAGTTAGGGGTGGGCCATCACGCAGATATAGGTTCCGATCGCGCCGAGGCTGGTCACCGCACAGGGTTGAGGGCGATCGAAGGTCCGGGGCATCGCCCCGGCCCGCCGAGCGACCACGGTGCACCTGTGCATTCTGCTGGCCGGGGACCATGCCTTGGTGATGTGCGGCTGTCCGCTCGGGGAAAGAACATGCGGCCTGACGGCCAATCCAGGCCTCCGGGAGGCGGTTGCAGCTCCGGAGTACTCGCAAGACACATCAGTCTACTACCGGCTTGAGCACGTACCCGTCGATGGCGTGTAAGCGATGTGGTAGTCCATCTAGCATACGATTTAACGACCCTAAGTCCTCAGATGTAGCGAATACGATTTGGTGATCCACCGAATCTTGTGCGGCACGCTGCAACAAAGCCCGGAACGAGATTTCCTTAGCACTCTGCTGGCGCGGCTCGTCTAGTACAAGCAGTAGTGGGTGATTGGTGGCCAACCGCTTTGATATTTCTAGAAGTCCGAGGAGATAGGCCCAAATAACGCGGATCGAGTCCGAAGCAGAGATGTCGGCCTGTAAGTCAAATTCTTCTCGCCGAGGCAAGTAGTCGACGGGAGATATACGCAATCTCTCGTCCGAGAATGATCCGAAGTCGTAGGAGCGTAGTTGATCGACGAACGATCTTTCCAATAAATTGAGTTTTTCGCGGTCCCTCGGTGATAGTCGTTCACTAGGTAAATCCCCTAGAGCTGCACGGACAGATCGCCCGTCTTGCCCTAAGCGTTCAAGCTCGCCCATAAGTCCATAGAAGCGCTCTCGAACTGACTCATAACGATCAATACGCTCGCGGAGTCGCACCTGACGAGTTATTGCCTCCACCGATGGCGTTCCGTTAGGTGTGCTGAGCGTCGTCCTAAGCGCTCGTATCTGTGACCGGAGATCAGCCGATTGTGCCCGGATAGCTGCCCAGCGTTCCGTTTTTGCTTCCAATGTTCGCCGAGTGTCGCGCTCCATGACTTCAAACAGTTCAATCTGTTGCTTGATGTAAGCTGCTGTATCTTGTGCAGATAGGGTCCTAACGGGGGTTGGGGTGATTAGAAGAGAGGTTGGCAACTGTTGGTGGCAGACTGGACAGTCGCCGTGCAAGCGCTCAAGGTCTTCAGAACCCAAGCGCTGCAATGTGATGATGTCTTGGTGCTGACGTAGATCTTCCCGTAGGGCTTCTAGCCGGTCTTGCAATGAGTGCAACTCAGTCTGCTCACGCAGGATTTCTTCACGCAGCAAGGCACTAGCTTCACGGAGTGCATCAGCCTCCTCGAGCGCTGCGGTCAGTCGGTCTTCAGATTCAGACTCGTCGTCCCGGACGCGTGGGAGCACTGCCGATTCAAGACGACGATGCTCCTGCCTCAATTCTATGAGGAGATCATCAAGCCCAATCCAATTCGAATCACGGCTCTCAGCAACCATCGGAGGCTCTTGGGGAGGCCATGCTACCGTCAGCGTTTCTGGTAGTCCGATAGTGATAAGCCCTTGCCCTCGTATGGCATCCTTGAAGGCTTTTACTGTCGCCTTCCAGCCATTCTGCAACTGGGTTTCACGACTCCGAAGACGTAGGCGTTCTGCTTCGAGCTTTCCTACATCCAGATCAAGTAGGAATTCGATGGAGCGCCGACGAACATCGGAGACTCCAGAGAAGTAAGGCATCTGAGCTTGTATGCCACCCCAGCCTCGGCGCTGCTCCACAAACAGGAGAGGGAAGACCTGCTCCATATACAGGGGTGACACGCGGCCGTCTGTGGCTGGTAGTTCGGGTAATTCCCATCCAATAAAGGACGCCAGCCAGTGATGAAAGCCTCGGGGGTTAGCCGCTGCACCGGCCCGACCGACGTAGTAATCCTGCATCTCGTATTGCCCGGGAGCGGAAAGCGCCGGCCCGTGCGCAACTCGCACAAGACCTGAGCCGATCTCATCGTGCTTAACCCAACGAGTGATAGTCGCTACAGTGTCGTTCTGGCCCTCAAGTTCGATGCTTACCCATGAGGATAGAACTGGAGTCTCGCCTTTCGTATTCTGATCGTAGATTAGTCGATCACGCATAGCGGCGGTAAGTGAATGTGCGGGACGGGCTGTAATCATGCGCTCAAGGCCAAGCGCAAACAAGAAACTTTGCACTGCCGTAGACTTGCCACGAGAGTTGTCTGCGCGTAGAACCATCAGGCCATCAGCCATTGGGATGTCTGCGCCGAAGCGCCCCCTGCCGGTTTCCGCTCTAAGCCGAAGATACCGGAACCGTAGTCGGCTCATGCTGTCCGCCACTCAAGCACTCGCTGCACCTCTTTTTGCGTGAGCTTCCCAGGAAGTAGGGCAAGGAGTTCTCGCTCCCGAATAAAGATCTCAGTCTTATTCAAATCCTCTACCACCCTTCTGCCGGATGCTGTCAGCTGGAAAACCCGAGAAGACTTTTGTTCGAGTAACTCAAGCCCAACCGCGAGATCAAGAGCGCGATCTAGAGCAGGGTCTAAGCGAACTAGAGGGCGCTCCGGCATATCTTGGCTATTTCTGAGTGCTACTAGCAGGTCCATATTGTTCGGATCCCGGACAGCCCAGTTGAGTAGCTGCAATGCCTTCCAGCTGGCGCCCGATCCGCGGCTCTTTGCTACCAAGAGAAGTGCGAGTGGCACTCGACGTTCTGGGCGCAAAGTTGCAGGAATAGGGTCTGGTTGACGCGTGAAATCGAACGGAACATCAAGGATCTCAAAAAAATCCGTATCCCATGAGGCGCTCATGATACTGTCCGGAAGCGCAAGGGGCAGCGCATTAGCCATTCACCAACCTGGCCCAAGGCCAACGTTTGGGCGTCTGGCTGGCGTATGCCTCCAACGTTGGTCTCTAGATCAGCCTGATACTCTTTGATTAGGTTGAGCATTCGCCTATCTGGCGATTCAGCGCTGAGCTCACTTTCAAGGTCAAGATAGTCCTGCCGCAACTGGCGTCGAAGTTCAATGGCTTCCCAGGTGTCGGGCCACTCGCGCAGCGCCTCCATCACCTGCTCCTTTGCCAGGAAAGCGCGAATGAACCGATCACGCACTACCACAATATTCGCACCTGGTGAGCCTTCTTCTAGCACCGACAGCTTTCTCTCCATCACCCCAACAAGCTGTGGCTTCTCGGTAGAGAAAAGAGATACCTGCTCGTCGGCTACCTTAGGTGAAGGGACCATCGCTTTCGCGGAGGCATCAATCTGCGCCGCACGGACTTCCGCCGGATAATCAGTAGGAGTCTTTATTTTGATGGAGAAATTTTGGCCGATGAAGCTCAGTCCGTAGCCGCGCACCGCCTGCGCTCGCTTGTTGGCATATTCAACCAACTCGACAGCATGATATTCGGGCACCATCAGGAAATAATGCTCGAGAATCAGACCGTCCAGCACTCCTTCTAACCTCGACGCGTATGTCTTGAGTTTAGCTGTATCATTATAAAGCTTTGTCTTCTGCTTATCGGTGCGATGACGCAATGTGAGCGAGTCGCGGTCGGCATAGCATTGGTAGGCAATCCCGTCTGTGGAATAGCCTTCAATGCCGCAGTCTCCTCCCATGTCGGCCGGCAGATAGACCAGCTTTTCGGGAGGATAGCGGCGACGCAGCAGGCCCCAACAAGTCTCTTCGAAGGCGTCCCCAGGGTCCTGAGCAGGGATGGCTTCCAGGTGATCGGCATCCATGGCAACTTGGAACGTTACTGCGCCACGGCCAGCAGGTCCAGATTTCTGCTGGAGACATGAGTCAGGATGCGCTGCGTGGTCAGCAGCACAAGCCTGGCTTATACGGCCGATCATCGTTGGCGTCGCTGTCTTGCCGAAGCAGGCAAGGGACGAGACTGGACAGTCAGAATGGGGCCGTCTCCCAAACGGTTCACTGCGCCTAGACGCTCCCGGCGCAGGCCACAGCTTCCAGCGCCCAGGAGTAGTCCTCTCGTAAGTGGCCCAAGTCGCGGTCGACTAAGGCAACGGTTTCAGTCCAGCCGCCCTGCGGCATGTCATGACGGCCTGCGCCAAGAGGCAGGTCCAGCAGTGCCCAGCGGTCGAGCACTCGCCCCTCTGCCTCGACAGCAAGGTGCCCCGGCAGCAGTTGCCGTGCGACGAGACTCCACCCATAACGTTCGTGATCGCTTATCCGGTTGGTGCCCTCATTGCAGATGCCGATCTTTCCAGCGCCGAGGGCGTTGTTCACGAGCAGGTATAGGTAACCCGGGCGGTTAGGCTGGAAGCCATACTTGGCGCAGTGACGACAGGGGGCGCGTTTGCGCTGGGTCACCTTGTCGAGTGTGGGGGCTACGCGCTTACCACAGGTGATGTGCCTTGCCGGCCAGGGAAGCTTGACGCTGAGGGGGACGGGGACAAGTGGCGTTAATCCTGCGTCTTCCATGATCTCTAAAGCGGTCTCGGGGTCTGTGGCGACCCTCGCACAGAACCGGCACTTGTACACCGTCTTCCTGGCATTACACAGCGTCGGTTCGACGATCTTCTTGCACCTCTGGCACCGACTGCGCCAGGCAACGTTGGAGCCGGGGTAGGTGACGAGTGGCTGCAGCCCCAGGGACAGCATCTCGGCGTGGGCTTCCTCGTCGGTAAGGCGCATGGTGCCGGAGCAGTAGTAGCACGCGCCGTTGCCTGCGTAGGCGACGCTGGAGTACCAGACGTCGATTTCCTTGCCGCAGGTGTTGCAGCGACACCGCCACGTGACCTGCGTACCGGGGAAGTCTTCCAGCGGCTCGACACCAGCTGCCCGGATCACGGTCACTGCCGCCTCAGGCCTTACCCGTCTCTTCTCCGCAGCCTTTGCGGAGCTCTTTCGCTGGCCGCAGTAGAAGCACGCACCCTGTCCCCTGGTGATCACGCTGCTGTACGAGGACCGGGTCTCTCGCTTGCACGTCTGGCAGATGCCCGGCCATGGCTTGTCTGCCCCCGGATACGACACCTGCGGGTCGGTTCCCCGATCCCTCATCGCTTGAGCTCTGGCTAACGGATCGATCCGGGCCACGATGCCTTCCCCACCTATGAGTTGACGGCTGTTCATGCAGATCGGCAGCGATCAGAACATATCTGCGGGCACTGACAATTAGCACGCGTTCGCCCAATTAGCACGCGTTCGCCGTTGATCCCGAGGGGGTGTACGCGGACGAGGTGGAACCAGCGTGCGAGGCGTTACGCCAGGCGGCTGGCTCACTGAGGCATGCGGTCAGCCGGCATGGGCGCGTCGGACCGCCGATTAGCCGTGAAGGGACCTGACAGTTCGCGCTGGTGGTCAGCTGTCATCAGTGACTTGTGCACGCTCAACTGCTGGGGTAAGGGCGTCAAGGCTCGCCCTGCGTTAGCGAAGCAGGGGTCATTCCGCCACTGTCTGAACGAGCTTCCACATCTCTTCTTCTGGGAGGACGCCGCGGGCGAATGTCTCCGTCCACCCCCGCTGTGGCATGTCTGTGGCAGACAGGAATGGTTGCAGGCCACGTGCCCGCAACTGCGCGATCACCGCCTGCTCGGTTCGCTCAGCAAGTTCCCCAGTGTCGAATAGCTGTGACCGGTAAGCGTCCCAGCCGTGCCGCTGGTGTTCGTGGATCCGGTCGTACCGCAGGCCTGCGCCGGTTACGCCAACTTTTACGGCTCCGAGTTGACGGTGCAGCACCACGTACACCAGCGCGGGTGCGTCGTAGTCGATTCCGCCGGTCGCACAGAAGCGGCAACCGTGACCAGGGCGGTACAGGTTCGCCATGCGCGGCCTGATCTCGCGACCGCAGTCATTGCACGTGCACAGCCAGGGCTTGTTGACCGAGCCTGGAAATGGGGTCAACGGTATGAAGCCGCGTTCCATCATATACGCAGCGGCCTTAGCGGGATCAGTGGGAGCCAGTCCGACGCAGTTCGCGCAGCCGATTCCATTCCGCACGTGCTTCAGGCGAGGATTCTGAACGGTTTTACATACCAGACAGAGGCACTTCCAAGGGGAACCCATATTTGTGTATGGCCCCTGGGGTTCGAATCCTGCGGCGAGCATCTCAGTCGCTGCTGCTTCGGGGTCCAAAGGCGCGTTTCCGGCGCACTTCTGGCAGGGTCCTCCACCAGCACGGATGTTTCCCAACCTGGGAGCTACTTCAGCAAGACAGACTAGGCAGGTGCCAGGCCATGCCTTCCCAGTTCCCGGGTACGGAGCGGTCGGCTCAACGCCTACTTCCATGATGTCAGCGATCGCCTGGGCAGAGTTGGCCGCGAGCATGCGATCACCGACGATACGCATCGCGCACGGTTTGCAGCCCACGTGGCCCCGTCGAACGCTGTCCAGTCTTGGGTGTCGGAGTTGCCCACACGCAGTATGAACCGAAGGCCACCGCTCTCGCGAGCCTGGATATGGAGCAACGGGTATGAAGCCCTCTTTCTTCATGTCAATGATTGCCCGTGGTGCTTCCTTCTCCAGCCACGCAGCGCGTACCTTGTCAAGGCGGCAACTATCGCAGCCGGTACCCTTGTCCTTCACGTTGTTGAGCGTTGGGTACGTGATGTGCCCCTGCGCTAAGCAGCGACTCTGCCATGGCGTAACAGATCGACCGGGATATGGCACGAGCGGTTCAAAGCCGCCCTTGCGCATGTGAGCCACTGCTTCTTCATCTGTAAGCCTGCGCACGGCAAGGATCCTAGGCCCCTTCCACTATCGCGTGTCGACAACATCTACGATTCGCTATGCCATGAGGCAGGTAGTCTGCCAGCTTCGGCGGCATCATGGCTCAAGCGTCCAGCATGAGCATGCGCGGAAATGATTTTTGGACGTTGACCTTCTTGTTACGAGTTTGCACAGGTCAGCGCCTCTGATGGCTGAGTGTCGGAACCGCTCTCCTGAAGCGATGCTCGTAGCAGTTCCGCCGGAGCGGGCACGAGGTAGGCCGGCCGCGGGACGGCCTTGCTAACGCTGGTGCTAACGACGTCAGTCGACGCTCATGGACGTCCACGGAAGATGATCAAGGATCGTGCGCTCTGAGCAGGCGTTCGTGACTTCTGTAGACGTCGATGGACGGGCCTCGGACGACTTTTAATCCGTAGGGGCAGGGAGCACGGCGGGGGATCGATGGGGCAGTCTCGGGCGCTAAGCCTCGAAGGATCGTTCCGTGCAACGGCTCGCGCTCTTCGACCTCGATAACACTCTTGTGGACCTTGACGAGGCGTTCCGGGTATGGGTCGAGGAGTTCGCCGACGAGCATGGCTTAGGGTCCGAAACGATTGACTGGCTGGTCGCTCTGGACCGGGACGGCTTTCCACACCGTGAGGTGTTCTTCGCCAAGGTCTGTGGGCGCTTCTCTCTGTCGGATTCGGTCGAGGAGTTGTGGCGCCGCTATCGGAGGCGCCTGCCGCACCTCGTGCGCTGTCGGCCCGCAGTCCTGGACGGACTGGTCTGGCTACGGGGCTCCGGGTGGCTCGTGGTGATCGTGACTAACGGGATGGCCGACAACCAGCTTGGGAAGATTCAGCAGACCGGGTTGGCGGAGGCCGTAGACGCCTACGCGCTGTCGAGAGTCGAAGGCATCCGCAAGCCTGACGTCGCCCTGTTCGAGATCGCGGCCAAGCGCTGCGGTATGACTCTCGCCGGGGGCGGTTGGGTCATCGGCGACAACCTCACCGCCGACATCGCCAGCGGACGCGCCGCAGGCCTCCGGACGATCTGGGTCGACCGAGGCACCTGGCCCGGCGTCGACCACCAGGCCGACCACGTGGTCACGGACGTACTCCAAGCCATTGAGATGGAAGTGAGAGGGCGACGGTTCGCCATGACAGCAGCGGCGACAGCAACGTCGGCCACCAGGGGCATCCGGCGATAGCCGTGCACCACCCTCTGACCTCGGTCTATGGCAGGGGAGCAGGGTGGTTGTTCCGCCTGAAAAGCGGAAGGTCGGCGGTTCGACCCCGCCCCTGACCACTCTGTGACCAGCAAAAACCCCGGACCATGAATCATGGTCCGGGGTTTTTACATCAACGGCTACATCAACCGTTGAGCGATCTCTTTTCCGAGCCGCTTGAGCGCCTTCGTCTTCTCTTCCAGGGACGCATGCGCGTACACGTCCATTGTGACCTCTATGGCGCTGTGGCCGACGATCTCGCGAACCACGTGCGGAGGCACGCCCAGGTCGAGGAGCAGCGAAACGGCCGTGTGCCGGATGTCCAGATCGCTATATCAGCAGGCGCCGGCCGACGAGAGTTCCCAGCGGCAGGATCTCTGCGAAGAGCTGAAGGGTTCCAGCCTGTCTTGGCTGTGTTGCCGGTTGCCTGGGTGTACGGGATGGCCTGATCATCGAGACCGTGCCTGCCCCTGGCAGAGTGTGGCTGGCCCGCGAATCGGTCGCGAATACTGTGAGCCATGAACAGCAGACGACAGCTCGGGGAGTTCCTGCAGACAAGGCGCTCTCAGCTGCGACCCGAGGACGTGGGGGTGGCCACCTACGGTGACCGGCGTCGGGTGCCCGGGCTGCGTCGGGAGGAACTGGCGCTGCTGGCCGGTGTGAGCGCGTCGTATTACTCACGGCTGGAGCAGGGCCAGGCGCCCAACGCCTCGCCCGACGTGCTCGACGCGCTGGCCCGGGCCCTGCGCCTGGACGATGCGGAATGTCGGCACCTGCATGATCTGGCCGCCGCCGGCCGCCGCCGGAGCACCGTGCGCCGTGCCGCGCCCGAACGGGTCAGCCCCGCGACGCGTCAACTGGTCGCGGTGCTCGGTGACGTGCCCGTGCTGGTGCTCGGCCGGCGCGGCGACGTGCTGACATGGAACACGCCGGGCCACGCCCTGTACGCCGGCCATCTGGCCCTGGACAGCCCGGACACACCCCGGCAGCGGCCCAATATGGCCCGCCTGGTGTTCCAGGACGCGCACACCCGCGACCTGTACGCTGACTGGCCCGCAAAGGCCCGGGGCGTCGTGGCGACCCTGCGCATGACCTCCGGCCGCCATCCGGACGACCCGCTACTGACCGCGCTGGTCGGAGAGCTGACGGTCAAGAGCCCAGAGTTCGCCACGATGTGGGCCGACCATCGCATCAAGACCGGCGGCGACACGGTCTACGAGATGCGGCACCCGCTGGTGGGCGCCATGCGCGTGACCCAGCAGACTCTGCGGACCACCGATGACCAGTCGGTGGTCGTCGCTACCACCGAACCCGGCTCGCCCTCGCACTCCGCGATGAGGCTGCTCGTCCATAGCGTGCTGACAGGGCAGGCGTCCCGGCGTACCCGAATCACCAGCTGACCCCCGCATTCCCCAGGCGCTCCGACCGGAGCGCCCGATGCCGCACGCCCTCATTCAGACAGGACCAGGTATGCGCACCAGATTCCTCGCCTTCGCGATCGCCGCCGCAATCGGCCTGACGACCGTATCCCCGTCGGACGCGGCGACGTCCCGGATAGCGGTCCACTTCGACCTGACCAAGGGCCAGCAGCCGGAGAACATCGCCCTCGCCCCGGACGGCACGGCCTATGTCACCTTCGCCGCCGCCCGCCAGGTCGCCGCGATCAGCCCGAAAGGCACCATTCGGATCCTGGCGACCCTTCCCGCCCCGGCTGACGGCGGGGCACCGGCCCTCGGGTTCGCCCTGACCACCGGCATCGTCCGCACCGCCGACGGCACGCTCTATTTCCTGTACGCCAGCGGCGACCCCGCGACCACCGGCCTTTACCGGCTGCGTCCCGGCCGGCAACCGCAGCGCATCACCGCGCTTCCGGGGAACGGCCTGCCCAACGGCCTGGCCTACGACGAACAGGCGAAGACCTTCTACCTCACCGACTCGGTCCTCGGCTCCATCTCCACCGTGCCGCTGCACGGCGGCCCCGCCCGGACCTGGTCGTCGGCACCGGAACTCGCCGCGGCCGGATTCCTCGGCGCCAACGGCATCAAGGTACGGCACGGCGCGATCTGGGCCACGAATCTCGACCGGGGCACCCTGCTTCGAATTCCGATCAGGCAGGGCCGCCCCGGTCCTGTCCAGGTCAAGGCCACCGGCCTGGCCGGCATCGATGACATCGCCTTCACCGGTAACGGGGACGACCAGGTCATCGCGGCCCTCAACGCCCCGAACAAGGTCGTGCGCATCGACGCGGACGGCCGTGCCGTGACCCTTCTCACCGAGGGACTCCAGAACCCCACCTCGGTGGCGGTACGCGGTCGGACCCTCTACGTGCTCAACGCCGCCTACCTCACCGCCACCGACCCCAACCTGACCCTGGCCACCATTGGAGCGACCCATGCATGAGATCAAGCTCGGCGACGTCACCGTCACCCGCGTGGAGGAGATCCACGGCCCGATCATGCCGGCGCGGGACTTCTTCCCGACCATCCCTGAGGAAGCCTGGCAGGAGCACCGCGACCTGCTCGTCCCGGATCATCTGAGCTCCGACGACGACGTGGTGCACGTCGCCATGCAGACCTGGGTGCTGCGCAGCGAGGGCCGTACCATCCTGATCGACACCGGGATCGGCAATGACAAGAACCGTCCCGCGGTCGAACCCTGGCACCGGCAGCAGCTGGACTACCTCGGCCGGCTCGCGGTGGCCGGAGTCCAGCCTGAGGACGTCGACGTGGTCGTCAACACTCATTTGCACCTCGACCACGTCGGCTGGAACACCCGCTTGGTCGAGGACGAGTGGGTGCCGACCTTCCCGAACGCCACGTATCTGATGCCCGCCGCCGACTTCCATCACTGGAACCCGGAGAACAATCCGGGCATCTCGGGCAGCATCAACGAGTATGCCTTTGAGGACAGCATCACCCCGGTGCACGCGGCCGGGCAGGTGCACCTGTGGGAGGACTCCTACGTCATCGACGGCAACCTGCGTTTGGAGGCCGCTCCCGGGCACACGCCCGGCCACGCGGTGATCAAGCTGGAATCCAGTGGCGACCGGGCCTTGTTCGCTGCCGACATCATCCACACGCCGCTACAACTGCGTCACCACCACCACGGCAGTTGCTTCTGCGAGGACCCGGTCCAGGCCCGCGCGACCAGACGCCGCCTGCTCGACTGGGCTGCCGACACCACCGCGCTGGTCCTGCCCGCCCACTTCAGCGGTCGATCCGCGCTGGAGATCGAGCGGCGCGCCGAGTCCTACGCTGTCAGGGAGTGGGCACCCTTCAGCCGCTACTGACCGCGTCGCCCGTGGGTACCCGGCGGCCGCCGTCCACCACCCTCTGGCCACGGTCTCCAGGTCGAAGGCAGGGCGATTGTGCCGCCTGAAAAGCGGAAGGTCGGCGGTTCGACCCCGCCCCTGACCACCCCTCCTGAACAGCCAAAACGCCCCGAGCATCCGTGCCGGGGCGTTTTCGATTTCAGCCACCCGCTGATCGTCTTGGGTATTGGTGAGTGCTGAAGCTTCAGCGATATTTCCCCAGTAGTCGTCCTCTCCAGGATCTGGCAGGTCCCCAGAGCCGGCCGGCGGTTCGCAAGGAGAGCGGTATCCACCGTTCGGTGGGTTTTCTGGTCAGCATCATTCGTGGTCGATCACGGCTGGCAGGTCGATTCGCCGCGAGGGCGAGCACAAGATGCTTGAGCCATGGCAGTCATCGAAGTCACAGACCTCCGCAAGAGGTACGCGGATCTGACAGTTCTGGACGGCGTGTCGTTCTCCGTGGAGGAGGGCGAGATCTTCGGCATTCTCGGGCCGAACGGCACCGGTAAGACCACCACCGTGGAGTCTGTGGAGGGCCTGCGGCGCCCGGATAGTGGGTTGATCAGGGTCCTTGGGCTCGACCCGGTCCAGGACGGGCCTAAGGTTCGTGAGCTGATCGGGGTGCAGCTCCAGCAGACCCAGTTGCCGGAGAACCTGAAGGTATGGGAGGCGCTCGATCTGTATGCCTCCTTCTACGCCAAGCCCCGTGACTGGCGGGAACTGCTGGAGGAATGGGGGCTGGCCGACAAGCGCAACGCCCGCTTCGGGAAGCTGTCGGGCGGTCAGAAGCAGCGCCTGTTCATCGCGCTGGCGTTGGTGGGCAACCCGCGGGTGGCCTTCCTGGACGAGCTCACCACGGGCCTGGACCCGCAGGCCCGCCGTGCCACGTGGGAGCTGATCAAGCAGGTGCGGGCGAGCGGCGTGACCGTGGTGTTGGTCAGCCACTTCATGGACGAGGTCGAGGAGCTGTGCGACCGCGTCGCCGTGTTCAACCACGGCAAGGTCGTGGCGATCGACAGCCCGGCCGGGCTGGTCGGCGGAGAGCACCAGATGCGGTTCACGCTGATGGCGGGGGACATGGTCGGCCTGGAAGGGCTGCCGGGGGTGACCGGCGTGTCCAGGGAGGGGGACCGGGTGGTCGTCTCGGGCAGGGGTGACTTCGCTACGGCGGTCACCGCGCATCTGGCCCGCCACCAGGTCCTGGTCAGTGATCTCCGCCTTGACAGGCGCACTCTGGAAGACGCGTTCACCGCCCTGACCGGCCGGTCCTTCGGCTGAGGAAGCAGATCATGATGAAACTCGCCATTGTCGAGACCAAGCTGCTGACCCGCGAGCCCGGGGCGCTGTTCTCGCTGCTCATACCGTTGTTCATCCTGGTGGTGTTCGGCAGCTCGATCGAGCCGGGTGACACCGTGCTCCTGCCCATGGCGCTGGCCATCGCCGTGGGGCTGGTGAGTCTGTACCTGCTGCCCACCACTCTGGCGACCTACCGCGAGCGGGGCATACTGCGCAGGTTGTCCACCACGCCGGTGCGCCCAGGGAATCTGCTGGCGGTGCAGCTGCTCCTGCAGTTGGTCCTGGCGGTGACCGCGTGCGGGCTGCTGATGGCGGTCGCGGGTACCGTCCTCGGCGCTCATCTGCCCAGCCGGGTGCTGTCCGGTGTGCTGGTGTTCCTTGTGGGTACGGCGAGCATGTTCGCCATCGGCCTGCTCATCGCGGCGCTGGCACCGAACGGCCGGGCCGCCAACGGGATCGGGGTGCTGCTGTATTTCCCGATGGCCTACCTCGCCGGGCTCATCCAGCCGATGCAGCAGATGCCCGATATCGTGGCGGCCATCGGGGAGTACACCCCGCTGGGTGCTTTCGGGCAGAGCCTGCGGGATGTCTGGGCGGGCAGTGCTCCGAGCCCCTTGCTGATGGGTGTGATGGCTGCTTATGCCCTGGTCATCAGCATCGCGGCGGCCAAGTTCTTCCGCTGGGAGTGACGCATGACCGGGCGGCTCGACCGATGGGAGCACCTGCTGGAGCGGCAGCTGGCGGCCGCTCCGTACGTGCTGCTCGCGGTCTCCATGGTGCTCTCTCTGCTCACCGGCAGCAACCCGTGGGTCACGTGCGGCGTGGCCGCGCTCGCCGCCGCCTGGATGCGGTCGGCGCCGCGGGGCCCGGTGTACGTGGCCGGGCTGGTGGTGCTGATCGGCGTGCTCTGTACGCAGGGCGTGTGGTTCGCGAGCTTCTTTGCCTTCGTCGGATATCTGCACTCTTGGGAGTACCTGAAGGGGAAGTGGCGTTTTGTCGGGTTAACCGCTACGGCGGCGATCAGCGTCGCGACCTACCGTGGGGGCCTGCCCGAGCCCACCACGTCCGCAACCCTCACCTACCTCTTCTTCACCGCCGCCATCGTCGCGGCAGTGGGCCTGTTCAGCTTCGCCGGCGAGATCACCGCCGAGCGGAGCGCCCAGCGCAAGCGGATGGTGGCGCGGCTCGAGGAGGCCATGCGGGAGAACGCGGGCCTGCATGCCCAGCTCCTGGTCCAAGCCCGAGAGGCGGGCGTACTCGACGAGCGGCAACGCATGGCGGCTGAGATCCACGACACCCTCGCCCAGGGCCTGACCGGCATCATCACTCAGCTTCAGGCGGCCAAGCAGGCCGAGGACTGGCACCGCCGTGTGGACAACGCGATCCGGCTGGCGCGGGAGAGCCTGGCCGAGGCCCGGCGCTCCGTGCACGCGGTGGGCCCAGGCCAACTGGAGGCGGCACCGCTGTCCCAGGCACTGAACGACGTCGTGACCCATTGGGGCGAACTCAACGGAGTACGCGCGGATTTCACCGTCACTGGTACGGTCCGTCCCATGCATCCGGAGGTGGAGGAGACGCTGCTGCGCACGGCGCAGGAGGCCTTGGCCAACGCGGCCAAGCACGCCGGCGCGTCCCGGATCGGTCTGACCCTGTCGTACATGGAGGACGTGGTCACCCTGGACGTCCGCGACGATGGCGCAGGATTCGACCCCGAGCGTGTCCGCGACGGCGGCGGCTTCGGTCTGACGGCGATGCGCAAGCGGGTGAGCCGGCTGGCGGGCACGCTGGAGATCGAGTCGGAGCCCGGGGCCGGCACCGCGATCTCCGCGAGCGTTCCGGCGGTGGTACGTGACTGAGACCCCGGTCAGGCTGCTGATCGCCGACGATCACCCCATCGTCCGCGACGGCATCCGGGGCATGTTCGCCGGCGACCCGGACTTCGAGGTGCTCGGCGAGGCGGCGGATGGCGCGCAGGCCGTAGAGCGCGCCCGGGCACTGAACCCCGACGTGATCCTCATGGACCTCCGCATGCCCGGGATGGACGGCGTCACAGCCATCAAGGAACTGGCCAGGCTCGGCATCGCGGCCCGCGTGCTCGTCCTGACCACCTATGACACCGACCGGGACGTCATGCCCGCCATCGAGGCCGGAGCCACCGGCTACCTGCTCAAGGACACCGGCCGCGACGAGCTCGTTCGCGCCGTGCGTACCGCGGCGCGGGGTGAAGCCGTGCTGTCCCCGTCGGTCGCCACCCGCCTCCTCGGCCAGGTCCGCGCCCCTGCCGACCCGCTGAGCGCGCGGGAACTGGAAATCCTCCAGCTCATCGCCGACGGTGCCACCAACCGCGAAGCCGCCGCACGCTTGTTCATCAGCGAGGCCACGGTCAAGAGCCATGTGCTGCACATCTACGCCAAACTCGGCGTCAACGACCGCGCGGCCGCCGTCGCCACCGCCTTCCGCCGGGGCCTGCTCACCGTGGAGAACGACCGATGACGGCGCGTGGAGATCTCGGTTCACCCCGATCTCGCAGTTGACATGGTGTTCGGCTGTCGACGGCGACGCTGACGGCAAGGTCGGCTACCCGTCACAGATGAAGTCGTGGTTCCTTGCGCGACATCAGCGAAACGGCCGTGTGCCGGACGACGAGCGCCATGCTGTGGCCGGCCGTCATGCGGGGCCGGGGCGATCGGTGGGCCGGGACCTCGTTTCGGTTCGCTGCGCCTGCAACGCGCTCCGCAGTACCGGCCCACCCTCGTTGATCCCTACCGCGACCACCTGCGGCGCCGCCGCGCCGACGACCCCGCGGTTCCCGTTCTGCACCTGTTCAACGAGATCAAAGCCCTGGGCTACTCAGGTAGCTTCAACTAGTTCCGAGTCCGGAGTCACTCACTTCGAAACACAGGGGCGCGGAGGAATGCCGTGAGTGCTCGGTGGTACGGCAGGACCGTCGCCAGGTCGGCGTACTCGTCCGGGCCGTGCTGGCCGTCGCCGCCGATGCCGAAGATCACCGCGTCGACACCCCTCTCGTAGTAGAACCGGCCGTCGGCGGCGCCGTGCTTGCGCAGGAAGGGGGCGTCGTAGCCCTCCTCCCTCGCCGCCGCGCGGAGCGCGAGCACCTCGGGACGGTCGCGATCGGCGTGGTGCGGCGGGTCGACGTGGTCGACCACCGGGGTGACGCCCGGCTCGCAGAAGCCCAGCAGGTGCTCGGCGACCTGCTGCGTGGTCCGGCCGTTCAGGTCGTGGTCCTGCGGCGGGTAGCGGATGTCCAGCCACGCCTCGGCCATGGCGGGGACCTGGTTGCGGGCGGCGTCCGGTGTCTCGACCCGCGCGAGGTTCACCGTGGTGCGCCAGACCTCCTCGGTGGCGACCGGATATCGGGTCAGCAGGTTGTCGACGCTTCGCATCAGCCTGAGCAGGGCGTTGTCGCCGAGCCAGGGGTAGGCGCCGTGGGCGCCGCGGCCGGTGGCCCGCAGGTTCGCCACGACCATGCCCTTGGAGTCGGTCACGACGCGCAGCCCGCTCTGCTCGCCGATCACGACGAAGTCGCCGATGACACCATGCCGGAGCTGGTGCAGCGTGCCGTCGCGCCCTCCGACCTCCTCGTCGGTGACGAGTTGCAGCGCGATCGGATAGGGCAGCGCGGCGGCCGACTCGCGGAACACCCATGCCATCACCAGCGCCGACAGCTTCATGTCCTGGGCGCCTCTGGCGTACAGGCGATCGCCCTCGCGGCGGGGAACGAACTGGTTCGGCGGCGCGGGGACCACGTCCAGATGCGCGTTGAAGATCACCGGGAACCGCGGGCGCGGCGCCGAAGCGGGGTGGACCAGCGCGCTCGGCTTACCGCCCGACTCGAACCGCTCCACCGTGAAGCCGGGGCCGATGAAGTCGAGCACGAGGTCCAGGGCCCGGTGGAGATCGGCGGGGCGGTCGGCCACCGAGGGCACGGCGAGCAACTCCTCGGCCAGGGTCACGAACCACTCGGGAACGGCCTCCATGGGCACCATGGTCGCCCGCCGCCGTCACCGGCGCCAGAGCCCCGGTACGGGAAACATGCGGCAAGCTGATGGCGTGAGTGTCGTTGTGCCTTCGGACGATGCCGGAGTTCCACGGGCGCAGGCCGGCCCCAATCCGCAGCACCTGCTGGCGACTTTGCTCGGTGAATATCTCGACTCCTCGGAGGCGGACCTTCCATCGGTGGCGGTGGTGGCGATGCTCGGGGAGTTCGGCATCAGCGAGTCCAGCGCGCGGGCGGCATTGTCGCGGCTGACCAAGCGTGGCCTGATCGCGGTGCGGGGGCCTGGCCGGCCGCCCGTGTACCACCTCACGCCCCAGGCGATCGCCAGGCATCGCTCCCGGATGGATCATTTCCTGAGCTTCGGCGCCCGCCCGCCGCGGTGGACCGGAGACTGGGTGACCGTCTCCTTCTCGATCCCCCAGTCCGGCCAGGCCCCACGGCACGCGGTCCGGAGAACACTGGGGTCGCTGGGATTCGCGCGGTTGTACGACAGTGTGTGGATCCGCCCCGGATCGGACTCCGGTCCGGTGACGCGGGCGCTGCACGACATCCTGGACGACGTCGAGGGTGGCCGATGGTCGGTGATGCACACGCGGTTCGACGAGGAGGCCGGCCCGCACGGTCCGGCCGCCGCCTACGATCTGGCCGGCCTGGCGGCAGCCTACGAGGCTTTCATCGCGCAGTACGCGGACCTGCGGATGGCCGTGCGCGACGGGGAGATCGACGCGACCCGGGCGCTGGTGGTGCGGACCTCCGTCATGGATTCCTGGCGGAAGTTCCCGGACATCGACCCTGATCTCCCCGGGCATCTCCTGCCGGCACCGTGGCCCCGCCAGGTCGCCAGGGACCTCATGCTGGAGATCCATTCGGCTCTCGGGGCGCTCGCCGAGGCACGGCTCATCCAGGTCGCGACCCCGTACTGGCCGGATGCCGCGTCCTGGATCACCCACTTCCGGGCATCGGAGAACTTCCTCTCGGTCCCGGCCGGCGGGAAAGGCTGAGCGAAACTTTCACCCACCGGAACGACCGCCGGTCGCCGCAGCGCGTTCGGTGACCGCCGTCGTCAGGGGCGTTTCCGGTCTGCGCGTGCGCCGTTCGACTCGCGAAGTGCGGTCTCTTGACACTTTTCATTACCACATTGATAGTAACTGCACGTTGCTCTCATCGGCTCGTTCCGACTGACACGAGCGCAACGTGCAGCCGATGGTTCGCCATCTCCATCTCCTGATTCGGGCGGGCAAATCAGCCTGGCCGCGCTGGGAGTGGTCGTGCCGTTGCCGGGTTCCGTCGGCGTGCGCCGCGACTGCCACATCCCGAAAAGAGCGCCGTCGTGACACCCCTCGGAGGGCGAAATGAGAAAACGCGCGATCATCAGGGCGGTATTGGCGGCCGCACTCGCCCCGGTCTGCGCCGGGATAGTGGCGCTCACGGTGACGCCGACCGCCGCGGCGGTCGGCGGCTCGGGACCCTACCCGGCTGATTACGAGACCTCCACGAGCCTGGCGAATCACACCATCTACCGGCCTGGCACCCTCCCCGCCGAGAAACTTCCGATTTTCGTCTGGGGCAACGGAGGCTGCTCCGCCAACGGGCTCTCGCAGCAGAACTTCCTCCGCGAGATCGCCTCGTACGGATTTCTGGCCATCGCGAGCGGCGGCCCGAACGCCTCGGGGTCGACGACCTCCCAGATGCTCACCCAGTCCATCGACTGGGCGGTCGCGGAGAACAGCCGCCAGGGCGGCAAGTACTACGGCAGGCTCGACACCGGCAAGATCGCGGTAGGCGGCTACTCATGCGGGGGACTGGAGGCCTACGCCGTCTCCAACGACGCACGCGTCACCACGACCACCATCTTCAGCAGCGGGTTGTTGAACGATGCCGACGACTACCAGCTCCGCCGGCTGACGAAGCCGATCGCCTACTTCATCGGCGGGCCCAGTGACATCGCCTACCCGAACGCCATCGACGACTGGGGCAAGCTGCCGGCGGGGCTGCCCGCCTTCATGGGCAATCTGAACGTCGGGCACGGTGGCACCTACGGCCAGACCAACGGCGGCGAGTTCGGCCGCGTGGCGGTGCTGTACCTCAAGTGGCGGCTGAAGGGGGACACGACGGCCGGCGCGAAC
Organism: Sphaerisporangium melleum; assembly: GCF_014646695.1. Lineage (GTDB taxonomy): Bacteria > Actinomycetota > Actinomycetes > Streptosporangiales > Streptosporangiaceae > Sphaerisporangium > Sphaerisporangium melleum. Next base: position 133,811 of record NZ_BMNT01000011.1, read on the forward strand.
TTCGTCGGTGCCAACTGCGGTCTGTGCAACACGCAGTGGCAGGTCCAGCAGAAGAACCTCACGCTCGACGGCGGCAACCCCTCCCCGTCGCCCAGTCCCACTCCGTCCCCGTCCCCGTCTCCCTCTCCGTCGCCCAGCGGCGGCGGGTCCCGGGGCTGCTCGGCGACCTACTCGGTACAGGACCAATGGTCCGGCGGCTTCGTCGCGTCCGTCAGCGTCACGGCCGGCGGCACCGCGATCAACGGCTGGAGCGTCTCTCTCGGCCTGCCGGCCGGAGCCACGATCACCTCCTTGTGGAACGGCGTCAACACCGGTACCAGCGGCAACGTGACCGTCACCAACCAGAGCTACAACGGGCGGCTGTCGGCCGGACAGAGCACCAGCTTCGGCTTCCAGGGCAGCGGAACCGGTGCCGGCGCCACCGTCACCTGCGCGGCAGGCTGATCTCCACCCGCCGCAGGCAGGGAGCGCCGTGGCGGCGGGCCGGGAGGCAGGTCCCGGCCCGCCGCGCCGCGAGGAAGCATGCAGCAACGCCTGCCTGGTCAAAGGCAGCTGACGACCTTGCTCAAGTCGGAGACCGTCCCCTGCGACGGAAGGGGTTCAGCGGAGAGGGCAGGTGGGGGCGGGAGTAGCTTGGGCTGTGTGGTGAGAACGGGCGAAGGCCACGCGACGGCGTCCGTGACCGGCGGTACGGCGATCGACTATGCCGCGGTGTTCGCCTTGATGCCCACCCCTCTGCTGCTACTGGCCCCCGATCTGCGCATCGTCGAGGTGAACCGGGCCTATCTGGAGGCCACTCGCCGGACCAGGGACGAGCTCATCGGGCGGAACGTGTTCGAGGCGTTCCCGCCGAACCCCGCCGATCCCGCCTCCCGCGGGGACGAGGTCATGCGGGCCTCGGTGGAGCGCGTGCTGGCCACCGGTGAGCGGGACACGGTCGCCGTGCAGAGGTACGACATCCCGGTCTCCGGAAGCCCGGGACTGTTCGAGGAGTTCTGGTCCTCGGTGATCAACACTCCGGTCCGCGGACCGGACGGGGAGATCGCATGGATCCTGCACCGCCTGAAGGACGTGACCGCGATCGTGCGATCCTCGCGGTTGCGGTGCGAGCGCGAACGGGGGAACGACCGGCAGGACGAGGCGGTCGCGGTCGAGTTGTACGCGGGGGCGCTGGAGGTGCAGCGGCTGAACGAGCAGTTGCACGAGGCACGTGAAGATCTACGGGCGGCCCTGGCCTCGCGTAGCGTCATCGCCCAGGCCGTCGGCATTCTGATGGGCCGGCAGCGCTGTGCGGCGGGTGTCGCCTTCGCCATCCTCAGCCGGGCGTCCCAGAACCGTAACCTCAAACTGCACGACCTGGCGGTCGAGATCGTCACGGCGGTGGGCGGTCACCCGCCCGACCCAGGACCCTTCGAGTCCTTGGCATAGGGCGACTAAAGAGATCTACCCCATTCTCCCAAATTGGTTATCAATCATCACCGTATGTTATATCCGCAGGTAGAGTACTTAATAGTGGTCCAGAGGCGCGGCCCTCCGTTCGTCATGCAAAGGTGGCCGTCTCGCCATGTCCCCGCCGTTCGCGGTGCTTTCCGGTATCTCCGCATACCGCCTGCCACGCCGAGCCTTCCCGTTTCCCGTGTTCTCCGGGGCGCCGGCGTTTCCCGCGTCCGCTCGCCGTGCGGTGGCCGGAAGACGCCGGTTGCGGGAGGTGCGACCATGAGGCTGATCCGTGGGCGCTCGATCAGGGCGAGGTACACCCTGACCGTCGCGGTGGCGTCTTTGATCCTGTTCACCGCGCTGGGGATCGTGCTGCACACCCTGGTCGAGACCAAGATCCGTGACATCGTCTTCCAGGAGACCGAGCGCGCGGCGACCTCCTGGATCGGCTCGATGCGGCCCGACCGGACTCCGCCCGTCATCCCGGCGACCTCCGTCGACTTCCTGCAGCTGGTCGACTCGGCCGGGCGTGTGGTGGCCGCCAACGCGCTCGCCGGCACGGTGCCGCTGACCAGGATCCAGCCGACCGAGGAGGACCGGATCCTTCGGCTGGACGTGCACTCGCACGCCGGATGCCTCCTGATCACCGCCGTGCGCGTCTCCCCGCACGAGGCCCGCCTGCTCTGGGACGGCGCCCCCCATGTCGTCTACGCCGGGATGAAACCCCCGCCCATGCTGGCCACCCACTGGCTGGAGGTGTTCACCGTGATGGCCGTCTGCGGCGCCACGGTGCTGACGACGTGGATGACCTGGATCGTGGTCGGACGCACGCTGCGTCCCGTACAGGCGATCCAGGCCAGGATGGCGGAGATCAGCTCAACCGATCTCCGCCTGCGGCTGCCGGAACCGGCCGGCGACGACGAGATCGGACGGCTGGCCCGTACGGCCAATCGCACGCTCTCGCACCTTGAGGAGGCGGTGGAGCGGCAACGGCGGTTCGCGTCCGTCGTCTCCCACGAGTTGAAGACGCCGGTGGCCGCCTTGCGTGTGCAGATGGAGGAGTTCCTGCGCTATCCGGACGAAGTCGACCCCGGAGAGTCCATCAAAGCGGGTCTGTGCGCCGCGGAGCGGCTCTGCTCGATGATCGACGACCTCATGGTGCTCACCCGGGTGTGTGCCGCGTCCACGCCGCCGGAACCGCTCGACCTGTGTGCGCTGCTGGGCGAGGAACTGGTCAGGAACACCTGGCGGGTGCCGGTGCGAACCCACTTCACCGGGACCATCGAGGTTCTCGGCCGGGCACCGCAGCTGACGGCGGTGCTGAACAACCTGGTGGCCAACGCGCAGCGGCACGCGCGGACGGGCGTCGACGTGACCGTGCGGCGGGTGGGCGACGAGGCGGTGGTTACCGTGACCGACGACGGGGACGGTGTGCGTCCGGAAGATCGTGAGCGGGTCTTCCAGCCCTTCGTGCGGCTCGGGGACGGATGCCGCAGAGACCCCAAAGGCAGTGGGCTCGGCCTTGCCATCGCCCGTGCCGTCGCCAACGACCACCACGGCAGTCTCGTCATGGAAGACTCGCCGTGCGGTGCCCGGTTCGTCCTCCGGCTGCCGTTGGCGCCCAGCGGCGGCGAGCCGCCCTCCGCGAAGCCGTCCAGCATGGACGAGGATGACCGAGCTGGGGCCACGAGGCCCGGTCACCGGTAAGGCCTGGACGAATCAGCCGGAAATGGTCCGCCGTGATAGGCCGAGGGGGACCGGTCAGACCGCGGAACGCGGCGGGGTTGGCGTGCCGTAGAGGCGCCTGGCGTAGGAGGCGTACGCGCGCGGGGCGATGAGCGGCATGAGCAGGCGGGCGGGCAGCGGGGCGCCGGCGAGGACGTGCTTGATGACCTCCGGATCCCCCTCGTACATCGCCATGCCGAAGGCGAGCGGGAGCCGCTTCTTGGGCAGCTCGCTCATCGAGTGGGCGCCGAGTTCGTCCCACTCGGCGGCGGTGACGTACTTCTCGGCCAGCGGCAGGATGCGCTCCTCTTCCAGCGCCATGTGCTCGACGAGCACCGGGTTCAGCCGGTCGATCGCGTCGGCGAGGCTCTCACGGTGCGCGGCGGACGGATCGCCGCGCCAGGGGGCGAGCCGTTGACCGACCTCTTCGTTGCCCCGGTCGATGGCCTCGTGGTGGCGCTCCATCAGATGGACGATCGGGGCGATCTCCTGCGACCCGCGCTCCAGCAGCCTGGGCCACAGCAACTCGTCCTCGCCGCCGTGGTGCGCGTGCAGGATGGTGGACAGCATCGTGATGTGGTCGGCCACGACCGCGGCGCGCGCGACGTCGCCCTCCGGCACGCCGCGCACCAGCCCCGATGCCAGGCCGAACTCCCGGCGCAGCGTGGTGTGCGCCATGTACATGTCCCGGACGTCGGCCATCGCAGTGGTGGAAGTGGTCACGTGTTTCCTAGGTCGAGGTGTCGAAGACAACAGGGCCGGCGAAGTGGGGGGAAGGCCGCCCGAATCAACCTAGCGGTTTGAGGTTACTCGTCTGTTAAGGGCGAATCGCTCGCTTCTGTGCTCCTCGCGGCCACTTACGGCCGCGGTGGTGCCGCTTGGGCGACCGGCCGCCCGCTGGGTCAGCGGTAGCTGGTGACGTCGGCGGGCTTGCCCTGGTCCTGCACCTCCACCAGGTAGCGCCAGGCGTCCGGGCGGCTGCCGTCGATGTCGGTGAAGCCGTAGACCTGTGCGAGCTGGCCGCTGGACAGCGACCGGCCGTTCCAGCGGGCGACCTGCGGGTCGGCGGCGAGTGCCGCGACGGCACGGCCGGTGTAGGCGGGTGTCTCGGAGATGGCGAAATGCGGTTGTGCGGCCAGCGCGTCACGCCAGTTGGCCTCGGTGACCCCGAAGGCGTCCAGCATGATCTCGGAGCGCATCCACCCCGGGGTCAGCGCGACGGCCGTGGCGCCGTGCGGCGCGAGCTCCTTGCCCTGGGCGAAGGCCATGCGGAGCACCGAGGTCTTGGCCAGGTCGTAGAAGAAGGAGACGCGGTAGTTCTCGGCGTTGTAGTCGGCGGTGCCGTCGGTCATCTCGACGACCAGCCCGCCGGGATTCTGGATCATCAGTGGCAGGGCGTGGTGGCTGGTGATGATGTGCGTGTCGACCGCCAGCCGCAGGATGCGCAGGCCGGTGTCGAGCGAGTGCTCCCACAGCCGGTCGGTCCAGCTGAACAGCGACTCGCCGCCCCAGATGTTGTTGACCAGCACATCGAGCCGGCCCTGCTCGCGGCCGACCCGCTCGATGAGTGCCTTCACCTGCCCGGACTCGAGGTGGTCGACCTGGACGGGGATCGCGCGGCCGCCCGCGGCGGCCACCAGGTCGGCGGTCTCCTCGATGGTCTCGGGCCGGTCGATCTCGGAGCGCTGCCCCCGCGTGGAGCGCCCCGTTACGTACACCGTGGCCCCCGCGGCGCCGAGCTCGACCGCGATGGCACGCCCCGCGCCCCGCGTCGCCCCGGCGACCACGGCGATCTTGCCGTCCAGCCGTCCTTGGTTCATGCGGCCGATCGTGACAGACGGCACCGACAGTTTCGGCGGGGAGGTCGCCCGGGGATCGCCGCGGAGGCGGGCGGGCGGTCACTTGGACAGGTACAGGACCTTCCAGGTGCCCGCGTAGAGGCAGTTGAGCGACGGCTGGGCGGCCTTGGGCTCGGAGCAGACCTTCAGCTCGACCTGGTACACGTCGTGGTACTTGACGGCGAACTTCTTCGGCGAGCCGTAGGAGCAGTCCCGGACGACGCCGTGCTTGAACGGGAGGTTGTTCCCCGAGCGGTAGGTGATCCGGAAGACCGCCCAGCCGCATGACCGCGAGCGGGTGAGGTCGTAGACCTTGCCGGAGATCTTCACGGTGTCGGCGGTCGGCAGGTCCTCGTGGTCCTCGCCGGTGGCGGTGAGTGAGCCGAAGGCCTTGGCCGCGCGGCCCGGCGCGTAGTAGGAACCCCAGTTCTTGGCGACGGTGGTCGTGGCGACCGCGTCCGAGGGGCCGGTGGCGGCGTCGGCGGCGAGGGGGGCGGTCGCGACGAAGGCGGCGGTGATGGCCAGGCCGGTCAGGGTGCGGGTGATCCTCATCGGAGGCGGTCCTTCCTTTTCGAGATGACCGCATTGTGTGGTGGGCCGCTTTCAACCTCCTTGCCCCGGCGCTGCAAGCGGGTAGCAGCCCACTGGAACCGGTCTGCCGGGGGTGGGTCAGTGACGCGAGGTCTCCTCGCGGGCGGCCACCGACGCCTCGATGCCGCCGGCGAGGAAGCGGCGGATCACCTGTCGCTCCGCGCCGCTGAACTCCTCCAGCGCTGCGGACAGGTGCCGGGCGAGCGGGGTGAAGAAGTCCCTGGCGAGCGTGACCGCCTGGGAGTGCAGGGCGAGCTCCACCTTGCGGCGGTCGGTCGCGCTGCGCGTGCGCTCGATGTGGCCCGCGTGCTCCAGCCGGTTCAACAGCGCGGTGGTCGCCGGGGCGCTGAGGTTGAGCGCCGCGCCGAGTTCCCCCGGGGTGAGCGGACGGCCCTCGCGCGCCGCGTCCATGATCACTACGACGGCGTTGAGGTCGGTGCGGTGCAGGCCGTGCCCGACGGCGAACCGCTCGACGAATCGGTCGAGTTCGACGTTGAGCCGGCGCAGGAGCGTGAGAAGTTCGATCGGATCCGCGATGCCGTCCTGCGCTTCCCGTTCGCCCGGCACGCCGCCGGGTTCCTGTGCCGCCACGCTTGCGCCTCCTCTTCTCGTCGTCGTCCGCGAGGTCCTCGGCAGCCCGCACGCCGCGCATGCCGCATGCGGCCACGCCGGTTGCCACCGCGGCCGCCCCGGCCTAATCTTTTCGCCCGTGGAACTATTCCATCAGTGAAGTACTTGTGGATTGGGGCGTGCTGCGTTGAGACGACCAGAGCATAGGGGCTGGGCGGCGCTGTGGGGGGCGCGCGGGAAGTGGGTCACGCTGGCCGTGGCCCTGCTGCTCTCCGCGCTTGCGCTGGCCTTCGGCGGCGCGGCCGCGGTGAACACCGACCCGGCGGCGGCCCTGCCCAAGGGCGCGGAGTCGGCGACGGTCACCCGGCTCAGCCGGGAACTGCCGAGCGGCCAGGCGCTCCCCGCGCTGGTGGTGTACAGCCGTGCGGGCGGTCTGACCGAGCAGGACAAGGCGGCCATCGGCGCGGACGCCGCGCGCGTGGCCGCGCTGGCCATGGGCGGCAGGATGCCGCCGCCCGTCTACGCGGGGGACGTCGCCCTGCTGACCGTGCCGCTCTCCGGGACGCTGCCGATCGCCGAGCTGACCGGCACCGTCGGCGAGATCCGCGCCGAGGTCCGGGACGGGCTGCCCTCCGGCGCGCGGGCCGAGGTGACCGGCGGCGCCGGCTTCAAGGTCGATCTCGCCGCGGTGTTCCAGGACGCCGACCTGACCCTGCTCGCCGTCACGGCCGGGGTGGTCGCGCTGCTGCTCCTGATCACCTACCGCAGCCCCTGGCTGTGGCTGGTGCCGCTCAGCGTGATCGGCCTGGCCGACCAGGTGGCCGCCAAGGTCGTGGCCATCTTGACCCGCGTCACGGGGCTCACCGTGGACGACTCCACCCTCGGCATCACCTCCGTGCTGGTCTTCGGCGCCGGGACGAACTACGCCCTGCTGCTGATCGCGCGCTATCGCGAGCAACTGCGCCACCATGACGACCGGCACGCGGCCATGACCGGAGCGGTCCGCTCGGCCGCGCCGGCCATCCTCGCCAGCTCGGCCACCGTGACCCTCGCCCTCGCCACGCTGAGCTTCGCGGCGTCGCCGTTCACCAGGGGCATCGGCCTGGCCGGAGCGATCGGCATCGTGACCGCCGTGGCCTACGCCCTGCTCGTGCTGCCCGCCGCCATGGTGATCTTCGGCCGTGGCCTGTTCTGGCCGTTCGCCCCCAAGGTGGGGCAGGACGACCCGTCGCGCACCGGGCCGTGGTCGCGGGCCGGCCACTTCGTCGCACGGCGGCCCGTCCTCATGACCGTCCTCAGCGTGGGCCTGCTCGCCGTGCTCGCAGCCGGGGGCATCGGCCTGCGCAGCGGGCTCGCGCAGACCGAGCAGTTCCGCGACCCGGTCGAGGCCATCGCCGGCCAGCAGACCCTCAGCCGCGCCTTCCCCGCCGACAGCGGCAGGCCGGCCGTGATCATCACCGGTACGGCCGCCGCCGAGCAGGTGCGCGCCGCCGCGGCGTCCATCCCGGCGAAGCCGCGGGTCACGATCGTGGAACGTACCCCGCGCCACACCCGCGTCGAGGCGGTGCTCGGACTGGAGCCGGGCACGCCGGAGAGTTTCGCGGCGATCAGGCAGCTGCGCGCGGCCGTCCACGCCGTCCCGGGCGCGTCGGCGGTGGTCGGCGGCCCGGAGGCGTCCGACCTGGACGACCGGGACGCCGCCGCCCGTGACCAGCGGCTGATCATCCCTCTGGTGCTGGGCGTGGTGCTGCTGGTGCTGCTCGTCCTGCTGCGCTCGCTCGTCGCGGCGGTCACGCTCGTGCTCACGGTGGTCGCGAGCTTCGCCGCGGCCTTCGGCGCCTCGTGGTTCGCCTTCACCCACTTCTTCGGCTTCCCCGCGCTCGACCTCGACGTTCCACTGCTGAGCTTCCTGTTCCTGGTGGCGCTCGGGGTCGACTACAACATCTTCCTCACCACCCGGGCCAGGGAGGAGACGCCGCGGCTCGGCACGCGCCAGGGCATCGTCGCGGCCCTCGCGGTCACCGGCGGGGTGATCACCAGTGCGGGTGTGCTGCTCGCCGCGGTGTTCGCGGTGCTGGGTGTGCTCCCGCTGATCACCCTCACCCAGATCGGGGTCATCGTCGGCTTCGGGGTGCTGCTCGACACGCTCCTCGTGCGCAGTGTGCTCGTCCCGGCGCTGGTCACGCTGCTGGGTGACCGCTTCTGGTGGCCGGGCACGCCGCAGGCCGCGGCCGGGGACGCCGAGCAGAAGGAGGCCGGCCTGGCGTACCGCTGACCGGCCGTCTCCTCGCGGGGCCGCGCGCCCGGCTCCCGCCGGGCCGCGACCCGCCGTCCTGTTCCCATCTCCTGCCCTGCGGTGCCCGGTCGCCGAGCCCGCGTTCCATCCTTGGCGGTCCACGCCCGTCGCGGCATAGGCTGAAGGTGAGCGTCAGGTCCGCGTCCACGGCGCGGGCGGCATCGCCGGTGCGCCTCGACGGGCGTGTCCGCCGCAGTGATTCTTTCCACCAGGTGCGCGAACCACTTGGCCAGAATCATCGCGCCGCACTACGCTTTGCCGCAGATCATTCCGCCCTGTGTCCGCGGAGCTTCCTCATGTGGAGGTGGCACCGCCATTGGCACCGGCGTTGACCATGTCTAGCGCGCTGAGGCACAACATGCCGTCGGCCGCGCTCGTCGATTCTTTCCGTCCGGCAGACGACGGCGTGATCGGCGTACCTGATTTCCGGCCCGGACCGCCACGCCGTCCGGGTTGTTCGGGTTGTCGCTCTTCGGTGTCCGCGAAAGCGGGACTGTTGTGCCCGATTTCGGGCAGATGTCATGCGAGACCGCATGGCTCTCCATGAACGCGCCGGCGCAGGGGTGAGGTTAACAAGAGGATGGGAAATGACACGTATAGATCCCGAGGCTCTGGTCGCAAGCCTGCGAGGTGTGCAGAAGGCTTCGGAGGCGACCGGAGTCGTGCACCACTTGGAACGCATCGTGCGCGTGGTGGACCGGCTGTTCGGGTACGCCGGGGCCGGACTGATGTTCGCCGACGAGGGCAAGGCGCTGCGTTACCTGGTGACCACCGACGAGGCGGGCAAGAGCCTTGAACACGCGCAGGCCGCCGTGGGCCACGGGCCGTGCGTGTCGGCGTTCTTCACCAACGCCGCCGTGACCACGCGGGACGTGCAGGCCGACGAACGGTGGCCCGACCTGGCCGAGCTGCTGCACCCGAGCGTGCGGGCGGTCGCCGGGGTGCCGGTACGGCTCGGCGACGGGCCGGTGGGCACGCTCAACGTCTACCAGGCCGAACCGCACGAGTGGGAGGAGTCCGACACCCAGGCGCTGCTCGCCTACGCGCACGTCATAGAAGAGGTGCTGGCCGCCGCGGTGAAGGCCGAGGAGAAGAGCGCCCTGGCCGACCAGTTGCAGTACGCGCTGGACTACCGCATCGTGATCGAGCGGGCCATCGGTTACCTGATGGGCAAGCACGACCTGACGGCCGCCCAGGCGTTCACCGGGCTGCGCAAGCGCGCCCGCGACAGCCGCCGCCGCGTCGCCGACCTGGCCGCCGAGATCCTGGGCGAGCAGGCCCCGCCCGGTTGAGCGCCGGGCCGGCGACGGCCCCCCACCGGCTCTCTCTGACCCGACTCCCGATGTCCCGGCCGTGCCCCCCACCGGCCGTCCGAACCGGCGCCGCCCGCCCTGTCCCCGCGGCCGGCCCGGCCGGATCCAGGGACACGGCCCCCTCCGGCTACGCTGGGCCGTGATGTATCGACTGCTCTTCGCGCTGGTGCTGCGCAGGCTCGACGCCGAGACGGCGCACCACCTGACGCTCCGCGCGCTCCGGGTCCTCTCGCTCCTTCCGATCGTGAAGCGCCGGCTCCATCGGAGCCTGGCGCCGCGGGACGAGGCGCTACGCGTGCAGGCGTTCGGCGTCCACTTCCCCAGCCCCTTCGGGCTCGCCGCCGGCTTCGACAAGGACGCCGGATGCGTCGAGGGGCTGGCCGCGTTCGGCTTCGGCCACGTCGAGGTGGGCACGATCACCGCCCACGCCCAGCCCGGCAACCCGCGGCCCAGACTGTTCCGGCTGCCGGCCGACCGGGCGGTGGTCAACCGCATGGGCTTCAACAACCGCGGTGCCGCCCAGGCCGCGCGCCGCCTGAGCCGTCCCCGCGGCCTGCCGGTCGTCGTCGGGGTGAACATCGGCAAGACCAAGGTCATCCCTCCCGAGCTGGCCGTGCGCGACTACGTGACCAGCGCCGCCAGGCTCGCGCCGCTCGCCGACTACCTGGTCGTGAACGTCAGCTCGCCGAACACGCCGGGACTGCGCGACCTGCAGGCCGTCGAGCTGCTGCGCCCCCTGCTCAGCGAGGTGCGGCGGGCCGCCGGCCGTACGCCGCTGCTGGTCAAGATCGCACCCGACCTGGCCGACCAGGACATCGACGCCGTGGCCGACCTCGCGGTCGAGCTGGGGCTGGCGGGCATCATCGCCACCAACACCACGATCGCCAGGAACGGCCTGTCCCGGGCGTCGGCCGCCGTGGCCGACGAGGCCGGCGGCCTGTCCGGGCGGCCGTTGAAGGCCCGCTCACTGGAGGTGCTGCGCCGGCTGCACGCACGGGTCGGCGACCGGCTCACCCTGGTGTCCGTCGGCGGCGTGGAGGACGTGGACGACGTCTGGGAGCGCCTGCTGGCCGGGGCGACCCTCGTGCAGGGCTACACGGCGATGGTGTACGAAGGGCCGCTGTGGGCGTGGCGGATCAACCGCGCGCTCTCCCGCCGCCTGCGCCGCCACGGGTACTCCTCGGTGCGCGAGATGATCGGCCGGGTCGGCGCGCGGAAGGCCGCCTGACCTACGGGACCGGTCCAGGACCGCTCAGGCCGGTTCGATGCTGGGACGGGTGGATTCGGCGTCGTGGGTCATCGCGGAGAGGTGGCGCATGACCTCCGCGACGGGTACGGCGCCCGGCCGGTGCCGCCGGTCGCCGGTGCCGCCGCGCTGCCAGGGCCGGGGCCCGGCCGGCGGGCGGTACTCCACGCCGTAGGCGTCCAGGCGGGCAAGGTGCGCGGGCAGCGCCTCCGCGAAGCCCGCCGCGTCCCCTGACCAGGCGACCTGGGCCAGGGCGCACCCGCGTGGCCAGGCACGGTAGTCCAGCGTCCGGCCGTCGGGGATGCGTTCGGTCCACAACTGGAACTGCGCGCCCAGCACCCGTGCCGCCTCCCTGGCGGTCCACGACGCGGGCGCCGGCTCGAAGGCCGCGACGTCCGCCACGGTGATCGCGTCCCCGATGGCCACGGGCTCCTCGGCCGAGGTCGCCTCGGCATAGTCGAAGTACAGCGGGAAGACCGGGGTCGCCACGATGTCGTGCCCGGCCGCCGCGGCGCGCCGGCCGACCTCCATGCCGCGCCAGGGCATGACGATCGTGTCCAGGCGCAGGGCGCCGCTGACGAACGCCTCGTCCCAGACCACCGCGCGGCACCCGTGCCCGGCCAGCACGTCGGCCAGCTCGCGCAGGAACCAGGCGTGCAGGTCGGCGGGGGAGTCCAGCCCGAGCGACGCGCGGTGGGCCGTGATCTCGGCCGAGGCCGCCCAGTCGTCCAGCACGCACTCGTCGCCGCCGATGTGGAAGTACGGCACCGTGCCGAGGGCCTCGATGATCTCGGCGAAGACGGCGGACAGGAAGGCGGTGGTCTCGGGCAGCGGTGACAGGATCGCCGGGGAGATGCCCCACCGGTCCAGGACGGCGTGCGCGGCGGCCGGGCGGGCGCCGAGGTGCGGGTAGGCCGCGAGGATGGCGGACGCGTGCCCGGGCACGTCGATCTCGGGGACGATCGTCACCCCGCGATCCCGGGCGTAGGCCCCCATCTCGGACAGGTCGGCCAGCGTGTAGTAGCCGCCGTGCGGGGTGTCGTCGAACCGCTGCTCGTCCCCGATGTGGTGCGTCGTCGTGGTGCGGGCCCGGTGTGAGCCGACCTCGTGCAGTAGCGGATAGGCCCTGCTCTCGACCCGCCAGCCCTGGTCGTCGGCCAGGTGGAGGTGCAGGCGGTTCAGCTTGTGCACGGCCAGCAGGTCGATCAGGCGCAGCACCTCGCGCTTGGGCAGGAAGTGCCGGGACACGTCCAGGTGCGCGCCGCGCCAGGAGAACCGCGGGGCGTCCTCGATCTCGCCGCACGGGATGGCCCACCGGGCGCCCGGCGGCGCCGCCGTCCGGAACGCGTCCGGGGGCAGGAGCTGACGCAGGGTCTGCCCGGCGTACAGCGCGCCGGCGGCGCCCCCCGCGGAGATGCGCACGCCCTCAGCGGTCACTGAGACGCCGTACGCTTCTGCGGCGAGGTTTTCCCCGGGAGTGACGGTGATCGCGGCTCTGGGCGCCGTATGAGCGCTTCCAGGCGGGTTTGCGGGCTGTGTCGTGCCCGCGCCGGTGCGCTCCGGCTCGGCCGGGCCTGCGTACCCGAGGTCCAGGACGGGCAGCGCCCGGCGTACGGCGGCGGCCAGATCGGCGGGGCCCGTCACCAGGGCGCCCGCTGTCACCACGTAGGAACCCGGTGCGCCGCGCACGACCTGAGGACGAGGGATCAGCTCACTCATCCGGAAATAGTGTCATTTCCGCGCCGCCCCGGCGGTTGATCAGGCTAGGACAGGTAGTCCTGGAGACCCTTGACCAGGGAGGCGGCGAGGCGCTGGCGGAAGCGCGGGTCCTTGAGCTTGGCCGCGTCGCTCGCATTGCGCATGTTGCCGGTCTCGATGAAGACCTTGGGCACGGTGGACAGGTTGAGGCCGCCGAGGTCATTGCGGAAGTCGAGGGCGTTCTTGCCGATATAGCTGGAGTACGGCATGCCGGTGCCCTGGTGGTAGGCGGCGCGCAGCGCGAGGCCGAGCCGCTTGGACCGGGCCACGACCGGGTCCACCGGCCCATTGATCTTCTTGGGCATGATCACGTGGAAGCCGTGCCCGGACGCCGGTGCTCCGTCGGCGTGGATGGAGATCGCCGCGTCCGCGTGCGCCTTGTTGCCGATGGCGGCGCGCTGGGTGATGCACGGCCCGACACCGGAGTTGCCGTCGCGAGTGAGCTTGACGGTCGCGCCCTCGGCCTCCAGCAGCTTCACCATCCGCCGGGTCACGTCCCAAGTGAAGGCGGCCTCGGAGTAGCCGTCGTTGGTCGCGGTGCCCGTGGTGTCACAGGGCTTCCACTGGGTGAGGACGTTGACCTTCTTGTTGATGACCTCGGGGTGGCGGTAGTTGCCGCCGTTGTGACCGGGGTCCAGGACGATGACCTTGCCATCGAGGGCGCGCGCGGCGGCCGAGGGGGTGCCGGCCGTGGCCGCGCGAGCCGGGGAGGAGGCCGGCTCGGCCGAGACGGTCTTCATGCTCGCCGTCACCGGCCGCTGCTCGCGGTCGGCCGCCGAACCGGCGGCCGTCCCTCCGCAGGCCGTCGCGCTCAGCCCGCACAGGGCAAGGAGGGTGATGGCCCAAGCTCGTCCGGTCACGATGATCCCTTCGCCGACGACCGTCGCCCTCCAACTTACGTGCAAGGGCGCCGTGGCCCGGCCGTCATGCGCGGGTTCGTCCCCGGTCACCAGGCCGGCTGGTTCAGCTCCTGCCTCTGCAGCAACGCGGCGAGCTCCCGCGCGTCCTCGGCGTCCAGGCCGAGGACGACCCGCGGCCGGCCCCAGGGATGGTCGATGGAATGGGCGACGTAGCTGGCGACCGACTCGGTGGCCGCCTCGTCGCCCTTGCCCCTGGCGGCCCGCCAGTGCGCCCAGGCCCGTTCGAGTTCGGCCGCCGCGCTCTGCGCGCAGGAGACCAGTTCCGGATCACGCATCTTCAACTCCCCGATCGGACGCCGCCCGCCCGCTGCCCCCGTGGCCGGCCGGTGCCCGGCCCTTACCGGGCCGGTCCGGCGCGCCGCGGCCGGCGCCATGTCACGAGTCAACACGGGGAAGGAGCCGATCCCGCGGATGTTGACCTACCCTTGGGGATCACTTGGAGCCGGGCCGGTGCTGCGCCGCGCGACCAGGCGTGGCGTGACCTCGCGCAGCCGCGATGTCTTGCCCGGGTCGCTGATTCGGTCGCTCAGCAGCGCCGCGGCCGACCGTCCCATCGCCCGTCTCGGCTGGTCCAGCGAGGTCAGCGAGATGTGGTGGACTGCGGCGAGATGGGTGTTGTCGTACCCCACCACGGAAAGGTCCTCAGGCACGCGCAGCCCGAGCTCACCGGCCGCGACCAGCACGCCGAGGGCGACGACGTCGTTGGCCGCGAAGATCGCGGTGGGCCGGGGGGTGCGCTCGAGCAGGGCACGGGCCGCGCGCCGGCCGCCCTCCTCGGTGAAGTCGCCGTGCTCGACCATGATGTGCGGCGCGAGCCCATGCCTGCGCATCGCGACCAGATAGCCCTCACAGCGGAAGCGGGCCGAGGACGAGGGGGTGCCCTCGATGTGCGCGATGCGGCGATGGCCGAGCTCGACCAGGTGGTCGACCGCGAGCCGCGCGCCGAGCTGGTCGTCGTCCACCACGATGTCCACGGCGTCCATCTCGACGTCCCGCTCACCGACGACGACGGTGGGGGTGTAGGCCGTGGCCTCGGCCAGGGTCTCGCTGGACGGCGCGACGCCGAGCAGCACCAGCCCGTCCACGCGCAATTCCAGGAACGCCTCGACGGCCTCGTCCTCGAAAGCGGGGTTCCAGCGGCCGCTGCCGATCAGCAGGCGCAGGCCGTCGCCGTGCAGGCTCTCCTGCAGACCGTCGAGGAACTCCGCGTAGAAGGGGTTGTGCAGGTCGGCGACGAGCGCGCCGACCAGGTGGGTGCGGCCCTCGACAAGGCTGCGGGCGACCGCGTTCGGCCGGTACCCGAGCTCTCTGGCGGCCTGGAGAACCGCTTCGCGCCGGTGCTCGCTCACATGCGGCGAGCCCCGCAGCACGAGAGAGACCAGCGACTTCGAGACGCCCGCGCGCTCTGCAACGTTCCTAATCGTCGGCCGGGGGCGCGGGCCTTGCGCGTCGCCGAGGCCGGGCTCGGCCGCGCCGAGATCGGAACGGTACCGATCGGTCGTCTGTGTGGACGGTCCTGACATGGTTCTCCCCACGATGAGTGGATGTGCACCTGTCAGACCAAACGATCGAGTCGCGTTGAGGGTACGGGTGGTTTGTGCGGCTCGGCAGATGGTCGTTCGGGCCGCGCTCATCCGGCGCTGCCTTCGATAGTGTGCGTTTTGTGGGTGCGACATCAAGGGCTCCAGGTGAGCGGGAGAGCGCCGACCCTGGTGCCGGACGCCCGGCACGACGCAGGCTGACCGTCGACCGCCGCCGCGAGGAGCTCATGGCCGCGGCGCTCGAACTGTTCAGCAAACGGGACGCCGAAGAGGTCTCGATCGACGACGTGGCCACGGCCGCCGGGGCATCCCGCGCGCTGGTGTACCACTACTTCGGCGGGAAGCAGGAGCTGTACGTCGCCGCGTTGCGCAGTGCGGCACAGGAGCTCGAGGAACGCCTGCGGCCGGTGCAGGGGGGCACCGCCCTGCAGGAGCTGGCCGCCGGCCTGACGCGCTACTTCGACTTCGTGGAAGATCACGCGGCGGGCTTCGCCGCCTTGCTGCGCGGGGGGCCGGCCAACCGCGCGGGCGAGGTGGGGGAGATCGTCGAAGGGGTCCGCAGGCGCCTGTTCAAGATGATCACCAAGCAGTTACAGGTGAGCGAGCCGAGCCCGGCGTTACGCGCGACGCTCCGATCCTGGATCGCGGCGGTGGAGACGGCGGGGCTCGACTGGCTGGAGAACCGTGACATCGAGCGGGTGGCGCTCGAGCGGCTGCTGGTGGAGCAGATGGTGGCGCTGCTGGAGGTGGCGGCGCGTCATGACGGGCAGGCGGGCGTCTCGCTGCTGGACCTGGCGCACGTGGAGCCGGGCGTGTCGCACGTGGAGCCGGATGTGCCGACCGGAGAACGGTGATAGGGCTTCCGTGCGGTGGAGGCCCTAGTTCCGTTCACCTGGACGCACTCGTTTCACCCGGTGAGATGGGCGCCGGGCGGGCGGCGCCTCTCACACCGGAGACCATGACAGCGGTCAGAGGCCGTACGGGCAGGTGGTCGGGGGCGTCTCGCCCCCGGTGGCCCAGGCCCGCCTCACGCGATCACGGTCCTGCTGGACGCGCTCACATACGGGACGCGAGCGCGCCGGAATTCTCCCCCCTAAGTCCTCGGCGGCTTACGCCTCACTCCGAGCGCTGCTGCGGGATGCCCGCGAGCAGCGCGCGGACCTCGGTCTCCCGGTAGCGACGGTGACCGCCGAGGGTGCGGATGGACGTCAACTTGCCCGCCTTCGCCCACCGAGTAACGGTCTTGGGGTCGACGCGGAACATGGTGGCGACCTCCGCCGGGGTGAGCAGTGGCTCGGCCTCGGGTGTACGAGCTGACATTTGTGCGGCCTCTCCTCCGTGGACCGGCGACAGCGATCCTGCGACTTGTGTTGGCGCGTTGTCTTGGATGTCCCCCAATGATCCATTCATACGGATTTTTCTGGACCATATGCGGTATCACCCGATGTGACCATACAGCCACGTAGAGCGATTGGCGAGCCCTCGAAGCACAACGCCTTGTCCACGGGTTGATGTCACGCTCGGTGATTCTAGCGACACGTTTCGTGGTATCGCAGTGAAAACGGCAAACTACTCAGTTCGCAGAAGCGAGCTGGTGACTCCCGTTACCTACTTTTGCAGGTCACGTGCATGATTTGCGGTTCAGTTCGCTGTTTCCAGGGCTTGTATTGACTTCCAGCGCACGATCACGCGCTGATACATGGCGTAGGCCAGCTCTTCTTGACCGGTGTCCAACCCGGTGAGCGCCGCGGCCAGCTCGGCCGCGGACTGGTCGGCCTGCAGCGTGGCGTCGTCCATCAGATGGACCAGGCCGCCGTAGTCGAGCTCCACCAGCGAGTGCGGATGGAAGTCCTCCAGCCAGCGCCCGACCTCCTCGACCTCGGTGAGCGTGCTGACCTCGCCCACGTGCCGCCGGATGACCACGAGCGCACGCGCGACGCGCCGCCTGGCCTGCGCCATGGACGTCACGTACAGCAGATTGCGGGCCGGGGCGGTCGTGGTGGAGGCCGCCGGCTCGCCGGCCGGCTGCTCCTCCTGCCGGCCGAGCACCAGCCACCGCTCGGCCGAGTCGAACGGGACGAACCACGGAGAGGGGATGTGCCAGGTGCTGGTGCGGATGTGCGTCCTCAGCGCCGAGGAGCCGAGCTGCTGCTTGTAACGGTCGAAGTCGTCGGCCGTCTGCTCGGCGATGGCGCGCGGGACGAAGCGGTCGGCCAGCTTGACCGGCGTGGCGCCGCGGAAGCGGGCGAAGGCCAGCCACGACCGCAGCCTGCTCTGCCAGGGGCAGACGTACAGCGTCTCCTCGATGCGG
>NZ_BMNT01000011.1:151394-186472 GCF_014646695.1 Sphaerisporangium melleum
CGCAGGTAGGCGTTCGTGCTCTCGCCCCCGGGCGCCGGCATCGCCGAGACGCCGAGCAGCCGCCGGACGGCCTCCGAGTGCTCGGCCTCCAGCGCGAAGGCGCGGCGCGGCCGGTCCTTGGAGTCGGCGTACGCCGCCCAGAAGGCGCGCTCGCGCTCGTTGAACGCGGACAACGGCTCGTAGACACGGAGATAGGCGGCGTAGGGCAGCACACCTCGAATGGTGCCACGTGGTGGCGAGCGGACGCGAGTGCGGCGGCCGCCTGTGCGCGAGTGGCGTCCCCATCGGGGCCCGGGCGTGTCGCGATACGGACGATCATGGTCAGTCCGTTGGGTGCTGGATAGGGTGGTTTCCTGGATCCGCCGCGATGGGGCGGCGGACGGAAATGACCGGGAGTCACCATAGTGACCGACGTCTTCGGGCTGTCCCACAAGGACTCGGGCCCAACGAACGGACAGGCACGGCACGAGCAGGTCGTCTTCTGCTCGGACGACCGCAGCGGGCTGCACGCCATCATCGCCGTCTACAGCACGGCCCTCGGGCCGGGCCTCGGCGGCACGCGGTTCTACCCCTATGAGAGCGAGCAGGCCGCCCTCGCCGACGTGCTCAACCTCTCGCGGGCGATGGCGTACAAGAACGCCCTCGCGGGGCTCGACCTCGGCGGGGCGAAGGCCGTGATCATCGGCGATCCGGCCAGGGACAAGAGCGAGCCGCTGCTGCGCGCCTACGGGCGCTTCGTGCAGTCGCTCGGCGGGCGCTACTACACGGCCTGCGACGTGGGCACCTACAGCGAGGACATGGACATCGTCGCCAGGGAGTCCCGCTTCGTCACCGGGCGCACCGTCGCCCACGGCGGCGCCGGCGACTCCTCGATCCTGACGGCGTTCGGCGTCTTCCAGGGCATGCGGGCCGCCGCCCAGTACGTTTACGGCACCCCGAGCCTGCGCGGCAGGCGGGTCGGCGTCGAGGGTGTCGGCAAGGTCGGCCACCGGCTGGTCGAGCACCTGCTGGAGGACGGCGCCGAGGTCGTGGTCTGCGACGTGAGCGAGCAGGCCGTCGAGCGGGTCCGCGCGCTGCACCCCGGGGTCGAGGTGGTCGCCGACGCGGCGGCGCTGAAGCTCGCCGACATCGACGTTTACTCTCCGTGTGCACTCGGCGGAGCGCTGGACGACGACACGCTGGCCGGACTCCGGGCGAAGATCGTCTGTGGTGGCGCCAACAACCAGCTCGCGCACCCCGGCGTGGAGAAGCAGCTCGCCGAGCGGGGGATCCTTTACGCTCCGGACTACGTCGTGAACTCCGGCGGCGTGATCCAGGTGGCCGACGAGATCGAGGGGTTCGACATGGACCGCGCCCGGGCAAAGGCGACGCAGATCTTCGACACGACTTTGAAGATCTTTTCGATCGCCGACGAGGAAGGGGTACCGCCTGCGGCCGCGGCCGATAGGCTGGCGGAGCGCAGAATGTCGGAAGTCGGTCGGCTTAGGGGTATTTGGCTGGGCCGCTGACTGCGGACGCCCATACGGCGTACCGACTGGCGCGCAAAACAGGTACGGTTGTAGTCGAACGAGAGCTGAGGCCGGAAGTCAGGCGGCAGCAGCGCGTGGTGCGTTAGCGACGAGGGGTCGGGCACGACCCCGCATGAGGGGGTCGAGCCGATGGGGCGCGGCCGAGCCAAGGCCAAGCAGGTGAAGGTTGCACGCCAGCTGAAGTACAACAGCGGCGGCACCGATCTTGACCGTCTTCGCGAGGAGCTCGGAGTCAATCACGACTCCAACCGACACGATGATGACGTTGTCGATGACGAGCTGGCCGATCGGTATGCCGATTACGCCGGTGACGTCGACGACGATGACGAGGACGAAGGGTCCCGTCGCCGCTAGGCGATCTTCGGGTTGACGCTGACAGGCACCCGGCGGGCGACGGCCCGCCGAGTGCCTCATTCGCGTACCTGGAAGGCTCCTTGCCGCACCACGCGGCAAGGAGCTTTTCGTCGTGTTCCGGCCTCGCGCTGGTCTGTGCCGTACACCCGCGACGCGACCCGGCTCTCCTGAGCGGGCCGGCGGTCCGTCCCGGCACTCCGCCGGCCTGACGTCTCCCCGGCCTCTCCGTGCCGCCCGCAAGCCGTCGTCCCGCCTCCGCCGCACCCGGTGACCGCCGCCCGCGAAGTGGACAAACCGGGCGTTTGTGGGTGTTTCACAGGTGTGATTTACCCCACACGATCATGCGGCTGCGACGCCGCCGGCCGACCCGCGTTCGGACGAGATGCCGGAGCCGAAGGTCCGGCATCGGTCGGAGGTGAAGGGCTCGTCCGCGGAGCCGGCCGGTCGCCGAGATGACGCCGGCCGGTCCCTGCGGAGCCGTTCGGTCAGGCGGTGAAACGGGCCTGCCCGGTGCCCGCGACGATCTCGCCGAGCACCCAGGCGTCCTGGCCGTGGTCACGCAGAGTGGTCAGCGCACCGTCCACGGCGGAGGCGGGCACGACCGCGCACATGCCGACGCCGAGGTTGAACGTGCGGTCCATCTCCTCCTGCGGCACCCCGCCGTACCCGGCGATCACCTCGAAGATGGGCTGCGGCGTCCACGAGGAGCGGTCGAGCAGCGCGTCGACCCCGGCGGGCAGCGAGCGGGCGAGGTTCGCCGCGAGGCCACCGCCGGTGATGTGGGCGAACGCGTGCACCTCGGCCTCGCGGGTGAGGGCCAGGCACGCGAGCGAGTAGATGCGGGTGGGCTCCAGCAGCTCCTCGCCGAGCGTGCGGCCGAGCTCCGGAAGCGACGACTCCAACGAGAGCCCGGCGGTGCGCACGACGTGCCGCACCAGCGAGTAGCCGTTGGAGTGCACGCCCGACGAGGCCAGGCCCAGCACGACGTCCCCAGGTCGCACGCGGTCGGGGCCGAGGAGCCGGTCGGCGTCCACGACGCCGGTGCCCGCGCCGGCCAGGTCGTACTCGTCCGGCCCCATCGCGCCCGGGTGCTCGGCGGTCTCGCCGCCCACCAGCGCGCAGCCCGCCAGGCGGCAGCCCTCGGCCACCCCGCCGACGATGTCGGCGATGCGCTCGGGGACGACCTTGCCGCAGGCGATGTAGTCGGTCATGAACAGTGGCTCGGCTCCGCAGACGACGAGGTCGTCCACGACCATGCCGACCAGGTCGATGCCGATGGTGTCGTGCCTGCCGAGCGCCTGGGCGATCATCACCTTGGTGCCCACGCCGTCGGTGGACGTCGCGAGCAGCGGACGCCGGTAGCGCAGCAGGGCCGAGGCGTCGAACAGCCCGGCGAAGCCACTCGCGTCGTCCACCACCTCCGGCCGCCGCGACCGGGCGACCCGCGACTTCATCAACTCGACGGCACGCTCACCCGCCTCGATGTCGACACCCGCCGCGGCGTAGCTCGCGGAGCCCGCGCCGTTCGCGCTCATGCCTTCGCCTCCAGGACGAACTTGCCGACATTGTCCTGGTCGATCGGGATCGGATACTTGCCGTCGAAGCAGGCCCGGCACAACCGCTCGGCGGGCAGCGTCGTCGACTCGGTCAGCCCGTCCAGCGAGATGTAGCCGAGCGAGTCGGCGTTCAGCGACTCGCGGATCTGCTCCACCGACTTCGAGCCGGCGATCAGCTCGACCTTGGTCGCGAAGTCGATGCCGTAGAAGCACGGCCAGGCCACCGGCGGCGAGGAGATGCGCACATGCACCTCGGTGGCGCCCGCCTCGCGCAGCATCTTGACGATCGCCCGCTGGGTGTTGCCGCGGACGATCGAGTCGTCCACGACCACCAGGCGCTTGCCGGCGATGACCTCGCGCAGCGGGTTGAGCTTGAGCCGGATGCCGAGCTGGCGGATCGTCTGCGACGGCTGGATGAACGTGCGGCCGACGTAGGAGTTCTTGACCAGGCCCTGGCCGTAGGGGATGCCGCTCTCCTCGGCGTACCCGATGGCGGCCGGGGTGCCGGACTCGGGGGTCGGGATCACCAGGTCGGCCTCGACCGGGTGCTCCCTGGCCAGCCTGCGGCCGACCTCCACCCGGGTGGCCTGTACGCCACGTCCGGCGATGGTGGTGTCGGGACGGGCCAGGTAGACGTACTCGAACAGGCAGCCCTTCGGCTCGGCCAGCGCGAACCGGCGCGAGCGCACGCCCTGCTCGTCGATGGTGAGCAGCTCGCCGGGCTCGACCTCGCGGACGAACGTCGCACCGACGATGTCGAGCGCCGCGGTCTCCGAGGCCACCACCCAGCCGCGCTCCAGGCGGCCGAGGACCATGGGCCGGATGCCCTGCGGGTCGCGCGCGGCGTACAGGGTCTTCTCGTCCATGAAGACCAGCGAGTAGGCGCCCTTGACCTGCGGGAGCAGCTCGGCCGCGGAGTCCTCGATGGACCGCGAGCGATCCTGCGCGAGCAGGGAGGTCAGCACCTCGGTGTCGGTGGTCGCCCTGATCGTGCCGGTCGGCAGGCGCGTGGCCAGCTCGGGCGTGTTGATCAGGTTGCCGTTGTGCGCGAGCGCCAGGCCGCCGACGTCGGTGGAGCTGAGGGTCGGCTGGGCGTTCTCCCACACGCTGGATCCGGTCGTGGAGTAGCGGCAGTGCCCGATGGCCAGGTGGCCCCGGAGCGTGCCCAGGACCGACTCGTCGAAGACCTGGGCCACGAGCCCCATGTCCTTGTAGACGAGGATCCTGCTGCCTTCGCTCACCGCGATGCCCGCGGACTCCTGCCCGCGGTGCTGCAACGCGTACAAGCCGTAGTAGGTGAGTTTGGAGACGTCCTCCCCGGGCGCCCATACGCCGAAGACACCACAGGCGTCCTGCGGCGCGCGGTCCCGGGGGTCCAGGTCATGGCCGAGCCGGCCGTCGCCCTTAAGCACGTGCTTCAGTCTAAGTTGGGCTTCCGGCCCGCTGGTAATCCGGGGTCCGGACAATCCAGATTCGGTGATCCGGGCCACCCGTTATCCCGGCCGGCGAACCCGCGCGCTCGCCCACCCGGCCAGGCGGACGCATCGTTCGCCGCACCGGATGCCGTCGTGGGCGGAGTGCCGGAAAGTTGTGCCTGGTTTCGCCGTGTCGGCTCGGCACTGGGGGGCATGCCGAGGGACAGTTGTGCTACCGGCATGCCCATACAGGTCGAAAGAGCGTGACGTGACGACACCTGACGACCCGAACAGCTCCCAGCCGCCCGGCGGCACACCCGGTGGCGGGCGCCCGCCGGGCGACCGGCCCGGCGGCACGCATCCCGGCGAGCCCGCATCGCCCTATGGCGGGTCTCCCACGGGTGGCGGACCTCCCCCAGGGACGCCGCCGCCTCCTCCTGGTGAACCCCCGTACGCCGGGTCCCCCTACGGCGGGCCTGCGCCGTACGGCGAGTCTCCCTACGGGGGGCCTCCCTACGGCGCACCGCCCTACCAAGCCCCCTACGGCGCGCGCCCGCCGGGCGGCGGGCTCGGCACGGCCTCGCTGGTGCTCGGCATCGTCAGCCTGTTCCTGCTGCTCATCTGCGGGCTGGGCGTGATCACGGCGATCGTGGGCCTGATCATGGGGTTTGTCGCGGTGGCGAAGAACAGCAACCGGGGCCGCGCGATCGCCGGCATCGTGCTGAGCGCGCTCTCGCTGCTCCTCGCCCTGGCCGGTTTCCTGTGGTTCATGAACACCTTCAGCGAGTGCCTCAACCTGCAGACCCAGGCCGAGGTGCAGCGGTGCGTGGAGCAGAAGCTCGGCGTCACCAGCGTCGAAACCTCGTCCCTCGCGCCCTGACCCGGCCGATCGCCGCGCTGCCGGAAGCGGGAGGAACGCCGCTAATGGAGCGGGAGGAACGCCGACAGGTCGGCGCGGGCGCCGCTCGCGCTGACCCGGCCGGCGTCCACGGCGTCCTGCCAGGCGACCCGCCCGGTGGCGAGCTCCAGCCAGGTCAGCGGGTCGGTCTCGACCACGTTGGGCGGGGTGCCCCGGGTGTGCCGGGGCCCCGGCACGCACTGCACCGCCGCGTACGGGGGCACCCGCACCTCGACGGTGCGGCCCGGCGCCTGCTCGGCCAGCACCTCCAGCAGGTGGCGTACGGCCAGGCGGGCCACGTCCCGCTCGGGGCGCAGCCCCTTGTCGTACACGCGCAGCACGACCTCGACCGCGGCGTCCGGCGCGCGTGCCGCCGGGCCGTCGTAGGGATGCTCGCCCAGCTCGGCGAGCTGCGCGTCCAGTGCGGCGCGCACCTTCTCCACGTCCACTCTGCGACCGGCCACGCCCCCATCATGCCGGGTTCGTGGCGCGGGGGTCACAGGGCGGCGTCGAGGGTGGCCTCGCCGGGAGCGTCCAGACGGAATCGCGCCGTACGGCCGGCCGCGGTGACCTCGTACTCGCCGAGGAAGCCGGTGAAGCGCACCCGGCCCTGCTCGTCGGTGGCCAGCGTCGTGGGCGGCAGCCACCACTCGCCCTTGACCAGCGAGCGCAGCGCCTCGTAGGAGGGCTTGGGCGTGCCGTCGGTCCGTACGAAGCCGCCGGGCGCGCCGAGCCATCCGCCGTCCGCCATGCCCCAGTACGTCATGGCCTGCACCGAGGGGTGGGACAGCAGGGTCTTGTAGTGCCGCGCGATCTCGTCGGCCTGGCGGGCCTCACCCTCGGGGGTGGAGGGCCACTCGGGGATCTGGTAGTCGTTCAGGTCCACGATCTCCGGGGGCATGAGGTGCCCGGACAGCAGGGTGGTCTCGGTGAAGTGGATGGGCAGGCCATAGCGGGCGAAGCGGTCGATGACCTCCAGGGTCTTCTCCTCGCCCCAGTAGCCCTGGTGCATGTGGCTCTGCAGGCCGAGCGCGTCGATCGTGATGCCGGCCTCCAGCAGGCCCTCGATCAGGCACTCGTACGCGGCGGACATGTCGAAGTCGTTGAGCAGCAGCGTGCCGCCGGGGTTGGCCTCGCGGGCCGCGTCGAAGACCATGCGGACCATCGGGATGCGGCCGATCTCCCGGCACAGCCGGGTGATCCCGTTGTCGTACTTGTCGAAGATCGGCATGATGACGACCTCGTTGATGACGTCCCACATGTCGATCAGCCCGGCGAATCCGCTCACCTCCCGCCGGATGCGGGCGGCCTGCTCGCGGGCGATCTCCTCGTTCGTGAGGTCCAGCAGCCACTCGGCGGTGACCGTGTGCCAGGCGAGGGGGTGGCCCTTCACCGCGCATCCCCGGTCGGCGAACCACCGCGCCGTCTTGCGCAGCCGTTCGGTGTCCGGCTCGCCGCGCGCCGGCTCGAACCGTCCCCAGTAGAAGGGGAGGGTCGCGAAATTGAACAGCTCGAACCACAGCTCGGCCAGGTGCTCCGCCTGCTCGGCCGGGATCTCCTCCGGTGATCCGTCGCCACCGGACGGCTCGCCGTTGGCGAGCGGGATGAACTCGAACCCGGTGCAGCCGAACAGGAAGGCGTGGTCGCGCTGCGCGACGACGACCTCGGCGCCGGTCAGCGGCGCGCCGTCCAGGGTCACGGTGAGGGTGGCGTCGGCGGTGCGGTGCGTTCTGACGGCGGCGTCGGCGGTGTGCGGCGGCATGGGACGTTCCTCCAGGGGGGTCGGGAGGGATGGCGGCCGGGCGGGTGGAGACGGGCACGGACGCCGTCCGTGGCCCGCCCGGTCTCACTCTAGAAGGCTCCCGCGCCCCCGCCCCGCCTGAACGCCGCCTGGCGCGGGCGGGGAGGAGGGTTCAGCTCACGTCGTCCGGGGTGGGGAGGGTGCTCGGCTCCGGAGTCGGGGTCGGGACGCCGTTCTTCAGCGCGCTGCCCTTCTTCCACTGGTTCCAGGTGAGCTGCCAGTAGCTCCACCCGTTGCGCCAGTCGAGCTTGCGCTTGGTGCCGGTCACCTGGACGACGTCGCCGCGCTGGGCGATGGTGTAGAACCACTTGGCACCGGCGGGGGTGGCCCGCACGCAGCCGTGACTCTGGTTGGACCGGCCGAGGAACTGGTAGTCGCCGGCGCTCTGGTGGACGTACTCACCGCTGTCGGAGATGCGCACCGCCCAGGGGATCTCCAGCTTGTAGTACAGCGGGTCCTTGGGGTCGGTGACGCCCATCCAGCCGGACGTCATGGTCTCCACCTGCTTCTTGCCCATGGTCAGGTGGACGCCGCTGGTGGTCAGGTAGACGTCCACGCCGTTCCTGACCAGGCCGCCCCGGCCCGCGCTGATCGGGATGCTCTTGACCAGCTTGCCGTCCCGGCGCACCTTCATGACGTGCTTCTTGGTGTCGACGACCGAGACGTTGGCGGTGCCGATGGCGAAGCGGCGGCTGACGTCCTTGACGGTCTCGTTCCCGGCGAGCCGGGACAGCGCGGCGGTGAAGAGCACCTTCTGGTGCGGCTTCCAGTAGGTGCGGGTGCGGTAGACGACCTTGCGGTCGGAGACCCAGCGCCAGGCGCCCTCGACCGGCTTCTCGGCCTGCACCTGCAGCACTGACTCGACGGCGGCCTTGTTCTTCACCGATCGGTCGAACAGGACGATGATCGGCGATCCGACGCCGATCTTCTCCACCTTCTCTCCCATCGGGGTGATGTCGGCGATGCGCAGGGGCGTCGTCAGCGGCCGCATGGCCAGGCCCGCGACCGTGGCGCCGGCCCCGCGTCCCGGTGTGGCGGAGGGGGAAGGGGTGCCCGCACTCGCCGTGACGGCCGTGCCCCTGCCCGGCGCGGGTTGCGCGTTGGGCACGTCCGTCGAGCAGGCCGCCGCGGTGATCAAGGCGGCGGTGGCCAGCAACGCGGAGGCCGTCCGCTTCAGGGGGTTCACGCTCTACTCCTCATATATGCGTTTCGCAGAGTTCGCTCGGTTCACTAGGAAGGACTCGCAAAACACGGGATATGTGCGCGAAATTCCGATAACGATCGGACAACGATGACTCGGCCCGGTGTTTGGCCTGGAAGATCAGCCGCCGCCGGTGGTGGCCGCCGCGCTCCGGCGGCGCGGGCGAGCGCAGGCGGCGCTGACCAGCCCGGCGAGCGCGACCGCCGCGAGGACGAGATAGGTCCGCTGGAAACCGGACATCAGGTGCTCGACCGCGACCGGGGACGCCTGCGAGAGGGTGCCGGCGTAGACCAGGTCGCGCAGTGAAGGCGGCAGCGCGCTGCCCAGCACGGTCAGTGTGGTCGCGACGCTGAGCACGATGCCGAGGTTCATGATCATCAGCCGGAAGCCGTTGACCACCCCCAGACTGCCCGGCGGCAGCATGCTCATGACCTGCGTCGTGTTGCCGGTGAGGAAGGCGCCGTTGCCGCATCCCGCGAGGAACAGCCCGGCGGCCACGAGCGCGTACGGCGTGCCCGCGCCGGTCGAGGCCATCAAGATCAGCAGCCCGGCGGAGTTGAGCGCACAGCCGCCGACCGACAGCACGTAGGGGGAGACGCGGCGGCCGAGAGCACCCGCGATGGGCGAGGCGACCGCCATGCCCACGGGCACGGGCAGCACCGCCAGCGCCGCCGTGAACGCGTCCAGACCCCGCGCGGCCTGGAAGTACAGCGCGACCAGCAGCACCAGCGCCGAGCGCGACAGGGCGGCGCAGAAGGACGCGAGGTTGGCGAAGGCCAGCATGCGCTCACCGAACAGGCGCAGGTCGAGCACCGGATGCGACGCGCGCCGCTCGACCACCACCAGCAGCGGCAGCAGGACCAGGAACACCAGCAGGCCGGCGGGCACGACCGGACCGGACAGGCCGCGGGAGCCGGCCTCCGAGAGCGCGAACAGCGCGGCGGTCAGCGCCGCGAAGACGATGAGGTTGCCGGCCGCGTCCACCGGCGTGCGTTCCGCCGCGGGCACCCGCCGCAGCGTCGCCCATCCCCACAGCAGCGCCACCACGCCGGGCGGGACGTTCACCCAGAACACCCACTGCCAGCCCGCGGTGTCGGCGATCAGCCCGCCCAGGGTCGGCCCGGCGAGCTGTGCCACCGACAGCGTGCCGATGTACACGCCCATGCCCTGGCTGAGCCGGTCCGGCGGGAAGGCGTCGGTGATGATGACGGTGCCGTTCGCGAGGATCATCGCGGCGCCGAGCGCCTGCAACGCGCGCATGGCGATCAGGAAGCCCACGTTGGGCGACAGCCCGGCCGCCAGCGAGCACACGGTGAACAGGGCGAACCCGGTGAGATAGACCTCCCGCCGTCCGAGCAGGTCGGCGACCCGCCCGAAGAAGACCAGCGTCGCGGTGCTGATCAGCAGGTACGACAGCAGGATCCAGGAGGAGGCGAACGCGCCCGCCTCGAAGTGGCGCACCACCGCCGGCAGGGCCACGTTCAGCGTGCTCGCGTTCACCCCGATGAGGGCGAGCCCGAGGCTGGTGACCGAGCACACCCGCCAGGCGTGGCGAAGTCTCCTGGCGTACTCGGGGGTGCCGGGGACGAGTGGCGTTGCCGTCTCGACAGGGTGGGCGACCATCCCTCAAGTGTGGCGTAAACCCACATATCTGGATTTGCCCACTCAATCCCGCGTCGCCGCAAGGGCGCCACGAGCCGCCGAGCGAAGCGCGGCAGAGCAAGCACTGCGCCCAACTCAGCGGGCGCGCTTGCGCAGACCCTCCAGGTCGTAGATGACCACGCGCCGGCGGCCCGTCTCGATCAGCCCGCGGTCCCGCAACGTACGCAGCGCCTTGCTGACCGCCTCACGCGAGGCGCCCGTCCAGCCGGCCAGCTCGTCCTGCGAGAGCGGCAGCGCCACCCGCACCCCGCCGTTGGTGGGCTCGCCGAACCGCTCGGCGAGCTCGACCAGGCGGGTGGCCACTCTGCCGGTGGTGTCGAACGCGCCGTACTCCACCCGCTTGCGGTCGGAGTCGCGCAGCCGGCCCACGACGATCTGCAGCAGCAGCACCGCCACCCGGCCGTGCTCGCGCAGGTAGCCGGAGAAGTCGCGCACGATGACGCCCTCGACGGCCTCCAGGGCGGTGACCGTACCCGACCGGGGCTCGCCGCTGATGAACGACATCTCGCCGAGCAGCGCTCCGGGGCCGCGGATGGCCAGCACCACCTCGTTGCCGCCGGCGGTGTAGGAGGAGACCTTGACCCGGCCGGAGGTGAGCACGAGCACCCAGTCGGAGGTGTCGCCCTCGGTCATCACGGTCGCGCCGCGCTCCCAGCGCCTCTTGCGCCCCGCGGCGTACAGCGCGTCGCACTCGTCCTTGGTGAGCAGGGACATGAACTCGTCCGGCTCGGCGGCCGGGGTCGGTGTGGTGGGCGTCAACGTTCCTCCCAGAAGTGGCGGGCGGGGCAACGTGCGATTCCGGCGACATTCGCATCTTGCCGCGCGCCCCTGTCGCCGTCCCGGTCGTTTTCCCGGTACGGACGCAGGTGGTCCCGGTATTTCTACCGTTCGGCGTCGCCTGGAACCGCATCGGCCGCTTCGGCCGCATCGTCGAGGGCGGTGAGCACGTACGCCTCGACGCTGCGCTCCTTGCCCTTGAGGTTGAGCTCGCCGAGGGGGTGCGCGACGGCGGACGACCCGATCTGCTCCCGTGTCGTGGCCCCGATGACCAC
The DNA here is from genome assembly GCF_014646695.1 of Sphaerisporangium melleum. Taxonomy (GTDB): domain Bacteria; phylum Actinomycetota; class Actinomycetes; order Streptosporangiales; family Streptosporangiaceae; genus Sphaerisporangium; species Sphaerisporangium melleum. Next base: position 162,863 of record NZ_BMNT01000011.1, read on the forward strand.
CGTGCCCGGCTCGGCCAGCCCCTCCAGGCGCGCCGCGACGTTCACGGCGTCGCCCATCGCGTTGAACCCGCGCAGTTCGGGGCTGCCGATGTTGCCCACCAGCGCGAGCCCGGTGTTGATGCCGATGCGGAACCGCGGGTAGTCCGGGTTGCCCGCGGCGATCTCCTCGGCGGCGGCCTGCATCTCCAGGGCGGCCCGTGCGGCGTGCGTGGCGTGGTCACGCTGGGCGGCGGGGGCGTTGAACAGGGCCAGCAGCGCGTCCCCGACGAACTGCACGATCGTGCCGCCGTTACGCAGAATCGCCGGCACCGCCGCGGCGTGGTAGCGGTTCAGCATCTCCACGATCTCGCCCGGCGACACCCGCTCGGAGAACGAGGTGAAGCCCTTCAGGTCGGCGAACAGCGCGGTCAGCTCCACCAGCGACCCGCCCAGCGCCGCCTGGTCGGGGTCGGCGAGCAGGGACGCCGCGACATCGGGCGACATGTACTGGCGGAACAGCGTCTCCAGTTCGCGGTACAGCCGGGCGTTCTCCAGCGTGATCGAGAGCTGGCTGGCCAGGGTCGCGGCCAGCGCCTCGTCCTGGCGGGTCACCCCCACCGGCACCTGGAGCGCTCCGGCGACCACGCCCTTGACGGTGAGCGGGTGGATCACCGCGCCATCGCCGTCGAGCGTCTCGGTGGCCTTGAACTCGTCCACCCCGTACGTTCGGTCGCCCAATGCGATCGTGCCGTGCGAGACCAGCCCGATGCGCACGTCCCCGTACGCCGCGCGGACCCGGTCGAGGGCTCCGGCGAGCAGGGTGACCTCGTCCAGGCCCACCCGCGCCTGCCGCCCGACGTCGACCAGGGCGCCCAGCCGCAGCGACAGTTCGCGCTCGGCCGCCAGCGCCTGCCCGGCGCGGTCCAGGACGGCGGCCTGGCCCTCGTTCAGCCGGAACTTGCCCGCCAGCCGCAGCGCGACCGGCGCCCGGGTGGTCGTGCCGCTCTCGGACATGCGCCGCAGGTGGCCGACCACTTCCTCCAGCGCCTGGTCGTACTGCCCCTGGATGCGGCGTACGGTCGCCGCCAGCGTCACCGAGTCGAACAGGCCCTGGCTGGACCCCTCCCGGCGGAACTGGATGTAGGCGCTGTAAGCGACGAACAGGAAGGCCCCGACCAGCAGCAGGTGCCACTCCCACCACGAGAGCACCCAGTTCGGGCGGTAGAAGCCGGCGATCATCGCCTCGCCGAGCAGGGCGTACGCGGTGACCAGGCTCACCAGCATCGCCGAGGGGCGGCGGCGGTGGATGCGGAACATCAACGCGGCCGACACGGCGTACAGCGCGGCGCCGGCCCAGGAGAACAGGCCGATGGTGGCTCCGCCCTTCGGGGGCGGCGCGCTCAGTGGGGTCAGGCCGTCGATCAGCGACGCGGCGCCCCAGATGATCAGAATGATCACCAGGCCGGTCCGGAGCAGGTCGGCGCGCTTGAGCACGGCCGCAGCCGCCCGCTCGCCGAGCGGCAGCGAGGAGGCGAAGGCCAGGACCGAGGCGAACGCCAGGCCGACCGGCTGGCCGATGTCGAAGCCGTAGCTGCCGGTCGGAAGGATGATGCGAGGCGTCGTCAGGCCGTGCAGCAGGAAGAAGCCGGCGGTGCTCAGGAAGACCAGCGACACCAGCAGCAGCCGCGCGTCCTTGTGCCGGGTGGCGGCCTGGCTGATCATCAGGCCGAGTACGACGTTGATTCCGGCGATGGCGACGATCAGCCAGAAGTGGCTCGGCGGGTGCTCCCAGGTGATGTTGAGCGTCTCGGGGTAGGCGAGCAGCAGCCACAGGCCGAGCAGCGGCAGGGCCAGGTGCATCGCCCACACGATGCCGCGCACCGGATGCGTCGCGGGCGGAAGGTAGGGCGCGAAGTCCAGGCCGTCGTCCGGTGCCGCCCCATCCGTCCCGGTGCCTCCCGGTCCTGCCGCCACGCCGGGCGCGCCGGCGGCGTCCCTCTCGCCGGCCCCATCCGACTCGCCCGGCTCATCCCGTTTCTCGCCCGGTGGCGGCGCTCCGGCGCCGGTCTTGGGAAACAGGATCGTCCCGGACGCGTTGTCCGCGGGTACGCCGGAGTCGGATGTGGCAGGCGTTCGATCATTCGACGGCACGGTGGCCTCCGCATCAGCCAGTCGATTTCTCCCCCAGATGCGCTGATTATCCCGCCACCTCCTCCGGCGGGCGAACGGTGGAGGCCGACCTGGGGCGGGCGATCGAGAGCGAAGTGCACACCGAGCTGTAGTGGTATGCCCGAAATATCGGTTACGTTGGCCGGGTATCTGGTCCCATTCAGCGTAGATGTGGGGGGGCCGGCACGGATCACGGTGGCGGTGGATCTTGCTGTGGGGGATCCACCGCCCAACCGTGACCGCAGGTGACCCGGACCGGATCCCAACCTCGGGCGACCGGTCCCGGGCCGGAATCAGATGTCAGGACGCGAAGATCGCCGGAATCGTCCCCGCGTGCACGGCACGCAGCTCGTCCACCGGGACCTCCAGCACCCCCTCCACGGTGAGCGCCGAGCCGCCGGTGGCCCCGATGCAGTAGTACGGGACCTCGCGGCGCGCGCACAGATCGGCCAGCGCGTCGTAGGACTCGGGCCGCACCGCGAGCAGCACCCGGCCGGTGGACTCGCTGAACAGATCCACGAAGGCGTCGTCCCCGGGCAGGTGCACCGTGGCGCCCACGCCACGGGCCAGGCACGCCTCGGTGAGCGCGATGGCCAGCCCCCCGTCGGACACGTCATGCGAGCCCTCGACCAGCCCGCGGCCCGCGGCCTCGACCAGCACCGCGGCGAGCGCCCGCTCGGCGTCCAGGTCGACGGCCGGCGGCAGGCCGCCAAGGTGGCCGTGCACGACGTGCGCCCACTCCGAACCGCCGAACTCCGCCCGGGTGTCGCCGAGGAGCACGACCTTCAACTCGGGGGCGGTGAACCCGTGACGCACCCGCTTGCGGACGTCGTCCAGCACGCCGAGCACGCCCACCACCGGCGTCGGGTGGATCGGAGTGGACCCGGTCTGGTTGTAGAAGGACACGTTGCCGCCGGTGACCGGCACGCCGAGCGTCTTGCACGCGTCGGCCAGGCCGCGCACCGCCTCGGCGAACTGCCACATCACCTCGGGGTCCTCCGGGGAGCCGAAGTTCAGGCAGTTGGTCACCGCGAGCGGGCGGGCCCCGGTGACCGCGACGTTGCGGTACGCCTCGGCCAGCGCGAGCTGGGCGCCGGCGTAGGGGTCGAGCCGGGCGTAGCGGCCGTTGCCGTCGGTGGCGAGCGCGATGCCGCGGTCGGTCTCCTCGGCGCCCGGCATCACCTCGCCGATGCGCAGCACACCCGCGTCGGCCGGCGTGGCGAGCACGGTGTTGCCCCGCACATAACGGTCGTACTGGGAGGTCACCCACTCTTTGGAGGCGAGGTTCGGCGAGCCGAGCAGCGTGAGCAGCGTCGCGCGCAGGTCGTCCGGACGGGCGAGCCGCCCGGCGTCGTCGGCGTTGAGCGCCGCCTGCCCCGCGGGCTCGTGGAACGGCCGCTCGTACACCGGGCCGTCATCGGCCGCGGTGCCCGGCGGGATGTCCACGATGACCTCGCCCTTCCAGGTCATCACCAGCCGGCCGGTGTCGGTGACCTCGCCGATCACCGTGGCCGGGACGTCCCACCTGGCGCAGATCGCCATGAACGCGTCGATGTCCTCGGGCGTGACGACCGCCATCATCCGCTCCTGCGACTCGCTCATGAGGATCTCCTCAGGGCGGAGCGAGGGGTCGCGCAGCGGGACCAGGCCGAGGTCGACGCGCATGCCGCCGGTGCCCTTGGCGGCCAGCTCGGTGGTCGCGCAGGACACGCCGGCGGCGCCGAGGTCCTGGATGCCGACCACCACGTCGGCCTCGAACAGCTCCAGGCAGCACTCGATGAGGAGCTTCTCCATGAACGGGTCGCCGACCTGCACGGCCGGGCGCTTGGCGTGCGACTCGTCCTCGAACGTCGCCGAGGCCAGCACGGACGCGCCGCCGATGCCGTCGGGACCGGTGCTCGCGCCGAACAGCACGACCTTGTTCCCCGGCCCGGGCGCGGTCGCCAGCTTGATCTGGTCCTTGCGCAGCAGGCCGACGCACAGCGCGTTCACCAGCGGATTGCCGATGTAGCAGGGGTCGAAGGAGGTCTCGCCACCGATGTTGGGCAGGCCCAGGCAGTTGCCGTAGGAACCGACGCCCTCGACCACCCCCGGCAGCACCCGGCGGGTGTCGGGGGCGTCCAGCGGACCGAAGCGCAAGGCGTCCATCACCGCCACCGGGCGAGCGCCCATCGACATGATGTCGCGGACGATGCCGCCCACGCCGGTCGCCGCACCCTGGTGCGGCTCGACGTACGACGGGTGGTTGTGCGACTCGATCTTGAAGGTCGCGGCCCAGCCGTCGCCGATGTCCACCACACCGGCGTTCTCGCCCATGCCCACCAGCAGGGCCTCGGACTCGGGGGCCTTGCTGCCGAACTGGCGCAGATGCACCTTGGAGGACTTGTAGGAGCAGTGCTCGCTCCACATCACCGAGTAGATGGCCAGCTCGGACGAGGTGGGGCGGCGGCCCAGGATGGTCCGCACCCGCTCGTACTCGTCGGTCTTCATGCCGAGCTCGGCGTACGGCTGCGGCTCGTCGGGGGTCTCGGTGGCCCGCCTGACAGAGTCGGTCATGTGTGCTCCTCGCCCGCTGCTCGCGGCGGCTCCGGTCGTCGTGGCCTCGGTCACAGGTTCGGTCACAGGTTCGCGAACCTCTTCAGGATGGAGGTGAAGAAGCCGCGCCCGTCCACGCTGGGCGCGCCGGTCAGCTCCTCGACCGCGTGCTCGGGGTGCGGCATGAGGCCGACGACGTTCCCGGCCTCGTTGCAGATGCCGGCGATGTCGTTGATGGAGCCGTTCGGGTTGCCGCCCAGGTAGCGGAACACCACCTGGCCACCGGCCTCCAGCGCCGCGATCGTCGCGGCGTCGGCGACGTACCGGCCCTCGCCGTGCTTGATCGGCAGCAGGATCTCCTGACCGGAGGCGTACTCGCCGGTCCAGGCCGTGGCGGCGTTCTCGACCAGAATGCGCTGGTCACGGCAGACGTAGTGCAGCCCCTCGTTGCGCGTGAGCGCACCCGGCAGCAGGTGCGCCTCGCAGAGGATCTGGAAGCCGTTGCACGTGCCGAGGACGGGCAGGCCGGCGCGTGCGGCAGGGATCAACTCCTCCATCAGCGGCGCGAAGCGGGAGATGGCCCCGCAGCGAAGGTAGTCACCGTAGGAGAACCCACCGGGCAGGAAGACCGCGTCCACGCCCTTCAGATCGCGGTCGGCGTGCCACAACGGCACCGCCTCGGCGCCCGCGTGCCTGACGGCCCGCGCGGCGTCCTGATCGTCCAGAGTTCCGGGAAAAGTGACCACGCCCACACGGGCAGCACCCATGGTCTCGTACCCTCCACATGCGAGCGCCGCGCCGGCGTCTCACTCATCGACGACGGCCCGCGGCGGTAACCCCCAGGCTACCTGCTACCCCCAAGCGACCCGTCCGACCCCTCACCTCGTCACTGACACCCACCCGGGCAGGGATTTCCATATCGGACATCGCTCCTGCTCAAGCAACTGAGAAGCTTGGCACAGGCAGCAGTTCGTCTGGCCATCGATGAGCGTGATCGCGCTGGAGGAAGAAGAGGAGGCACGATGAGCGCCCGATACAGCAAATGGAGTGACGTCAAGGCCAGGGGGCGAGCGCTGGACCCTCGTAGTGATGCCGAGCGGGCAGCTGGGGAAGTGGCTGCTCGTGAACGCCGCGAAGCCTACGTGCGCGGCCACCGGTTTGCCGAGATGCCCAGGGCCGCCGGGGTTCACACAGACGGAGCTCCCGGAGGCACCCGGCGTCACTCAGGTGAGAATTTCCAGGATCGAGCACGGTGATATGGCTGGCATGGACATCGTTAGTCGTACTCCGTGGCCTCTCGCCATCCGCAATGTCACAAAGAAGTGAACCAGAACTTGGGAGGGGAGACTTTCGGATCGATGACGCGGAGCCGGCTCGCCGGGGTCGGATCCACTCCTCGCAAGGTGATCAGCCGCTGGCCGTCCGCTTCTTCCAGCATCGCCAGCGCCCCTGGGAGCCCGGCGACCACTGTCGCGATCGCGATGCTCAATCCGGCCAGTCCCGAGTGCCTGTGCGGATACTCGACGCGATGTAGCCCGGAAGCCCTGATGGCCGCGACTTCTCGTTCGCGTTGCATCTGCCGGCCGTCGTTGGTCAGGACAACCTGGAACCCCTCATCCGCCGCACGGGGATAAAGACTCTCGTCACGGGTCCCCGACCATCCCGGGAGATCCAGCAGATGAACGATCTCGTGGTCCACGATGAAAGCAGTGAGGACCTGCTGGAGTTGTCGTGGGACGTTCTCATCCAGAAGCAGCCTCACGCGGCTCCCAGGAAGGCTCGTAGCTGTCGACGTAAGCGGCGAAGTCGGCCGCGTCGATCGCGGCCGACGCGGTGACGTTCGGGTAGTAGTCGGAGATCCGATCTGCGGGAACACCGTCTCGCAGCAATGCCGCCACCTCGTCGTAAGGAATCCGAGTTCCTTCGATCACCGGGACGCCGCCGCGGACCCCCGGATCGACGGTCACGTGCTCACGTGGCCGGAGCAGATCCGGAATATGCCGCCCATCGCGATAGAAGGGACGCAGCACGTCGACCAACTCATGGATGACGAGGTGTGCTCTCTGGTGTACGAGATCGGTCGCTCGATCACGCTCCACCAGATAGATCGTGCTCCCATCGGCTACCAGCCGGTACGCCGACAGATGCTCACGTTCATGGAGGTCATCGCGAAGCGTGTCCAGGGCCCGCCGGATCTTCTGCAGTGACACATCGTTGCGAAGCTTCACGAAGGTCCGCAACGCGATGACATCACGGAACGAATAGAGGATGGGACGGCCGCTGGAGATCTCCGGTACGAGGACCGGCCCATGGCCGGCACCGGCCTGGCGCCAGTGCGCGAGCTGGCGAAGCGTGGCCCCCGACAATGCCGCAGCGAGCTTGGGACTGTAGGACACCTGCTTCACCTCCTCCACATCGTGACCGGGAAGACGGGCTACCGGGCCATCATCGCAAAGATCCCGTCGGTCCTCATGCTCCTTTCAGCAGGGCGTCGATCGATGGCGTCGGAGGAGAGTGGTCGTGCCGTGGTGCTCGTCGTGATCGGAGAGGACGAACCAGAGGGTGTGGCGGGGGTGGTCTTCGGTGAAGCCCCAGCGGGTGGACAGGGCACGGATCAGGCGGACTCCCCGGCCGGAGGAGGATAGGTCGTCGTCCTGGTGGGCGGGGATGCTCGGGATGGTCGGGCCGCCCTCGTCGGCGACCTCGACGCGTACCGCCTCGTTCACCTCGATCGTCACGGCGACGCAGATCACCGCGGAGTCGGTGTGCACCAGGGAGTTGGTGGCGGCCTCCGAGAGCAGCAGGACCGCGTCGTCGCGGCGGGGATGACCGTCCAGGATCTTGCCCAGCCAGCGCCGGGCCTCGGCCACTGATGCGCAGGTGGCGGGGAAGGAGGCGGTCTCGGTTCGTGGCGCGGGAATGCTCATCGCGTCGGACGTCCTTGGCGGGGAGATGCGGTGGGAAGAAAAGGGCGTACGGGCACACCGGGCGGGGCCTTCGCCGGGCAGGCCGCCGGTGTCGCGCCAGCGACCTGCGACATCGCGTGCCGTGCCGGACGCCGGCATTGAATGGCGGCGACGGAGTGCCTGACGCCGGGCGGCGGCGACGAAAGGGGAAGTGGCGACGCCGAGGGGAAGCGTGGCGGGCGGCTCAGGCGGTCGGAGTGAAGGCCTGTGTGACCGTGGCCTGCGGCCGGAACGCGAGGTCGCGCTCGGCTTGACGCATCTCGGTGAGGAGGTCCTGCGCGGTGCGCGCCTCCACGACCAGCGGCTCCGGAGTCGGGTACAGCGCCAGCGCGTAGAAGCGGCGGCTCCACGGCCCGTACATGATCGTCCAGCCCGGCTCCATCCGGTCCAGCAGGACGGCGGCGGCCCGGTCGGCGAGGTCGGGTTCACGGCTTTCGCCGGGTTCGACCGCGATGTACGGCCGCCCGAGGGCGTGCCGGCCGATCCGCTTGTCGCGACCGCGCCCAAGGGGGCGCCACAGACGTCTAGGGTTCATCACAGGTCAGGACCCTTCTTCCTGATCAGGGACTCGCATGGCGCTGCGATCGCCAGCGGGTCCCGCCATTTCACGGCTACGGGCTGTAGCAGTTCCATCGTGAACAGTGATCAGAGGCGAGGGAATGGCGACGGCGTGGTCAGGCGTGGTCCCGTCCGGTAGCGCAAGCGCTGAGTGCATGCTCTGAGTAATCACATGATAACTTTCCGCCATGCCTGCCATGGTCGCGAGGGGTGTTATGAGCGCAGTCGATCCGCACGCATCTCCCTGGCATCTGTTCGGTGCGGTGATGCGGCACTGCCGGGAGAGTAGGCAGAACCTCGGGCTGCGGCGGGCGGGGGAGATGATGTACACCGACTTCTCCAACCTCGCCAAGTGGGAGCGAGGCGAGCGCGTTCCTCCGGCGGACATGGTCACGCGTCTTGATCAGGTGTACGGGGCGCGCGGCATCCTGACCGCGTTGTACGCGACGCTGGAGCGGCTGGAGGCCGCCGAGTCGGCGCAGCGGAATGCGGGTAGATACCGGGAAAACTCCGCGTATTGCGATGGAGATGACGACATGGAGCGCCGTGCCGCCCTCCAGTTCCTCGCCGGCCTAGGCACCCTGGGCACTCTCGGGGTCATCGGCGAACCCTTGCGCCGGTCGCTGGACATCTCGCTCGGCCGGGAGCACCCCAGCCTCGAAGACTGGGACATCGCCTGCGCCGACCATCTGCATGCCCTGCGCACCCGTCCCCCGGCGCAGGTCGCCACCGACCTGATCATCGACCTGTTCGCGCTCCGCCGTCAGTTGGACGTAGCCACCCCCGCCGACCAGACCGAACTGCACCGCAGCATGGCCGTCCTCTCGTCCATCCACGCCAACGCCCTGACCCGCCTCGGCGACCACGGCGGAGCCATCCGCTGGGGCCGTACCGCGCGCCAAGCCGCCGACGCGTCCGGCGATCTGGGGCTGCGGCTGATGATTCGTGGAGAGGAAGCCGGGATCGGCCTGTACGGCACACGTGACCCGGAGACCGTTCTCGACATGGTGCATCGCGCCCAGCAGATCGCGGCAGAGCCCACCGTCGGTCTGTTGGCCACTGAGATCAAGGCCTTGTCCTTGCTGGGGCGGCACGACGAGGCGCTCACCAAGTTGCGCACTCTCAACACGGTCGCCGACAGAGGCGTCACCCCCGACCCGTACGGGTTCTGGAAACCAGATCAGATCCATTTCGCCGAAAGCTGGGTCTACGCCGCCGCCGGTCAGGAAGGGGCGGCAGATGCAGCTCGGGAGAAGGTGCTCGCACTCGCGCAGACCCTCCCGTACCGCACCAACGTTCAGCTCCACGGCGCACTCTGCACGGTAGTCCAGGGCGGCATCGATGATGGCATGCGCCAGGCGGCAGCAATTATGGATGCGCTCACGCCGGCCAACCGGGTCCGGCTCATCACCGAAACCGGCCACATCGTGCTTCGGGCGGTGCCGCAGGGCCAGCAGAATCGCTCTTCTGTCACGGAGTTCCGGAAGGTCCTAACCCTCGAACCTGTCCGAGGTGACTGACGAGACGAACCATTGGGGCGGCGCCGCTGGGCGGAGAGGTGAGGAGGCCATGGCCCGGGATGTCGCGCGGTTACCTACTTCCGCACCTCGTCCTCGAATTCCACTGTTCCTGTACATGGGGATACGGACATTCAGGGAGTAGTAGTCATATATTTCATGAGTTCTGCCGTCTGTGTATGAGTGGTTGCAGAATGTCCGATCTGCATGAGATTCTGACGCCTTGTGGCGACGGGGCAGACGGCGGAATTGGAGGCTGCGTTATCGCGGGTGATTCGGCTGGCCGATGAGCACGCCACGGCGCTGGATGCCCCGATGCGGTCCATGGCGGCCTCCGCCTGGGTGGGCGGGGGAGCGCCCGCTTTCTCCAAAGCCCTGAACGAGCAGCGTACGGCCATGCAACGCGCCTTCCAGGAAGCGGCCGAGCAGATCGCGGCCCGCATCCGGCAAGCGGGCGGCCAAGCACCTCAACTCCCACCGCTCTCCACCTCGGTGAATGTGATGACGGCAGCGCGGACCGGCTTCTCGGGCATGGACGTCGCCGCCATGGAGGGCCTGGTCACCTCGTTGCAGCGGGCCGGGCAGGAGTTACCCGAGGCAGGTCACCGGTTGTCAGCGGAGCTCTCGGCGTTATGCCTGCCCGCGTCCTCGGGCAAGGAGGTCGCCGGCGCCGGGGAGTGGTCGCAGGAGCAGGTGCGTGACCTGCGGCGTCGTCTGTCGATGATCCAGCAGGAACACGACTCGGGTCTGGCCTCCAAGGCGATGGCCGGCTTCGGACTCTTCGGCGGGTACGCCCCCGACCCCGGCGGAGTGAGCAAACTGACGGCCGCGGCCGGCAACGGCGACGCGGCAGCGCTCAAGGCCCTCGTCGCTCTCCAGAACACCGGCAAGGACGCGACACTCGCCAACCGGCTGAACGCCTGGTGGGCCCAACTGGGCAAGGCGGCTCAGGATCGTCTGATCAAGCAGTCCCCTCAGTTGGTCGGCAGCCTGAACGGCCTCCCCTCCGCCACCCGCGACCAGGCCAACCGCACCTACCTCGCAGCCGAAAAGACCTGGCTCAACTCCGAAATCGCCCGGCTATCCGGACAACTAAGCGACCATAGCCCGCCGGAACTGATGCTCCGGAAAGCCAAGATCGAGGAGCTGAAGCTGAAGCAGCGCCAGCTCGAGTCCATCGAGAAAGCCTTGGCACGCGGCGGTAAGAACGGGCTCCCTGAGACGTACCTCCTGCAGGTAGAACTCGGCGGTCTGGGCAAAACAGCCATCTCCTTCGGCAACCCCGATAAGGCCGACAACATCGTCGCCTACGTCCCTGGCACCGGCACCAAACTGGAGACGTTCGCCGGTGACGCCAAGCGCGCCTCCGACATGTGGGCACGGGCACATACCTTCGATCCCGACAAGAAGATCGCGTCGATCGCCTGGCTGGGCTACGCGGCTCCGCAGTGGGGAGACGCCGGTTTGACGCATACGCCAGGCACGCTCGGCGACGCTCGTGCCGGCGCTCCCTTGCTGGCCAGCTTCGCCGACGGCCTGCATGCCGCTCACCAGGCTGCTTCCAACACTCGATTCACCGTCCTTGGGCACAGCTACGGGTCCACGGTGACCGGGGTAGCCGCTCAGATGCGCCCGCAGTCCTTCGCGGACCAACTCATCTTCGTGGGGAGTCCCGGCGTCACGGCCATGCATGCGAAGGATCTCGGAGTCGGTTCGGTCTGGGTAGGCGAGGCCCCCAATGATCCCGTAGGGGATATCGGCTCCCTCGGCCGGATAAACCAGGCCCCCGACCCGGTCGGCGCCGTGCCGGCCCTCATCTCTGGAGTCCTATCCGGTGAGGGCCCCTTCGGCTCCGATCCAAGTCGCAGCGAGTTCCGCGCCAATCGCTTCTACGTCCCAGATTCCGGAGACTCTCTCCTCGGCTTCAAAGGCCACTCCAGCTATTGGGGGAAAGATGAAAGGAGCTGGGATCAAAGGTCAACGTCCTTGTGGAACATCGGGCGCCTGATCAACGGTCAATACGATGAATTGATCCCGTTCCCTGAGTTGTCCCCACAACTCGTGCCTTCGTCTGCTGCTGCACCGTCAACGGTGCCGCAGTCGAAGTTGATAGAGGAGCCGACATCTCAACGGTCACCTTTTTCTCGTCCTGCTGGAGAATAAATGCTACGGCTCCTCTCGATGATGGTTATCGTTGCCGCCCTGCTCGTGGGCTGTGGCAGTGTGCGGGGCAGCTTGGAGGAAACCAGGATGACCGAGGCTGAGGCGCTCGCTCGGGTTGAGCAACTTATCAATGGCACGGTTGCGGTGCTTGATCCGAAACCTCAGCTGGAGGTCGTTCCCACCAGCATGGAGAACAGCGAGTGTGGTTCGGATGGAGATGCAGAGGGACGCATCAGTGTCGGTCGTGAATATTACCTTCGTGGCATTCCGAAGGGACGGATCGACTCAGTGGCTCAGCAGGTGAAAAGGTACTGGGATCAGCAAGGCTATCGTGTCGAGGGCGTTTCGAAGAGTGGAAGAAGTATTACCGCTCGTTCGGCTCCGGATGACTTCTTTTTGGCATTGGGGGCTGCAGGTGACGATGCGCTGGTCATAGGAGCGTCGTCGACGTGTGTATTGCCAAATTGAAATCCTCAGTCCGGTAACTGATCTGACGGGTCTTCTTGCGCCTCCTTGCAGTGGTTCTCCGGCTAGAGCGATGATGTTCTGCTTGTGCTGTTCAATGCGCTTGCTGCGCCTGCATAGCGGTGCTCGAGGGTTTGAGCCGCAGGAAGTCTGTCCCTTTCATGCGGACCGGGGCAGCGGGTCGCTGATGATCAGTGCGGGCCTTGCTCCTTCTGCCCAGTTGAGCGGAAAGCCTTGTCCTGACATGAGGTCGACGGCCGCCATCATGGCCGCGAGGTCGAAAGGGATACTTGATGCTTGGCACTCTTGGTAGACCGCTTCGACCTCGGTCAGAGCCGGCTCGAGAATTTGTGGTTTGGGGGCATGGTGGCCGGCGAAACCCTTCCAGGTGAAGACGATGCCACCGGTTTCGGCGTAGCTGAAATGGCTTGCGTAGAGGGAGCCGGTCCAGGTGACGTTCCAGGAGCAGCCTGCCAAGCTGAGAGATCTCAGGATCGGAGACTCTCCGATGTAGGAGCCCGGCGACTGAAAAAGGAAGAACCCATCGTTCGCCATCTCGAAGAAGACCACGGCCTCCTGTTCGTACCCCAGAGGTCCTTCCGCGATGTCGAGTTCTTGGACGGTGAAGTCGCCGCTGCGCGACAGGAGGCCCGCGACATCGGCGATAGCGGGAAGCGTTCCCGTTGGCCGGGACACGGTCCAGCACAACGAATTCTCCTCCAGCCATGGAGCAGAATCCAGAAACCGTCGGTAGTGCTCGATCGTGGAGATCAATGCTGACTCTTTTGCTGGACGTTCACCTGGGGCAACCTGCCAGCTGCCCCACGTTGTGTCACCTAGCGGGGTTAGTGGGGACCCGCAGAGAGTCTCTCGTAAGTCGGATCGTTGTACCGCTCTTTTGGGCGATTGAAGAGTGGGGTCAGACGGAGGCTAGGTGGCGGTTGTGGCGGGTCAGCCAGTCTTGGTCCCAGTCGAGTTGCTTGCGGAGGCGGACGGTGGTGCCGCTGCCGGGGGTGATGTCGAAGGAGATCTCGTCGACCACCGACTGCATGATGAGGATGCCGCGTCCGTGCTCGGCGTCGCCGGAGGGGTACTGCCGGGGGATGGCGCCGAGGCCGAGGCCGTTGTCGACGACGCGGAGCTCGCAGTGGCCTTCGCCGATGGCGGCCTGGACGGCGTAGCGCTTGGCCGGGCCGCCGTGGCGGATGGCGTTGGCGCAGGCCTCGGAGGTCGCGAGCAGGACGTCCGAGACGCAGTCTTCGGTCACGCCGATGCAGCGGAGGGTGTCACCCAGAACCCGCCGGACCATGGGGATGCCGATGGCGTCCCTGGGCAAGGCCAACGAGAACTCAATATCCACCGGGCTCCTCCGTGGCGCCGAAAGTCACGTTGGGGAGGTTCCCCCGGCAAGTAGGCCTAACCGCAGAATCACGCTGTTGTTATTAGGTGTTGGTCAGACGCTTGCTTTCCGGTCCGACGAACGTTCCCTTTTGCCGGGTTTGTGGTGACTTTGTCGGGCCGCTGGGAGCCTTACTGGTCCTCGACCCGTACCGAGAAGTCCTCGATGACGGTGTTGGCGAGGAGGGTCTCGGCCATCTTGCGGACCTGCGCCAGGGCGGTCTCGTCGGCCGGGCCGTCGATCTCCACCTCGAAGCGCTTGCCCTGTCGTACCTCGCTGACCCCGGAGAAGCCGAGCCGCGGGAGCGCCCGGGCGATCGCCTGCCCCTGCGGATCGAGGATCTCCGGCTTGAGCATGACGTCGACGATGACGCGTGCCACGTGTTCCTCCTGTTCGTGCCGCCGGCCCCTCCGGCGGGGCCGGCCAGGTCCGGCGCCACCAGACTAACGGGGGGTGACCGGTCGGCCGTCCTCCGCCCCGGGCATGTCCGTAAAGGGCGGGTCCCCGTACTCCAGGGGTGGGCCCGGTGCAGGGAGAACACTCGACCGCAGGGGCTCGATCGGCCAGGTGCGCGTTCGTGCCGGACACCCGCGCACCGGTGGGGTGAACCGGGACCGTGAGTGCGCCTTCAGGAGCCGGCCGGCTGGGTGCGCTAGCGTCCGGACACCGCACGCCGGTGGACCGGTGGTACGCGTTCTGGAGGCATTGAGCGGCCGGGTGTGCTTGCATCCTGTCCCTGCACACCGGGGGTGGGCCGGGTGTGCGGAAGGGTGCATCGGGAACGGGAGAAGAGTGGGAGACGGGATGGCCGGGCTTGCGCAACGGCCTGTGCCGTCTGCCACGATGTCCCCAAACGCGGCCGTACCACCACCATCAGGTGCGGACGCGGGTCGACCGCCGGACGTCGGTGGTGATCCCATCAGCCCCGGCCCTGAACGCACGAGGAGCGGCACGTGACATTCGACGCCTCAGGTGGTGCTGACGCACCCCCCGAGCTCGTTCAGCTTCTCACCCCCGAAGGTGAGCGCGTCGAGCATCCCGTCTACGACATCGACCTCACGCCCGAAGAGGTACGCGGCCTCTACCGCGACCTCGTGCTCGTTCGGCGCGTCGACATGGAGGCCGTGGCGCTGCAGCGGCAGGGTGAGCTCGGCCTGTGGGCCTCGCTGCTCGGCCAGGAAGCCGCCCAGATCGGGTCGGGCCGGGCGCTGACCGACGCCGACATGGCCTTCCCGACCTACCGCGAGCACGGTGTGGCGTGGTGCCGCGGGGTGGACCCGGTGAACCTGCTCGGGCTGTTCCGTGGCGTCAACCACGGTGGCTGGGACCCCGCCGAGCACAACTTCCACCTGTACACGATCGTCATCGGCAGCCAGACGCTGCACGCCGTCGGCTACGCGATGGGCATCCAGCGCGACGGGGCCGACGCCGCGTCGATCGTCTACTTCGGCGACGGCGCCACCTCCCAGGGCGACGTCAACGAGTCGTTCATCTGGGCGTCGGTCTTCAACGCCCCGGTCGTGTTCTTCTGCCAGAACAACCAGTGGGCCATCTCCGAGCCGCTGGAGAAGCAGTCGCGCATCCCGCTGTACCAAAGGGCGAGCGGGTTCGGCTTCCCCGGGGTACGCGTGGACGGCAATGACGTCTTCGCCTGCCTCGCCGTCACCCGGCAGGCCCTGAAGAACGCCCGGGAGGGCCAGGGCCCGATGCTGATCGAGGCGTTCACCTACCGCATGGGCGCGCACACCACCTCCGACGACCCCACGCGCTAT
The DNA here is from genome assembly GCF_014646695.1 of Sphaerisporangium melleum. Classification (GTDB taxonomy): domain Bacteria; phylum Actinomycetota; class Actinomycetes; order Streptosporangiales; family Streptosporangiaceae; genus Sphaerisporangium; species Sphaerisporangium melleum. Next base: position 178,386 of record NZ_BMNT01000011.1, read on the forward strand.
CGCGTCGCCGGCGAGCTGGAGGCGTGGAAGCTCAAGGACCCGATCGAGCGGGTCAAGGCGTACCTGTTCAAGAACCAGTTCGCCGACCAGGACTTCTTCGACGCGATCGACGCCGAGGCGGTCGACCTCGGCCGGGACATGCGCAAACGCTGTCTGGAGATGCCCGACCCGCACCCGTTGGAGATCTTCGAGCACGTGTACGCCGAACCGCACGCGCTGCTGGCCGAGGAACGCGAGCAGTACGCCGCCTACCTCGCGAGCTTCGAGGGGAGCGAGCGATGACCGGCACGCTCACTCTCGCCAAGGCGATCAACGAGGGCCTGCGCACCGCCATGGAGGACGACCCCAAGGTCCTCATCATGGGCGAGGACGTCGGCAAGCTCGGCGGCGTCTTCCGGGTCACCGACGGCCTGCAGAAGGACTTCGGTGAGAGCCGGGTCATCGACACCCCGCTCGCCGAGTCCGGCATCATCGGCACCGCCATCGGGCTCGCGCTGCGCGGCTACCGGCCGGTGTGCGAGATCCAGTTCGACGGGTTCGTGTTCCCGGCGGCCGACCAGATCATCACGCAGCTCGCCAAGATGCCGCTGCGTTCCCTCGGCACGATCAAGCTGCCGATCGTCGTGCGCATCCCCTGCGGCGGCGGCATCGGCGCGGTCGAGCACCACAGCGAGTCCCCCGAGGCGTACTTCACCCACACCAGCGGACTGCGCGTGGTGGCCTGCTCCAACCCGGTGGACGGGTACCACATGATCCAGCAGGCCATCCGGTGCGACGACCCGGTCATCTTCTTCGAGCCCAAGCGGCGCTACTGGGACAAGACCGAAGTGGACCGGAGCGCGACCCCGCTGGGGTTCGACCGTGCCCAGATCGTCCGCCCGGGCACCGATGTGACCGTGCTGTCCTATGGGCCGATGGTGAAGACGGTCGTGCAGGCCGCCGTCGCCGCCGAGGAGGAGGGCCGCTCGCTGGAGGTCATCGACCTGCGCTCGCTCAACCCCCTGGACACCGGGCTGATCTTCGACTCGGTGCGGCGCACCGGGCGGTGCGTCGTCGCGCACGAGGCGCCGGTCTTCTCCGGGCTCGGCGGCGAGCTGGCCGCGCGGGTCACCGAGGCGTGCTTCTACAGTCTGGAGGCGCCCGTGCTGCGGGTGGGCGGCTTCTCCACGCCGTACCCGCCGTCCCGGCTGGAGGACGACTATCTGCCCGATCTGGACAGGGTGCTGGACGCCGTCGACCGTACGTTCGCCTTCTAGGAGGAGCTGACCGTGCTTCGTGAGTTCAAGCTCCCCGACGTCGGTGAAGGCCTGACCGAGGCCGAGATCGTCAAGTGGCACGTCGCCGCCGGCGACAAGGTCGAGATCAACCAGACGATCGTGGAGATCGAGACGGCCAAGGCCGTCGTCGAGCTGCCCTGCCCGTTCGAAGGGGTGGTCAGCGCGCTGATGGCCGCCGAGGGCGAGACGGTGGACGTCGGCAACCCGATCATCGCGGTCGAGGACGGCGAGGGCGGTTCGGGTGCCGCAGGTGGTGCGGCCACCGGTGCCCCGGCCGTCTCGGGGCCCGGCGTTCCCGCCGCTCCGGCGGCGGGCGGCCCGGTGCCGCGCTCGGCGGCCCTGGCCGACGACCTGGTGCCCACGCCGCCCGCGGGCGGCGGTGGTACGCCGGCCCGGCAGCCGGTTTTGGTCGGGTACGGGGTGAAGCCGGGCGCCACCGCCCGCCGGCCCCGCAAGACCACCGCGCCCTCGTCCCCGGCCGTCCCGGCCCAGCCCTCTCCGGTTGGTCCGACCGCGCAGGTCCAGGCCCGGCCGTCCGCGGCCTCCCAGGCTCCCACCCAAGCGGCCCCGGTGGCGCGCCCGGCCGCTCCGGCGCGGGTCGCGGTGCTGGCCAAGCCCCCGGTGCGCAAGCTCGCCCGGGACCTCGGCGTGGACCTCACCACCGTCACCGGCACCGGGCCGAGCGGTTCGATCACGCGGGACGACGTGCACGCCGTCGCCGGGGCCGTCGCCCCGGCGGGGGCGGCGGTCCCCGCGCCCGCCGGGTACGCCGTCCCGGCCGGGGCCGAGCGGGAGGAACGCATCCCGGTCAAGGGCGTGCGCAAGGCCACGGCGGCGGCGATGGTCGCCTCGGCCTTCACCGCCCCGCACGTGACCGAGTGGCTCCAGGTGGACGTGACCGCCACCATGGACGCGGTGCGCCGGCTGCGCGAGCTGCCGGACTTCGCCGAGGTCAAGGTCTCGCCGCTGCTGCTGGTCGCCAAGGCGCTGCTCACGGCCGTCCGGCGGTATCCGATGGTCAACTCCTCCTGGACGGGGGAGGAGATCGTGGTGAAGCGGTACGTGAACCTCGGCATCGCGGCGGCCACCCCGCGCGGCCTCATCGTGCCGAACGTCAAGGAGGCGCAGGCGCTCTCGCTGCCCGAGCTGGCCAGGGCACTGGGTGAGCTGACCGAGAAGGCCCGGACCGGCCGCTGCACCCCCGCCGACCTGACCGGGGGCACCATCACGGTCACGAACGTGGGGGTGTTCGGCGTGGACGCCGGCACGCCCATCCTCAACCCGGGCGAGTCGGCGATCCTGGCGTTCGGCCAGGTGCGCGACCTGCCGTGGGTGGTGGACGGGCAGATCGTGCCACGCAAGGTCACCACGCTCGCGCTGTCGTTCGACCACCGCGTCGTCGACGGCGAGCTCGGCTCCTACGTCCTGCGCGACGTCGGTGCCATGCTGCAGGACCCGCTGCGCATGCTCGCCTGGAGCTGACCAGAAGACCGGAAACGGGCCGGAGAGGGATATCCCTTTTCGGCCCTTTCTGTACCCTTTTGGGGTTCGCCGTGCCTGAATTTCGTGGTGTTCTCGTAGTCCGGAAGCGACCGGAAGAACGGTGCAAGTCGCGGGTCGATTATGCAAGTCGATTGCAAGGTGGGCTGCTAGCTTCGTCATCGCATGTACGACAAATCCCCCGAACTACCAGGGGATGGGGCTTCGCCGCCGCGTGCGGTGGAAGGGAACACGAGATGTCGAAGATCAGCTTGGAGGACCTCGCCTTCGAGGGCCCGGAGCTTTCGGACGCCGAGCTCGGCGAGGTGGCCGGTGGCCGGATGGTCGTGAGCTGGTACCTCAAGGGCAAGCCCGCCGAATGGGTGAACAAGTGATCAAAGGCCGGTCCTGCCGGTCCTGACGATAACGGTGGTGGGCGCGACGCGTTCCGCCCACCACCGGTGCAGCAGCATTCACGGTCGGCCGCCCTCCCGGTGGCCGGCCCGTCGTCTTTCCAACGCCACATCCACGATTTCCGCGCCACACCCACGACGGGGCTGCCGTGATCCTCATACTCAGCGACCTGCGCGACGACACCGTCGAAATGGTGCTCCCCAAGCTCAAGCGCCTCGGCGTGCCGGTCACCTGGTGGGACAGTGGCGACTACCCCGCCAGGAGCCGCATCACCCTCGCCCTCGGCGCGGACGGCGCGCGCCGGCTCATGCTGCACACCGCGACCGGGACGCTCGACCTGTCCACGGTGACGGCGGTGTGGCGCCGGCGCCCCACCGGCCCCACGCCCGCCGCGCACGTGTCGGAGCCGACCCATCGCACGCATGTCGACTGGCAGGCGCAATTCCTGCTGGACGGCGCGTGGGACCTCATCCCGGCCCGGTGGCTGCCCTCGCGGCGCGAGCCCGAGCGCCGGGCGCACAACAAGATCATCAATCTGGCGCGGGCGGCGAGCCTGGGCTTCGCGGTACCGGAGACGGTGTTCACCAACGACCCGGCCGAGCTGGTGCCGGCGTACGAGCGCGCGGGAGGCCGGCTGGTCGCCAAGCAGATCAATTCCGACTCCTTCACCGTGGACGGCGCCGACCACCGGACGTACACGACCGTGCTCACCCGGCGGCACCTCACCTCGCGGCACCTGCTCCAGCACGAGCCGGTCATCCTGCAGCCGTACGTGCCGAAGGCCGTGGAACTGCGGGTGATCGTCGTCGGGGACCGGGTGTTCGCCGCCGAGATCGACGCGCAGGCGTCCCGCACGGCGCGAGAGGACTGGCGGCACTACGACGACGACCGGGTCCGCTACGCCGCGCACGAGCTGCCCGAGGACGTGCGGCGGCGCTGCGCCGAGCTGGTCGCGTCCTTCGAGCTCACCTACGGGGCGATCGACCTCATCCGCACGCCGCGGGGTGAGTACGTCTTCCTGGAGATCAACCCGAACGGGGCCTGGGCGTTCGTCGAGATGCGCACCGGCCTGCCGATCAGTGACGCCATCGCCGAATGGCTGGCCCGAGGAGCGCGCGATGAGTGAATCCCCGTCCCCAGGAACCCGCGGTTCAGGCAAGCTCTTCCTGGTCGCGGCACCGCGTGACCTCTGGCCGCAGGGCCCGTCACCCAGGTGGAACGATGTCCGGTGACTTCGGCGCCACGCTGGCAGCGGGCGTGGCACTGCTGCGCAGCCTGCCGCGCAGGCGCGACCAGGTGGAGTGGGCGCGCAAGGAGGCGGCCGAGTGGGGGGCCGAGCACCCCGCCGTCGCCGCCCAGCTGGTCGTCGACGAGCGGCCGGGCACGCCCGTGGTCGATTACGACCTGCTGCTCACCCATCCGGACGGCGGCACGGTGGCGCTCACCGCGCCGGCCGACGAGGGGGTGCCGTGGCTGATCGAGCACTCGACCCACTGGGCGGCCGGCCAGCTCGTCAGCGTGGACGAGGTCCACCTGTCGGTGGCGCAGGCGCTCACCATGCTGCGTTCCCTCTCCAACCGGGACTCAACGCCGCACGACGAGATCGTCGACCAGTGCGTGATCCTCAACGAGGTCCTGTCCGACGACGAGCCGCTCACGACCGAGGATCTCCAGGCGGCGGCGGACGAGTTCCGCAGGGGACGGGGCCTGTACGACCGCGCGGCCACCCTCGCGTGGATGGAGCGCGTGGGCATGTCCCCCGCGCGGTTCGAGGAGTACATCGGCGGCGTCGCCCGCCGGCGCAGGTTCCGGCGGCGCAAGGAGGCCGAGCTCGCCTCCGGGTATCTCGCCGCGCACCGCTCCCGGTTCGACCGGGTACGGGCGGTCTGGTGGGCCGGTCCGGAGCGCCGGATGGCCGCCAGCCCGGCGGAACTGCTGGCCGTGCCGTCCGAGGTGACGGGGGAGATCCAGGTGACCATCGGTGAGCGGTGGGCCGGTGACCTGCCCGAGCCGCTCCGCGACGCCGCGCCCGGCACCGTCGTGGGCCCCGTCGAGCGGGAGGGCCGGTTCCTCACCGGCGCCGTCCTGGACCGCCGTCCGGCAAAGGACGACGCCGAGACGCTGGCCGCCGCCGGGCGCGCCGCGTTCGCGGACTGGCTCACCGAACGGCGCAGGCGCGCGTCGGTCGAATGGCATTGGCTGTGAGCCGGCCGATCTACCGCGAGGAGGCGCTGCGCCGCTACCGCGTGCGGGAGCGGCAGGGTGACCGGCCGCTGGTCGTGCCCAAGATGTGGTTCGCCGCGCTGTGGGCGCTGGTCGCCGTACTGGGCGCCGCCGCGGCTGCCCTGACTCTGATCCAGGTGCCGCACCTGGTGACCGTCCCGGCGACGGTCACCGGATATCGGACCGGGAGCGTGGACGTCATCGCCCACCTCCCCTGGGACCGGCCGGCGCCCCGCGCCGGCGCGGAGGCGACCGTACGGCTGGCGGGCCCGGCGCGGCCGCTCGCCTGCCAGGTCAGCCGCCCCGGCGCCGCCGGTGCCGGGCGGCTCAAGGCGGCCCCGGGTACCGTCAAACCGGCCAGGCTCGCCGTGCTGTCCTGCCGGGTCACCGGAGTCGAGCCTCGCGAGCTGCTGCGCCGCTCCGGCGAGGCCGTGGTCCCCACCGGGACCGTCGCGGCCGGAACCCAGATGTTCGGCGACGGCTCGTGAGGCGACGGCTCGTGAGGCGAAGGAGAGGCGCCTCGTGAGACGGCGCGTGCCGGTCGTCCTGCAGAACTCGGCCACCGAATGCGGAGCCGCGACCCTGGCCATGATCCTGTCCTACCACGGGCACCGGATCTCCCTCCACGAGCTGACCGACCGGCTCCAGGTCGGCAGGGACGGCCTGACCGGGCTCGCCATCGTGTCCGGAGCCCGCGAGTCCGGGCTGAACGCCAAGGCGTTCTCCCTGGAACCCGCCGACCTCGCCCGCATCCCCATGCCGGCCGTCGTCCACTGGGAGTTCAACCACTTCGTGGTGGTGGAACGCTGGACGCCCGAGCGGGTGGACGTCGTCGACCCCGCGTACGGGCGGCGCAGGCTCCCCGCCGGGGAGTTCAACGAGGGCTTCACCGGCGTGGTGCTGGCGTTCGAGCCGGGCCCGGCGTTCCGGCGGGGAAGCTCCAGTGCGGCGAGCACCTGGCGGCGCCAGTTCCTGCGAACACTCCTGCTGCGCCGGCGGGGCCTGCTGGCCCAGGTGCTGCTCGCCTCCGTCGTCCTGCAACTGCTCGGGCTGGCGCTCCCGCTGTTCTCCCAGGTGCTGGTCGACCAGGTGCTGCCGATGGGCGCCGAGACCCTGCTCACCGTGATCGGCGGCGGGCTGCTGCTGGCCACGCTGACGCAGTTCGTGGTGGGGGCGCTGCGCGCGGTCCTGCTGGTGTCGGTGCGGGCGAGCGCCGACGCCGAGCTGACCAGGGGCGTGATCTCCCACCTGATCGCACTGCCGTTCCGCTATTTCGCGGTACGCGGCACCGGAGACCTGGTGACCCGGGCGGGCAGCGTCGCCGTGCTGCGGGACATGCTCACCGGGCAGATCCTGTCGGCCCTGCTCGACGGGCCGCTCGCCATCGGATACCTCGCCCTGATCTTCGTACGGGACCCGTTGTTCGGCGCGTGCCTAATCGGCATCGCCCTGGTGCAGACCGGCCTGCTGCTCGCGACCACCCGCCGGGTCAACCACCTGGCGCAGCAGGAGCTGACGGCGTTCTCGGCGACGCAGAGCAACCTGATCCAGGCCATCAACGGCATCGAGACCCTGAAGGCGTCCGGGGCGGAGCGGCACGCGGTCGAACAGTGGTCCAGGAACTTCACCACCCAGCTCAACGCCGACGTGCGCGGCGGGATCACCCAGGGCCTGCTGGAGGCGGCGCTCGGCGCCATCAGGGTGCTCGCCCCGCTCGGCCTGCTGTGGATCGGGGCGTGGCGGGTGCTGGACGGGCAGTTCACCCTCGGGACGCTGCTCGCGCTCAACGCCATCGCCGTCGCCGCGCTCACCCCGCTGTCGTCGCTGATGTCCAGCCTGCAGAGCCTTCAGCAGGCGGGCGCGCACTTCGACCGGCTCTCCGACATCCTCGCCTCCGAGCCCGAGCCGTCCGAGGGCATCGAGGTGCTGCGCCTGCGCGGAGCCGTCGAGTTGCGCGAGGTCGGATTCCGGTACGACCCGAGGGCGCCCTGGACCCTGCGCGACATCTCGGTGCACATCGCGCCGGGGCAGAAGGTCGCGCTCGTCGGTGCGTCCGGGTCGGGGAAGAGCACGCTTGCCCGGCTGCTGCTGGCCCTGCACAGTCCGACGACCGGCGAGATCCGCTTCGACGGGGTGCCGGTGGGCGAGCTGAACCTGCGCACGCTGCGGCGGCAGTTCGGCGTGGTCACCCAGGACCCCTCGCTGTTCACCGGCACGATCAGGGAGAACATCGCCCTGAACGATCCGGACGCGTCCTTCGCCCGGGTCGTCGAGGCGGCGCGCCTGGCGCGGCTGGACGAGGAGGTCCGCGCGATGCCCATGGGCTACGAGACCATGCTGACCGAGGGCGCCGGTCTGTCCGGCGGTCAGCGGCAACGCCTGGCGCTCGCCCGCGCCCTGCTGTCCCGGCCGAAGATCCTGCTGCTGGACGAGGCCACCAGCAATCTCGACAGCGAGAGCGAGGCGGCGATCGAGGACCACCTCGCCCGGCTCACGCAGACCAGGATCGTCATCGCCCACCGGCTCAGCACGATCAGGGACGCCGACCTCATCCTCGTCGTGGACGGCGGCCGGATCGTCGAGCGTGGCACCCACCGGGAGCTGATGTCCCTCGGGGGCCGGTACGCCGCCCTGGTAGCCGCCCAGACCGCTGATATCGCCACCACACCTCACCCGGGCACGGCCGTAACGACC
>NZ_BMNT01000011.1:186510-204002 GCF_014646695.1 Sphaerisporangium melleum
TTCCGCGCAGACCCTTCGTAACACCCCTGAAGCGCGGGTCACGCCCCGCCGCTCCTCCCCGAGGCGATGAGCGTAGCCCGTACGGTCTTGCCGGGCTCGCGGACAACGAAGCCGACCTTGGCCAGCGACCCCACCAGAGTGAGCCCGAAGCCGCCGGACTCGTCGGGACTCCTTGTCGTCGGCAGCCGTGGATCCCCGTCCGTGACCTCGATCACCACGTGGCACGTTCCAGATGGCTCGTCGGCGACCAGTGCGAGCGCGAAGCCGACCGGTGGAGCCGCATGGCGAAACGCGTTGGTGACCAGCTCGGAGACGACGAGCAGCGCCGTATCCACTACATCGCTCACTCCCCAGGAGGACAGCGCCTCGGCCGTCAACCGGCGAGCGGCCCGTATCGGCATCTCCTCGTCGTCGAGCCACCAGAAGCGCCGAGCCGTGGCCGCGTCACCGGACCGCCCGCGGCCAGGAGAGCCGGCGTGGGGGCACGCCGCCCCGATCGCGACGGCCAGTTCCTCCGGTGTGGCCGCGTTGACCAGCCACTGCGGGAAGAAGTCGCGCGGCGGCATCGCCCACCAACGGCAAGTGGCCGCACCGTACCAGGGCCGTCCGGCACTATGGACTTGTGTTCGACCACCTTCGCGCGTCCGCTCTTCCGGTGGCCGATTCCCGGCTGCTCATCGAAAGATTGATCAAGGACCTGTAGCCGGCACCGCACGCGGAGAGGACAGTGAAATGATCGAATCCGGTCCATCGCACACCGTATGGCGGAAGAGCAGTCTGAGCGGGAGTAACAACAACTGTGTCGAGATGGCGTTCCTGGGTACGGCGGTCGTGGCGGTCCGCGATTCCAAGCTCCCCGAAGGCGGCGTGACCTTGTTCTCCCCTGCGGCCTGGCAAGCCTTCGTCGACGGGATCAAGCAGGGCGAAATCCGCTCCGTGTGAGCTGGACGGGCGCCGAGACGAGGAAAACTTGCCTGGATCGGCAACTTTCCTGAGCCAGGCAAGTTGTTTTCTCAGGCAAGTTTGCCTCATGGGAGGTTGCTTGCCGAGCGGCTAAGAGCTCTCCGATCCGTTGTGGTCAGGGGGCTTGAAGCCGACGGATGAGCGAGTCGCCGACTTTGGCCGTGATGTGCGCTACGTCGTGGAGACCGCTCCGCTCGCTTGACGTCCGTCCGGGCACGGGGATTGGTGCCGGTCGGGGCGCTGATCGAGTCGATGATCGTCTTCTGCTGTGCTTCGGCGGGCGCTCTGGATCTGATCCATGGCTGCGTGGTAGGTCGTACGCTGGCGGCTCAGGCCATTGAAGGAGGATCATGTTCCGGCACGTTGTGCTGTTCACCTGGGTCGCGGGCACCACCGAGGAGCAGAAGGCCGAGGTGGAGGCCGGGCTCAAGGAGCTGCCGGCGGCCATTCCCGAGATCCGTGCCTACCACGTGGGCGGGGACGCCGGCCTTGACCCCGGCAACTACGAGTTCGCCATCGTGGCCGACTTCGACTCCGTGGAGGACTACCTGGTCTACCGGGACCATCCGGTGCACCGTGCCTTCATCGCCGAGGTCATCCGGCCGATCTTGGCCAACCGCGTCGCGGTGCAGCACAGTTTCTAGCGTTCCGCCCGTCGGGGACACGCCGGGGCGGCCCAGGGAGCCGGGCGCTCGATGGACGGGCCCTGCCACTGGGCGCCCGGCCGTGGCACTGGGATCGTCGCGCGTTCCCCGGCGCGCCGATCACACTGGGCGGCCGGCCGGCCGTCACGCGGTACGGGCCGGAAGAACCGAATGCCGCCCTGGCCGGCAGGAGGGCCGGTCAGATGGTGGGCGGGTGGTTCTCCCGGTGGGGGACCTCGGTGTCGCTGATCTCACCGCGCCGGGACAGGAGGAAGAAGCTGATCAGCAGGCCCGCCGCGCCGACGATCATGAAGATCACGCCGATGATGTCGATGTGGACCGCGCTGCCGAGCACGTCGGGGTCGATCGCGAACTTGAGAATCGCCCCGACGGTCAGGAAGAAGATGCTGACCCCGATGCCCACGCAGACCTCCGGGACTCGATGTACGGCAAAGGACGCTACGCGGCAGGGTAATACCCAGTCGCACGCGTGACACTACCGATCTCGGCATCCTTCCCGGAGCGATTTCCCCGCAGGCGCGGGCGATGTCGCGCACGGGCATGCCCCGGCGGGTGGGTCCGCCGGGGCCGGGGCGTTCGTCAGAAGGACTCTTCGGGGAGTTCCATCAGGCTCTGGTCGGTCGCGGCGAGCGTGCGGCGCTCGGCGGCCAGCCGGGGCAGCACCGTGTGGCCGAAGAACGAGGCGGCGGCCACCTTGCCGGTGTAGAACGCCTTGTCGTGGTCGGAGGCGCTGAGCGCGTTCAGCGCCACCTCGGCCTGCCGCAGCAGCAGCCAGCCGATCACCAGGTCACCGAGGGCCAGCAGGAACCGCGTGGTGTTCAGGCCGACCTTGTAGACCTCCGCCGGCGTCTCCAGTGACGCCAGGGCCCAGCCGGCCATGGTGTCGGCCATGGCCTTGACCTCGCCGGCGGCCTCGGCGAGCAGCTTGCGCTCCTCCTTGAGCCTGCCGTTGCCGGCCTCGGAGGCGGCGAACGTCGTGATCTCCTGCAGCAGCGAGCCGAGCGCCGCGCCCTGGTTGCGCAGCACCTTGCGGAAGAACAGGTCCTGGCCCTGGATCGCCGTGGTGCCCTCGTACAGTGAGTCGATCTTGGCGTCCCTGATGTACTGCTCGATCGGGTAGTCCTGCAGGTAGCCCGAGCCGCCGAGGGTCTGCAGCGAGCGGGCCAGCATCTCGTACGAGCGCTCGGAGCCGACGCCCTTGACCAGCGGCAGCAGCAGGTCGTTGATCGCCTCGGCCTCGGGGTTCCTGGTGCCCTCGTGCTCGGCGATCTGGACGGCGTCCTGGAAGGTCGCGGTGTAGAGGACCAGCGCGCGCATGCCCTCGGCGTACGCCTTCTGCAGCATCAGCTCGCGCCGGACGTCCGGGTGGTGGGTGATGGTGACCCGGGGAGCGGTCTTGTCGGTCATCTTGGTCATGTCCGCGCCCTGCACCCGCTGCTTGGCGTACTCCAGCGCGTTGAGGTAGCCGGTGGACAGGGTGGCGATGGCCTTGGTGCCGACCATCATGCGGGCGTGCTCGATGATCATGAACATCTGCTTGATGCCCTCGTGCACGCCGCCGACCAGCGTGCCGACGGCCGGGTGCTTCTCGCCGAAGGTCAGCTCGCAGGTGGTCGAGACCTTCAGGCCCATCTTGTGCTCGACGCCGGTGACGTACACGCCGTTGCGCTCGCCGAGTTCACCGGTCTCGGTGTCGACGAGGTACTTGGGCACCAGGAACATCGACAGGCCCTTGGTGCCGGGCCCGGCACCCTCGGGGCGGGCGAGCACCAGGTGGAAGATGTTGTCGGCCATGTCGTGCTCGGCGCTGGTGATGAAGCGCTTGACGCCCTCGATGTGCCAGGTGCCGTCGGGCTGCTGGACGGCCTTGGTACGGCCCGCGCCGACGTCGGAGCCGGCGTCCGGCTCGGTCAGCACCATCGTCGCGCCCCAGTGCCGTTCGATGGCGTGCTCGGCGAACTTCTTCTGGTCCTCGGTGCCGATGGTGTTCAGCACGTGCGCGAAGGCCGGGCCGCTGGAGTACAGCCAGATGCCCGGGTTGGCGCCGAGGATCATCTCGGCGACCGCCCAGGCGACGCTGCGCGGCAGGCCGGGGCCGCCGAGCTCCTCCGGCAGGTCGATGGTGGTCCAGCCGGCGTCGCGGAAGGTCTCGAAGGCCTTCTTGAACCGCGGCGGCATGGTGACCGTGTGGGTGGCGGGGTCGAAGACCGGCGGGGTGCGGTCGCCCTCCTCGAAGGCGTCGGCCAGCACGCCGGAGGCGAGCCGCTCGACCTCGTCGATCACGCTGCGCACGGTGTCCTCGTCCACCTCGGCGAACCGTCCCGTGCCCAGGATCTCGCGACGGCCGAGCACCTCGAAGAGGTTGAACTCAAGGTCGCGGACGTTGCTCTTGTAGTGGCCCATGACTGCGCGTCCCCTCGTCACCAGGCATGCCGGCGGTATCCCTACTCATCAGTAACCTTACCGGATAAGCTACCCGCGAGTAACCCCTAAAAAACGTGACGAAGGTGGCGTTCGACTCTTAGCTCGCAAACTGTCTTGTGGTAGTGCCACCTGCGGCGCGAGCCGCGATCCCCCGACGGCGCCGGCGACGGGCGGCGGCGGTCAGATCGGCCGCCCCCAGGGCCGCGGCCAGGCAGGCCACCGGGATCACCGGCAGGACGTACCGGTGGTCGAAGTCCAGCACCGCCACCGGCCCCACCAGCAGGAACATCGCGGCGACCCAGGGCAGCGCCGCCCGCCGCCGCCCGGCCACCGCACCGAGGCCGCCCACCAGCAGGATCAGCCCGATCACCGGGCCGCGCAGGTACGCCGGGTACTGGTAGACCATCAGGAAGCCGGCCCATGGCTCGACCGAGCGCAGTCCGCGGATGTCCGGGTCGTACTCCCGCCGGACCTTCTCCACCAGCGGATAGTCCGGCAGGCCCCACGCCCCGCGCGCGAAGCCGAAGGCCGGGGTGACCCGCTGCGGATGCCGCACCGGGGTCCAGGCGAACGTGATCGCGGCGTCCCGCGCCACGTCGGCCAGGTAGTCCAGCGGCTGGGCCGCGATGGCCCGCAGCGCGAACGACCGCGCCAGGTCGTTGTTGCCGTCCCGCCCGCCCGGCATCCGGTTCAGCGAGGCCGCCGGATCCCACACGTACTCCGACGCCGCGTCCTGGTGCGCCCCGTTCGGGCACAGCGGACGTTCGGCGGCCGGCGGCCTGATCACCGCGCAGTCGGCGAACGTCATCGTCCGGGCCCACAGCACCACCCCGTCCCCGCCACCCAGTGCGAACCGCCCGTTGACCTGCGCGTTCCACCCGCCGTAGGCGAGCAGCGGCAGCGCCCCCGCGACCGCCGCGGCCGCCAGACGGCGCACGCCCACCCGCCGCGCCGCCAGGTAGACCAGGACGAGCACGAGCAGGGGCAACGCGATCGTCCGGGTCAGCGCCGCCAGCGCCAGCAGTCCCCCGGCCGCGGCGCAGGCCGCCACCGAAGGACGGGGCGACCAGCCGAGGACGGCCAGCGCCGCGACGACGAGGAAGATGAACAGGGTGTCCGACAGCACCCCGTGCTCCAGGCGCAGGAACGACGCGTCGAACAGTCCCGGCACGGCCGCGAGCGACGCGCCCCAGCCCGGCAGCCCGCGCCGGCGCAGCACCGCGTAGATCAGCACGCCGATGCCCAGCCCCATCGCGTGCTGCAGTCCAACGATGACCTCGACGCTGTGGAACGGGCGCAGCAGCCACAGCAGCAGCGGGTACCCGCTCGGATGGAACCCGAGCGAGGGCCGCGGGTGCGTGGCCACGTCCAGGTAGGAGAAGGAGTCGTACCAGTAGAGCTGCGCCGGCGGGTACCCCAGCATCGTCACCACCCGTAACCCCGCCGCGAGCACCAGGACGGCGGCGAAGAGAGGGTGGGCGCGGAGCAGGCCCCGGCTCCACGTGAGGCTGCTGGACAGTGCCCTGGGCGGGGAGAGCGACATCAGAGATCCGATCGATGCAAGGCATGCCGATGACCATTCGTGGCATCGCAAGCACGCTGAGTAGTTGACGCGAGGCGCGGCAAGGCCTCGGTTGACGCGGGGTCCCTTCTTCCCGGCCGTTGGATGGGTGCTCTCGCCGGCGCCGCGTCGGCGGGCCGGTGTACGGCGACCCCGGCGCCGCCCCACGGCGGAGCCCGGCGAACCCCGCTGGTCACCGCCCCGAGATTCGCCGAGTCGGCGCCGCGTCAGACGGCCGTACCGGGGGCGAGCCTCAAGCCGGGCGCGGCAGGGCTCCGGCCCGTCTGGCCGTGCTCACCAAGGTGCAGGGATGTACGACGGTTCCCGCTGCCGCCAGCCAGCTCCCAAGAGACCATCGCCAGTTCGACGGGCCGTCGCTGGTCGAAAACTCCAGGACCAAGGTTTCTCCGCGCCGGATGAACATGGGATGGATCCGGAGGGTGTCGAAGGCGACGACGCGGGTGACCCGTTGCGACCGTAGGGTGATCGCTTCTTGTGGCCGTGTGTTCGAGGTGCCGTACGCCGCGTCGACGCTACGGAACCGGCCTGGCGCGCACTGCGAGCCAGAGGGAACGAAGGTCACGCTCGCCGGTACGCCGCGCTCGATCAGCTTGGACTGTAGCCCTTCCGGGTCGCGCAATTCACTCACCTTCACGGTCACCGTCCCGTCGGGGTTCTTGGTCACCGCGTAGGCCGGTGCTCCGGTGCTCCATACGACCGGGACGATGATGGCGAGTGCCGCGGCTACGACCGCGCCCAAAAGCCGGGGAAAGGGGAGTGAAGGCCGCCATCTGGGCGCTAGGACTGGGATGGCCGTGTCCGTCTCGCCGTTCGTGACCCTGGCAGGGGCGATGGTCGCGGAGGCGATCTCGTCGAGCAGTTCCAGGGCGCCGGGGGTGAGGCCGGGGCCGGGGTCGGGGGCGATCGAGGCCACCAGGCGGTCGATGTCCTTGGTCACGATTGCCCCTTCAGCAGCGCGACGGCCCGCGGGCCGTAGGCGACGAGGTCGAGGTCGGCGGCGTCCAGTTCGCGGGCCAGGCGTTTTCGCGCGCGGTGCAGGCGGATGCGTACCGCTCCGCGCGAGCAGCCGAGCACCGCCGCGATCTGCGCGGTGTCCAGGCCTTCCCAGCTCACCAGCGACAGCAGTTCCCGGTCGTCGGGACTGAGCCGGCCGAACGCCTCGCGGATGGCTCCCATGTCCTCGCGCGGGTGATCACGTTCCCAGGCGACGAGTTCCTCGCGCAGCCGCGCGGCCAGGGCGCCGCGCCGGGCCTCGCCGCGGCGCTGGTTGGCCAGGACGAGCCGGGCGACGCCGTACAGCCAGAGCCGGGCCTGCTCCCCGTCCGGGATGTCGTGCACCCGCCGCCAGGCCGTGGCGAACGTCTCGGAGAGCGCGTCCGCGGCGTCGTCGGGAGAGCCGGTGCGCCGCCGGACGTATCCGAGCAGGTCCGGGTAGTGCGCCATGTAGATCTCCTCGAACCGCCGCCGGTGGTCGGGTGGTCCCACGCCGCTTTCCTTCCGATGGGGGACTGCTGCTCGCGGGAAGGCCGGACCGGATCAGGGTGTCAGGTCAGGCCGGCCAGGCCGGAGAAGCCTTCACCTCCACACATGTCCGGATGCCGGAAGACGTTTCACCCCGATTTTGGCGGAGATCAAGGAGGACCACCGATGGCTGGGCGGCGGGAGTCGACACGCCGAGCAGCGAAACCGGCTTGACGGCTTTGCTGGTGTTGCGCTTGGCTGGCCGCCATGATTGCGATCCAAGCTGTGACCATCGACTGCGCCCGGCCGTACGAGCTGGCCGACTGGTGGCGGCAGGTCACCGGCTGGCCCTTCTCCGAGGACACCAGGCCGGACGACGAAGAGGTCATGCTCGAAGCCCCGGACGGGCCGCACCTGCTCTTCATCCGGGTGCCCGAGGGCAAGACGGTCAAGAACCGCCTGCACCTGGACGTGATGGCCGAGCCGGGCGGCACCCGCGACGAGCAGGTCGAGCGCGTCATCGGCCTCGGCGCCAAGATGTACGAGGATCACCGTCAGGGCGACGGCTCGGGATGGGCCACCCTGCTGGACCCGGAGGGCAACGAGTTCTGCGTCTGCCGCAGCAACGCCGAGCGTGCCGCCGCCAACTGACGACAGGCCGGGCGGGCCGCCCGAGGTGACGGCCCGCCCGCACAGCGGTCGGTCAGCGGGCGGAGCCCGCCTTCCCCCGCATCGACAGGGTGCCGAGGGCCGCGATCAGGTAGACCAGCGCGCCGCCCCACAGCGCTTGCCAAGCGGCGCCGAACACGCCCTCCTGGTCGAAGATGAGCTGCACCGGGTACATCAGGACGGCCGCCGCCGCGCCCGGGTAGAGCGCGAACCGCCACGGGTGGCGCAGAGACCAGAGCCGGGCCTGCCGGGTCACCCGGTCGCCGACCTCCGGCCTGCTGGCCGCGCCGATCGCGGCGACCAGACTGAACAGGGTGATGCCCAGGCACAGCGCCCAGGTCAGGTCGGCAGGGCCGGGCAGGACGGCCCCCATCAGGAAGCTGATCGCCGCGCCGGCACCGCCGGTGATCGCCGCGGCCTTCCACGGCGCGCCTCGCAGGGCCGCGCCGGCGAGCGACATCTCGTCGCGTCGAGTCAGTTCGTTCATGGTGTCCAGACTGCCCCGCGTCCCGCCCGAGTCGCATCGGGGACCAACCCTGAACCACCCCTGACCGAGATGACGGAGACGAGCACCGCCCGGCACGGTCGGGCTCTTCCTTGAACCGAGATCAGGCAGGCAGGTTCCTCCCGGCACGGTCCGGCCTACCCCTGGTCTCCCTGATCGGAATGATCAACGCCAGGACGCGGCCGCAGGCACGTGAAGGACACGGCCGGTCTGTGACGGAGATGACAGAGGCCGGCATCTCCGGGCAGGGCCGGGCCGACCCCTGCCCCCTTGGTCCGGTTTCGGCCCTGGATAGCCTGCCGGTATGTCTGTGATCTTTCGTGCCGCCCGCCGGGAAGACGTCCCCCTGATCGTGGCCATGCTCGCCGACGACCCGCTCGGCGCGGGCCGGGAGGGGGAGCCCACCGACCAGGTCTACCTGGACGCCTTCCAGCAGATCGACGCCGACCCGCGGCAGGAGCTGATCATCGCCGAGGCCGGCGGCCGGGTGGTCGGCACGATGCAGATCACCTTCATCCCCGGGCTGTCGCGCAGGGGCGCGGAGCGGGCGCTGATCGAGGCCGTCCGGGTGGACGCGACGACCCGCGGGCAGGGCGTCGGCCGCGCCATGATCGGCTGGGCGGTCGGCCGGGCCCGCGCCCGTGGCTGCCGGGTCGTTCAGCTCACCAGCGACAAGTCCCGCGCGGACGCCCACCGCTTCTACACCTCGCTGGGCTTCGTCGACTCCCACGTGGGCTTCAAGCTCACCCTTTGACCGCCCGTACGGCTCCACGCGGGACGCGGCCCGGGTCAGGGCAGCGGGGCGATCTCGACGAGGTTGTCGTGGTACACGGCGCCACGGCCCATGTCGGCGTCCCGCTCGTCGACCAGGACGTTCACGTTGGCCCCGCCGGGGCTGAGCTTCGGCCAGTTGCCCTTGGTGGTCGCCACGACGCCCTGGGCGACCCGGTCGCTGACCCGCAGCTCCAGGGTCACCTCGCCGTTGCCGTTGAACACCCGCACCCGCTGCCCGTCGCTCAGCCCGCGGTCGGCGGCGTCCTTCTCGTGGACCAGGATGTGCGGGGCGCCGGCCCGGCGCACCAGCTCGGGGTTGTTGGCGAACACGGTGTTGAGGAAGGTGTGCGCCGCCGGAGTGACCAGCGCCAGCTTGTACGGCCCGTCGGCGCTCGCCGAGAGCGGCGGGACGTACCCCTCGCCCGCTCCCGGGAACTCCAGCTTTCCGGACCGGGTCGGGAACCCGTCGGCGAAGGGCAGGAACGGGTCCGGGTAGGTGAGCCGGGCCCACCCCTCCCGGCGGAGCCGCTCGACCGTGATCCCGGCGAGGGCCGGGTGGTCGCGGGACAGCAGCTGCCCGGCGATCTCCAGGTCGGAGTCGTACAGGGACGGGTCGGTCAGTCCGAGGCGGCGGGCCACCCGGCGGAAGGTCTCGGTCGTGGACAGGCACTCCCCGGGCGGGGCCACCGCGGGCTCGTTCCACATCAGGTACATGTGCCCGTATCCGGCGTGCAGGTCGATGTGCTCGGTCTGCATGGTCGCCGGGAGCACGATGTCGGCGTAGTCGACGGTGTCGGTGGGGAACTGCTCCATGACCACGGTGAACAGGTCTTCGCGGGCCAGGCCCGCGCGGACGCGGTTCTGGTCGGAGGTGCTGCCCAGCGGGTTGGCGGCGTAGACCCACAGGCATTTCACCGGGTGCTCGGTGTCCGCGAGGCCCTCGGCGAGGCGGGTCATGGTCAGGGTCCTGACCGGGTGGGGCAGCAGCTCGAGACGGACGTCGGCCCGGATGGGGACGTGCCCGCTGGTGGAGTACGCCACGCCGCCGCCCAGGTGGCGCCAGTCGCCGGTCACACCGGGGATGGCGGCGATGACGCGCATCGCCGTGCCGCCGCCCTGGTGGCGCTGAATGCCCATCGTGGCCCTGATGCCGGTCGGCCGGGTGTGCGCGAGCCGTACGCCGAGGGCGCGGATGTCCTGCTCCGGGATGCCGGTGATCTCGGCGGCCACGCTCGGCGGATATTTCCGGATTTCTCGCTCGAAGTCCGGCCAGCCGTTCGTGTGCTTCTCCAGGAACTCCCGGTCCTGCGCCCCCTCGTCCAGCACCACGTGCATCAGCGCGAGCGCGAGCGCGGCGTCGGTGCCCGGCCGGATGGCCAGGTGCTCGTCCGCCTGGTCCGCCGTCCGCGTCCTGACCGGGTCGATCGCGACGACGTGCGCCCCCGCCGACCGCGCCTGCTGGATGAACTTCCACAGGTGGTGGCCGCTGGTCAGCGTGTTCGTCCCCCACAGCAGGATCAGCCGCGAGTGGGCGAACGACTCGGGGTCCATCCCGCCCGGCGCCCCGTTCGTACGGGTGAGCCCGACGTTGCCGGCCCGCGAGCAGATGTTCAGGTCGTGGTAGGACGCCCCCAGGGCGTTCCAGAGCCGCCGGCCGGCCTGACCGGTCTCGCCCTGGATGTAGCCGAGCGTCCCGGTGCCCTGGTACGGCCAGATCGCCTCGCCGCCGTACTCGTCGATGATCGCGGTGAGCCGCTCGGCGATCTCGTCCAGTGCCTCGTCCCAGGTGATGCGCTCGAACCGCCCCGACCCCTTCGGGCCCACCCGCCGCAGCGGGTACAGGATGCGGTCGGCCGCCTTGGTGTGCTCCAGGTACCGGTTGACCTTCACGCACAGGGCGCCCTTGGTGTACGGCTGGCCGGGGTTGCCGCGCAGGCGCACCGCCTCGCCGTCTCGCACGGTCACCACCCAGGAGCAGGTGTCCGGGCAGTCCAGGGGGCAGGCGCCGAGAACGTTCAACTCGCGACTCATGCACAGCACGGTACGTCAGCGTCCCTGGCCGCCCGCAATCGCCCATATGGACGCGATGACCTGGCCCTGGGCCGCGTGCCGGCGGGCGCACCCGGACCATGGCGGGCATCCTGCGCCGCTCGCGGCAGCCGTCGTCGCGCGCATCCGCCCCAGGTAGTGCCCGCGTCCCCTCCTTATGGTCGATGCGCCGGGGGAACGGGTGCCGCCACCATGGAGAATGCCTCGTCTGACTGATCCCTCACGGCCGGGCGCGCCGTAGAGTGTCAGCGAATGGCCGGGGGTGCACCGGTTCGCCGACGACCGCTCAGGCGTGAGCCGACGGGGCCGGCCGGACACGGTGGGCTCTCGTCCGCCCGGTGAACAGAAGCCTAGGGAAAGATCATATGTCCCGAGACGTGTGCAGCCGCCTGCGGTGACCGACATCAGGGAGCGTGACGAGGCGACGGAGGCGACGGGAGAGGAGCCCTCCGCCGCCGACTCCTCCGTGACCCCGAACGATCCGCGCGCCGCCGAGCCGCCCGCGGACGCCGCTGAGAACGCGGACGCCGCGGTGAAGGCGGACGCCGCCGTGAAGGCGCGCACCGCGAGCGGCGAGCCCGTCGTACCCGTGATCGAGCCGCTGCTGCCCCAGCGCATCCGCAGGCCGTCCGACGCCCTGCGCTTCCTCGCCACCCTCCTGGCGCTGGCCGCGGTCGTCCTGATCGCCCTGGTGGCCAAGCAGACGCTCAACGGCCTGGAGGCCGACGTCAGCGACGGCACGAGCCGGGCCCCCGTGCTGCTCATCGGCATCGCCAGCTTCCTCGCGGGCACCGCCATCCTGACCGTCCCGGCCGCCTTCGCCGTCGAGCGGGTCTTCCACCGCGACGGGCTGCGGGTGGCAGAAGGGCTGATCGCCGCGATCGTCGGCATGCTGGTCTCGTTCGCCCTCGGCGAGTGGATCACCGCGGCCGGCCCGGTCGACCTGCGCCTGCTGCTCACCGGCGGCCGCCAGGTCGAGCCGCTCAACACCCTGCTGACCTCGGTCGTCGCCTACCTCACCGCTGTGCGCATCTCCCGCCGTCCCACCTGGCGCATGGTGATGTGGATGGCGATCGCCCTCGACGTGTTCGCGCTGTTCACCAGCGCCGACGCCACCGCGCTCGGCGTCTTCGTCACCTACCTCGTCGGTCTGGCCATCGGGTACGGCACCCTCTACGTCGTCGGCAGCCCCAACACCCGGCCGCCCGGCAGCGCCGTCGTGGCCGCCCTGCGCCGCCTCGGGTACACCCCGGCCAGGGCCAGGCGCATCTCCGACGACGCCCAGGGCAGCCGCCGCTACGGGGTGACCATGGCCGACGGGCGCCGCTTCGACGTCACCGTCCTCGACCGCGACCAACAGGTGGCGGGTGTGCTGTACCGGCTCTGGCGCGGCATCCGGCTCATCTCCGAGACCCGCCGCCGTGCCATCCGCTCGCTGCGCGCCGAGCTGGAGCGCGAGGCGCTGATGGCGTACGCCGCGCAGGCCGCGGGCGTGTGCACCCCGCGCCTGGTCGGCACCAGCGAGATCGGCACCGATGCCGCGCTGCTCGCCTATGAACACCTGGAGACCCGCCCGCTGGCCGAGGTGCCCGACGAGGAGCTCGACGACGAGCTGCTGGTCAAGATCTGGCGGCAGGTCGAGCTGCTCCAGGCCCAGCGCCTCGCCCACCGGCGCCTCACCGGAGACAGCGTCCACCTGGACGAGAACGGCGAGGTGGTGCTGACCGACGCGCGCAGCGGTGAGATCGCGGCCGGTGAGCTGCTGCTCCGGCTGGACGTCGCCCAACTGCTCACCTACCTGGCGCTGCGGGTCGGCCCCGAACGCTCGGTGATGTGCGCCGCCCGCGTCATCCCGAAGCCGGCGCTGGCCGGCGCCCTGCCCCTGCTCCAGCGCATCGCCCTGACCCGCGGCACCCGCGCCCAGGTCAGCAGGGAGAAGAGCCTGCTGCCGGAGCTGCGCGAGCACATCCTGGCGCTCACCCCGCAGGTCCAGGTCGAAGAGGTCCGCCTGGAGCGCTTCCAGCCGCGCACCCTCGTGACGATCATCGCCAGCGCGCTCGCCGCGTACTTCCTGCTCTCCCAGCTCAGCCGGGTCAACCTGACCGAGGTGGTCACCACCGCCGAGTGGGGCTGGGGCGGCGTCGCGCTCGCCGCGGCGCTGATGAGCTACGTCGCCGCCGCGCTGATGCTGCGCGGCTTCGTCCCCGAGAAGCTCCCGCTCGGCCCGACCGTCCTCGCCCAGTTCGCCGCCTCGTTCGTCAAACTGGTGGCGCCCGCCGCGGTCGGCGCGGTGGCCATCAACTCGCGCTTCCTGCAGAAGCGCGGCATCGCGCCCGGCCTCGCCGTGGCCAGCGTGGGCGCCTCGCAGCTCGTCGGACTGGGCTGCCACATCCTGCTGCTCCTGCTGTTCGGCTACCTCACCGGCATCAAGGCCGCGCCGTCGGTCAGCCCGTCGCGCGGCCTGGTCATCGCCCTGCTGTCCGGCGCCGTGCTGGTGCTGGTCGTCCTGGCCGTGCCGCCGCTGCGCCGCATGATCACCCGGCGGGTCAGGTCGCTGTTCTCCGGGGTGATGCCCCGCCTGCTGGACGTGCTCCAGTCACCGCGCAAGATCGCGGAAGGGCTGAGCGGTACGCTGCTGCTCACGCTCACGTTCATCGTCTGCCTGGCCGCGTGCGTCCGCGCCTTCGGCGGCGAGCTCAGCTTCGCCGCCGTGGCGATCGTCGTCCTGGCCGGCACGGCCATCGGATCCGCCGCGCCCACCCCGGGCGGTCTCGGCGCGGTCGAGGGGGCGCTCTACGTCGGCCTCACCCTGTCCGGGCTGCCGAACACGGTCGCGACCTCGGCCGTCCTGCTGTACCGCCTGCTCACCTTCTGGTTGCCGGTGCTGCCCGGCTGGGCGTCCTTCACCTGGCTACAACGGCACGACGCCCTCTGACCCGGCACAGATCTCCGGGCGGCGTACCCGCGAGCGCGGCGCGCCGGCAGCTGACCGGCGCACCGCATGGACGGGGTCAGACCAGCTTGTCCCCGGGCTCGGCGATCAGCTTGTCGATCGCGGCGAGCTCGTCCTCGGCGAAGCCGAGGCGGTCGATGGCGGCCACGTTGTCCTCGAGCTGCCGCACGCTGCTCGCGCCGATCAGCACCGAGGTCACCCGCCGGTCGCGCAGCACCCACGCCAGCGCCATCTGCGCGAGCGACTGCCCGCGCGCCGCCGCGATCTCCTGCAGCCCGCGAACACGTCCCAGCAGGTCATCGGTGAGCTGACTCGGCCGCAGGAACCGCTCCTGCGAGGCGCGCGACCCCTCGGGGACGCCCTGCAGATAGCGGTCGGTGAGGACGCCCTGCGCCAGCGGCGAGAACGGGATGCACCCCACACCCTCGGCCTCAAGCGTGTCCAGCAGGCCGTCCTCGACCCACCGGTCCAGCATGGAGTAGCGCGGCTGGTGGATGAGCAGCGGCGTGCCCATCTCGCGCAGGATGCGCACGGCCTCCTTGGTCTGCTCGGCCGTGTAGTTGGAGATGCCCGCGTACAGGGCGCGGCCCGACCGCACGGCCGTGTCCAGCGCCCCCATCGTCTCCTCCAGCGGAGTCTCGGGGTCGGGACGGTGGCTGTAGAAGATGTCGACGTAGTCCAGCCCCATGCGGGCGAGCGACTGGTCCAGGCTGGCCAGCACGTACTTGCGCGACCCCCACTCGCCGTACGGGCCCGGCCACATGTCGTACCCGGCCTTGGTCGAGATGATCAGCTCGTCGCGGTACGGCCGGAAGTCCTGCGCGAAGAGGTGCCCGAAGTTGGTCTCCGCGGAGCCGTACGGCGGGCCGTAGTTGTTGGCGAGGTCGAAGTGGGTCACGCCCAGGTCGAACGCCCTGCGCAGCGTCGCCCGCTGGACGTCGAGCGGCTTGTCGTCGCCGAAGTTGTGCCACAGGCCGAGCGACACCGCGGGCAGCTTCAGGCCGCTCCTGCCCGACCGGTTGTACGGCTGGCGCTCGTAGCGATCGTGTGCCGCCGAATAGCTCACTGCGTCTCCCCTGTCTCTTCGTTCTTCGAGGCCCGGTCGATGATCCACGCCAGGGTGAACGCCTCCTCGCGCCACGCGTCGTACCGGCCGCTGCGACCGCCGTGGCCGGCGCCCATCTCGGTCTTGAGCAGGAACGGCCCGCCCTTGGCGGTGGCCCGGAGCCGGGCGATCCACTTCGCGGGCTCGTGGTAGAGCACGCGGGTGTCGTTCAGGCTGGTGATGGCCAGGATGGGAGGGTACGCCCGGTCGTCGACGTTCTCGTAGGGCGAGTACGACTTCATGTACTCGTACACGTCGGCGTTGTGCAGCGGGTCGCCCCACTCGTCCCACTCGATGACCGTGAGCGGCAGCGACGGGTCGAGGATCGTGTTCAGCGCGTCGACGAAGGGCACCTCGGCGACGACGCCCGTGAAGGCCTCCGGGGCGAGGTTTGTCGCCGCGCCCATCAGCAGACCGCCCGCCGAGCCGCCCCTGGCGATGATCTCGCTGGACCAGCCGGACTTCTTCATGTGCCGGGCGGCGGCGACGAAGTCACTGAAGGTGTTCTTCTTGAGGGTGAGCTTGCCCTCCTCGTACCAGCGGCGGCCCAGCTCACCGCCACCCCTGACGTGCGCGATGGCGAACACGAACCCGCGGTCGAGCAGGCTGAGCCGCGCGACGGAGAACGTCGGGTCGATGGAGGTCTCGTAGCTGCCGTACCCGTACAGGACGGTCGGGGCGGGCCGCTCGGTGCCCTTCCGCATGACGATCGAGATGGGGATGCGGGTGCCGTCCTCGGCGCTCGCCCAGCTGCGGAACTGCTCGTAGTCCGCCGGGTCGTACCCGCCGAGCACCGGGCGGCGCTTCAGCAGGATCAGCTCACGCGTGGCGAGGTCGTAGTCGTACACCGAGGGCGGCGTGACCATCGAGGTGTAGCCGAGACGCAGCCGGCCCGTGTGGAACTCGGGGTTCCCGGCCGGCTCGGCGGTGTGGATCGGCTCGGGGAAGGAGATCTCGTACGGCTCGCCGTCCGACGGGAGCACGCGGATGCCGGTCAGCCCGTCCCGGCGGAAGTGCACCACCGTGTGGTCGGAGAACGCGTCGACGTCCAGCAACCGGGTGTCCTCGCGGTGCGGGATGAGCGGCGTCCAGGCGGCCGGGTCGTCCACCGGCGCGGAGGCGAGCTCGAAGTTCCGCGCGTTCTCGTTGTGCAGGACCAGGAAGTGGTCGCCCGCGTGGTCGATCGCGTATTCGACGCCGGTGCGGCGTGGGCGGACGAGCTTGAACTCGCCGGTGGGATAGTCGGCGTCCAGGACGCGGACCTCGCTGGTGATCTTGCTGCCGGCGCTCAGCACGAGGTAGCGCTCGCTGCGGGACAGGCCGATGCCGACCCAGAACCGCTCGTCCTCCTCCTCGTACACCAGGACGTCCTGCTCGGCGGATGTGCCGATGATGTGCCGGTACACCCGGTACGGGCGCCAGGCCTCGTCGATCATCGTGTAGAAGAACGCCGTGCCGTCCGCCGACCAGGCGCCGCCGTAGAAGATGCCGGGGATCTCATCGTCCAGCAGCTCGCCGGTGTCGAGCCGCTTGAAGCGCAGGGTGAAGCGCTCGTTGCCGCTGAAGTCGGTGGAGTAGGCGAGAGTGTCTCCGTCCGGGCACACCGCCGAGGTGCCGACCGCGAAGAACGGGCGGTCCCCGGCCAGCTTGTTCCCGTCGAGGATGACCTGCTCGCCTTCGAGCGGCTCGCCGGCCTTGAGCTCGGGAGGGGTGTCACCGGTGGCCGCGAGCCGGCACTGGATGCCGTACTGCTTGCCCTCCTCGGTGCGGGAGTAGTACCACCAGCCGCCCTTGCGCGTGGGAACGGACAGGTCGGTCTCCAGGGTGCGGCCCTTGATCTCCTGGAATATCCGCTCCCGCAGTTCGCTCAGATGCGATGTGCTCGCCTCGGTGAAGGCGTTCTCGGCCTCCAGATAGGCGACCGTGTCGGGATCTTCCTTGTCGGTCAGCCAGGCGTACTCATCGATCACGGTGTCGCCGTGATGAGTCCGCTCGACCGGGATCTTCTTCGCCACGGGAGGCGTGTCGCTGCTCACGTCGCCGAGTCTATGGCGCGGCCTGACCGGGCCAAGGGGCTCAGGCGCGTGTCCGGGAGACCCGCGATGTGCGTCGGACGCTCCCGAAGGCTGCTAATCTTGAGAAGTCGGCGTCGCCCGGCACCACCCCACATCTCCGCCCCTGGCGGTCTGGCGTGGGCAGGTGCATGCGATGGCGATATCCCTCGAACTTCAACGGTCTGGTCGCGCGGTTTGCCTCGCTCGACTCGGTCGGGTAAGTTAGAGGGGTTGCCCTGGAGACGGGGCGGCCTGAATGTTAGTTGGTTCGGGTGGCTGGGAGTCAAG
>NZ_BMNT01000012.1:0-551 GCF_014646695.1 Sphaerisporangium melleum
ACCATGATCTGGGACCACTACCAGTTCACCGGCGACATCGACTTCCTCCGCCAGTACTACCCGGCGATGAAGGGCTCCGCCCAGTTCTTCCTGGACACGCTGGTCACCGAGCCGAGCCTCGGCTACCTGGTGACCAACCCGTCCAACTCCCCCGAACTGCCGCACCACTCGGGCGTCAGCGTGTGCGCCGGCCCCACCATGGACAACCAGATCCTGCGCGACCTGTTCAACGGCTGCGCCCAGGCCAGCCAGGTGCTCGGCGTCGACGCCGACTTCCGGACGCGCGTCCTGGCCACCCGGGACCGGCTCCCCCCGATGAAGGTCGGCTCGCGCGGCAACATCCAGGAGTGGCTGTACGACTGGGTGGAGACCGAGCAGAACCACCGGCACATCTCACACCTGTACGGCCTGCACCCCAGCAACCAGATCACCAAGCGCGGCACCCCCTCGCTGTACAACGCCGCCCGGCGCACCCTGGAGCTGCGCGGCGACGACGGCACCGGCTGGTCCCTCGCCTGGAAGATCAACTACTGGGCGCGGATGGAGGAGGG
>NZ_BMNT01000012.1:614-15179 GCF_014646695.1 Sphaerisporangium melleum
GACGCTGATCCGTCTCCTGGTGACGACGGCCCGGCTCGCACCGAACATGTTCGACCTGCACCCCCCGTTCCAGATCGACGGCAACTTCGGCGCCACCTCCGGCATCGCCGAAATGCTGCTGCAGAGCCACAACGGCGAACTGCACGTACTGCCGGCCCTGCCGTCCGCCTGGCCGGCCGGAAAGGTGCAGGGTCTGCGGGGCCGCGGCGGCTACACCGTGGACACCACGTGGAGCTCAGGCGCGGCCACCGAGATCCTGGTGAAGTTCGACCGCGACGGCACGGTCAACGTGCGCAACCGGATCTTCACCGGCACCTACGAGGTGGTCGACACCACGACCGGCGCCGCCGTCACCGTCACCAAGCCCGAGACCGACGTCGTCAGGCTCACCGGCCAGGCCGGCCGCACCTACCGGCTGACCGGCACCGGCACGCCGCCGCAGCAGTCCACCTACGTGCGGATCACCAACGTGGCCACCGGCCTCGCGGCGGACAGCGGCGGCAACGTCGCCTCCGGCTCGAACCTCAAGCAGTGGGCCTGGAACGGCGGCAACAACCAGCAGTGGCAGCTGGTGGACCTGGGCGGCGGCTGGTACCGCATCGTCAACCGGACCAACGGCATGGTCGCCGACAGCTGGGGCAACACCGCCAACGGCGCCGTCTGCCGCCAGAGCGCCTGGAGCGGCAACAACAACCAGCAGTGGCGGCTCAACGACACCGGCAGCGGCCGCATTCAGATCATCAACCGCGGCACCAACACCTCTCTGGACGGCATGGGCAGCACCGGCGCGGGCTCCAACCTCTGCATGTGGGCGCCGAACACCAACGGCAACAACCTGTGGACCATCACGAACCTGTGACGGCCTGACCGGCACAGGTCTTCGCCGCGACCGGCCACCGGTCGCGGCGAAGACCTGTGCTCGCGGGCTCTGTGGTCAGGAGCCGGCCAGGGGGCTCCGCGCGCCGGTCCCGGCCGGAGCGACGGAGGTCGTCAGCCCGTCCAGGGTGAGGTCGAGTATCGGCGCCATCGTGCCGCCGAAGCCGGCCCGCGCCTGCGCGGCCGGCGCCGATCGCGGATCGTCGGTGCCCGGTGCCGACCGGTGGTTGGCGAAGCTCACCACCCGCAGGTCGGGCAGCACCAGCCACGCATACCCCTGGTCGGGTTCGGCCCGGGGGTTGCCGATCACCAGCCCTGACCCGTTGAGCGGCTCGTACGGCCCGGTCAGGCTGGGCGCCGCGAAGCCGTACAGCCCGGTGGGCCCGCGGCCGGCCGGGTGGAAGCCGTACCGCTGCACGGGGAAGAACAGGTAGTACCAGGACCCGTGGACGACGATGTGCGGTCGTTCGAGTTCGTGGTGGACGCCCTCGGCCACCA
Organism: Sphaerisporangium melleum; assembly: GCF_014646695.1. Classification (GTDB taxonomy): domain Bacteria; phylum Actinomycetota; class Actinomycetes; order Streptosporangiales; family Streptosporangiaceae; genus Sphaerisporangium; species Sphaerisporangium melleum. The sequence goes on from NZ_BMNT01000012.1 coordinate 1,989, forward strand.
GGAGCGGCGGGAGCAGCGACCAGCCCTCGTCCCGCTGCTCGGCCAGGGCGATCGCGCCGGTGAAGCCGCCGTCCCAGGCGGTGGACGCGGCGACCAGCAGGTACTCGCGCCCGTCGGCGGGGTCGCGGAACCAGCCCGGGTCGCGGAAGGCCCTGATCTGCCCCGGTGCGCCGTCGATCTCGTCGGCCGGCAGGTACATGCGGCCGTCGGAACGGAGGATCTCCCGGTGCGCGGCGTCGCGCCGCAGCACGATCCGGTCGCCGCCGGTGATCAGCGCGGGGCGGGTCTCCACGACGCTCTGCCGGAACGTCGGGTGCGCCTCGCCACGCCGTCCGGCGGCCGTGTAGAACACCGAGACCGTGCCGTCGGGGCGGCGGACCGCCGATCCCGACCATTCGCGGCTGCCGGGCGAGGCGCCGTCGGCGAAGGCGTCGCCCAGGTCCCGCCAGGTGTCGCCGTTCCTGGCGAGCAGCCGGATCCGGGCCCGGTCGTGGCGCTCCTCGGGGTGACCGGTGGCGCGCGCCGACAGCGACATCCACAGCTCGTGGCCGCCGGCCACGCTCACCGAGCCGTCGGCCTCCTGGATCGGCCACAGGTCCCACAGATCGTGGCCGGGCAGGATCCGCGGCAGGGCCGCGGGATCGAAGACGGGCGCGGTGGTCGCGCCGGTCTCGGCGAGCAGGTCGAGGTGCCGGCCGGTCCAGCGCGCCGGTCGGGCACCGCTCACGCGGCGCCCTGCCCTCGGCGCCCCGCACCGGCGGGCCTGCGGAGCCGGCCGGCTCCGGTCACCGGACCGCCCGCGGCGATCAACCGTCCTGCTGTGACCATCGGTGAACTTCGCTTTCGCTCTCGAGGTGTGAGGTACGCGGCCGGCATCGGGCCGGCCGCGGTCTGCGGGTCACGAGGAGGCCGCGCGTGCCAGTTCGGCCGCCCCGGTGATCCCGGAGTGGCCGCCGAGCGCGGGACCGGTCACGTACTCCGCCACGGCGGCCGGGACGGTCAGCGCCTCGGCGGCCGGGTAGCCGGCGGCCAGGTCGAGCACCCGCGCCCTGACCAGGGCCATCAGGCCGGGGTGCCCGGCGACGCCGCCACCGATGACGATCCGCTCGGGGGACAGGGTGTAGGTGAGGTTCATGACGGCGTGGGCGAGATAGTCGGCTTCGAGCTCCCAGGCCCGCGGATCGTCCAGCTGCTCGGCGGGCCGTCCCCACCGCTGCCGCATCGCCGCTCCGGAGGCCAGCCCTTCCAGGCAGTCGCCGTGGAAGGGGCAGCCGCCCGGGTAGGGGTCCCGGACCTGGTCGTGCGGGACGCGGATGTGGCCGAACTCCGGGTGCAGCAGACCGTGCAGCAGCCGGCCGTTCACCACGGCACCCATGCCGATGCCGGTGCCCACGGTCAGGTATGCGAAGGTGTCCAGCCCGCGGCCCGCTCCGCGCCGCCACTCCCCGAGCGCCGCGGCGTTCACGTCGGTGTCCAGGCCGACCGGCACCCGCAGCGCTTCGCGCAGCGGGGACACGACGTCGGTGTGCGCCCAGCCGGGCTTGGGGGTGGTCGTGATGTGGCCGTAGGACGGAGAGCCCGCCCGCAGGTCGACCGGGCCGAAGGTGCCGACGCCGACCGCGGCGAGCGGCCCGTGCCGCCGGAGGAACGCCACGGCGCCGCCGATGGTCTGCGCCGGGGTCGTCGTCGGGATCACGTCGGTCGCGATGATCTGCCCGCCGGCGTCGGCGACGGCGCACACCCACTTGGTCCCGCCCGCCTCGATCGCGCCGTAGCGCGGCTGCTCCGGATTCACTCAGGTCACCCCTTCAGCGAGCCCTGGAGCAGGGCCGCGACGAAACGGCGCTGGAAGATGAGGAATATCGCCAGCGTAGGGGTCAGGATCAGCAGCGACCCCGCGCACAGGAGCGGGATGTCGGTGCCCCACTGACCTTGGAACGCGCCCAGGGCGCCGGACATGGTGCGCTTGGTGGCATCGTCGACGAGGACGATCGCCAGCAGGAACTGGTTCCAGGTCCACAGGAACAGCAGGATGCCCAGGGACGAGATCGCCGGCATGGCCAGCGGGACGTGGATCCGCCGGAACAGCTGCCACACGTTCGCGCCGTCGATCCGCGCGCTCTCCGACAGTTCCTGGGGCATGTTGACGAAGTGCGCGCGCATCCAGAAGACGCTGAACGGCATGAACAGCCCGATGAGCGGCAGGATGATCGCCAGGCGGGTGTTCAGCAGCCCCATGTCGCGGATCTGGTAGTACAGCGGGGTGATGATGCCCTCGAACGGCAGGGTCAGCCCGAGGACGAAGACCAGGAACACCACGCGGCCGCCGATCACCCGCAGGTGGCCGATGGCGAAGCCGGCCATCGTGCCGAGCACGATCGAGATCGGGACCACGCCCAGCACGATGAGGACGCTCGACTGGAGCAGTGCGCCCATGTTCGCCGCCTCGAAGGCCCGCAGGAAGTTGCCCCACTGCGGGTCGCCCGGCCAGGCCAGGCCGGGCGGGTAGGTGCCCGAGGGGTGCAGAGCGGTGACGAAGAGGCTGAGGAACGGCAGGATCGTGACCGCCATCATGGCGACGAGCAGCAGCCGGCCGATCCAGGCCTCCCGCCGGGCGGTGATCATCGGTTGCCGTCCTTGGTGAACCACTGGATGGGAAGGGCGCAGGCGATCACCAGGAGCATGAGCACCATGGCCAGCGCCGAGGCCATGCCGATCTGGCGTTCGGAGAAGGCCAGATAGTAGATCTGCAGGCCGGGCACCATGGTGGCGTTGCCAGGACCGCCCTGGGTGGAGATGTAGATGATGTCGAAGCTCGCCAGGGCCGCGATCACGGTCACGGTGACGCAGACCGCGATCTCCTGGCGCAGGCTCGGGACGGTGATGGAGACGAACTCCCGCCACGCTCCGGCGCCGTCCAGCCGGGCGGCCTCGTACAGGGCCACGTCGATCTTGCTCATGCCCGCCAGGAGCAGCAGGGTGCACAGACCGAGCAGCACCCATGCGCCGATCATCCCGACCGCCGGGAGCGCGGTGGCGAAGTCACCGAGCCAGGCCCGGGTCACCCGGCCGAGGCCGAGCAGCGTGAGGAACTGGTTGACGACGCCGGTGGACGACAGCAGCCAGCTCCACGCGATGCCGGCCGCGACGAGCGGGATCACCTGCGGCAGGAAGATCACGGTACGCGCCACCAGGGCGAGCCTGCTGGCGGCGATGCGCCGGATCGTCGCGGCGATCGCCAGGCCCAGCACCACCGGGATCGCGCTGAAGAACACGATCAGCTTGACGGCGTTGACCAGCGAGTCGAACAGCTCAGGGTCGGTGAAGACCCTGCCGTAGTTGGCCAGCCCCACCCAGGTGGACGGGCCGATGCCGTCCCACTCGTAGAGCGAGTACTGCGCCGTCAGGGCGATCGGCCGCAGGACGAAGACGACGTAGAACGCGAGCGCCGGGAGGACGAACAGCCAGCCGGCCCATCCGCGGGTGCTCCGCGCCGCCGCCTCGGCCGCCCGCCCGCGCGGGGATCTGCCGGGAATGGGCCGTGCCATGGCCGATCAGTTCCCTTCGACCTGGCGGGTGTAGTCGGCCTGGACCTGCTTGAGCAGTTCCTGCGGCGTCTGCTGGCCGGCCACCATCTTCTGCAGCTGCGGTGTCCAGCTCTTGGCGTAGATGGCGCCCGTGGCGTTGGCGATGAAGTCCATGGAGCCGTTGTCCTTGGCGATGTCGGCGCCGGCCGCCAGCGTGCTCGCGGTGACCTTGTCCGCGGCGATCTCCGGCATGTGACCGTCGGCCGGCCCCATCGGGTGCGATCCGCCGATGTCCACGCCGATCTCGCGTGCCTGCCTGTCGGTGGCCACCCAGTCGAGGAAGAAGGCGGCGCAGTCGGCGTTCTTCGCCCGCGCGCTGACGCCGAAGGTCAGCGGCGCGGACATCGCGGCGCGCTTGCCGCCCGCCTGGGCCGGCGGCATCAGGAAGAAGCCCGCCTCGCCCGGCATCTGCTTGTCGAGGTTGCCCGACTCCCAGTCGCCGTCGAACATGAACAGGCCCTGGCCGTCGATGAAGCGGCTCATCATCGTCGCGTAGTCGACGGCGTTCACGTCTTTCTGGAAATATCCTGCTTTGATCCAGCGCTCCAGGTGCTGGGCGGCCTGCAGGTTCGACGGCGTGTCGATCGTCGCCCCGGGCTTCTGGAAGATCCAGTCGTTGATCGGCCCGGCCGGTCCGTAGGAGGCCATCAGATTCTGCAGCGGGAAGGCCAGTCCGCCGGTGGCGCCGCCGTTGAACTGGACGATCGGCGTGATGCCCGCGTCCTTGGCCTTGGCGAGCGCGTCGTCGAGCCCGGCCAGCGTGGCCGGCGGGGACGACAGGCCGATCTTCTCGGCGAGCTTCTTGTTGTAGAAGACGCCGGTCATGCTGAAGTTGATCCCCATCGCGTACAGCGACCCCTCGCCGCGCGGCCGCCCGCCGGGGCCCATGCGCAGCTGCTCGAGCTGGGAGGCCGGCCACTTGTCCCAGCCGAAGGCCTTCGCGTAGCCGTCCATGTTCTTCAGCAGGTTGTCCTTGACCAGCTCGGAGACCTGGGGAAGGCGCATCAGGTCGGGCGGGTTGTCGGCCAGCACCCGCGGGGCGTTCTGGGTGATCACCGCGAACTGGTCCTCACGGATGTTCCACGTGACGTTCGGGTGCTGCTTGGTGAACTCGGTGGTGAGCGCCTTGGCCACCGGGAAACCGGTCTCGAAGTAGGCGTTGAGGGTGATCGGCGCCGTGCCACAGGCCGGCGCCGCGGACAGGGACGAGGCGGTGGAGGCCTCGGGCTGCGGACTGTTGCTGCCGGGAGCTCCGCAGGCCGCGGCCAGCAAACCCATGGCGATCACAAGCGCGGCCCCCGACCTGCTCGGACGAACTCGACGAGCCATGTGGATCTCCTCTACTGCATGGGACGTCCGGCGCAGGCCTGAGGTCCCGGCTCCGTTGCTAAATCGGGTTAGCGCCCGATAGTCTCACGGGGCGAATCGCGGCATGTCAACCCCCCGTAATACACTCTTGACGATCGGAGGTCGCCGGGTGAGCCGACGACGGGTCACGCTGGCGGATGTCGCCAAGGCTGCCGGAGTCTCCCGGACGACAGCCTCACTGGTGCTGTCCGGCCGGGGGCGCGAGCTGCGGATCTCTCAGGACGTCGAGCAGCGGGTCATGCGGGCCGCCGACGAGTTGCAATATCGGCCCAACATCGTCTCGGTGGGCCTGCGCACCGGCATCACCCGGACGATCGGCTTCGTCTCCGACACGATCGCCACCTCACGGCTGGCCGGCGACATGATCAAGGGAGCGCTCGAGGCCGCCCGTGAGCGGGGCGTCATGCTGTTCATCGGCGAGACCGAGGGCGACGCCGAGCTCGAGCGCCTCCTGCTGCAGGCCATGCACGACCGGCAGGTGGACGGGCTGATCTTCGCGTCCATGTTCACCAGGACCATCAAGGTTCCCAAGGGCATCACGGCCGTCCCCTCCGTGCTGCTCAACGCGCTGCCCAAGCAGCCCACTCCCCTGCCCGCGGTCCTTCCCGACGAGGTCGAGGCCGGCCGCACCGCCGCCCGCGTCCTGCTCGACGCCGGTCACCGCGACGGCATCTACCTGATCGGCACCGGTCCGGGCATGCGCGATGTGACCTCGGGGAGCGTGGCGGCGGTGGAACGGCTCACCGGCATCCGTGAGGTGCTGCGCGAGGCGGGCGTCAAGCTCGCGGGCGGCCGCGTCTGCCCCGACTGGCAGCCGGAGTACGGGCTCGCCGCCACCCGGGACCTGCTGCGGACGGCGCGCCCGCGTGCGCTGATCTGCTTCAACGACCGGGTCGCCCTGGGCGCGTACCAGGCACTGGACGACTTCGGGCTCAAGGTTCCCTCGGACGTCTCCGTCGTCTCCTTCGACGATCACCCCATCGCCGCGTGGATGCGCCCCAAGCTGACGACGGTGGCGCTGCCGCACTACGAGCTGGGGCGCAAGGCGGTCGAGGTGCTGTTCACCGAGATCGGCCGCGAGCACGACCCCGACCGCAGGGGCGAGGTGCACCGCGTCGCGATGACCCTCCAGAACCGCGAGTCCGTGGCATCGGCCCCGGCGACCTGACCACGCCTGGACGGACCGGCCGCCGGCACCGGCGGCCGTGACCCGTGGGATCAGCGCAGGATCTTGTGCAGCGCCGAGGTCAGGGACGCCTTGGCGTCGTCCTGGTCCAGGGACCACATCATCGATCCACCCAGTCCCTTCAGCCGGATGTAGGCGGCCTTCTCCAGCAGCGTCGCGGGGTCGTCGTAGGACCAGAACTCGTTGCCGTCGTACAGCCACTGCGTGCCGGTCCGCAGGTCGCGGTACCGCTTGCCCGGCTTGCCGGCCAGGATCTTGTAGTCCTCGGTGCCGGGCGCCCAGGTGGCGGGCGCCGGGCCGGTGGCCTGCCCGTACAGTCCGTCGCGGGGAGAGGCCACGCCGGTCCAGCCCTGGCCGTACGCGGGGACGCCGACCACGATCTTCCTGGCCGGGGCGCCGCGCGACAGGTAGGCGCCGACGGTGGCGTCCACGCTGTACTTCACCGGGTTCGGGTCCCGGCGGTCGGTGAACAGGTTGCCGTTGTGCCCGGTCCTGTTCTCCCACGATCCGTGCAGGTCGTAGCCCTGGATCGTGGCGAAGTCGAGGTCGCGGAACACCTCCCGTACCTGGAATCCGGCGTCGATCTTCGCCTCCGCGGCCGGCAGGAACGCCGTGAGCTGACTCTTCGGGTCGTGCGCCTTCATCTGGCGGCGCAGTTCCGCGACGAAGAGGGTGAAGTTCCGCTTGTCCTCGGGACGGATCACGTTGCCGGCGTCGCCTTCCGAGCCCGGCCACTCCCAGTCCAGGTCGATGCCGTCGAAGACCCCCGCACCCGTTCCGGCGGGCAGGCCGGGCAGGTCGCCCTTGAGCCACAGCCCGACGCAGGAGGCGGCCAGCCTGCCGCGGGATTCGGGGGTGAGGACCGCGTCGGAGAAGTGTCCGGATCCGGTCCAGCCGCCGAGGGAGATCAGCACCGCGAGGCCCGGGTGCCTGGCCTTGAGCTTCCTGAGCTGGTTGAGGTTGCCGGCCAGTGCCTGACCCGGCTGGTCGGCCACGCCGTCCACGCTCTGCTCGGCGGGGACGGGTCGCTGCCAGTCGGCCCAGGGGTCGGCCGAGACGCAGGTGCCGTCGGCCCCGACGTTGCCGAAGGCGTAGTTGACGTGCGTGAGCCTGGCCGCCGCCCCGCTGGTGTCCACGTCCTTGACGTGGAAGTTCCGCCCGTAGATGCCCCACTGGATGAAGTACCCGACCCGCTTGAACCGGTCGCCGCCCGGGTGCGGGGTCTGGGCCTGCGCGGGTGCGGCCACCGCGATCAGGCCGATGGCGGCCGCTGCGGTGAGAAGGTGCCGGAAAGGACGTCGCACGACCATCTCCACTCGATCCGGGACATACTCATAGGAAAGTTTCTTATAAGTTCTCCCGGATCGTAGGGTCCGCCGTACGGACCGTCAATGGCCTGCACACGCGCATCCGGCCGCGCTCCGGCCCGGAGTACGGCCCGCCCGGCCACGCCCCGTCGCCGCCTCGGGGTCACCCCGGCGTGCGGCACGTGGACGGCGTGGCCGGGCGATGTGCGCCGGGCCGGTGCCCGCGAGCGTCGCGGCACGCCGTGACCTCATGCGGCGTACCGCCCCGCGCGGCTACTTCAGCCAGTCGGTGTAGCGGGTGGGGGCGATGCGGGCGCCGGGCTTGGTGGTGAGGACGTCGCCGTGCACCACGGCGAACATTCCCGCGCCGTCGTCGACGGTCACCGACCGCTTGTCGCCCTTGGCGGACAGGGTGATCCGGCCGAGTTCGTCCAGGGGGTAGGTGTCCGGACCGCCGACGTTCAGCACGCCGTTCAGCGGGGCCCCGGCCGCGACGTCGGCGACGGTGGCGGCGACGTCCGCCGCGGCGATCGGCTGGATGGGGGTGCGGGGAAGCCGGACGGTGTCGCCGTCGGTGGTCCAGGACAGGACGGCGTCGACGAACTCCATGAACTGGGTGGCACGCACGATGGAGTAGGGGACGGGGCCGGCCTTCAGGATGTCCTCCTGGAGGACCTTGGCCCGGTAGTAGTCCAGCTCGGGCACCTCGTCGACGCCGACGATGGACAGGATGACGAAGTGCCCGGCACCGGCCCGCGCGGCCGCGCCCACCAGGTTGTCCATGGAGGTCTGGAAGAACGCCAGGGAGGCCTCGTCGAAGGTCGGGGAGTTGGTCAGGTTGACGACCACGTCCGCGCCGGCCATCGCCGCGTCCACGCCCTGGCCGGTGAGGATGTCGATGCCGGTGGACAGCGAGTGCGGCACCGCCTCGTGGCCGGCCGCGTTCAGGTCCCGCACCACCTGCGAGCCGATCAGTCCGGTTCCCCCGATTACTGCGATTTTCATGAAAAGTCCTGCCTTTTGTTGGTGATCTGATCCGAGGGCATGACGTGCCTTCCGGTGCACCCGCGTACCGGGTGAACCGGCCGCTAACTAAGACAGGCGGGCCGTTGGGCTTGTGACAGGTTTCCCATAATTTTCTTCACGTGTGCGGAGATCCTTCCGCGGCCGTGCGACGAACCGGTGGGGATCGGCCTGACCTGCGGCAGGCGTACAGGCCCTCCGGCGTTCGAGCACCGAAGATCAGCCTGCCATCGCCCCGAGGTCACCGGGTCCGCCGGTGCTTGCATACTGGGAGGCGGACCAAGGGGGGCGAAGGCGGTGACGAATACCAGATCGGGCGACCGGCAGGAGATCGAGCAGGCCCTGGCGCTCTTCTCCAGTGTGCGGCCACGCCTGTTCGGGATCGCGTACCGGATGCTGGGCAGCGTGGCGGAGGCCGAAGATCTGGTGCAGGAGGTGTGGCTGCGCTGGCAGGGCTACGACCGGGCCACCGTGGAGAACCCGGCCGCGTTCCTGGCGACGGTCACGACCCGGCTCGCCATCAACGCCGCCCAGTCCGCCCGTGTCCGCCGGGAGACCTACATCGGCCCGTGGCTCCCCGAACCGGTCGACACCAGCGCCGATCCGCATCTCGGCGCGGAGCGCGGTGAGGCCCTGGAGTTCGCCATCCTGCTGCTCCTGGAGCGGCTGTCCCCCACCGAGCGCGCGGCCTACGTGCTGCGCGAGGCGTTCGACTATCCCTACCGGCAGATCGCCGAGATCATCGCGGCCAACGAGGCGACGGTGCGCCAACTGGTCAGCAGGGCCCGCAAGCACGTGCTCGCCGTACGCCGCAGGCGGGTGACCGGAGCCGAGCAACGCAGGCTGCTCACGGCCTTCGTCACCGCGGCCCGCTCCGGCGACCTGGCCGGACTGGAGAACCTCCTGGCCGCGGACGCGACCAGCTACTCCGACGGCGGAGGCGCCGCGCGCGCCGCCCGCTTCCCCGTGGTGGGCGCGTCGCGGGTGGCGAAGTTCGTCAAGGCGTTCGCCCCCCGGTTCTGGACCGGCGTCGAGGTCGGCTGGGCGAGCACGAACGGGCAGACGTCCGCGGTGCTGACGCGGGACGGGCAGGTGTACGCGGTCGTCACCGTCAACGCATCCGACGAGGGCATCGAGCAGGTGCTGTGGATGATGAACCCGGCCAAGCTCACCACGGTGCCGGCCACGGCCACCTGAGCCCGCCGGATCCGGCCGCTCAAGCGGCCGGGGAAGGCGTGCGGGCCCCCTGCCTCGGCCCGGAGTGCCGGCGCCCGCCGTGGTTCCGGGCCAGGATGGTGACGGCGACCAGCAGGACGCACGCGACCGCGATCGCCGCCACCACGCCCGCCAGGCCGATCGACGACGCCGCGAGCGGCAGCGACACGATGACGATCAGAAAGACCACGACCGCGGCGGGACGGATGACGGGCTCGGCGGCGACGAGCGCGTGCACCGCCCAGATCAGGGTGACGCACACCCCGACCGGGATCGCGACCGCGTAACCGCACGCCACGGACGAGGCCGCCACATCGTGGCCGGTCCGCTCCACCGCCACCTCCAGCCCCGCGCCGAGGGCGGCCAGGGCCGCGAAGATGCCGTAGTGCCCGTATCCCCACAGGTAGGAACGGTGCCGGCGGTCACTGAGTCCATCACCGGCCTGCACCAGGAAGTACAGCCACCAGATGGCGAACAGCAGGACCAGGCCGGAGAAGGCGATGACGACGAAGGACACGCTGACCCTCCCCGCCTCCAGCGCTCCTTCCACTCCCCGGCTCGCGGCCAGGACGCTCTCCCCCAGCAGGATGATGGTGAACAGGCCGTAGCGCTCGGCGATGTGGTGCGGGTGCCAGGTCGTGGCCCCCGCCCGTTCCGCCCACCACGGCACCGCCATCTCCACGGTGATCAGGACGACGAAGATCGGCAGTAGCGCCGGCGCGGGCAGGGCCCCCTGCTCGGCGAGGAGGTAGCGCAGCACCCACCCCACCTGGACCAGGGTGATGCCGGCCGCGTAGCGCAGCGCGGTGCGGCGGCTCGCCGGATCCTCGACACCGGCCCGCACCCACTGGGCGACGAGCGCCATCCGCATGATGAGGTACCCGAGCGTGACCACGCCGTAGTCGCCCCGATCGGCCGCGGCCGGCACTCCCGCCGCGAGCACCAGCACACCGGCCATCTGCAGCATGGTCAGCACCCGGTAGGAGACGTCGTCGCAGTCGTAGGACGAGGCGAACCACGTGAAGTTCATCCACGCCCACCAGATCGCGAAGAAGACCTGGAGGAACGGGATCAGTCCCGCGAGGCCGTGACCCTCGCCGATGCTGTGCCCGAACCGCGCGGTGACCGCCGCGACGCCGATCACGAAGGTGAGATCGAAGAGCAGCTCGAGCTGGCTGGAGACGCGGTGCGGTTCGTCGATGGGGCGAGCGCTCATCCGGATCCGGATCCGGTCCCCCATGCTGGCTGGTGGCAAGGTCACACTCCGTGTCTTCGCCGCTTTCGTCCAGACTGAGACAGGGCGGCGATCCGATCTGTGACGGCGTGGCGCCGCGGTAGGGAAGCGTAAGGGCTTTCGGCGCGCCTGTCACAGACCCGGCCCCTGTCCGGTCCTAGCTGGCGACCGCATGACAGCGGATGACCCACCGACCCGGCACTTGACCGATCACGGGAGCCGGTGAACCGGCCCGATCGAGGCCCGCGGCGCCCGGCCGCGAGGCGATGGCGGCGGACGTCCACGGCGACGGCCCGCGGCGCCGACCGGCGCCATCTTGCCACGGCATCCGCCCGAATCTCTGCGACAGAAGGAGTACGTGCTGTGGCCACACGTCCGAAACCCCCGTACGACCGCGGATCTCTCCACGCTCGTGACGGCCGCCCCGCGCCGGCGGTCCAGGCGCCCCACCACATGATGCGCGACCTGACGCGCGAACTGCAGCGGAACCGGCGATTCACCTCCGACGCCTCACACGAACTTCGCACGGCCGTCGCGGGGCTGCGCGCGGAACTGGAGGAGGCCGGCCTGCACCCCGCCGAGACCGATCTCGGCGACCTGCTCGCCCGGGCGTTGAGCGACGTCGACCGGTTGGACGCGATCATCACCGACCTGCGCGTCCTGGCAGAGCTGGAGTCCGCGCCGCCCGTGCGGCCACAGCATGTCGACCTCGCCGAGCTGGTCCGCGGGGAGATCGCCCACCGGCACGACCGGATCGCCGTACGACTCCGGCTGGAGACCCGGGTCGTGGTGCGGGCCGTGCCGATCCGCATCGGCCGGCTGCTCACCAACCTGCTGGACAACGCCCAGCGGCATGCCCGGCATCTGGTCGAGGTGCGGGTGAGCCACCGGGAGGGCCATGCCGAGCTGCGGGTCGTCGACGACGGAGACGGGGTCGCGGAGGGCGAGCGGGAACGCGTCTTCGAGCGCTTCGTCCGGCTCCCCGCCGCACGCGGTCTCGATCAGAGCGGCACCGGACTGGGCCTGGCGATCGCCCGCGACATCGCCTGCTCCCACACGGGCAGCCTGCGCATCGAGGAGGCGGAGACCGGTGGCGCGTGCTTCGTCTTCCGCCTTCCCCTCGCGAACGCGCCCGCCGCCCCGACCGGCCGGCACCCGCGCGAGACCACCGGCCCACGCCCGGCCTCGGCACATCTCGACGCGGACACCTCATGAGAACGCACCAGGATCCGGACGGACCGGCACAGGGTGCGAGAACGTCCACCGAACGACTGCTGGATCGGCAACGCCAGTTCGTCACCGACGCCTCACACGAGCTGCGCACGCCGCTGACCGCACTGCGAGTGCGGGTGGAGGAGGCGCAGATGCATCCAGGCGACATCGACCTGCCCGACCTGCTCGGCCATCTGACGGGCGGTCTGGACCGGCTGGAGAACCTCATCGACGACCTGCTCCTGCTGTCCACACTCGACACCGGCCCGACCGAGCGGCTGGAGGAGGTCAACCTGACATGCCTGGTCGAGACGGTGGCGGCGCACTGGGGCGAGGGCTGTGACGTGCGGCTCGATCTCGAACGCGCGGTGATGGTGGAGGCCGCTTCCTGGCAGATCACCCGCCTGTTCACCAATCTTCTGGACAACGCCCGGCGGCACGCCGCGCGCGGCCTCCAGGTGGGGCTGCGCCGCGCGGGCGGCCATGCCGAACTGTCCGTGGCCGACGATGGGCCGGGCGTCCGCCCGGCCGACCGCGACCGCGTCTTCCAGCCCTTCGTCCGCCTGGACGCCGCCCGCAGCCGCCACCACGGAGGCGCCGGGCTGGGCCTGGCCATCGCCCGCGACATCGCCGCGGCGCACCGCGGCACGATGCACGTCGAGGACTCCGCCGATGGCGGCGCCTGCTTCGTGCTCCGCCTCCCCCTCGTCTCCTGATGCACCGCTCACGGCATCGAACAGGCACGGGTATGACGAATGATGAACGGCCGCGACGTTGCAGACCCCGGCACTCAAGCCGTCACGACCCCGGTCGGGAAACGCCGGCGATCAGGGGGGAAGCGAAGACCCCTCGCCGGGGCGGGTCGCCTCGGCGAGGGGCTGGCAGGGCTGGGGTCAGGCGCGGGTCCACTTCTGGCCGGTGGCGCCGTTGCAGGTCCAGATCTGGGCCTTGGTGCCGTTGGCGGTGCCGTTGCCGGTGACGTTCAGGCACTTGTTGGCGCCGACGGCGGTGATGGTGCCGTCGCTGTTGAAGCGCCACTTCTGGTTGTTCTGGCCGTTG
>NZ_BMNT01000012.1:15245-138967 GCF_014646695.1 Sphaerisporangium melleum
GACCGACGCGCCGTCGGCGGTGCTGCCGCCGTTGACGTCCAGGCACTTGTTGCCGTAGACGCGCAGCTCACTGGCGCTGGTGGCGGTCCACTGCTGGTTGCTCTGGCCGTTGCAGTCCCAGATCTGCGCCGCGGCGCCGTTGGACTGCGAAGCGCCGTTGACGTCCAGGCACCGCCCCGACGCCTGTGCCCGGATGGTGCCCGTGCCGCCCGGCGACGGCGACGGGGACGGGGAGGGAGAGACCGTGGGCGACGGGGACGGCGACGGGCCGGGGTCACTGCCGAACTGGCTGAAGAATTTCCACACCTCGCCCTTGGTCCAGGTGGTGACGCCGTTGTCGGAGTTGCTGCCGTCCACGGGGCCGGGCGTGTGGCCCTGGTCGAACGCGGCCCAGACGACCGGATACCCCGCGCGGCAGCCCGAGTAGGTGGTGGTGATGTGCGTCAGGCTGCCCTGCGCCGGCTCGCGCGGGCTCTGGGCGGTACAGCCGTTGTTCCTGACGAACGTGTCGCGCAGCGACCGCCCCGCGGAGATGTTGAGCACGTTGTCCCTGATGCCGTGCAGTCCCATGTAGGCGACGGGCTGGGTGCCGCCGCTGCATCCGCTCAGCTGGCCGCCGGAGTAGACCGCGACCGCGCGGAAGACGTTCGAGCGGGAGCACGCGAGCGAGTAGCTCATGCCGCCGCCGTAGCTGAAGCCGAGGGCGAAGCGCTGGGAGGTGTCGACGCACAGGCCGGCCTCGATCTGGCGCAGCATGTCGTCGACGAAGGTGGTGTCCTCGCCGCCGGAGTTGGCCCAGCCGTTGCCGAGGCCCTGCGGCGCCACGAAGATCGCGCCATTGTTCGACAGCTGCCGGAGGCCGTAGTAGGACCAGGCGTACCCACTCGTGCCGCCCCCGTCGACGTCACCGGCGGTGCCGCCGTTCCAGTGGAAACCGAAGAACACCCGGTACGGGGTGTTGTTCTGGTAGTTGTCGGGGAGCCGCAGGATGAAGGAGCGGTTCTTGCCACTGCTCTGAATCGTGTGCGATCCGCTGCTCAATGCCGGCGCCTTGCCGCACCCGGCGGTCGCCGCGAGAGCGCGCGCGGTCGAGGTGGAGGTGCCGGAGCTGTCGCTCAGCGCCGCGTGGCCCGTGGTCAGCACGAGAAGCGCCGCGGCCGCGATCGCTCCGAGGATGGATCTGCGCCTGGACATCACACCGCTCCTTCTACTGATCGGGTCTCGGAACATCCGGGTAGCGCGAACATTGCTCCTCCTGGTCGGGGGGATTCTCGGTCGGCCGGTGTGAACGGCTTTTCCTATGGCGGACACCAGGCGGCCTCGGCGGATTCTCTCAGCGGTACGGAATCCGATTCGCCGGGATATCAAGGGGCGATTCAATAGAATTCTGTTAGCGTTAACACAAGGTTCGGCGTGTACCACTCCTTTCTTTCCGGCGACTCTGCGGACGAAGGTGCAGCGGAGCAAATATGACGGCGTCGAGATCTGTCAAGCGCCGGTCGCGCCCGTCGTTCCCTGCCGCACCTGACACGGCCCGTTCCCCGGGTGCCCGACCAGGGACGGCGGCCGGGCACCCTGCCGATCCGCCGGGCTGAAACTTTCAGCGATCACGCCGGCCCCGCGCAGCGGCGGCCTCCGGGCAGCCGGGTCACCCGCTTCCCTCCGGCGACGTGCACGGGTCCGCCTGCGGCGATGCGCCGTCACCCCCGTGCGCGACCATGCCGCCGGCCCTCCGGAGCCCGGACCGTCGACGCGCCGCTATTGACGGCCGACGTCATACGAATTACCTTCCACCAGACGGCTGGGATCACCGGCCGCCACAAGGGAAAGTGAGCGGCGATGAGCGGACCCGGCAGGCGGCGATCCCGCGGCACCGGCGGTCCGACGCCGCGATCCCGGCCCGGGCAGGCTCACACCGGCGCCGCGCCGAACGCCACCGGCGGAAAGTGCGGTACGCGTGTGCCGGCCGGACCGTGACGCTCGCGGGAACACCGCCAGACCGCACCCGCCCGATCGGTGCCGGCCGGGCCTGCACTGACCACCCCCCATATTTGGAGTTGTCGTGTTCAAATCATCTTTGCCCGGGCTGCGAAGGATGGTGTCGGCCGGAGTCGCCGCACTGGGCTTGACCGCCGCGGCCGCGCTCTGGGCACCGGTCTCTCCGGTTTCCGCGGCCGTCACGACCCTTTATGCGTCTCCTTCCGGTTCCGGTTCCGACTGTTCCGCGGCGCAGCCGTGTTCGCTGGCGGCGGCGCAGACGGCGGTGCGGTCGATCAATGGGGCGATGTCGGGTGACATCGTGGTGCAGCTCGCCGATGGGGTGTACCGGCAGAGCGCGCCGCTGCGGTTCGCCGCGGCCGATTCGGGCAACAACGGCTACCGGGTGATCTGGCAGGCGGCATCGGGCGCGCGCCCGGTGATCAGCGGCGCCCGGGCGGTGACCGGGTGGACGCAGGCCGACGCCGGCAAGAACATCTGGCGGGCCAGTGTGGGCACCGGGATCGAGGCCCGCCAGCTGTACGTCAACGGCGCCCTCGCCACCCGGGCACGGACCCAGGTGAACCGGTCGGACTTCACCGCCACCACCACCGGGCTGCGCTTCACCAACTCCGCGCTGAACTACCTCAACAACCTGGCCGCCCAGAACCGGGTGGAGCTCGAAAGCGTCGGCTCCTTCACCGACCGGTACGTCACGGTGCAGAGCATCAGCGGGAACTTCCTCACGATGCAGCAGCCGGGCTGGAACAACAACACCTTCGGCTACGACACCTTCACCCGGCCGCACCGGGCCGGGCCGCTGTATCTGGCCAACGCCTATGAGTTCCTGGACTCCGCCGGCGAGTGGTACCTCAACACCGGCACCGGCACGCTGTACTACATCCCCCCGTCCGGGCAGAACATCAACAACCTCGCCGTGGAACTGCCGGTCCTGCAGTCGCTGGTGAACGTCGGCGGCACCTACGACTCCCCCGCCCACCACCTCACCTTCAGCGGGATCACCTTCACCGGCACCAGCTGGCTCGGCCCCAGCAGCAACCAGGGATTCGCCGACCAGCAGACCGGCTCCTACATCGCCGGGAACTACAACTGGCCCGCCGACCGGCTCACCTCCTGCCAGGAAGGCTGCCAGGCGTTCGAGTCCGCGCGGCCCGGCTGGTTCCAGATGCCCGCCGCGGTGCAGGTGTCGGCCGCCAACAACATCACCTTCACCGACTCGCAGTTCGTCAACCTGGGGCAGACCGCGATCGGCATCGGCAACGACGCCAACGCGCACGCCAGCGGGGTCGGGCTGGGCGCGTCCAACATCACGGTGACCCGCTCGGAGATCGCCCGCAACTCCGCGGGCGGCGTCGTGGCCGGCGGCGTGCGCGCCGACGCCCACCACCCCTCCGACCAGCGGATGATCAACCGGGACATCACCATCACCAACAACCGCATCCACGACCTCGGCCTGGACTACCGCGGCATCGTCTCGGTCCTGACGACCTACGTCACCACCAGCGACGTGTCGCACAACGAGGTGTACAACCTGCCCTACACCGGCATGTCGATCGGCTACGGCTGGGGCGCCAACGAGCCCGGCGGCAACACCTCCTACACGAACCGCGGCCTGTACAACTACCAGCCGCGGTACACCACCGCCACCACCGCCTCGAACAACCGGCTGGTGGGCAACTACGTGCACGACGTCATGCAGCAGATGACCGACGGCGGATGCATCTACACCCTGTCCTGGAACCCCGGCGCGCAGATCACCGACAACTACTGCCTGCGCACCAACGGCTATTTCGGCGTCTACTTCGACGAGGGCTCCAAGTACTACACCGTCCGCAACAACGTCATGTCCTCCGTCGGCACCTGGGCCACCGCCAACTACTGGGGCGGGGAGAACATGGGCAACTTCACCGTCACCGGCAACTGGACCAGCAACAGCAGCACCAACATCACCAACGGCGACCGCGGCAACGTCGTCAACAACAACGTCACGGTCAGCAACGGCCAGTGGCCCTCGGGCGCCCAGGCCGTGATGGCCGCGGCCGGACCGCAGACCGGCACCAACCCCTCCCCCTCCCCTGGCACCACGGGCACCATCCGGGCACAGGCCTCGGGCCGGTGCCTGGACGTCAACGGCGCCTCCCAGACCAACGGCGCCGCCGCGCAGATCTGGGACTGCAACGGCCAGGCCAACCAGCAGTGGAACGCCACCAGCGCCAGTGAGCTGCGGGTGTACGGAAACAAGTGCCTGGACGTGAACGGCGCCGGCACCGCCGACGGCACCGCGGTCATCATCTGGGACTGCAACAACCAGAACAACCAGAAGTGGCGCTTCAACAGCGACGGCACCATCACCGCTGTCGGCGCGAACAAGTGCCTGAGCCTGGCGAGCAACGGCACCGCCAACGGCACCAAGGCCCAGATCGCGACCTGCAACGGCGCCACCGGCCAGAAGTGGACCCGCGGCTGAGATCTCAAAGCCCCTCGCCGAGGCGACCCGCCCCGGCGAGGGGCCTTCGCCCGCCCGCTGACGTGCCAGGCCTCGCGCGTCAGCGGCGGTGCGGCCGCTCCGCCTCCGGCCCGCCCGGCCGGCCCCGCAGGTAGGCGAGGACGGCCAGGACGCGCCGGTGGTCGTCCGCGGCCGGGGGCAGGTCGAGCTTGGTGAGGATGCCCGCGATGTGCTTGGCCACCGCGGCCTCGGTGACCACCAGCGCGCGGGCGATGGCGGCGTTGGAGCGGCCCTCCGCGACCAGGCCGAGGACCTCCCGCTCGCGCGGGGTGAGCCGGGCCAGCGGCCGGCGGCGGCTGTTGAGCAGTTGCCGCACGACCTCCGGGTCCACGACCGTGTGTCCCTCCGCGACCCGCTCCACCGCCGCCACGAACTCCCGCACGTCGCCGATGCGGTCTTTCAGCAGGTACCCGATGCCCGTACCGCCGCCGGAGTCGAGCAGCTCGGCGGCGTAGGTCTGCTCGACGTACTGGCTGAGCACCAGCACGGCGAGCCCCGGATAAGCGGCGCGCAGCGCGAGCGCGGCGCGCAGCCCCTCGTCGGTGAAGCCGGGCGGCATGCGCACGTCGACCACGACGATGCCGGGCTCGTGCTCGGCCACGGCGGCGACCAGCGCCGCGCCGTCGCCGACCGAGGCGACGACCTCGTGGCCGAACCGCTCGAGGAGCCCGGCGAGCCCTTCGCGCAGCAGCACGCCGTCCTCGGCGAGGGCTATTCGGAGACGGGACACGGGATCTCCACACGCAGCGTCGTCGGCCCGCCGGGCGGGCTGGACAGGGTCATCTCGCCGTCGGTCACGGCGACGCGGTCGGCGAGCCCGGCCAGCCCGGACCCGCCCGCAGGGTCGGCGCCGCCCACGCCGTCGTCGCCGATCTCCACCACCAGCGCGCCGTCCTGAAGCCGGCCGTACACGAAACCGCGCCGCGCCCGGCTGTGCTTGGCGATGTTCGCCATCGCCTCAGAGACGACGTAGTAGGCGGTGGCCTCGATCGACGGCGGCAACCGGCCGGGCAGCGCGACGTCGACGTCGACCGGGACGGGCGAGCGGCCGGCCACCTCGCGTACGGCGGCGCCGAGCCCCCGGTCGGTGAGCACCTGGGGATGGACGCCCCGGATCAGCTCGCGCAGCTCGGCCAGGGCGCGTTTGGCCTCCTCGTGCGCCTCGGCGAGCTGCGCCTCGGCGGGCGACCCCGGCGGCAGGTCGAGCCGGGCGAGGCCGAGCTTCATGCTCAGGGAGACGAGGCGCTGCTGGGCGCCGTCGTGCAGGTCGCGCTCGATCCGGCGGCGTTCGGCCTCGAACGCGTCGACCAGGCGAGCGCGGGAGCGGATGATCTCGGCGTCGCCCGGCGCGAGGACGGCGCGGGTGAGCAGGGCGCGGGTGCCCGCCCACGCGGCGGCCAGGTAGGCGAACAGCGGGAACATCAGCAGCCCCACCGCGAACAGCGGCAGGCCGTCCAGCGGCCTCATGCCGGGCTGGAACGGCGCCGACATCAACAGCAGCGGCAGCCAGAGCGCCGACGAGACCAGCCCGATGTCCATCAGCCACAGCACCGACACCGCGACGACGGTGAACCCCAGCTCCCGCCAGGTCACCTGCTCGCGCAGCCGGGTGGCGAGCCAGGCCCGCGGACCCGGCCGCGGTGGTTTCAGGTGCGGGTCGCCCGCGGGCGCGCGGTCCACCAGGCGCAGCCGCCACCGCTCGAACGCCGCGGCCGGCGGCGTGAGCACGGCCACGGCGAGCAGCGCGGCGAAGGTCGCGAGCCCGGCACCGTAGGCGTAGGCCGCGTAGATCACCATGCAGGCGGCCACAGCGTGCACCGCGCTGCACAGCAGGTAGGCGAGCGAACGCCAGGGCCACGACGAACGCAGGAACGCCGCCGGACTGCGGGTGATCGCCGCCAGGGCGGTACGGGCGAGCACTCCCCGACGTTAGCCCATCGGGAGGCGCGGGCGCGGTAGTGCCAGGTCTACCTTGCTGTCTCGTCCCAGCACCAGTGCGCCAGCCCGGCACGGGCGGTTGGCTTGACGGCATGCACTCGACGACGCGCACCGGCGGCCGGGACGCCGCCGCGCACCCTGGTCCGGAGACCGTGCGCCTTACGGCGGTGCGCCGGCTGTACGGCACGGCGGCCCGCACGGTGAAGGCCCTCGACGGGGTGACGGCGAGCTTCCACGCGGGCACCCTTACGGCGATCATGGGGCCGTCGGGGTCCGGCAAGTCCACCCTGCTGCAGTGCGCGGCGGGGCTGGACCGGCCGACCGATGGCACGGTCGTCATCGACGGCACCGACCTCGGCTCGCTGAGCGAGCACGGCCTGACCCTGCTGCGCCGCGAGCGGGTGGGGTTCGTCTTCCAGGCGTTCAACCTGGTGTCCGCGCTCACCGCCGAGCAGAACGTGGCGTTGCCGCTGCGTCTGGCCGGCCGCGCGGCGCCGCCCGGCCTGGTCCGGGCGGCGCTGGCGGAGGTCGGCCTCGCCGACCGGGCGGGACATCGGCCGAGCGGGCTTTCCGGGGGCGAGCAGCAGCGCGTGGCCATCGCGCGTGCGCTGATCACCAAGCCCGCCGTGGTGTTCGCCGACGAGCCGACCGGCCAGCTCGACTACAGGGTGTCCCGCCAGATCCTCGGCATGCTGCGCGGGCTGGTCGACGACCACGGGCAGACGATGATCATGGTGACGCACGATCCGGTGACGGCCTCCTACGCCGACCGGGTGCTGTTCCTCGCCGACGGGCGGGTGGTGGACGAGTACGCCGGCACCGTCACCGCCGAACTGGTCGCCGCCCGGATGACCGCCCTGGAGGCCGCGCCGTGCTGACCTTCGCGACGTTGCGGGAGCGGTGGGCCTCCTTCGCCGGCGGGTTCACCGTGCTGGTGCTCGGCATGACGATGGTGTCGATGAGCGTCCTGGCGCTGGCCTCGGCCGGGGCGAGGGTGCCCGAGCGGCTGGCGGGGGCGCCGGTGTTCGTCTCGGTGCCGATGCCCGAGCGTGGCGACGGCGACTTCGCCCCGGACCGCCCGTGGTCGCCCGACATGGTCGCGTCGCTGCGGGAGCGGCTGGCCGCGATCCCCGGAGTGGCGCACGCCATACCCGATCGGACGTTCTACGCGCAGCCCGTCATCGGCGGCAGGCCTGTGGCGGGTGAGCAGGGGTACGCCTGGTCGGCGGCGATGCTGGCGCCGTACCGGCTGACGGCGGGCACCGCGCCACGGGAGGGCGAGGTGGCGCTGGACCGGTCGCTCGGCCTCGCGCCGGGGGCGCGGGTGCCGGTGCTCACGGTGCACGGGCCGGTGACGTACACGGTGTCCGGCACGGTGAACGGTCCGGGGGTGTACCTGAGCGACGCGGAGGCGGCCCGCGTCTCGGCGGGGGTGCGCGCGATCGGCCTGGTCACCGAGCCGGGGGCGGACATCCCCGCGGTCGCCGCGGCCGCACGGGCGGCGGCGGGCCCGGCCGGGGTGGTGCGCACCGGGGACGGGCGCGGTGTCCTTGAGTCCCGGGACCACGAGCGGACCCGCTGGATCGGCCTGCAGGTGCTCACCGGCATGGCCGCGCTGTCCGCGTTCGTGTCGGTCCTTGTGGTGGCGTCGGCGTTCGCGGTGGGGGTGGCGCAGCGGCGCCGGGAGTTCGGGCTGCTGCGCGCCATCGGCGCGACGCCGCGCCAGGTGCGCCGGATGGTGTACGGCGAGGCGCTGGTGGTCGGGGTCGTCGCGACGGCGGGCGGCGTCGCCGCCGGCGCGTCACTCGGTCCCGTACTGGGAGACCTGCTGGTCAGGGTCGGCTTCGAGCCGCCGGGCTTCGCCGTGGAGGTTTCGCCGCCGCCGCTCGCGGGCTCGTTCGCGGTGGGCGTGGTCGTCACGCTGGCGGGGGTGTGGTCGGCGTCCCGCCGCGCGGCGCGGATACCTCCGCTGGAGGCGCTGCGCGAGGCCGAGGTGGACGACCGTCCGATGCCGCTCGTGCGGTGGATCGCCGGGGCGGCGTGCTGCGCGCTGGGCCTGGCCGCCGCGGCGGACGCGGCCGCCTCGGACGGCTCGGACGCGTTCGTGATGTCGGGCCTGGTCGCGGCGATGGGGGTGATCGCGGGGCTCGCGCTGCTGTCCCCGGCGGTGGTGCCGCCGGTGGCGCGGCTGCTGTCGTGGCCGCTGGCCCGGGGACGCGGGGCGACCGGGATGCTGGTCCGGGAGAGCGCGCTGACCGCGGTCCGCCGCACCGCGGCCACGGCCACGCCGGTGCTGGTCACGGTGGGGTGCACGGTGCTGATCACCGGGATGGTGCAGACGACCGCGGCGGGGTTCGCGCAGGCGCGCGCCACCACGATCCGGGCGGACGCGGTGATCGTGCCGGATGGCACGCCCGGTCTGACCGACGCGGCGGCGTCGGCGGGAGGTGCGGAGTCGTCGCTGTTCAGCGGGCTGTTCGAGCCGGACGGCGGCGTCCTGAGCGTCATCGGCGCCACGCCGGAGCTGCTGGAGCGCGCGGGCGACGTCCAGGTGGTGTCCGGCTCGCTCGACGCGCTGCGCGGCGACGACCGTGTGCTCGTGGCGGACTGGCTGGCCGCCGACCGCGGGCTGCGGCCGGGCGCGAAGCTGCCGGTGTCGTTCGAGGACGGCACCTCGGCGTCGCCGACCGTGGCCGGCGTGATCCGGGACGCGGACGCCGACGTGCTGCTCTCCCGGAGCCTGCTCCGCGCGCACGACCCGGTGGCCCTCGCCAGAGAGGCGTACGTCGCGGGCGCGCCCACACCACCCGGCGCGGGGGCCCGGGTGGTGGACGTCACCACCTACGCCGTGGAGGCCGACGCGCAGGAGGACCGGCTGGTGTGGATCGCCACCGCGCTCCTGGTCCTGGTGTCCACGGTCTACGCCGGTGCGGCGATCGTGAACACGATGGTGATGTCGGCGGCCGGGCGCGTCCGCGACCTCACGGTGCTGCGCCTGTCCGGCGCGACCGGCCGGCAGGTGGCCTGGGCCGTGGCCGCCGAGGCGGTGCTGGTGGTGCTGCTCGGCACCGGGCTGGGGCTGGTGGTGGCGCTGCCCGCGCTGCTGGGCATGCGACGCGCCTTCACCACGGCCATGCACACCGACGTGCCGCTCGTGGTGCCCTGGCCGCTCATCACCGGGGTGATCGCCGTCTGCCTGACCCTCGCCGCCTGCTCGGCCGCACTGGCCGCACGCCCCGCCACGCGACACGCGGCGAGGCGCTGACCGTCACCGGGGGCGGCCTACCAGTCGCCCCCGCCGTCCTCCTCGTCGTCCCCCTCGAAGATCTCCTCGACCACCTCACCGGCGACGATGCCGCCGACCACACCGGCCGCGCCCGCCGCCGCCACCGTCCCCCAGCCCGGCCCGCCCTGGTGCGGTGCGTGGTGTCCGTGGTCGTCATGGTGACCGCCGTGCGGATCGCCGTGGCCGTACCCACCCGGGCCGTGCGCCGCCAGAGTGCCGAGCCAGCGGTCGATCTCCCCCGGCCAGTCGGTGCCGAGCGCCTCCTCGTGGCCGACGTGGAAGCGCCCGATGGCGTCACCGGAGAAGTGCCCGCGCTGGTCGGCCTCCAGGATCACCTCCAGCCCTTCGGCACTGGTCACGAAGGTGAGCTCGACCTCGCCGGTGAGGCCGGCGTACCGCGGCGGCGGGTAGAACTCGATCTCCTGGTAGAACGGCAGCTCCTGCCGCGCGCCGTGCACGTACCCCACCTCCAGGTCGGCGGACCTGAACCGGAAGCCCAGGTCGAGGAACGCCTGGAGCACGCGCAGCTGGGAGGGCAGCGGCTCGACCGCGACCATGTCCAGGTCGCCCTTGTCGACGGCCTTGGCGATGGCCAGCTCGGTGCGCACGCCCAGCTCCATGCCGGCCAGGTGCTCGCCGCCGATCTCGCTGATCGGGGCCTCCCAGGGCACCGGGACCTGGAAGCCGATGACGCGGTCCTCGCCCTTGCGCAGGGTGAACGGGCCGGACACCTGGACGCGGGTGAACTCGCCGATCCCGGTGTTCTCGCCGTCCCCGTGCTCCAGCTCCACCCGGGCGACCAGGCCGAGGGTGATGTGCTCGATCTCGGCGTCGAAGTCGCCGCCCTTGAGCCGCACCTCACCGTCGAGCGGGCCGCCGGGCCGGACCCGGGGGTCGGCCAGAACGGTGTCCACCGAGGGGGCGCCCACGCCGAAGGCGCCCAGCATCCGTTTGAAGACCACTGCTTGATCTCCCTGTTGATCGTTCGAGGATCGGACCGCCCCTTGAACGATCAACAGCGAGCTCCGGTTCCGGCGGCTAGGTGATGCTCTCCCTCAGGCCAGCCCCGAAAACCCCGTTATCCGACATTCCGCCCGGCGAACGTCACACGTCCTCGGCGAGAACGATGACCTGGTCGTCGGCGCCCAGGGTGAGCGGGGCGCCCTTCGGCGGGTTGAGCGTCACGCCGTAGGAGGGCGCCTGGTCGCTGTTCCGCTTGAGCCGGTACCCGATGGCGGTCTGCCCCTGCCGCGTGGCCGCCGCCATCACGGTCGCGAAGTTCGCCTCCACACCAGGGGTGAGGTAGTGCGACGCGGGCCGCAGGAAGATCTCCGAGCCGGCCGGGTCGAAGAGCTCGGAGAACACGCCGTACAGGTGCCGGTTCTCGGCGAGCTGGGTGAGCAGCAGGCTGATGAGCTTGGTGCCGACGATGAAGTCGTCGGCCCTGGTGACCTGGAAGATCTCCCGGTTGGCGTCGTCGTTGATCTCCGTCACGATCGTGTACGGGTCACCGAGGCTCAGCTTGATGTCACGCAGGTGCAGCAGGGTCACCAGCGTCCGGTCGTCGGCGCGTTCGGCCTCGACCTCGTCGTCGGCCAGCACGACGACGTTCTGGTAGCCGCCGAGGTCGAGGCTCTCCAGCGAGCGGCGGCTCGTCGGCCGGCAGGCCTTGTAGCCGACGGTCAGGTTCTTCCGGTCGGTGTCCAGGACGTCGAGTGGACGGTGGGCGGCGGCGATGTCCACGACCGACCCCGGCTCGACCAGGCGGTCGAGCAGGCCGATGAGCTTGACGCCACGGGAGTTCCAGCCGACGAGCAGCGTACGGTCGGGCCGCTGCCCCGGGTCGGGCGCCGTCGCGATCGCCGGCTCGACGGTCGCGGGCGCCGAATCGGCCAGCCGGATGAGCAGGTCGTCCTCGGCCAGCACGATCACATGGTCCTTGGCCCCGATCAGGGTCTCCGGCGCGGGGTTGAGCACGACCCGCCCGTCCATCCTGCGCAGGCCGACCGGGATGCCGCGGTCGTAGGCGGTCACCGCCTGGCCGTAGGTCCGCCCGGTCAGCGCGGGCTCGGGACGGATGTAGAACTCGTTGCCGTCGAAGTCGAGCAGGTCGGTGCAGACCGTGGACAGCCCCGACTGGCGGTGCGACTGGGCGACCAGCCGGACGGTGATGTCGTCGGCGTCGATCACGATGGCCGACTCGCCGCCGGCGAGCCGGGCGGCGACGAGGTTCTCCGACTCCTGCACGGCGGCGACCACGTGCGGCCGGACACCGCGCCAGGTGCGGTTGTTCAGCAGCAGCAGCGCCTTGATCACATCGACGTCGGCGTCCTTGTCCGGGGACGGCAACACCATGATCGCCTTTGCGGTGTCCGGGCTGACCAGCTCCAGGTCGGCGCGCTTGAGCGCGCTCCCGGACCGGCAGATGACCCGGGTGCGCCCGGTCTCGCCCAGCCGGGCGCGGATCTGGTCGTCCATGTCGACCTTGTCGCGGTCGGCCAGGATCACCACGCAGGAGCGCCGCTGCCCCTGATTGGCCTTGACGAGTTCCTCGATCACCGTGAAGATCTGCTCCGACCAGCCGAGCACGATCGTGTGCCCCTGCTCGATCAGCTTGGACCGGCCCTTGCGCAGCTCGGCGATCCGGTTCTCCAGGCCGGTGGTCAGCACGCCGATGAGCGAGCTGACGATGAAGATGCCGCCGATGGTGATGGTGAGCATCAGCGCCAGGTACACCGGGCTGCCGGCGTCCCCGCCCATCGTGCCCGGGTCGATGGCGCGCATCAACGTCAGCCAGGCGACGCCGCCCCAGCTCCCCTGCTTCTCCGCCTCCGTCCAGGTCAGGCCGACCACCGCCGCCGTGACCACCACGATGAGCACGACGGACGCCAGCGCCAGCCAGCCGATCAACGCGGGCGTCCCGCGATCCATCGTCCCGTCGAACCAGTACCGCAGACGCTCGCGCAGTCTCACCCGTGTCCCCCCTGTGGCCGCGGCCCCCTCAGCCGCCGATGTGGAGATCATTGAAGCAGCAGTCAGCGCCCACTCATGCACGAACCAGGACATCGGGCCACCGCCGAGCAGAGGCGAGCCGCGCCCCGGCACGACCGTGCGGCTCGCCGGGTGACCATTCCCCGCCGATCGCGAGCGCGCCGGCCCGGGAAAACGGGTGGGACCTTCGCCGGGTTCGGTGCGAGGCTGGGCGGGTGAACCGTACCCACACCGTGGTCCTGGTCGAGGGGATCAGCGACAGGTCGGCCATCGAGGCACTGGCCGCGCGCCGGGGCCGGGACCTCGCGGCCGAAGGCATCTCGGTCGAGGCGATGGGCGGTGCCACCAACATCGGGGCCTACCTCGCCAGATTCGGCCCGTCCGGGCTCGGTCTGCGGCTGGCCGGTCTGTGCGACGCCCGCGAGGAAGGCGCCTTCCGCAGGAGTCTCGAACGGGCCGGGCTCGGATCCGGCCTCGGCCGGGACGACCTGGAGGCGCTCGGCTTCTTCGTGTGCGTGGCCGACCTGGAGGACGAGCTGATCCGCGCCCTCGGCACCGCCACGGTCGAACGCGTCGTCGCGTCCGAGGGAGAGCTCGGCTCGTTCCGCACGCTGCAGAAGCAACCCGCATGGCGGGAGGGCACCACCCACGACCAGCTACGCCGGTTCATGGGATCGGGCGGCGGCCGCAAGATCCGCTACGCGGGCCCGCTCGTCGCGGCACTCGACCCCGGCCACGTGCCCCGTCCCCTGGACCGGCTGCTGGCCCACCTGTGAGCCGGCCGCTTCAGTAGACATCGCGCACGTAGCGCCTGGCCGCGGCCAGTTGCTTGACGTAGGCGGCGGCCGCGTCGGGGGTCAGGCCGCCGTGGCGGGCCGCGATCTCGCGCAGGGTCTGGTCGACGTCCCTGGCCATCCGGGTGGCGTCGCCGCACACGTAGACATGGGCGCCGTCCTGCAGCCAGCTCCACAGTTGCACGCCGTGCTCGCGCATCCGGTCCTGCACGTAGACCTTGGCGCGCTGGTCGCGGGAGAAGGCCACGTCCAGCCGGGTCAGCAGGCCGTCGTCGTGCAACGCGGCCAGCTCGTCCCGGTAGTAGAAGTCGGTGGCGCGGCGCTGCTCACCGAAGAACAGCCAGTTGCGTCCGTGGTGGCCGAGAGCCCGGCGTTCGTCGAGGAAGCCCAGAAAGGGGGCCACGCCGGTGCCCGGGCCGATCATCACCATGGGGGTGCCGGGGTCGGCCGGCGGCCGGAAGTGCGTGGTGGGCTGGACGTGCACCGCGACGGCGGTCTGCTCGGGGCTGCCGGCCAGGTAGGCCGAGCAGGCTCCGCTGCGCACCGTGCCGCGCGGGTTGGGGAAGCGCACCACCGAGACCGTCAGGCGCACCTGGCCGGGGCTGGTGAGCGGGCTGGAGGAGATGGAGTACAGGCGGGGCCGGAGCCGCCTGAGCACGTCGGCCCACTCCTGCGCCGTGGCCCGCACGGGGATCTCGGCCAGCACGTCCACGGCCTGGCGGCCCCACATCCACTTGTCCAGCTCGCCCTTGTTGCCGGGACGCAGCAGCCGGGTGAGGTCGCGGTCGCGGGAGCGTTCGGCGATGAACTTCAGCAGGCCCGGAGTGATCTTCGTGATGTCGAGGTGGCGGTGCAGGGCCTCGCGGAGCGGCAGCGTGCCCACTCCGGGGAGCTCGACGGTGCCGGCGGGGCTGAGGCCGGTGCCGGTCAGCCATTCCATCACCAGATCGAGGCTGTTGACCGGCATCACGCCGAGGGCGTCGCCGGCCTGGTAGGTCAGCTCGCCGCCGGTGTCGAAGGTGAACTGGCGGACCTCCTTGGCCGAGCCCGGCAGGCTGAGCAGCCGGTTGCCGGTCAGGGCCGCGGTGAACGCGGTGGTGCCGGCGCGGGCCGGCGCGGGCGGCGCGGCTGTCTCGCTCCGCTGCGGTCCGGTGGCGGGGCGGCCGGGATCGGTCAGGGTCGTCAGCAGCCGGTCCAGCCAGGCCAGGGCGCGCTCGTGCTCGTCCGGCTCGCAGTCCAGGCGTGGTGCGACGCGGAGTGCGCCGAGTTCCTCCAGGCGCCGGTCGAGCCGCCGGCCGTGGCCGCAGAAGTCGTCGTAGCTGGAGTCGCCGAAGGCCAGCACCGCGTAACGCACACCGTCCAGCCGTGGCACCTCGGGCTCGGCGAGCGCCTCCCAGAAGGCGGCCCCGTTGTCCGGCGCCTCGCCGTCGCCGAAGGTGCTGGAGATGACCAGCAGGTCCGCCTCCGGCGTCAGGCTCCGCGGCACGAAGTCGGCCATGCTGACCAGCCGGGCGTGCCATCCGGCGCCCGACAGCCGCTCGGCGCTGGCCGCGGCGAACTCCTCGGCGTTGCCCGTCTGGGAGGCCCACAGCACGACGATCTCGCGCGCCCGGGTCTCCGGCTCGGCGGGGTCCGGGGCGCGTGCCGGGAGCGCTATGCGGGAGAACGCGCCGGCCAGCGCCCCGTTGACCCACAGCGCGTGGTCGGGTGCGAAGGGAGCGTGGCCGGGCAGCACCGGCACGTCCGTCCCGTCGAGCGGAGTGCCGGCCAGGCCGGCCAGGAAGCCGGACAGGTAGCGGCGTTCGGGTGCGGACAGCTCCGGCGGGGCCTCGTCGGCGAGCCCGAACAGGCCGTGGAGCGCCGCGACCGGCGTCCGGAGCTCCTCGGCGGCTGCGGCAGGCTGCGCCTGCCCGGAAGCCGGGCCGGAGGTGGCCGCGGCCGGGTCGGGGGCGATCTTGGCGAGCGCGACCGCGCACACCTTCAGCTCGGGCTGGAACGAGACCGGGTCGACGGCGTCGCTGGTGACCGCGTTGACGCTGAGGTACTCGCCGAACAGGTCGTTCCAGTGGAACGGTGCGAACAGGTTGCCCGGCATGACGCGGTCGGTCACCACGGCCGGCAACACGGCCCGCCCGCGCCGCGAGGAGACCGCCACCAGATCGCCCGCACCGATGTCGTGCTCCGCCGCGTCGGCCGGGTTGATCTCCACGAACGGGCCCGGGTTCAGCTTGTTCAGCTTCGCGATCTTGGCGGTCTTGGTGAGCGTGTGCCACTGGTGCTGCACCCGCCCGGTGTTCAGCACGTACGGGAAGGTGTCGTCGGGCAGCTCGGCGGCGGGCAGGTGCGGGCGGGGGAAGAACACGGCCCGGCCGTCCGCCGTGGCGAAGGCCAGCCGCGGGCTGCTGCCGTCCTCCCTGGTGACCATCGCCCGGCTGCGGCCGTCGTTGAGATAGCGGACGGGATTGCGCTCGCCGGAGCCGGGTGGGGCGGGCCACTGCACCGGGTCGCGGCGCAACCGGTCGTAGGTCACGCCGCGCAGGTCGTACCCGGTCGCCGGGTTCCACGCCTGCTTGATCTCCTCGAAGATCTCTTCCGCGCTGGAGTAGGAGAAGCCCTGCTCGAACCCCATCTCGCAGGCGACCCGGGCGATGATCTGCCAGTCCGGCAGCGCCTCGCCCACCGGGTCGACGGCCTGCCGGAGCAGCGTCAGGTCGCGCTCGGAGTTGATCATCACGCCTTCGGTCTCGGCCCACAGCGCGGCGGGCAGGACCACGTCGGCGTAGGCGTTGGTCTCGGTGGCGGCGAAGACGTCCTGGGTGACGACGAACTCCGCGGCCTCCAGGCCCGCGATCACCGTCTTGCGGTTGGCGACGCTGGCCACCGGATTGGTGCAGATGATCCAGCACGCCTTGATCTCGCCCTCGGCCATCCGGGAGAACATCTCGACCGTGCCCTGCCCGGCGTCGGTGCGCAGCGTGCCGGGCGCGATGCCCCACAGGTCCTCGACGAACCGGCGGTCCTCCTCCATCAGCACCGAACGCTGCCCGGGCAGGCCGGGACCCATGTACCCCATCTCGCGGCCGCCCATCGCGTTGGGCTGGCCGGTCAGGGAGAACGGGCCGCTGCCGGGGCGGCAGATCGCCCCGGTGGCCAGGTGCAGGTTGACCAGCGCGTTGGTGTTCCAGGTGCCGTGGGTGCTCTGGTTGAGCCCCATCGTCCAGCAGCTCATCCACTCGCCCGCCTCGCCGATCCACCGGGCCGCCTGGCGCAGCAACTCCTCGGGGATGCCGGTGAGCTCGGCGACCTTCTCCGGCGGATAGTCGGCGAGGAACTCCGGCATGGCCTCCCAGCCGCGGGTGTGCCCGGCGATGAACTCCGCGTCGATGTGCCCGTTCTCCACCAGCAGGTGCAGCAGCCCGTTGAGCAGCGCCAGGTCGGTGCCGGGCCTGATCTGCAGGAACAGGTCGGCCTTGGCGGCGGTGGCGGTGCGGCGCGGGTCCACCACGATCAGCTTGGCCCCGGCCTTCACCCGGTCCATCAGGCGCAGGAACAGGATGGGATGGCAGTCGGCCATGTTCGCGCCGGTCACGAAGAACACCTCGGCACGGTCGAAGTCCTCGTACGAGCCGGGCGGGCCGTCCGAGCCCAGCGACAGCTTGTAGCCGCTCCCGGCGCTGGCCATGCACAGGCGCGAGTTCGACTCGATCTGGTTGGTGCCGACGAAGCCCTTCGCCAGCTTGTTGGCCAGGTACTGCGCCTCCAGGGTCATCTGCCCGGACACGTAGAACGACAGCGCGTCCGGGCCGTGCTCGTCCAGGATCCCGCGCAGCCGCCCGGCGGTCGCCGTGATGGCCGCGTCGACGCCGGTCTCCTCCGGCTGCACGCCCCTGGTAGCCCGGACGAGCGCCCGTTCCAGCCGGTCCGGCGCGGCGAGCATGTCCGCGCTGGTGGCCCCCTTGGTGCACAGGCGACCGGCGTTGGCCGGATGGCTCCGGTCCCCGGAGACCTTGACGACCCTGCGCCGCCCGTCCGGGCCCCGCGCCACGTCGAGGACGATCCCGCACCCGACTCCGCAGTAGGAGCAGACGGTCCGCACAGGCGCGATGGCATTGTCCGGGTCTGTCGCCGTCATCGGCCCTTCCCCTTCGACCGGGCCTGGACGCCGTCCCCGATCAGTGGGCACGCCGCGGCCGCATCGGGCAGATCCAACCCGGAAAAGGTAAAAAACCGGCGTTACAGACTTGTCACAGCAACCGACCATCGCCGGTTACATCGAGATCACCGCCGATCCACCCCGCCACCCGCGAGCACTTTGACCGCCAGGAGCGGCGACGGCCGTGGCGCGGCGCAGGGCCAGCGCCGTACGCGTCTGCTGTCGAATCGCGTTCAGGTACTCACGCCGGCTGGGTAGGCGTACTCAGGCGCGGAGGCGGCCGGTGCCGGACGCTTGATCGCATGGACAAACCACTCCGGCCCGCCATGACGGCCGCGTACTACGCGCAGTGCGTCATCTCCTTCGGCGTGGCACTCGGCAGTGTGGCGCTCGGCATCATCTTCCTGCCGGTCGCCCCCTGGGTTCGCGCCTTCCTCGCGGTCGCCGTGCTGTACACGGTGACGTCGGCCTTCGTCCTGGCCAAGTGCGTACGCGACCGGCAGGAGATCGTCAGCATGTCGAGCCGGGTCGACCAGGCACGCCTCGACAAACTGCTCTCCGAACACGACCCCTACAAGGTCGACGGCCTCTGAGGTCGCGCGCCCTATGCCCGGTCCAGTCCCCGCTCGATCGCATAGCGCACGAGTTCCACCCGGTTGTGCAGCTGGAGCTTGTTCAGGGTGTTCTGCACGTGGTTCTGCACCGTCCGGTGGCTGAGCACCAGCCGTTCGGCGATCTGCCGGTACGACAGGCCCTTGGCGACCAGGCGCAGCACCTCGGTCTCCCGCTCGGTGAGGCGTGGCCCGTCATCGGAGGGCCGCTGAGCGGCGAGACGGCGGTACTCCCCGAGCACCAGCCCGGCCAGGCCCGGGGTGAAGACCGGTTCCGCGTCGGCCGTGCGCCGCACGGCGTCCAGGAACTCCTCCCGGCTCGCCGACTTGACCAGATAGCCGGAGGCTCCGGCCTTGACCGCCTCCAGCACGTCCTCGTGCTCACCGCTCGCCGACAGCATCAGCACGCGCGGCGGCCGCTCGGACGCCGCCAGCCCTCTGGCCACGTCCACCCCCGGCAGGTCGGGAAGCCGCAGGTCGAGGATGACCACATCGGGGCGTACGGCGGCCGCGACCCGGAGCGCCTGGCGGCCCTCCCCCACGGCCGCCACCACCTCGTACCCGGCGTCCGCCAGGTCACGGGCCACCGCGTCCCGCCACATCGGATGGTCGTCCACCACCATCACCCGCACAGCGCCGGTCATGGCGCAACTGTAGACCCGGCCGGCGCACCCGGTCAGGGTGTGCGGGCCTTGCCCTCGCCGGGAGGCCGCGCGGGAGCGGGGATCACCATCTCGACCTCGGTTCCCTGGCCTGGCACCGACGTGAGACCGACGGTGCCGCCAAGTGCGGCGATGCGCCCCCGGATGGACTGCGCGATGCCGAGCCTGCCCTCGGCCTCCGCCTCCGCCAGGCGTCCCCCGGGGATGCCCGGCCCCTCGTCGCGCACGGTGAGCGTCATCGAGGCGCCGTCGTTCTCGGCCAGCACCCAGGCCCTGGCCTCCGGGCCGCAGTGCCGCCGCACGTTGTCCAGTGCCGCGCCCACGGCCGCCACGACCTCACGCGCCTGATCGGCGGGAAGCGGCAACGGGGTCGCGGGCGCCGACACGGTGACCGTCCCGGTGGTGTAGCGGCGCAGCTCGGCCCCCAGATCGACGAATCCCGTGCCGTCCCGCCCGGCCATCACCGGCCCGCTGCGGATCATCTCCCGCAGCGCCGCCTCCTGCTCCCCGGCGAGCCGTCCGAGCTCGGCCGCCTCGCCCCCGATTTCCAGCCCGCGGCGTTGCACCAGCGCCAGCACCTGCAGGACGGAGTCGTGGATGCCCCGAGCGAGCCGCTCGCGTTCGCGCCCGGCCGCCTCCATCTCCACCGCCCGCTGCAGCCGCTTCTGCGCCTGTTCGGTGAGCCGGGCCACGTGCCCGAGGACGGTACCCGCGAGGATGAGCAGCACCGCGCCGTTCACCGGGGCGGAGAGGTCGAACCTGTCCAGGCCGCGCAGCCACAGGTCGCCGATCGACAGCACGACCGCGGCCACCGCGCCGGCCCGCCGCCCTCCGTACACGGCCCAGGCGAGAACGGGACCGCCGATCCAGGTGGCCGTGATCGGCATCACCCCCGCCGGTCCGGCTTCGGGCCCCTGGACATAGGGCGAGGCCAGCATGCAGCCCAGGGTGACCAGAACATCCAGCGCCAGCAGGGTCCGGCTCCTGGCCGTCGCGTACGCGATGGTGGTGGCCACCGTCCAGAGCGTCATCACGCCGAGGACGAGCCAGCCCGCGATCGGACGCAGGTAACCGCCGGCACCGGCCAGCAACAGCGCGGCGTAGCCGAGGGACGCGAAACGGTAGACCGCGATGGCCCGCCAGAACGACCCCTCGATCTCCACGTGGCCCGGCCCCATCACCCTCGATCGGCGCTGTCGCCGCTGATTTTATGGCGGGCCGCCGCGGCGCTGGTGGGTCTCGGAGAGTGCCCGCGCCGGGCTCGGTCGGCCCGGCGCGGGCACTCGTCCATCGCGTCAGCGCGTCCTGGTCAGGAGGCGCTGCAGGAAACGGCGGGGGTGGCGGCGGAGCCGCTGGCGGTGAAGCCGAACGTGGTGGTGCCGTTCGCCGCGATCGACCCGTTGTAGGCCTCGTTGCGGACGGTCACGTCGGCACCCGAGCCGGAGCGGACACCGTTCCACAGGCTGCTGATGCTCTGCCCGCCGGGCCAGGTCCAGTTGACCGTCCAGCCGTTGACGGGGCTGGTGCCGGCGCGGACGGTGACCGTGGACTGGAAGCCGCCGGGCCAGGAGTTCGTCGTCTCGATCGTGGCCGCGCATCCCCCGGGTACCGGCGACGGCGACGGGCTCGGGCTCGGCGACGGGCTCGGGCTCGGCGACGGACTGGGGCTGGGCGACGGGCTCGGGCTCGGGGAGGGGTTGGTGCCCTGGAACTGGGTGAAGAACTTCCACACCTCGCCCTTGGTCCAGGTCGTGATGCCGCTCTCGGAGTAGGTCCCGTCCACCGGTCCCGGCATGTGACCGTTGTCGAACGCGGCCCAGACGACCGGATATCCGGCCCGGCACCCCGAGTAGGTGGTGACGATGTGCGTCCGGCTGCCCGACGCCGGCTCCCGCGGGCTCTGGGCGGTACACCCGTTGTTGCGGACGAACGTGTCACGCAGCGACCGTCCCGACGAGATGGGCAGGACGTTGTCGGTGATGCCGTGCAGTCCCATGTACGCGATGGGCTGCGTACCGCCGCTGCACCCGCTGAGCTGAGCACCGGAGAACACCGCCACCGCGCGGAAGACGTTCGCCCGGGCGCACGCGATCGCGTAGCTCATGCCACCGCCGTAGCTGAAACCGGTGGCGAACAACTGCGTCGTGTCGACGCAGAGGTCTCCCTCGATCAACCGGACCAGGTCGTCGACGAAGGTCAGGTCCTCGCCACCCGAGTTGGCCCAGCCGTTGCCGAAGCCCTGGGGCGCGACGAAGATCGCACCATTGTTCGACAGCTGCCGCAGACCGTAGAAGGACCAGGGATACCCACTGGTGCCCCCCGAGTCGACGTCATTGGCGGTGCCGCCCCGCCAGTGGAATCCGAATATCAGCCGGTAGGGCGTGTTGTTCTGGTAGTTGTCGGGAAGCCGCAGGATGAAGCTGCGGGTCTTCCCGTTGCTCTGGATCGTCTGGTTGCCACTCCTCAGCGTCGGGGACTTGCCACATCCGGCGGTCGCCGCCGCGACGGCCTTGGACGACGTGGTCGTGCCCAGATCGCTGCTCATCGCCGCGTGACCTGTGCCCAGAACGAGGAGCGCCGCTGCCGCGATCGCTCCATAGAAGGATCTTTTTCGTAACATTCGGACGTTCCCTTTGGTTTGGCGGGTGAACACACTCGAACAGAAGAGCCGGTCGCCTGCCGTTTCGCACGGAAGTCCCGGCCGACCGGCACGTGCGCATTCCGGCCGGCCGGCGTACAGGCGTATTTCCGGTGCGAATCGATTCGATCGGACACGGCGAGAAGGTAATTTGTTAACGTTAACAACTTCGCTCGCCTGGACGCTCCTCTTCTAGGCGTGCCGGAAGTGAGGGTGTAGCGGAGCAAATCCGAGGTGACCTGGCATGTCAAGCACCACCCCCGCGCTCCGCCCCCCAGCCGACCATTACTCCCCCACCTGACCAGCGAGACCGCCCAGACCGGCGCACCGAACAAGTTGAAATTTCCATCGACGCCGACCTTCCCCCACGGCCATGGCGTGGCCCCCAACATGGCACCCATGTCGCACGCCGTCGATGACGCGCACTGAACGACCTTCCGGCCTAGTGCGAATCGCTATGAAGGAGTTCGACGAGCAAGCCCCGTTCCCGGCCAAGAGGGCGGGCATCGCGCCGACGGGCTACCGGATCGACTCCGTGTCCCCTTGATCAGCACAGGCGCCGACCGCCCTGCCGGACGATCCTCCCCGCGAGGTGACCACGCCGCGAGCTTCGGCCGGCCGGCACGTTCACTGCCTCGCTCGGGCGATGACCTCCTCCGTCGTCAGCGGCGCCCTGGGGTGATGGGTCAGGCACAAAGGTGTACGCACCTTCGTGAACCTCCCGCCCTCAGGTGCGACGTAGAAGTCGCCGCTGCCGAGCGCACCGATGTCATCGGCGCTGCCGCCCTTGACGCGGGCCATCGCCTTGGCGGCCTCGATCTGAACATCCGCGTTGAGCAGACCATAGAACTGTGTTGCGGCGTTTCCCGGGATCCGGTTGTGCAGGCCCTTGGGGGCCTGTGTGGCGAACACCAGTCCGAGCCCGTATTTCCTCGCCTGGGAAGCCAAGGCGAGTGTGCTCTGGGTGCACGCGGTCACAGCGCCAGAGGGAGCGAACGTCTGCGCCTCATCCATGACGAGAAGCCCACCGAGGGGCAGGTCACCTGCGGGGTTCTTCTTGATCCAGGCGAACAGCCCCATCTGCAACTGGTTCACGAAGGACTGCCGCTCAGCGTCGCTCTGCAGGCCCACGAAGCTGATGACCGAAACCCGGGCCCGCTTTCCTGTGACCGGAGTGAGGAGTCGCCCCGGGTCGACGGGCTCACCTTCTCCGCCGAACAGTGGATCAGTCACGACAACGGCCCGGAGCACTTGGGCGAGCCCATCTGCGATCTTCGCCGCTCCGGTGATCTGGCTGAGGTCCTCGGGGAAGTCCGCGAGCAGGTTGATCAGTCCCTCGATGCCGCCGCTCTTGTACTTTCCGAAGTGGACCACCGCCTCCATGAGCACCGCCCGCGCGACTTGGGACTTGCCGCTGCCCCCTTCCACCTTCGCTCGTGGGATGAGTGCCGCCATGGCGGCGTTGACAGCTTCGTTGAACTCATCGACGTCGTCTCGGACGCTGGCGAAGTCGGGCAACGGCTGAAATGCCAGCGGACGTCCCTTCTCTCTCCCTGGTGTCCAGATCACCACATCGGTGTCAGCGAGGTAACGAGTGGCCCGGTCCCCATCGCCGCGCCCCCAGGCGGCGGGCTCCTCCGGCCAAGGGTCGCCGAGACGGGCGAGGTCGTTGTTCGGGTCGAGCACAATCGAGGACACCCCCTGAAGGGCGCACTCTTCGATGATCCGTCTGATCAGCACGGTCTTCCCCGAGCCGGATCCCGCGAAGATCGCGATGTGCTTGCGGAGCGCCTCCAATTCGACGGAGACCGGAAGCCCGCGATCGTAGGAGCGCCCCACGGTCAGCGACGGCACCCCGGCCGGCCCGCCTTCCAGAGGGTGGTCCGAAACGGCGGTCTCCTTATTCGGAAGCGGACTCGCCTGCACGGGCGGCCCCTCAGGGGCTCTTGGCGCCGGGGGCTCTTGCGGAGCGGTCGGATCCGGCCAATCGCCCAGCGCGTCCTTGAAGAGCTTGAGGTCGGCGGTCGGTCTTCTGCTGGCGATCCACCGGTCGAGGTGCGTGACGCTCTCCGCGAAGAGATCCTGCAGGGCGTACAGCACCTTGAGGTCCTCTTCGTCAGCCGTGATCACCCGGCCTCCTCTGACCTGGAACTCGGCCACCGCTTTCTGTGTGACCGGCCCTGAGTTCCACGGGATGTTCCGAATGATGATCAACCGGCGCTTGGGACTCTCCGCCGTGAGACCGGCTTTGAGCACCGCCTTGCGAAGCCGATTCAATGCCGCGAGGTGGTGCGTGGCGGCGATGCCGCGGAACGCCCAGTGAATCTCGTCTTCGGTCGCCTCGTTCAGTACCTGCTTGAGACCGGCGTGAAGAGAGGTCTTCCGGCCCATCGGCGGATCGATCCGATAGCGCGAGGACGTCCCGCGTTGCTCCACGATCCAGGCCCGTAGACCCGCCGAGACAAGCCCGGGAAGTACCACGTCCTCCAGCTCGGCGTCGAGCGCCCCGCTGACGTCGGCTGAATCCGCCAGCATCGCGAACTTGATGTCGATCGCCCGAAGCACTTCCTCTTCGCGATCGGGCTTCCTTGGCGGCACGACCACCGTTGAGGGCGCGTCGAGACTGTCCAACTCCGTGATCTCGCCCTGAAGCAGGCATTTCTGGATGTGTCTGGACAGAGCTTGCAGTATCTCACGTGGCGTGTAGAACGGAGCCCGCGCGAAGGCCTCCGGCTTGATCGGCCAGGTCGGATACGGCCGGTCGAACCCGATGTTCTTGAAGTGCTCCGCAAGGCGTAGTGTAACGAGCTCCGCCCCCACCTCAGGAGACGGAATACGCCGAAGGTAGGTGGCCTTCCGAAAACGGTCCCTGAAACTGTTGACGGCCAGTTCCTCCAGCGTGGTCCACGTCTCTGGCAAGCAGGAGAGAACCGTCAGAGTCCGGCTGGTCACTTCACGGAGATTGGTCAATCCGTGCGCGAATTGAAGAACCCCCGAAGCCGCCGGACCGTTGAAACCGCTCTCGGAGAACGGGCTGCTCTGCGCGATGAAGCCGTCGAGCTGGTCGAAGGCCATGACACTCGGACCGGTCAACGCCAGCAGCCGCGAGATGTCCCGGACGATCTCCTGGGGAGATTTGCGCACCTGCCGGAATCCCCAGCCCAGACGGTAACTCTCGCCATCCTCGACCGAGCAGAGGTAGGACTCTCCGATGTCGACCAGGGCGTGGTCATCGGCCGCCAGGAGCACGAGAGCCCGGGCGACATCTTGTGCGTCCCTCCCGACCCGGCGATCGATTCTGTACAGGGCGTCGATGAACTGATCGAGATCTTCCCGAGTGACCATCTGATTACCGATGATCGTCTGCTGCGTCTTCCTCGGGAGCCGCATCAGGCCCGTGAGATTGCGCAGGAACCGCTTGAGCTGGGTCTCCTCATCCGCGCCGACCCGGGCCAGCCCGTCCTGGATGGACACGACGGCGCTGTCCCAGAAGTTGCGGGCGTCGAGAATGCTCATAAGGAAGAAGTAGCCATCGCGCTGGACGACCTGCTCACGCAGCCAGCTCATCAGGTGCGTCTTCCCGCTTCCTGAGCCGCCTTCAAGGACCACCCCGATGGGGCTGGTCACGGGAGAGCCGGTGGCGGCGTCCAGTCCCGAGCGGAGAGCATAGGAAGCCTCCGGGTGCATCTCGGGCACATGATAGGGAACCGGCTGCCAGACATCTTCGCTGGCGTTGACGGTCGAGAAGATCTTCAGGCTGTCCAACGCGTACCATTCGGTAACCATCATCACGCCCCCACACGGAACTGATGGTTGGGTGTGCTGCCGATGATGATCGCGGCAGCGTGGTCCTCGGGACTCAGGTCCCCCGTGATGGCGACGGGCACGATGTCGACCCGCCCTGCCAGCATCATGGTGCGCAGCACATCGTCCTGGAGGTCACGGTCGATGTCCGCCAGGAACGCTCGCAGCCTGGTCATCGATACCCATCGACCCGCGCCAGGTGTGATCTTCGCATAGGCCTCGCGAATCCTGCCTTCCACTTCCTCCGGCGACCGGATCGTGGCCGATGTTCGGACGCTCCCTTCGACGACCGGGACCGCCGCTTTGGGCGCCACAAGGGACCGCAGGTAGAGAAGAGCCAGTGCCTTGCCCGAACGAGAGGACACGGGGACCCCCTTGCGGACCTCCTCGATCGCACGATCCTCACCAGCGGGTGTGATCGTGTACCACAAGGCCCGCCTGGCTCTGGCCTCCGAATCGATCAGCTTGGCCTCGACGAGACCCGAGCGGTTCTTGGTATCGAGCTCCACACCCCAGTCTTCGTACAACTCCTTGTGAGCCAACGCGGGGCCGAGTTCTCTCAGTACGAGCAGAGCCGCGACCTGCCGGTACGTGAGTCTTTCTTCGGACATCAACCTGCTCCTTCGCTCATTCCGAGGCGCCGCGCCCGGAGGAAATCGTGTATGTGCCGCAGAACACCCTGCAGGTCGCCCCTCACCTGCTGGTTGGTGAATCGCAGCACCGTGAACCCGTCACGCTCCAGGTGCCGATCACGAGTGCGGTCACGCTCCATCTGGGCGAAGGTTTCGTGCTCCGGCCCGTCGATCTCAACGACGCATTTCTCCCGCGCCCACATCAGATCGGTGCGAATCATGACGAACAACGGATCCCTGGACCGATACGTCCGATTCCACGTCCGACCATGAGCCCAGTCGCATTCCGTCAGGGCCGCCTCCATCGCCTGCTCCACCTCGCTGCCCGGGTGTGGCCGGCCGGCGACCGGTGGCACTCCCACCGCCGCGCGCCGCGACGGTGGCGCCATCTCATCGGCCAGCCTCCGGACCGCCGCCGGTATCTCCAGATAGTGCGTATCGACGTTGCGCAGTTCGGGACCGACCAGCCAGATCCCCATACCGCTGCGGTGCGCCAGCCACTCGAATCCGGCGACCAGGACCCTCTCTCCATGCGAGGTCGGTTTCTCCGGCACGTGGATGACCAGGGCCACCGATTCGCGGTCGAACGTAGAAGCGATCACCCGGGCCAGCCCGGCCGCCCGCGCTTCCGCGGGGAACGACCGCCCTTTCGGCGCAGGCCGTCCAGGAGCCAATGGCCCTCGATGCCGGATGGCCCGGTCGGCCAGGTCGGCCAGGAACGGTCCGAAGTGACGGCTGCTCGATGCCGCACGTATCGCGAGAGCCCTGGCCGCCGCTACTCCGCCGCCGCCCGGCCCGGAAAGCCTCTCCCCACCGGGCAACCAACCCGGGAAAAGCCCAATGGCCAGTGTTTCCAGTTCACCGAGGATGGACTCCACCAACTCTGAGACCGAATCACCTTCGGCCACGGAGTAGGTGACGAGAACAGGGCCGGTCTCCGGCAGCGGATCGAGCACCAATTCCAGCATATTTGCATCGATGTCGGCGTTGACTCCCGCAAGGCGGAGCACCCTCCCGACCGGGAGTTCGCCCCACGACAATGACATACCGACCCCCCTCAGGAACTCCCCGCAAGAAGCGTGACTTCGCGCAGGCTATAGGGCACAGGAGGTGACGGACCGGCACTCCGGAAATGTCATCGATTTCGGATATCACACAATCATCGAAACGGCCATCCTGGCAGATCCTTACATCACCATTCACGTCACGGGCCGCCGCAAACGGGTGGGCCTGATCAGTGGCCACCCGGCAGAGCGTCTCCAGCCGCTCGATCTCCCCATGAGAACGCTTCAGCCCTGGCGGGAACCACGGCACGGCGAGATGTCCCCGATCGGAACATCACATCCGATCAAGGACATCTCGCGACGGGCACAGCCTGGGAAGGGGCACTGTCGGCCTATCTCGCATCGACCAGAGCGCGTCGGTGGCACTGCGCACCACACTGCTTCCCCATGGCGACGAACCCGCAGAAATCATGCCGGTGTGGCCGTATCCGGACTCGGCCGAGTAACAGTGGCGGCCGCACCGGCAATGCCGGAGGAGAAGCTCGGCAGGAAGGCTCAGCCAGCCCGCCCCGACCTGTTCCACAGGGACGAATCGGCCCTTGTCACGAGGTCAGGTCCGGGTCCACTTCTGGTTATTGCCACCGTGGCAGCTCCACAGGATCACCTTGGTACCGTTGGCGGTGTCGGCCCCGTTAGCGTCCAGGCACTTTCCGGACTGCACACCGGTGATAGTGCCATCGGCGTTAAGATTCCACTTCTGGTTACTCTGCCCGTTACAGTCCCAGATGACGGTTTGGGTGCCGTCGGCCGTCCCCTGGCCGGAGGCGTCGAGGCACTTGTTGCCGTAAACCCTGAGTTCTTTGGCTGAAGTCAAGGTCCACTGCTGGTTGGGCTGACCGTTGCAGTCCCACAATTGCCCCTGTGTGCCGTTGGCCTGAGAGGCGTTGGCGACGTCCAGGCACTTCCCGGCGTTCTCATTGCGCAGCGGGCCACTTGTACTGGCAGGGGGTTTCATCGGCCCGCTGAAGGTGAGTTTGACCACGTAGGCCAGCGCGGAGTAGGGCTGGCTCGGCATGCCGATGTGCAGACCAGTGGAGTCCTGAGTGCGGCTGGGCAGATCGATGGAGGTGCCGGCTGTGCTGCCGATCAGCTCGGTCTTGCTCAGGTTGGACAGATCCATCCGCCCACCGGCCAGTGAGGCGAGGTTGAGGGTGGAACCCGGCCAGCCGAGCACGGTGGCGTACAGCACGGTGTTGTCCTTGCTGCGGGTGTAGCGGATGTCCTGCGCCGTGCCGGCCCGCGGCTCCACGAAGCTGCCGCCGCCCATCTTGGTCGGTCCCTCGCCGTATGCGGTCCAGGCGCGGGTGGAGTAGACCGCCTCGCCGTTACGCCGCAGGTAGGTGCCGATGGCGGTCAGCAGGTCCTTCTGCGCCTGCGGGATGGAACCGTCGGCCCTGGGTGAGATGTTCAGCAGCATGTTGCCGTTCTTGCTGACCCGGTCGATCAGCGAGTGGACCAGCGCTGCGGAGCTGTAGTACGTGATCGCCGGGGTGTAGGACCACGACGGGTTGCTGACGGCGTCGTCGGTCAGCCAGTAGGGATTGCGGATGTCGGCGGGACCACCGCGCTCGTAGTCGTACACCTCGCCGTTGGTGTTGAAGCCGTCCTTGTAGGCGGCGACGACCTCTTTGCCCCAGGCGTTGGCCTGGTTGTAGTAGTACGACAGGAAATTGAGCCGCTTGGCCTCGTCGACCAGATAAAGGCCGCCGTCCTGCCAGATCATGTCCGGCTGGTACTTGTCGACGACCTCTTTCAGCTTGTCGTACCACAGCTGCTGCTCCTGGGCATTGCCCAGCTGCCCGTACAGCTTCTTCAGCGTGGTGGTCGATTGTGCGGGCACGTGGTCGTAGTAGCCGGTGAAGTTGTAGAGGTGGTGCAGCGTGACCAGGAACTTCAGGTTCTTGGCGCGGATCGCGTCGGCGAACAGCCGCACCAGGTCCAGCTTGGGCCCGCGAGCGACCGAGTTCCACTCGTTGACCTGGCTGTCCCACATGGAGAAGCCGTCATGGTGCTCGGCGACCGGCCCGGCGAATCTGGCCCCGGAGTCGGCCACCAGCTGCGCCCACTCGTTGGGATCGAAGTCACCGCCCTGGGACTTGAGCTTCGGCGCGAACTGCACCCAGTTTCCGGCCTTGTCCCGCGCGCCGTCGATGAAGTTGTGGTACTGCCATACCGAGGGATCACCATAAACACTCTTGTGATGGTTGTTCTCGGGGGAGCCCGGCAGGTACATGGTTCGCGGGTACCACTCGGTGCCGTACTCCGGCGTGGCGAAGGCGCCCCAGTGCCAGTAGATGCCGAACTTGGCGTCCTGGAACCATTCCGGGGCGGCCGGATGCCGGTCCACCGACGCCCAGGTGGGCTCGTAGACGGCGGGGGCCGCCGCGGCCGTGCTCGTCGCGGCGGGAGCCGTGAGCAGAACTCCGGTGAGCAGAGCGGTGCCGGCCGATGCGGTCAATCTGCGGAGGCGTGACAGTTTGAGGGAGGACAAACCGACTCCTGGTGATAAAGGAAATCGTATCGATTCGATTCCGCCACGCGAATCGTCAGCCGGCGCCACCGGTCACCGTCGTGCCGGACTTGGTGATGGAGTACGTGAGCTGCTTTCCACTCCAGAAGTGGAAGGTGAGAGTGACGCGGCCGTCGTTGACTTCGGCGAAGAACTCCGGCTTCAGGATGATGGTGCCGGCGGTGTAGTCGGGCTGGAAGCTCGACCAGAACTCCTTGAACGTGGTCCAGTCGGCCGGTCCGGCACCGCTGCCGTCGGCGTACTTGGCCTCCATGGTGGCGAGCTGGTCACCGCGGAACTGGGTGGGGATCGCGAACGAGCTCGTCGTCCCGGTGGCGGCGGACTGGACCGGCGTGTCGGAGGAGATGACGCTGATCTGCCAGGGCGCGCCCTGGGAGAACAGCGCCTCTATCGTGGCGTTCACCCCGTACGCCCGATTGCCGGCGAGCCGGGTGAGGGCGCTCGATGTGAGCGTCAGCGTCGTGCCGGACACGGTGTAGTCGGTGCCCTGGCGCAGGGCGGTGGCCCCCTGGCGCATTCCCTGGAAAGTGGTGCCGTTGAGGTTGAGCGTGAGCGTCTTGCTGGGAATCGTGCCGCTTCGCGGCAGGTACACCTGATCGGAGGAGGCGGTGGCGGAGCGGGTGGTCCAGCTCGCCTTCATCATGTCGAACACCCCCTGGTCTCGCCAGCGCAGTTGGTCGCGGTCCAGGAACGAGCCCGCGTCCCAGAGCATGGTGGTGAGGTTGCGCGTGCGTGCGTGATAGCCCACGGCCTCGATGAACTTCAGGAATTCGCCGCGCTCGATGATTCCCGGGCGGGTGTAGTCGTAGCTGAGCAGTGCCCACTCCCCGATGATCACCGGGATGCCGCGGGAGACGAACGTGTTGCGCACCCGGTCGAACCCGCTGATCAGGTCCTGCTCGACATTGCCGTCGTACCTGGTGCCGCCGGCGATGTTCACGCTGAACGGCCACCAGCCGTAGAAGTGGACCGTCGCGGCGAGGTTCGGGTCGCGCAGGGTGGCGAAGGTACCGCTCAGCGCGTCCAGGCGAGCCTGTTCACTGCTGGTGTACAGCGCGGGCAGCACCAGGACCCGGGTGGCGTTGGTTCCGCCCGTCTGGCGGATGAGGCGGACGAACTCGGTGTTGAGCGTGTTCAGCACCTGGTCGCTCTGGTCGTCACCGGACGTGCCGGCGAACTGCGGCTCGTTGATGCTCTCGAACAGCAGCTTCGGTGAGCGGTCGCGGAAGGTGACGGCGATCTGGCGCCACAGTGCGTCGAAGCGGTTGCGCACCGTCGTGCTGTCGGTGGGGTAGGTGTTGATCCACTGCCAGGAGTCGTGGTGCAGGTTGATCAGCACATAGAGGCCCTCGGCCAGGGACCAGTCGACGACCTGGCGGACGCGGTTCAGCCACGCCGAGTCGATGGTGTAGTCGGGCGCCGGCCCGTGGTGGTTGCTCCAGGTGATGGGGATCCGGATGCTCTTGTACCCCTGCGAGCGCACCTGGTGAAGCATGGCCTGCGTGGTGGGCGGATTGCCCCACGCCGTCTCATCGGGGATGGCGTCGAAGGTGTTGCCCAGATTCCAGCCGGGTTGCATGGCGGCCACGGTGGCCATCGCGTCACCCGGCTGCGGCGAGGGTGACGGACTGGGTGAAGGTGACGGTGACGGCGATGGACTGGGCGAGGGCGACGGGCTCGCCACTCCACCGGTGCACCTGACGCCGTTCAGCGTGAAGGACGTCGGCGCGGTGTTGGCGCTGGACCACGACCCGTTGAAGCCGAACGAGACCCTCGCGTTGGTGGCGATGGCCGCGTTCCAGCTGACGTTCGCCGCGGTGACCTGCGTTCCGGAGGAGGTGACCGTCGCGTTCCACGCCTGGGTGACCTGCTGGCCCGAGGGGAAGGTCCATGCCAGCTGCCAGCCGTTGACCGGGTCACCCAGGTTGTCAACGCTGACGTTCGCGGTGAATCCGCCTGGCCACTGTGATGAGACGGTGTAGGTCACGCCGCAGCCCGCGGCGGCGTGCGCGGTCCCGGCCGTCATCATCCCCGTCGACACAAGCGCGGTGAGCGCGGCGAGGACCGCACCGACCCGCAGACGGACCCTTCGTAAGCTGTGCGGTTTCACAATTGATCTCCCTCGATGGCGTCGGCCTTCAACGGCGCCGATCAGCACTCCCTTGATGAAGTGGCGTTGGACGAACAGAC
Organism: Sphaerisporangium melleum; assembly: GCF_014646695.1. Taxonomy (GTDB): domain Bacteria; phylum Actinomycetota; class Actinomycetes; order Streptosporangiales; family Streptosporangiaceae; genus Sphaerisporangium; species Sphaerisporangium melleum. The sequence goes on from NZ_BMNT01000012.1 coordinate 47,043, forward strand.
CTGTGGCGACGATCGGCCCGATCGCCGGCACGACGACCGCCACCTTGATCACATCGACCGGCGAACCAGCTCGATACTGGAAACTTTCTCGCTGAACAGCCAGAAACATAAAGTAGGGAGAGGCGGTGTGCCCGTCCACCTCGGATCGGTACGACCGGCTTACGCGGCGTGCTCTGCACGACAGGCCGCCCACTTCTGCCCGCCATCGGTCGGCCGACCACCATCGGTTTTGTGGCCGAAGCCGATTGAGGAAGGCCGGACGGACAGAAAGTTTCCAGCTAAGATCTTCTGAATATTTCAGAGCGGCCTGCGACGCACGACGGTGGCCGGACGGCCTATCCCGTCCCAGGCCGGTCCGGCTGCGGACCACCCCTCGATGAGGACGTACGCGATGCCGTCACGGGCCGACGGGTTATCCTTGCGCCGTGAACGCGCCTGCGCGCGGGCGGAGCCGGGGACGAAGGGGGCCAGGTTGTCCTACGCCGAGTCAGGCGGACCCGTCGCCGGCCCGGAGCACTCGAAAGGCGACCCGTCCCGGCCGGTGACCATCTCCTACATCGCGGAGACGGCCGGAGTGTCCATCCCGACCGTGTCCAAGGTCGTCAACGGCCGTTCCGGCGTGTCCGCAGACACCCGCGCCCGTGTCGAGGCGCTGATCAGCGAGTACGGCTACCGCAAGACCAACCGCAGGAACCTGCTGGAACTCGTCTTCGCCGAGCTCGAGGACATGTGGGGCATGGAGATCATCCGCGGTGTCGAGCGGGTGGCCCGTGAGCAGCGCGTCGGAGTCGTGCTGACGGAGTTCGGGCCGCGGCACGACCTCGTGCGACATCCGATCGGCGACACGCTGGCCCGTCGCCCGGCCTGCGTCGTCACGGTCGCCCAGCTGTCGCAGGAGCAGCGCGAGGAGTTACAAGCCAAGGACATCCCGTTCGTGGTCTTCGACCCCACCACCGAACTACCGGACGGCGTCCCCTACGTCGGCGCGACCAACTGGGCCGGTGGCCGCTCGGCGACCCGCCATCTGATCGAACTGGGGCATCAGCGCATCGCGATGATCGCCGGCCACGACACGATCCTGTGCTGCCGGGCCAGACTGGACGGCTACCGCTCCGCCCTCGAGGCGGCGGGCCTGCCCGTGCACCCCGGCCTCGTCGTACGCGCCGACCTGACCAGAGAGGGCGGCCGGGTGGCCGCGCTCGACCTGTTGCGCGGCCCGGAGCGACCCACAGCGATCTTCGCCTGCAACGACCTGCAGGCGCTCGGCGTCTACCAGGCCGCCCGGGAACTGGGCTTGCGGATACCGGCGGACGTGAGCGTGGTGGGCTTCGACGACCTGCCCATCGCCGCGCTCATCGATCCTCCGCTGACCACCGTCCACCAGCCGCTCACCGAGATGGCCGCCGCCGCCACCGAGCTGGCGCTCGCGCTCGGGCGTGGCGAGGAGACACCGCGGGTCGGCCTCGAACTGGCCACCACCCTCACGGTGCGGGAGAGCACCTCCTCGCCGGCTGATCAGTGACCCGCCGAGCGGGCCGATGCGGCGTAGAGGACACGTACCGCGTCGTCAACCCCACGGGGGCCGCGAGTCGTCCGCAGGAGCGGCGTCAACGTCGTGCGGCCGGGCCCGCCTGGCCTGAGCGGACCGCGGTGCGATGAGCGGTCCTTCGCACGAATGGCACAGAAGTCCAGCGATCCACCTCGGAAACCATCAGAAGGGATGGAGCGAATCCGAGCCATGGACGTGCCGTCGAGCGGTGTCCGGATGGATGAAAGTTTCAGCTGCTTTTGTCACTGACTTCCTGGGCCGGTACACCATAGGACACGTATTCGCCCGGCACGGGGCGCCGAAAGTTTTAAACGAATCTTGACACGTTTTACCGGCGTTTCCACACTGAGTCCCCAGGGCGGCTTGCTCGGCCAGGTCTGGCGCAGGGGCCGCCGATCGCGACGCCCTCGTGGTGTGCGTTCCGGTGCCGGGACAGGGAGACGACGGTGCGATGCCAGCCGCCGCACTGGACCACTCGGCGATGGCCGCCACGTGCTGATCCCGCTGAGGGCTCACCCGAAGAGAAGGAACACCACAGTGCGACGACGTGTGAGTGAGACTCCGGCGCCTCGTGCCGTCAGGGGGCTCCGATCGGAACCCGGTCCACAGGGCGGGTTGGGGAAGCGGGCGATCGCCGCGGTGATCGTCGTCCTCGGGCTCCTCGTGGCGGCCATCGCGACTCAGCCGGCATCGGCGGCCGACAATCCCTATCAGCGCGGTCCCGACCCCACCTTGGCCAGTGTGTCCGCCACGAGGGGGACCTTCGCCACCGCGCAGCTCAGCGTGCCGGCCGGGAACGGCTTCGGCGGTGGGGTGATCTACTATCCGACGGACACCAGCCAGGGGACTTTCGGCGGGGTCGCGATCGTGCCCGGCTACTCCGCCCTGTTCGCCAACGAAGAGGCCTGGATGGGCCCCTGGCTCGCGTCCTTCGGCTTCGTCGTCATCGGAATCGAGACCAACAGCCGCACCGACGGCGCCGACGCCCGAGCGACCCAGTTGCTCGCCGCGCTGGACTATCTCACCCAGCGGAGTTCGGTGCGCGACCGCGTCGACTCCAGCCGGTTGTCGGTGGTCGGCCACTCCGCGGGCGGCGCCGGTGTCATCCTCGCGACAGGCCAGCGGCCCTCGCTGAAGGCCGCGGTCGGGCTCGCGCCCGGCTCCCCCACGGGGAACCTGAGCCTGGCCAATGACCGGGTGCCGATGATGTTCATCTCCGGGCAGCGGGACACGACGGTCACGCAGTCCTACCTCAACGGGCTGTACACCACTCTGCCCGCCTCGACACCGAGCGCCTGGGTGGAGATCACCGGTGTGGACCACCTGTTCGCGACCAGGGCGAACACCACCGAGATGCGGACGCTGATCCCGTGGCTGAAGATCTTCGTCGACAACGACACCCGGTACACCCAGTTCCTGTGTCCGCTGATGGACTCCAGCAACATCTCGATGTACCGCAACAAGTGCCCGTACGTGCCGCCGGGCGGCCCGTCGCCCTCCCCCTCCCCCTCCCCTTCGCCTTCCCCGTCCCCCAGTCCGTCGCCTTCTCCCAGCCCCAGCCCGTCGCCCTCTCCGTCCCCCAGCCCTTCGCCTTCCCCGTCGCCTTCTCCGTCCGCGGGCGCCTGTACCGCGAGCTACCGCACCACGAACTCCTGGCCTGGCGGCCATCAGGGCGAGGTCACGGTGACGGCGGGCGGCTCGGCGATCAGCGGGTGGACCGTCAGGTGGACGCTGGGCAGCGGCCAGACGGTCAGCCAGGTGTGGAACGGCACGCTGTCGGTCAGCGGCTCCACGGTGACGGTGACGAACGCCTCCTACAACGGCTCGCTCCCGGCGTCCGGCTCCACCACCTTCGGCTTCCTCGGCACCGGTACGGCGTCGGCTCCCTCCCTCACCTGCACCAGCCGCCCGTGACACCCGTCCGGCACGCTGTGGCCAGAGTCCCCCGGCCGGTCAGGTGCCACTGCCCCACCCGGCGTCGCTCATTCGGCTCTCCACGGCGTCACGCCGGCCGTCCTGAGGTGCTCCCCTGAGGGCGACGAGTTCCGCCTGGACCGACGTGGCCCCGCCGCGTCGGTCCAGCCGTTGAGGTCCACGACGATCCCGTCGCGGACCTCAACGGCCTCCGCCCGCACGCATCCGAACCTGGACTACTCCGTGCCGTCCGCCGGCAGGCGCTCCGGCAGCCCGAGCCGCGGGAACCGTTCGGCGTGGAACGTGGTGATCTCACTGATCACCCCGCCGGTGACGCGCAGGACGTCGATCGCCATCGGCAGGTACGCGCCCTCCTGCTTCCGCCAGAGATAGAAGGCCACGGCGGGCTGCCGGTTCACGGCGGTGAGAACGGCGCGCTGGGGCTTCATGCCCTCGAAGCCGTGCTCGACCCAGCCGTTCACCACCGTGTCGCGGCCGACGTACAGGCCCGGCGTGGGCGGCATCGAGAAGCGGACGTCCTCCCGCAGCAGAGCGGCGAGCCCGTCGACGTCCGTGGCCACACTGGCGTCGGTGTAGCGGCGCACCAGCTCGCGCGTCCCGGCGTCCTCCTCGCCGCCCGTCCAGTCCTGCCGCTCGGCGGGCAGGTGCTCCCGCATGCCGGCGCGGGCCCGCTGCAGCGCGCTGTTCACGGAGTTGACGGAGTCCCCGAGGAGCTCCGCGACGTCCTTGGCCGCCCAGCCGACCACGTCCCGCAGGATCAGCACGGCCCGCGGGCGCGGCGCGAGGTGCTGGACCGCGACCAGGTACGCGAGCTCGATCGTCTCCCGCGCGACGGCGACCGCTTCCGGCTCGTCGGTGTCGCCCGCGGGCGGTTCGTCGAGCAGCCGGTCCGGGTAGGGCTGCAGCCACAGCACCTCGCCGCCGGTCGCGGGCTCCGGGCGCCGCTTGGCGAGCAGGTCCAGGCAGGCGTTGGTGGCGATTCGGTACAGCCAGGCACGGAACGTCGACCGCCCCTCGAAGGTCTCCCGCCGCCGCCAGGCACGCAGGAACGTCTCCTGCACGGTGTCCTCGGCGTCCTCGAACGACCCGAGCATCCGGTAGCAGTGCACGTGCAGCTCCCGCCGGTGCCGCTCCGCCAGCCCCGAGAACGCCGGCTCGTCGACCTCGCGCAGACCGCTCGAGCTCCGCGCCTCCAGCCGCGTGTCCGTACTCATCACGTCATCCTTCCGCCTTGTCGTGCCCTGACATGGATATGACGGCTGCGGACGCGATAACTCATCACCAGGGCCGGCCGGCACGGCTGATCGAGTGATGGAGTACGGCGAGGAGATCACGGCCCCCCGCCCCGCGTTCGCTCAGTCTTCGCCGTTGTAGGCGCGCAGCTCGCGGCGTGCCTGGCGACGGTCGCGGCGGCGCTCCTGGCGGCGGAAGTGGTTCCACTCCCGGCTCCCGTCGACGCCGCCGTAAAGGCACCAGAAATAGAAAGCCGCGCGCCAGTGACAGCCTCCCGTACGGAGGTCCAGATCCACGGTGCCGGGGGTGATCTCGTCGGGCAGTGTGCACGGCCCGAATCGATGATCATGCACGGGGCGGCAGGTCACCATCGGCGCGTCGGCGATTCGTACCCACCAGGGCCGGGTCTTGTCGGTCTTGCTCATACGGTCACCTTTCGGCTCCGTGCAGCCCCGGGCTGGGGCTGTCACAAGACCGGATGCACCGTGATCACCTCCAACGTCGCGACCGACATATCAGGATCGCAGGCGACGCCGCCGCTTGAAGATCCCGATCCGGACGCTACCGCGAACCGCGGAACATCGCGCGGACCGGACCGGATCGAGAAGTCGGCCGGCCGAGGCGCGGTGTCACGTCCGGGCCCACGGCCGGAAACCCCACTCACGCCGATCCCTGCCGAAACTATCGGAATTCTGGCAAAAAATTCCGGGCGGAGGTTCATAGCACGTGACGATGGCATCCCATGATCGTTACCCGGGAGTCGTCCCTCCCCTGCCCGGCAGGCGATCGTCCGCTTCACTACGAAAGTTTCATCCTGTGCGCCAGGCGCGGGCGCGAACATCCCCTGGTCAGCACGCACAGAAGGAGCACCCCACCGGACCGGCGCCCCGGACCAGGAGTCAAGCTACTTGACATTCGCAACCGGGTCGTATTTGCTCCCTCACGCTACCCATTTACAGCACGTAAGCGGCATGCCGATAACCCTCTGCTGAATGTTAGCGCTCATACCTCGGTTCCGGTTTCACAGCACCGGGCATTCGATGCCGCTGATGGAGAGGAACGCAGCAAATGTTTTCGACATCGGCCCCGTCCGTACGGCCAGAGGGAATCGCGAATGTTAAAGCATAGGACCATCTTCGGCGCCGTGGCGCTCGCGGCTGCTGTAGTCCTGACCACGGGGCACGCGGCGATGAGCAGCGGCAGCAGCACACAAGCGTCAGCGGGCACCGCCGCCGCGCTCGCGGGAACCGCGGGATGCGGAAAGAACCCGACGCTGACCAGCGGAACGCGGAACATCACGACCAGCGGCAAGAACCGCCAGTACATCCTGCGGATCCCCTCGAACTACAACAACAACACGCAGTACCGCCTGTTCATCGGCCTCCACTGGCTGAACGGCACCATGAACGACGTCGACTCGGGCGGAAGCGCCGGAGCCTCCTGGTCGTACTACGGGCAGCGGCAGTTGTCGAACAACAATGCGATCTTCGTCGCGCCGCAGGGCTTCAACAACGGCTGGGCCAACAACGGCGGCGAGGACGTCACCTTCGTCGACGACATCATGCGCCAGGTCGAGTCGGACCTCTGCGTCGACACCTCGCTGCGCTTCGCCATGGGGTGGAGCTACGGCGGCGCCATGAGCTTCTCCCTCGCATGCTCGCGCCCGAACGTCTTCCGCGCGGTCGCGGTGTTCTCCGGCGCGCAACTCAGCGGCTGCAACGGTGGCACCCAGCCCGTCGCCTACATGGGACTGCACGGCATCACCGACAACGTCCTGAACATCTCGCAGGGACGGGCGCTGCGCGACAAGTTCGTGCAGCTCAACGGCTGCACCGCGCAGAACCCGCCTGAGCCGGGCCAGGGCAGCCGGTCGCACATCGTCACCGCCTACTCCGGATGCCGCGCCGGATACCCGGTCGTCTGGGCCGCGTTCGACAACGGCCACCTGCCCGACCCCGTCGACGGGACCTACACCGGGAACGGCGCCCAGACCTGGACCAAGGGCGAGGTGTGGAAGTTCTTCTCCCAGTTCGAGAGCACCTCGAACCCCAACCCCACCCCCACGCCGACCGTCACCCCGACAGTGACCCCGACGGCGACCCCGACGGCCACGCCGACCCCCGCCACCAGCTTCCGCCTGCGCAACGAGGGCGCCGGGCGTTGCGTCGACTCGCCCAACAGCGCCACCGCCAACGGCACCCAGCTCCAGGTCTACGACTGCCACACCAACGCCAACCAGCGCTTCACCTACAACGCCGGCCGGCTGGAGCTTCTCGGCAAGTGCCTGGACTCCCCGACCAACGCCGGCTCGGGCACCCGCGTGCAGCTGTGGGACTGCCACACCAACAGCAACCAGCAGTGGACCTTCACCTCCAGCGGCACCATCACCAACGGCGCCAACAACCTCTGCCTCAACGCGACCGGCACCGGTAACACCGCCGGCGTGACCATCGCCAGTTGCAACGGCCAGGCCAGCCAGAGATGGACCAGGGCCTGACCACCCGCTAGCCGATCGCAGACGTCGGGTCCAGGCGGCTTCGCCTGGACCCGACGCGCGTTTCCGCTTCGCGGGAGACCTTTGAAGCCGGCCTGCTCGTGCAGATCGAGAAGGGAGGTCTTCGCGACGCCACCTCGCAGGTATCCCGAGGAACCGAGTGCCGGCAGCGGTTGAGGGCGCCGGTCTGCGACATCGGGATCGATCCACCTTGGCGATGAGGGGCCGACGCTGAAAATTTCATCGCCGAACGCTTTCAACGTGGTTCCCTTGCGCAAATTGCCGCAGGTGTTCGACAACAAGTTCCTGGACACCTGAGCCACGGCTTCTGCGCCAAGCCGTCGAGGCCGCGGCGCCCGCTTTCGGGTATTGACCACACAGTTGTGATCGCCCACACTGTTGTGACGTCTGATGTAACCTTCACTTCCATCGCAGATACAGGATGCGCGTTCGGCTCCTCGGCGAAACGAAGCCTGCGCCCTGCCGCACGAGGTAATCCTGTCATTTAAATGTTAACGCTAACATTCGTTGGGGCCCTGATTATGCGGCCGGACGTACGTCGGCATCACGATGGTCACCAGTGAGGGTTCGACCCAGCGATTCACATCTAGTGATGGGACATTTCATGGCACTGATCACGGCGGCTGATGGTCACTCCCCAGGACCATCGCGGAGCACCATGTCTTTGCGCCGGCTGCTGATCGCCCTTATGGTGACCGCGCTCACCGCAGCGGCGGGCCTCGTCTCTGCGCCGTCGGCCAATGCCGCCACCAACCAGTTCCGCGGCATGAACTGGGCCGTGCTGGGTGACAACTTCAGCACCGGCCCGCTCGTCCTGCAGGGCCTGAGCCAGTCCGACAGCAACGCGACGGTGCGGGCCAAGGCCAACTCGATCTACGACAGCATGGAATACCTGATGGGGGTCAACACCGTCCGGCTGCCCATCAACACTCACACTGTGGCCAACACGACCTGGTGGAACGCCTACCGCGGCGCCATCGACGCCGCCGCCGAACGTGGATTCAAGGTCATCCTGGCCTACTGGGAGGACGGCGCCGCCTCCGGCGGCAGGATCACGAACCTCGCCGCATGGAACGCGATGTGGTCCAGCGTGGTCAGCACGTACGGCTCGAACGGCAACGTCTACTTCGAGCCGATGAACGAGCCGCACGGCTATTCGTCGTCGGAGTGGCGCAACGTCGCGGCGAACTGGCTCAGCACGCACACCGCGGCGGTGCCCGGCCGGGTGCTCATCGGCGGCACCGGCTTCAGCCAGGACCTGCGGGACATCTGCAACGACAGCCGCTTCAACTCGACGCTGATGTCCTTTCACTATTACGCCTTCTTCTACAGCGCGATGACCTACGACGGCTTCCGGAGCCACATGCAGTCGCTTCTGGGCAACTGCGCCTCCCGCGCGGTCGTGACCGAGTTCGGCGCGCCGATGGCCACCGGCCTCAACTACGCCGACCCGAACAGCACCGACAACTTCGTGCGTTACCTCCGCGCCGTGACGCAGGTCATGCGGGACAACCAGATGGGCGGCACCTACTGGCCCGCCCTCGGCGGCAAGATAACCGCGGGCCTCGGCTACGACCACTACTCGATGTTCGCTCTCGGCGGCAGCGGCACCACCCTCAACCTGTCCACCCGCAACGGCTACGGCGCCAACCGGGTCCGGTACGCCTGGGGCGACAACGTCGGCGACCCCACCCCCACGCCGACACCGACGCCGGCACCGGCACCGGAGACGTACTACCGGCTCAACGTGCGCCACAGCGGCAAGGCCATGGACATCCAGCAAGGGAGCGCCAACAACAGCGCGCGCATCGACCAGTACACCTACGGCGGCAACGCCTGGCAGCAGTGGCGCTTCCAGGACGCCGGCGGCGGCTACTGGCGCATCATCAGCCGGCACAGCGGAAAGTGCCTCGACGTGACCAGCGCCTCGACCGCCGACGGCGCCGAACTCATCCAGTACACCTGTGGCAGCGGCACCAACCAGCAGTTCCAGATGGTGACCAATGGCGGCTACTTCCAACTCCGCGCCCGCCACAGCGGCAAATGCGTCGACGTCCCGTCCGCGTCAACGGCGGAGGGCGTGATCCTCAAGCAGTACACCTGCAACACCGGCACCAACCAGCAGTGGTCCCGCACGGCCGTCTAATCGTCGTCCCGACATGACCGCGGCCCCGCGGTACCCCTCTCACGCCCCCGGCGCCGATCGCGTACTGCCTGCTCGGCACCGGGAGCCGCCACCCCCACCGCTACGTGCACCGGCCCCTGACGCAAGCGTCACGTGACCGGTGGCCAGAAGAAGGCGGCCCAGGCCGGTGGACCGGCGGCAGCCGTTCTCCGCTGTTCACCTTCGCTCCAGCCGGACACCGGCCCGCCACCACCGCGCGTGGTGGCGGGCCATAACGAGTTCGGGCCGGAGACCGTACAGTCCCAGCAACTCGAGTACGACGCCTGTCACGTGGTGTGTACGGGCGGATCGTCGACCTGGGAACTCACGATGACACAGGCTCATTGACCGCTTCGTGGTCTCCGGCCTCGCGATAGCGCGTCCAGCCCTCGTCGAGCAGTCGGAAGCCCGCATCGATGCTCGGTCCTGGATCGGCCTCGCGGGTGGCGCTCAGTTGGATGTGCAGGGCGAATCGGACGTAGAAGCGAATCTCGTCGCTCGGCTCAGCGAACCCCAGCTCGTCGGTGATCGTGGCGACGAGGGCGTCCTCGTGACGGAACCACATCTTCTCCGCGTAGTCGACGAGGGCCGGCGTCTTCTCCATGAGAGCGAGGATCCGGCGCTGCGGTTCGGACCGGAGTTCGGCGATCTCGGAAAGGTAATGAGCCTTCAGCGCGTCGGAGATCGTGGTCCCGGGTGGCCGGCCGCTGATCGCGGCCACGAGACGTTCATGCCGCTCGTCCTCGTCACTGAAGACGAGCGCCTCCTTGTGAGGGAAGTGCGTGAAGACCGTCTTGGGGGACACGTCCGCCTGGTCCGCGATCTCGCGGACGGTGACCGCGTCAAAGCCGCGTTCGAGGAAGAGCGTCGTCGCCGCGTCAAGGATCGCTGCCCGCGTTGCCGCTTTCTTGCGCTCGCGCCGTCCCACGGCCGTTCCATCCACCATGCCTGGATCCTACTAGCGCCGGACTAAAAGTATATTGACCCTAAAAGTAGTCTCGGTATAGTAAGTGTGTGAGTGAAGCTAAACAGTGTCCGGGGCCGGTCCTCCACCTCGTCCCCGTCCCGTCATCACAGTCGTCCTCCTCCCCTCTGTGACCGACAAGCCCCTGGTCACCCCGCCGAGGGCGAGTCCTGGCCCTGCCGTCGCCCGGCATCTCCGGCGGAGACGACCTCACACACGCGGCCACCGCTCGCGCCGCCCGGGAACACGAGTTGGACGGCAGGACCGAACTCGCGAGACGTTCCACCACCCCGATGCCGGCCCCGGCATCGACGACCGAAGGGACCATGACCATGACCGTGAACCCCAGCTCGCGTTCCAGCGCCGAGCGCGGAGAGCCCGCAAGTAGCGCACGACCCGACGCACACGGCCCCGACGTGCTCCGGCTGTCGCAGCGGCGGGCCGCCGGAGCGCTGCTCATCGCCGGACCCGCGATATTCCTGCTCGCGGAGTTCATCGCCGCTGCGGCGTGGACAGATCCGCCCTATAGCTACACATACGACTTCATCAGCAACCTCGGAGTCCACGGCCCTTCGACGTTGTTCGGGCAGTACATGTACTCGCCTCTCGCCTGGGTGATGAACACCGGCTTCATCTTGTTCGGGATCACGATCCTCGCCGGGGTCGCACTGCTGCGCGGCCTGTCGGGCAGGCGCCGCTGGGGAACGCTCATTCCCGCGACGCTGCTGGCCGTCGGCGGCATCCTGATCGGCCTGTTCCCCGGATCCGGCGAGGCGCTGCAGGACGGCACCGGCGACTATCACAGCATGGGAGCCTTCGCGGGCTTCATCGGCGCGAACGTGCTCGCGACCATGCTCGGAAGTATGCGCCTGCGCGTCGGGTTCACTCCCGCGATCGGCAGAGCGCTGACCACGGCCGGCGTGATCGGCCTGCTCTCGACAGCGCTCTACCTCCTCCTGATCGTCTCCTCCGCGGGCGACTCCACGATCGGCGTCATCGGCCTCATCGAACGCGGCGCCACCCATCCGTTCCTGATCGGCTTGCTCTGCGCGGGAGCGTCGATCTGGATGCGCAGGCCCCTCGACAGGCCGGCGGCTACCGGCCAGATGCCCTGAGTACTCGGCAACGGATCCGCCTGCCGTGGCACGGTCGCCGTGGGGTCGGCGACGCGGAATCCGGCCATCTCAGGCCACCACAGCCGGCCGCCCTGGGCGACCTCACGGGTGGCGCTGAGTTGGACGCCCAGGGCGAATCGGGCGTAGAAGCGAATCTCGTCGCGCGGCTCTGTGATCCCGAACTCCTCCGACAGATGCTCTTCCCGAGCACGTACGCGTACGGGATCGCAAGGGCGATCCATCGCGCGAGTGCTTCCGTGGCCGCTCGATCGGTGTTCAGCTACTTCAGATGAAGCTCTACTGCTCGTCGAGGAAGACTTCTTCGATCGTCAGGTCGAACACCTTGGCGATGCGGAAGGCGACGGGAAGGCTCGGGTCGAACTTGCCTTTTTCGATCGCGATGATGGTCTGCCTCGACACACTGATCCGCTGAGCCAGATCAGCCTGTGTCCAGTCACGTTCGGCCCGGAGGTCCGTGATGCGGTTCTTCATCGGTATCTGATCATGCCAGCGGCGAAAGCGATCATGAAGACGACTCCCAGGAGCGCGGGCAGAACCGCGATGTTGACGTCGTACGTAATGAGGCCGGCGGCATCCGCGACGACATAGGCGAATCCGACGACCCACCCTGATCCCAGGGAGATGGCCAGAGCCTCCTGCATGACCTTGCGCTGCAGCTCATCGATCCTCTGAAGAAAGCGAGTGAAGGCGACGATCCATCCGATGCCGATGGCCAGGTTGACGGCGACCGCGGCCCAGCTTGCCACCGGATGCCGAGAGTTCCACACGAGTTCCGGGCCGAACTTGGCCGAGGCGAGGGTCGCCGCCCAGGCGAGCGTCCAGAGTACGAGCCGGATGGTCGCCTTGGCCGGCTCCCGGTAGTCCCCGGTCGTGGTGCGTGCTTGCACGGGTCATCCTCCTGCGGCACGAAGTAAAGGACACTTGACACGGTAGGAGGAGGCCGCCGCGATGTCAAGCGTGCTTTACTTCGGCCGGGTCGCCCCTCCGTCAGGGCACCATGGGTGATGAACGTGGCTGTGACTGTGGAGAGCGGATCAGGCGACCGAGCGGATCTTCCCTTCGATCACCGGACGCAGCGTCGCCGCCAACCGGTCGCGTGCCTCGATCTGGGCGGCAATGCGCTCTTCAAGGACGGCAAGGCGATCCAGCGCGACCTGAATGCCCCTGTCCGACGGTGGCGCGGCCACCACGTCGCCATCCAGGCACGGCGCGAACGCATGGACATCTGCCAGGGTGAGGCCCGCGGCCAGCAAGTGACGGATGTTACGGACCCGTACCACTACGTCCTCATCGTAGATTCGATAGCCGTTGGGCGCCCGCGTGGAGGTGATCAACCCTTCATTCTCGTAGTGCCGAAGCGCACGCGCGGACGTGCCTGTGGCCTGCGCCAACTCGCCGATGCGCACTGATCCCACCTCCGCCGCCAGTCTTATCACGCGACCACCGCGCCACCGTCTACCGGGAGCACCGCTCCCGTGACGAATGAGGCCTGCGGCGAGGCGAGTTGCATGATCGCCCACGCCACTTCCTCCGGGCGGCCGATCCGCCCCAGCGGCGTGTGGGCCATCTGCCACTCCCTGACCGCGGCCCTCCGCTCAGGCGACAGCCCTTGGTGTTCACCGATCGGGGTATCGATCCCGCCGGGTGCCACCGCGACCACCCGAATCCCGCGTGGCGCCAACTCCACCGCCCAGCTTCGGGTGAGCAGTTCCAGGGCGACCTTCGTCGCTGCGTACACCGCGTTGCCGGGCCAAGCACGCTGCCCGATCGACGTGCTCACGTTCACGATCACTCCGCCGCGCATTTCCAGCGCGGGCAACGCGGCCTGCGCCAGCAGCATCGGCGCGACCAGGTTCGTGGTCATCTGCGTTTCGATCAAGTCTCGGGTCAACATCCCAAGCGTCGCGCTGCGAACGATGCCCGCGTTGTTGACCAGCATGTCCAACCGGCCGTGTGACTGCATGACGCCGCGCATGATCTCCTGCGCGGCGTCCTCGGCGGTGACGTCAGCGATCACCGGGTGGATGCTGTCATAGCCGGTCGCGGTCTCTGCCAGCGGCTCGGCCCTGCGGCCCACCGCCACTACCTGTGCGCCTTGCCCTGCGAGCATCCGCGCCGTCGCACGGCCGATGCCTGTGCCGGCCCCGGTGACGATGGCCACCATGTCCTGCAGTGAGCTGTCCATGCGGGAGATCTTTAGACCATGACGCCAATGGCAAGGTCAAGACGGCAATGCTCCAAACGGGAACGCAAGGCGGCCCCCGGCATGCCGACCTCTCTCGGGGTTCAGGAATGCCAGTCCTCCAAAGTGACTCACGAAAGCCGGCGAACATCACCGTCTCTGAGCTTGGACGAGCGCCAAGCGGACACCGGCCAGACCTCGTCCACACCCGGCAGCGACGCGGTCATGGTGGCCGTGCAGGTGGATTCGAGAGCCCGGAAATTGACGCTACCCATCCGCATCGATATCTGTAAATATCGATGCGAATGGTGCTGGAAGTGGCGTTTGGGGCCATGTGATGACAGGTCGGCTGGTGCGGTGCACCAGAGCATCATGCGGTATGTCATGTCAAGGGGAGACCTAACGTGCGCGACTCGTCAGTACGTCTCAACCGGATCGATGATTTTTGGTGAGCCCGGCGTCGCCCCGCCTGGCGCCGGCCGAGTACGGGGGCACGCTCGTCCGGCATCGCATCAAGGTCACCAAGGGGCCAGGTCGGCCCCGAAGGCAACTGCGGCTGCTGACCCTGTGGAAGACGGCGCCTGATGCGCCGGCTTCGAGAGTTGCTCTTCCGTCTGATGCCCTCGGACACGTAGGCCGGCCCAGCTGTACCTCTCGCTGCGCGCTCTCACACGAGCACCGCTACCCCCCGGAGGCATACCCATGGAGTTGCTCGTACTTCTGCTCGTGCTCTTACTGGCGGCCGCCAACGGAGCGAACGACGTACCGAAGGGTGTCGCCACGCTCGCCGGCGCGGGTGTGACGAAAATCCGCACGGCCATCGCATGGGGCACGGTAGCCACCGCCCTCGGCTGCCTCGTCTCGTTGACGCTGGCCTCGAAGATGACCGCTCTCTTCTCCAAAGGAATCGTCTCCGCCAAGCCCACCCCGGCTTTCACGGTCGCGGTGCTGATCGGAACCATATTCTGGGTCGTCTTGGCCACGGTTCTGAAGTTGCCCGTCTCCACCACCCATGCCCTGGTCGGCTCGCTTCTTGGTGCCGGAAGCTTGTTCGCCGGCTCCGCGGTCGAGTGGAACGGACTGCTCGGGAAGGTCGTGCAGCCGCTGCTGCTGAGCATCCTGGTGGCCTACGCCATCTCCGCCGTATTAGGAATCATCACCCGGAAAGCCGTGACGATCCGTACTGCGAGAAAAGAAAGGATCCAGGCTCCGGTCCCCGACGGCGATGCGGCGCCGACCGCGACCATGACGACGCAGGTCGAGCCGACCAAAGCGCAGCAAGCCATCGGGATCGCTCACTGGGCGACAAGCGGCCTGGCGAGCTTCGCCCGGGGCCTCAACGACGCGCCCAAGATCGTTGCTATCGGCTCCTTCGCGCTGGTGGGCGGCATGACCCCGACCAGCCTGCTCTTCGCCGTCACCGCGGCCATGGCCATCGGAGGTCTCGCGGCGGGCTCCCGCATCGCCGACCGGCTCGCGTACTCCGTTATCAAGATTCCTCATGTCGAAGGTTTCACCGCCAACCTCACGACCGCGAGCCTCGTCGGACTGGGCGCCATGTTGGGCTTGCCCATGTCGACCACGCAGGTGTCGGCAGGGGCCATCTCCGGCATCGCGGCCAATGATCTCTCCAGGCTCAACAAGAAGACGGTCCGTGACCTTCTGATCGCATGGTTGTGCACACCGCCCGTCGCCGCCGCCGTAGCCGCAGGAGCGTATCTGCTGCTCTCTTAGCGGGCACAGCAGACGGAATTGCCACCGTTCCAGCCGGCGGCGGCAATTCCGGAGCGGCAGAAGGCGACAGCGACGTTCGCATCAGATCTCAATCAGCGGCCAGGGCGTCCGGTCCAGCGAGGACATCTCCCGGCTGGTGGCGCATTCCAACACGGTGGTCACCGAGACCGTCCCGCCACCAGATCAGGCCGGTCATCCAAGAGGGTGCGACCGCCATGGACGGCATCTTCCCGATGCCGAAGACCCGTCGCCTCCAGCTTGTCTCCCACGCCCCGTTTCCGTGATCAGGAGCGGTGCGTTCTGGCTGGTGGGCGCTACTGGGTTCGAACCGGCGACCCCTCGCCTGAGCCGGCCCAATGCGATCTGTGGTTCCCACCGGTGAAGGTACCGGTGGTAACCGGGCAGAGGGCGGGCCTGCCGGTGATGGTGATGGTCTGCGGGTACTCGCGGTGGCTGCTGGTAAGGATGCCGCCCTCCCGGGCGGCCGGTGACCTGTTCGCCGGGATGTGGACCCTGCTGCGCATGCTGGGCGCCGCGCCCAAGACGCTGGTGCGGGACAAACGAAAGCGCGATGACAGGGAGCCGGGCAAGCGATAGACGGCGGGCGTAATCTTAAACTCGCGGTGTTGGCCCGCTGGTCGATGTGACGACCCGCGACGGACAGAAGGCCGTAATTACGGAGGGTGATGAATGAGTCGCGTCTCGCGAGCAGAAGCGAAGGTCAACCGAGAACGGGTGGTGGCTGCGGCCTCTCGGCTGTTCCGTGAGCACGGTGTGGTCAAAGTCGGCATCGCGGATGTGATGCAGTCGATCGGACTGACCCAAGGCGGCTTCTACAAGCAGTTCGCCTCGAAAGATGCTCTCGTTGACGAGGCGGCTGCAAAGGCCTTTGCCGACAACCTGCAAGACCTCGTGGCTCTGGACCACGAGGCAGGGGGGCATCAGGCGGCGTGGCAGTCGCTGCTCGAGTCCTACTTCTCCGTCGAGCATCGCGACAACCCCGGCACTGGTTGTCCCGCAGCCGGTTTCGCGGGCGACATCGCGCGTGAGCCCGAGCACAGGGAGACCTACGCCAGGGGCGTCCAGGAACTCGCGGAGTGGATCACGCCTGGTGACGCCGGCCTGGCCGCCTATGCCACGCTCGTCGGCGGCATACTTCTTGCCCGTGCCACCGCAGGAACGCCTTTGTCGGAGCAGATCCTGCAGGCGGCACATGCGGCGGCGGCGAGGGCCGCCGACAGTGGTCAACCGGAAACCGCTGACGTGTAGGCCACCTCGGTGTGCTTGCCCTCTTGGTGTCCCGCAGGGCTGTGTGCGCGGCGCCGGTGTTGCCGGCAGTCGCCTCCGCGTTGCCCGTGCTGATGGGGCTGACCGTTACCTCCTCCGGCGGATCCGTCCTCGCAGGCGTGGACTCGGGACGCGATCGCGCCGCGGTGACCTCAGTCGGCGCGGACGCCCGCGTGCAGACCTTCGGCGCGTGTTCGTCACTCACGCGTCCGCCTTTCGCGATGTGATGCGCCGTTCGGGTTCCGAATTGGACGGAGTGCAGCCGTCAGGCTGTGCGTGGCCGAACGAGTACGTGTTCGTGAGATCGATGACGTGAAAGCAAGCCCCCACGCGCAACGGCCCTGACCGTAGGGGTCAGCGCCGTTGCGTCTTCAGCTCCCGGGCCGTTCACCTGGCCGGTTCCGGTCGGGATGACGACGTCACTCGGAGGCGCCGGCCGCCGCGACCGCGGCACGTACCTCCTGTGCGAACCCCTTCACGGTGTAGCCCGGGGGCAGGCTGTCGATCAGGACGATGTCCGAGATCGCGTTGCGCACGCGCAGCGGCAGGATCGCCTGGTACTCGGGCGAGCGGTACCAGGCCTCAGCGGCCGCACGGTCGGGGAACTCCATGAGCACGACCAGACCCGGCCACGAACCCTCGATCACGTCGGCTGTTCCGTTGGCCAGCCACTTCCCGCCGAACGGCTGGACAGTGGCCTCGACCTGCTCCAGGTACGACAGTCCCTGCTCGTTCGGGACGTCGCCAGGGATGCGGAGATGGTTGATCAGGTAGGTACTCATCGGAGGTTCCTCTCGCGGCGGCTAGGCGTGGTGGGCACGTAGCGACAGTTAGATTACTGACACAATCTAACTCAGTGGGCGGCGATTCGCGCAACCGAGATGTCGGCCATGATCCAAATGAGGGTGGTACCCCATCGAGGCGATCATCGACACTGCGCAGGCCTCTTGGATTGTGAGCGTAAGCACGAGATGCGGCCGGGCGGACAACTTGATCAAGTCGCGCCGCCGGCAGGCCGGGAGGGGTTTTCCCTTGCGGGAGGGTGGCTTGCCCTCGCCTCATAGATAATTGGTGACATCTATCACGTGGACGCGCGGGCGGCGACCCGGCACTCTGGTGGGAGTTTCACCGGCAGGAGGGTGTCGGCGACTTCCTGACCGCCCTGAGCGGACTCCAGCCGGAGCGTGAGCCCAGGCTGCCCCTACCGCCCGCCGGCCGCGTCCGCCGCGGCCGACGGGCCCGACCGCTTTCCCACGGCTCCGCGGGTTGCCGTTCGTGGGCAAGCAGGAGATGCGATCTCGTGACCTGGTTCATTACGGACAAGCCCGAAGTGTTTCGCTCCGAGGCGGGGCCTTTTCTCGCCGCGCGTCCCGATCTGCACACCATGCTGCTGTCCGGACTCGACACGATCGAGCAGCTGCGGTCCGGGGGTGAACCCCCGCCCACGGTGCTGGGCTGGTGGCGGGAACCGGATGAAACAGCGACGACGGCCGCGTTCGTGTGGATGCCACCGCACCTGCTGACCGCGAGCCGCCTTTCCCAGGCCGCGGCAACGTACCTGGCCGGACTCCTGGCCGCCCGAGCTCAGCCGTTTGAGCTCCTGGCCGACGACTCATCGGTCCGCGCCTTCTCCGAAGCGTGGCAGACGACCACCGGCTCCGCGCCGGAGAGCGGACCGCACCTGCGCCTCTATCGTCTTGGCCGGCTCGTGTGCCCCGACGTCGCACCGCCTGGGGCACCGCGGACGGCGACCGACGGTGACCGGGCTCTTCTCCACGACTGGTGCACCCGTTTCGTTACGGAAGCCGGCTCGCTCGGAGCGGATCTCGACGCATTCATCGACGAGCGGATGAGCCGGCGCGGTTGGCGGTTGTGGACGGTCGGGGACGAACCAGTGGCCATGGCCGCCATGACGTCGGTGGTGGCCGGCACGGCTCGCCTCACCCCCGTCTACACGCTGCCCGGCCAACGCGGCCGGGGCTACGGCTCCGCCGTCACCGCAGCCGTTTCCCAAGCAGCCCGCGACGCCGGTGCGGAACACGTACTCCTCTTCACCGACCTCGCCAATCCGACGAGCAACAGCGTCTACCAGCGCATCGGATACAGCCCCGTCTCGGACTACCGAATCGTGGTGCCCTGACACCGCAAGATCAACCAATGGCTGTTCCGGGCAGGGCAACGGCTGGATCACACCGTCAGCGAGGCACCAGTGTGAAGTCGGCATGACCGCCATCACGCCATGGTGATGCCCGAGGAGCCACCCGCCCCGGGCAGTTCGTCACCGACCCCTGTAGCCGCCGCGGGAGCGCGGGTCGCCGATCGCCGATCGCCGAATTTTGATTATGCTCGACATCTAACTGTGTTGGCGCTGACAGCCAGGTCGGGGACACGACTGCCAGGGTCGGCATCTTCCCGAGGCCCGAAATCCTTGGTCACCCGGTTAGTCGCCCATGCCCCGTTTCCTAGATCGGAGACGGGGCGTTTTGGCTGGTGGGCGCTACTGGGTTCGAACCAGTGACCCCTCGCTTGTAAGTCAAACCGGACAGTGGTGGGGCCTGCACCATCACCCGCTCTGACCTGCCCATACATTCCCCAGCAGTCCCCCACCGTCCAGCCTTGTCCACGCCCGTTGTCACCCAGTTTGTCACCCAGAACCCAGGTCACAGCTGAACCGTTCAGACGGGAGGATCCTCGCTGGCACCAGTGACACACTCGGATTTCGGAGGTTGCGCCTCTCGGTCACCGCGGATAACTGCCCCACATACGCCAAGGCGGCGTAGACTGGCCAATCTCGTTGCGCCCCTCGGTCTCCACGAAGGGCGACTGCCACCGGGCCGGATGCCGGGCGCAGCACGGAGAAGCGCGCGATC
Organism: Sphaerisporangium melleum; assembly: GCF_014646695.1. Lineage (GTDB taxonomy): Bacteria > Actinomycetota > Actinomycetes > Streptosporangiales > Streptosporangiaceae > Sphaerisporangium > Sphaerisporangium melleum. The sequence continues at coordinate 66,612 of NZ_BMNT01000012.1, forward strand.
GTTCGGCTGGGCATTCGAACTCCTACAGGCCCTCGAACTGATAACCGACACCCGTGGTCGGAGCACAGCCGGCAGGGACGGAACGACGAGTTGAGAGCAAGTCCACCTCGGCGCCGACGGCAAGATCCTTCATAGAACTCGGTGTCCAGCGTTACGGCACCGTCACCCGGCCCGCATGTCGCGTTCGGCGGAGAATTTACGCATAGCCGCGCCGATCACCTCTTCGAGATACCGCACGTCCTCCTCACGAAGATCCCTACGCGCCCTGAGCAGAGGGGCGAGTTGGACGAGGAGTTCAGGTTCGTGTTGCAGGGCATCGGCGTCCTCGGTCATGAACTCTTCCGCGGGTACGCCAAGCCAGCGTACGAGGGCGGCGAAGGCGTCGACGTCGGGCCGATAGTCATTGGCCAACCGGGTCATGGTCGAGGGACTGACCCCGACCTCTGTTGCCAGTTGTCGCCAGGACCGGTCACGCTCGCGACGGGCTATGTCGAGCGCGGCGTAGAGCTTCGGCACGTCGATTCGGGTTCGCGGCATGATGTCGTGCTCCTGTTTCGGCGTGTCTTTATTTCTATCACCGTTCGACATCTCGAACACCACCCGCTATGGTTTGCTCGAAAATTCGAACATGTTCGATGATCGCGCGTCCGATAGTGGTGGCGATCGTCATGATCCGGGTGCCGCGCCACCCTCGGTCTGCCCGTTTGGCCGACGACACGCGAGGATCAGCGGTTTCGAGGAGGATGAATCCGTGACGGAAGATCTGCCGAACATGGGTGTGGTGTTCTGGCCCGTGGGGACCGGCGACAGTACCACGATCGTGGTGAGCGAGGATGTCGTCGTGCAGGTCGACCTGCACGACATGGCTAAGGCCGACGACGATGACAATCCCGAGGTGCCGGTCGTCGACCGGCTCGTGGAGGCACTCCCCACTGTCGGCGATCGGCCCTATCTGGCGGTATTCGTCCTAACGCACGCCGATAAAGATCACTGTCTGGGGTTCGCGGACCTGCTGAACAAGGTCGACATTGGCGAATTGTGGGCCACCCCGCGCCTGTGGCGCGAGTACGAGCAGGCCGCAGACGAGAAGCTCTGCGAGGACGCCAAGGCGTTCCAGGACGAGGCCGAGCGACGCGTCAAGGCAGTGAAGAAGGCGATCGAGGAGGGCAAGGAGCCCGTCAGCGGCGACCGCGTCATTGTGATCGGCTACGACACCGACCACGACAAGCACGCCTACGACGAGCTCCCCGAGCAGTACAAGTCCGGGCCCGGCAAGTCGATCACGACCCTGGACGGACAGTCGTGCGAGGGACGATTCGAGGCGTTCATCCACGCACCGTTCGCGGCCGACTGCGCCGCCGAACGCAACGACACCTCGGTGGCGATGCAGGTGGCACTCACCGAGACCGATGGGGAGACCGGCAAGATCCTCCTGTTCGGTGACCTCGCCCATGAGACGATCATGAAAATCTTCACCTACAGCGAGAAGCACAAGCGCAACCACTACCTAGAGTGGGACGTGCTCCTCGCACCCCACCACTGCTCCAAGAAGGTCATGTTCCTCCCCCAGGACGGCAAAGACGTGCTGCAGCAGGACATCATGGACGCCTTCGCCCGGCATTCCCGCCACGGGGCCATCGTGGTCTCCAGCAGCGGGGTGATCCCCTCCAGCGACGAACCTGGGAAGAATCCGCCGCATCGCAAGGCGGCCGATGAGTATGAGGAGATCGTCGACGAGCTGATCTGCACGATGGAGTGGCCGGACGCGGGCGCCCCTACCCCGGTCGTGTTCGCCGTCGACGCCGACGGTGCTCGCGTCCTGCGCGAAGCGACCGTCGCCTCCGCCCGCACGGCGGTCACCGAGGGCAAGGCCTTCCGGCGCGGTCGGCGCCTGGCCGTCATTACGTCAGCGGCCACCGCGGTCGGTTGTGACATCGCCAAGGCTCGGGGCCAGACCTCCAGAGGCCCTGACAGGATCCGTGCCGCGATCGCGGCCGACCGCGGAGCTAGCGACGTCGCCCCCCCGCCCGTGGGATTCGGCCGGTGAGCCATTCCGGCTACGAGCTCGCCGCCCGTCAGCTCGCCGCTTTAGCCACGGTGAGCAACGGTGTCGTGGAGGTGCTGCCCGAACGTGCCGAGAAGGAGAACGATCTGGTGATCGCCCTGGACCTGCGCGATATTCCGCGCGGTCCGGGTATCAGGCTGCGCAGTCGGGAACGATTCCGGCTGATCATTCCGGACACGTTTCCGTTCACGCCCCCCACGGTACGGGTTCTCCACGACCGCTGGCGGGGGACTCCCCATGTCAACTGGGGCAGCCACCTGTGCCTGTACGCGGCCGCGTCGGTGGAATGGAACCCCTCCGACGGGATCCGCGGGCTCCTCGACAGGCTGGTGACCTGGCTGGAAAGGGCCGCTGCGGGCACCCTCGACCCCGATGGGCAGCCGCTCCACCCGCCAGCGGTGTACCCGTCAGCAGAGGCCGGCCACATCATCGTCCATCCCGACCTTGGCCCGCGCGCGCCTTGGGAGCAGCACGCCACCCCCGGACCTTCGACGATGTTCGCCTGGTGCATCAGAGACTTCGGCCGCATCGAGGTACTCGAATGGCTCAACGAGCTTGAGGCCTTCGAGCGCGTCCTCTCTGAGGACGTTCGGGCGGTCGACGAGCAGGGACGACCGTGTTTCCTCATTCCCGTCATGCTGGTTAACGACCACATCACGTGGGAGTACCCATCCAGCGCGAGCGAGCTCGCCGCAGGACTGGAGAGGATCGGCTACGCACGTGATTCCCTGTTGCGGGACCTCACCTGGAGCAGCAGGCTGAACCGGCTGCTGCGGTGGACGGAGGATCCCGAAACCGACGATCCCAACGCCGATCCCGTGACCATGCTGCTAGGCACCCCGTCCAGGCGAATCGAAGGCGACACGAGACTCGCGCATCTCGTCGCCTGGAACCTTGATGCCTTTGGCGCGGACATCGCCTCGTTGCTGGGACGCGCCGAGGAACTCGACAACAAGGAGATCACCGGCAAGGTCCGAGACTTGGCCCACAGGTGGCTCGACACCGCGGCCGTGCGGTGGATGACCGTGCATGAGGCCCGCCCCGAGGTCACCCGTCGCCGCGATGAGGGCACGCCTTTGTCCTGGTTGCACGGAAAGCGGGTCCTCGTCTTGGGTGTGGGCGCATTGGGCGCACCCGTCGCCGAACATTGCGTCCGGGCCGGCACCAAGACCCTGACGGTCGTCGACCGGAGGACTGTCAACCCCGGCATCCTGGTCCGCCAGCCCTACACCTACAACGACATCGGCCAGTCCAAGGCACGTGCCCTCGCCGCCCGGCTGAACACCCTCACCCGCGAGCCCACCACGATCGCTGTCCACCTGGACGCAATCGCCATCCTCGTGGCCTCCTCGTTCACCCCAGAGGACTTCGACCTGGTCATCGACGCGACGGCCGACATCGGCGTGCGTGCCGCCCTAGAACGAGCGCGAAAGGGTAGCCGGTACGACTGGCCACCGGTCGTCACAATGATCATCGGACATCGCGCTGATCATGGCCTGCTCACTGTCTCGTCCCCCATGGCCACCGGCGCAGGCCATGACGTGCTGCGGAGAACCGCGATTCGTGCGCGCGGACCGCAGGAGAGTACATGGAAAGACGTAGCCGACGACTTTTTCCCTGACCCGCCCCGCACCGAGATGTTCTTTCCGGAGCCCGGTTGTTCGGCACCCACCTTCGTCGCCTCCTCGGCCGACATCGGCAACCTTGCAGCCAGCATGATCATTCAGGCCCTTAAGATCGTTTCGACCGATCCTCGCGAACGGGCGGCGATGACAGCCGCGGCGGTGCACCAGCCTTCCGTCCGGGCACGAGGCCACACGCGTACCCCTCTCCTCACCTGGGACGACGATCTGATCTGCGTCGACCCGGAATCGGGCTATGAAGTGAGAATCTGCGGGGACGCCCTCGCCCAGATGCGGATCGAGACCCGTCGCGGCGCCCGCGTCCGCAGCCCCAGGATCGAAACCGGCGGAATGCTCCTTGGCGCCTTCGACGACGCGGTCGGCGTTGTTCATATCGATGTCGCCACTGGGCCTCCGCCCGACAGCCTCCTGTCGGAGGAGTACTTCGAGCATGGGGCCGTCGGAGCCCAGGAACTCATCGATCACCACAATCGACGTACCAAGGGACTCACTACCTTCGTCGGAATGTGGCATACCCATCCCTATGGGCAGGCACGACCGAGTGCCATCGACGAAGCGGGCATGGCGACGATCACCTCCTTCGTGGGAGGAAGCCGACGTGCTGTGATGCTAATCCTCGGCGGGCCCGAATTCGTATGGAACGCCTGGAGGGGCGGCGCCAGCAACCCGCACATCTACGTCAGAATCGTTGAGAACCGGCAGCCAGCGAACACGGAACCTCAACCCGGCCAAACAGATCGTCCCCCCGGCCGCTACTTCACCGGCGGTTACAGCTATCCCGCGTCGGAGGCGGATGGCCAGGTACAAAGACGCCGCCTTAGATGGAGATGCTGGTGAACGACAAGCCCGCGATCGGGCTCGCCCTATCCGGCGGCGGCTTCCGCGCGACCGCTTTCGGGCTGGGGGCCATGCGCACGATGCACGACTGCGGTCTGCTCTCTCAAGTAAAGGTCGTCTCTGGGATCAGCGGCGGCAGCCTCCTTGCCGCCATGTGGGCCTACGGCCCCGCCAACTTCGACGAGTTTGATGACGACGTCACCACCCTGGTCAGGCGAGGCCTGCAGGGGGAACTCGCCAAACGCGCGCTAGCGCCGCGGCGGATGATCAAGGGCATGGCCAGCAAGATCCAAGCGTTCCCCGGACTTCCCGGACAGCGGCTCCGCACACACGCCAGGACCGAGGCCCTGGTCGCCGCGCTCAAGGCGCGGCCCTTTGGCTCCCGGGACATTACTGACGTCACCCACCCGAACCTGGCCACGGTCATCACCGCCACCGACCTGATCACCACGAACGCCGTCCGGTTCGGCAGCCACGCCAGCGCCTGCTCGGCCATCGGACCCATACGCGGACCGATCCCGGTCGCGGACGCCGTGGCCGCGTCTGCAGCGTTCCCGATCCTGCTGCCTTCTCTTGTCAGGACTTACGAGTTCCAAGATAACCAGGGGCGTACCACTCCCCACACGGTCGCGATGACCGATGGCGGTGTGTACGACAATCTAGGCCTGAGCGCACTGCAACCGGGCCGCTCTCGAGCTCATACCGAGCACGTGTACGACCTCGACTACGTCTTCGCCATCGACGCCGGACGAGGCCGGAAGACCAAGCACGGCGCACCGTACCTCCTGCCACGGCTGGCACGCAGCTTCGATATCACATACAACAAGACCCAGGACGCCGCCCGCGCACAGCTGAATTTGGCGGCCCAGCACGGCACCATCCGCGGCTTCCTTCACGCCTACCTCGCCATGCAGGACCGCAACCTGCCCGTACCAGTCGCCGACTACGTCTCTCGCGAGAAGGTCATCACCTACCCGACCAACTTCCGAGCCATCCCGGCCGAGGATTTCCACAACCTGACGATCCGAGGCGAGCAGCTCACCCGAGTCCTCCTCGCACACTACTGCCCGGAACTCCGTGTCCTGACCTGATGGGAGAGGTCTATCCAGTGATCGAACGTTGCGTCCCCTGGCCTCGCTGGGCAGTATCGCCGTCCCGGTGATGTCGGCCCACATCACGTATGAGGCGCGGTCAAGTCCTGTGGTCACGCGTCGGATCCGCGGTACACACCTTGTGACGTGTAACCAGCCAGCAACTCACCCGCCGGCCGCAGCGCAACCACCTGGAATCGGGAGGTCGGCGGGGCAACGATCCGCTGCTCCCCCAGCACCCAAGTGATCGCCTGCCGTCGCTCGGGATCAGCAAGTATGGGGCGCCCGTATCCGTGATCGACACCGTAGTGCCTCCGGGAACCGGGGTTTGATCCCGCGCGATGCCCTGACGACGTCATGTAACGATGCGTAACGGGAGGCTGATGACAGAGAGGGTTCCCTATCGGCAAACGCCTTAACGGCAGGCGAGTCGGGAGGTAACGTGCTTCTTCACTAGATCCGAAGATCGCAGAATACGGGCGGAATGGACGTCTTCAAGGTTCATGAGCAGCTGATCGCCGATTATGCAGCCTTCACCTCGGGGTTCACCGAGATCGAAGACGAGAGGATCAAGGAGCACGTACGGAGGAGGCTCGCCGAGGGCGACCAGTGGCCGGACCCGTATCTGTCACTGAACCCGAACTTCGCGCCCGGCGGCTCCGTGACGGATCTCATCAAACGTGACCTGCTCACTATGGAGTGTGAGCGGATTTTCCGAGTCGGTAAGGATGACTCCTCACAGGGCCACGTGCTGAACCTGCACCGTCACCAGCGCGAAGCTGTGGAGATCGCCCGGACCGGCGCGAGCTACGTGCTCACCACCGGTACCGGGTCGGGCAAGAGCCTCAGCTACATCGTCCCGATTGTGGACTGGGTGCTACGGCAGAAGGAGCGCGGCGCCTACCGGCCTGGTGTTAAGGCGATCATCGTGTATCCGATGAACGCCCTGGCCAACAGCCAGGTGCACGAGCTCGACAAGTTCCTAAAAGAGGGGTATGGCCCTGGCTGTGAGCCGGTGACGTTCCGCCGCTACACCGGCCAGGAGAAGGAGCACGAGCGGCGGCAGATCCTCGCCGATCCCCCGGACATCCTCCTGACCAACTACGTCATGCTCGATTTGGTCCTGACCCGGCCTTATGAACGGGACCACCTGATCACCGCGGCGCGTGGCCTGCGCTGGCTGGTGCTCGACGAGTTGCACACCTACCGCGGCCGGCAGGGCGCGGATGTCGCGATGCTGGTCCGCCGGGTACGGGATGCCTGCGAGGCTGACGAGATCCAGTGCGTCGGCACATCGGCGACGATGACGACCGAGGGCGGCGAGCAGCACCGCCGCACGAAGGTGGCCGAGACGGCGACCCGGCTGTTCGGCATGCCGGTCGCACGTGCGCACGTCATCGGCGAGACGTTGGAGCGTGCCACCACGGCCGATCCGGGTTCCGTCACCGGTCTCAAGATTCCCGAGCAGGACTATGACAGCTTCGTCGCCGATCCGCTGGCCGCGTGGGTGGAAGCTCAGTTCGGCGTGGTCGCCGATCCGGTCACTGGCACCCTGACACGCCCACCCCGGCCCCGCACGGTCCGCGAGGCAGCCCACGATCTGGCCACGCTCACTGGACACACACCGGAGGAGTGCGCGGCGGCGATCCAGGAGACGCTGAAGCGGGGCGCGGCGATCGACAATCCGCGGACTCAAAGGCCGGTGTTCGCGTTTCGGCTGCATCAGTTCCTGTCCAAGGGCGACGACGTCCACCTGAGCATCGAGCCGGAGGACGTCCGGTACATCACCAGCCGCTACCAGACGGTGGTCCCCAAGCCGGGCAAGGAAGATCACATCCTGATCCCGGCGTCGTTCTGCCGGGAGTGCGGTCAGGAATACCTGACCGTGCGGCGGATCGACGACAAGGGGACCACCCGGTTCACCTCGCGCCGCGACATCGATTCCAGCGGCGAGGAGCTGAACGGCTACCTCTATATCTCCAGCGATTTCCCGTGGCCGGACACCACGAGGATCGCCATAGACGATCAACGAGTGCCGGAGTCGTGGCTGGAGACCTCCGGCGACGGCTCCCCCGGCATCATCGCGGCCAAGCGGAAGTATCTCCCCGAGATCGTGCATGTCGCCCCCGACGGCCACCTGAGGGAGGACGGCACTCGCGCCGCCTACATCGCCGCGCCGTTCATGTTCTGTCTGGCGTGCCGTACGTCGTATGAGCAGGTTCGCGGCAACGACTTCGCGAAGCTGGGGTCGCTCGCGGTGGAAGGCCGCAGCTCGGCCACCAGCGTGATCAGCTCGACCGTGGTCCGCACCTTGCGCGAAGACGTGGAGCTGGGGAAATCCCAGCGGAAGCTGCTGGCCTTCACTGACAACCGGCAGGACGCCAGCCTGCAGGCCGGTCATTTCAATGACTTCGTGCAGGTCGTCCAGCTGCGTGGCGCCCTGTATCGGGCGCTTCAGGCGGCTCCGGAGGGACTTACGCACGAGGTGATCGCCCAGAAGGTGACAGAGGCCCTGAACCTTGAGTTCGCCGATTTCGCGCAGAACCCCGAGGCCAGGTTCACCGCGGAGCGCAACACGTGGAAGGCGCTGCGCCAGCTCATCAACTACCGGCTGTACCTGGATCTGGAGCGCGGCTGGCGGATCACGATGCCCAACCTCGAGCAGACCGGGCTGCTCAAGGTCGACTACCTGGATCTGCCGGACATCGCCGCAGCCCAGGATCTGTGGGACGGTGCGCACTACGCACTGCGCGACGACCGGCCCGGACTGCGCGAGGAGCTTCTACGGACCCTGCTGGATGAGCTGCGCCGCGTTCTGGCCATCGACGCGGACTGCCTGACCGAGCCGGGCTTCATGCAGATCAAGGAGGAGAGCCGTCACTACCTCAAGGATCCGTGGGCGATGGAGCAGACCGAGAACGTGGTCTACGCCGCGGTCGCATACCCGCGCGCCGGTCGGCACGGTGGCATGCGGTCCACCCGCGACCTGCACCTGACCGGCTTCGGCGCCTACGGCAAGTACCTGCTGCGCGAGCACACGGGCCTCGCGCGGGATGACGCGCACGCGATGATCCGCGACATGCTGGCGATCCTCGAACGCTGCGGCATCCTGACCATGGAGCGGGACGGCTACCAGCTCAAGGCATCGTCGGTCATCTGGCGGCTGGGCGACGGCAGGTCCGGCGCCGAGGACCGCATCCGCAAGCACGTCGCGGCCGACACGGGCCCGCGGGTCAATCCGTTCTTCCAGCGTCTGTACCGGGAGAAGGCCGCCAATCTGGCCGGGTTGCAGGCGCGTGAGCACACCGCGCAGGTCATGAACGAGCTGCGGACCATCCGTGAGGAGCAGTTCCGCGAGGGTGACCTCCAGGTGCTGTACTGCTCGCCCACGATGGAGCTGGGTATCGACATCGCCGGCCTGAACGCGGTCGGAATGCGCAACGTTCCGCTGACCCCTGCCAACTACGCGCAGCGTGCGGGCCGTGCGGGCCGGTCGGGACAGCCGGCATTGGTTGTCACTTACTGCGCCACCGGCAACGCCCACGACCAGTACTACTTCCGCCACCGCGACCAGATGGTGGGCGGCTCGGTGGCCGCGCCCCGGCTCGACCTCACCAACGAGGATCTGATCCGCTCCCACGTGCACGCGATCTGGCTGGCCGAGACCGGGCTGCCACTCGACAGCTCGATCAGCGGGATCCTCGACGTCGACGTACCCGGCTTCCCCTTGTTACCGAGGGCGCGCATGGCGGTGGCCGGCACGCACGCCCAACAACGGGCCGGTGAGCGGACGCGCGCGGTACTGGCGGAACGGGCCAGTGAGTTACAGGTCACCTCGTGGTGGCACGACGACTGGATCGACCGGACCGTCCACGACGCCCCGAAGGAGTTCGACGCGGCCTTCGACCGCTGGCGTGAGCTCTACCGTACGGCCCAGGCCGAACGGGAGGAGCAGCACCGCATCATCGGTGACCATTCCACCGGCAAGAAGGATCGCGACATCGCGACCGCGCGACGCCGAGAAGCCGAGAACCAGCTCAAGCTGCTGCGTAACGAGGACTCAGCGGACTTCCAGACCGACTTCTACTCTTACCGGTACCTGGCCTCGGAAGGATTCCTGCCCGGTTATTCCTTCCCTCGCCTGCCGCTACGCGCCTACATCGCCGCCCGCAAGGGCAAGACCACCGAGGTCGAATTCATCCACCGGCCACGGTTCATCGCGATCCGCGAGTTCGGCCCGGACGCGCTCATCTACCACGAGGGGTCGCGCTACCAGGTCAAGGAGGTCCAGCTCGCACCGAACGAACAGGGCGGCGGCGGGCTGGACACCAAGTCGGCGCGGCGTTGCGAGTTCTGCGGCTACCTGCACGACTCGGTCGTCGGCATCGACGTGTGCGAATCCTGCGGCGGACGCCTCGGCAAGACCATGCATCGGCTGCTGCGGCTGCAGACCGTGAAGACGATCCGTCGCGACCGGATCTCCTCCGATGAGGAAGAGCGGCGCCGCGCCGGATACGACCTGATCACCTCCTATCGGTTCAATGATCACGGCGTGCGTCCCGGGCGCCTCGACGCAACAGCTGTACGGGGCAGCGCGGTCTTGCAACTGCAGTACGGGGACACCGCAACGGTGCGGGTCACCAACATGGGACGCAAGCGGAACACCGGTGACGGGTTCTGGATCAACGTCCAGACCGGCCGATGGTTATCGGAGAAGGACGCGCTGACGCCCGATCCCAGTCCCATCGATGACGCCAGCCGGGTCGAGGCCAAACAGCAGGTCATCCCGTACGTCGAGGATCGCCGGAACATCCTGGTGACTCGCATGACCTCGCCCGTGAGCGACGAAGCCGCGATCAGCTTCATGTACGCGCTGGAGCGCGGGATCGAGGCGGAGTTCCAGCTCGAAGACAGCGAACTGACCAGCGAGCTGCTGCCCGATGAGGCGCACCGGGGCCGGGCGTTGTTCATCGAGAGCTCCGAGGGCGGCGCGGGCGTGTTACGCCGACTGGTCATGGAGGACGACGCCCTCGCCAAGGCCGCCCGCCGGGCATTACAGATCGCCCACTTCGACCCCGACACCGGAGAGGACACCGGAGGCGCGATCAATGGGGAGCGATGCGCCAAGGCCTGCTACGACTGCCTGCTGTCGTTCGGCAATCAGGGCAGGCACGAGCAGATCGACCGGCATCTGACCCGTGATCTGCTGCTGGCGCTCGCCCAGGCCCGCGTCCCGGAACCTCCGACGACGGGGGCACAGGACATATGGGAACCGGTTCGCTTCGACGCCGAGCCCAACGATCCGCTGCACGCGTTCGTGTGCTGGCTGGAGGAATGGGAGTACCGCGCCCCGGACACCCTCAACGCCGAGGTGAACGGCGCACGGCCCGAAATGGTCTACAACACCCCGACCGGGCCGGTCGCGGTGTTCGTCGACGGCCACGGTAACGCCGCCGGTCCCGGCCGCGACGAGGACGCGGAAGACGAGCTCCGCGATCTAGGGTGGAGTGTCGTACGAGTCCCCTACGGTGGGGACTTCTCCCAGATCGTCAAAAAATACCCGAGTGTCTTCGGTACAAGCCGAAGGGAGCAGCGGTGACCCCCCGCACCGTCTACAGTCCTGGATCTCTGGTCCGCGCCCGTGGCCGCGACTGGGTCGTGCTGCCCGAGACCACCCCGGGATTCTTGGTCGCCCGACCACTGGGCGGTGGCGACGACGAGATCGCCGGCATCCTGACCGACCTCGAGACCGTCACCCCGGCCACGTTCCCGCCTCCGGATGCGGACGACGCCGGCAATTCGGTGAGCGCCGGGTTGTTGCGTACGGCGCTGCGCGTCGGGTTCCGCGCGACTGCCGGTCCGTTCCGATCCTTGGCCGGCCTTGCGGTCGAACCGCGGCCGTACCAACTGGTGCCGCTGCTGATGGCGCTACGCCAGCAGACCGTGCGGCTGCTCATCGCCGACGACGTCGGCATCGGCAAGACCATCGAGGCGTCCCTGATCGCCGCCGAACTGCTCGCCCAGGGCACCGCCACCGGCCTGACCGTGCTGTGCAGCCCTGCGCTCGCCGAGCAGTGGCAGCAGGAACTCGCCGAGAAGTTCAGGATCGACGCCGAGCTGGTCCTGCCAAGCACGGTCAAACGATTACACAAGAACGCCGTCCTGGCCGACGACGAGTCGATCTTCCATTACTACCGGCACACGGTCGTCTCCACGGACTTCATCAAATCGCCGGCACGGATGAAGGAGTTCATCCAATCGTGCCCCGACCTGGTGATCGTGGACGAGGCACATACGTGCGTGGCGGACGGCTCGACGGGCGGCGGCCGCACCCAGCGTTATGACCTTATCCGTGAGCTGGCCGGCAAGGCCGACCGCCACCTGCTGCTGGTCACCGCCACCCCGCACAGCGGCAAGGACGAGGGCTTCCGCAACCTGATCGGCCTGCTCGACCCCGCCCTGCCCGGCCTGGACCTCAACGACGCGAAGGGTCGCGACGAACTGGCCCGCTACATGGTGCAGCGCCGACGCGGCGACATCCGGAAATACCTGGATGAAGAGACCAAGTTCCCGTCCGACCGGGAGACTCACGAGGAGCGTTACTACCTCACCGACGACTACCGCAAGCTGTTCCGTCAGGTCCTCGCCTACGCCAAGGAGACAATCCGCGGCGCATCTCGCGACCAGGTGCGCCAGAGGGTGCGCTACTGGTCGGTGCTGGCGTTGCTGCGGGCGCTGGCCTCCTCTCCACAGGCCGCGGCCGCCACCTTGCAGACCCGGGCTAAGAGTGTGGGATCCGAGACCACGGAAGAGGCCGACCGGCTCGGCCGCGCCACCGTCCTGGACATGGCCGAGGACGAGGCCTCCGAGTCGGTCGATGTCCTCCCCGGCGCCGATGATCTCAAGGACGACGACCATACCGAACGAGCCCGTCTGCTGCGTTTCGCCAAGCAGGCGGGCGCACTGGCCGGGAAGGGTGACTCCAAACTCACCAAGGTCAAAGACGTGGTCCAGGGGCTGCTTGCCGACGGCTACGACCCCATCGTGTTCTGTCGGTTCATCGACACCGCCGAATACGTCGCCGAACACCTCCGAACGGCGCTCGGCACCGCGGCGCACGTCGGCTGCGTCACCGGCATGCTCCCACCCAGCGAGCGAGAGGCCCGCATCGGCGAGCTCAGCGCGACGGAGGGCCGCCACGTCTTGGTCGCCACCGACTGCCTGTCAGAAGGCGTCAACCTGCAGGACGCCTTCCAGGCCGTCGTCCACTACGACCTGGCGTGGAACCCCACCCGCCATGAGCAACGCGAAGGCCGCGTCGACCGGTTCGGACAGCCCGCCGACAAGGTCCGCGCGGTCACCATCATCGGCGCGGACAACCTGATCGACGAGATCGTCATGCGTGTCCTCATCCGCAAGCATGAGGAGATCCGTAAGAGCCTGGGCGTCAGCGTCCCGGTACCGAATTCCTCCAACCAGGTCGTCGAAGCCCTGATGGAGGAGCTGCTGACTTCGGGCGGCGAGACCTGGCAACAGCTTCCCCTCGACGGGTTGGGCGCGGGCGACCTGCACGCCGAGTGGGAGAGCTCTGCCGCCAAGGAACGGGCGTCCCGCACCAAGTTCGCCCAGGTCGGCATCAAGCCGGACGAAGTCGCCCGAGAACTGGCCGAGATCCGCGCCAGCCTCGGCTCCTCCGGCGAAATCGAGACGTTCACGCGCGAGGCCCTTGACGCGCTCGGCTCGTCCCTGACGAACCAGGAGTACGGCTTCACAGCGGTCACCGCGACCCTGCCGAACGGCCTGCGCGACACCCTCCCGCCCGGACAGGCTCAGCCTCTGCCGTTCCACCGTGCCCTCCCGGTACCGCGCCGTCACGCTCACCTCGACCGCACCGACCCGTCCATCGGCGCGATCGCCCGCTATGTGCTGGACGCAGCGCTGGACCGTACGATCCCCTGGCCCACCTCTGAACGGCCGAGCCGCTTCGGGGTCATGCGCACCCATGCCGTGCAGCGCCGTACGACGCTGCTGCTTACCCGGTTCCGGATGCACCTGGAACTCTCCGTGAAGGACGGCAAGAAACCCCTCGTCGCGGAGGAAGCGCGCGTGCTTGCCTTCCGCGGCAAACCGGACCACCCCGGATGGCTGTCACAGGACGAAGTCGAGGCGCTGCTGGTGGCCCAGCCCGACGGCAACGTCGCTCCTGACTTCGCCCGCGACGACCTTGACCGGCTGCTCGCCCTCGAAACCCGCCAGCAGCCTGACGGCCTCGAGCAGACCAAGCCTCGGCTGATGTGGCACCTGGAACCCGCCCTGGATGCCGAAGCAGAGGCGCTGGCCGAACGGCTGCGCGACTCGCATGCCCGGGTACGGGCCGCCGCCCGGCAGAGCGGAAGCAGCAAGATCACCGTTACTGCGAACAAGCCTGCCGACCTGCTCGGCGTCTACATCTACCTCCCGGCCGTCCCCGGAGTCACCTCGTGAGAGAGCGAAGCGAACGAACCACCGAGCACAGTGCCCCGCTCATGCCGATCCGAGTCGAAGGCGAGGACAGCGTATGAGCCGCTCACCGTTCCCTTCCGTCCGTACGGCCGGAGGGCTGCTCCCGGCCGACCTGTTCAACAGGGTCCTTGAAGCCAAATCCGGAGAGAGCGCGCTGCCCGGCCGCGAGCCGGAAACATACGGACTGCTCCCGCATGAGAACGTCCGCGAGGCCGCCGCCCGCGCCTTCGACTACCTAAACGGCGCCTGGCAAGCGTTCACCAAAGAAAGAGAGAAGGCCGCCCAGGAGGGCCGGGCACCACGTACCCGCGACCGGTGGCTCATCCCGCTGTTACGCCAGCTCGACTACGGCCACCTGACCCCTGCTGCCGGCCTCACGATCGACGGCGTCTCCTATCCCGTCAGCCACCGCTGGGAGCACGTCCCTATCCACCTGCTCGGCTGGAACGTCGACCTCGACCACCGCACCCCGCGCATCACCGCACAGGCGCCGCAGTCGATGGTGCAGGAGCTGCTGAACCGCAGCGATGACCACCTGTGGGCGATCCTGTCCAACGGCAGCAAGCTGCGGCTGCTGCGCGACTCCCGCTCGCTGGCCGGGTCGGCGTTCGTCGAGTTCGACCTTGAGCTGATCTTCTCCGAGCAGCTGTTCGCCGACTTCGTCCTGCTGTTTCGCCTCGCCCACGCGTCCCGCTTCGCCATACCCGCCGACAAGACCCCTGCCGACTGCTGGCTGGAGCGCTGGCGGTCCGACGCCGTCCAGGTCGGCGAACGTGCCCTGGCCCGGCTACGCAAGGGCGTTGAAGAGGCCATCAACACCCTCGGCACAGGCCTTCTCAGGCACGCCTCCAACGACCGGCTGCGCAGACAGCTCGAAGGTCGGACGTCGTTACCGGACTCCGTCCAGGCGACCGGGGATAAGGGGAGGCCAGGCAGGCTCGGTCGGCTCAGCAAGGAGGACTACAACCGGGCGATCCTGCGCCTTGTCTACCGGCTGCTGTTCTGGTTCGTGGCCGAGGACCGCGACGTCCTGCTGATCCCGGTCCCGGAGGACCCGGCCCATGCCGGCGAACGCAAGCAAATCCTGGCCGCACGTGACCGTTACACCCGGTACTTCTCGGCACAGCGACTGCGCGACCGTGCCATCCGAGGCGGCACCGATCACCACGACGACCTCTGGGAGACCGTGCAACTCGTGCTGCGAGGGCTCGGCGAGGAGGACGGCCGCCCCGAACTGGCGATCCCCGGCCTCGGTGGCCTGTTCGAGCGCATCACGCGACTGGACGACGAGACAGTCCTGGAATCAAGCCGACCAGACGAACTGGACGCGCCGCTGGAGGACATGCGGATCGAGAACGGATACCTGCTCAAGGCCATTCGCTATCTGGCCGTCGTGGACTCCCAATCCCAGCGCCGGCCGGTCAACTTCCGCGAGCTCGACTCGGAGGAGTTGGGCAGCGTCTACGAGTGGCTGCTCGAGTTCCACGTCGACCTCGACGCCGCCGCGCGCACGTTTACTCTGCTGAAAGCGGACGGCAGCGACCGGAAGAACACCGGCTCCTACTACACACCCTCATCACTGACTGAAGCACTGCTCGACACCGCGCTCGACCCCGTGCTGGACGAAGCCGCGAGCGGCGCCGACACGGTTGAGGCCAAGGTCGAAGCCCTGCTGGATGTCACGGTCTGCGACCCGGCCTGCGGTTCGGGTCACTTCCTCGTCGCGGCCGCTCGCCGGATCGCCCGACGTGTCGCGCAGATCCGCTCCGGCGAGGACGAACCTTCCCCCGATCTCGCACGGCGAGCGATGCGTGAGGTCGTGTCGCGGTGCATCTACGGTGTGGATCTCAACGAGATGGCCGCCGAACTGGCCAAGGTGTCGCTGTGGATCGAGTCGGTTGAACCCGGTAAGCCTTTGGCGTTCCTCGACACCAACATCCGCGTCGGCAACGCCCTACTCGGCACCACGCCAGCCCTGATCGAGAGAGGCATCCCCAAGGAGGCGTTCAAGCCGATTGAAGGCGACGACCGAATGGTCGCCTCGGCCGTGGCCAAGGAGAGCGCGACCCAGCAGGACCAACGATCCCACGGCCTTGTCCAGGACAGCCTGTTCGACGAGACCAATCTCGACCGTTCCAACTCGAAGATCGCAACAAACACCCGTGAAATCGTCACCGCCTTACCCAACGAGCTCACCGGAGCCGTTGTGCAACGGCGCAGGCTGCGCTTGATCGACACCGATCGCCGATCGGCCAAGCGTGTCGCCGATGCCTGGTGCGCCGCATTCGTACAAGCGCTCACCCCCGAGACCCGCCTGTCCGCGATCACTCAATCTGCCCTGGACTGGATCGGTGGCGAAGAGTACGACGAGCGCCAACGCCGGATCGCCAGCCGGGTCGACGACCTCAGCAAGGACTACCGGTTCTTCCACTGGCACGTGGAGTTCCCGCACCTGTTCCAGGTATCGCAAGACGGCCGGGAGGATCCGCGTACCGGCTGGAACGGCGGCTTCACTTGCGTCATCGGCAACCCGCCCTGGGAGCGGGTAAAGATTCAGGAGAAGGAGTTCTTCGCCTCGCGCAGCGAAGAGATCGCGGGCGCCAAGAACGCTGCCGCCCGTAAGAGGGCCATCGCCACGCTCAAGGACAGCGAAGAGGAGGCCGACCGTAACCTCTACGCCGCGTTCGCTAACGAACTGCGGCAAGCGGACGGCACCACACTGCTTCTGCGAGACTCCGGCCGCTATCCACTGACCGGCCGGGGCGACATCAACACCTACGCCGTGTTTGCCGAGACCGGCAGGATGATCACCTCCCCGCACGGCCGGGTCGGGATGGTCCTGCCCACCGGCATCGCGACCGATGCCACCACCCAGTTCTTCTTCAAGGACATGGTGGAGACCAAGACGCTCGCCTCACTGTATGACTTCGAGAACGAGGAAAAGGTCTTTCCTAACGTTCATAACCAGTTCCGGTTCTGCCTATGGAGCGCATCGGGCCGCCTCGCCCCTCAGCAGCGGATCGCCCTGGCGTTCCGGGCCCGACAAGTCCCACAGATCGCCGAACGCCGGTTCACGCTGACGCCCGAGGACATCATCCGGCTGAACCCGAACACCGGCACCCTCCCGGTCTTCGACTTCAAGCGCAACGCCGACATCACGATTGGCATCTACCGTCGCATCCCCGTCCTCTGGCAAGAGTCCGCCAGCAGCGGAGAAGGGATCAACCCTTGGGGTCTCTCTTTCCTTCGCATGCTGGACATGGCAAACGACTCCGGCCTGTTCCGGCCCAGCGCCGCCGACAACGAGACCTTCCAGGACATGCTCGACGCCGGCTGGGAACCTACGGGCAACATTCTTGTTCGCGACGGTGAACGGCTGCTGCCGCTGTACGAAGCGAAGATGTTGCACCACTTCGATGACCGGTTCAGCACCTACAAAGGCGCGACTCAGGCGCAACTTAACAAAGGCACCCTCCCCCGTTCCACACCGGAGGACAAGGACAACCCGGCCTATGCTACGACTCCGTCGTACTGGGTGCCCGAGAGGGAGGTCACAGCTCGGCTCCGCCCTGTTGAAGGGTCACGTGGTAATCGCCGAGTCCTCCAGTGGGACCGCGACTGGCTGCTCGGCTGGCGCGACATCTGCCGCAGCTCCGACACCCGCACAGTGATCAGCACGGCGATCCCACGTGCCGCGGTGGGCGACAAGTTCCTCCTGGCGCTCCCTCAGAGAAGTGGCCTCCTCCTCCAGGCCAACCTGTCGTCATTCGTGCTCGACTTCTGTGCCCGGCAGAAGGTCTCCGGCACGTCCTTGAAGTATTTCATCTTTAAGCAGCTTCCCGTATTGCCGCCTTCGGCGTACGAGAAGGACTGCTCGTGGGACAGCGGTGAGCAACTGGACAACTGGGTGCGAGCGCGAGCGCTGGAGTTGGCGTACACCTCGTACGGCATGGCGGCGTTCGCCCACGATCACGGCGACGACGGTCCGCCGTACCGCTGGGATGAGGAGCGGCGATTCTGGCTTCGGGCCGAACTCGACGCGGCCTACTTTCATCTCTACGGGGTGCCCCGGGACGACGTCGACTACATTATGGACACTTTCCGGGCGTTCCGGAACGTCAATCCTGACCTGTTCGCGCGCACCAAGAAGTCGATCGTTGAGATTTACGATGCCATGAGCGACGCGATCGCCGAGCAGAAACCGTACCGGACTGTCCTTGCCCCTCCACCAGGCCACGGTCCCCGTCACCCCGCACGGACTGACAACCGGACTGACAACTGAACAGAAGGGCGTCACAGTGTCGACCTACGCCGAACGCATCGCGCCGCTCATCCGCTCAGCTCTGGAGGTGCTGCGTGACACGGACCGACCGCTGACCCGTCAGGAAGTGATGGACGAGGTCGAGCGCCGTGTCGATATCCCTCCCGGATTGGCTGTCGTCGACTCGGGCGGCCGCGTCCGCTGGCGAGTGCAGCTAGGATTTCGCACCAGCGAGGCTGGGGTCATCGGATGGCTGACCAAGCGGGGCGCCTGGTCGATCACAGAGATGGGCATTCAGGCGCTGGATGACTTTCCCGGCGTTGAACTGTACGAGGAACTGATGCGTGAGTATCGCGCTCGGCGGCCGACATCTCGTCAGCGGTACTCGGACAGGAGTTGGTTGATCATTGCGGAAGCGATGGCACGACTTGAACCGGGCACTTGGACCACCCTTGAGGAGCTGAGGAAATTAGCTGACCCCGACATCAGGTCGAGGGTCGGCCGATTCTTCGATGAGCACCCGTCCTCAACCTCCCACCGAGTGCTTTCCGACCAGGGAGAAATTCCACTACATTTTTCGTGGGCGCGGCCCAACCGGACCGACGACCCGCGAGAGGTACTGGAGCGCGAAGGACTGGAATTCGACTCAGAAGGCCGTGCGAATCGTACTCAGCTGGTTACCGCTGATGATTTCCGCGAGATTCTGGCCGAGGTGGTGCAGGTACCTCCCGTGCAGCGGGCATGGCTGGTCCGTGGATCGTCGGTCGACGGGCGTGATTTGGTGCCGGTGTGGCTGCACAAGGAATCCGCTTCGCTGGCCGCGTCAAGCCTGCGGGAGATTGCCGTCCCGATCAGCCGGAATGAACTGAAGACGATCGTCGAAGACGACTACCAGCACAAGTCGTATGCGGTCCGGGAGGCGAAGCTCGCCGAGTTCGACGCGTTCTGCAACCGGATGCGGCCCGGCGACTACGTGCTCACCACCACGCAGGGCAAGGCATACGTCGGGCGGATCACCGGAGACGCCGTTTATGTGGCCTCCTCGGACAAGCGCTCCAATATCCGCCGTCCAGTGGAGTGGCTGAACGCTACCCGGCCAGTGCCATTCGCGAACCTGCCACAGCCGCTCCCGGCCAAACTGCACGGCCAGTCCGACGTGGTCGAGCTGACCGATGACATCGCGGCGATCGAGGAGCTGCTGACCGCCCTCGACATCGACCTCGGCGAAACCACGTCCGAACCACCCCGGGAACTGCTGGCCTTCCCCGCAATCGGGCAGGACCTGGCCGGCGAGATTCTGATCGACCGGGAGCAGCTCCAGCAATTAGCCGACCTACTGTGGGAGAACAAGCAGCTCATCCTGTACGGCCCGCCCGGCACCGGTAAGACGTTCGTTGCCCGCAAGCTGGCCGGGGAGCTCGCCGAGCCAAGCGCGGTCAAGCTGGTGCAGTTCCACCCGTCCTACACCTACGAGGACTTCTTCGAAGGCTTTCGTCCTGTGCAACAGGCGGACGGGCAACTGGCCTTCGAGCTGCGTCCGGGACCGTTCCGACAGCTCGTCGAAGCGGCCCGGCAGCACCCGTCCGACCCGTACATCCTCATCATCGACGAGATCAACCGCGCGAACCTGGCCAAGGTGTTCGGCGAGTTGTACTTTCTGCTCGAATACCGCGACGACGCGATCGGGTTGCTGTACTCGGCCGAAGCGGACTTCACGCTGCCACCGAACGTGTTCGTCATCGGCACCATGAACACCACCGACCGGTCGATCGCGCTGGTGGACGCGGCGATGCGCCGCCGGTTCCGGTTCGTCGAACTCCACCCGGGCCTGGATCCAATCAAGGGTCTGCTCGGCCGCTGGCTGGAGAATCTACGCAAAACCGACGAGCTTGCCGTGCACAATTTGGACGCCCCCGATGTGCTCGACGCCCTCAACGCACGCATCGAGGACCATGACCTGGCGATCGGTCCGTCGTACCTGATGAAATCCGGCGTTTACCGGCGAGAGAACGGCCTAGCGGTCGTCTGGGAGACTGCGATCCTGCCGTTGCTCGCCGAGCATCACTACGGCAGCCCGCCCAACGTCCTGGATCGCTACCGCCTTCCTACTCTCCGCCGAGCGCTGGCCGTACCAGAATGAATCGGGTAGAGGTCGCCGAGACCGGCCAAATCCTGGTGCGGCTCGCGCCTGAGCAGGGTCGTCGGCTCGCCGGCTCCGGTGTCGTGGAGGCGCGGCTCTCGCCGTACGAGACGGATCTGTGGGAGATCACCCCGCGCGGCAAGGTGGGCGTCGCCCTCGTCGGGGACGTCGAGGTGTGGGTGATCCCGAAGTTGGCGATCGACCGGCTGCTGTTCCTGGTCGGGTACACAGCTGACCCGAAAGGGTGGCGCGACGAAACGGTTCTCCTTGACGTCCGGACAGGACTGATCCCCGCCGTGGCACAGGCGCTATGGCGGCAGACCGAACGAGTCCTTCGGCAAGGGCTGCTGCAGGGGTACCGGACTGTTGAGGAGTCCTCGTACGTGCTCCGCGGGCGGCTCCGCGAGGGCGACCAGCTGCGGTGGCACCACGGACGGGTCATCCCGATAGAGATCCGGCACGACGACTTCACCGTCGACATTCCCGAAAACCAGATCCTGCTGGCGGCCATCACGCGCCTGCTGACCGTGCCACGGGTGGACGGCGAGTCTCGGCGGCGGTTGGCCGCGCTGCGGAGGAGGCTGGCGGAGGTGACCAGCCTGGTCCGCGGCACCAAGCTGCCAGCCTGGCAGCCATCACGATTGAACACCCGCTATCACACCGCGCTACGGCTGTCGGAGATCGTGTGGCGGGCGACGTCCCCCGAGCACTCCCCCGGAGCGGTGGCCGCCAACGGATTCCTCTTCGACCTCCCGAAGATCTTCGAGGACTTCGTGACCGTGGCGGTCTCGGAGGAGTTACACGCCCAGTACGGCGGAGCGGCCTACCCGCAGTACGAGTGTCACCTGGACGAGGCGCTGGCCGTGCGGATGCGGCCCGACCTGGTGTGGGAGATGCATGGCCGCCCTCAGGCAGTAGCCGACGCCAAATACAAGCAGGAGAAGCCGGGCGGGTACCCGGACGCGGACCTGTACCAGATGCTGGCCTACTGTACGGCGCTGCGGCTGCCGCGCGGGCATCTGATCTACGCGAAGGGAAACGTACATGCAGCCACGCATGTCGTGCAGCATGCGGGGATAGAGATCGTTTGTCACGCGCTCGACCTCACCGAACCACCGGAGGTGATCCTGTCACAGGTGAGTCGTATTGTCGCTGAACTGGCAGCGAATCCTCAGGCGACGCGGAGGGAGGTTCGAATGGCTGGCAAAGCCAGCCTCCCTGCGTGACAGCTCGGCAAACTGCAGCGCAATGTGCACAAGACGGAGGATGCTCCACTCCGATCATCTTCGTCCGCGCCTGTGGTGGATCGGTTCCCGACTTACCCAAGCGAATCGCGAAGAGGGGCCTGTCGGGCACATCCGCTGCTGTCTCAGGGGCTTTAGTGCGGGAACGTCGACGCTCCCCTCAGGGCAGATACTCATCGGCCAGGGAGGGCAGATGGAGTGGTAGAGGAAGGGTTGAGGAGATATCGGTGTGCAGGGAGGCGCGGCGAAGTGCTTGGGTGTAGGCGACCCAGGCGTGGCGGTCGTCTCCGGGCTGGAGGAAAGCGGTGACGACCTCGACTGGGTTGGGGTTGCTGCCTTGTTTGAGGGCGTTTCTGGTTTGGTCGGGATCGAGCTTGGTGACCGTGAGGGGAGTCTGCATCTGGTCGGATCTGGGGTTCACGGCGTAGAAGACATGATCGTTGAACGGGTATACGCCGCTGGTCCGGCCGTACGCCTCTTCCTTGACTCCGAGCCCTCGCGGGACCTCTTCCTGGCTGTCGCGTTCACGGATGCGGATAACGCGAAGGCCGGGGCATTTCACGGGCGTGAGGTGCTCGACGCTGTCGTCCACGGGGTCCTGGCCGGGTAGGACGAGGCGGTCGGGGGTGAGGTGCTGGTCTTGGAGCCAGTCCCAACCGCGGGTGCGGAAGGTGCTGGTCCGGATGAAGACGGCACGGTCGTGGGTGGCCAGGTCGATGCCAAGTGCTGCGGTGAGGAACTCGGCGATCCGGATCCGGAAGTTGCCGCCCTTCGGCCGGGGTAGCCTTCCTTGGCCAGCGGTCAGGGCGAGGGGCAGATCGGCGTAGGGCAGTTCCTCGGTTCCGTCGTTGGTGGCGAGTTGGGCGGTCGCGGTGCCGTCGTTAGTGATGCGGACGACGATGGGAATGTCGGCGCCGTTGTGGGTCTCGAGCCAGATGCCGATCAGTTCGAAGTCACCGGTGATTCCGGGTGGGGCAGGGAGCACGCCGACGCGTCCGAGGGATCGCAGTGCGTCCTGGACCGATGCGGTGGCGCGGTGAATGTCGCCCAGAGTGAACTGCGTGCCCGGGAGAGTCTTCTTGACCACCTTGGCGCCGGGCTTCGGAATGTAGTGGTTGATGGGGTGAATGCACTGCAGGCGCCGGTTCAGCGGCGGAAATGCCTGCTTGAGAGTGCTGTAGGGGTCGTCCTTATTGATCGCCTCGAAGTAGGCCGGGGTGCGGATCTCGACGATGGCCGCGCGGCGATCGGCGCTTCTACCGATCATTCGTTCGATGTGCCTGATCCGGTGGGCCGCCTGGTCTCCTTGCTTCTCGCCTTTAGCGGGCCGGGGGATGCCTGCGGCAATGTCGTGCTGGTCGCGGATTTCCACTGTGAGATTGCATGGACCGCTGTAGCTGCGGACCTCGATGACCTCACCATCCTCTGCGCTTCGGGTAGCTGAAGTTGTTTCGTTGTAGCCGAGTTCTTGCGTGATCGCGGCGAGGATGGCCTGTCTGGTGACCGGTGACTCCGTCCACAACTCGAGCGTGTAGGGCGCATGGGCGTCTGCGGCGGGACGGAAGAGCCGAGGAACAGGGGTCTTGGCTTCTCTGAGGTCGGGCACCGCCACGATTCCCAGTGGCTCGAGGATCTCCCTCATGCTGGTGTGGAGGTCGTAGTGGTCGATGGGCAGGAACCCTGTTTTGGCCGCGTGCAGCACCGACTTCACTGTCTTATCGTCGGCCTCTTCATCGTTGGGAGCGCTGAGCTTGGTGCCGGTGGAGTAGAGAACGTAGGCGGAAACCGGCCGACCGACATAGGCGGCAGGGGCGATGACGACGTCGTGCGGGTCGGGGAAGTCGTGGTGGGTGAGGCGGGCCAGGGCGTGGGCGAGTCCGGGGTTCCAAGCCCACCGGTAGCCCTCGTCGAAGCGGCGCCGCCCGATGCTGGCGCTCACGAGGGTGGGCTGTTCGGCCGCCCGAAGGTAGCCGCTACCTGCGAGGAGCCAGAGCGTCATGCTTGGCGACTTACCTCCTCTCGCGGGCACGTATCGGACGGGTTGCAGAGGGAAGCGGACAGTACTGAGTTCGGCATGGACGCGGGCTCGGCCGTGAGTCGGCACGGTCTCCACATGGAAGTCGATCTTTGGGGCCCACAGACCGGCTCCGAGCTTGGGATCGTCGATGCGCTCGGGCGGCCACCAGATGGCAGAGCGGCGGCCAGAGTTGTCGACCGGGCCGAGGATGAACGGCCGGTGTCCTCCGCGGATCTGCATCCCCACGGCTGCGACGAGCCCGGCGAGATAGCCGGGCAGCATTCGGAAGACGGCCGGATCGGGTTTGGCAGTGCCGTTCGGGTGGGTCCGGCCGGCGAGAAGGTCGAGTTCGGTCGGCTGCCAATCGAGTTCTTCATCGTTGAGCAGGTCGAACCAGTCCAGGTCCGGCCGGTCGGGCGTGACGCGCGTCGACGCCCAGACAGCGACGGCGGTGCGGACGACCTGCCTGTCGACGCGGGCGTGGCTGATGAGCCAGTGCTCGTCGTCGACCTTGCTGGCCACGTGGATGATGTTGGGGTCGAGGGTGTCCAGGAGCTCGACGAGTGACCAGGTGGGCAGCTTGCGGTCATCTCCATAAGGGGCCTGGCTCCTGATCCGACGCAGCCACAGTTTCGGGAACCTTGCCGTTAGGCAGGTCACCGGTAGCGACGCTCCGGGTGCAATTTCATGAGCGATGAGTCGGAGATGGTCGTAACGCGGCATCAGTGCCCCATGTCTCGGTTGCGGAACAGGTCGCCGAGCAGG
Source organism: Sphaerisporangium melleum (assembly GCF_014646695.1). GTDB lineage: Bacteria > Actinomycetota > Actinomycetes > Streptosporangiales > Streptosporangiaceae > Sphaerisporangium > Sphaerisporangium melleum. Next base: position 91,177 of record NZ_BMNT01000012.1, read on the forward strand.
CCCCACACGGCCTCAGCGATGGCGTGGTCACGGATCTTCTCCGTAGATGCACTGTTCGCGGGCTCTGCCAGCAGTCGGGACAAGTGCTGGTCGGCTGCCACGATCAGGCTGGTTTTGTGCGTGTCTGGTGCCCGCTCGTCCGGATCGGCGTATCGGGGAGCGAATGCCGCGTCGGTAAGGATCACGTGCGTGGGCTGGTGGCCACGGATGCTGCGTCCGATGGTCTGGCCCATCGGGACGAGGGCGTTGGCGACGAAGGCGGGCCGCTCGGTCCGATCGTCCAGCCGACGGAAGAACACTGGACGGCTCATCAGGTTGTACCAGTCGGCGCGCGCCTTGTTGCCCAGTTTCTTGGCCGCTTCCGCGATCGACGACAGGGGCATCGTTGACGAGGCCCCGGCGGGGTCCATGAGGTAGGCCATGGCCCGCTGGTTGATAAGGGAGAGCGGAAACTTGGGGTCGGTGGGCGGCGGGTGAATACGCGCCAGGTAGAACACCGCTCCGAGGGCGGCGGTGCGGTTGGCGTTGAGGATGTTGTATCCACGTTGGATCGCCATCTCCGCAGCGACGAGGATGTCGTCTCCGGACTCCGGGAACATTGTGATCATGCGGCGGTGGAGGCCGTACTGGCCGGGGTCGTTGGCGTCCGGGGTCACGTTGCGGGCGCGGTAGGGAGTTCTCAGGTTGATGTGCTCGGCCACCAGTTTCGCTTCGGCTCCGCTGAGCACGACGAACAGGACCTGCTTGCGGTTGTCGTCAAGGTCGGCCCGCACTTGCTCCAGCAGGCTGACAACTGCTCCGGGCCGGGGCAGGCAGATCCCGCTGACGAGCTGCCGGAGGGCATCATTGCGCTCCGCCCCCTGCCGCCCGGACACCGCGATGGACTTCTTGCCGTCCGGGCGCAGAATTTTCCGGAACCAGAGCTTGCTCTGTGCCAACGCGCGCCGGTCCTCCGGGGGTTCCCGCAGGACCGCCGACGGAGGGATCGGGATGTGATAGAACGATGAGCCCGGCGCCCAGCTGGTGGCCGAGGTGAGAATGACGTGCGGCCCCTGGACACCCTCGGGTTCCAGGAGGTCGTGCATGTGGTGCAGGAGCCACCGGCCGACGCCGCGGATCCACATGATTCTTAACGCGCCGGTGTTCCCCAGCCGATTGGGCAGCCATTGCAGCGCGAGCAGGTTCCCCATGGGTGCTTCGGGGATCAGCGGTTGGTAGTCGCGGGGAGGCTGCTGCCGCCAGAAAGTGTCCTCATCGTCAAGATGCAGGGGTTCGGCCACCGCCGGGTAGAGCGTCGACATCTCGAAGAACGAGGTGGTGATGCGGCTCGCCCAGAATCCCGCATGGAAGAGCATCGTGAGCATGGCAAGATTGGCCCGAACATGAGCTTGATGTCCCGGCGGAGCGTGTTCCACCAACCAGCCGCTGATCGCCTTGTCGATGGCGTCTTCGTCGGGTATGTCGGCTTGCAGCGCGATGACCATCTGAGCGACCTGCTCGGGAACCTCGGTCAGGACCCCTTCAGTAAAGATTTCCAAGTGCTGGCGGAAGAAGTCATCGGCAGCGTCCTCGATCGCGGCGTTGTCGTCCATGCGCTTCAGCGGCAGCCCGTGCATGATTCGAGCAACCTGCAGCAGCAGCGAGAACCCGGTGAACGGCGCCTTACCTATCACCTCGTACAGGCTTTCGTCGTTCAGGACGAGCTCGTACAACTTGTCGATGGCACGCTGGTGGATCCGATCGTAGTCGTTGAACCGGATCACGTTGCGGTCTCGGAGCTGGAGCCGGCCGATCCGGTCAAAGCCGTTCACCTTGCTGATCGTGGTCCGGTCGGTCCAGCCTTCACCGGGGGCGACGAGGGTCTCGTACTGCACGAACCGGTCGTCGAGGTCCTGCTGTACGTTGTCCGCCTCGTCGATGATGATCAGGTCGCTGTGGTGCTGGGAGGCTTCCAGCCACCGCATTTTCGCCTCAGACGGCTCGGCCCGGCTGGCGACAAGACCGGGGGCGGTCGTCACCCACACCTGCGCGTGAGCCACTCGCTGCTCGGTCTCCTGATGGGGACAGACGGCCAGCAGCGGGCAGTCGTGAACCTTGTTTTCCCCATCGGTGGAGCGCAGGGTGTTCCGGCAGGGGAAGTCCTCGGGGGAGAGCGGTGCCCACTCGGGATGATTCGTCTCGCGCAGCGGGTCGAGCAGGCAGATCGCGTTGACGAAGTCGGCTGCGGGATCATCGTCAGCGGGGAAGACAGTGGTCGAGGTTGCCAGCGTCGACCGCCAGTAGCGTGCCGCGTGTTCAGTGCGGCTGTTCTTGCCGACCAGCGGCACAGCATCGATCCCCACGCTTCGTAGGAACGACACCTTGGCGTAGACGTCGGTGACCGACCCGACCACCAGGGTGACGTGGTAACCCTTCTCGACCCGGTCCCCGGTGATCAGATCGGCCAGCGTGGACTTGCCGCTGTTCATCAGCCCGACGAAGTGCTCGACTCCGTCGATGTCGAAGGTCTCGGGCATCTCGATGAGTTTGCCGGTCTCGTCGTCGACCGCACAGAAGACGATCTTCTCCAGGCGGTCGACCCAGTTCCGGTTCGTGATCTCCGGCTTGCCTGCGAGCGCGCCATCGAAGCGCGTGGCGACCGGTGCCAGATCCTCCTCGAAACTGATTCGCCAAGCGTGGCGCTCCCGATGCTGCCGTAGCGTTAAGGCAGGAGGAGGCGGCAGTACGTCGACGTCCTCGGGGATGCGGACGCGTTCCTCGACCTTGTCGCGCCTCAAAAAGGTGTAGAGCTTGCCCGGCTCAGCTTGCGACCGCACGGATTCGAGTGCGTAGGGCACTGGATCAGCCAGCGCCGCCTCATAGTAGGCGAACCGCTGCGGGCACACCGACGAGCGGTGCGGGACGAAACAGGTCTTGTCGTTGATCTTCCGGGTCGGGTCATCCATGCGGTCAAAACCGCGGACCTCGACAGGCAGCCGACGATAGAGATCGAGGGACAGCCGCCAGTACCCTCGCCGGCCCATGTCGCCCATCCGGTGCCTGAGCCTGCGCACTACCGGTTGAAGCTCAGGCCTCACGACCACATAGCCGGACAGGATCGGCCACAGCGCACCGATCGGCTCGCCTTCAAAATGACGGTGCAAGAAATGTAGGCCGAGTTCGAGCGCCACCAAGTCACGTGCCGCCAGACGCCCTTCCGGGATAACGCCGCTGGCCTTCAGCTCGTCCACCAACTCGCGGTGCCACGAGGAATGATCCCTCACCGCCCCGTCACCTCCTCAGCTCTGGCGACAACACTGGCGACGAAGGCGTCCTCGCTGACCACCGAGACGTCCGACGCCCTCCCCTGCAGTTCAGCTGTCAGGTCGGCTACATAACCCGGCTGATCGGCGCGGTGTTTGGGCAGCACGAGGAAACGCCTGTCGCATGGCGGGTCGGGCCGCCACGAGAATCCAAGCCCCAAGAGGCCTGGGCTCACCTGATCCTTGGCGTCCGCGCCCCACACCTCGATCACATCGAGTCCGGACAGGAACGACACCCGGATGTCGTAGGCATCCAGGCCCGGCCACTCCTCGACCCTGATGGTCCCTTCCGTCGATATCTCTGCGAGCCGGTCCAGAACTCTGGCCTCGACCAGTCCGGGATCGTGGAAGAATCTCCTGGTCGCTCGGTGCTGGACGTAGTAGCCGCCTACCGATTCGATGACGAGATCCGCTGGATGGCCAGAGCAGCCGACGGTGCCACAGCCATCCACACCCTGCTGCGTCGGGTTACCGCACCTGTCGCAGACAGCGATCTTCACTCTGCCCGGGGCCGCCCGATGCACGTAAGCCGCCTGGATAAAGCGCTGCAGGACCGGCTGTCCGTTGCCTCCGCATTTGGGAAACCGGCCGGTGAGCCGTCGTACCTGCGCTTCGCTTAAGATCGGGTTGTCGATGAGGAGCCGACGCAGTTCGCAGTAGTGGGTTTGGACTTCGGCCTCGTCCCTCGCGTTCAATTCCGCGACGAGCATCAGCTCCCGGAACACCAGGTTCTCAATCAGCTCAGCCTCGACATCCCGGACCGACAGCCGTGCCGCCTGCTCCGCCATCGGCGTCAACTCGTCGCCGTCCAGCAAGCTCTGCTCGATATCGGCCACTGACAGGCGGAGCCTGATCGGCCACTCGCTGAACGGCTTCCGGCACAGCTCGAAAAGCTTCAGATCGTTTTGCGGCGGGATCTCTCCCGCGGTACGGAAGCGCCACCACAACCGCGTCATTCCCGACCGCCACGGCACTGGCAGCAGTCCCTGGTCCGCCGATGTGCGGGTCAGATACTCACCGGCATCCATACGACGTCGATCGTCCCTGATCCTCGCGAGCCCTGCCGCCAACAGCATCACGGTGATGTAGTCACCGTCTTCCTGTCGGAACGACAGCCCTTCGGCCCAGCCAACCGCACTCAATGCAGCCAACTGGACAACGTCAGTGTCCTTCGGCTCAGGCAGGATCACCGCGACACCTCCGTCACGACGAACATGAAGTGCAACACCGATCGATCACCATGCGGCGGGGCATGATGGTTAGTGCTAAGCAGTTCATCCATGGCTGCGAAACCTTGGTGGTGAGCCACCTTCTCAGGCGGACAGTCCGAACTTGCCCAACCTTCCCTCAGGCGCCCGATGTTGCTCTCGGTACGCTCTCGGCTGGGTTGCGTGACCAAGGTACGCTCCTCTACAGACATTTTCAGGTTGTCGGGGAAGAAGGGCAGCGTCTTCGGCTGCCACCGGCTCTCAAGGTCCGTACGAGCATGTAGCCCATCCGATGGCGCTGGCGGGCGGAGTCACCAGGCCTGTGCGTCCATCACCTCGGGCGCCGAGCCGTGCCCTCCCGGGCGGTGGTGGTGTGGCGCCGGCCTGGCGCAGGGCAACCCTTGCTCTCGCTGCGCTCTTTTCGGACGGGGAGAACACGAGCAGCGCAAGGCCCGCTCCCTACTGTTCGTCGCCACCACCCGCGCCCGCGACGCCCTGACGGTGAGCTGGCACGGCAAGCCCAGCCCATACCTTCCGATCTGAAGCGGGGCCACCTCCGGGGTCACACGCTACGTCCGCTCACATACCGACCGCCGAGACACCGAGCGGCGTAGCGTAGCGCCTCGACGCTTCTTACCGAACCGAAGCAGACAAATCCGGATATCGCGCCATCGATCATTCGACAGGTAAGGGATAGCGAAGCGCTCGCCGTCAACCGATGGGGTTGCAAACCCAGAAATCGACCGCACTTGGCAACGTTGCGGTGTTATCTGGTTACGTGCAGCGATGGGACAAGTTGAACGATCGCCAACGGACGGTGCTACAGCGGATCGGCAAGGGCCTGGAGCCGGTCAGCGCGAAGACGCCCGAGCTGGCGAACACGGTGTACGCACTGCGTGACCGCGGCCTCGTCACCACACCTCGTAAGGACGGAGTCTGGCAGGCCGAAATCACCGACACCGGCCGGTTCTACCTGGATCACGGCTATCACCCGGACCGGCCCACCCTAGGCAGAGCGAGCAGCGTCGCCACCCCGACGCCGACCACCTCCGGGCGACGTAGCCTCAACCGAGGCCCCATCAGCGTGGCGGAGGAGTTACTTAAGCGCCTGCAAAACGACGGGGGGACCGTCGTGATCGAGAACCCTGACGAGGAGACCCGCGCGTGCTATCGGCGGGCGATTCACGCGGCCAAACAGCACAGCCTCGTGCCGGCGGGTTTTCAACTCCGCCACACCGGCCGCAACGGTGGCGACCTCATCATCCGGCTCCTCGACGATGCGCATCCGGACGAGACCGACTGGAACCGGATCCGCCTCGGTGCACGCGACAAGGTCACCGACACCGGCGCGCTGGTCGAAATGCTCCGGAATCACCCGGAGGTCTTAGCGGTCTCCGAGTCCCTGATGCCGCGCGCGCTGGAGCTCGTCAGGTCCCTCGCCGAAGCGGCTCGCCGCCGCGGCCACAAGCTCGCGATGTCCAAGAAACGCAAGACTCGGGGGCTGTACGTACAGCTCGCAACAAGGCACTACCCCATTGCCATCAAAGAGGAACAGGACCAAGTGGTCCGCGAGCCGGAACCGGAGAAAGGACGACGCCGACCACGCTATGCCTGGGAGCGAATCCCCGTGCAGTACCAATTGGTACCGTCTGGGCGCCTCCAGGTGGAGTTGACCCACTCACAGCATGGTCGACGCGACCACTGGACAGATACTGCGCGCTCTCAGGTGGACAGCAAGGTACTCGAGATCATCAAGGAGATCGAGCACCGTGCCGAGGCCGAAGAACAGGCTGCCCTGGCTTGGAAACGGCGACAAGAAGAGCGGGACGCTGAAGAAGAACGGCAGAAGGCCGCGGAACGGGCCAGATGGGAGGCCGCGGTGGCGCAGGCGCGTGGTAGCGCCATCGATGACTACCGCAATAGGACATTCGCCGATGCACTCGGGGCGTGGGCGGCGGCCACCGAAATCCGTGAGTTCTGCGCCGCGCTCGAACGAGCCTCAGGCGACTACCAGGAGACAGGGGAAGCCATGTGCTTGCAATCCTGGGTCGGGTGGGGGCGATCTCTTGCCGATCGCTTGGATCCGGTCCGTAACCCGTCTCAACTCGCCCAAGCGGATTTCGACGCTGAGCCCGCTCCAGATGACCTCCGCCCCTACCTGGGCGACTGGAGTCCCTACGGCCCCCATAAGGAGTACTACCGGCCTCAATCCGCCCAGCGAGCGCAGGTCAGCGATACCGACCACGAAAGTCGGTGGCGTGGATACCGAGGTCGCTCTCAATGGTGGCGGCAATAGTATGACACTTGCGCTGCCGTAGCTCCCTGGTTGCGCGCTGGACCAGTTCGCCGAGACGTTCGACTTCAGCTCGCAGAGCTTTCAGCTCGTCGTAACGATCTATGTCGTCGCTACCACACCACTCATGCAGCACGCCCACGATCGACTCCAACCGCTCGAGCTCACGGTCCGTCTTCTCGTCTCGGTACCAACGTTGGCCCCGGCGATCCGTCTTCATCGCCTCTTCCTGCGCGATCATCTTCTTGAGAATGTCGCTGCCGAGCACCTCAGCCACCCGCCTGGCAATCTGACGAGTCGTCGGCCACGCCGTTACGAATGTCCCGAACCTGTCCTCAAAGGCCAGCGGCTGCCTGCGTAGTTCCTTCGGGTCGAGATCAAGCCATGACGTCACGTCGTCAAGATCGGCGATCTCCATCACGCCGGCATCTGCGACAGCATGCCGAAGACGGATACGGTTCTTCGGCCGAACGTGACCGATTACCAGTTTGGCAGCCTCGAATTCCGCACTACCACGGACCTCACGCGAGCACTCGAATACCGACGCCCAGCGACGATCATCGTCTAAGAGCGCCTCGACATCCGTCCACTGAGCGAGCAACTGCCCGCGCGCCACCCACTCCTGCAGCCCAGCCTCCTCGCCGTCGAGGAAACGCACATGCAGATCACCTCGTTTCCGCGGTCCACCGTTCCGCACCACCTCCACCCGATACACCTGCTCGCCAACAGCCTTCGGCTGATCTCTGAACGCCCAGACCTCACCAACGTCCATAACACCATTGAGTCATGCCGTTACGCTTCGTGTCCTTGATACGGGCCAACTCCGGTGAGTATGCCTGCAGCACCCACCGCCTTGCACAGCCGACTGCATCAGTTACGCGCAGGTGCAGTTCCTCACCGAAATGCTCATCATTGAGGTGATCGCACCAACGATGCGTCGCACTCGCGATCCCAGCCTGTGCGACGTTCCTCTGCTCAGTTAGGTACCGCACCACCTGGCTTTACCCGGTCCGCAGTTTGTGACAGGTCGTCGCCGCCGCATCACGACCGCCGCATCGCGGGTTCTGCCACCGGCCACTGCCCGGCCGTTGGCACTCGCGCCCTCCCGGGCGGTGGTGGTGTGGCGTCGGCCTGGCGCAGGGCAATCCTCGCTCTCGCTGCGCTCGTTCCGGACGGGCAGAGATCTTCTCCTCCTGCGTCGGAGAACATCTTGTCCGTCCGGACCGCGGGATTGCCCTGCGCGGGCGGCCGTCGCAGGGGTTCTTCCGCCGGGAGGGCGGGCCCTCCGCTCCTCCCCCGGACCGGAAGGACCACAGCCCATGACCACGCCCGCTCCAGCTGAGGAACTCACCACTCGGCATGCTGACCTGCAGGATTTGGTGGCGCTGCTGCGTGACCAGCAGGGCCGCAAGGTCGACATCGTCACCCCGCCCACGGCGCTGCGAGCCGACCACGGCCGGCTGATAATCTCCGGCGCCGAGCCCATTCTGACCTCGACCGGTGTAACCAGCACTGACGGTGCATATCGGCCGACGGTCACGTGCGAAAAGGGCATCGCGGAGAAGCTGAAGATCAACCTTTCGTATCTGCGGCGATGCCGCAGTGAGGCCGTCGACTTGTGGGACACCAACGTCAACGGCTGGCTGGACCGGCTTCCCCGTGATCAGAAGTTCCTGGTCCGCGCCTTCCGCGGCTCGGGCGGCGGGGCCGGTGTCGCGCGGGCGCTGCTGTCGGACTCCTACAAGCGGGTCGACCACCTGGACGTGCTCACCGCGGCGCTGGACGGGGTCGAGCAGGCCGGCGTGCCGATTCAGATCCAGGGGTGCGATCTGACCGAGCAGCGGATGTACGTGCGGGTCTTCTCCCCGGCCGTCGAGGTCGTGGCGCCGCGGCTATTGGAGGGCTACCGCAGCCCGTTCACCGGTGCCGAAGGTGCGGCCAACCCGGTGATCTGGGGCGGGTTCGTCATCACCAACTCCGAGACCGGGTGCGGAGCCGCCGCCATCACCCCGCGTCTGGTCGTCCGGGTCTGCGACAACGGGTACACCATCGCCGCCGACTCCCATCGCGCTGTGCACCTGGGCGGCAAGCTCGACGAAGGCGTCATCGACTGGAGCGGGCGAACCCACCGCAAGAACCTGGAGCTCATCACCGCCAAGACCACCGACGCCGTCCGCCGGTTCCTCACCCCCGCCTACGTGCGGAAGATCGTCACGACGATGGAGGCCAAGGCCGGCGTCCCCATCGTGCACCCCGCCGAGACGATCCAGATCGTCTCCCAGCAGCTGCGCTTCTCCGAGGAGCACCAGGACGCGATCCTGGGGCATTTCATCAAGGGCGGCGATCTGACCGCCGGAGGTGTGATGCACGCGGTCACCTCGGTGGCCCAGAGCCTCACCGACGCCGACGCCGCGCACGAGATGGAGTCACGCGCCCTGCAGGTCCTTCAGCTCGCCGCCCGCAGCTGATCCGCCGCTTGCCTCAGTTCCCTCCGTGTCGCCTCCTCCGCCTGGTCTGCCGCCGGGCGGAGTCGGCGGCTTCTCTTCCCTCGCACAGGAAGCCGCATATTGACGCCTCATCCTCATACTGGTTCAGCATCCGGTGTTCGAGGCTCCCCACCCTCACCGGATTTCCCATGCAATGACCAGGCGTCAGGCTTGCGCGGCGCCAGCGTGCCCGAGGTCCCGTCCAGGACTGAGCCCGGCGCCGGGGCGATGTCCGTACAAAGCCTGGAACGCCGCGACGGCGTACTGGTCGTCTATGTCGACGCAGGTGACGTCGTCGTCTTCCTCTACGCTAGCCAGCCCACCGCCTCCAGCACGCAGGCCGGGGAGGACCTCGACGCGATCGTGGTCGACGTGCACCGGCGCACTGAAGCAGGCGACAGGCGCCTTCGTCTCCTGCTCGACGGCAGCCCCGTTCAGCCACTCCCCCTTGCCGCCTCCTTCACCCCTGGCTCCGCATCGTCGCAGCGCGGCGACCTGGCCCTTCCTACAGCCGAGCACATCGAAAGGCATTCGCATGAGTAACGACACCGTCATCACCGTGGTCGGCAACCTGGTGGCCGACCCCGATCTCCGGTTCGTCCCCTCGGGGCGAGCCGTCGCCACCGTCCGTCTAGCCTCGACCCCCCGGTTCCTCGATCGCAGCAGTGGCGAGTGGAAGGACGCCGACACCCTGTTCATCACCTGCAATGTCTGGGGACAGCAAGGTGAGAACGTCGCCGAAAGCCTCCAGCGCGGCCATAAGGTCATCGTGCGCGGGCGGCTGAAGCAGCGCTCCTACGAGACACCGGAGGGTGAACGCCGAACGGTCGTGGAGCTGGACGCCGAAGACATCGGTCCGAGCCTGGCCACCGCCACCGCCAGGATGACCAGGACCCAGCGCGCCACCACCATGGCTCTCGCAGCGGACCTGCCTCAGCCGTCCCCCAGCTCCTGGAATGGCGCTCCGGCCGACCCGTGGGCGAGCGCACCGGTCCCTGCCGGCGTCGGGCATGACGGATCGCCGTCGTTCTGAGTCGTAACCGATCAGACGCTCAGGTCGTATTCACCATGGAAGGCTCAATTCGCGGCGCGTCCGCAGGCTTGCCGAGTGTGTGATCATCTCTGAGACGCATGTTCGTCGTTCTCTGCGCGCACGAGGACGACGGACGAGCAGAGGCGTCCGTCAGGACACGGCCGGGGCCGTTCGCGGGATCGGGTCCGGTTGTGGACGGTGACTCAGCCGCCTGTGCCGGTGGTCTGTCTGCTCCCTGACCCGGCTTTGCAGTCTGCGCCGCACTGGCCGTGCCCGGCAACCGGGCTTTCGCTGCGCTCATCCCCGGCCGGCCACAGATCTTTTCCTCCTTCGTCGGAAAACGTCTTGGCGGCCGGGACCACCCGGTTGCGCTCCCGGCGAGCGTGCGGCGCGGGCGCCTGCTGCCGGGACGGGGCAGACACCCCAGGCCGCCACCCAGGGCGGCCGGCCCGCCCGGCAGCAGACTGGGAGGAACCCTATGAACAGCCAGCTGTCCGCGCACATCGTCGGCCACCTCATCACCGCGCCCCGCACCTTCTCCCTGCGCGAGGGCGTCGGCTGCGAGCTGCGGGTCCTGGTCACCCGCCGCTTCTACAACTCCGCCGGCATTCCCACCACGGCCGAGACCCGCGTCAAGGTCGTCACCTACGACACGGTGATGTCCGAGCGCCTGGTGCGCGACTTCGCCATCGGTGCCTTCGTCGAGATCGTCGCCGACAACGTCCGGGTGGAGAAGCCCTGGCAGAACAAGAAGGGCGAGTGGATCTCCGGCAGCGCCGTCTTCACGCTGGAGAAGATCCGCCACGTCTCGGTCCAGACCCCGCAGAACGACCCCGTCTTGGCGGGGGTCTCTGCCGCTTGACCGGTCCTTGGCCCCGGGCGGCGGAGGCCGCCCGGGGCACACCGGCCCTCATCTCCCCCTGCACGGTTCCGGCCGCGCGTGCCCGCCGGAATCTGCCGCTCTCGCTGCTCCTGTTGCCTGTCGAGGTATGTAAAGGACTTCGCCGTGGATCTTCCCTGCAAGCTCGTCATCACCAGCCCGTCCGACGCCATCGCGATCACGCCGTACCTGCTCGGCTTCCACCCCACCGACTCACTGGTCGTCATCGGCTTGGCACCGGGTGGCAGTTTCACGTTGCGCTTCGATTTGGTGGGGCGCGAGCACTACAGCGTCCTGCTGGCGCACATGCGCGACCTGTTGATTCGCAACGACGCCGAGGCCGCGGTCCTGCTCGGCTACGGCAGCGAGGACATGGCGGTCCCGCTGCTGGCCCAGGCGTGGGACACGCTGGCCGACGCTCTCACTGTGAAGGACGTGGTCCGGGTGGACGGCGGCCGCTGGTGGTCGTTGATGTGCACCGATCCGCAGTGCTGTCCCGCAGAAGGACGGCCCTATGACATCAACGCCTCCCACTTGGCCGCCCAGGCGACGTTCGCCGGGCTGGTCGCCTACCGCAGCCGCGAGGAGATGGCCGTGATGGTGGCACCGGTCGAGGGCGAGGATCGGGTGTGGATGGCAGCCGAAACCGAGCGCGCCCAGCAGGAGTTCCTGAGCGACGGGCCGGCCTCCCGGCTGCTGCTCGACGAAGGGTTGCGGCTGGTCCGTCTGCTCATCGGTGAGGATCGCAGGCTCACCGACGAGGAGACGGCGCGGCTGTCGATCGTCCTGACGAACCTTCGCGTACGCGACGAGGCATGGGCCCGGCTGCTCACCCTGGATCCCCAGCAGCAGTTGCGGTTGTGGCAGGACACCACTCGTCGCGCGGTCGGCGAGTACGCCGCCGCGCCGGCGGCGCTGCTGGCCTTCCTCGCCTACGTCAATGGGAACGGCACGCTGGCCAAGATCGCCCTTGAGCGATGCGCCGAGGTCGCCCCGTCCTACCGGATGGCCGCCCTGATCGAGGACTGCCTGCGCTACGGCCTCCCGCCGCAGACCGTGCGTGAGCGGTTCAACGGCATGCTGGAGATGCTTCCCGACGCGTGAGGACACAGACGGCGCGTCCCGGGAGGGGCCCTGGCACCTCCTTGGACGCGCCTGCCGTTTCCCCAGCGGCTGGCCGTCGTCCTGCGCGGAAGCATGGCTGCGCGACGTGCAGCATCCCCGCTGTCTCAGCGGCGCCGACGGCATGAGCGCGAGATGGTGGCCGTGGCCACCGCATCGGCCGACTGGGCGAGTGCCGGGCACCGCATGGTCGACGGGTCGGGCTCCCCCACGGCATTCCAATGCCACGAGCGCAGCAGACCCGTCCGCGTCGCGCAACCTGCCGCCAGCTCCGCGAACCAAGTGCCGCACCGGCGTCGGCTCAGGAGTTCCAAGATCTTTCTCCTTCGTCCGAAACATCTTGGAACTCCTGGCGCGGAAGTTGCGCGCCACGACCGGGCCCGCTTGGGGTCGAGGCACAGGAACACCGCACGGGAGCCCTCAGCCTCCCGCCCCGGAACGGAGCCCCCCCGTGAACCCTCCCGCCTTCCAGACCTTCACGACCGACGTCGAGCGTCCCGCGTGGCTCCCTGCCCCCGCTGACCTGTGCGGCTTCGACGTCCAAGCGGACGACTGCGGGGAGCAGGACCCGTGGCAGGCTGAGGTGGCGGCGTGGATCGCCGACGCCAAGACCTCCGTCCTGCAGTTGCCCGAGGAGACGGCCGCCCGCTGGTGAGCGGCGCCGGGCGGAGGCGAGCCCCCGCCCGGCCTCCTATCCCTACGGGAGCTGAACGCCTGGCGCACCGATGCCGTCCTCGGGCGCAAGGCCGGTGGAGAACCGCGCCGGCGTGGTCACCAAGGGCGCCGCACGCGCCCCTGGTCCACTTCCAGCACTCCCACCGTCGTGTTCCTGCGCCGGGACCGATGGAACCTCGTCAACGCGATCATCAGGTGCCTTGTCCGGAGCGCTGTTGGCCATCGCCCTGACGACCGGAACGCTCAGCCCGCACAGTTCGGCGATCTCCGCGTTGGTCTGGCCGAGTTCGCGCAGCGATCCGATCGCCGCGCCGGCAGCGGCATCGGCGTTGCGCGCCTCACGCTCGGCCTCAGCCAGAATCCTTTCCGCTCTGCGACCGGCATCATGTCTGATCCGCTCCGCCAGGCTCGCTGATTCGAAGAAGTCCGCGAGCGCCGCTTCGACCCGACGCTCGCGCAGCAGTCGTTCGGCGTCCCGGGCGGCCTTGGCCTCTCTGGCCTTCCTCAGCGCGGCCGCACGCCGAGAAGTCGTCCGTTGCCCCAATCACCCACCTCACCATCGTTTACACACTGGCTTACAAAACTCCCCTACTTTAAACTGTCGTATATGAGCCTTGTCAAGGCAGGACCCAACTGCGGCATCCGCCCCAGACTCCCCGCACACGCACGCCGGCCGTTCCCCGCCGCAGCGTGCGCGCTCGCGTCCTGCCCGCACCGGCCCGCGCACCAGCTCTCGCTTCCCCACCGCCCATCCACCAGGACGGCGAACCAGCCCACCTCAACCCAAAGAGCAACAAGACACCTCTTGCACCTCCAGCGGCATCAGCCCGCCGCGAGTGCGGCCCAGCCCCGCGGCCGCGCCGAGCGCACGCCCGTCGAACAGTCTTCGGCGGCCTTCCCGCTTGGCACGCTGGAGCGTTCGCCGCGTGCATCCGGGCCGGATCGCAAGCCGGCCGGGGCACGTCCGTCCGACGGCTCTAACCGGTGGTGGCGCGCCTGGCGAGGTCCAGGTTCATCGGGGTGGTCACGTTGATGACCATCCACAAACTGACCGCCGGCGACGGCTACACCTACCTCACCCGGCAGGTCGCGGGCGGGGACGTGCAGTGGGAACGAGGGCAGTCCGCGGCCGACTACTACACGGCCAAAGGCAACCCCCCGGGCCGGTGGACGGGGCGGGGTGCGGCTCTGCTGGGCCTGGACGGTCAGCAGGTCAGCGAGGATCAGATGCAGGCCCTGTACGGAGCCGGCATGCACCCGCGTGCCGACGCCATCATTCAGCGCCACCTCGCCGAGAACGTCAGGGCCGACATGACCGAGCGGCAGCTCGACGCGCTCCAGGACGCGGCGATCCGCGCGGCCACGCTGGGGGCGCGGTTCCCGGTGTACCAGCCACTGGAGCAGTTCACCCGCCGGGTCGGCACGCGGCTGGAGGTCATCGAGCAGCAGACCGGCCGGGCGGCCACCCAGGCCGAGGTGAGCCGCGTCCAGGCCGAGGAATCGCGCCGCGCGCGGGCCGCCGTGGCCGGTTTCGACGTCGTGTTCGCGCCGGTCAAGTCGGCCGCCCTGCTGTGGGCGCTGGATACGCGCCCGCACGTGCGGCAGGCCGTCCGCCACGCCCATGAGGCCGCCCGCGACGCCGCGCTTCAGATGCTGGAGCAGCACGCCGCGTTCACCCGGACCGGCAAGGGCGGACTCGCGCAGATCGAGACGAACGGCCTGATCGCCGCCATGTTCGACCACTACGACAGCCGGGCCGGTGACCCCAACCTGCACACCCACGTCGCCATCTCCAGCAAGGTCCAAGGCGTCGACGGCAAGTGGCGCAGCCTGGATGCCCGCGCGCTGTACCGCATCACGGTGGCGGCCAGCGAGTTCTACAACACCGCCTTCGAGACCGAGCTGCGCCGGCGGATCCCGGTCACCTTCACCGTGCGATCCGACACCCGCGACCAGCGGGAGCCGATCCGGGAGATCACCGGCATCGGTCTGGAGTTCATCGAGTTCTTCTCCTCACGGCGCACCGACATCGAGGCCCGCTACGAGCAGCTCCTGCGCCGGTTCCGCCGCGAGCACGGCCACGACCCCAACCGGCAGATCGCCCACCGGCTCGCCCGCCAAGCCAACCTCGAAACCCGCGACGCAAAGAAGACCCCGCGCTCCCTTCAGGAGATGCGCGCCGACTGGGCGCAGTCGTTCACCGAACGGTTCGGGCCTGGCGCCATCGGCCGCCTCATGAGCGCCGTCCCGGACGGCCCGCCGCCCGCATCCGCAGCCGCATCGGATGTCGACATCGCAGCTCTGGCCGCCACGGTCGTGGCCGGTGTCTCGCAGATGCGCTCCACCTGGACGGTGTGGAACCTGCGCGCCGAAGCCGAGCGGCTCGTCCGAGCGGAGGTTGTCCTGGACGGCCCCGAACAGCACCAGGCACTGGTCACCCGGGTCGTCGAATCGTGCCTGTCACCGTCGTTGTGCATACGAGTGGACGGGACGACCCCGCTCTCGGAACCGGAGCCGCTGCGGCGCTCGGACGGGTCTTCGGTGTTCGCCGAGCACGCCGCCACGCGCTACACCAGCCGCCTCATCCTGGACGCCGAGCAGCGCCTGGTCGCCGCCGCCACGACCTCGACCGGTGTGCGGGTCACCGCTGCTCAGGTCGCCGCGGCGCTGCAAGCGTTCGACGCCCACGGCATCACGCTGGACGCCGGGCAGCGCCGGCTTGTGACCTCCTTCGCCACCGACGACCGGCTGGTGGTGGCGGGGCTGGGCCCGGCCGGTGCCGGGAAGACCACCGCGATGCGCGCCTACGCACACGTCGCCGCACATGCCGGGCAACATCTCGTGGCGCTCGCCACTTCTTCGGCCGCCTCCGACGTCCTGGGCAGAGAGCTGGGCGTGCGGGCCGAAAACCTGCACAAGTTCGTCCACGAGCACACCAGCGGACGCTACGCCGACCAGCTCCGGGCAGGGCAACCGGTGCCCGAACAGGCGCGCATGTTCGCCCTCGGCCCAGGTGATGTGGTGCTGCTGGACGAGGCCGGAATGGCGGGCACTCTCACGCTCGACAAGCTCGTCCAGATCGCCGCGAGCCGCGGCGCTGTCGTGCGTCTGCTCGGCGACCACCGCCAGCTCGGCGCGGTCGAATCCGGCGGCGCGCTACGCCTGATCGCCACCGAGGCCGGAGCGGTCGAGCTCACCACCCTTTACCGGTTCGACGACCCCGCCGAAGCCGAAGCGACCCTGAAGATCCGCCTCGGCGACTCCGCCGGTCTGGACTTCTACCTCACCCAGAACCGGATCAGGTCAGGATCGCGGCAGGCCATGATCGAGGAGGCCTACGCGAGCTGGAAGGCCGACATGCTCGCCGGACGTACCACACTCATGGCCGCCGCGACCGGCGTGAACGTCACCGCACTGGCCGCCCAGGCCCGGCTGGACCGCGTCGAAGCCGGACAGGTCGAGACCGAGGGCATCGCGCTGCACGACGGCAACCGGGCGGGCGTCGGCGACTGGATCGTCACCCGGCGCAACGACCGCACCCTGCGCGTCCACCATGGCAAGGATTGGGTGAAGAACGGTGACGCCTGGTCGGTGGTGTCCCGTCACCGCGACGGATCGCTGACCGTCCAGCACATGGAGCACCGCGGAACCGTGCGCCTACCCGCCGACTACGCCGCCGCGAACGTCGAGCTGCTGTACGCCACGACGACCAACCGCGCCCAAGGCTCCACCGTCGACACCGCCCATCCGCTGATCACCTCCGAGATGACCAGAGAGAACCTCTACGTCGTGCTCTCCCGCGCCCGCCAGCGCACCGTCCTGCACGTCGTCACTCACGAACTGCTCGCCTACGATCCCGACGACCGCCTCGACCGGGTCCGCCACGACGCCCGCCAATACGCCGCCCGCGAGATCCTGCACAACATCCTCAGCCGCGAGGGCAACGAGATCTCGGCCACCGAGAGCATCCAGCGAGCCGCCGACGACGCCTGCTCCCTCGCCACGCTCGTCCCCCGCCGCCAGCACGCCGCCACCCTGCTCGCCCAGCACACCTACACCGACCTCGCCCACCAGACGCTGCCCCGCCCACTCGCGCGGACCATCACCGGCTGCGACGCATGGCCCACCGCCGTCACCGCCCTCGCCCAAGCCGAAACTCGCGGCTGGCCGGCCCGATACCTCCTCGCCCTCATCGCACGAGACGACGACCTACTGACCGCCCAGACGCCGGGACGTCTGCTCGCCTGGCGCATCCGCGACCATCTCCAAAGCCACCCGGCGCCTGCGCACCCGGCTCCGTCCCACGCCGCCCCGCAGCCCACTCCCCTGCCCTGGCTCATCACCGGTCGCCGAAATAGTGACGGCGACCCCCACCTCGTCCGCTACGTCGCCGATGCAGACGAGCTGATCTCCGCCCGTGTCCGGCACCTTACCGGCATCGCCACCGGTACCCAGCCGGCATGGTTGACCCCGCTCGGAACCCCGCCCGCAGATCCGCACCAACGCGACGAATGGGAACGTCACATCGGGGTCGTCGCCGCCTACCGCGACCAGCACAAGGTGACCACCGACGATCCCCACCAAATCCTCGGCCCTTACCCCGGGCCCGGCAGCCCCGAGCACTCCGCGTACTGGCACGCCGTCGACTCCATCGCCGCGGCCCGCACCATCACCGGCCTGGAACCACCACGACAATCCGCCGTCCCCGATCCCACGCAACTCCAAGGGGCAGCCGAGGCTTACCTCGCACTCCCCGATGACAGCCGGGCCGCCGTCCAAGCCGACCTCGCCCGCCGACGAGGCGAACTCTGGTTCGGCGACCGGCACAGCATCGACGACCACGCCGTCACCCGACCGGTCTACGCCCAAGACCTACGACAGATCCTCCTCGAACGCGGCAACCTCTCCGCCTCTTCGACGAGGGTCGCCCAGCGCGCAGCCGAGCGACCGCAAGGCGCACCTTCGACCGAGCCGCAGCCGGTGGAAGTGGAGTCGGCCATCCAACGAAGAGCGCAACGGGATGCCGAACGCGAGGCCCGCAAAGAGCGGGCTCGCCTGTCCAGCCAAGCAGCACAAGCCCGCCGCAGACAGCAACAGCAACGCGCCGAGCAACACCGCCGCCACGTCCAACGCGCCCAGCCAACCCAACAACTCCAACCACCGGCCCAGCAGCACGACCAACGCCAGGAACGCCGCCTCGACCGTTGAACGCCACTGCGCAGGACGACACGTCAGAGCAAGGACGGTAAGTTCGATCTAATGCCGGGAAGGCGACCGCAAGCGCATCCGGTGGAGCGGACGACCACTCGCAACCGCAGCAGCCTGGCGGCGTCCCACCAGGTGATCGTTCCGGTAACAGCACTAGACGGTTTCTGGCTATCGCACTAGACAGTGGTGTGTCGGCGATTCAGAATCCTGGTCATGCGTCTAGATCATGGAGCGATCTTCAACCAGCCTGACCTCGTGGACACCACCGACGAACCCGAGGTCGAAGCCGTCACCTACGTCGCGACTGCCACCCGGACCGGAAAGCAGTGGACCGCCACCGCCCGCGATCTTCCCGGCGGACACACCGTCCAGGCCCAAGGCGCGAGCTGGCGCGAGGTCAAGCGGAACGTGGCCGACCTCGTCTTCGAGATACACAACGACGACGCAACCATCGGCGTCCACCTTCTCCCCGCCGACCCGGAAGCCGCGGCCGCCCTGCACGACGTCATTGCCGCCCGCTCGGCGCGTGTTCTCGCCGAGCAGGCCGAACGTGACGCCGTCCGCCATGCCGTCCGCCTCCTCATCCATGCAGGGTGGAGCACCCGCGACATCGGCAGCGCCCTGCTTCTGTCACACCAGCGCGTCTCCCAGCTCGCCCCCCGCACCACCACGTAAGCGGCTTCGGCGCTCAGTGGTGCGGGCGCGGCGCCCATCCAAGAGCGTCGTACACACCCCTCCGGCCGGCCCGCCAGGGCTCGGCCGGACAAGCTCAGCTGACGTGGTGTTCAGTCGTCTCGGGAGGGCGGCGTCCTGCGACCGGTAGCGTGGGCCGCAGAGGGTGGACCGCTGGTTACGTCGTGGGATGTGCCGTGGCTCCGGCGGGTTGGCCGATGAACTTGACGATGTCGGGGATTGCCGGGTGGTAGCCGTCAGAGGTGTCCACGATCAGGGTCGGCAGGTCCATGGCGATAGGGACCCATGAGTCGATCGTGTGCCGGCCGGCGGCGATGGCCTTGAGGAGATCGGCATCGCCGTGGGCGGCCCGTCGGATGTCCAGATCGGCGCGGCCGGCGATCCGGTCGAGGGCGACGGAGGCATCGACCGTGCAGCGGATGACCCGGATGTCGGCCAACGCGACGAGCGGCTGCAGAGTCGGCCGCCACAACCGATCCTGGAACGCGGCCTCGGCGACCGAGGTCACACCCGCCTTCACCAAGACGGTGAGGACGCCGAAGAAAGCGTCGAGGGTCGGCAGGTTGAGCGGGTCGTCGCCGGACGGATCGTGGCCAGGGGCCGCGAGCACCATGCCTTGTTTGATCTCGTCCCGGATGATCGCGGGGCAACCGACCACTTGGGCGATCTTGTGGGCCAGGGTCGTTTTCCCTGTTCCAGGAGGTCCGGACACCACCGTCAGGGTCGGCACGGTCATACTGCATTGTGGCACTTCAGCCATGGCGTAGCCCCGTTCGATCGGCATCGACGGGCGCATGCGACGCGGTTTTGGCGAGTCGGAAGGCGATGCACCCGGGCTCGCGGGACAAGGTGGCGTAGGCGGCGGGGTGGTGGAGTTCCATGCCGTCGGGCGGCTGGTGTTCGACGATCTGCTCGATGGCGAAGCCCGCGGCGGTGAATTCCGCGCACCAGTCCTGTAGGCGGTGCTCGTGTTCCTCACACAATTCTGGTCCCTCAACGATCCCACCTGGACCTCGGCCTGGCCGTCTGACGCTTGTCCAGACCCCGGCCGGGCCATGGCGGGTCAGGCTCTTGGTGGTCACGCCGCGAGGTTGAAGGGACTGTCACACCCGCCAGCTATGGTGAATGCCGATTCTCCCCGTGGCCTGAAGGGCTTGTGCCGTGACCAGACAGCGCACCCCGGTCGAGCAAGACGCGTTCCAGGCATGGGTCTATGCCCGCAACTGCCTGCTGTACGAGAACGACCCCGGCCCCGCCGAACTCAACGTCGGGACAGCGCAGGAACCGCACCTGGTCCCCCGTTCCCTGGCCTGGCAGCAGGGGTACGCCATGAACGTGCTGGTGAAGTGCGACGGTGACCATACCCGGCTGCTGGCCGCGGCCCGCGAGTGCCAGGCCGAAGCGATTCGCCGCACTCCAGCGAGCCCGCACCGCGCACGCGAGTGGACTCGCGCGGCCGACCTGTGCAACCTGGCGGCCGCCATGGTCGAGGGCGCCGGCGGCCATCGCGACGATAAGGCCCGGCAGCGGGTGGTCGCCTCCTGCCGGCACGAGACCATGATGATGGCGTTGGGTTCGATCCCCGCCGTCGCCGAGACCAGCGCCCAGGAACTCATCGAGCAGCTGGCCGTC
Organism: Sphaerisporangium melleum; assembly: GCF_014646695.1. GTDB lineage: Bacteria > Actinomycetota > Actinomycetes > Streptosporangiales > Streptosporangiaceae > Sphaerisporangium > Sphaerisporangium melleum. The sequence continues at coordinate 111,709 of NZ_BMNT01000012.1, forward strand.
ATCGACGCGGAACCGGCTGATCCCGAACCGGCTTTTGGCTCCGGCCGTCCGCCGGACGACGCGAGCGCCTCCCCTCTCATCGAACAGGAGCTGGAAAACGCGGCTGCGGGGCTGCCGGATATCGACCGTGAGCCGCTGATCGATCGGGCGGCCATCGCCGAGCTGGTCGCCTGCGCCGACCAGGTGGCGTGGGCGCCGGATCGCGATCGGTGGCATGAGCTGATCCATCGGCTCAGCGGTCGCCGGCTGTACCGCCGCTACCGCACCCGCCGAACCCGGCTGCCCGATGACGTGCCGTGGACCGACGTCCCCTCCTTCAACCGCCCTACCTGGCGCACCCGGACCGCCTACCTGGCGGGCGCCTTCGCCTTCGCCGTCGACTACCAGGTCTGCCGCACCTGCGGGCTGGGATGGGTTGAAGATCCCTACACCGAACCGGTGTTCCAGCGCTCCGGGCTGGCCCGCACGGCGCTGACCGCCCTGCGCTCCGACTACCCGGGCCTGTCCTGGCACACACTCGGTGGCCACTCCCGTCAGGCCGTCCCCTTCTGGGACGCGGTTGGAGCCGCAGTGCCGGGCGGCTACACCCAGCGGCGTCCCTGCCCTCACATCGAGACAGGCTGATCAGGAAAAGGGGCGACGCCGAAATGGCCCACCTCTCGGTCAGTGTCATCAGACGAGAGCATGCAGAGGTCGTTTCGTCCCGAGCACTGACTACGCCTTGCTGGTGTCTGCGTCGGCGAGCGCGCGGTAGAGCGAGGGCGACAACGACCGCGGGGCCTCGGCTTGTGGGCACGACGACCTGGTGCCGCCGCACGGCCGAAAGCCGTTCGACGGTCCGGTCAAACCAGCCAGGTGGGTGCGCTGACCGCTCGAGCCATGCGGTGCCCGACAAGGCGTTCTGCTACGGCGAGCGGGTACCAGACGGCACTCGTCACCTCCGACTCCTGGATGCGCCCGATGTCCGCATGCGCTGTCACGAACGCGTATCCGAGGTCGAGGTGGTAGTGAGGCGGTTCGTCCTTCTCTGGCCGTGCCGGAACCCTGCCGTACTCGACGTAGACGGGGCTCTGCGACACAGGGAAGACCTTGCCGGGGTCAAGGCCGGTTTCCTCCGCCAGTTCGCGCGCTGCCGCGTCGATCAGGGTCGCGTCGGTCGGCTCAAGGTGGCCTCCTGGCTGCAACGTGATGCCGTACGCGCGGTGCTGGACAAGCAGGATCTCGGCGTTATCGGCCTCACCGCGCACCAGTAGCGCGCCGACGGTCACGTGCATCGGAAGCGTCCGCCTGGAGGCGAGGCCCTGCGCCGAAGACAGCGACTGCACCGGCTCAGTCAGCAGCCCGGCCTCGTCGGGGTATCGGTCAAGGTAGGCAGAAACCGCGCTGGAGATGGCCTCGTCACTGATGGCCACGGGACACCTCCACGCCGGCCCAAGAGACCGCAGGTGTTTTGATCATTACGCTCCCCCTTGTGTAAGCACGCGAGTACGCACGGATACGGTCATGTGCGCTCGGCCCCGGAAGCCAGCAAGCTTGAGCTTGACACAGTGGTCACTGCTTGCGCTGGGTAGCCAGGACCCGCTGGCCCCATCCCTGCCGGTCAGTTGTTGCGTCAGCCCCGGCGACGGTGCCCCCACATCTCCGTCAGTAGGTAACGGGAAGGGCGGCGAGGCCGCTGGCGACGATGGAGGGAAGGTGTTCAAGCTCGGATTTCGGTACGGCTAGGGCGAGGTCGGGGTATCGGTCGAACAGCATGGGGAGGGCGATGCGTGCTTCGAGTTGTGCGAGCGCGGCGCCGAGGCAGACGTGTGGGCCGTGGCCGAAGGCGAGGTTTCGTCGCTGGGTGCGGGTGATGTCGAAGCGGCCGGCGTCGGCGCCGTGCTGGGCGGGGTCGCGTCCGGCCGCGGCGAAGCACAAGAGCACCGCCTTGCCTTTGGGGATGCGGACGCGCTGGATCTGGACCGGCCGTGTGGTGAAGCGCAGCGGCATGTTGGCGATGGGCGGGTCCCAGCGCAGGGTCTCCTGGATGACCGCGTCCCATGGGCGCCGGCCGCTGGTCACCAGGGCGAGCTGGTCGGGGTGGGTGAGCAGGGCCCGTACCGCGTTGGTGATCAGGTTCGTGGTGGTCTCGTAGCCGGCGCCGATCATCAGGACCAGCGTCCAGATCAGCTCGGTCTCGCTGAGCCGGTCGTGTCCGTCGCGGGCGGCGATCAGGGCGCTGGTCAGATCGTCGGCCGGGTGCGCTCGTTTGGCTGCGACGATGTCGGCCAGTGTGTCGTGCAGCCCTTGGTGGGCGGCTGCCGCCTGGGCCGGGCTGATGGTCTGGTCGAACACGGTCGAGCACAGGTTCTGTAACCGTTGGCGTTTACCGGTGGGGACCCCGAACAGTTCGCTGATCACGGTCAAGGGCAGCGGCAACGCCAAGGCGCTCTTGAGATCGATGTGACGGCCGTCCATGTCGGCCATGCGGTTCAGCAGGTCCAGGGTGATCGCGACGATGCGCGGGTGTAGTTCTTGGACGCGGCGGTTGGTGAACGCCGCCGATATCAGCGTGCGGAGCCGCCGGTGGTCAGCGCCGTCCGCGGTGAGCATGTTGTCGACCGCGACCCAGGAGATCAGCGGCCAGTCGAAGGGGATGTCTCCGCGTTGCCAGTCGCGCCAATGCCGACGGGACTTGGCGAAACACTGGTCACGCAGTACTCGTTCCACCGCGGCGTGGGTTGTCACCGCCCACGCCGCCACCTTGCCCGGAAGTTCGACAGGGACCACGGGCCCGAGCTCGCGGAGCGTCGTGGCCTGATCGTGGACGTCGGCGTGGGGGTCGAGGACGAAGGGTTCCATGTGCCTTCCCGAAAGGACTGGTGGTCGAGGGGGGTGAATTGCACGGGCAGTGCTGTGAGCGCGCGGGCGAACACCGACCTGCGCCAGCCGAGAGCCGGGGCGTGCACGGCCAGGCGCAGCTCGGGTAGCCGGTGCAATACGGTCTGGACGCCGATGCCGGCGATGCGCAGCGCCAGCTCGTCGGCGGGGCACTTGTGGGGTCCGACACCGAAGGATGTGTAGGCCCGGTTACCTCGCAGCAGGGCACCGTTGCGCTGTTCGGCCACGGACAGATTGGCTGCGGCCAGCGCCATGCCGACCGCCGACCCGGCGGGGATGATCACGTTGCCCAGTCGCGTGTCCCGGCGGGGGTACACCCAGGGGTAGACCGCCATCGGGGTGTCCAGCCACAGCACCCGGTGGATCACCTCGGGGATGGTGAGGTGGTCGCGTAGACCGGCGACGTTGGTGCCGGCCTGCCGGTCCGTCAGGATCATGCGTAGCGTGTTGCCGATCAGATCGGCCACCGGGGTGTTGCCGGCGCCGATGATGACGACCAGGTGGTGGATGAGTTCCTCGTCGTCGAGCGCTGCATGGTGCTTGATCAGCGAGGTGGTGAGATCCCTGCCCGGGGTGCGGCGTTTGGTACCGATCAGGCGGCCCATCATGCGTTCGAGTTCGGTGTTGGCGCGGACGGCGTCGCTACCGTCCCAGATGCGGCGCAGGATCCCCACCAGGGCCCGCCCGGCTCGGTCGTCCAGGCCGAACAGCCGGTTGAACGCCAGCAGCGGCAGTTGAACGGCGTACTGCGCGATCAGATCCGCTGTGCCCTGCGCGGCGAAGGCGCCGATGAGATCGTTGGCGATGGTGGCGATGTCCGCTTCCATCGCACGCAGGTCGATCTCGGCCAGGCTGTCGGCCACCGCCCGGCGGAGCCGGGTGTGGTCGGAGCCGTCGGCGAACAGCAGGTTAGGCCGCCACATCATCATCGGCACCAGCTCGGAATGGTCCGGTATGCGGCCGGTTCGCCATTCCCGCCACAGCCGCGAGTCGTGCGACCAGGTGTCGTCCCGGGACACCTCCAGCATCGTCTGGTGATCGACGATGATGTACCCCGGGACGCCGGGCTCGAGCCAGACCTTGGCCACCGGCCCTTCGGTGTCGCGCAGGTGCCGGAACACCGCGGCCGGATCGGAGTGGAAGGCCTCGTCGTACAGCGGCGTACGGTCGACACCGAAGATCGGGCACCTTCCGGCGCCGTTAGGAGATGGGGGGTGGGTCACTGCTGCTCCGCATTACTCATTGGCTTGCTCAGGGCTTGCTCAGGGCTTGGTCCGGGTGCCGGTTCGGCGGTGTAGGGGACGGGAGATCTGTGCGGCGGCGCCGACCAGGGCACAATGCGCGGGAGGTCGAGGGCGCCGATCGGCCAGGGCGCATGGCCGGGCCGTCATGGGGGCAGCCGGCCCGGTTTGGACAGCCGATCCAGGTCCAGGCGGACCGACACCATCCGGTGGTCGCTCACCCGCTCGCCCGGCTCGCCGGTCCACACCCGGTAGGAACCTGGAACAAGGGCGCCGGCGAGTGACGGGCTGAGCACGATGTGGTCGATGCGGGCTCCCTGCCCGTAGTCGACCGTGCCGTGCACGGTCGGCGTCGGGTCGCGGGCCAGGCAGCCGGCGTTGACGAACCCGGCTTCGGCCAGCACCGTCAACGCGCGCCGGTCCGAGACCAGCCGACCGGCCGGGCGCAGCCCTGGAGGCAGGGTCTTGTGGAGGCGTTTGTGCGGCGGCAACGCCTCCCAGTCCGGTTCGAACTCCTGATGCCCTGGGCAGTCCGGCCACAGGGAGTTGAAGTCGCCGCCGATGATCGCCGCCACGCCGGGGGCGGCGTACCGGGTGAGTTTCTGTGCCTCGTCCAGGCGGATGTCGCCGTTCCAGCTCGCCCACTGCACCGACCGGATCGCCACCTCGCCCTCCAGGCCGTCGACCTGGAAGCGCAGCCATCCGATCTGGTCGTGGAACACCCCGGGCAGGTCCGGGGTGTAGTGGGCGGTCGGCCGGAGGCGTGGCCAGCGAACGAACACCACCTCGTGCAGCTCGCCCCGGGTGCTGCGCGTCATGAAGCTGCGCAGCCCGAAACCGCTCAGCAGGCGCTCGGCGTGGAAGCGCAACCTCTGGCCGCGGAAGCCGTACTCCTTGCCTTCCTGCAGCAGCAGAACGTCGACCTCGGGCACCTGAGCGACCAGCTCGGGCAGCAGGTCCAACCTGTAGTGCTGCCCGTGGTGGCCGTCCCAGCCGCCGGTCTCCAGGTTGACCGTGGCGACGGTCAACTCGGTGGCGCCCACGTCGTCTGCCCGCCCGTCGACCAGGTCCAGCAACTCGGCCAGCTCACCGATCTGCAGCGCCCCCGCCGGCACGTCACCGGCACCCAACGCGCCGGACCGGAACAGCACCGCGCGCATACCGGCGGCGAGCGGGCCGATGACGTCATGGTCGAGGTTGTTGCCCACGAACAGCACCTGACCGGGGTCGCAACCGGCGTGGAGCAGCACCTGCTGATAGAACCGCGGATCAGGCTTGGCGACGCCCACGGCGTAGGACTGCACCACCGCCGCGAACAGGCCTGCGACACCGGCCGAGCGCAGCGCGGGCATCCGGTCCCGCTCAGCGGCGACGTTGGTGGCGAGCACCAGCCGGACCCCTCGCCGGCCCAGCTCGTGCAGAACATTGACCGCTGCAGGCGTCACCTCGCCGCCTGTGGCGATGGTGCCGCCGAAATCGACGGCGACGCACTCGACGGGTCTTGTCATTGTCTGACCTCGCTGTAGTTGACATGGTCGTTCACCTGCGTCGCGCCGCCCACTGAGGATCGATCTCGTTCAGCGCCCGACGCTGTTCGATCGGCAGGGTGTCCACCCGTCTGCGACGCTGGTACAGCCACGAGCCGAGGTGAAAGCCGTCATCGGTGACGAAGGCCACCGGAACGGTGAGATTTCCGTGCTCGGCGGCGTAGGCCCTGGCCACGGCCAGGCCGCGCCGAAACCCGTCATCGAGAATGGACCACACCATGCCGATCTGGCAGAGCCGGTCGTGGCGCTCGGCGGACAGCCGCTTGGCGCGGTGCTCGATACGCTGCCGTTTGAGCCAGGCTCCGAGGTCTCGTCCGCTTGGCGGGCGGTAGTCGTCCGGCGGGCGTAGATGGCCGTGCTGGGTGAAGTAATCCCGCGCATCGCAGTAATGCGCCTCCCATTCGGCCACGATGGCGTGGTCGCCGTCATGCCAGGTGGGATCGATGGCATCCAGCGCCGCCTTCAGTTCCGGTGCCAGAGTGCCGGCGCGGTAATGCGTTCGCTGTTTGATCAGCCAGCGCCCCAAGCGGACACCATTTTCGATATAGCCGGTCGGGATCCCATGCAGGCTGTTGCCGTTGGCGGACGCGAAGGCCCGCGCGGCGGCCAGAGCCTGGTCCCATACGTGCTGGGTCCTGTTCCACACCATGCCGATCTCCTCGAGCAGAGCGATCCGCTCGGCGGGCAGAGTGGCGCGATGCCGGGACTGGGAGCGCACCCACTGGCCCAGACGCAGGCCCGACTCAGTGACGTAGGTGGCCGGCACGTTAACGTCCTGCCCGCTGTCATGGAGTTGTTTGGCTGCACCGTAGGCCTCCCACCAGCTTGAGGAGGCCGCGGTCACCGCACGCAGGGTGATCGCGCGTGCGAACCCGGCGGGCACCGGGATACCGGTCAGGGACAGCCACGCGGGCATGGCAGTGTCGGATGCGCGGGCGTCGTGGCCGGCGGGCGGCGTGTCGGCTTCGCGCCGGGTGGTGTGAGCTGTGCCCACGCTCAGCCGCCTGGCGTCGAGGTTGGCGGCCAGACGTTCATCGTGGGCGCGCATCGCGCGCAGCACCTGCCACACCTTGGCGAATTCGGAGCCTTCCACGACGGTCTCGGGGTCGTCGCCGGGTTCCATGAAGACCGGGACGATGATCCGCGCGACCTTGCCGGGACGGTCGGCGCGCAGCGCCCGCCCCACCGACTGGACGATGTCCACGACAGAGCTGCGCGGGTCGACGATCACCACCGAGTCGACCGCCGGCGCATCGACGCCTTCGGTCAGCACCCGCGCGTTGCACACGATGCGCAACTCGCCTGGATCAGCGGCCGAGTCACGCAGCCGTTGCAGGGTGGCCTTGCGGACCTGGAGGTCCTGATCGCCGTGGATGAAGGACGCGCTGACCGCGGCCGGCCGCTGATCGGGCGGCATGACGCTCCACGCCTGCCCGATGGTCTGCGCCCATCCGCGCGCGTCGGCGACCCGGTTGTGGAAGGTGATCGCCCTGCGCACGCCGTACTCGGCGGCAGCGCGCAGCACGGTGATCTGCGTGGCCAGAACCCGGGGGCTGACCGCGGCCCGGTCCAGCTTCACACGGGCGTCCGGGTCGTCGGTGAGAGCCTTGACCGCGCCGTCGGTCACCGCGGCCGCCACGATCTCGTAGCCGGCGACCAGGCCACGCCGATAGCCCTCTCCGAAGGACAGCCGGTAGGCGACCGGCCCGAAGACCTTCTCGTCATCCATGGACACGGCGGTGGCTTCGCCGCCGTCCTCGTAGATGCGCCGGGTCGCGGTCATGTACAAGCGGCGCGCCGCCGGGAAGGCCACGTCGTCGTGGATCCGTGTCCAGGGAGAACCCGGCCGGCCTGCGGTGCGGTGCGCCTCGTCGGCGATCAGCAGATCCCACGCCGGCATGCCGTGATCGGCGTGCGCGGCGGCGATCACCGGCAGGCTGTGATAGGTCGTCAGCACCGTCACCCGCCCGCCGACCGCCGTCCACGCCGCCACCTCCGCCGGCCGGGTGGTGACCCGCGGATACGACGACAACCCCTCGCCGCGGGGCAGGTAGCGGATCTCGGAGTTGGAGCACACGCCGACCACCTGGCCCAGACCGGTCGTGCCGTACGCGCGGAACGTGCCGACCATCTGCGCGACCAACTCCAGGTTCGGCACCGCGATCAGCACCCGCCCGAACGGAGTCAGGCGATCGACCGCCTTGGCGGCGACGGCGGATTTGCCCGTCCCGCACGCCATCTCCAGGATCGCCCGCCCACCCCCGCCCAACGCTCGTGCCAGCGCGGTGGTCGCCTCGCCCTGATGCGCCCACCGGTCCGGGCCTGGGTCGTCGCCGGTGACACTGATGCCGGGCCGCAGCTCATCAGCCATGCGAGTAGCACTCCATTTGAAGGCGCGAACAGTGACAAGGGAGAAGGGAGGAGTGGCGCGGGGAGAGAGGGGGCGGCTCTCTCCCCGCACCTGTGTCCCGGCCGGGCTCCAGCCATCGGCGGTGGCGAGCCACACAGCCGGGCTCACGCGCCCCGCGCCTCCCCACAGAGCGCGGGGCGCGTGTTCAGCGCGGTTCCTCGGAACCGTCCGGCGCGCATATGATCAGGGACAGCCCTCCGGGCAGGGGGAATATCCGCTCCGCGATGCGCAGGCCCGCGCTCTCCAGCAGCGACACGTGCGCCTCCAGGCGCCGCTCCCCGGCGCCGAAGAGGCTCAGCATCCGCAGACCGAGGTCCCTGCTGGGGTGCGGTTCGGGGGTTGGGGGGACCACCATGTCCACCAGCCACAACCGGCTTCCCGGTGCCATGCGGCCGCGGATCGTGGTGAGCAGCTCGCGCGCCTGCTGTTCGGGCAGGTTGTGCACGATGCTCGCCGCGACGTAGTCACCGACACCCTCGGGAATGTGCACGGGGTTGAAGATGTCCCCGGCGCGCACCTCCCAGCGGCCTTCGATGCCCTGCTCGCCGGCGAGGTGCTCCTGAGCGCGCTTGGCCACCTCTTCACGCTCGATCAGGTATCCCCGTGCCTGGGGGTGCGCGCGGAGGGTGTGGGCCAGCAGGACGCCGATGCCGCCGCCCAGGTCCACGATCTCGTCCCCGAACTCGCGGCCGGCGACGATCGGGGCGATACGGGCCGTCCGCACGGCCATGACCTGGTCGAACAGCTCCCGGGCCCGGGGGTGCCGTTGCAGGTAGCCGTACATGCCACCGGCCGCGTCAACGACGGCGGGCCTGCCCTCGTGCACGGTGTGCACCAGGTCGTCCATCGCTCTGGCGACCAGGGGGTAAGCGTTCCACTCCACAGCGGGAAGCATCGTGGTGGGGTGGTCCGGCAGCAGGTACTCACCCACCGGGCCGAGCCGGTACAGCCCGGCCTCCTCCTCGCGTGACTGGTACCGCACGTACCCGAATGGCTCCAACGCCATCAGCACGGGCTCCAGACCGGCCGGGTGCGCGTTGGCATGCTCGGCGAGCTCGCGCACCGTGAGCGCGCCATGGGCGCGCAGCAGTTGCGCGCAGTCGTAGGCCACGAACGCCCGCAGAGCCTCCAGGCGCCAGGCTCCGGCGATCATCTCCTGGATGACATCAGCAGGAGACGTCAGTTGGGCCTGTTCCAGGGACGGGACCGGCTCGCCGCGGCGAGGGAGGTCGCTCATGACGCCCCTCCTGCCGTTGGCTGGGCGGCCAGTATCGCCTTGACATCGAGCGGCTTGTCCAGGTAGCCGTGCTCGGCCATGACGTCGGCGACGCGCTGAGCACGCGTCACCGACAGGTTCACCGGGAAGTTCCCCATCGTGATGTGCTCCGCGACCGTCGACGGGATCTTCGTGAAGGTCGGGAGAATGTCCACGACGGCCTTGTGGGACCAGGATGCGTCGTTCTGCGCGCGAGCCATCGCCCGCTGGAACGCCGCGGTGGTGTTGGGGTACTGCTTGGCGAACCGGACGGTCGTGGTCCACGCGGCGATGGGAAAGTTCCCCATCGATCCGCTCATCAGATCCCAGACCTCCCGGCCCCCGAAGTCCTTCTGAAACTGCGAGATGAACGGCTCGATGAGCACGGCCGCGTCAACCCGTTCGTTCATGAGCTGGGACAACATGTCCGGAAACGGCATGGAGACGAACTGCACGTCCTGCTCCGACATGCCGGCGGTCTCCAGGGCGTTGTCGACCGCCAAGGTGACGATGCTGCGGACCGACGCGACCGCGATGCGCTTACCCCGCAGATCGGTGAGGCCCTTGATAGGGGACTTGGGCGGGACCATCAGCAGGAACGTGCCCGGCGCAGCCTCATAGGCGTCCTCCACAAGGAGGAACGGCCCCGCGCCCTGCGACTGGGCCGCGTAGGTGCTGACGTAATTGCCGAGAGTGAAGTCCAGGCCGCCGCCCTGCAGAGGAACCAAAGCGGCGGTTCCGCTCTGGATCTCCCTGATCTTGACGGTCAGCCCCTGCTGGGCGAAGTACCCGCGTTGCACGGCCATGTGCAGTGGCGCGCTGTCGGGGTTCGGCATGGCGCCGACCACGATCGTGGCCTTCTCCACGCCAGGGGCCGCCGGGGTCGGTGTGCCGCGACCGCAGGAAGCGGCCGCCACCACGGCAACGACTAAAAGTGACAGGGCTGTTGCCCTATGTAGTTTCATGAGGCAGTCCTCATCCGATGCGAATCTCCCGGGAACACCCGGAGGAATGGAACCTGGCCGACCCCGCATCGACTCATTGACGGACGGGGGTACGCGGCCGGCCAGGGGTCGAAAGGGCCTACGCGCGCAGGCCGGGAGGCTCCGCCTCTCCGCCAGGAGCATCTCCGGCGCCAGAGCTGTAAGCCGCCCACTCCTCGTCGGTCAGCCGTTGTCTCCCGAGACGATCAGCTGCAGCGTCCAGCTCCGCGCGCTCGAATCGCTGCTGCCCGGTCTGCTCGGTCACCGAGCGGCGGACGGCTGCGCTCGCGCGAGCCGCTGTGCACCGCACCGCCGCTCGCGCGTCCTCCGGCAGGACCTCTACGTCACCACCGGACAGCGACCCGGTCACGGCTTAAGCCCCACGCCGCCGAGCACCGGCAGCCTCCCAAGCGGCTGCGGCATGCCCTCGATCTCCGGCCGCCACGCCGGCACCGGCACCAGACCCGGTTCGAGGATCTCCAGCCCGGAGAAGAACCGGGCGACCTGCTCCTCGGCGCGCAACGCCGCCTCCGTACCGGCGACGCCGGCCTCCCGGTACGCCTGCGCGGCACGGCGCAGCGTGGGCCCGTCCAGCGCGTGGCTGAGCACCAGGAACGAACCGGATGGGAGCGCGGCCATCAGCGTGTCCACGATCACCTCCGGCTCGTCGGCGTCGCCGATGAGGTGCAAGACTGCGACCAGGAACAAGGCGACCGGCCGGTCGAAGTCGAGCAGCCGCTGCGTGCTCAGCACGTGCAGCAGCTCCCCTGGGTGGCGCAGGTCATGACACAGGAAATGCGTCCGGTCGTCGGTCGCCAGGTGGGCATGGCCGTGTGCGACCACGCGCCGGTCGTTGTCCACGTACACCGTGGTGCTCCCCGGGGCGACGCGTTGCGCGACCTGGTGGACGTTGTCACCGGTCGGCAGCCCGGAGCCGATGTCGAGGAACTGGCGGACGCCCTGCTCGGCCGCCAGTGCGATGACCGCCCGCCGGAGAAACGCCCGGTTCTGCTCGACCATGTTCGTGATGCCAGGCGTTATGGCCATCAGCGTGGCGGCGAGTTCCCGCTCCTTGAACATGGCGTCCTTGTCCTGCCCGAGGAGAGCCGCATAGACACCGGCCGCCGACGGGCGGTTCCACAGATTCGCAGCCTCTTCCGGAGTCAGCGGACGAGCCAGGTCCCTCACGAAGCCTCCCCCGCCGTTGTACCGTCCCTCACGGGGCGCACCTCCCATGTGCGATCAAGTGAACCCACCGGCGTGATGGCCTCATCGAGCGGGCTCCGCATTCCTAGTCCACACTTGTCGGCGTTCACGCAGGTCGCACCGTGTTGCACTGATCTGGTTGATCATTACTTCGCGACGAGCCATGTAAGCCTTAGCAGCTAGGTAAGCCCCTCCCCCGGGGGCACACCCACAGCAAGAACGTCGCATTAATGATGCATTTATGTCGCACCACTGCCTCTGACCTGCGCAATCGACGAGCAGCCGTTATGGTTGACATGCACGCCGACCTAGGAGGAATGACGTCATGGCGGCCAAACGCCTGCGCCTCGCCCAGCGTCGAAAAGGCATGGGCTTCACGCAGGAGGGTCTCGCCGAGCATCTCGGGGTCGAGCGGAGCACCGTGATCCGATGGGAACGAGCCGAGACGGATCCGCAGCCGTGGCTGCGTCCGAAGTTGAGCCGGGCCCTCCGCGTGTCGTCGCAAGAGCTGCAATCACTACTCGAAGACGTAGCAGTCACCGAGAGTCCACCGAGCGAGCACATGACCTATGCGCTTCGCAATCCCGCTTCGACCGATCTGACGGCAGTCGCCTTTCTGCACGATCGTCTTCGAGAGGTCGACGACTCCTACTATCAGGCCCCGTCGGCGACTCTTCTTGGCCCGGCCGGCCAGATACATGGCCAGGTGAAATTTCTTCGGGAGAATACGCGCAACCCTCGCGTTCGACGCGCCCTGTCCGAAGTGGAAGCCTCGTCAGCGATATTGATGGGGCAATTGACCTGGGACGCAAGTTTTAGACGTGATCACAACGTTCCGCAGCAATACCTCGATGATGCGGTGCGGGCGGCCCGGCATGTCCGAGATCCTTCGACGGAGGCATACGCTCTTCTCCGAAAGGCATTCTTGGCCCTGTACGGCGCCAAAGACCCGGTCATCGGATTGACTCTCGCCCGCCACGCCGCCGAGGTTGCTGCACAGACGAGTCCGGCGCTCACCGGGCTGTCGCTTCTCCACGTCGCCGAGGCGCACGCCATGAAGGGCGAACTGGAGCCATGCGAGGAAGCATTGAGAAGCGCCGAGACCCAGTTCGATCGGATCGATGCCGACGATGTGGCGGCGGAGTACTACACGATCGACGAGTTCAACCGGATGGCTGGGTCTTGCTACCTTTTCCTCGACCTGGCCAGCCGCGCCGAACCGATCTTGCGCGCCACGGTCGACGCACTGGCATCTAAGGAAAAGAGTCAAGCGATCGCTCTGGGTAATCTCTCTTTGTCGCTCATCCGGCAACATAAGTTGGACGAAGCCGCACAAGCCGTGCACGCCACCATCGACGCGGTCGAGCTCACTCGAGGAGGCGGCGGGCTTAATCTCGCGTTTACGGCGGGGAGAGCGCTGCGGCCATGGCGGAGCGAATCGTGGGTACAGGATGTCCACGATCGTCTCCTTGCCCTGATGTCGACGATGTAGGACAGGTGTACATGAGCATCGAACAGGCCAAGCAAGCCGTTCGCGACCGGGTGTGGCGACTTCTCCTGGATGCCGACGCCGTTCCTGGGGACTCCTACGGCACGATCCCCGACTTTTGCGGGACGGCCACCACTGCCGAGCACCTCGCCGAGTTGGACGTCTGGCGGCGGGCATCCACCGTGAAGGCCAACCCCGACTATGCGCAACGGCATGTACGGGCACGCGCGCTGAAGGACGGCAAGCTGCTTTATATGGCCGTCCCGAGAATGGCCGACGTTCATCCCTTCTACCTGCTTGACCCTGTGGCGCTGGACACCTCCATCGACGAGGCCGCACAGAAGGAGGGCGCGGCGCGGGTGGCCTCACATGTCGCCGTTGAGGATATGAGGCCCATCGACTTGGTGGTGTGCGGAAGCGTGGCCGTCAACCATTCCGGTGCGCGAATCGGCAAGGGCGCAGGCTACTCCGACCTTGAGGTGGCTCTGCTGATCGAAGCTGGGCTGATAACCGACGAGACAGCAATCGTCACACCGGTGCATCAACTCCAGGTGATTGACGAAGAGATACCCGAAACCGCGCACGACTTCCGGGTCGACTTCATCGTTACGCCGGTGGAGGTCATCCGATGTCCGACCCTACGACGACCGGCAGGCATCCTTTGGGGCGACCTGAGCGAAGATCAGATCAACAGCATTCCCGCCCTCTCTAAGCGGTGCCATCCCTAAACGCTGTCAAGTCAGCCGCCTGCGCCCTGTGTCACACAGCAACACCCTGATCATCTCTCGCGCCCGAAAAGCGGCAATTGCTCCCGGAGGTGCGCACTCTTCGCGAGCTGGTCTCCTCCTCGACCGGTCAAGACGTGAACGAAGGATGATCTATGTCCCTTACGGTGGACCAGGCCACTCCCGCCGACGCATCCGTGATCTCACAGCTCGTGCAGGAGATCGAAATCCACTACGGGTCGGCCGACATCCTGCCGGACTCCGAACAAGTCGAGATGATCAACAGGTGGTTGTTCGGCGACAAGCCGGCCGCATGGGTCCTTCTGGCCCGCGACCATGACCGAGTCGTCGGAATGGCGGCCTACTCCTACCACTGGCCGGCGGCCGCCGCCGAAGCATCGATGTTCCTGAAGGAGTTGTTCGTCCGCGAAGGGGACCGGCGCCGCGGCGTAGCGAACCTGCTGATGCAGCGCCTGTACGACATCGCCCGGAGCGAGGGCTGCACCCGAGTCGAATGGCAGACCGAAACCACTAATCAGGACGCGCAGGCGTTCTACGCCTCGCTGGGGGCGAAGGTTCATGATGGGAAGGTTTTCTACCGCGTGCAGGTGTGACCAGGCGAGCACGGTGACCGCAACACTATGAGCATCGCCTGAACAAGGCCAGACGATGGGATATGGCAGTACCCGACCTGCAGCTGCGGTACCTCGACGCCGAGACGGCGGACCCTCTCACCGATCAACTGGTGGCCATGTTCGCCGAGGTGTGGGGGCGTCCCCCATACGCGGGTGACCCGAACTTCTCAGCCGAGACCTTCGCCGTCCGCTTGGGCGAGGCGATGAAACTGGACGGGTTCGAGGTGCCCATTTTGGCCAATGGATGAATTAGGAATCCTGTTATAGGGGTTGAAAGCATGATGTAGTCAGAGCGGGTGGAGGACGAGGCCGGTGCCGACAAGGGCGCCGTCAAGAACGTCGTGGCGATACTGGAGTCGGCGTAGGCCTTGGCGGACGGCGGTGATCAGGTCTTGCGGGTCGGCTAAAGCGCGGTTGGCGCCTCTACCAAGCCGAAGTGCGTCAGCAACGCGCTGAGCCTGTCGCGCCGCTCCCCCGTGCGGACCGCCCTGGCCGGCTTCAGCGTGTCGATCAGCGCGGCAGGACGGATCGCGGGACAGCGCATCGACGGCAACCGCCAGTCCACGCTGACGGTGTGGCCAACGATCCACGTGCCATCCAGCCACACCGCCGACTCGGAGAGGATCTGCCGCAGCCTCGGGCCGAGCGCCGGCTTCTCGTTGGTCAGACCGGGCGGTGACCAAGGGCGGTGCATCACGTGCCGCTCGGGGTTCACGATCGAGTGGTAGGCCCCCGCGCCCTCGGGACGCCCGTCGACCAGCGAGGCGACGCCGATCTCCAGGATCGCCTCATTGTCGCGGTCCTGGGCGCCGGTGCCCTCCAGGTCCACGCCGCCAGCGGTGCCGCCGACCACATCTGATCGTTCAACTCCGGCCGGAAGCATTCGACGGGCTCGTCCGACCGATCTCGGTCGGTACGCTGAGCGCCTGCGCAATACGGTGCCCGACAAGGCGCTCGGCCACGGCAAGTGGGTACCAGGCGGCACCCGTCACCTCGGACTCCTGGATACGCCCAACGTCCGCATGCGTTGTCACGAAGGCGTACCCGAGGTCGAGGTGGTAATGATCCGGTTCGTCCTTCTCCGGTCGTGCCGGAACCCTGGCGTACTCGACGTAGACGGGGGTCTGCGACGCCGGGAAGACCTTGCCGGGGTCACAACCGGTCTCCTCCGCCAGCTCGCGCACTGCCGCGTCGATCAGTGTGGTGTCGGTCGGCTCAAGGTGGCCGCCTGGCTGCAACATGATCCCGTAAGCGAGGTGCTCGACAAGCAGAATCTCGGCGTCATCGGCGTCACCACGGACCAGCAGCGCGCCGACGGTCACGTGCATCGGAAAGGTCCGTCGCGAGGCGAAATCCTGCCCCTGAGACAGCAACTGCACCGGCTCGGACAGCAGCGCGGCCTCGTCTGGTTACCGCTCAAGGTAGACGGAAAGTGTGCTTGAGATGTCCGCGTCACTGATCGCCACAAGGCGCCCCCACACCAGCCGGAGAGGCCGTCGAACGCTTGATCATCACGTTCCTCCCTCGCGGGGGTACACGACCACGCGCGGATGCGGGTGCGAACGCTTGCCACCGGAACCAGCTTGACACAGGTGTCACTCCTGCTGCTGGTGACTTGAAATCGCACGGTCCTCATCAGGCAGGCCCTGGGCGGTCTCTCGGGTAGACGGCCGGGCGCGCGGTTCGAAGTTACGCAGGGCCGCTCTGGAGGGTGGCTGTGCCGAGTAGGTCGCGCAGGCTGTCCTCACCTTGACGGGCCGCGGCAGTGAGCGCATCCAGGTGGACGGCCGGGAGGTTTCCGGCGCCGAACCCCGAAGCGGTGAGCACGTCGGCGACTTGCTGTTCCTGTTGCGGGGTCATGAGGGAACGTATCCCGTGGTGCCCTAGGACCTCTCGGGCAGCGTAGGCGTCTGAGCAGGCCACGCCGATGACAGCGGACCTAAGGCCGGAGTCGTGTGCTGTGGGCCGGTCGGCAGTCAGATCGAGCACGGTCAGGCCGAGCCGAATCCGGAACGCCGCGGTCAACGGTGCGGGCTCGGCGATCAGCGTGAGCGCTTCACGCACCACATGGTCCAGTTCGTCCGGTGATGCTGCCGTGGCCGGAGGACGGCAGTAGATGCGCAGGATGGCGGCGACGGTGTTCTCCCAGGGCTCTGCGGGAACGCTGGAGTCGATCATGGCGGCGGCCTGCTGCGGGAGGTCCTGTTCCATCAGCGACATGATCGCGATCTGGCGGCCGTCGAGGAGTCGCTGGCCGACGCCGCGGTGCGCGGCCATGGATTCGGCTGCCTCGGTCCAGCGGCCGACACTCGCGAGGGCTCTGGCGCCGTCGACCAGCAGGGCGACCCACAGCTCCGTACAGATCTTGCGGTGATCTGCGACGGTCCGGATCAGCGGTGAAAGGTCGACGTCGTGGTCTCGGATGACGGTGGCTCCGCGCTGCTGGGCCGCCCGGTACAGCCCCTGAAGCACCGCGAAGGCGGCGGTGCCGTCACCTTCGCGGATCAGCAGCCGGGCTATGTTCACCAGCGGCATCAGCGACATCACGGCGATGTCCTGGTCGAGGCTCCTGGCTTCGGCGAAGACCTTGTGCTGCCTCCAGCACAGTTCGGCCGCGAGGTCGGGCATCCCGCTGTCGGAGGCGATGAGCGCGGCCATGTTGAGGACACCGCTTGCGCGGGCCACCCGCCGGGAGTGGCCCGCGCTGGGCATGTCGACGGTCAGCGCGGTGAGCTCTGCGATGCGCCTGTCCAGGGGAAGTCCAGGCGGCTTGGGCCGGCAGACGAGCGGGATACGGCGGGCGATCGCGGGGTTCATCACGCTGTTCCTCTCCTACGGCCAGTCGATGACGAGTCGGCTGTTGGGCTTGTCGATGACGAAGCGTGGGTCAGCGGCCTTCAGCAGGTCGCGGTTGGCGGCCGTGGCCATGCGGAAGCCGGGGGCCGGAGCGTCGTTACCGTAGTCGCGGTTCCACTCCTGGACCTCGGTGACGACGTGCTCGGCGAGGGAGGCGGCGCGCGAGCCGTGGCCGATGACGCCGATCTCCCAGAATCGGCCGTCGCTGTCTTCACCCTCGCGGACGGTCAGGTAGGCGAGGCTGTCGCCGTCGAGCGCCGCCATGGAACCCCACCCGAAGTGCGGGGTGAACCCGGGCCGCCGGCCAGGCATCCGGGACAGGCCGTTGGGCAGGACGCACGCCAGCCACAGGTAGACCCACTCCCAGGCCGAGCCCTGCCGGAACTTCACGCCCGTGTACTCCTTGTGGGAGGGCGCGTCCAAGATGGTCCGCATCGCCTCTCGGTCCACGAGCTGCTCGCTGTAGGTCTCCAGCCGGACGTTGCCCTCTCCCGCCATGGAGACCACGGTCCGGACGTCGTCACACACGCCTTTGCGCAGCGGGACGAATGTGGCCATCTCGCAGGACACGGTCTTCCAGGTTCCGCTGTCACGCTCGAAGGCGAAGGATCGGGAGATACTGCCACGGATCCGCATCGGGATGACGAGCCGGCCGTCAGGGGCCAGCTGGTCCAGGACGGGGAGGGGGATGTCACCGGCGCCCACGGTGAACTGGATCCGGTCGAACGGGGCATGCTCGGGCAGCCCGGCCGCGCCATCGGCCAGCATCACGGTCACGTTCGACGCGCCGGCGGCGTCCAAGTGCTTTGCGGCGGTGTTGACGAGGTCGGTGTCAACGTCCACAGTCCACACGTGCCCGCCGGGGGTGACGAGCCGCCCGAGGAGGGCGGCGTTGTACCCGGTGGCCGCCCCCGCTTCCAGGACCTTGTCTCCGGGCTGTGCACCCAGTTGCTCCAGTTGGGTGGCGACGATGGACGGCGCTGAGATGCAGGAGATCATCTCGCCGTCGTGGTCGTGTTTCACCGACACGGCGTCATCGACGTAGGCGGCGGCGATGTCGGCTTCCGGGGTGAAGTGGTGGCGTTCGACTTCCCGGAAGGCGTCGATGATCGCGGGGGTGCGTAGGTGGCCCGAGCCGGTGAACTTGTCCACCATGGCGTTGCGCAGCTCGGTGGGATCGGTCGTGGTGATGGTGCTCTCCATCCTCTCGAAGGTAGGGGTTGCGGGTGCGGACTGGCTGGTAGACACGACGGCCGGCTCGTCGTCTCCGAAGGCGACGTGCCGGCCCAGCCAGGCCGCGGCGGCCTGCTCGGCCACGGATATGGCGGCGCGGTTGAAAGCGAAGATCACGTGGTGAGCGAGGACCGCGCGCAGCCCTCGCCGGAGTTGCCCGCCAGCCGCGAGACGGGCCAGGCGTCGGCCGGTGTCCTCGAAGGCGGCGACGCGGTCAGGCCAGCCGGGTTCGGTGGTGTCGCGCTGGGCGGCGTCGGCGTTCATGAGGCGCCGCATGGCGGTGATCGCAGACACCCGGTGGGGCGCATCCGGCGGGTTGACCGCCGGGCGAAGGTCGCCGACCTTCGCCCACACGTCGCCGATCTCGAACGGGTCGAGCCCTGCGGCTCGGTTCATGGCGGACAGCAGCAGGATGCACCGCTCGCGGGCGTGCGGGCTGCCGGTCTCGGCCAAGGCCGCGGGGCTGTCGGCGCACCACACCTCGTGGGCGATGGCCATGCCCTGGGCGCCACCGAACGCCTCGGTCTCCGGTTCGTAGACGCTGGCGACCCAACCGGCCGCGAACTCGTCAGCGACGAACTGGTCGAGCAGGTCGGCGGCGGGCCGCTCGGTGCGCAGCCGGAGCTTGCCTTCCTTGCGCATGAAGTGGAAACGCTGCCCGGACAGCGCGGTCGCGAGGGCGGCCGCCGCCCTTGGGGTCGCTCCTGAATCGCCGGGAAAGCGGATGGTGGCTTGCCGCCAGTCCGGCTCATCGGGAAGCGGCAGATTCTCGTCGTCCCAGTCCATGTCTTCGGTTCGCTCCTGCTCGGTCGTGGTGGTGGATCAGTCGATCAACAAGGCGCGGGTCCAGCCGGTCACGTTGGCGCCCTCCAGCGCCAGGACCGCCCCGGCACGGCCTTCCAGAAACCCGGGCTTGGGGAGCGCGGCGATCCCCGCGGCCAACTTCTGGCGGGTCTGCCGGATAGGCTCGGCGAACCGGTCGGGGGTGGCGCTGTCGGCGGCGATGGCGGTGGTGACGGTCAGCAGTCCCGCCCAGCCGTGGCAGAGGGACGCATCGGTGACCCGGTCCAGGCGGGCGGGGTCGGTGAGGGCGGTGACGGCGAGTTCCTCGGCCTTCTGCCTACGGGCGTCGTCACCGAGCGCGCAGGCTGCCAGTTGCAGCGTGCGGGCGATACCAAGGTCGCCATAGCACCAGGAGGGACGCAGCGGTGGCGCCTGCTGTGGCTCGTCGGCGAGTAGGTCCAGGGTGATCCAGTAGAAGGACCCGAACTCCTCCAGCCAGGCCGTGAACGTCTCAATGGCGCCGGTCTGGCCCTCCACCAGGACGCCGCGGCGGGCGGCGAGAGACAGCAGCGCCAATGGCCCGGCGATGCCGTGTGCCACCCCGTTGTTGGCGTGGCCACCGGCGATGTCCTCATGTGGGGGGCTGTCCGACGCCCACCATCCGGGCAGGACCCGGGCTTCGGCTTCGGCCGGGACCGCCAGCGTCACCAGGTGGGCTAGCACCTCCTGCAGCAGCGGCTGAGGCGAGCCTGCGCGGGCCA
This sequence comes from Sphaerisporangium melleum, assembly GCF_014646695.1. GTDB lineage: Bacteria > Actinomycetota > Actinomycetes > Streptosporangiales > Streptosporangiaceae > Sphaerisporangium > Sphaerisporangium melleum. The sequence goes on from NZ_BMNT01000012.1 coordinate 131,713, forward strand.
ACAGCAACGCCCCAAGCCCGGTGAGACCACGGATGAGATCGGACTCGGCGAGCGTGGGAGGTCGCGCCGCTTCTCGCCGGCGGCGGGCCGTAGCGAGCCGAGCGGCCACGACCCGGTCGACGGCTGTCTGAACGGAGTGGTCGGCGCGTCCGGCGCGGCCGAGCACGAACTCCAGCGCGGGGGCGCCGTGGAACAGGGAAGCGTTCGAGCCGGTGCTGACGCCGCCCACGACCGCCTCGGCGAGCAGGGGCCGCGCTACGGCGAGGTTGCCGCGCTCGATGTGCAGCAGCGCCATCCCTAGCGCGCCCTCGGCCAAGGCCTGCGTCATGGGCGGGGTCATCGGCCCGCTCTGACCGCGACGACGATGCTGTGGGCGCGCCCGCCGATCCACCCATTCGCGTCCGGCGGCGGCGCGTCGTAGAGCACCGCGACGGAGGAGCCGCACAGGTGCGTGCGGAGCAGGTCGAGGTCCATCTCCCTGGTGAGGTTCAGTAGCAGGCGTTGATCGTCCATGGCCAGGAGCACACGGTCAGGCACACCCGCCCGGCCGCGCCAGGCGTGCAGTTGCTCGGCCCACTCGTCCAGGCACGCCGTACGGGCGGGCAGTGTGCGGGCCCGCAGCTGCCAGCGGGCCGCAACCACGATGCTGCGCCGGTAGTGCAGCGCCGGGGTGAACGGCAACGTCCATGCGGCGCCCCAGTCGAACCAGGTCACCTGCGGAGTCGCGGCACGGCTGATCTCGGCCAGGAACCGGACCAGTGGCGGGGTGAAGTTGTTCCACACGAAGTTGATCGCTGTCGGCGTGAGCGGTTCCAGGCGCTCCCCGGTGGCGGCTACCGCGAGGTAGAGGTGGCTACCGCGCAGACCGACGACCAGATCGGAGGGGAGGATCACCGTGGTGTCGCCGCCGCGGAACTCTCCGACGCTGACCAGCTTCGGCAGGACCTGCGGCGTGCGTGTGAGCAGGTCGGCCTCGACGCGTGAGGGATGGAAGGACAACTGAGCCGGTATCGCCACGGGATCGACCGTGGGCAGGGCCGTGTGCCTGTCAGCCGTGTCCGGGAACAGGTGCTGGAATCGTCCCGTCATCGTTCCGGCCGCTCTGGAGACGGTGTGTACGCGGACACGGAAGTCGCCTCGGTCGAGCGCCGGGAGCGAACCGGCTTGGACCTCTGCGCACAGCTCGAAGTGCGGGGCAAGGCAGGTGGGCGGTTCGCCGGCGGCCTCCAACTCCTCGATGAGCGTCTCGGACAGGATCACCGTCCGGCGGCCTTCAACGGCGGCGGTCCCTGCGAGATCCAAAAGCAACCGGTCGCGCCGGGACATCGGTCGTGGCGGCTCGGACACCGAGCCGAACCCGTCAGGTAGGCCCAACCCGTTGTCCGGGTCAACGAGCTGCTCCAGGCCCACCTCGGCGCCCTCACCCCAGCGGGCGGAGAACCGCTCGATGTAGCGCCGCCATGCCCTGGTTCCGGCCGGGTAGGGCGCGAGCCTGGCCAGCACGGTCGCCGCGGTCTCCATCTCGATCGCGACTGTCTCCGGCAGCCGAACCTCGGCGTTCAGGCGCACGTCCACGCAGGCCTCCCGCTCGCAGGCTTCCAAGGAGCCCGCAGGAAGGACGGCAGCCGGGTCAACGATCGTGGCAGGGGCACGCAGCGCCGACCGCAGAACGCGAAGGCGCAGCAGCTCCGCGAGGAACGCGGCCTGGCGGCGTGCATCCACGTGCGGGAACTCTGCGGCGAGTTTGCCCGCCAGCGCCGCATGCCCGATGGGTGACCGGGCCACCTGGAGGACGTGCGCCAGCGCAGGCGTCAGAGCGAGGGAGAACTCCGACGCGCCCTCGGACGGCACGAAGACGCGGCCGCCGCGCACGTAAGCCAGGTTGTTGACGCACACCTCGACAGCCGCCATCGACGCGCCGCTAGCTTCTACGGCACTGATCACCTTGTCCAGCGCCCGGGGGTCGGCTCGGGCGACGACCTCGTGCTCATCCCCGACAAACACGGCCGATGTCTCGCCGAAGTCGACCAGGCAGACGCCGGCGAACAACCCGAACGGCGTGGACCGATACTCGTATCTGATGGCGTACCGGGCGATGGCGAGCGCGGCGCGGCGCGCCCGGCGGCCATTCGCCGATCGGCCGTCCAGGACCGCCTCCACCTGGCGGGCTAGGTCCGGGCTCGCATTGGAGACCGTACGTCGGAAGGCGTCATCGGCCCAGATCGGATGCAGCCAGGAACGCCACTGGTCGACGGTCGCGGTAGGCCCGGGCCAATGCGGCAGGGCGGGGGCGGCAAGGTTCACCACCGCGCGCAGCATTCCGGCGCCCGTGCGCCGGTACAGGGTCCGCCGCGACCGTGTCATCGCTCACGCTCCGTTCCCGGGGAAGACGAGGGCGCGGGCCGGGCGGGCCCGCGCCGCGCGGACTAGGAAGTCGTGCAGGCGCTCGGGCAGGAGCTCCCGCAGTTGTCGCCGGTGCTGCACAACAGCACCGTGTCGGCCGCCGGGGTGTTCTCGATGAAGGTGATGTCGAGGTCGAACGGGTCGAAGGTCTCTTCCGCATCGACCGTGGCGGTCTCCTTTGTGGTGGTCTGCTGGATGGTGGGAGCGCTCATGTCCTCTACTCCTTGTCTTGTTTCGGGTTCCTGACGTGGGGGTCCACGCCGGCCGGGCGGGCCATCTCAGCCCGCGTCCGCCTGGTCCACGTGACGACGTCCTCGTGGGCCTGCGGGTAGTAGGCGGCGCGGGCCAGCAAGATGGGGCTGCGGCCCGGGCCGGAGTGCGTGGGCGGCGGCACGCTGCGTCTTCACGTGGAGCGGCCACAAGTCCGCAGGCGTCCGCCCTTCGTGGTGGCAGTGGCCCGGTAGTAGGCGTTGAGGCGCTGCCCGCCGGGCTCCCCAAGAACCAGCCATCAATGGCCTACGGCCGCCTCGATCATGGCGGCCCATCCTCGGGCGGTCAGCTTCACGTTCAAGCCCTCGGAGCAGCGGTTGGACTGGGTGGCCTGTGCATCGTCTCTGTGCTGTGAGGGACATCACTAGGCGGTGCAAGGGGTCCTCGCGGACTTCCCCCGAACGTTTGCCGGACTTGTCCAGACTTCCGGGTTGCGGGCAGCTTCCGGCGCTTCCTGGTCGGCCCTACCTTGAGAGCAAGAGTTGTCGCGTCCGGCAGGAAGGCCAGCATGGAACAGACTGTGCTGAGGCAACTCGCTCACGCTAGGGGACTACTGGCCTACCGCCAATTCCTGCGCGCTTACCAGGAGGAAGGCGTACGCCTCGGCTTCGGCTCGATGTGGCTCGGGCCACGGCAGTGGAAACGCTGGCTCGCCGGCGACCTCCGAACGGCGCCGTACCCGAACGCATGCGCAGTCTTGGAGAGCATGTTCCACCGGCCGGTCACGGAGCTGCTCGCACCGGCGACGAGCACAGGAGACGGGCAACCTGTCGCAGTCGGCGTGATCGCCGCGCCCGTCAAGCCCAGGGAGATCTACGAGATGATGATGGAAGCAGCCGACCAGTCGAGGGAGGCCGCCGAGGAGGCCGAACTCCAGGTCGGCCCAGCGACGATGGAGCAGCTCCACGACGACGTTGTGGAGCTGGCGCGCACGTACTTGCAGCGTTCACCCATGGAGGTGTTCCCGCTACTGGTGGCCAAGCGCGCTCAAATCCTGGCCAGGAGGAACGAGACCGCACGGCCCGGCCAACTCCAGGACCTCAACTTCATGGCCGGCGTCGCGAGTGTCCTCCTCGCCGAGGCGAGCATTGACCTCGGACAGACGAGAGACGCCGTGGACCACGCCCGCGCGGCCTGGTCGTACGCGAACAGCATCGACAACGTGCCGCTAGCGGTGTGGGCGCGCGGCATGATGGCCACCAGCGCCTACTGGTCCGGCCGTGCACGCGATGCCGTCACCGCCATCACCCGGGCCGAGCAGCACCGGCCGGTAGGGATCGCGGCCGCCCGGGTCTACTCGATCGCAGCCCGCGCCTACAGTCACCTGGGGGACACCGACCGCACTGTGGCGGCGATCCACGCGGCGATGGAGGCTCGTTCCGCTGACCGGGGCGGGGAGGAGTTGCAGGAGATCGGCGGCGTGTTCGACTGGGACGCCGTTCGGGAACAGCGGGGCTTCTCCTCGGCTCTGCTGCAGCTGCTCCTGGTGCGTCGAGGCGAGTTCGATCCGGCCGCCGTGCAAGACTTCACCGGGCGGATTTTGGACCATACGCGGGCGGCGCTCGCGGATGCTCGGGCCCTCCCGAACGATCAGCGGTCGGCGACGGTTGAGGCCACCATCGGAATCGAGGCGGCGACCGCGTTCGTCATCCTCGGCGACTTGGCCAACGCCCACGACACCCTGGCCGCCGTCCTGGAGCTGCCCGAGAACATGCGCACCTTCCCCGTCGTGTACCGGCTCAAGTGCCTGCACGAGCAGTTGGGCCATGCGCAGCAGACGCAGCAGGTACGGGCTCTGAACTCCCAGCTGATGGCGTTCATGGATGCGTCCACCGTGCGGGCGCTGCCCGCCGGCGGCTAGCCCGCGCGCTGGTTGATCCAGGCCGCCAGGACGGCCGCCTCCCGCTCCGGGGTGATGCCGAGTTCGGCCGCGCGCTCGTGGTCGAGTTGAGGGCCGGTCTGGAGCCACGCCCACGTGTCCGCCACCGTCTCGGCGAGAGGACGGCACACCAGACCGGCAGCGCGGGCGCGGGCCGCGTCGATCTGCCACGTCCCCGCGTACGGCCGCCACAGCGGCAGTTCTGTCCACTCGCGGACGCCCTTGCCGATGAGGAAGTCGTGCGGCACCCATTCCAGTACGACCGGGATGCCGGTCGCCTTTTGGCATGCTTCCAGGAGATCGCCGAACGTCGCGTGACCAATCGGCGCGGCCAGCGTGCATGCTCCTGCGAGGTGGCGTTCAGCGGCGTCCAGGGCGAACGTGGCGACGTCGCGGACATCGATCGGCTGGATCGGCCAATCCGGGGTGCCGGGCGCGAGCACCCGACCGCCCTCGGCGACGCGGCGCAGCCACCATGGGATGCGGCCGACGTACTCGTGGGGGCCGATGATGACGCCCGGCCGGAGCAGCAGGGAGCGTCCGGCGCCGAAGGCGCGGGTCACCGCCTCCTCGCATCCGGCCTTCTCGCGGCCGTACTGGTCGGCGCCGGACTCGCCGGGCGGCCCGCTCCACGACCAGCGGCGGACGGGTGAGTCGTCGGTGAGGGGTTCGGTGGGCCACCCGGTGTAGACATTCACCGTGGAGACGTACATGTAGTGGCCGGCCTGGTCGCGGAGGGCGCTCGCGGACGTCTCCACCATGTCGGGGGTCATGCCGCTGGTGTCGATGACGGCGTCGTACGGGCCGCGCGTCGCAAGGTCGGCCAGATCGTGCATGGAGGTCCGGTCCCCGCGGATCGCGGAGACTCCGGCGGCGTCCTGGCCGGACTTACCCCGAGTGAAGGTGAACACCTCGTGGCCGCGTTGGAGAGCCTGCTCAGCCAGGGCGCGGCCGAGGAACCAGGTACCACCAAGGATGAGCAGTCGCATGGCCACGATCCTGACGTATCCGCGCGGCGGCGGATAGAGCGGCGCCATCGGCCACGCTCGCATGGGCCACCGCTTCACGGTTCCGGCGCTGCCGGTTGCCGTCCAGCAAGTGGCCGGATCAGCCTTCAGCGCCGCACTGATCCACGCGCTGAGCCAAGGGACGGCCGCCGAACAAGCCGCAGCGTTCGCCTGCCGGGCGGCAGCTGTGGTGCAGCCGCACTCCGCACGGCGTGCTGCCGACGCTCGCCGACCTCCAGATGGAGCAGCCAGCTAGCGCTAGCCGACCGGGGCGAGTTCCAGCGCGCTGGTCAGCTTGGCCATGAACCGATGCATCTGCGGGTCAGAGTCCCCGGCCCATGCCCCAGCGTCGTCCAGGGCGAACCATCGGCATGCCGAGAACTCCGCCGGATCGGGAACGATCTCCATCTGCTGACTGGCCGAGAAGACGAACCACAGAGTCGCATCAGTGTGGGAGTGTGGAGGCCGAGTCTCGGTCACGGTCAGGAAGAACGCATCGCTGCCAAGACGCGCATGAAAGGGCGGCGCGATCTTCAGCTCCTCATTCAGTTCACGGACGACCGTCACCTGCGGATTCTCGTCAGGGTCGACGTGCCCACCGGGCATGAGCCAAGCCTTCGCCTTCGCGTGATCCACGAGTAGGACGGTTCGGGCCGCCTCGTCCAAGAGCGCGGCATAGACCGCCAGATGCCGGTCCGGAGTTGCCGGCTTGGCCGTACGGAACAGCGGATGACCAGCATCGATCCAATCCAGCATCCACTGCTGATCGGCGGACTCTCGCTCGTCATACGGCACGACGGACTGCACGAGGTCTCGAACGACTAGCCGCGGGTCAAGCTGCCTGCCAGGCATGGGACGCCTTCCGCCGATGAACGGTCTGGTGAACCTCCAGCCCCTCCACGCTCACCAGTGCAGGCACCCTACCGACCACAGAACACCCCACGCCCAGCCATTGGCAGGACTCGTCACCGGCGAGTCCTCCTCCGGCAGGCGCCGACCAGCCGCGAGAAGAAGGACCCGAGGCCCGCAGCCCAGGCACGAAGCACCCGGCAGACCCCTGCGCGCCCTCCGTGCCGCTCGGGCGCCGTTGGGCGGCTCCCTCTCGGTGGCATGGGCCTTTGGGGTTCTACTGGGAGTGGATGTAGACCTCGTCGAAGACCTCGGCGAGCTTGTTCAGGTCCTGGGTGATGCCCTTCTCCGGGTCGCTGGCGTCGAAGGTGACCGAGAGCCGGCCGAGGCCCTTGCGGGCCTGCAGGGCCTTCCACATGGTGTTGGTCGCCAGGCCCTGGTCGAGCAGGCGCCAGGTGGCGCCGTCCCACTCCTGGCGGTGGGTCCACAGCATGACCGTCTGCACGCCGGCCTGCAGCGGCAGGTCCACGCGCAGCTTGGCCGCGGCCTCGGCCTGCGCGGCGGTCAGCTTGTTGGCGCCGCTGTGGGCCAGGCCCACCTCGCGGGCGCCGACGTGGACGCGGGTGTCCCAGCCGCGGGCGCGGACCCCGATCCACTGGTTGCGCAGCGCCTTGTCCGGAGTGATCTTGTACGTGGCGTACTCGCTGGAGAACAGGCCGCTGGACACATTGACGTGGTCCACATCGCCGGTCAGCACGTACTTCTCGACATTGGCCCGGGTGATCAGCGGGTACTTGCCGCGCAGCGCGGCCTGGCAGGGCTCGTTGGCGCCGCAGCCCATCTCGGG
>NZ_BMNT01000012.1:139196-197095 GCF_014646695.1 Sphaerisporangium melleum
TCCCGGCCGGCTCGCCTGCGCGGCCATGGAGGCGACGGCGGCGTCGAACTGGTCCTTGCCCGCGGTCCAGGCCGGGGCCAGCTCGCTCTCGATCCACACCCGCATACCGAGCTTGATCGCGGCGGCGGCGGCCTTGCCGGTGGCGTCGTTCGGCGCGGTGAGCGTCTGCTGGTTCGCCTTCGGCGCCGTCGTCTGCTGCTGCTTGGGCGCGGTGGAGGGGTCGGGCTGCGGCTGGGTGGTGTCCGGCTGCTGCGGATCGTCGGACGGCGGGGTCACCTCGTCCTGCTCGGGCGCGGTGGAGGTCTCCACCTTCGGCGCGTCCTCGCCATTGGTGTCGCTCTGCGTCCGCGGCTCGCCCTGGGTCTGAGTGGTGTCGGCGGGCGGCGCGTTCGGATCCTCCAGGGTCTGCAGGTCCGGATCCGCCTGGGTCTGCCGGTTCTGCTGGTTCTGGGTGGTGTCGTCGGGACCGGGGGACGCGGTCGTCTCACCCGAGGTGGTCGACGACGTCCCGGAGGAACCGCCGCCGCCCGAGCAGTCGAACTCGCCGCCCTGGCACGCCTTGGCCGGCGGCTTGGTGATGTTGCCGTCGACGTCCTTGCAGACGTACTTGCCCGCACTGTGGTCGTACTTGCACAGCACCTGGTCCTTGTCGGCACAGTCCTGCATGCCGGGGCCCTTGTTGGTCGAGTCGGTGCAGAACAGCACCGGGCCGGGGTACGGGACGCCCTCCTTGAGCTTCTCGCCGTCGTTACGCGCCCAGAACCGCACGATGTCGAGGGCGTCCTTGGGAGTCTTGGCCATCCAGGAGCAGTACATGTACTCGGGGGTGCCGGTGCCGAGGATGTCGTCGCATTCGCTGTTGGAGACGTCGTCGGTGTTGGGGGCGGCGAGGGCGATGCCGGTGGGGATGCCGATGGTCAGCGTGAGGAGCACGGCGGTGAGCGCGATGATCCATTCGCGTTTACGGAGGTGGAGCATGGCCGGTGTTCTCCTGGTCGGTCAGAGAGGCTGGGGGCAGGTCTTGGTGTAGGTGACGGTCACGCCGACGGTTCCGGAGCCCTTGGTGCCCTTGTTGTCACCGGACCACGAGATGGACAGGTACGTGCTGAGGGGTTTGCCGCAGTCGGCTGTGGTTCCCGGTCCGACCTGGAGCGAGAAGTCAACAGTGATGCTGTCGCCGTCGCCGATGCTGCCGCTGCCGGGTGTCGTGGCGAGGTGGGAGCCGCCGGCGCGCCAGGTGATCGCCCCGGTTCGGCTGGCCAGCGTCACCCTTCCCTGGCGGCTGGTGCCCAGGTCGACCGAGGAGGTGGAGGCGGAGAGCGACGGTGGAGGTGGCGGTGGTGGGGGCGGCGGGGTGCTGATCTGTGGCTGGGGTGTCGGCGTGGCGGACGTTTTCGGTGGCGTGGAGTGGCGCGGAGGCGGTGGGGTGTCGGGGCCGGTGCCTAGGGGTGGCGGGCTGCTGCGTCTGGGCGTGCTGCTGGGCTTGGTCGGGGGTGCGGAGTGCGGCGGTGGTGGCGGACGGCGTGTGGTCGGGCGGGATGCAGCGAGCGGAGTGAGGGACGGCGTGGTGGTGGGATGGGAGACCTGCGTGCCGGTGGTCAGCGGCAGCGGCGGCGGAGGTGGGGACTCCACGACGGGGGGCAACCGGTCGCCGGGCGTCACGACGAGCGTGTCGTCGGCGGCGGTCACACGGGCTGGCCTGCCGGTGTCGGGTGCGAAGACCAGTGACCAGGTGGCCGCCGTCGCGGCCAGCGCGGCCACGGTGATCATGCTCAGACGCCCCCACCGGATGCGGCTTTCCGGGTCAGCGGCGTCCAGGTCGGGTTCCCAGAAGTCCGCGGGCGACGGTCCCCCGGTGGGCCGTTCGGGTGTGAAGCCTTCGTCCATGGTCAGTGGCTGGCCAGGCGGCGGCGGGTTCTCCAGCGCGTCGGGCTGTACGGGGAACCCGTCGGGGTGCCAGCCTTCGCCGCCGGTTTCAGCGGTGGCCATCGATGACTTCGGTGCAGTGAGGATCTCGTCCGGCGGGAGGGGGCTCGCCAGGATGGGCCGGCGTGTCAGCAGCGTCGTGATCGTCGCCTTGGCTGGTGCGGCCTGGCAGACGGGGCAGGCGCCTACGTGCCGGCTGATGTGGGCCCGTATCAGCCGCGTGGGTGATGTCACCCATGAGGTGACCAGGTCGGCCAGCAGCGTGCACCGGGGGTTGGGGCGGCGGGCGTCCATGACGGCGGCGAGCCAGCGTTCGGCGTTGCGTTTGCCCTGGAGCGCCGCTGCGGCCACGGCGTCGGTCGCGATGTCGAGGATCCGGGCGACCTCGTCCAGGGTGAGATCGTGGCGCAGGGTCAGGTCGAGGATCTCGCGTTCGCGCGGGTCCAGGCAGGCGAGTACCTCATGCGCGAGCTCGGCGGGCCCGTCATTGGCCGGAGCGATGTTCCCGCCGGTTGCTGTGGTGCCGGCGAGTCTGGCCTGGCACTCGGCGCGGGCCAGCGCATACAGCCAGGCGCGCTGAAGCCGGGAGTCCGACAGCCGTCTGGCGTGAGCGGTGGCGCCGTGGAAGGTGCCCACCGTGGCCGACAGGGCTTCGTCGTCGGTCAGCAGGAAGCGGCAGTAGTCGTAGAGACGGTCCGCGTACTCGCGGCAGAGGTCTCGCAGCGTGGCGGGGGCGTCGGCGTGCGCTGTGGCGGACCCTGATGCGGGCTGTGGAGCTGCGCCGGAAAGGGAGTGTGTCACTGCTGTCGTTCCTGTGGCTCGGCCTGAGTGGCGGCGCGGATTGCGGCGTTGCGGGCGACGATGGCGTCCTGGGCGGTGATGCGGGCCGCTTCGGCGTCGAGCATGTCGGCGAGCTTCTTGTCGGTGCGGATCCATCCCTTCTCGAAATGGATCCACCAGGTGTTCTGGTAGTGGACGGCGTAGGCGATGGTCTGGCCGAGGGGGGAGACCAGGCCGCGGTCGAACGCCTTGTTCATGTCGGCGTGACTGATGATCACGGGCAGGGTGTCCGGTTCGCGAGAGGACGGCTGGTCTGCGGGGTGCGCGGGGAGCGACATGGCGGGTTGCTCCTTCTACTGGCGCAGCTCGGGGCCGTCGAGGCCGAGCGTTCGATGGGGAGGCGCAAGGTGGGGTCCTGCCGGGGCCCTGCTGAGTCCGTGTTCACGCTGCAGTGCCTCGCGCGTGGTGTGCTCGCTCATGGTCACCTCGGTGTTGGTGGTGCGCTGTGAGGTGCCGGTGGTGAACTCGGCGCGGGTGTGGTCGGCCAGCAGGTCACGTCCGATCTCCACTGCGATGCCCGACTCCACCGCGGTGCGGGCCAGGCGGGCGACATATCCCGAAGCGGCCGGCGGAGCGTCCGGGCGGATTGATGTCTCGTGCGTCGCGGGCGGGGCGGCGGATCTGGCGCGGGCCAGCTCCCAGGCGAGCGTCAGCTCCTGCACCGGTTCTCCGTACCGGTCGACGGCGACGATCGCCTCGTAGATGTCGCGGCGGTCGGTACTGGTGAACACCTCGGGATCGAGCCAGGCCGCGACCCCGCGTAGGTGCTCGGGATGCTGGATCAGATCGGCCAGCAGCGCCTCCTCTCGCAGTATCCGCAGATCCTGCCGGACGGCTTGCGCGGGCAGGGCAGCGTCGGTCTCGATGTCAAAGCGGACGGCGTTGGAGCGCAGCGCCTGCGACAGCAGAGCCATGTGGTCGCGTTCGGTGTCCAGGCCGCGTGTCGGACCGGCCGCCTCGGCCAGGCGGTCGGCGTGGCCGAGGAGTTCCCGATGCAGGGAGGCTTCCTGGATCATGCGGCCGTACACGGCGATGGAGGAGACGTCGGGGCCGGACAGTGCCAGCGTGGCGAGCCGGGTGGCGTCGATTCCGGGCACGTTGGCGTGCTCGATGATCCGGTCGGCCAGCGCCGCGCCCCAGATGGCCGGTTCATTGGCGTGGACGTCGAGGAATGCGGCGAAGACGGCCTGGTGGTCGAGGCGGTGGAAGTGCCGGGGCAGCAGGTAGGGCACGTCGTTGACGAGGCTGGGGTCGTAGATGAGCGCGCCGATGAGTGCTTCTTCGGTGCGGTGGACCAGATCAGGCATCCTTGCCGGGCTTTCTGTCGTTGTCCGACCCGCCGGACCTCCTGGCCGGCAGGTCCACGGAAATGGCGCCGCGCGCCCTTACGAGGGCGGGGTCCCCGGCCGTCATCGCGGTCCCCCGCGTGCCGTCCGGCCGGCGCGGCGGTGCTCGACGCTGCGATCGGCCAGGGCCAGGGCGACGCGGCGTTGGTCCAGGCGGTGGGCGAGTTCGGGGTCGGTGACCCGGAGCCAGCCGCCTTGGCCGGGCACCCACCAGGAGCCGTCATGACGGAGCAGGTCGGTGACGGTCGTGCTCAACGGGACGGCGGTGCGATTCTGCCGGTGGGTGTCCATGGTGGCGGGGGTCAGGAACAGGTAGCCGTCACGGCGCCCGGGTGCAGGGGTGCCGGCGATGAGGCGGTGGGCGGGGATGCCGGCGGCGGGATCGGCTTGCTGCCATCGCCGTTGCAGGGCCGGGTCTTCGGCGGCCGTGCCGTCGGCGCCGCGGTGTCCGGCGCGGCAGCCAGCGGCATAGAAGGTGATGGCCGCGTGCATGGTCTGGCGGAGTTCTGCGTGCCAGTAGCGTGCCGCCTGACCGGACGGCTGGTCGGCGTCGTAGATCTCCTCGCGCCAGGCTTTGAGCGCCCACAGCTCTTCGATCAGGCCGGGGTGGTGGGCCCAGCAGTACGGCAGGCGTTCCTCCACGCCGAGTTCGTACCGGTCGTGCAGCCAGGTGACCCAGGCCACCAGTTCGCTCCAGCTGGTGCGGCGCTGGGTGGGGTCCATGCGGTGCCACTCGACCAGGCGCGGGCGGCGGTGCCTGGGCTTGCGGGGGCCGCGTTTCAAGGTGCTCACGTGCTGGTCGCGGTAGCCGGTGTCCAGCGACAACCTCACCGGTACGGAGACGTGGACTTTGGCGGTGTGGTCAGGCGGCTGGGTCATCGTCGGCTCTCTCGCGTCTGGTCGGCTGCGGTGCGGGGTGTGTCACTGGGCGGATCTGATTCGGCGGCGTGGATCAGCTGGGCGACCGCGGCGGCGGAGCGGGCGTAGGCGTCACGGTCGGCGCCTTCGTAGTGCCGGGTCATCCGCACCAGCACGGCCGGGGTGGTGGCGTGGATGACCAGGGCCTCCCGCCGCCGTTCCGACAGGGTGCGGATCGCCTCGGGCGGGAGGGTCTTGCGATCGTGCAGCGTGGACTGGACGGTATGGCCGCTGCTGCCGCGCTGGTGAGTGGTGAGGAGCTCGCGGTACTCACCGGCCAGGGTGGACAGATCCCGCAGCTCATCGCCGGACAGGCCACCGAGGGCGATCTTGACGGTGGAGGCGCCCCACAACATGGCCGCCCCCTCGCGGCCCCAGCGGTTCTCGGCCTGCGCCATGTTCTGCAGCACCGCGACGACGAAGATGCCCGAACCGCCCGCATACGACATCAGCGCCGGAAGGTGCGGTAGCGGGACGACGTTGGCGACCTCGTCGCAGATCAGGCCGAGCGGCGGATCCAGCCGACCGCCCGGTGAGGCGTCGGCGAGTCTTTTGGCGGTCTCGGTGAGCTCGTCGACGAACGCCGAGATCAACGGTGCCAGGTCGCTGGCCTGCTTCTCCGAGACCAGCAGATAGATCGTGCCGCGGCGGCCCAGGAAGGCCTCCATGTCGATGCCCTCCCCCACCGGTGGGGTGAAGGTGGCGCGCGCAGCGGTTGACAGCAGCGGCGCCACGGCCGTCTGCACGGTGGTCCACAGATTGGAGCGGGTGCCCTCGGGGGACCGGTAGGCGGCGTCCAGCATCGCGGCGGTGCCCGGCGCCGCACCGGGGTGATCGCGCAGGATCTTCACCGGCTGGTCCAGGCGTTCGTCCAACGCCCACCGCAGCACATCAGCCATCGAGCGGCCCGACAGGGCGGCGGCGTGCAACCAGCCGGCGAGCAGGTTGGTGGCCGTCATACCGAAGTAGGCGGCGTTGCCCGAATCCTGCTGGGCGCCGCTCTTGCCGACGGTGACCATGACATCCGCCCGTGCCCGGGCCTTGTCGAAGCTTTCGCACCCCGAGGTGGGTGACCAGCGCACCAGGTCGGGCCAACCGATCATGCCAGTGGGCGTCATCACCAACACGGGGCGGTCGCCTTCGGCGCGCAGCAGCGCCGTGGCCTCGACCACGTCCTTGCGGACCGAGGTGACCAGAGCGGGCCCCGGCCAGCGGTGCAGCCAGGGGATGATGACCATGCTCGTCTTGCCCTGGCGGGGCGCGGACATCAACAGGACCGACGACTCAGAGCTGACGGCCAGCGGCATGCCGCCTGTTCGAGCGCGACCGAGACGGACGCCGACGTCCTCCACGGTGAAGTCGGTGCCGGCGACGCTGGGGCGCACGACCGCCCCTCGGACGAGGACCGCCTGCTGCGACATCGATCGGGCGAGCTCGCGGCGCGAGGCGAACCCGCGATGGGAGCGCCCGCCGAACCGGCGGATACCGGCAACGGCTGCGGCCACCAGACCGGTGAAGGTGGCCAAGGCCGAGAGCAGGAAGCCTGGCCAGCCAGGCAGGGATGCGCGTGCCGAGGCCGGCCAAGCCTGCTTGGGATCGGACAGATGGTGCGGCAGCCGTGTCAGTACCGAGAAACAGTCGCCGAGGTCGGCGTCCGGCCAGGAGAAGGCGAACACCAGCCCGGCGATCTGGCCGGTCAGCCAGACCCCGACCACCGAGACGGCAATGCATGCCAGCCCCCCGAACAACAGATAGTCGGCAGGGCCGTCGAACACTGCGCGGCCGGCGATGGTCTCGTTTCGTGCCATCTCAGACCGCCATGCGCTCGTTGGTCCAGTACAACCGCCGCTCCAGCGGGGTCAAGACGACCTGGACGACATGACTGGCGCTGCGGCCGATCTTCCAGATCGCCCGGCCCAGCTGCTCACCGGACCAGGCCGCGATATGCGCGCACTCGGTGTCGGTCAGGCCGATCGCATCCCGGGTCATCGCCAGCGGAGCGGTGTCCTGCCGCAGGCAGATCCGCACATCGCAGCTCGCGATCAGGTTCCTGGCAATCGTGACCTCCTGCGACCCTTCCGGGCCCACCGCTTCGAAGTCGGCGAGCCGGTGGGTGGCCAGGACCTGGATGGTGCCCTGCGCGCGCGACAGCCGCAGGTCGGAGTCGACCTTGCGGATCATGGCGGGCACGCGCATGGCGCGCCACAACTCGTCCCGCACGACGAGGCGGAGCGGGCCGCCAGGTTCGTCGATGGCCGCCTGCCCCCAGGAGGAGACGCAGGCGAGCGTCATGGCCACGGTCTCATCCCCCCGGCCGTTGATCCGCGACAGGTCGACGGTCTGGATCGGCGCGTCGAAGTCGAGCCGGACGCTGGTCGGCCCGTCGAACAACCCCGACAGCGAGTCGCGCACCATGTTGCCCAGGGCGTCGGTGGCCCGGCGGATCATCTCCCGCAGCTCTCCGACGTCCTGGCCGCGTACCCGGAGTTCGCCGGCCATCTCCGGCAGCGGGTCGCGCATGAGCTGCCACACCTGCGGGATGGTCGGGTCCTTCAACACGGTCGCGCCGGCAGCCTGTCCGGAGGCGTACTTGATCGCCAGACTGATCGCCGCCTCCTCGGTCGGGGTGAGATCGCTGCCAAGCCGCATGACCAGTAGCGATGAGAGCAGGGTGATCCGGCGGCGGTGGATCTCCTCCAGCCGCTCCCGCAACTGCTCGATGTCGCCGGTCAGGTGCGCGCCGAGCGGCCCGGCGTCCAGCGGGTTGAGCCGGGCGCCCAGGCCGGGGCCGAGTTCGACCGGCGCAACACCGAACGCGCGGGCCAGCGGGGCGTACTCGTTCTTGATGTCGCCCAGCACGAACGTCTTGACGCCGTAGGCGCTCAGCCGGGTGATCAGCGCCTTGATCGTGGCCGACTTGCCGGCGCCCGGAACTCCGGTGATGAGCATGTTCGGATTGCTGATGAACCCCCGTCGCAGCCACTCGATCGGATGGCAGGCGAAAGCCCCGCCCGACAGACAGTCGACACCGACGTATACGCCCACCGGCGGCATGCTCGCCCCGTACAGCCACGGGTACAGGCCCTGCACCTGGCCGGTGCTGCCCCGGAAGACGGGGATGTCCGGGAAACGAGGAGCACGTCCGCCGAACGGTCGGGCGTCACCGCGACGGGGCGGACTCGGAGCTTTGTGGTGCTGCCGATCGGCTCTTTCCGGGTGCTTCTTCGTTTCGGCCGCCCGAGTACCGACAACTTCGGCGAGGTCGAATGTCGGCAGCGTGGCGCGGTTCCTCCTTCTCAGGCCCATGGTCACCACCTCTTCCGCGGCAGGCCCATGCCCAGCGGCAGCGCGCTGAGCGCGAAACCGATGTCCTGGGCCATCCACATCCGGCGGATCGAGATCCGCGCCGCCGCGGCGTCGGCCTCCAACGCAGCGCAGGCATCGTCCAACTTGGCCGGATCGGTGACGGTGACCGCGACATAGGCGGAGAACCGGACCAGCCCGTGCCCGGCCGCACGTTCCCGATCCTGGGCACGGGCACGGTCCAGAGCGGCCCGCTCGTGCTCGGGCACGATCTGGCCGGTGCGCTGCCGCATCCTGATCGCGACATCACGAGCGGTGCGCTCCCGCATGACCTCCTGCTCGGCCTTACGCGGGCCGAGCGGCTCAACATGCAACGAGAAGGCCCGCCGATGGTCGCCCTCACCGAGCAACGGCGCCAGCGCAGTGGAGTACACCTGGTGACGCGGCCAGTCATGAACCACATAGCTCACCGTCTGAGCACCGTCGTGAAGATAAGAGCCCGACCGGGCCTCGGCCGCCGCCGGACCCGCCAAGGCCGGGTCGACGCCCGCCAACTCGCCGTCCTCGACGCCGGCCAGCGCCCCGGCGCGTTGCTCCGCCAGCACGCGGGCCGAGTGGGGGTCGAAGGCGGTCCGCAACACCTCGGCCAGTTCACGCGGATCGAGCCAGCCCTCCACCTGCAGGTCCGCGCCGCTGATCGCTGAACTCAGCGCTTTGAGATGCCGGACCAGGACAACAGCGCCCCCCGCCGCACCACCGCCTGCGGCCCTGATCTGCGACGCTGCCCGCTTGTGGTCCATGGTGAAGGACAACAACGCCTCCCGCTGCGACGTCGCCAGCGTCGAGGTTTCCAGCAACGTCCCGGTGACCTGCACAGCGACAGGCGGCGCCTCCCCGCTGAGATGGTCGGCGTGCCACCGGCGCAGCGCCGCACCGGACTCGGGAACCAGCCGCTGGAGCGCCTGCACCCGCACGATCGGATTGCCCTCCGTGCACAGGCTGGACAGCAAGCCACCCCAACCGGCCACCCGCAGGTCCCGGCGCGCGGAGTCGACCAGCCCGATCCCGGGAAAGCGGATCCTGGCCACCGCGGTAAAGGTCCGCTCATACCGGTTGTGCACCACCGCCAAGGCGGCGCCGCTCCCGAAGCCGGCTTCCATGATGGTCAACGGCGCCAGAATGCCCGGCAGATCCATCCGAGCGGGCGCGTTAGGACGAGCCTTCGAGCGCGGCGCGAACGCGGCGCTGGCGAACTTGTTCTGGTCCCGCGACCGCAGCAACGCATACGAGGTGGCGGCCGCGATCCACTCATCGACCGTCCTGCCGGCGATGCGGACGAACACCAGAGTGATCAACAGACCGGCGACCGGCCAGCACACCGCGCCCGCAGTGATGTCGGAGACGGCCAGCGGCCACGCGGCGGAAAGCACCCCGGCGGCGAGCATCGCAGCACGCTGGCCACTGACCCCGAAGATGAAGGCGACCTTCTCCTCCTGCCAGCCGAAATACGTCCGCGAGGCCGGCGTACCGTTGCCGCCACCGGCGGTCATATCGCTTCTCCCTCGGGTGCTTGACGGTCGTCGATGGGCCGCGGCTGCGGCGCTGAAACAACCTCTTCGATCTCAGGCTGAGCCGGCACAGCAGGTGGATCCGGCGCTGCGGGATTGGCCTCTTCGGCCGGAACCTGACCGACCGGGATCTCGGCGGGTGATTCCGCTGCGGACGGCTGCTGCGCAAAGGGCTCCACCCACGATGAGTTCGCAACGATCCACCCCTCTCCCGACGCGCTCGAGTCGGGTACGGGAACGGGGACGCCGCCGAGACTGCCGTTCCCGGGAGCGGAAGTCCCGCTGCCGTAGGGGTGCCGATAGCGGGCGCGACCGGCGTAGTGCGGTGCTCCTGCCGCGTAGGTGGCGGGTCTCCCGCTCATTCCGGCATGTGCCGCCATCTGGTCCATGCCACCGCTGAGACTGTTGATCGCCCTCTGAGCTGCCTGGAGGGCCGAAACCATCACCGCTGCCGGACCGGCCACGGCAGCCGTACCTGCGCCCGCGGCCGCTGATGCGCCATCGCCGGAGTGTGCGAACGACGCCATCGTGCGGGCCTCGGACGCCTGGCTGAATTCGTCGGGGTCGACGCCAGCCGGTGCACCGCTCCCCACGCCCGAACCGGCCCTACCGGCGGCGAACCCGAGAAGAGCGCCCAGTCCCGTACTGCCGCCGACCTCAACGCTGGCAAAGGAGAAGAACCGGGCGATGGCCGGCCAGGCGAAAACCGCCAGGATCAGCACGAGCATCCCGGCAAGAACGGACTGGACGTCCTTCCCCTTTCCGGTCAGCCCGAATCCCACAGCGAAGACCAGCGCAATGATCGGCTTGAGGACGATCAGCTGCCCGGTGGCCACCGCGAACTTCGTCCACCACGATCGGGTGGCCTCCGACACCTGCCCGGCCGCCGCGATCGGCGAGGTCGCCACCAGGACGGCGACGGCCGCGTTTCGCAGCAGCAATTCGAACCACAGCACCAGCGTGAGCAAGATTGCGATCACGGCCAGCAGCAGGAGAAGCGCACCCTGCTGCCCTACGGCGTTCCACGCGATCAGACCGGTGAACCTCGCTGTGAGGGCGCGCGTGCTGCCGAAGCTCCGTACGACGATGACCTCGGTCAACTCGTCCGCGGCCCTGAGCGAAGCGCCGGCGATGACCGTAGTCAGTAGGAACGCCAGCCCTGCCTTCCCGACACCGATCAGCCCTTGGGCCAGCGCAGAGCCGTCATGTGTGACGGCCGTTCTGATGACCTGGCCCAGTAGCAGCAGAGCGGCGATCACACCGGCGATGTAGATGGAGATCAGGTAGACGCTGCGAACCGCAGGAGAGGTGGGATCGATTGGCGGGATAGCGACGAACGCGCTGCCGAAGCTTTCCAACAGCGTGTTCGCTGCGACCATGAAGCTGTGCACGATCGCGTTGAAGGCCGTGCCGGCGATGCCGCTGACGCCTCCGCCGATGACATCCCCGAGGCACCCGGCAGGGTCGAAGGGCGGACACTCCACGGTTGGCCTCCTCGATGGTCGGACGAAGACGATGCGTTACGGCGTCTGGGGTTCACGACGAGGCCAACGGCAGCCATCCGAACACAGCCGCCTCATCCGATCCCGGCGTGGTCTGGAGATCCGAATAGTTCGCGCTCAAGGTAGGGGCGGGCATCTTCCAGTCGTCGGCGACCCAGCGGAGCTGGAGCGGAAAGACACCGATGCGGTTCTGCGGATCCCGGCCCGGCAGGGTGGTCTGGTAGTAGCCCAGCAGGATGACGGTCACCGAATCGGCAGTGATCTGCCGAATCTGGTAGGCCACCGGAGTCAGCAGCACCGACGCGCCATCAGGGACCGGTCCGCTGGTCGGCAGACCCAGCCGCCTGCGAGTGTTGACCGGCCCTTCGGACAGCTCCGCGGCGGCAGTTCTCCAGACCGGATCCGCGACGACGGTGCCGACCTGCGCCGCGCGGGCCCGGTCGAGCGTCGAGGCGATCTGCCCCCAGTACTCCACCGCGGCCGAGATCGCGCCGAGCATCGAGTGCGGATACCCGACCGAGACCTCGTGCACCATTCGACTTCCCGGCAAGAGCCGCAACGGCGGCGGGCGCTCCCCGAACGGGACCAAGGAACCATCCTGATGAATCCCGATGACCGACCCCGGCCCTACTGCGGCCGCGGGGATACGGTTGTCCGAGGGGCGTTCGGGCATCAGGGCCGTCTGGACTACGAGGCCGACGATCACGTAAGTGACCAGGCCAAGCGCGATCACGAACAGGTAGAAGAGGACCGGCCGGCGCCGCCGGAGGAAGATGTTGCTCATGTACTCTTCCGCGTCGCGCTAGGAAGCTGCACCGAAGACCGTGTTGACCATGGGGATCGCGATCGCCGTGACGACCACGCCTCCCAGGCTCCACACCAGGGCGCGCTTGCCCTTGTCCGCATGGTCAGGCCGGTTGGACAGGGCGCCGACGGCCATCAAGCCACCGGAGACCACGGCCGCGACCGCGCACGCGATCAGAGCTCCCCATTTGGCGTAGGCCAGCAGAAGTGTGACGCCGTTGCTGCCGGCGGTCGGGTCCTGGGGGGCGGGATTGTCGATGTCCGCCGCCAAAGTCTGGACAGCGGCATGGACGCCATCATGCAGAGACAACAAAAAGGACATATCGGGCTCCTTGGGGGGACAGGGCCCGCTCGCCCGTCGGTACGCGTACGGGAGCGGCTCGATCGCAACGGAAGAGGAATCTGAGCTGCGATGCTTGCTCAGCAAACAACCTGGAACGGTTATAGGGCGCTTGACCAGCTCCTGTCAACCATGGCAAACAACCGGTAGGGGTAGGTGGATGGTTTGCCCCGCTGCAGTGAACACTGCATGATGGATCGGACACCGATCTTGCGATGGTGAGCCGACGGAGGGCTACGGCGACATGACCGACAGCGAACCCGGCATGCTCGCCCAGCGCCTGGACCATCTGTTCCGGACGGTCCACCCGAAGGGGCGTAAACCCTACACGCTGCGCGAGGCGGCCAAAGAGATCAACGACGAGACGGGCAGATCGGTCATCTCCGCCGCCTACCTGTCCCAGCTGCGGACGGGTGAGAAGACCAATCCCAGTCACGAGCGGCTGGCCGCCATCGCCCGCTTCTTCGGCGTCGACGTGACCTACTTCACCGACGACGAGGTGGCCGAGCGTACCGACAACCAGCTCGCGGTCATCAACGCGGTCCGCGACAACGGCGTGCGCCGGCTGGCCCTGCGAGCCTCAGGGCTCTCCCCCGAGACCCTCCAGGCCTTGCTGAGCATGGTCGAGCAGGCCAGGAAGATCGAAGGACTGCCGGACGACGACCCGACTCCATGATCGGCCCTCCGCAACCGCGCTCGTAAAGATCTACCTGACTCGGATCTCCCGCTCTGTACGGCGTCTCCGCTGCAAGCAAGCGTTTACCAGGTGCGCAACGCCCGCGATCTCCTTTACTCTCCCATTACTCGGAGAGGGTGGATTGCCGCAATCGTGCCGTGGAGTCCCATCCTGTCGGCCTCCCTCTCCACCGAGCGGGGGGGAGTTCGGGGTGAACGTGCGTAAGAGCTTTCGGGCCCTCTGCGAGGAACGCCTGCGTGAGCTGACAGTTCCACATCCTTTTGAGATCACCGCGTTCTGCGAGTCGGTATCTCTGACGCGCGGCAAACCCCTGGTCCTGACAGCGGCCCCCATGACCCCCACCGCGGACTCCTGCCCCTACGGCCTGTGGGTCGGCTTCGACCACGCCGATCACATCTACTACGAGCAGAACACCAGCCCTCTGCACCAGGCCGCGATCATCCTGCACGAGGTCTCCCACATACTGCTCGGCCACCCCTCCGACGTGGCCGACCTCGCCGAAATGCTGCCCGATGTCGATCCGGCGAAGGTCCGGTACTGGCTGAGCCGGCACACCGGCCTCACCGTCCCCACCACCCAGGAGCTCCAGGCCGAGCTGTTCTCCACCTTGATCCTGGAGCGAGCCACCACCACCCGTTCCCGTTCCCGCCGGACCGGCTGACCGTGGCCCACCGGCCCTCGACCGGCTCACGGTGCGCCTCGCCGAAGACTCCACCCCGTTGATCAGCATCATCTTGGCTGCTCAACGGGATTACCGGAGCCTTAACGCCCTGCGCCCACTGTGGCGGCACCTCACCGGCGCAGTCCCCCAGGTCATCCTCTTCACCCCGCCCAGCCGGCTCACCGATCTCGCTTCATTGGCCGATCTCCGCGTCCGCCTACTGCGCCGCACCATCGAGATACACGACGCCCGGCTGGCACTGCGCGGCTATGTCACCGACGAGGACTACCAGTGGATCCAAGACACACTCACCGGCCGCGGGCTCGCGGGGGAACAGCTCGACGCGGCCGTCGAAGCCGTCTGGCTCACCGCCGCGGTCACCGCCAAGCATCGCGGCACGGCTTTCACCCCGCCTTCCGCCAGACCAGCCCACGGGGGCGGCGACCTGCCAAGCGAGGTCCGCTGGCTGCGCCTCATCGAACACGCACGCCGATCCCGGGCAGCCGCGACCGTCCTCCACGAACTCGACCAGCGGATGGCCAAACGGCGGCGGTGAGCTCCCCCTGAAACACGCACGCGGCAGCTTCTCACCTGCTCGTAGCCGCGCCACCCTCAAGAGTCCGAGCTGCCCGAGCAGTCGCCACACCATCAGGGCGGGAGCCGTACCGCCGACCGCAAACACCAGGCCGGCAAACGTGACCATCGCAGTCAGACGTTTGTTGTTCGCCACAGTTGACGCCACTTCGGCGACATCGCTACCGTGCTTCCATCCGTTTGCCACGGCAAACAGCGTCAGCTCGCCTGGCTCGACTCCCGGAATGCGCGAGGGACTTCCACATGCCCGCCATCCCTTCTGCTCCGCGTGCCCGGACCCGCTCGTGAGCGGCAGGGTCGTCATCGCCGCAGTCGTGTTCCTCAGCGCACCGCTCACGCTGGTCCTGGGAATCGCACTCGGCTCGGCTTCAAGCACGACGACCAACTCACCGCCGCTTGACGTCGAGCCCGCATGCCAGAACACCACCCGGCCACCTACGAAGACGCCAGACGGCGCAATGCCCGACGCCTCCCGCACGCAGGCCGCCCTCACCACAGCGACACCCACCTGTCCCTCGCCGGTCCCAGCCGGGGATACCGGCGCAGCCATCCTGGCCCAGGCACAAAAATGGATCGGACTGGCCTACCAGTACGGCGGCGGCGACCAGAACGGCCCGACAGTGGGGACGAACTCCAACGGCAGCGGCAATCCGGGCTTCGACTGCTCCGGCCTGACCGTCTGGGCGGTCCATCAGGCGACCAACGGCAAGGTGCTCCTTCCCCGGACCGCGGCCACACAATTCCAAGACCGCCGCTGGCGGCACGTTCCCTACGACCAACTCCAGGTCGGCGACCTGGTCTTCTGGCCAGGCAGCTCAGGGACCCCCAGCGCGCCGTCACACGTGGGCATCTACGCCGGCGACCAGCGCTTCTTCAACGCGCCGTTCACCGGCGC
This sequence comes from Sphaerisporangium melleum, assembly GCF_014646695.1. Lineage (GTDB taxonomy): Bacteria > Actinomycetota > Actinomycetes > Streptosporangiales > Streptosporangiaceae > Sphaerisporangium > Sphaerisporangium melleum. The sequence continues at coordinate 154,591 of NZ_BMNT01000012.1, forward strand.
CAAGCTCCGCTTCGACTCCATGGCACCAGGCACCTACCGCTACCAGACCTTCATCGCAGGCGCCCGCATCACCGGCTAAGATAAACCCACGTATACGCATCCTCGTTGATCAGTACCACGGTCTACGCGAGCGCACGCAGCGCACCGACCACATACCCGAGGGAGTGGGACCACCGATGAGCGCCACGCCTTCAGACCCCGGCCCCCTGGCGCGTCGCCTGGAGCACCTGTTCCAGACGGTCCACCCCAAAGGCGGCAAGCCCTACACCAACGTCGAGGTCGCCGAAGCGATCAACGCCGCCGCCGGCGAGAAGGTCATTTCCCAAGCCTACGTATGGCAGCTGCGCAAGGGCATCAAGGACAACCCCACCAAACGCCACCTCGCCGCCCTCGCGGCGTTCTTCGGCGTCTCGGTCCTGTACTTCTTCGACGACGAAGACGCCGACAACCCCACCGCCCCCGCCACCAAGCTCGACCTGGCACTGAAGGACGACGCAGTCAAAGATGTCGCCCTACGCGCCGCCGGCCTCTCCGACGAAACCCTGAAAACCATCCAAGACATGATCGACCGCGCCCGAACCCTCGAAGGACTACCCGCCGTAGAACAGTGAGTAGTCGGCGGCGAAACCGGCCTCCACATGGCTGGTCGGAAGAGCTGGCACGCCAGATCCAGATAGTTCGCTCCTGGAGGATGTCCACTCTCCCAGTCGAGCAACGACCGCTCGTTCAGGACGCGAGAGTCGAGCCCCTGCTCCTCGCGCATGCGGCGCATCGCTCCACTACCACGCTGCGTAACTATGCGATGCTTCCGGCGCTTCCGGGTGCAGCCGTACGGCCGGAAAGTCAACGGCCTGGAGCCAGCGCGCTACCCGCACCGTTCGCCGAGCCCGGGCCGCGGTGGCGGCGGAAGAGATGGTCGTCGAAGCGCAGGCCGACGTAGGAGAGGCAGGCCACGGATCTGAGAAGCCGCGTCGAGGGCCAGCGGCAGAACAACGGCCCGCACCCCACGGCGAGATGCCGACCGACCAGCGTGATTTCCTTAACGCTCTATTCAGGCTGAGAAACCTCCAGGGTGTGCACGGATCGTAACGGCACTGTCAGCAGGACTCGCAATGTCAGAAGCCGGGAGCCTGCGGCGAGTGAGGCCGGTGATCGGCCAAGGAGCCCATCGGGAGTGGCCCAGTCGGCCGACGGCGCCGATTTCATCCAGCCACTGCCAGCCCTCCTTCATGGCGCGAGCGGTGTAGACCCGCAGCAATTCGGCGCAGGCGTGTGCGTCACCCTCGGCAGTATGGGCACGGCGCAGGTGGATCCCTTCGGCTCGAACGCAGTCGGCAAGGCTGCCACAGCCGGCAGATCTACCGAAGCGTCGCGACAGCGCCAGTGTGCACAGCGCGAGCATGTCGTCGGGCGCGGCTCCGGCACGGGCGAATTCGGCGCTGAGAACTCCGGTGTCGTAGCGGGCGTTGTGGGCGACAATGACCGCGCCGTCGAGGAGGGATGCGACATTCCCGGCGATCTGGGCGAAGTGTGGCGCGCCTGCGAGGTCCCCTGCCGTGAGTCCGTGGATGTGTGTTGGACCTGGTCCGATCCCGGAGTCGACGATCGTGGAGTAGGAACGGTCCTCACTGCCGTCCGGGTGAAGCCGAAGAACCGCGATCTCGACGATGCGGGCCTTACGCGCGTCCGTGGAGGTCGTCTCCACATCAACGACGGCGTAAGGCAGGGAGCCGACGCGGTGACGGCGTGAGGATGCGGTCGTGGTCGTCGGGCTTTCGGTTTCTACCGGAAGAACGTCGACCGTTTGCTCGGCGAGCGAGGCGATGGCTTCCCAGGTAGCCGGGACGTCCAGGTTACGGGCCGCGTAGGCATAAGCCAGCAGGTCGTCGCCTATGACGTTGTCGTACTTGTCGATTCTCTTCTCGGGGACCAGCCTGGCCAGGTCGACGGCCTCAGGGGGTTCGCACTCCGCCAGTTCGGTGAGCAGTTGTGCGGCGGCCTGGGGTGAGGTGTCGCAAAGCAGCAGAGCTACGCCTTGTCTCGCGACGCCGATGCCACGGGTGTGCATGGCCAGGGCTGCTGTGGTCATGATGGTGTCTCCGCGGAACGGGAACAGCAGCATGTCGTTGCCGTAGCTCACCAGGGGGTTGGTGCCCAAGCCGAGGCGGTGGTAGGCGGCGCGTCCCTCGGCCAAGAGTCGCTGTGCGGTCGCATCGAGATAGATCGGGATCGCCGTGTCCTCGTAGATACGTCGCATCTCGGTCCTGATGCGGTCGTGAATCTCGGGCCCGGTTCCAGCAAAACGTGGCGGGCGGCCTCCGGAGGAGCGGGTCACTTCGATGACCTTGGCGTGCGTGTCGATGCTGTGAATCCGCCAGCGGCGGCCGGCGAAGATGAGCAGCGATCCCTCAGGAAGCGAGTGATCCAAGGGAAGGCTGCCGAGGGTTCGCCCTTCCGTGGTGATCCGGTACTCCGTCGGGGCGTCGAAGGCCGCATAGAAGGTGTAGTGGTTGACCAGACGCTCACCAATTCCGCCGTGCAGGAGCAGCCCGTCAGATTCCTGCCGGATGAGATCACCCGCGCCGAGGTCCCGCAGCAGCGTGGCGAAGGTGGGGGCATCCACCTGGCGGAAGGGGCCTTGGACGCACAACACACGGTAGGCATCCTGTGGGCTGATCCCGCCGTGCTGAGCGATCAGCGAGAGCAGTTGTTGCACGACTGTGGATAGGTGCAGGGCTCTCGCGTGCGGAGGTTCGTACCACCGCTGCAGGAGAAGTTCGATGGTGGCGATCGCCTGGACGAGCTGGGCTCGGATCTCGTCGGCGGGATGCTTGGTGCCGGTCGGCTCTGACTCGCTGATGTAGAGCCGCAGCACGGCCGGTCCCCCGCGGCGTCCCGACCGGCCCAGGCGCTGCCGCAGCGCGGCCACGCTGGGCGGCGCCCCGATCTGGGCTACCGAGGAGACCGATCCGATGTCGATTCCCATCTCCAGTGTGGAGGTACACACGGCGGTGACAGGGCGGGTCCGGTCTTTAAGTCGCGTTTCGGTGTCTTCCCGGATGTCCTTGGACAGGTTGCCGTGGTGGGGGACGAACTCGTTCGGTACGCCGACCTCATCGCAGCGGCGGCTGAGCAGATCGGTGTAGTCCTCGACACTGCCGCGTGAGTTGGCGAATACAAGATTGTGACTGCCGCGCAGGGTGGCGAACAGATGGTCTGCGATCGCGAGGCGATCACCAGAAGCGACGTCATCAGGACGGACGTCCACGCCCATGGCGTCGTGTGCGGGCTTGGCTCGTGGATCAATTCTGGGAGCCGTCTCGATGTATCCGCGTAACTGCAAACGTAGTTCCTGGGCATCAGCGGTCGAGACGATCGAGGTGACCAGATCTCCTCGTCCCGGGCGCAGGAAGTCGGCGGCGGACCGCATATCTCCGAGAGTCGCCGACAGGCCGATGCGAGGGACGCGGCGACGGCTCGCCAGATCAAGGCGGTGCATGAGCGACTGCAGCTGGGCACCACGTTCGGTGCCGATGAAGGAGTGGAGTTCGTCGATGACGACATAACGCAGAGCCGCCATGAGATCGCGCATCTTCCAGCCGCGTAGAACGAACAGCGCCTCCAGAGATTCCGGAGTGATCAGCAAGATGCCACGAGGTCGTTCGATCAGCTTGCTCTTGGCGTGAGCGCCCACATCGCCATGCCAGCGGGCGACCGGGATGTCCAAGCCTGCGCACAAGTCATCGAGCCGGCCGTACTGGTCGTTGATCAGCGCCTTTAGCGGACTCACGTATATGGCCGTGAACCCCGCAGCCGCAGCAGGCTCTTCGACGAGCCTGGAGCAGATCGGCAGGAAGGCGGCCTCCGTCTTGCCGGACGCGGTCGCGGCAGCGATGAGCACATCGGTGTCGCCTGCGAGCACCGGCGCCACGGCCGCTTCCTGGGCGGGACGTAGTTCGGGCCACTCTTGCTGCCAGATCCAGCGTTGAACCCTGGGATGGAGCCGTTCGAAGGCGTCAGAGCCGGAAGGAGGTGAGGTCGTCATTGTCAGCTGCTTCCGTCCGAGGAGTCCAAGAGGGTGCCGACGTACCGTCCTCCTCCTCAAGTGGTGTCAGGTCAGGGTTGGCTTCTTGCCGCAGTTCGACTGACGGCAGAATCTGCCGCCAGCCCACTCCCGGGTTCTGCTCCAGTACGGCGAGCAGATCGCAGAAGGCTTTGATCGTGGTGCGCGGTGTGCGGAAGTAGGCATCGCCGACTCGCGCCGAACAGTGGTGCATGAACGCGGGCAACGCATCGTCACTCAGTAGATATCGCGACGGATCACCCGAAGCATGGACGTGGCGCAGCTTGGTGAGCAAGACATAGAGGTCTTCTTGTGTCAGCGGCGCCAGCCGCAGTACTGGTCCGGAGTAGTCGACCAGGCCACCAGAGGCGAAGCCGTTCTCCGCCAGCCGAGACTGGAGAGCGGCGTAGCTGTACAGGCCGCGGCGGGTGTCGGCGATGAATTCCGGCGTACCGCCGAAAACGAATCCCAGGTGGGCGGCAGTGCCCTGGAGAGTGTCGTTCAGGATGCGCAGTATCTGCTCGTAGTTGGAGTTACGCGCCTGGGTGGAGGCCAGTTTGTACAGGTTCACCATCTCGTCGAGACACACCAGCAGCCCGTCGTAGCCGGCCAGCCGGACGAACCGGCTCATCAGCTTCAGGTGATCGTGGAAGGTGGCGTCGTCGATGATGGTGCGTACGCCCAGCGCCGATCGGGCGTCGGTCCGGGTAGCGAACTCTGCCCGCAGCCAGCGGATGGCCGCGACCTTGAGTTGCTCGTCCCCATTGTCGTGCCCACGCCAGTAGGCTCCGACGACTTCAGCGAAGTCGTAACCACCTGTCATCTCCGACAGGTGGGCCAAGCGCGCGCGGATGACCTGCCCTGGGTCCACACCGGTCTGCTGTGATTCGGCCAGGGCGGTCGAGACAAAGCGCTCCAGCACACTGCTCAGCGCTCCTCCATCCGGTTTGGCCCGGGTGGCCATGTTGCGCATCAGCTCGGCGTACAGGCTGCGCGCCTGGCCACTGCTGGAGTGCAGGCGACGGTCGGGGTTGAGGTCGGCATGTACGGTGACCAGCTTCTTCTCCAGCGCGACGGAACGCACCAGGTGCAGGAAGAAGGTCTTGCCGGCACCGAAGTCACCGATGATGAACCGGATCGCCGAACCCCCGGCGGCGATCCGGCCGATGTCGGTGACCAGAGCCTCCACCTCCGGGGCCCTGCCCACCTGTACGTGCCGCTGGCCCAGTCGCGGAACCACTCCGGCGCGTAGCGACTGCAGCAGAGCATCGCGTTCGCGGGGGCGGATCGGAGTCGTCGTGGTCACGTCAGCATCTCTCCCAGCACATGTCGGACCACCCAGATCGGGTCGTCTCCTTCGAGCAATGGATCACCGGTCAGGTCGTAGGCCGCCTCGTTCACCTGGTCCAGCGCACCATCAGGGAGCAGGCTCCAGCGCGCCGCCAGCTCTTCGAACTGTGCGCGGGAGAGCTGCTCGACACCTGCCAGCGCGCGAACCAGCCCGGAGTGGCGTCCATCCAGTCCTGCCACCGGATCGGTTACCGGCGGCGGAGCGTGCGCCGGTGCAGGCTCCTCATCGGCGAAGATCAACCCCAGCAGCGCGTCGACGCGTGCGGTCTCGGCGAGTTTCGCCGCGATCACCGCTTGGTCGAGTCGTACCGAAGACGGCTCGACAGATATGAAAGGCGTCCGAGGGATCGCATAACCCCTCTCCGGCTCCGCTGGCCGGACCGTCACCGGGTCGGATGCCGGCGGCGGGACGCGGGTGTCCGGCAGCATCGACTTGATCAGATCGGGTGGAAGGGCGAGTAAGCGATAGATCCTGCTCAGTGTCTTAATCTCACTGGCGGAGATATGACCATCTGCGGCCGCGACTCCGGTGAGGAATTCGGCGATGGCCACGCGCTGGTTCTCGTCGATCCCCTCGATGCGCCGCGTCAGACCGCTGATCTTGACCTGCGTGGCGGTGAGCCAGCGCAAATGGGCATGCAAGCGCCGCCGCTCCTCCGGAGTGAGATGCAGTGCTCGTTGCAGATGGTCGCTCAAGTGGCGCTGCTCTGCCTCGGAGGTCTCCCCATCAGCCGCGCTGAGCGCGGCAGCTAGATGGAGTAGCAAGGTCGCGGCCTGATAGGCGTCCGATGCCGCCGCCGTCGGGCCACCAGACGCCGCGAACAAGACCACGGAACCACTGACCGGCACCGGTCCTCCCAGCCGAGGATCGGGCTCGACACCGATTCCGGCCTGGCCTAGCAGCGTGGTGAGAGCGATCGTGTCCTTCTTGGTCGGTTTGGCGCCAGGCGACGAGATCAGCGCAGCGAACTCCTCCGCCGCGACGAGTACGACCTCATCCACGCCCAACCGCTGTCGCGCCCAGGCCACGGCCCGACCAGCACTGCCAGAGGCCAAGTCCACCAACTCCGGTGGCAGAAGCGCCTGCGCCTGAACAGTCCCCTGGCCGTCGGGAGTACGGCCGAGGTACCGGCTGTAGGCCTCCAACTCCGAGGTGCACTCATCGGCCAGCACCACGAGCTTGCGTGTCGGAGCAGCCAGCGTCAGCACGTCCGGGATGCCTGGCAGCGTGATCTCGGCGACTCCTCGAAAGCTGGCGCTGGCTGGCCGATAGTCGAGGCTCAGTTCCTTCCGCCCAGGCCGTGCCACCAAGCCGTCACCATGGTGGGCCGCGTAACGCCTCCGGAACAACGCGTCGAATTCGTTCGCACAGCGCGTGGCCGCGGTGCGCGGGTAATAGTCCGGATGCGAGCGAATCCAGCTCAGCGCCCAATCGACCGGCACCGGCCTGTGTCGGGCGGCGAAGGTGCCTAGGCCTGCACGCAAGTACAGCGAAGGCGGTGAGTCGCGCGTCGGAGCAGGCGGCGCTCCAACTTGTAAGCCCAGCCACGTGATGGCGAGGACATCCAGAACCTGTTCGAGCTGCCCGGCATAACGACGGAAGGAGTTGTTACGGCCGTAGGCGGCGAGCAAACGCCGCACCTCACCATGAATGGCAGACAACTCCTGCGCAGCACTGGAACGATCCAGCACCAGATCGTGCAACACCCGTCGCTCTAAGCCGTACAGGTAGAGGAAGACATAGCCAATGGGCACCTGCGGATGACGGCGTCCATCCGCCAGCCACGCCAGGTATGCGGCACGGCACTGCGGCGAGATCGACGAGTAGGAGGGCCAGTAATCCAGGCCAGCACCCGCCCAGTCAGGGCGACGCATGTCCACAGGGAGCCGGGGGTCGATGAGTGCCGGTTCCACTGTGGCTTGGGATGCGGACAATAGGCCCGATCCGACGTAGACCAGCCCACCGATGATGTTCTGGCCCGCAATAGTGACCGTCACTCCGGGCGGAACCCATGGGTACGCAGGAACCGGCGGAGTGACCGGCACAGGCAGGCGGATGTACGCGGCCGCAGCATGTCGGCCCAGGGCAGGAGGATGTAGGTTGCCGGAGCTTGAGTGCACAACTGGTCGCACCGGTGTCTCAGGATGAGGATTACGGCGGAAGCGATCGAGAAATCCCATCCGCTCACCCCATATCAGCTACACGATCACTCTGCCCTGCCGTGGCAGGCAATCCGCGAGGTGACCTCGCAACCACGGAACGCACTGTAATGCGCAATCCGCTACAAGAGCGACCTGTTCCGAGCCTCGTTATCATCTTGATTCACATCAAGACTGCCCTCGATGGCAGCGTGCTCCAGCGGCCCACCGACCATGAGGGCGTGCCTGGTTCGCAGCATGATGCCGCCTGGCAGACGACCACATACTGCAGGACGGTAGGTCAGTTGAAACTGCTGCTCGGCATTAGCCCGAGTCACCCCGTTCGGCCTCCCCGGCCAACTCTCTTTCTTAGCCAAACGGCCCCACCCGCGGCGATCGGGCGAATGGAGACGACCTACCCGGGGCCCAACCTGACGCTGCTCCTTCACCGCGCCGGGGCGTCACCGCCTAGTAGCACCTAGCCCCTGCATACGGGCGTACTCCTGAGCGGACGCCTCGTCGACGCGCCTTCGCCGCCGCGCGCTCGCCTCGGCCGCAGACTCCGGATCGTGCCCGTACAGCTCTGCATAGGACTCGGCGACGGCCGCGCACGCGTTCAAAGCCATCAACGTCGCCATGCCCATGCCCAGCAGATCCGGCTCAGCACGCACGGCATCCGCGTCGTCGTCAGCGTACGCGTCGCGCAGCATCCACTCCATGCTGTGCACGACACCAGAGGTCAGCTGATAGCCGGACGGCAGAGCGGGGAACCGCTGCCCCACCAACTCGGTCATGCTCGGGTCCAAGTCCAGGAACCGGTCGCTGCCGAGGTATCGCACTCCCTTGGGCCGTTCGTCCTTCCCGCGGCGCACCTCGATGCCAGCCTTCTCCACCAGGCTCGCGAACTCCTCCCGCCTGCGAACGGTCTTCTCCAGCGCACCCTCACGCACCTGGTGCCCGGCCGGGAGGCCCCACACCGCCGACATCTCCAGGGTGCGGCTGCGCAACCCCAGCTGCGCCGCGCGCAGCACCCGCTGCTCGAACCCCGCAGCCGGGTCCACCAGTTCACATATCTGCACCGCGGCCTCCATGACGACACGGGCCAAGGTCATATGCGCATACAGCGGCAGCTGCTCCGGTCCGCTGAACGCCTTTCTCAGCATCGCCAGATGATCGAACAGGTTGAGCAGGATCCCACGCGCCATGAGATGCGCCTCAGACCACAGTGCCGCCTGACTGTCGGAGGCGGCCACCCAGATTTTTCGCTCGATCAGGTATGGCGAACCCGGCTGGGGCTGCTGGCCGGCGCTCTCCACGCTCGCCAGCAGCGCGTCGAACTCTTCCCCCAGCACCTCGGCGCAGCAGATGACGATCGCCGGCAGCGGGGTGCCAGGCTCTATCGCGGTCGCAGTCATCGCAGCACTGTAGGGCCTGTGCGGAATGGCAGGGAACATCCTGCGCCACCTGCGCGGGAGGAATGCCACCCCGCTCAGCCCGCCACCGATGTCCGGTCTCTTCCGGATCTCTCTTCTGTATAGGTTCCAGCGAAGCTGGGGCGACTCACTAATGGCTCTATGGCTCCCCCGAGGCGAGGGGCATTGCCGTCTGTTCGCTAACTCACGGTCGAGCTGGGACGATCGATCGTTGACGGCGTGGAAGGAGATCGATGGCGATCGACTGGGAGCTCCTTGGGCAGCCGCGATTCGACCGCATCGTGGAGGCCCTACTCAGACGGAGATACTCGGAGATCGCTGATGTCCGCGCCTTCGATGGCCGCGGCGGCGACGGCGGGCGGGATGTCACCGTAACTCAGGGCACGCGGCTGCGGATCTTCCAGCTTAAGTACTTCCCAGGCGGCTTCTCCTCCGGGATGAAACAGCGGCGCAATCAGATCAAGAGGTCGTTCAAGAGCGCCATGGCTCATCGACCCTGGGAGTGGACCCTGGTCGTCCCATGTAATCTCTCCGATCCCGAGCAGAAGTTCATCGATGAACTTCCCGGTGAGCAAAGCATCAGGATCTCCGTGATCGGTCGTGCTGAGCTCGATGACCTGATGGCCATGTTTCCCGACCTGGAGGGATACTTCCAGAAAGACCATCTTCTGGAGGCCGCCAAGACCTACAACCAGGAGAAAGCGATCCTCACTGGTGGAGCTGCTGATCTGGTGGATCGCGTCCACGCTCTTGGGAGGGTCGTGGACACGTCCGACCCGGACTGGACCTTGGACTTTTCCAGAAACGGTGACCAAGTTGCGTACGCCCTGCGTCCCAAGCACCCCCAAGCACATGTCACCAGCCCGATTCAGATCAAAGTACAGCTGGCGCTGAGCCGGGATGACGCAGGGCTGGCGGAACAGGTGCGCCGAAGCCTCGGGTACGGCACAGACGAAAAGATCGTCCTACCTGCGAAAACAGTGCAAAGCTTCGAAATCGAGGGCCCAGCGTGGCTCAGCGAGAAGACCTCGAATATCGCACTCGAATGGTCGCCCCTCCGGATGCCAGAAACTCGAGACGTCACGCTGGAGCTGCGGATCCTCGATACCCACGGTCGAACGCTCAGCGCCCACCAGGCCAGAGTTCGGCATGGAAGCTATGGATATGAAGGGCGCTCCATTAAGGCGACGTTCTACAACGTCGCTGACCTCCTCTTCTTGTTCCCTCACGATCGCGAGCTGCCTTCCACACTCGACTACTCGTACTCCGTCGCTGGCTCCCATCCATCAGATCTGTTTCGCGCCATGAAGCTGATCGAGGCGCTTCACGGGGAAGCCACGGGGGAGATCTTCCTCAATGGCCTCAGCCTGGGACTGCTCGCCTTCACAAGGCACGATTCGCCAGAGAAGGTAGCTCACCTGGCGGAGGTGCGGCGCTGGAGGACACTTGCTGATGATTTAGACGTCGTCCAACGCCACTGCGACGTCTTCTTCCCGATACCGGATGAACTTCCCGGGCTGGATCGGGTCTTTCTTCGCATAGCGAGGCTACTCGTGGAAGGTAAGTGTGCAATCCATCCGACGATGCGTGTCCTCACCGGGAAACTCGCCGGCAGCGACAGTCCGGAGCTGCGCCGCGTCCTCGGAGGCAGCCCTCAGTGCCTCGCTCTCAGTGTCCCTGACTTCACGATTGAGATCGGCGGTAACGAACTGAGGCTTGGAGATATCACGCTGCTCCACCCTCGCGTGGTGGCTCTGAATTCACGCGAGGCCCTGTCAGCCCTCGATACAGGGAGCGCCGAGAACCTCGTCATACGACTTCAACCCGAAAATGGCGAGCATTTCCGCGCGTTCCTGCCAGCGAAATGGCCAGATGACCACAAGCTGATAGCCCCAACCCCGTGGCGTCTGCCCGAGTTCACCGAACCGCCTGGGTCTTTTGAGGATGCCAGCAGCGGCAATATCAACCAAGTTCCCCCGCCAGCCCAGCCTTCTTGATCAAGCGGCCCCACCTCGCACTGCGCTCGAACTGGGAGGCTATGGCCTTCCCGGAAGGGAGCCCGTCCGGGAGCCGGTTCGACTGCGCCCATCGCCATGCCGCTCTGTGGAGATCCACGATGCCGTGGTCACGGAGTCGGGCACGGCCCTCCACTGGCGGTTCGGCCTGCTCTTCGTTCTCGTCGCCGGCCACGGCCGGCTCTTCGCTAGCTGTGTCTGAGAAAACCCGACGGATCTGCGAAATCAGCAGCTCGTAGCTCCCGATCAACGCGGCTGAAGGCCAGGCAGCGATGACGCGGCCGATCACGCTGGGCTCTGCGACCGCGACGTTCGCGCCGAGACTGGCCAAGCTGCCGACAGTCAGGAGTATCCAGGCCAGGGCACCTCCGCGCGAACCGTATCGGCTCGCGAGGAGGATCGACATCGAGGCGACCACAATGGTGCCGTCGACCGCGAGCGGGATGAGGACAGCCGCGAGATGGTCTTCACCAGGCAGAGCTCGTGCATGTGGCGGAAGGACACGACGGCGGCGATCACAGCCAGAAGCCCAACGCTCCCGATCGTTGTGAGCTGCGTTCGGTGCACCGCCCGACTGGTTGCCTCCACGTCGCCTCACCCCTCCCCAGCAGGGAGAACGAGCACTGTAGATGCAGTGAAGGGCATGTACGTATCGAAGGCGTCGCCCCTGGGACACAGCCAAGTCCGGCGAGATATGCCCCTGCTGCCCGCCCTGTGCGGGGATAAGTCGGCCGTCACGGCGGGATAGCGGGCGGATGCGTGACCCTGCCCACGGGCAGTGGAGGTGAGCCGTTCACCATCCGTCAACCGCTCGTGACTTGCGCGTCCTGCCACCCCGTAGGGCTCGGCCGCCGTGATCTCCGCCCCCCACAGCGGGAACTGCGCTCTCTGCGTTCTCCCATGCCTGCGAGGGTGAGCTGGCCGGTACCTACTCGCCCTCTTTCGTCGTACCGTCCTCCGCCGCGCCGTGGGCTCAGCCGACGTTGATGCTGGTGTCGAAGTCGATCGTCATGCGTACGGGGATGGGTTCCGCCCGCCTCGCCCGGGGATGTCATTGACCAGCTCATATATGTGAGTATAAATTACTGACGAGCAAGTAACGTCGGTATATAAGCGGAGCCGTCGCTTCGACGACAGTGAGGTTCGCCGTGCCCCCTTACCTGACCTGTGGGGGTCGGCGCGCGGCTTTGCTCTGGGACAGGCCCTATCCAGGAAAGAGCTGTTATCAGCATGAATGCATCCCCCATCGACCGTTCGACGTTTCACTCTCGTGGCCGCCAGCAGGGGGTCACCTACAAGATCTGGATCTGCGGCTGGATCAGCCGTCATGAGGGTCGGCGCGGTCCAGTACACCGGGTGTGCTGGACCGTGGCCGGCCATCGGCGGGTCCGGCTGTTCCACTCTCTCTCGGCGGCGCGGGAGCTGCGGGACCAGCTTCAGGCCGCAGTGATGACGGGGCAGCCCTTCGACATCAGGAGCGGGTTGCCGTTGGCACTGGCTCCGCAGGGGTGTGCCGGTCATCCGGTGCATCGATCCCGACAGCGGCGCAAAGACGGAGGGGCGCATGACTGACCTCTCCTTCGACGACATCCGCCAGGAGTTGGTCGAGCGTAGCGACGGTGAGGCGCTGCTGGCCGACGGCCTGGAGGACGCGCTGATCGGCACGGCGGAAGGCTGGTTCGGCAACTCCCATCGGGTCGTCGCCCTGTACGACCTGTCCCTGTGCGTCCGGGTCCTCATGAGCTGGGGCATGGATGAGGAGGAAGCCGACGAGTACATCGGCTACAACATCACCGGCGCGTACGCCGGTCCGTCGACTCCCGTCTTCGGCGTGATTCACCGGCAGCCACTGATCGTCTCGTGCGAGGACCGAGACCTCAGCGCGGAGCAGGAGAACTCGCCGCCATCGTACTTTCCCGGCGACAGCCCTTTCGGTGGCGCCGGCCAGAGCATGCGCGGGTGAGCCCGGGTCCCCTGCCCGGCTTGTGAGAGTGCGACGCCCTTGCCGTGCCCGCAACCGGCTCTCGCTGCGCTCTTCCCGGTACGGCCAGAGATCTTCTCCTCCTTCGTCGGACGACATCTTGGCCGTGCCGGGACCGCCGGGTTGCGTTCCCGGCCGCGTGCGTCGCGAGGGCATCGGGCCGGGCAGGGACCGGACCTCGTGTCCCCCAGCCGCCAAGATCGGCTGGTCGGCCCGGCTCCAAGAGCCTGTGGAGGGCGCATGAACGAAGTGGCCGTCAATCCCGACATCGTGGATGTCCCGGTCACCGATGTCGACATCCCGGCCCCACCCGCTTCTGACGGCGAGGGCCCGCGAGGTGCGGAACCCGTCTATACCGAGCGGCCGATGATCCCGGTCGACCTGCTGGTGGCCCACCCGGGCAATGTTCGCCAGGATCGGCAGGCCAGTGAGGAGTTCTGCCGGTCGGTGGCCGCGGCGGGGATCATCACCCCTTTGGAGATCACCGTCGAGCCGGACGGCGGGTACCGGGTGGTGGACGGCAACGTCCGCCTGGACGCCGCGCTGAAGGTCGGTCTGCCGGCCGTGCCGTACTTCTTCTCCACCGACACCGCCGACGACGAGGGTCTGCAGTACCTGCACATGCTCATCACCAGCAGGTTCCGCACCAGTCTGTCGGTGCACGAGGAGGCACAGGCGCTGTTCTCGGCGGCGCAGGCCGGGATGACGCGGACCGAGATCCGCAGGGTGACCGGCATGTCCTCCCGCGAGGTCAAGGCCGGGGTACGGGCCGGCGGTCTGGGCGGCGCGGCCAAGCAGCTCGCCGCGGGGATGGACTACGAGTGGACGCTGGAGGAACTCGCGCTGCTCAAGCCGTTCGAGGATGACCCCGAAGCGCTGGAGGCCATCCACCGCAGGTGGTATGGCCCGCTCAAGTACACCGTGCAGCGTCTGCTGGATGAACGGGAGGCCAAGGCCCGCCGCTCGAGGGTGATCGCCGAGCTGGAGGCCGCCGGGGTCACGGTCACCGACGACAGGCCGGACGGCGCCGTGCCGCTGGGCCACCTGCTGAACGGCGACCAGAAGATGGACGCCGACGCGCACGCCACCTGCCCGGGCCGGGGCGCCTGGCTCGCCCCCTGGATAGGCGCATCCCCCAACCACTACTGCCTCGACCCGGAACGCTACGGCCACGTGTTTGCCGAGACCGGCACCACCAACCCGCCGCCTACGCCGGAACCCACGCTCACTACGCAGGCGGTGAAGCCAGCCGTCGAGCGCAAGATCGTGGTCGAGGGGAACAAGGCGTGGACCGCCGCCGCCACGGTGCGCCGGCAGTGGTTGCGCGAATTCCTGGCGCACAAGACCCCACCCAAGAACGTCGCGGCCACCATCGCCCGCTTCGTGACCGAGCAGCTGGTCACCATGCCGGAACCGTTGTGCCGCGGCCTGGCCGGCGCCCGTCATTCGCAGCTGTTCGAGACCTTCGGCAGCCCTACCGCCGTGAACGTCGCCAAGAGCAGCCAGCAGGGCCTGTGGATGATCGCCCTGGCACCGATCGCGACCGCCTACGAACGCGAGATCACCGGAGACGGCGAACGACGCAACACCTGGCGCGAGGACAAGTACTCCCCCTGCACCCGAACCGACGCCGGCGCCTGGCTGCGGTTCATCACCGAGATCGGCGCGTCACACGGCTACGAGCCCAGCCCGATCGAGAAGGCCGTCGCCGACGGTGTGCCCTACCGCGGTGACAATCCCGCCGAAGATCTCTCCGACGAGCCCACCGTCGAGGAGACCAGATCCGGGGCGGTGTCCATCGCAGCGGAATCGCACGACGAGCACGACGACCCGTCTGTCGACATGTGCGAACCGGCACCCGGTGCACCCGGCGTGAACGCCCGCTCCTCGGACCGGTCGTCGGCGCCGGACACCGCTGCTGAACTGGACGCTGCTACGGACTCGGACATCGCGATGGCCGAGGTGCGGTCCGATGAGGCCGACACCGATGACGTGCAGGCGAAAGTCGCATAACTCCGCATGGCTTGCCGGCAGAGGGCGGCAGCACCACACCCCGGGTCGTCCTCTGCCGCTCGGCTCTCCCCGTAACCCGCTTCCGGGCCGTCCTTCGGCCCAGAGGGCATCGGAACCATTCCCCGTCCCGATCCCGAACACGCCGTCACCCGCTGCCGGCTCGCCGGGAGCTTCTCCCCCTGTCCCGAACCCATGGAGCGCCTGCTTGACTAACGACCCCGCACAGCCCACAGAAGCCGTCCCGATCGCAGAACCGGTGCTCCCGCGCCGCGGCACCGCCTCCGAGAGCACCGGAGACCGCCTGATCCGGTGGGGAGCGGCGTTCTCCGTCCTCGTGGTGACCGGGATCGCCGCCGTGATCAGCTACGGACACGCCTACCGGCTCGTCACCCGCTACGGGGAGATCGGCGCCACCGCCCAGGCCCTCCCACTCACCGTCGACGGGCTGGTGGCCACCTGCTCCCTGGTGATCCTGCACTACACCCGCAAAAGACGCAGAGCTCCCTGGCATGCCTGGGGCCTGCTGGTCATCGGCGTGTGCGCCACGGTCGGCGCCAACGTCGCCAACGGTCTCGGACACGGCATCGTCGGCGCCATCGTCGCCGGCTGGCCCGCTCTGGTCGCCGTCGGCTCTTTCGAGCTACTGATCCGCCTCCTACGTGACGGCCGCCCCACCGCCGCGCAGCGGACGACCGACCATGCGCCCGCCTCTCGAACAACGGAACAACCTGCTCCTACACGCCCACCCGACGACGCCGCTCCAGCCGCCCCGCCACCGATCCTCGATCCGGACGTCCGCGCGGCGATCACGCTCTACACCGACGAGCTCAGCGACGGCGAGATCCCTTCCATCCGCCGCATCAAACGCGACCTGCGGATCGGCCATCCCAAGGCGACACGGATCCACGCCGCCCTGGCCCACCCCACCAGCACCACTACGCAAAACGGGCATGCCACCCAACACACGACATATATATGAGTATATTTATCGACGATTCATTCACCCCAGCACGCCGGAGGCAGCCAGCTTGACCGACCACCGCATCCATCGCACCGCCACGATCACGACCCCCCTTCCACCCCCGCCACGCAGCCATCGCCAGACGAGTGGCCTGACACTGGACACCCCGCGGCTGTATCGCGTCGCCGACGCCATGCGAATGCTCAGCCTGAGCCGCAGCGTGATCTACGAGCTGATCAGGGCCGGGCGCCTCCGCTCGGTCACTCAGGGCCGCACCCGGCTCATCCCCTCCTCAGCCATCACCGACTACATCGCCCTCCTAGAACAGGAGGCGCAGAACTCATGACCACCCGACGTAGCCCAGGAGACGGCAGCGTGTTCTGGGAGGAGGCCCGTCAACGCTGGGTCGCGGCGATAACGGTCGGCTACACCGCCGCCGGGAAGCGCATCGTGAAGAAGGCCACCGGCAAGACCAAGACCGAAGCCAAGAACAGACTGAAGGAGATAATCCGGGAGCACGAGGACGGCCAGCCCGTCCCGCCGCCCAACTACACCGTGAAAGACGCTGTGGCCTACTGGCTGGAGAACGGCCTTCAGGGACGGGACACATCGACCATACGGATGTACCAGACTTACGCCCGCAACCATGTGATCCCTCATCTGGGCGCCCGCAAGCTCCGCGAGCTGTCAGTGGAAGACGTGGACCGATGGCTGCAGAGCAAAACCGGCGAACTCTCCACGCGATCGCTCAAACTGATTCACAACGTCCTCAACCGCTCGGTGAAGAACGCCATGCGCCGCGACAAGGTCAAGCGCAACGTCGTGGAGCTGTGCGAGATACCCGAAGGACGAGCAGGCCGGCCCTCCAAGGCACTGACCCTTGCCCAGGCCGACGCCCTTCTCCGAGCGGCCGACGCCGCCCCGGAGCGCATCCGCGCCTACATCGTGGTCTCACTGCTGTCCGGAGCGCGGACCGAAGAGGTGCGGGCGATCGCCTGGAGCCACGTCGTCACCTACGACAGGCAGGCCAAGGCGTGGCTACCGGTCGGCGAGGCCGGCTGGGACCACACCGACTTCGCCATCTACGTCTGGCGCTCGGTACGCAAGAAGGGCGACACCAAGACACCAAGATCCCGCCGCAGCCTCGCCTTGCCCAGACGCTGCGTGGAGGCGCTGAAGACCCTGCACCAAGCCCAAGGCGGCACACGTGAACTGATCTTCTCGACCAGCAGCGGTTCTCCCGTGACCGCCCACAACATGCGCCGTGACTTCCGGAAGGTGCTCGACGATGCCGGACTCAACGGAAAGGACTGGGCACCCAGGGAGCTACGGCACAGCTTCGTGTCTCTGCTGTCGGACCACGACATCCCGATTGAGGACATCTCCCGGCTGGTGGGACACTCCAACACCGTCGTCACCGAAACGGTCTATCGCCACCAGATCAGCCCGGTCATCCAGGAGGGGGCCAGGGCGATGGACGGGATCTTCCCGATGTCCGAAAACCCGTAGTCTCCCTGCTTGTCTCCCACGCCCCGTTTCTGTGATCAGGAGCGGGGCGTTTTGGCTGGTGGGCGCTACTGGGTTCGAACCAGTGACCCCTCGCTTGTAAGGCGAGTGCTCTACCGCTGAGCTAAGCGCCCGGTGCCCATCCGGAAATGGCGGGTGGGCTACACCTTACGGTACAGAGGGCGACCTGAGCACATCGAGCGTCCAGGTGGATCCCGCGTCGGGGAGGCCGGCCGCCTGCCAGCCGAGGAGGGCGGCGCCGAGCATTCCGGTGTGCACGCCGAGGGCCGCGCGTCGCAGCGGTGGGGCGTCGCGGAAGGCCAGCCGGGCCTGCAGGCGTTCGGCAAGCGGTTCGAAGAGGGCGGGGCCCGCCTCGGCCAGGCCGCCGCCGATGACGATCGAGGACGGGTCCAGCAGGAGGGTGTAGGAGGCGAGGGCCAGGGAGAGGGCTTCGAGGGCCTGGTCCCAGACGGCGGAGGCGTGCGGGTCGCCGCGCATGGCCAGCGCCACGACGTCCTCGGCCCTAGGGGCGCCCGCGGTGGGGGACGGGACGGCCGCCGTGTAGGGCCGCAGGGAGGCCGAGCGGCTGAGGCGCTCGGCGTAGCGGCGCGCCACGGAGGCGGCGGAGGCGTAGGTCTCCAGGCAGCCGATCTGCCCGCAGGCGCAGCGCTCGCCGTCGGGGAAGACGGGGATGTGGCCGATCTCCCCGCCCCAGCCCGCCGACCCGCCGTACGGTTCGCCGTGGACGATACAGGCGCCCGCGATGCCGGTGCCGATGGGCAGGAACAGGAAGTCGGACTCGGCCCGTCCCGCGCCGAGGACGCGCTCGGCCAGGCCCGCGGTGCGGACGTCGTGGCCGAGGCGGATCGGCGCGTCGAGGGAGGTGAAGCCGGTGGCGGCGACGTCCTTCCAGCCGATGTTCGCCGCGTAGACGGCGGTGTCGGCGGTGACCAGGCCCGGGACGGCGAGGCCGATGCCGGCCGGTCCCTGGTCGTCGGCGTGGACGCGGCCGGTTTCGGCGAGGTCGTCGATGAACGTGCGGATGGCTTCGATGACGCGCAGGGGCCCGTCCTCACGCGGAGTGGGCCGGCGGTCGGTGCGCAGGATCTCGCCGCGCGGCCCGACGAGGCCGGCCTTCATCGAGGTGCCGCCGACGTCGAGGGCGATGACGTACGCGCCCGGGCTCATGCCATCACGCGACTGGACTCGTGCACCGGACGTTCCCCTCTTCACCGTTCACGGCGGTCCGGGCCTCGACCTGGCCCGCCGTTCTGCGCATTCTCGCGCAGTTTTGCCGATGGAGGTGCATGAGTCAAAACCTGACGCCACGGCCGATCGCGGCCGGGCCGTCCTGTCGCCGCAGGGCCTCGGCCGGGTGGTTCAGCGGGTGGGGTGGCGGCCGAGGACGCGGCTCAGGGCGGCTTCGACCTCCTCCGACAGGCTGGGAGTGCCGGCGCGGAGCAGGGACGGCCATTCGTCGGCGTCGGCCTCCGCGGTGCGTACGGCGCCGCAGGAGCGGCACTCG
This sequence comes from Sphaerisporangium melleum, assembly GCF_014646695.1. Classification (GTDB taxonomy): domain Bacteria; phylum Actinomycetota; class Actinomycetes; order Streptosporangiales; family Streptosporangiaceae; genus Sphaerisporangium; species Sphaerisporangium melleum. The sequence continues at coordinate 173,577 of NZ_BMNT01000012.1, forward strand.
ACCTCGCCGAGCCTGCAGATCAGCTTGGTGGAGCCGCAGGACCCGCAGCGGTCGAGGTCGAGATCGAGGTCGTGCTCACGCTGGCAGGACGGGCAGATGAGCACCTGCCGCTCCCGCCGCACGCCGCGCCGCCAGGGGCTCACGCCGCGGACCGGGTCCGTCTGCCGGACGCCGCACCGATAGCAGGGCATCGTCGCCACCGCCTTCGTCTTCGCCGGAACGCCGCCCGGCGTCCTTCACTGGGAGAATTCGGCGAGCACCTTGTGGTACCCGGAGATGTCGCGCGCCGAGGGGACGGGGTTCACTTCTTTCCACCGGACCACGCCCTCGCCGTCGATGAGGAAGCTGCCGCGAAGCGCGACACCGCTCTTCTCATCGAGGACACCGTACGCCCGCGCCACCTCGCCGTGCGGCCAGAAGTCCGCCAGCATCGAGAAGGTGAAGCCCTCCTGGTCGGCCCATGCCCGTTGGCTGAACATGGAGTCGACCGACGCGGTCAGCACTCGTACATCATCGGGCACCGAGGTCACGAGATCGTCGCGAATCGCGCACAGCTCGCCCTGGCACACGGCGCTGAAGGCCAGCGGGTAGAAGATGAGCAGCACCCGCCTGCCGCGCAGGCCGCTCAGTCGCACCGGGGTGCCGTGCTGGTCCTTCAGCTCGAAGTCCGGTGCCCTGTCGCCGACGTCGATCGCCATGCCGGTCCTTTCCCGTCTGACACTTCCCACCTATACGCATAGCAGGTGCCGGGAAGTTGAACAGGTGGCTGCGGGAGGGCGTCGATAGGCGCACACTCGGCACCGCCCACCAAGCCTGCCGTACGGCCGGTGTGTGCGCCGTACGGCAGGGATCGGAAGTCATGGCCGTGACGGGCGTCCCGTCAGGACCCGGCGGCGCGTATGAGGGCCGGGCCCCGTACCACCGGCCTGGTGGCACGATGATCTCGGCCGTCGACCGGCCGGTCGCGCCGTTGACGTGGAGACTAACGGCGCCCCTTGGGGGTCACGAGCCGCGTCCCCGACCAGTCACGGGCCGCGCTGACGCTGCTGGTCTGCGAGAGGCCTGCCGTGGTGGCGTCCTCCCCGATGTCGCTGGGCTCGACGTGTCCGTCCCGCCCGACCTTCGGGGTCAGCAGCCAGATCTGGCCGCCGTCGGCCAGCCCGGCCATGGCATCACTCAAAGCGTCGAACAGGTCGCCGTCCCCGTCGCGCCACCACAGCAGCACGACGTCGATGACCTCTTCGGAGTCCTCGTCGACCAGTTCGTTGCCGGTCAGCTCCTCGATCGACTGGCGAAGCTCTTCGTCAACGTCCTCGTCCCAGCCGATCTCCTGCACCACCTGACCCGGCTTCAGACCGAGTCGCTCGGCCAGGCCGCGCTCGCCCTGCGCCTGACCCGCGGTCGCGCTCACGTTTATCCCTCCTGCTTGGATGGCCCCGCTCTAGGCGGTTTCACCGGCCCCTGCGAGGCCGCTTCGGCACAGTCCACACGCTGTGACCCATCGTCGTCAACGGTCGCCACGGCCGGTGATCCGCACCGTTATCTGTTAGTCCGACAAAAACGACAAACGAACATGCCGTTCCGGGTTGTCGACGTTGAGGTCGACGATGGCGACCGACTGCCACGTGCCCAGCGCCAGCCGTCCGTCCAGAACCGGAACCGTGGCGTACGGCGGGATGAGCGCCGGCATCACGTGTGACCTGCCATGGCCGCGCGAGCCGTGGGCGTGGCGCCACCGGTCGTCGGCCGGCAGCAGGTCCTCCAGGGAGCCGAGGAGGTCGTCGTCACTGCCGGAGCCGAGCTCCAGCACAGCCACCCCCGCCGTCGCGTGCGGCACGAAGACGTGAAGCAGCCCGTCTCCCCCGCACGATCGCGCGAAATCCTCGCACTGCCGGGTGATGTCGTACACCCGTTCCCTGTTCCCGGTCCTCACCTCGAACGTCTGAGATCTCACCTGACGGATCTTATGATCCCCGCTGAACTGGGACGACAATCGCGTCCGGCCCGGGGAACACCAATCCGGTGTGTCCGTCGTCGAACCGGACGACGTACGGCGGGCAGCCGTCGGGTCCCCGGACCTCGATGATCAAGCCCGGCCGGTCCCTCTCCCCCACCGTTTTTCCGTGGACGAGGAGCCGATCCCCTGCGGTCGCGTGCACGGGCGACCCTCCTTCCTCCCGATCCCTTCCAGGTTCATACGCCTCGTTCCCGGCGGGAAGAGGGAGGCATCCTCCCCCGACGGAGGGAGGGGAAATAAACACCGAAATGTTACTCTGCGAGGATGTGGCGCTTCGGGCTCCGGGCGCGGACGGCGGCGTCCAACGTTCTGGTCACCGCGGCCGCCGTGCTGATCGTGGAGGCGGTCCTCCTCGGATTCGTGATCTCCTCGGCCGGCGGGTCGAGCCTGACCGCCCGGCTGCAGAACCAGGCCGGCAACGACGCCAAGGTGCTCAGCGCGACGGTCACCAAGATGTCGATGTCCCTGCCCCCGGCCGTTGACGAGGACCGCCTCGCCATGGCGATGAAGACCTCGATGGACGACACCGGGTTCGGCGGCAGGCGGGGCCGGAGGGCGTCCCCATCGAGATCGTCGCGGGCGGGTCCGGGGATGCGCCGGTCGAGGCGCTGCTCGACGTCAAGGGGTTCATCATCGCCAGCACGGCCCGCGACGGCCATCCGCCGGGCGCGCGGCAGCTGAAGGTTCCCCCCGCCGGGGACCGGGGCGGCGGCGGGAAGCTCGGCACCCCGGCGGGTCCGGTGGCCTGGTGGGCCAGCCCGATCCTCGCCCCGGCCGTCGACGGCGCCCCAGGTCGTTCGTACGGCTCCGAGCCGGCGTTCCCGACGCCGGGCGGCAAGGGCCTGAGGACGGCCGGGTACATCTATGTCCAGGCCCCTGTGGATCTGGACCGGAAGGGCGCCGCCGCCCCCCTCAGCGGCTCGATCCTCCCGCTGCTCGCACCCGGCGGCCTGGTCCTGGCCCTGGTCGTCCCGGTCGGCGTGGTGTTCGGCATGCTCAGCACCCGCCGGCTGATCGGCAGGATCACCCGGCTCGCCGGGGTGACGACCGCCGTGGCCAGGGGCGACTTCGGGCACCGGGTGCCGGTGTCGGGATCGGACGAGGTCGGCCGGCTGGAGGACGGCTTCAACCGGATGACCGAGCAGCTCGGGGCGGCCGTGGAGGCCAAGAGGCGGGCCGCGCGCGCCGACGCGCGCCAGGCCGAGCGCTCGCGCATCGCCCGCGAGTTGCACGACTCGATCTCTCAGGACCTGTTCTCGCTGAGCCTGCTCGCCGGTGGCATGCGCAGGGCCGCGCCCGAGCGGCTCCAGCGCGAGGCGAAGACGATGGAGCGCACCGTCGCCCGGACGATGCGCGAGATGCGGGCGCTGCTGCTCGAGCTGCGCCCGGTGGCCCTGGAGGACGCCGGGCTGGTCCCCGCGATCCGGAAGCTGTGCCACGCCTACCAGACGCGGCTCGGCGTCGCGGTGCGCGCGTCCCTCGACGAGGTCCCGTTGAGCCCCGCCGCGGAACACGCCGTGCTGCGGCTGACCCAGGAGGCGCTCGGCAACGCGATCAAGCACGGGGCCGTGCGGCCGGAGGTGCTGCTGCTCGACATGGTCATGCCCGGCATGGACGGCCTGGACGTCCTGCGGCGGCTCGGCCCCGAGCGGCCCGCGGTGATCGTGCTCACCTCTTTCCAGGAGGACGAGCGGGTCGTGGCGGCCGTGCGCCTCGGGGCGTTGTCGTACCTGCCGAAGACCACGGCGGTGGACCAGGTGGTCGAGGCCGTACGGGCCGCGGCGCGCGGCGAGAGCGTCCTTTCGCCGGGGGTCGCGGCACTGCTGATGCGCCAGGTACGGCAGGGCGGGCGGCGCACCCCGATGGACTCCCTCACCCCGCGCGAGCGCGAGGTGCTGACCGCCCTCGCGCGGGGCCGTTCCAACGGCGAGATCGCCCGTGCGCTGTCGCTCGGCAGGGAGACGGTGAAGACGCACGTGTCGAGCATCCTGGCCAAGCTGGGTCTGACCGACCGCACGCAGGCGGCGATCTTCGCGCTCCAGCAGGGTCTCGTCCCGCTGGCCGAGGCGCTGGAGCCCGGCACGGGCGACTGATCAGGTGGTGCGCAGGGCCTCGGTCGGGGGGGAGGTGGGCGGCGCGCAGAGCCGGATAGAGGCCGGCCAGCGCCCCGACGACCACCGCGACCGCGATGCCGCCCCCTAGCGCTTCGGGCGGCATCAGCATCGTCCAGTCGCGGGCGCGCGCCAGGGCGAGGGTGACCGCGCAGCCGATCACGATCCCCCCGGCCCCGCCCAGGGCCGAAAGGACGAACGACTCGGTCAGGAACTGCCCGGCGACCTGCCCCCGGGTGGCGCCGAGCGCGCGGCGCAGGCCGATCTCGCCGCGGCGCTCCAGCACCGAGATCACCATGATGTTGCCGATGCCGATGCCGCCGACCAGCAGGGCAATGGCGCCCAGACCGAGGAAGAGCGTCGCGGACGCCTCGGCGAGGCCACCCGCGCGGTCAGCGCGTCCGAAGGGCGGCTCACTTCGACCCGCTCGGGGGCGGCGGGGTTGGTGGTGCGCGCGAGCAGGCCGGCGACGAGGTCCACCTGGTCCTGCGCGGTGCGGACGTACAGCCGGCTGGGATGGCCGTCGTAGCCGAGGAGCCGCTCGGCGACGGGGAAGCCGACCAGGGCGGACCGGTCGATCTCCGGGGCGAGCGCCAGCGGGTCCAGGATGCCGCTGACGGTGTACCAGTGGCCGCCGATCCAGACGCGCGTCGCCGGGTCCACCCGGGTGATCCCGAGCGTCCTGGCCGCCTCGTAGCCGAGCACGGTGACCGGGTGGCCGGCGGTGGCGGCGTCCAGGAAGCGGCCCTGCCGCACCTTGCCGTCCAGGGTCGCGTCGCAGGCGCGCACGGCCAGCCCGCCGGTACGCCCCACGGGCACGTGGTCGTTCCGGTAGACGTTGTGGCCGGTCAGCTGGGTGGTGGGGGCGACGCCGAGGGCGCCGTCCACCCGGCGGAGCATGCGCGTGGCGTCGACCGGCAGCGGTGCCTCCGCGCCGCCGAGCTCGCGGCCGTCGGCCACGGTGAGCAGGTTGGTCCCGAGCAGGTCGATCTGCTCCAGCAGGGCCGCCTGGCTCGACCGGGTGACGCCGAGGACGGCGACGATGGGGGCGATGGCGGCGATGGCGGCGATCCCGATGGCGACGCCGAGCGCGGACAGCAGGGCGCGGGCCTTGCGGGCGCAGCGACGGCGGCGCGCCGCCGCCGTCCTGCTGCGGCTCCGGCGGCGGCACCGCGACCGTGCTCACCGCCGAGATCCTTCCCCTGCGCGTGCCGCCGTCGGGCAGGATGACGCGAACCCTGTCGCCCTTGCGGACCGGCGCGCGATGCTCGGGTCGAGCTGGACGGACACGACGGGGATCGCGCCCGTTCCGTGCAGGACGCGGCCGTTGGCCGGGTCGCCGGGGCCGGCGTCGTGGCCGGTGACGCGCAGCGGGCCGGGCAGGAAGACCACCTGGCCGAGCGGCACGGCTCCGGTGACCGGCAGCCGGGCGTCGTGCTGCCATCTGCGTACGGCGTGGTACCTGCTGCGGGCCGGGCGTCGCGCCCGTGCCTGAAGCGGGAGCGCCGAAGGGCGCGGGCGTGCCCTGCGGGGTGCCGCACCCCGTGAGCGCGGCGGTGACGGCGAGCAGGGCCGCGGCGGCCGCCGCGGATGTTCTGATCATGGAGATCCCTGGCCTTGTCGAAGGACGACATCGGGTCCTCCCGGGAGGCGCGGAAGCCCTCCGGAGAATGGACGGCCCCTCGCCGGGCGGGCCGGTCGGCGGGCCCGGCTAAGGTGGGGCCGTCCTCAAAGGCTTGCCGCCCGAAGCGCCGCACACATCGCGCGATAGCGTGGTTGGGACTCCCCCACCCGGGGGAGGCAGGGATGTGCGGGACCCCCTCAAGGGGCCCCGGACGGAATGAGGACGGGGACCCCGGATCGTCCTGCTTGTTGCGTCCTGGGAAAATCGTCCTACCATCGGTGGTCTAGGCCATGTGTGCGGCCCTGCCAGCAGGGACATCTTGGTTACCGGACGGTAGAGATGCACTTTCCGGAGGAAGCGGCCAGGATGGAAGGCGACCTAGACATCGAAGAAGAGGCTTACCAGTCCATCCTCGGAAGGCGAGACCCAGTGGCTTCCGGACGCCAGCGTTTCTCGATCATCAGCGACGGTCTACCCAGCCAGTTGCCTGATGTCGACCCCAGCGAGACCCAGGAGTGGCTCGAGTCACTTGACACCGTCGTCAAGACGGAGGGCCGGAGCCGAGCCCGCTACCTGATGCTGCGCCTGCTCGAGCGGGCCCGCGAGCATCAGGTCGGGGTGCCAGGGCTGCGGAGCACCGACTACATCAACACCATCCCCCCCGAGCGCGAGCCGTGGTTCCCGGGCGACGAGTACGTCGAACGACGCATCAGGGCCTACATCCGGTGGAACGCCGCCGTGATGGTGACCAGGGCGAACGCCCGCACGAACGTGGGCGGCCACATCGCCACCTACGCTTCGGCCGCGTCGTTGTACGAGGTGGGCTTCAACCATTTCTTCCGCGGCAAGGACCACGGCGAGTCGGGTGACCAGGTGTTCATCCAGGGCCACGCGGCCCCGGGCATCTACGCCCGCGCCTTCCTCGAAGGCCGGCTGAACGAGGCTCAGCTCGACGCCTTCCGCCAGGAGCTGTCCCACGGCTTCCACGGCCTGCCGTCCTATCCCCACCCCCGGCTCATGCAGGACTTCTGGGAGTTCCCCACGGTCTCGATGGGCCTTGGGGCGATCGGGGCGATCTACCAGGCGCGGTTCAACCGTTACCTGCTGAGCCGCAAGATGAAGGACACCAGCCGCAGCCACGTGTGGTGCTTCCTCGGCGACGGCGAGATGGACGAGCCCGAGTCGCTCGGCGCGATCGGCCTGGCCTCGCGCGAGGAGCTCGACAACCTGACCTTCGTCATCAACTGCAACCTGCAGCGGCTCGACGGTCCGGTACGCGGCAACGGCAAGGTCATCCAGGAGCTCGAGTCGTTCTTCCGGGGGGCCGGCTGGAACGTCATCAAGGTCGTCTGGGGCCGCGACTGGGACCAGCTCCTCGCCGCGGACGTCGACGGCGTGCTCGTCAACAAGATGAACAGCACCCCCGACGGGCAGTTCCAGACCTACTCCGTCGAGTCGGGCGAGTACATCCGCGAGAACTTCTTCGGGGACGACCCGCGCCTGCGCAAGATGGTCGAGCACCTGTCCGACGACGACATCCGCAAGCTGTCGCGTGGCGGCCACGACTACCGCAAGGTGTACGCGGCGTTCAAGGCGGCCCGTGAGCACGTCGGCCAGCCCACGGTCATCCTCGCCCAGACCATCAAGGGATGGACCCTCGGCAAGGACTTCGAGGCGCGCAACGCGACGCACCAGATGAAGAAGATGTCCAAGGCCGAGCTCAAGGAGTTCCGCGACCGGCTGTACCTCCCGATCCCGGACAAGGACCTCGAGGGCGACCTGCCCCCGTACTTCCACCCGGGTGAGAACGACGAGGAGATCGCCTACATGCGCGAGCGCCGCGCGGCGCTCGGCGGCTACCTCCCCAAGCGGGTCAACCGCGCCAAGCCGATCAAGCTGCCCGGCGACGCCATGTACGCCGACCTGAAGAAGGGCTCGGGCAAGCAGAACGTCGCCACCACGATGGCGTTCGTCCGCCTGCTCAAGGACCTCATGCGGGACAAGGAGATCGGGGCGCGGTTCGTCCCGATCATTCCGGACGAGGCCCGCACCTTCGGCGTCGACGCGATGTTCCCGACCGCGAAGATCTACTCGCCGCACGGGCAGACCTACGAGGCGGTCGACCGCAACCTGCTGCTGTCGTACAAGGAGTCGACCGAGGGTCAGATCCTGCACGAGGGCATCAGCGAGGCGGGCTCGATGGGCTCGGTGCTCGCGGCCGGCACGGCGTACGCCACGCACGGCGAGCACATGATCCCGGTCTACATCTTCTACTCGATGTTCGGCTTCCAGCGGACCGCCGACCAGATGTGGGCCCTGGGCGACCAGATGGGCCGTGGCTTCCTGCTCGGCGCGACGGCCGGGCGCACCACGCTCAACGGCGAGGGCCTGCAGCACGAGGACGGCCACTCCCCGCTGATCGCCTCGACCAACCCCGCGGCGGTGTCGTACGACCCCGCCTGGGCCTTCGAGATCGCCCACATCGTCAAGGAAGGCCTGCGCCGGATGTACGGCGAGCGGCCCGAGGACGTCTTCTACTACCTCACCGTCTACAACGAGCCCTACCCGCAGCCGGCCGAGCCCGAAGGGCTGGACGTCGAGGGCGTGCTCAAGGGCCTCTACCGGTTCGCCAAGGCCCCTGACATCGAGGGCCCGCGGGCGAACATCCTCGCCTCCGGCGTCGCCGGCCGCTGGGCCCTGGAGGCGCAGCGCCTGCTGGCCGAGGAGTGGGGGGTCGCGGCCGAGGTGTGGTCGGCGCCGTCGTGGTCGGAGCTGCGGCGCGACGCGCTCGAGTGCGATGAGCACAACCTGCTCAACCCCGAGGCCGAGCAGCGGGTGCCCTACGTCACCACGGTGCTGTCGCAGGCCACCGGCCCGTTCGTCGCGGTCAGCGACTACATGCGCGCCGTACCCGACCAGATCTCACGCTGGGTGCCCGGCGACTACTCCTCGCTCGGCACCGACGGCTTCGGCCTGTCGGACACCCGCTCGGCGCTGCGCCGCCACTTCCACGTGGACGCCGCGTCGATCACCCTGGCCGTGCTCACCGAGCTGGCCAGGCGGGGCGAGATCAAGCAGGAGGTCCTGCGCGAGGCCATCTCGCGGTACCACCTGAAGAACGGCGTCACCGAGGTCGTCGCCCAGCCGACGCCCGAGAGCAACGAGACGCAGTCGATGGGGGTCTGACCCTCGCGGTCCATGCGGGCCCGCCCTTCGCGGGCGGCCCGCCGGCGGGCCCTCGCGCGTGACGCGCGGGGGCCCGCCGCCGTTTCAGCCCGGCCGGTCCTGCGCCATGAGCTCGGGGATGTGCGGGGCGTACTCCTCAAGGGGGCGGCGGGAGCGCGCCTGCTCGTCGGTGAGCGCGGCGGCGGCGATGCGGTCGAGCCGGAACACCCGGACGTCCTGCCGGAGCCGGCACCACCCGACGAGGTACCAGAAGCCGCCGCGCCCGCCGATGAAGACACCGGGCTCGACGTCCCGCTCGGTCACCTCACCCGACTTGGCGTCGTAGGTGATGCGCAGCACCCGCCGGTGCAGCAGCGCCTCGTCGATCACCTGCGCCACCGCCCGTCGTCTCTCCCACCGCTCGTCGCCGGCGGCCGTGGCGGACGCGGCCTCGCCCGTCTCCGCGCCGGGCGACGCGTCCGCATGCGGGGGCTCGCCGAACTCGGCGAGCGCCGCCCGCGCGGCGGGCCCGGCCGGCTCGCCGCACCGCGCCGCGTCGTCCGGCAGGGCGTCCATCAGCTTGCGCAGCGCGCTTCGGGCCCCGCTCGCCAGGGGACGCCGGCCGGCCCGGCTGAGGGCGACCGCGACGGCCAGCGCCTCGTCGGCGGTGAGCGCCAGCGGGGAGGGCGTGACGGGCTCGCCGAGGGCGTACCCGCCGTCCTCGGCGCGCACGGGCACCCCCGCCTCGCGCAGGGCCTCGATGTCGCGCTCGACGGTGCGCACGCCGACCTGTAATCGCTCGCCGAGCTCCCGCGCGGACCGGCACCGGGGGGAGATCGCGCGCAGCTCCTCGATGAGGGCGTAGAGCCGATCGGTACGGTTCACATCCCGAAGCTACGCCCGATCACCGGCCGGCGCGCCGGGCGATAGGGGGCAGGACGGGCTCGCCTCCCGGTCAGGTGTACGTGCTCGCCGGTCAGGCGCCGGTGGCGGTGGCGGTGGTCCAGTCGAGCAGGGCGTCCAGCGGCCAGGTGTTGACGACGCGGCCGGCCTCGACGCCGCACCGGGCGGCCCGCTCGCACCCGTGGTGCTGCCATTCGAGCTGCCCGGGCGCGTGGGCGTCGGAGTCGATCGCGAACACGCAGCCCATCTCGTAGGCCAGCCGCAACAGCCGCTTGGGCGGGTCGAGCCGGTCGGGACGGGAGTTGATCTCGACGGCGACGCCGAACCTGCGGCAGGCCTCGAAGACGATCTCGGCGTCGAACGCCGACTCCGGCCGCAGCACCCCGCGCCGGCCGCCCGCGCGCACGACGCGTCCGGTGCAGTGGCCGAGCACGTCGACGCGCGGGTCGGCGATGGCCGTGACCATGCGGCGGGTCATCGCGGCGGCGTCCATGCGCAGCTTGGAGTGGACACTGGCCACCACGACGTCCAGCCGGTCGAGCAGCCCGGGCTCCTGGTCCAGCGAGCCGTCGGGCAGGATGTCGACCTCGATGCCGGTGAGGATCCGGAACGGCGCGAGCCTGTCGTTCAGCTCGCCGACCACGTCGAGCTGCTCGCGCAGCCGGTCGGCCGAAAGCCCGCGGGCGACGGTCAGGCGCGGCGAGTGGTCGGTCAGGGCGAGGTAGGCGTGGCCGAGCCCGCGGGCCGCCTCGGCCATCTCCTCGATCGGCGAGCCGCCGTCGGACCAGTCGGAGTGGCTGTGCAGGTCGCCCCTGAGCGCGGCGCGCAGAGCGGCGGTCTCCTCGTCCAGATCCAGGCCGGCGGTGTCCTCCAGGCGGCGCAGATAGGTGGGGACCTGCCCGTCCAGGGCCTCGGTGATCGCCAGGGCGGTGACCTTGCCGATGCCCTTGAGCCCGGTGAGGCCGCCGGAGCGGGCGAGCCGCAGGAGCTCTTGGCGTGGCAGCGCCGCCACGGTGGCCGCGGCGCCGCGGAACGCGCGTACGCGGTAGGTCGGCTCCCCGGCGCGTTCGAGCAGGAAGGCGATCCTTTTCAACGCTTCGACCGGATCCACGCAGGCGAATCTACCCGCACGCCGGGCCTTGGGCGCTGAACGGCCGTTTGACAGGGAAATTTCGGCATTTAGCTGCGCCTAGAAACTTCTATTCCCCTCTGCCCGTTGATCCGGCGGAACGGTACGCTGTGCTCACTTTTCGAGAAATGGAAGTCGATGGCGCAAGACCGGCCGAAGCCCGTGCGGCCGCCGCATCCGCTCGCGAAAGGCGCGGCGGGGCCCGCGCCGAATCCGGCGGCCGGCAGGAAGCTCTCCTCCAGCATGATCACCCTGGGCACGATGGGGCTGCTCTCCACGCTGGTGGTCGGGTTCTGCGCCGCCCAGCAGGGCACGTTCTCCGAACAGGTGACGGCCGACTGCGTGAACCTCGACAGCCGCAGACCCGACGGCTCGTACGAGGTCGTGGACGACGACCTCTGCGACGATGACGATTCCCACTCCGGCTCGTCCGGGTCCGGCTACCACGGCTCGCACGGCGCCTACGGCTGGTACTACGGCGGCCGCCGCCAGGCCGGCCGAGTCGCCCTCGGCACCACCATCAGGCCCTCCGACGCCCACATCAGCACCCGTTCGGGCAGCGTGATCCAGCGCGGCGGCTTCGGCGGCCGCGGCTCCGGGGGCGGCTGAGGTGCGCAGGCAGGCGTCCACGCGCCGGGACGGCTGGGAGAAGACCGTCGAGGAGCAGGGCCTGGCCTACCATCGCTCCGCGCACCCGGTGCACCTGGCCCGCCCGTACTGGGACGAAGGGGTGCACTACGTCTTCGGCATGGACGAGGTCCTGGACCTGGAGCGCCAGGTCGAGGAGCTGCACGCCATGTGCCTGGAGGCGGTCGAGCACGTCATCGCCTCAGGCCGGCAAGGCGACTTCGCCATCCCCGCCTGGGCACGGCCGGAGGTCGAGGCGTCCTGGCGGCGGCGCGACCCGCACGTGTTCGGCCGCTTCGACCTGCGCTACGACGGGCGCGGCCCGGCCAAGCTGCTGGAGTACAACGCCGACACCCCCACCAGCCTGGTGGAGAGCTCGGTCGTCCAGTGGTTCTGGCTCAAGGACGTCCACCCCGGCGACGACCAGTGGAACTCCATCCACGAGCGTCTGGTCCAGCGGTGGCGGGAGCTGCCGCTGCAGAGCGGCCCGGCCCACTTCGCCTGGACGAACATGGACGAGACCGGCGAGGAGGCGATGACGCTCGGCTACCTGCAGGAGACCGCCGAGCAGGCGGGCCTGGTCACGGCCGCCGTCGCCATGGAGGACGTCGGCTGGGACGCTCGTGCGCTGCGCTTCGTCGACATGGAGAACCGGGTGATCCGCACGCTGTGCAAGCTCTACCCGTGGGAGTGGGCGGTGGCCGACCCGTTCGGGCCGCGGGCGGTGGCGCAGCAGGTCTCCATGACGTGGATCGAGCCGCTGTGGAAGATGCTGCTGTCCAACAAGGCGCTGCTGGCCGTCCTGTGGGAGATGTATCCCGGCCACCCCAACCTGCTGCCCGCCTACCTCGACGGTCCCCGCGATCTGCCCGCCCACATCGTCAAGCCGCTGCTCGGCCGGGAGGGCGCGGGCATGCGCGTCGTGACCCCCGCGGGCACACAGAGCACCGAGGGCGACTACGGCGCCGAGGGCCACGTCTACCAGGAGTTCCGGGAACTGCCCGATTTCGACGGCTGGCGCCCGGTGCTGGGCGCCTGGGTCGTCGGGGACGAGGCCGCCGGGCTCGGCATCCGGGAGACCTCCGGGCTGATCACCGACGACACCTCCTCCTTCGTCCCCCACCGCATCGCCTGAACGCGACGGAGGCGATCGCCCCCCGCCAGACCCGCTCGACCCGATCCGTCCCCACCGCACCGCCTAGCACGTCCAAGGAGCACCACGATGACCAACGCGCTCGCCGGCCCCCTCGGAGAGGCGCTCGGACGCGGATCCCTCGCCATCCTCGCGTACGCGATCTTGGGCGTGCTGCTGCTGATCGCCGGCTTCTACGTCGTCGACATGGCCACCCCCGGACGGCTGAGCAAGGTGATCCAGCACGACCGCAACCCGAACGCGGCGCTGCTCACCGCCTCCGGCCTGGCCGCCATCGGACTGATCGTCGCCGCGTCCATCTGGTCGTCCGGCGGCGCGCTGCAGGAAGGGCTGCTGGCCACGCTCGTGTTCGGCCTGACCGGCATCGTCGTCCAGGCGCTCGGCACGCTGCTGTTCGACCGGGTGGCGGGCATCAAGGTGCGCGACCTGGTGCGCGAGCCGTCGCTCCAGCCTGGCGCCGTCCTGCTCGCCGTCACCCACCTGGCCATCGGGCTGATCACCGCCGTGGCGGTCATCTAGGCCGCTCGCGTGGCACGCCGCGGCCATGTGCGCCGGGCGCGGCCACCGCACTCGAGCCGACCTGGCACCCTAGGGATGTGAACGACCGGGTACGCGAGGACACCGCACGACGGCTCGAACGGGCGATGGGAAGTCTCGGCACCGCCGCGATGAACCGCATGGACGAACGGCTGCCGTGGTACCGCGCGCTGTCGGCGGAGGACCGCTCGTGGGTCGGCCTGGTCGCCCAGGCCGGCATCGCCGCCTTCGTGGAGTGGTTCCAGCACGCCGACGAGGGCCGCCCCACCCCCAGCATCGAGATCTTCGGCACCGCCCCGCGCGAGCTGAAGCGCTCGGTCTCCCTGCAGCAGACGGTCGACCTGGTGCGCGTCGTCGTCGAGGTGGTCGAGGCCGAGGTGCAGGAGCTCGCCGCGCCCGGCGGCGAGGAGCAGCTCCGGCAGGCCATGCTCCGCTACACCCGCGACGTGGCGTTCGCCGCGGCGCAGGTCTACGCCCGCGAGGCCGAGGTGCGCGGCGCCTGGGACGCCCGCCTGGAGGCGCTCATCGTGGACGCGCTGGTGCGCGGTGAGGTGGACGACGGGCTGCACTCATGGGCGGCGGCGCTCGGCTGGACGTCCTCCCCCGTGGTGGTGCTGGCCGGGTACGCCCCGGACGCCGACCCGCAGACGGTCATCGACGGCATGCGGGACAAGGGCCGGCGGCTCGGCCACGACCTGCTGGCCGGTGTGCAGGGCGACCGGCTGATCGTCATCGTGGGAGGCGCCGACAGCATCAAGGACGCCGCCCGGCACGTCGTGCCGCGCTTCGGCCCCGGCCCGATCGTCATCGGACCGGAGGTCCCCGACCTGCACGCCGCCGCCAACTCCGCCCGGGCGGCCGTGGCGGGCCTGCGCGCCGCGCAGGGGTGGCCGGACGCCCCCCGCCCGGTGCTCGCCGAGGACCTGCTGGCCGAACGGGCGATCGACGGCGACGAGGACGCCCGCGCGCAGCTCATCGAGAACGTCTACAAGCCCCTGGAGGGCACTCCGCTGCTCGACACCCTGGCGACCTACCTGGAGCAGGGGACATCTTTGGAAGCCACGGCCCGTCTGTTGTTCGTCCATCCGAACACCGTGCGTTACCGTCTGAAGAAGATCACAGAACTGACCGGCTACCAGCCCACCGAGGGCCGGTCCGCCTTCACTCTGCAGGTCGGCCTGATCCTCGGGAGACTGTCGCGGGCAACCGTAACCTAACCAGGGTTCGGTAACGGTCCGGAAACCTTCGCTGGAGGTTTCCTACAAAGACCCACCGACAAAGTTCGTACGGATCATTAGCAGTGTGGTGAACTCCTACAGGGCATGGTGGATTTTGTGCTCGTCATCGTCGCTCCCGGGCAAGGCGCCCAGACTCCAGGCTTCCTGTCTCCGTGGCTCGAGATCCCCGGTCTTCACGACCGGCTGTCGGCGTGGTCGGACGTCACCGGCCTCGATCTGATCGCCTACGGCACCAGGGCCGACGCGGACGAGATCCGGGACACCGCCGTCGCGCAGCCGCTTCTGGTGGCGGCCGGTCTCGCCGTCGCCGAGGTGCTGCTGACTACCGAGGGTGACACCCCCGCGGGTCCGATCGTGCCGGGCGTGCTCGCCGGGCACAGCGTGGGTGAGTTCACCGCCGCCGCCGTCGCCGGCGTCCTCACCCCCGAGCAGGCGCTCGCGCTCGTCACCCAGCGCGGCCAGGCGATGGCCAAGGCCGCCGGGGTCACCGAGACCGGCATGACCGCGGTCCTCGGCGGCGACGAGCAGGAGGTCCTGGCCGCCATCGAGCGCCACGGCCTCACCCCCGCCAACATCAACGGAGCCGGCCAGATCGTCGCGGCCGGCACCACCGAGCAGCTCGCCGCCTTCGCGGCCGAGCCCCCGGCGCGGGCACGGCTGCGGCCGCTGTCGGTCGCCGGAGCTTTCCACACCCGCCACATGGCCTCCGCCGTCGAGCACCTGCGTGCCGAGGCCGCCCAGATAACCCCCGCCGACCCGCGCGTGACGCTGCTGTCCAACGCGGACGGCGAGTCCGTCCCGAGCGGCGCGGGGTTCGTCGAGCGGCTGGTCGACCAGGTGGCCCGCCCGGTCCGGTGGGATCTGTGCATGGCCACCATGACCGACCTCGGCGTCACCGCCATGATCGAGTTGCTGCCCGGGGGTACGCTGACCGGCCTGGCCAAGCGCGCGATGCGCGGGGTCGAGACGGTCGCGATCAAGACCCCCGACGACCTCGCGGCCGCCCGCGCCCTTACCACCAAGGAGTCCGGCCTGTGAGGATCATGCGAGGCGCCCCCGGCGCGAAGGTTCTCGCCTTCGGCGGATACCAGCCCGCCGGCGTGGTCACCAACGACGACCTCGCCAAGACGATCGACACCAACGACGAGTGGATCCAGAGCCGCGTCGGCATCAAGGAGCGCCGCGTCGCGGGCCCCGAAGAGACCGACATCGACATCGCCGTGCAGGCGGGGGGCAAGGCGCTGGCCGCCAGCGGGCTGTCGGCGAGCGAGATCGACCTGGTGATCGTCGCCACCTGCACGCTGGAGGCGCAGATCCCGAACGCCGCCGCCCGCGTGGCGCACCGCCTCGGCATCCAGGCCCCCGGCGCCTTCGACGTGAACGCCGCCTGCGCCGGTTTCTGCTACGCGCTGGCCGCGGCGGGCGACGCCGTGCGGGCCGGTTCGGCCACCAACGTGCTGGTCGTCGGCACCGAGAAGCTCTCCCAGTGGGTCGACTGGACCGACCGGGCCACCTGCGTGATCTTCGCGGACGGCGCGGGCGCGGCCGTGGTCGGGCCGTCCGAGACACCCGGCATCGGCCCGGTCGTGTGGGGCAGCGCCGGAGACAAGTCCGACGCCATCATCGTCAAGGACCGCGACTCCTTCCTGCACCAGGAAGGACAGACCGTGTTCCGCTGGGCGACCACCGCCCTTCACCCGGTCGCGCGTGAGGCGTGCGAGCGTGCGGGCGTGGACCCCGCAGAGCTGGCCGCCTTCGTGCCCCACCAGGCGAACCTCCGGATCATCGAGGCCATCGCCCGCAAGCTCGGCGCGGACAAGGCGGTCATCGCCAAGGACATCGTCCTGGCCGGCAACACCTCGGCCGCCTCGATCCCGCTCGCGCTCAGCCGCATGATCGAGCGCGGCGAGGTCGAGTCGGGCGGTCTCGCCCTGCTGCTGGGCTTCGGCGCGGGCCTGACCTACGCCGGCCAAGTGGTCGAGATCCCCTGATCTTGTACGGAAGGCCCGCACGGCGCGCCGTACACCGCAAGAGAAGCACCCGAATCCAAGGAGAAATCGCGACATGGCACTGACCGAGCAGGAGATCCTCGCGGGCCTCGGCAAGATCATCAACGAGATCACCGGCATCCCGGCCTCCGAGGTGACCCCGGAGAAGAGCTTCGTGGACGACCTGGACATCGACTCGCTCTCCATGGTCGAGATCGCCGTCGCCGCGCAGGACGAGTTCGGCGTCGAGATCCCCGACGACCAGCTCAAGCACCTGAAGACCGTCAAGGACGTCGTCAACTTCATCCAGAACTAGATCCACCTCAGGCGTCCGGCTCCGGCCCGGGCGTCTGAGCCCCCCATGCTTCGCGTCGAAGAAGGAGCGCACCAAGTGAGCAGAGATCGGGTACGTGTCGTTGTCACCGGGCTCGGCGTGACGACGCCCCTCGGCGGAGACGTGACCTCGACCTGGTCGGCGCTCCTCGCCGGGCGGTCGGGAGTGCGGCCCCTCACCGAGGAGTGGGTCGACACGGTGCCGGTGAAGTTCGCCGCCAGGGCCGCCGTCGAACCTGGCGAGGTCCTGCCGCGGCCCGAGGCGCGCCGCCTCGACCGCGCCGAGCAGTTCGCGCTGATCGCCGCCCGGGAGGCCTGGCAGGACGCGGGCGCGCCGAAGGTCGCCCCCGACCGGCTCGGCGTCGTGGTCGGCAGCGGCATCGGCGGCATCACCACCATCCTCGCCGCCTACGACACCTACAAGGAGAAGGGCTGGCAGCGGCTGTCGCCCTACACCGTCCCGATGCTGATGCCCAACGGCGCCGCCGGGTGGATCGGCATCGAGCTCGGCGCCACCGCCGGCGTGCACGCCACGGTCAGCGCCTGCGCCACCGGCGCGGAGTCCGTCGGCTACGCCCTTGAGATGATCAGGACGGGCCGGGCCGACGTCGTGGTGGCCGGTGGCACCGAGGCCGCCATCCACCCGCTGAACATCGCCTCCTTCGCCGCCATGCGGGCCATGTCCACCCGCAACGACGAGCCGGGGCTGGCCTCCCGCCCGTGGGACAAGGCCCGCGACGGGTTCGTCCTCGGTGAGGGCTCGGGCATCATCGTCCTTGAGTCCGAGGAGCACGCCCTGGCCCGCGGCGCGCGCATCTACGCCGAGGCCGCCGGTGTCGGCTACTCCGCCGACGCCCACCACATCGCCCAGCCCGAGCCGAGCGGCGCCGGCATCCGCAGCTCGGCGCGCAACGTCCTCACCGACTCCGGCCTCACCGGCCGGGACATCCTGCACGTCAACGCGCACGCCACCTCCACCCCCGCCGGGGACGTCGTGGAGGCGGTGGCGATCCAGGAGATCATCGGTGACCACCCGGTCGTCACGGCCACCAAGTCGATGACCGGTCACCTGCTCGGCGGCGCCGGCGGCATCGAGACCGTCTTCACGATCAAGGCCCTGTACGACCGCGTCGTCCCGCCCACCATCAACGTCGACGACCTCGACGCGGGAGTCGAGGTGGACATCGTGCGCGGTGAGCCGCGCAAGCTCCCCGGGGGCCAGATCGCCGCGATCAACAACTCCTTCGGCTTCGGCGGCCACAACGTCGCCGTCGCCTTCGCCAGCGTCTGATATTGGAGCGCCAGTGACCGTGCTCGACAACGAGGTGGCGGGCCCGCCGTCCGTGACGGAGCCCCCTGATCCTCGCGATCCACATATACGTCTGTCCGCCCTCTTCGATGAGGGCACGATCCACCTGCTCTCCCCGGCCGACGACCGCAGCGGCGCGCTCGCCGCGATGGGCCGCGTCGAGGGGACGCCGGTGGTGGCGTTCGCCAGCGACGCCCGCGTCCAGGGCGGCGCCATGGGCGGCGCCGGCTGCGAGCACATCGTGCACGCCTACGACGTCGCGGTACGCGAGCGCGTCCCGATCGTCGGCCTGTGGCACTCCGGTGGCGCCCGCCTGGCCGAAGGCGCCGAGTCCCTGCACGCGGTGGGCAGCGTCTTCGCCGCGATGACCCGCGCCTCCGGCGTGGTGCCGCAGATCTCCGTGGTCCTCGGCCCCGCGGCCGGCGGCGCGGCCTACGGCCCGGCGCTCACCGACCTGGTGATCCTGTCCGACCAGGGCCGCATCTTCGTCACCGGCCCGGACGTCGTGCGCAGCGTCACCGGCGAGCAGATCGACATGGCCGGCCTCGGCGGCCCCGAGCCGCACAGCAAGCGCAGCGGCGTCGTGCACATCGTCACCAAGACCGACGCCGACGCGGTGCTGCGGGCCCGGCGCCTGGCCGTGCTGCTCGGCCACCAGGGCCGCGTCCGCATGGACTCCGTGCAGGACGTCGACTTCTCCGGCCTGCTGCCCGACGAGCCCCGCCGGGCGTACTCGGTGCAGCCGCTGGTCAACGGCCTGCTGGACGAGCCCGGCGTCGAGCTGCATCCCAAGTGGGCGCCCAACGTGGTCACGACGCTGGGCCGCCTCGGCGGGCGCACCGTCGGCGTCATCGCCAACAACCCGATGCGGCTGGCCGGCTGCCTGGACTCCGCCTCCGCCGAGAAGGCCGCCCGGTTCGTGCGCATGTGCGACGCGCTCGGCGTGCCGCTGGTCGTCCTGGTGGACGTCCCCGGCTACCTCCCCGGTGTGGGGCAGGAGCACGACGGGGTCGTCCGGCGCGGCGCCAAGCTGCTGCACGCCTTCGCGGAGGCGTCGGTGCCGCGCGTCACCCTGGTCACCCGCAAGGCGTACGGCGGGGCCTACATCGCGATGAACTCCCGGGCCCTCGGCGCCACCAAGGTGTTCGCCTGGCCGACCGCCGAGGTCGCCGTGATGGGCGCCGTGGCGGCGGTCCGGGTGCTCAAGCGGCGTGAGATCGCCGCCGCCCCGGAGGAGGAGCGGTCCGCGCTGGAGGTGCGGCTGGCCGAGGAGCACGAGAAGCTCTCGGGCGGCCTCGACCGCGCCATCCAGATCGGCGTCATCGACGAGGTCATCAAGCCCGCCGAGACCCGCACCGCCATCGCCAAGGTCCTCGCCCAGGCCACCCCGGCCCGCGGCGCCCACGGCAACATCCCGCTCTGACCGTCCCGGCCGGCCTCCTGAAGGCCGGCAGCGGCCTCCGCGAGGCCCCGCACCCTCTGGTGCGGGGCCTCGCGGCGCTTACGGGTGCTTCCCGCTCCGTTTCCGGACGGCACGATGAGCGGCTCGGCGAGGCAGGACCGTACTCCGGAAGGTCGCGCACGGGGACACGTTCCGGGGAGGCACGGGCGAGGGCCCGCCAGGAAGCGCATTCGCATCGGCTCGCGGCGGCCGGGCCGCGCCGGATCCGCGAGAAGGGCCCTCCTCCGGGGAAGGCCGCGCTCCGGGAGGACGGGGTTCGGCAAGAGCCGGCAAGCCGCGGCGGCTCCGGGAGGTGCGGGCAGGCGATGACACGGCGCCGCGAGGGAAGGATCGGTGCCCGCGGGCCAGGACACCGATGAGGCGCGGGCTGGGCTCGGGGGCATGGAGGGGGCCTACGGGGCGGTGAAGAGCGGTTCTCCCGAGGGCGAGAACCGTCTTGGACCGGCGGAGTGCCCATCCGAGGCCGGTAGGTGTCCGCCTTCCGCCCCGCGTGGCGGGACCGGCACGCGGGGCATGGTGGCGCGGCGGTCACACGGCGGCGTGCAGCCAGCGGACCGGGGCGCCGTCGCCGGCGTAGCGGAACGGCTCGAGCTCCTCGTCCCACTGCTTGCCCAGCAGTTTGTCGAGCTCCTCCTCCAGCACCGCCCGGCCCTGGGTCGCCATCAGCATGACGTTCCGCAGCCGGTCCTCCGGGACCATGATGTCGCCGGACACGCTGATCATCGCGGTGAAGGCGCCGAGGGTCGGCGTGTAGGCGTGCCGGCAGCCGTCCACCCCCGGCGAGGGGTCCTCGGTGATCTCGAAGCGGATGCGCTGCCAGCCCATGAGGGACGAGGTGATCGCCGCGGCCGTGCCGGGGCGCCCCTCCCACTCGGCCTGTGTGCGCACGGTGCCAGGCTGGGCTGGCTGCGGGGTCCACGACAGGTCGACGGGTATGCCAAGGACACCCGCGACCGCCCATTCGATATGCGGGCACAGCGCGGGCTGAGCCGAGTGGACGTACAGCACGCCACGAGCAGACACCGGACCTCCCGTTTCGTACGAGGTGCGCCTTCCCCAACGTCCTCATACTGGGATGATCACAAGTGACTGAGGGAGAGACTACCGTCCGTCGTGGCGGGGCACCAGAGCCGGGTCATACCTAATCACGCTTGGCAACTCTCCGCATAGGGAAAGACGCACTCCGTGCTGGTCATTTCCTTGCTCATCCCAGGGAGGTGCCTGTCGTGAACGTGCAGGCAGTGGAGCATCTGCCGGGCCGCCGCGCCTTCATCCGGCCCGGCGTCCTGCTCACCCGCTCCCCCGTCGCCGCCGAGCGGTGGACGCAGTCCGCCGAGCGCGCGGGCGACCTGTTCGAGCTGCACCTGACGCCCGGCGCCGACCCGTGTGAGATCGCCGCCGCGCTCCGCGAGCGAGGGGTGGACGCCTCGCCCAACCATGTCGTCACCGGGCAACCGCTGTTCTTCGGCGGTCCCACCGGAGCCCCGCGGCCGGCGCCACCGCCCCGGCACGCCGCCGGCGAGCCGTCCCGGGTGACCGTCGCGGTGCTGGACACCGGCCTCGCCCCGCATCCCTGGTTCCGGGACGCCGACTGGTTCGCCGGGCAGCCGGGCGAGGTGCCGGACGCCGACGGCGACGGGCTGCTCGACGCCCAGGCGGGGCACGGCACGTTCATCGCCGGCCTGCTGCTGCGTCAGGCTCCCGGGACGCGGCTGCGCGTCGCGCGGGTGCTCGACGGCAACGGCGTGGGCGACGAGGCCGGAGTGCTGCGCGCGCTCGGCGTCCTGCGCGACACCCACGTCGACGTCCTCGTGCTCTCCTTCGGGTGCCACACGTACGACGACCTGCCCTCGCCTCTTGTGGAACGCGCGCTGGGCGCCTTCCCGCACACGGTGGTCGTCGCCTGCGCGGGCAATACGGGGTCCTCGCGCCCGTTCTGGCCGGCCGCCCTGCCCGGCGTGATCGCCGTGGCCGCCCTGGACGCCGCCGGGAGCGGGCGGGCACGCTTCTCCGCCTACGGCCCCTGGGTGGACGCCTGCGCGCGCGGCGAAGACTTGACCAGCACTTTCGTGGACTTTCACCCGTTCGACGGCTACGCGATGTGGAGTGGCACGTCGTTCGCGACCGCCGTCGTCGCCGGGGCCATCGCGTCCGCCGCCCGGCACATGTCCGCGCAGGAGGCCGCACGGCACGTCCTGCAGTCCGCCGGCGCCGGGCGATTCCCCGATCTCGGGGTTCATGTCCCCGGACCCCGCTAGTCTGCTCACGCAGCGCACTCTCCCCACCACGTGAAGTCATCGATGCCATACGATCTGGACCACCTCGACGAGACGGCCTGGCGTGACCTGGTCGCCCGCTTCGGCTACCGCATGTGGGCCGTCGCCCGTGCCATCGGCCTCGACCCGGCCGATGCGGGCGACGCCGTGCAGGCCGCGTGGCTGCGCCTGCTGGAGAGCCGGCACACCATCCGCGACCCCGAGCGCGTCGGTGCCTGGCTGGTCACCACGACGCGGCACGAGGCGGTGCGGGTCGCCCGGCGACGGGCCGGCGATGGGCCGTCCGGCATGCCCGCCGAGATCGCGGCGCCGGACGCCGACCCGGCCACCATGACGCTCACCGACGACGAGGGGCGGCGACTGTGGGCGGCCGTCGACACGCTGCCCGGTCCGTGCCGCGCGCTGGTCCGGCTGATCGTCATGGCGCCCGACGCGAGCTACGCCCAGCTGTCCCGGCGGCTGGACATGCCCATCGGCAGCATCGGCCCCACCCGCATCCGCTGTCTGAAGCGCCTGCGATCCCTGATGAAGGACCAACTGTGATCGACGACGACTTCCTGCTGGCCGCCCTGCGCATCGCCGCGGGAGCCGACCCGGTCCCGGCCCGCGTCATCTCCGACGCCCAGGCCGTCCACTCCCTCCGCCTCCCCGGCGCCCTGATAGCGGCCCCCGTCCCCCTCCCCTCGCCCGCCGAGCAGGCCCCTACCGGCGACGGGCACGAGGGCGACGCCCAGGGCCACCGGCCCGGAACGGCGTGGCCGGACGAAGCGCCACCGCTCCCCGGCGCCCGGCCGGTGCCGGAGCCGCCACTTCCGCCCGGCACCGGATCGCCTTCCCGCCCGCAGTCCCACCCCGGATCATGGGAGCCCTGGTCCGGCTTCGGACCACCGCCACGTCCACAGCCCTCGGCAGGGCCGGGACGACCCGGCGCAGGGCCCCCATCCGGCACCGGCTCCCGGCCCGGCTCGGCGCCACCGCCCGGTTCAGAGCCGTGGCCGGCTCCAGGGATGCCGCCCGGTTCAGAGCCGTGGCCGATTCCAGGGATGCCGCCCGACCCGTGGCGGTGGCCGGATCCGGGACCGTTGCCGGGCATCGGGCCCGGGTCGGCGCTGCCCAGGGTCCCGGCCGGGGTGCGTTCCGGCGGTCACGGAGCCTGGGAGGGGCAGCCACACCTGCTGCGCTTCGCGGGCGGCGGGCTGAGCATCGACGTCGAGATCACCATGGGCGACTCCCACCTCGACCTCGCCGGCCAGGTGCATCCCGCGGCGGCCGGAGGAACGCGCGTCGAGATCAGGACCCCGCACCTCAGCAAGATCCGCTTCACCACCGAGAGCGGCGCCTTCGCCACCACCGGGCTGCCACACGGCTGGCTGAGCATCGTCTGCCACCGCGTCGACGCCCCGCCGGTGGCCACCCGCTGGCAGTGCTTCCGCCCTTGACCCGCTCACCTGGCCATTCCGGACACCACAGGTGTTACCGCACGCCATCACGCAGCGCCCGAACCCGTCCCCGATACCGCCGGTCCCCTTCTTGAAACCCTCCAAGGCCTCCGCTCATGACACCCCCGCATCCCCACGACCGAGCCCTCACCCCCGCCCCCGAACCCATCCCCGACACCGCCGGTTCCCTCCATGACCCTCCACGACC
>NZ_BMNT01000013.1:0-29261 GCF_014646695.1 Sphaerisporangium melleum
CCGCACGGCCGACCCACGCGATGCGGTCGTTGTGGACCAGGATCGCGGCATTGCTGCAGACGTCATTGCCGGTCCAGAGCCGGCCGATGTTCGTGAGAAGCCGCACCGTCATGGCATCACCGCCCGGCCAAGGGCCTCGGAAGCGCCCGGGAACGCCGCCGGAGCCCAGGTGCCGCCGGGCGCCACGCCCGCTGGGTCCGCTCCGTTTCCGGACGTCATTGGGGGGTCTCCTGATCTCATCCGCACTGGTGTGCGATGACGGTATCGCCCGGATCTTGGTCGGGCGATTTCAGTTCAGTTACGTTATTTCACAGGTCGGTCCGGTGTACAGGGTTATTGCGAAGAACGCCAGTTCAACTCCCCTGTGGCACGCGGAGGCGCCGCACACCCCGGCTCGTCGGAAATCCGTCCCCGGGAACCCTGGCGCCGATCCAGCCCCTGCTGTAGCAGCAGTCACACGCGTCATCATGCGAAACCAGCGCCAGAATGTCTTGTCAGGGTGCCCTTATCGTAGCAATAATCAAGCCTCGCGGGCCACAGCGAACTAACTGCGCCTTTGCGAGTTTTCTGGACACTGTCGCGCTTTGTGTCGCTTGAGGTGCTCTGTCCTGATTTGCACCGTTGCCTTCCGCCTCCCCCTGGACGGCTGAACGGTCAGCGATCGCACTGCGGCCAGAGCCATCGGGACCACCGCGCCAAGCCCTCCCCAGCGCACCGGCCCGGCTCGCCGACCCCCAGGCCACCGTTGACCGGTCAAGAAAATACCAGGAACGATCACCCTGCGCCGGGGAATCGGAAAAATCAGCGGGCCGAGTGCGCCGCACCCGGCGCCGTGAGCCGTCGGTCGGGGGCCACCGGCCCCCGACCGACGACATCACACGATCTCGACCGGCTTGGCGGTGCGTTCGAGCTCGGCGAACAGCCCGGCCGGGACGTGCGCGTGCAGGACGGTGCCGTCGCCGGTGTGGTGGATCGACCGCACCTCGCCCTCCTTGTGCGCGCGGGCGACGAGGTCGCCTCGCTCGTACGGGACGAGCACCCGCACCTCGTGATCGAGCCGGGGCAGCTCGCGCTCGATCACCTGGAGCAGCTCTTCGATGCCGGCGCCGGTGCGGGCCGAGACGACCACACTGTGGCGCTCGCGGGTGGCCAGCCGGGTCAGGACCACCGGGTCGGCGGCGTCGGCCTTGTTGACCACCACGATCTCAGGGATGTCCCGCGCCCCCTCGATGTCGGCGAACACCTCGCGAACCGCGGCGATCTGGGACTCCGGATCGGGGTGCGAGCCGTCCACGACGTGCAGGATCAGGTCGGCCTCGCCGACCTCCTCCAGCGTGGAGCGGAAGGCCTCGACGAGCTGGTGCGGCAGGTGCCGGACGAACCCCACGGTGTCGGCCAGCGTGAACAGCCTGCCCTCGGGCGTGCGGGCCCGGCGGACGGTCGGGTCCAGCGTCGCGAACAGTGCGTCCTCCACCAGCACCCCGGCACCGGTGAGGCGGTTCAGCAGTGACGACTTGCCGGCGTTGGTGTAGCCCGCGATGGCCACCGCGGGAACCTCGCGCCGCGTCCTGCCCGCCCGCATGGTCTCGCGCGCGGTGGACATGCCGCTGATCTGCCGGCGCAGCTTGGCCATGCGCTCGCGGATGCGCCGGCGGTCCAGCTCGATCTTGGTCTCACCGGGGCCGCGGCCACCGATGCCGACGCCACCCGCCGCCCGGCCGCCGACCTGGCGCGACAGGTTGCCACCCCAGCCGCGCAGGCGCGGCAGCAGATAGCTGAGCTGGGCCAGCTCGACCTGGGCCTTGCCCTCGCGGCTCTTGGCGTGCTGGGCGAAGATGTCGAGGATCAGCGCGGTACGGTCGATGACCTTGACCTTGACGATGTCCTCGAGCTGCCGGAGCTGGCCGGGGGTCAGCTCACCGTCGCAGATGACGGTGTCGGCGCCGGTGGAGGCGACGATGTCGCGCAGCTCCACCGCCTTGCCGGACCCGATGTAGGTCGCGGGGTCGGGGCGCTGGCGCCGCTGGATGAGCCCTTCCAGGACCTGCGAGCCCGCGGTCTCGGCGAGGAGCTTGAGCTCGGTCAGGGAGTTCTCGGCGTCGGCGGCGGTGCCGCTCGTCCAGACGCCGACCAGGACCACCCGCTCCAGCCGGAGTTGCCGGTATTCGACTTCGGTGATGTCTTCGAGCTCGGTCGACAGGCCTGCCACACGCCGCAGCGCCTGACGTTCCTCGAGGTCGTAGTCACCGGTGGCGAGGTCTTCGATGGACTCGTCGTAGATGAACGTCTTCTGTGTGGCTATGGTGCGCTCCTTGCGCGCTCGTGGGTCACCGTCGGCGGTGACCGTCCCGCATAGTTCAACACGGGGACCCCGCCGCTGTCTTCCCCCGCATCGTGCCATGTCCAGCGCCGGTGATTCACCTGGTTATCGGCGTGGCGGCCGGATGGCGGGACGCCGCCTCACGGGCCTGCCGGATCAGGAGGGCAGGACCTGGGCGTCGCCCGACCCGCTCCTGACCACGATGGTGCGCGGCGAGGAGTCGTCGTCGGTGACGGCGATCTTCCGCTCACCCGAACCGGTCTCGGCGGTGACGGCGTAGGCCCCGTCGGGCACGTGGACCACGCCGGTGCCCGACCCGGTGCGCACCTCGACCTTGTCAGGGGTGCCGGTGAAGCGCAGCTCGACGTCGCCGGACCCGGTGCGGGCGACCGCCTGGCCGCCGCTGAGCCCGCGCGCGTCGATGGTGCCCGACCCCGCCTCGACGTCCAGGCCCCCCGACACCTCCCGCAGGGTGACGTCCCCAGAGCCGGTCTTCACCGACACCCGGACGCCGCGCGGCACCTCGATCGTGTAGTCGACCCCGCAGCTCCATCCCGAGCGGGGGCAGGTGTAGCCGAGGTGGAGGGTGTCCCCCTGGACGGGGTGCTCGGTGACCGGTTTGTCGTTTCGCCAGTACAGCTTCTCGGTCACGTGGAACGCGGCACGGTCGGACTCGGTGACCCGGATGTCACCCGCGCCGGCGTCGACGCGCAGCACCGGGACCTTGGTGTCCACGTCGTAGGCGCTCGTCTCCTCCTTCGCCGGGGAGGCGAGGTCGGTGACGCCGCAGGCCGTGAGCAGCAGTCCGCCCCCCAACAGG
Source organism: Sphaerisporangium melleum (assembly GCF_014646695.1). Lineage (GTDB taxonomy): Bacteria > Actinomycetota > Actinomycetes > Streptosporangiales > Streptosporangiaceae > Sphaerisporangium > Sphaerisporangium melleum. Next base: position 3,141 of record NZ_BMNT01000013.1, read on the forward strand.
GCTGCTGCGGCCAGTACGCGTCCCGGGCGGGTCCGGGCGCGTGCGGAGCGGGCACCGGGGAAGGGGTCGGTCATGGTGGTCGGCGTGTTCATGGTTCCAAGGTTGGCCGGTGGCGGCCGTCGCGCCCATCGGGGAACCCCCGGAGCCGACCCTTGGCGATCCCCCAGCCGGACCCGGCGTTGACCCCCGAGTCGGCGGTCGAGTAGCCTCGATTCCACAATCCAGAAATTGTTTTCCGCTTCCCGGAAAAGATTGCCACCCGGAACTCCGGCGGGCGTCCGGCGGCCGGCAGGAGCCGCGGCGTGACGCGCGGGAGCCAGGTCGTGGAAAGGATGGCCATGGAAGGCGTTGAGATCACCGGTCCGTCCCGGGACCGCTTCGACGAGATCCTCACCCCCGAGGCGCTGCGCTTCGTGGCCACCCTCCAGCGCGAGTTCGAGGGGCGGCGGCGCGAGCTGCTCTCGGCCAGGCAGGCCCGCCAGGCCGAGCTCTCGGCGGGTGGCACGCTGGACTTCCCGTCCGAGACCGGCTCCGTTCGCGAGGACGACTCCTGGCGGGTGGCCGCCCCGGCCCCCGGCCTGGTGGACCGCCGGGTCGAGATCACCGGGCCGGTCGACCGCAAGATGACGATCAACGCGCTGAACTCCGGTGCCAAGGTCTGGCTCGCGGACTTCGAGGACGCCAACTCCCCCCTCTGGGAGAACGTCGTGGGCGGCCAGCTCAACCTGCGCGACGCGCTCGACCGCACGATCGACTTCGAGGCCGGCGGCAAGACGTACGCCCTGCGCCCCGACGAGGAACTGGCCACGATCGTGGTCCGCCCGCGCGGCTGGCACCTGACCGAGAAGCACGTGCTGGTGGACGGCGAGCCGTTCTCCGCCTCGATCTTCGACTTCGGGCTGTACTTCTTCCACTGCGCGCGGCGGCAGCTCGACAAGGGCAAGGGCCCGTACTTCTACCTGCCGAAGATCGAGTCGCATCTGGAGGCGCGCCTCTGGAACGACGTGTTCACCCGCGCCCAGGAGCTGCTCGGCATCCCGTACGGCACGATCAGGGCGACGGTGCTCATCGAGACCTACCCGGCCGCGTTCGAGATGGAGGAGATCCTCTACGAGCTGCGCGATCATTCGGCGGGCCTGAACGCCGGACGCTGGGACTACCTGTTCAGCGTGATCAAGAAGTTCCGTACCCGCGGCCGGGAGTTCCTGCTGCCCGAGCGCAACGCCGTGACCATGACCGCTCCGTTCATGCGCGCCTACACCGAGCTGCTGGTGCGCACCTGCCACAAGCGCGGCGCGCACGCGATCGGCGGCATGGCGGCGTTCATCCCCTCGCGCCGCGACCCCGAGGTGAACAAGGTCGCCCTGGAGAAGGTCCGTGCGGACAAGACGCGCGAGTCGGGTGACGGCTTCGACGGGTCCTGGGTGGCCCACCCCGACCTGGTGCCGATCTGCGGGGAGGTCTTCGACTCCGTTCTGGGCGAGCGGCCCAACCAGCTCGACCGGCTCCGCGAGGACGTGTCGGTCTCGGCGGCCGATCTGCTGGCGGTGTCGAAGACGCCGGGTGAGATCACCGAGGCGGGGTTGCGCAACAACATCGACGTCGCGCTGCGCTACCTGGCCGCCTGGATGGGCGGCAGCGGCGCCGTGGGCATCCACAACCTGATGGAGGACGCCGCCACCGCCGAGATCTCGCGCTCGCAGATCTGGCAGTGGGTGCACAACGACATCGAGCTGGCCGACACCGGCGAGGTGGTGACCAAGGAGCTGGTCGGGCGCATCATCGCCGAGGAACTGGACAAGATCCGCCAGGAGCCCGGTTTCGACGCCTCGTTGTACGGCCAGGCCGCGGAGCTGTTCACGGAGGTCGCCCTGGACGACGACTTCGCCGAGTTCCTGACTCTTCCGGCGTACGCCCGCATGCCATGACACCGGTATCGGCATCCGCAGGCCCGTCCGGGCGCGTCTCCGGCCTGGTGGGCGGGCTGACCGCGATCCTGGGAGCCGAGGCGGTCATCACCGATCCGGTGCGGTTGCGCACCTACGAGTCCGACGGCCTGACCTACCACCGCGCTACCCCGGGCGTCGTCGTGCTGCCGGAGACCGCCGAGCAGGTCGCGGCGGTGGTGCGGCTGTGCACCCGGACGGGCACGCCGTTCGTGGCGCGCGGCTCGGGCACCGGCCTGTCCGGCGGGGCCCTCCCCCGCGCCGACGGGGTGCTGATCGTGACCTCGCGCATGCGAAGGATCATCGAGATCGACATCGGGAACCGGCTATCCGTCGTGGAGCCGGGCGTGACCAACCTCGCGATCAGCGAGGCCGCGCGCCCGTACGGCTACTACTACGCGCCCGATCCCTCCAGCCGGCAGGTCTGCTCGATCGGCGGCAACGTCGCCGAGAACTCCGGCGGCGCGCACTGCCTGAAGTACGGCTTCACGGTCAACCATGTCCTGGCGATCGAGATGGTCGCCCCGGACGGCGAGATCGTCGAGCTGGACGCGATGGACCCGGGTTACGACCTGCTCGGCGCCTTCATCGGCTCCGAGGGCACGCTCGGCATCGCCACCAAGATCACTGTGCGGCTGTCGCGGCTGCCGGAGACGGTGACCACACTGCTGGCCGCGTTCGTCTCCGTGGAGGCCGGCGGGCGGGCGGTGTCGGCGATCATCGGCGCGGGCATCGTGCCCGCGGCGATCGAGATGATGGACGCGCTCGCCATCGAGGCCGCCGAGGCGGCGGTGCACTGCGAGTACCCCGCCGGCGCGGGCGCCGTGCTGATCGTCGAGCTGGACGGGCCGGGCGCCGAGGTCGCCCACCAGTTCGCCGAGGTGGAGCGCATCTGCCGCGAGAGCGGCGCGACCGAGTTGCGCGTCGCCGACGACGTGGCCGAGCGGGAGGCGATCTGGCGGGGGCGCAGGTCGGCGTTCGCGGCGGTCGGCCGGATCAGCCCCGCCTACCTGGTGCAGGACGGCGTGGTGCCGCGTACGGCCCTGCCCGAGGTGCTCGCCGGCATCGAGCGGCTGTCCCGGCGGTACGGCATCCGGGTGGCCAACGTGTTCCACGCCGGGGACGGCAACCTGCACCCGCTCGTGCTGTTCGACGACGCCGAGGAGGGCGCGGGCGAGCGCGCCGAGCGGGTGTCCGGGGAGATCCTCGACCTGTGCCTCGAGCACGGCGGGTCGATCACCGGGGAGCACGGGGTCGGAGTCGACAAGTCCCGCCATATGACGAAGATGTTCTCGCCGGAGGACCTGGACACCATGCAGCTCGTCCGGTGCGCCTTCGATCCGGCGAACCTCTCCAACCCCGGCAAGATCTTCCCCACCCCCCGCCTGTGCGGCGAGGTCCCCGGCGTGCGGAAGGGCGTGCACCCGCTGGTGGCCTCCGGAGAGGCGGAGTTGTTCTGATGGCCCTTCCCCCCGAGGAGGCCCTGGCCGCGACCGGCGCGACCGTCCGCGCCGCCACCCCTGACGACCCGGACACCCGCGCGGCCGGTCTCGGCCGGCTCACGCCCCGCTGGGTCGCCCTGCCGGAGTCCACCGAGCAGGTCTCGGCCCTCATGCGGGCCGCCACTGAGCACGACCTCGCCGTGGTCCCGGCGGGCGGGGGCTCCAAGCTCGGCTGGGGTCCGCCGCCCGAGCGGTGCGACCTGCTGCTGACCACCCGCCGCATGGACCACGTGCTGGAGCACGCCGCGGGTGACCTGGTCGCCCGGGTGGAGGCCGGCGTGCGGACCGAGGCGCTCGCCGCCACCCTGGCCGCCGCCGGGCAGGAGCTCGCCCTGGACGTCCCGGTCGAGGGCGCCACCGTCGGCGGCACGCTGGCCACCGCCACCGCGGGCCCCCGCAGGCTGCGGTACGGCACGGCGCGCGACCTGCTGATCGGCATCACGGTCGTCCTGGCCGACGGGACGATCGCCCGCTCGGGCGGCAAGGTCGTCAAGAACGTCGCCGGCTACGACCTGGGCAAGCTGTTCACCGGTTCGCTCGGCACGCTCGGCGTCATCACCGAGGCCACCTTCCGCCTGCACCCGCTGCCCGCCGCGCGGGCGTGGATCACCGTCACCGTGCCCGGCCCGGCGGACCTGCCCGACCTCGCCGCCCTGGCCGGCTCGCAGACCGAGCCGAGCGCCGTCGAGGTCGACCGGCCGAGCGCCGGCGGGCCGCTGACCCTCGCCGCGCTGTTCGAGGGCGTGGCGGCGGCCGGACGAGCCGAGGCCGCCCGCGCGCTGCTCGGCCCGGCGGCGGTGACGGGCCCGGAGCCGCCGCCGTGGTGGGGCCGGGCGCCCGGCGAGGAGTTCCTGCTGGAGCTGCGCGTACGCCCCGCGGGCGCCGTCCCGGCGCTGGCCGCGGTGTCCCGCGCGGCGCGGGAGGCCGGAGACCTTCCCGTGCATCTGCGCGGGTCGGCCGCCTCGGCCGTGCTGCACCTGGCGCTCCCGGCGGACGCCGCGCCGGCCCGGGCGGAGGCGTTCGTGTCCGCGCTGCGTTCCGGGCTCGGCGCGCACGGCGGCAGACTGGTGGTGTGGACCGCACCGGCGGACGCCGCCGCCCGGCTGGACCGCTTCGGACCGTCCGGGGCCGCCACGTTGATGCGGCGGGTCAAGGAACGCTTCGACCCGGACGACCGTCTGTCGCCCGGACGGCTGCCCGCGAGCGCCCGGCCCGGGCCGGCGCTGGAAGACCCCGCGCCATCAGGGGACCGAGCACCGCGCGGAGAATCGGTGCCCGCCGGGCATCCCGCACCGCCGGAGGGGCCCGGGACGCAAGGGGAGGGGGAGCGCACGTGAGGAGCCGATGGCCGTGAACCCCGAGCTGATCGACGACTGTGTCCACTGCGGGTTCTGCCTGCCCACCTGCCCCACCTACGAGCTGTGGGGCGAGGAGATGGACTCCCCGCGCGGGCGCATCCACCTGATGAAGCAGTACGTCGAGGGCACGCCGCTCACCCCCGAGATGGCCGGCCACTTCGACGCGTGCCTCGGCTGCATGGCCTGCGTGACGGCCTGCCCCTCCGGGGTGCGGTACGACCGGCTGATCGAATCGGCGCGGGCCGAGGTGGAGCGGGTCCACCCGCGCTCGCGCGCCGACCGTGCCTTCCGCGCGCTGGTCTTCGCGCTGTTCCCCCATCCCGGCCGGCTGCGCGCGCTGCGCCTGCCGCTGCAGCTCGGCCGGGGCCTGCTCCCCCGGGTGCTGCCCATGCTCGAACGGCTCGACCCGCGGCTGGCCGCGATGGCCGAACTGGCGCCGCCGGTCCCCCGTCACCGGGTGCGCCTGCCGGAGCGGGTGCCGGCGCGCGGTGCGCGCCGGGCGACGGTCGGGGTGCTGACCGGGTGCGTCCAGGGCGAGTTCTTCCCCCGGGTCAACGCCGCGACCGTGCGCGTGCTGGCGATGGAGGGCTGCGAGGTGATCGTCCCGCCCGGGCAGGGCTGTTGCGGCGCGCTGTCGGTGCATTCGGGCCGGCCCGAGGAGGCCGCGCGGTTCGCCCGCCGGACGATCGCGACCTTCGAGCGGGCCGGGGTGGACACGGTGGTGGTGAACGCGGCCGGGTGCGGGTCGAGCACCAAGGAGTACGCCGATCTGCTCGCCGGGGACCCGGGCTGGGCGGCGCGGGCGCGGACGCTGCGCTTCGTGGACCTTTCGGAGTACGTGGCGGAGCTGGGCCCGCGCGCCGAGCGGCACCCGCTGCCGATCAGCGTCGCCTACCACGACGCCTGCCATCTCGCGCACGCCCAGGGCATACGTGCGCAGCCCCGGGCGCTGCTGGCCGCGATCCCGGAGCTGCGGCTGCGCGAGATCGCGGACGCCGCGATGTGCTGCGGCTCCGCCGGCACCTACAACCTGTTCCAGCCGGTCGCGGCGCGCGAGCTCGGCGACCGCAAGGCCGCCCACGTGCTCGCCGCCGGCGCCGACCTGCTGGTGTCGGCCAACCCCGGCTGCACGATGCAGATCGCCGCCGCAGCCCGCAGGCGCGGCGAGCGCGTCCGGGTGGCCCACACCGCAGAGGTCCTGGACGCCTCGCTCCGCGGCCTGCCGCCCACCGTCCTCACCGGCACGGAACGGCCGCGATGAGTGCCGTGCAGAGCGTCGATCGGGCGCTGGACGTGCTGGAGGCGCTGGCGGAGGGCGGGGGCGAGGCCGGGCTGACGGAGATCGCGGCGCGCACGGGGCTGCCGTACGGCACCATCCACCGGCTGTTGCAGGCCCTGCTCAGCCGTGGCTACGTACGGCAGGAGTCCGACCGCAGGTACGCGCTGGGCGGAGCGCTGATGCGGCTCGGCGGGGCCGCCGAGCGCATGGTCGGCGTGTGGGCGCAGCCGTACCTGGAGAAGATGGTCGCGCTGTCCGGCGAGACGGCCAACCTCGCCGTGCTGGAGGGCGACTACGTGGTCTACGTGGCGCAGGCGGCCTCCCCCCGCCGGCTGCGGATGTTCGCCGAGGTGGGCCGGCGGGTGCCGCCGCACAGCACGGCGGTGGGCAAGGTGCTGCTGGCGGACCGGCCGGACGCGGCCGACGTCCTGGCGCGCACGGGCCTGCCCCGCCGCACCGAGCACACGATCACGACGGTGGAGGCGGTGCTGGCCGAGCTGGACGCCGTGCGGTCGCGGGGGTACGCGATGGACTCCGGCGAGGAGGAGATCGGCGTCCACTGCCTTGCGGTGCCGGTGCGGGACGGGAGCCGGGTGATCGCGGGCATGTCGATCTCGGGACCGGTGGAGCGCATCGAGGCACTGGACCGTGACGAGCTGGCCGAAGGCATGCGGAAGATCGCCGCCGACTTCGGGCGCGAGGTCTTTCCCGCCCTCTGACGCCGGGGCCGTCCCGCGGCGTCCGACACCTCACGCCCAGGGGGCATCACGGTAAGGATCGGGCCGCGTCACGATCCCGAACCGCGGACGAGGGCGAGCCGTGCGCGCCCTGCAGGCCGGCTTCGCGCATGAGCCGTTCGACGCGCTTGCGACTGACCACTTCGCCCAGATCCGACCGTAGCTCGGCGTGGACGCGCGGCGAACCGTACCTGCCGTCGGAGTCGGCGTGAATCCGCTGGATCATCTTGGTGAGTTCCCTGTCGCGGAGCACACGCGGCGGTTCGGGACGCCCGAGCCAGTCGTAGTACCCCGATGTGGACACCTGGAGCAGCCGGCAGGCCACCGCGACCGGGACACGGCCGGCGGCGAGTTCACGGATCAGCGAGTAGATCATCTGGGTGGAACGCCTTCTCAGGGTCAGTTCGACCACCCGCCTGAGCACGTCGTTCTCCGTCTCCAGTCGCTTGTTCCGCCTGCGCAGTTCGGCGAGCTTCTCCTTGGTTTCGCCGGTCGGCGGGTCGCCGGTGCCGGCGGCATCCTGCTTCAACCAGGTGTGCAGGCACGAGCGGCTGATTCTCAGGTCCTTCGCGAGCCGAAGGAGCGATGTGTCGCCTCGACGCGCGAGCTCGACCGCTCGGCGGCGCAGGTCGGGAGAGTGCGGAGGGGGCATGGGCGATGTCTCCTGCCGGATGCGTGCGAGACATCCCAGGGGCCGCGCAAGCGTGCGTCCCCTGGGACCTGACACAGGCAAGATGCGCCGCTCAAGCGGAGAGTTCGATTTCCGGCTCCGTCAACCCGAGGAACTTTAGGCGGGACGTGGATGGAACAGCCGGATCTTCCGGACGCGGTCTGCGTGCAGGAAGTTCACCCAGACGACGGTGGGCGGGCAGTGGAAGGGATCGTCGGGCGGGTTGATGAGGTCGTTCTCCCAGATGACCACGTCACGGCCGACCACGAGGTTGGCGAGGCGCTGCTGCACGCCGGCGCCGAGATCACGGTCCATCGCCCCCAGCAGATGGTCGAAGCCATGTGTGAGCTTGCCCTTCGCCATGGTGATCTCCACCGTGGGCGCGCAGAGCTCCGTCAGCGCCTCCGCGAACGCGCCGCTCCGGGCGGCCCGCAGCGTCTCCTCGGCTTGCCTGCGGCGCCTGGCTTCCTGGGCGGCCACGTCATCGTGGGCCAGGCTCGCCGTCGCCAGCAGCGCCTGGGACAGTTTGGCCCGCGCCTGGCTGAGCCGGCTCCGCACCGTGCCGGTCGGGATCCCGCACACTTCCGCGATGTGTTCATAGGCGGTGACCTCGGTGAAATAACGCAACATCGCGACCAGACGCAGCCGGGGCGAAAGCTCGTCCAGTGCGTGCCAGACCCAGTCCCGCTGGGCGTGGCGGTCCAGCAGTTCCGCCGGATCGGGCTCCTCGCGCGGGAGAACGAGCGCCTCGGCGGGCATCGGTCTCCTGGCGCGGAGTTGCGTCCGGCAGACGTTGCGAACGATCGCCCGCAGCCATGGGCCCACCGCATCGGGGTCGCGGAGATCCCCGATGCGGCGCAGCACGATCAGGACGGCTTCCTGGACCGCGTCCTCGGCGTCGGGGCTGTGCCCGAGGATGCTCAGCGCCACTGCCCGCATGTCCGCCTGGTGCCTGGCCAGCAACAGGCCGAGCGAGCCGGCGTCGCCCGACCGGGCCTCGCGGACGAGATCGGCGTCGGCGAGCGTGGCGTTCCCCATATCGGCCAATCTACCGACGCCGCATGACCGTGACGGACGTTCACCGATCTCGCCCCAGGCCGGGCCCGGGACGGCCACCGCTGTGATCATATGGGGTGCCGCATCCATGTGACCGGCGGTGGCCGTGCCGCGTTCGCCGCGTCGGACCGGGGCGTGTCCGGTTCAGGCGAGCCGGATGGTGTCGCCGTCGACCTCGATCGGAACCTCGGGCAGGGGCTTGGTGGCCGGGCCGCTCATGACCTTGCCGTCGAGCCAGAACATGCTGCCGTGGCACGGGCAGTTGATCATCCCGGCGGAGACGTCGTCCACGATGCATCCCTGATGCGTGCAGACGGCGCTGAAGGCCCGGAAACCGCCCGGCTTGGGCTGGACGATGACGATCTTCTGGTCGGGGAAGACCTTGCCACCGTCCTTGGGAATGTCGGAGGTCCTGGCGAGGCTGGTGCCGCTCCGCGTGGCGGTGGGGGTGGCGGTGTCTCCACTGGGTGTGGAGGGAGAAGGGCCGGTGCCGGCGCTGGTGGGGCCGCCGCCGGCGCAGGCGGCCAGGGCGGTCGTCAGTCCGGCGCCTCCCGCGCCCATGATGGCGGCACGGCGAGAGACGGCGCCCGCCGCGGCGCGGCCGATCACTGGAACTTCTCCCATGCCCCGACCGACGTCGAGCGCGCCCGCAGCATGCCGTAACCGGAGCCCGTGTAGGCCAGTTCGGCGGCCACGTACTTGTTGTTGGCGAGAGACCTGATGGTGCAGTAGGACGGGCACTGGATGTCGAACTTCTCCCATTCCCTGATCGACGTCGAGCGTGCCCGGAGCATGCCGGTGTCGGCGCCCGTGTAATCCAGCTCGGCGGCCAGATAGCGGTTGGCGGCCCACGCGAGGATGGTTTCGAAGCCGCCGTCGTGCTTGCAGACCGTGAACCACTCCCACTCGCCCGCGGAGATCGTCCGGGCGCGGACCATGCCCTTCACATACCCGGTGTAGTCCAGCTCAGGGGCGAGCAAACGGTCGTTGCCCAAAGACTTGATCTTCATGTCGTCACAGATGGGCCCCGTGGCGCGGGCCGTGTCGCTCGGCTTCATGAAGCCGGCCAAAGTAGTGGGCTTGCCTGCCGACGAGGCGGAGGCGGTTCCTGCGGTCGCCACGGGTGTCGCGGTCAGCGCGAGCGCGCCGGCCGCCAAGGCGAGGACGAGTGACCGCAAGCCGTTCCTGAGATTCATTTCCCTGCTTTCTGCGATGATCCGTCGCGGCCCGCCGGCTCCCGGTGACCGCTGATGACGAGGATGTGGAGGACCTCGCGGAGCATCCCGACATCCTCGACATCGTCGGCGGGTGACCTACCAGCGCCTGCCCGTGTGCAGTTGGCCGCGCACCGCGCCGTCGGGGAACTGGGCGGTGTGCAGGTTGGCGTACCACTTCGTGGGGTGGTTCTTGATGTCCTTGAGCAGGCTGCCGCCGACCTGGACGGAACCACGCGCGACGTCGCCGCGAATGTCGCCTCTGGACAGCAGGTTGATGACCACAGGACCGTTCACCCCCGCCTTGCCCCGGTGGATGTGGAAGGCCGTCGGCCTGCCGGTCTTACGCCACTGGACGATGTAGTAGAGCCGGTTACCACTGATCCGGAAGCGGGCCACCGCCTTGCCGTCGCGGTCATTGACCTTCTTGCCGGGCTCGGGCACCTCGTTCCGGCCCAGAAGGACAGCCTCGAAGTAGCGATTCGTTGAGGAGCCGGCCGTCACGAACGAGCCGGCCGTGACCGCCGTGACCGCGTGACCATGCGCACTGGCCCGCGGCTCGGCGCCGGCGGGCGCGGCTGTCACCGCGCCGGCGGCCAGCACCGCGACGGCCCCGGCCGCCGCCCCGACCGCACGCCGCCACGAGACCCGCCTATTGCCGAACTTCTCGTCCATGTTCACCATAACCTTCTCCGTTGCGCCATGAGTGTCTTTTTCCGCTACCGGCGGCGGAGATGACAATAGCGGCACTTCTCCGCATAAAGCATGTGATCAATGACACACGGCCGCCATAAGGCAATTCCACGCCGACGACTCATGCCGCCACACTCGACCACTTACCTCTCTGACCAGGGAAAACACCCTCAGACAAGTGATCATTTGGAGCACTTGCCGAGCGATGATCTTCATATCGCGCGGCCTCCGCCGGCACCACGGAAAGCCACCTCTCACTTACACAGGATTCGGCGGCGGCGCAATATCCACCTATTCTCCGGACTCTTGCCCTGAGGACACCCGACATTGGAAAAACGACTTGCACGCCCTCACAGAACGCACGAAAATTCCGGCATCGCGCGGCCGGCCTCCACGAAGATGCGACCGAGGACTCATCCAGCCGACAGAGATCGAGGCCGGCAGCCGATCTTCCAAAGAATCAGCTCGAAGAAGGCCGGCTCGACGCGCCAAGAGAGCCCGAGACGTATGACGCCGCGAAGTGGACGGCGGCGTGGCCGGAACCGGAGAATCGTCCACTCGCCGCTCCACAGACGATCCCGACCGCCCCGAAGCCACGTGCCGGACCCTCGGCTTGCCTGCGGAGATATGAGCGGTGGTGACCGCTCACCGCCCGCGCGCGCCGAGTCGCGACGCGCCCCGGGCGAGATGACCGGCCGCGGGCACGCACCCGATTCACGCGAAGGGGTGCCGACAAGGCGGTGACCCGTCCCGGGACGATCGATCGGTGCGAAAATCCGCGTGCGCGGGACCTGGAAAGCCTCAGGAGAGATCGGCCGAGGCCGTCGTCAGGCATGTGGAGGATGGCGACATACCATTACCGGAAGGCATGGTCTTGTCGCGGTCGAGGCGCCGTGGCCGTCCGTCCGGCGCCGCCGAGTGACCTCACCCCGGATGTCCGCGCTCCCGGGGGAAGACAGGCCCGGTCCGCCCGCCATGGTCCGGAACGGCCCGGCGGGGCCGATCGGACCTTACGGGCACGGGCGGGTCAGTGGCCACCGAACGGGGAGACGCCGACGGGGTGGGCGCCCTTGGCGTGCTGGCAGAGCGCGAACTCCGCGCCGAACGGGTCGGCCACCACGGCGACCGGCCCGTTGTGCGACTCGTACATGGGGATGCGCACCGACCCGCCTCCTCTGACAATGCGGTCGATCGCCTCCGCACAGTCGAACACCCGCAGGTAGAGCACCCAGTGGCGCGGAATCCACTCGGCCTCGTACGGAACCCGCAGGCGTCCGCAGACCGGCACGTCGCCGACCTTCCACACCACGTAGTCGTAGTCCACGCCGTCGCCCACCTGGAGCTGCTGGTAGCCGAAGAGTGAGTGGTAGAAGGTGTCGGTCACCCGGGCGTTCCTGGCGTTGACCTCGTTCCAGCACATCGCGCCGACGTCCCCGTACAGGCTGGACCCGACGTGCGTGCCGGGCTCCCAGAGCCCGAAGATCGTCTCCTCCGGGTCGGCGGCCAGGGCGAAGCGCCCCTCCTCGGGCAGCGTGGTGGGCAGGATGATCAGCTTGCCGTCGTAGGCCTCGACCCGCACGGCGGAGGCCTCGACGTCGGAGGTGGTCAGGTAGGTGTTCCACGCCGGTTCCACCGACTCCAGCCCGACCGCGGGCGGGGTGATGGCCGCGACCGGCTGGTCGTCGACCAGGCACATGGTGTAGTTCCAGTAGCGCGGCCCGAGATCTCGGCACTGCCAGCCGAAGACCTTCTGGTAGAAGCGGACGGCGCCGGGAACGTCGTGCGTCGTCAGCTCAGGCCAGCAAGGGGCGCCATCAGGGTAGCGATAGCGGTTCGACATCACACGTCTCCCCCCGTGGCGGTGCGATCCCCATAGGGGCATACTCGCACCCTCGCCCACCGGCCTCCCGCCGGGCCCCCAAGCTTGCCGTTTTCTGGACATACTCCACAAAACCGGCACGCGGCCGAGCGGTCAGCGTGACTGCGGAGTGATGTTGATCGCGCCGCCCTGCGGCACCGGCACGACCTGGACCCTGCCGTCCTGGATGGCCTTCCACAAGATCGCCCCCTGCGGTCCGAGCACCCTGACCAGGTCCTGGATGGACTCGAGCTCGGTCTTCACCTTGGTGTTGATCTGCTGCTGCGCGAGGTTCTGCTGCTTGGCGGCCTGCTCGGCCGCGAGCGCGTCGATCAGGGTCTGCGGCGGCTCGGGCTTCTGAATGGTCAGCACCACGTCGCCGCAGTCGCCGGACCCCCCGTAGTTCGGCTGGCAGAAGTAGTCCTCCCCGGCGGTCTCCCGGATGAACTGCCGGGCGAGCTGCCCGACCCGCTGCTCCCACTGCTGCTTGGCATCAGGGTCGTTGAACAGCTTCTTCCACTCGAACTCCTGGGACGCGGCGTCCATCGCCCGGTCGAGCGGCTGCTTGAAGTAGAAGTTCAGCATGCGCCGCCAGCCGTCGGAGGACTCCGAGCCGCCGAAGTACGCCCCGTACTTCAGGCCGATCTTCTCGTGGAAGCGGCGCAGCGTCTGGCAGGAGGTGTTCAGCGTGAACGTGGCCGACCCCGCGACCTCCATCTCGACGTTGTCCTTGGAGACGATCCGGATCGGCTTGGACTCCGCGTCCGGCGAGCCGGAGAAGTCGAAGGTGCGCTGCCCGAACGGATAGGAGTAGGAGGTGTCCCCCGGACCGAGATAGGTGGCACCGCTGGAGGGACTGATGCACTTCTCGAACTTGATCGCCTCGAACGGGCCGCCCGCGTAGTGCAGCCGCACCTCGTCCGGCGCGGTGCTCACCTTGCTGCAGCCGGAGGCCACGAATCCCAGGACCACGAACGCGATCACGGCGAGCAGGACGCCGCGCAGCACCAGCCGCCGGCCACGTCCATCGCCCTGCCCCGCGTCACCGGTGCTCTTACGCGCGCTCATCGCCTACCGTCCTTTACTCAGGCTTTACGGTCGGCCGATCCTAGAGCACCACCCACCGCACGCGAGGCCACTCGGTGCGGGCTGTGGACAGATCGCACGTCCTCCCCCCTTCCCGGGGGAACGCGATCCGGAATCCGCCCCGGCCGAAGGCACGTTCAGGGGCGCTCGGGCGGTCCGGGCCGTTCAGCCGTTACGGACGGCGAAGGCGGGACGATCTCCGCGGCACCACACCTCGACCTCGCTGCGCGATGGCCCTTGGAAGCGGACACGCACCTTGTCCCGGGGGCCGCGCTCGGCGTCCTTGACCTCGTACCCCTGGGCCGGTGTCCACGAGCGCAGGGTGACCATGCCGCCCTCGCACCGGGCCACCACCACTCCCCCGGAGGCCGCGATCACCGTCTCCTTGCCGCCCGCTCCGCCCGTTCCGCCGGGCGTGCCGGAGGACGCCGGCCGGGAGGGCGATGCGGGAGGCGGGCCCACCGGCCCGGTCGGAGAGGCCGGCGCCGCGGGCGAGCCGGCGGTGCCCGGCGAGGGGGCGGACGCCTCGAGCGAGCGACGCACGTCGGCGGGCGACAGAGCCCGGCTCACCGAGCCGGTGACGGCGTCCCCGAGGAAGGCCGTCACCACGACACCGGCGCCCGTGGCGACCAGCACGGCGACCAGCCAGCCGCCCACGACCAGCAGCGGACGGCGGTTCACGCCGCCACCGCCGCAGGACGCCGCGTCGCCCGGCACCCGGTCGCGACCGCCCGCTCACACGCCGCCCACCGCGGATGACCGCCCTGTGCGGGCCCGGTCACGCACGTGTGCATGTCCACCCGATCCTTCCTGACCCGCGTCCGCGAACCGGCCGCCCCGGCGATCACCGCCGCTCCCCCGTCCGAGTGGGTGAGGCTCCGTCCGCCTCGCGCGGCACCGGCGGCGTGGGACGATCCTCGCTGCCGGAAAGCTAAGCCCGGGTTAAGAGCCGCATAAGAGCTCTTATGCCAGCACTTCCGGACCGGTTAGCGTAACGGCTCATGGCAAACATCCTGCTCATCGAGGATGACGTGACGATCCGCACCGCTCTCATGCGCGGGCTGCGCGACCGCGCTCACGCGGTGTCCTCGGCCCCGACCGCGCTGGAGGGCCTGCGCCTGGCCGTCTCCGAGCGTCCCGACCTGGTCGTCCTCGACCTCGGGCTGCCCGACCTGGACGGCACCGAGATGCTGCGCATGCTCCGTGCCGTGAGCCGCGTGCCGGTGATCGTGGCCACCGCCCGGGACGGCGACGCCGAGATGGTGCGCCTGCTGGACGCGGGGGCGGACGACTACGTGGTCAAGCCGTTCAGCGCCGCCCAGCTCGACGCGCGCGTCCGCGCGGTGCTGCGCCGCACGGGGGACGGTCGCGCCGACACCTCGGTGACCGTGGGCGAGCTGCGGCTGGACCCGCGAAGCAGGGAGGCCGTCCTTTCCGGCGACCACCTGGAGCTCACCCCCCGCGAGTTCGACCTGCTGCACTATCTGGCCGTCCGCTCCGGTCAGGTGGTCACCAAGCGCGAGCTGCTCACCGAGGTCTGGCAGGTGCCCTACGGCGGGGCCGACAAGACCGTGGACGTCCACCTGTCCTGGCTGCGCCGCAAGCTCGGCGAGACCGCGCAGCACCCCCGCTACCTGCAGACCGTGCGCGGCGTCGGGGTCAAGCTGGTCGCGCCGTCATGAGGCGCTGGCTCGCGCTGCTGGTGGCGGCGACCACCTCGCTCGTCCTCATCGCCCTGCTGGTGCCGCTGGCACTGCTGGTGCGTGCGCTGGCCGAGAGCGGCGCGGTCACCCAGGCGACGGCCGAGGCGCAGTCCGTGGCGGCGGTGGTGGGCACCGCGGACGCCGCCGGGCTCACACTGACCGCCGAGCGCACCTCGGCCGCCGGCGGCCACGCGATCACCGTGTTCCTGCCGGACGGCCAGGTCGTGGGAGCCCGGGCCGCGCGTTCGCCCGCCGTGGAGCTGGCCGCACGCGGGCAGAGCCTGACCGCCGAGACGCCGTCCGGCTTGGAGGTCCTGGTCGCCGTGCAGGGCCTGCCCGCGGGCACGGCCGTGGTCCGCGCGTTCCTCGGCGAGGACGACCTGCGCCGCGGGGTCCGCGAGGTGTGGCTCGGCATGCTGGTGCTCGGGCTGACGCTCATCGGGGTGGGCATCGGGGTGGCGGACCGCCTGGCCCTGGCGCTCACCCGGCCGATGAGCGAGATGGCCCGGGTCTCGCACCGGCTCGCCGCCGGGGACCTGACGGCGCGCACGACGCCGGGCGGCCCGCCCGAGGTGCGCGACGTCGGTCTCGCGCTGGACCATCTGGCCGGGCGGATCAGCGACCTGCTGGCCGAGGAACGTGAGAGCGCCGCCGACCTGTCCCACCGGCTGCGCACCCCGCTGACCGGGCTGCGGCTGGAGGCGGAGTCGCTGTCCGATCCGGAGGAGGCCGCCCGGCTGGGCACCCGCGTGGACGCGCTGGAGCGGGCCGTCACCTCGGTGATCCAGGACGTGCGGCGACGGTCGCGGGAGCAGGCGAGCTGCGACGCGGCGCGGGTGGTGGCCGAGCGGGTGGCGTTCTGGTCGGTCCTGGCCGAGGACCAGGGGCGGGCGGCCGAGGTGGCCGTGCCGCCGGGACCGCTCGAGGTCGCGGTGAGCGCGGCCGAACTGTCCGCCTGCGTGGACGCCCTGCTCGGCAACGTCTTCGCCCACACCCCCGAGGGCGCCGCGTTCTCGGTGCGGCTGGCGCCCGAGCCGGGAGGGGCCCTGCTGGTGGTGGCCGACCACGGGCCGGGCTTCCGGCCGCTCGGCGGCAGCGGGCACCCGCTGGAGCGTGGCAGGAGCGGCGCGGGCTCGACCGGGCTGGGCCTGGACATCGCCCGGCGGACGGCGGAGGCGTCCGGTGGTTCCCTGACCCTGGACGCGGCCCCCGGCGGCGGCGCCCGGGTCGTCCTGCGCCTGGGCGCCCCCGCCGACTCCGGCGCGCTGCGATGATCTCTTAGGCGCGTCTTAACATCGCCGCAGCGCGGGCTTATCGCGGGCCGGGCGAGCCTTGGGCCATGACGAACAAGAGCACCACCACGACCACCGCGAACCGCATGAGCCGGGTCGCCAGGCTCGCCGTCGCCGGGGCCGGCGTCGTCGCCCTCCTCGGCACCGGAGCGGTCGCCGCCTCGGCCGCCTCGGCACTGCACGTCCCCACGGCGCCCGCCTCCGGTACCGCGCCGGCCAGCTCCGCCCCGCTCTCGGGCGCGAACGGCACCGCACCCTCCACCGGCTCCGCGCGGTCCGCCGGCGCGGCCACCGGATCGGCGTCGGTCTCGTCCGGTACGGCGGCGCGGGCGGCCGGCGGCGCGGTCGCCGTCACCTCCCGCCAGGCGATCAGGATCGCCAAGAAGCGCGTCCCGGGCGCCCGGGTGAGCAAGGTCGAGCGCGAGTGGGAGCACGGGCAGCGGGCCTGGCAGGTCGAACTGCACAAGCGCGGCGTCGAGTACCGCGTCTACGTCTCGGTGCGGACCGGAGCGATCATCAAGTTCCGCCAGAAGCACGACGACTGATCGGGGCCCTGCTGGGACGTGGCGCGTCCTGCGGGCGATGGGCACGGCCGGAGGCCTCCGGCCGTGCCCATCGCGGCGCCCGGGTCAGCGGCACTGGGCGAGCATGGCCTCTTTGTCGGGAGCGGTGACCGGAAGGTCGTACTTCAGGGCCACCTGCGCGAAGCGCACCGCGTAGGAACAGCGGATGCCCCGGGCCGGGGGGAGCCAGGTCGCCGGGCCGGAGTCGCCCTTGGAGGAGTTCGCAGAGCCGTCCACCGGCAGCAGGTTCAGCGGGTCGTTGGCGATCTGCACCCGCTTGGCCTTGCTCCACCGCGACGCGCCCATCTGCCAGTCGTAGGACAGCGGCATGACGTGGTCGATCTGCACCTCGGCGGCCTGTTGCTTGGTCCACTTGATGGTCGTGCCGGTGTACGGGTCGTGCAGGGTCATCGACGCCAGCACGCAGTTGGAGCCGGAGCGGTACTTCAGATCGTCCCCGTCGCGGGCCAGCACGTCGTTCCTGGTGTCGCAGCCGTTGCCGGCGAAGGGGATGTCGGCCGCGTTGTCCGCCCAGGCGTACCCGAACTCGTCGCGGTCATAGCCGGTCTTCGCACCGCGTCCCTTGGTCGCGACCTTTTCGATGATCTTCACCGCCTCGGCGCGGTCACCCGCGGACCTGATCGTGCCGAGGCCTCGCCCGGTTCCCTTGGGATTGTCCAGCGGGCTGACCCCGGTCGAGCCCCCGTCACCTCCCTGCGACCCCGTCCCGTCGGCGGCCCGGCCGGAGAGCTCTCCATCCAGGCCGCATCCCGCCAGCAAAACGGCCGCGACCGCTCCGGCCACGACCGCGCGAGATCCACTCAGGCGCACTGCCACCCCCAGGTCAACGAAAAGTAATACCTAGGTATAGCAATTACCCTCGAAAGCCGCGATCACCGCAAAACTCCGGCGCGTCGACCGGCGCGTGGCTCAGGTAAGCAGGAAGCCGCCGTCCACCGGGAGTACGGCGCCGGTGACGTACGACCCGGCGTCCGAGGCGAGGAAGACCGCCGCCGCGACCAGCTCCGCCGGGTCACCGGCCCGTCCCATGAGCACGCGCTGCTCGAACTGCCGCTCCAAGTAGCCCGGCGGGTAGCCCTCGGTCATCTCGGTGGCGAAGAACCCCGGCGCAAGGCAGTTGACCCGGATGCCGCGCCGCCCCGTCCACTGCTGCGCCAGGTCTCTGGTCAGCCCGGCGAGGCCCGCCTTGGACGCGGTGTAGGCGGCCTGCGGCAGGCCCGCGGTGGTCTCCCCCAGCACGCTGCCGATGTTCACGATGGACGACCCCGGGCGCATGACCCTGGCGCACGCCTGGGCCATCCAATACGCACCGTTCAGGTTGACCTCGATCACCTGGCGGAACTGCTCGGGCGTCTCACGGACCGCGGGGACGGCGGTCCCCACCCCGGCGTTGTTGATCAGGATGTCGACGCCGCCGAGCCCATCAACGGCGGCGTCCACCAGGGCCTGGCAGTCCTCCGGCCGGGCGACGTCGACCGGCACCGCGACGCAGCGGCGCCCGGTCTGCTCGACCAGGCGCCGCGTCTCCTCCAGCCGGTCGCCGCGGCGGGCGCCGATCGCGATGTCGGCGCCCGCCTCGGCCAGCCCGCGCGCGAACGCCACGCCGAGCCCGGACGAGGCGCCCGTGACGATCGCGACCCTGCCGTCCAGCCGGAACCTGTGCAGCATCGGCGCGGAGCGGCTAGAGGCCGTACTCCTTCGTGATGCGCTCGTGCCGCTCGATCTCGATGCCGGCGGTCCTGGCCAGGTCGAGCCAGGCCAGCGGATGGGTCCACCGCTCGGTGGCGTCGTCGAGCAGCGCGTCGAGCTGGACGGCCTCGACGCCCGGCGGCACGGCGATCCAGCCGTAGACCCCCTGGAGCCGCTCGCCGGTCCCGGGGTGGGTGACCGTGTAGTTGTCGTCGCTGTAGACCCACATGGGCCACCCGCGCTCGGCCAGCACCTCGTTGAACTCGGCCCAGTCGGACTCGCTGGGAGCCGCGCCGTCGAAGAACCAGGAGGTGTAGCCGCCCGGGCGCAGCAGGGACACGCCGGCGAACGGGATGACGTAGCTCTCCTGCTCCTCCGGGTTGTCGGGCACCGGCTCCAGGGGACGCGGGTCGATGACCACGATGTCGCCGGCGTTGTAATCCATGCCGCGGGGCTGCGGGATGAGCAGCCGGGCGGTGGCCGGTCCGGTGCGGACGGACAGGACCTCGCGGCGGCTGCCGTCGGAGACCGGCAGGACGACGCGGACGAGGTGCCACTCCTCCTCGATCGGGCCCTCGGACGACTCGATGGGCATGCCCAGCTTGGCCGCGCCCTTGCGCACGAGGTCCCAGTCTTCGGCGGCGGTCGCCATGACGATCATGCGCCAGACGTCCTCCTCCTCGCCGGCGTCCGACTCGACCAGCTCGCGGAGGATGGCGGCGCCCTTGGCGTTGTCGCCGAGCTGCTGGACCGCGCCGGCCAGCAGGCGGCGGGCCTCCAGGGCGGTGGCGCCCTGAGCGCCGGAGTCCAAAGAACGCTCGGCCTCGGCCGCGGTCTCGGTCCAGCGCTCGCGGGCACGGTGCATGCGGGCCAGCGCCAGGTGCGCGGCGGCCGGGGGCAGCAGGCCGGCGAAGCGCTCCAGCCGCTCGTCCTGGCCTGCCTCGATGAGCACGCCGGTGAGGTAGGCGACGTCCTGATCCTCGGCGGCGGCCGGGTCGGCGTCCTCGACGATCGTCTTCCACAGGATGTCGGCGCCCAGCGGCGCGTACCCGAGGAAGCCCAGCGTCGTGGTGTGCCGGCGGGTGGCCTCCAGATCGGTGCCGGACACCGGCCACAGCCAGCCGACCCAGCGCTCGGGGTCGGCGTTGTGACCGTCGGCGGCGTCGAAGTAGGCGACCAGCTCGTCCTGCGGGCCGGGAGCCGGCAGCGGGACGGCGGCGTCGGCCGAGGCGCGCAGCTCGGCGATGCGCTCGGGCAGCCCGTCGGTCACCCGCAGCTCGCCCAGCCACGACTCGGCGAGGTCGGCCAGCGCGCGGGCCTGCCAGATGCCCTGGCGGGCGACGGCCAGCTCGCCGGCGATCAGCGCCAGCTCGACCCGGCCGCGGTGCACGCCCATGGTCTCGAAGTAGGCCATCCACTCGCGCAGCACCCGGCCGAGCTGCCAGGTGTTGCTGATCACCTCGCCGAGGAGGCGGACGGCCCGCGCCCACTCGACCCAGTCGCGCGGGTGCTCGCCGACCACGTCAAGGTCGGGCAGTGCCTCCAGCGCCTGGGGGTGGCGGCCCACCGTGGCGAGCACCAGGGCACGCAGCACGCCCTCGCGGTGGTCCTTGGCCACGGGGTCGTCGGCGGGGAACTCCTTGGCGGAGTCGAGCTCGGTGAGGGCCTCCATCGCACGGCCGGCGCCGAGCAGGGCGCGCACCCCCGCGGCGGCGAGCTCCCAGCTCACCTGCCCGTCGGCGCCCCTGCGCGCGGCGACCGCCGACTCGTAGTAGGTGACCGCCTGCTCGGTCTCACCCGCGTCGGACAGCGCCGCGACGTACTGCGCGACCAGGCCGCAGTAGGCCGGGGAGTCGGGCCGCACGCCGTCCAGCGCGGCGCCGAGGGCGGCCAGGCGCTCACGGGCGTATCCCGGGCCGTCGGTGTTGGCCTGCGCGACGGCCAGCGCCTCGACCGCCGCGGGGACCGAGGGGCAGTCCTTGGTGTCCTCGCGGCGCGCGAACTCCAGCAGCGCCTGCGCGTCGCCGAGGGCGGCCGCGCCCTGGGCACGGTCGCCGATGCGGCTCAGCAGGTGCCAGTAGCGGGCGAACAGCTCCAGCCAGGGCAGCTCCAGCGACCCGGCCTGTTGGGCGACCGCCGGCGCCATCACGTCAAGCTGGGCGTACCGGCCCTCGAAAGCCTGCGCGGGCAGGTCGCCGAGCGCGATGGCGAGCCCGGTGTTGCCTGCCTCGTGCAGTTGCCGCTGGGTGTCCGCCACCCATGCCCAGATGTCCACGTCCATGGCACGCCAGTCTGCCAGTTCGGAAGGCATGGCCCAAACATGCGGGCGGTTCGGTACGGGCGGCGCCCCCCGGCGGCGCCGCCGTCCCCGGCGGACGTCAGGCCAGGTGAGCGGGCGGTATGTCACCCGCGGCCACCAGGACGGCCGGTCCGGTGAGCAGGCTGGTGTTCTCTTCGAGCGTGACCGTCAGCAGGCCGCCGGGCACCTCGACCGTCCAGGTGCCGACGCTCTCGCCGGCGAGCCGCGCCGCCGCGACGGCCGCGGCCACCGTGCCCGTGCCGCAGGAGGGGGTCTCGCCGCAGCCGCGCTCGTAGACGCGCATGACGACGCGGCGCTCGCCCACGGCGTTCAGCAGCTCGATGTTGACGCCCTGCGGGAAGACCGCGGGGTCGAAGCCGGGCTGCGCGGACAGGTCGAGCCTGCCGACCGGCTCGCCGGTCACGCAGGCGAGGTGCGGGTTTCCGACGTCGATGACCAGCCCGTCGTACTCGTCGACGCCCAGCGTCGCCCGGCTCTCGCCGAGCACCCGCGGCATGCCCATGTCGATGGTGACGTCTCCCTCGGTGCCGAGCCGCACCCGGCGCACGCCCGCGCGGGTCACGACGTCGAACTCGCCGGGGTCGGCCAGGCCGGCGTCGACCAGGTAACGGGCGAAGACACGCAGGCCGTTGCCGCACATCTCGGCCATGCTGCCGTCGGCGTTGCGGTAGTCCATGAACCACTCGGCGCCGCCCGGGCTGACCGGGGCACCGGCCTCACGGGCGCGATCGGCGATCTCGACGGCCTCGGGGCTGAGCTTGGTGGGAACCGCCCGCAGCACGCCGTCGGCACCGATGCCGGTGCGGCGGTCGCACAGCCCGGCGACCGCCGAGACGTGCAGGTCGAGGCTCCCGTCAGGGTCGGGGAGGATGACGAAGTCGTTCTGGGTGCCGTGTCCCTTGACGAAGCGCATACCGCTACATCCTACCCGCCGGTCAGGATCAGCGACCGTTCCACCAGGTCGGGCGCGTCGAACGGCAGCCAGTGCACCCGCGGGTCGCGCCGGAACCACGACTGCTGGCGCCGGGCGAACCGCCGCGTCGCCCGTACGGTCTCCTCGCGTGCCTGCTCCTCGGTCCACTCCCCCGACAGGAACCGCAGCACCTGGGCGTAGCCGAGAGCCCGGCCGGCCGTCCTGCCCTCGGTGATCCCCCGCCCGGCCAGGTCCCTGACCTCCTCGACGAACCCGGCCGCCCACATGCGGTCGACACGCGTGGCGATGCGCTCGTCGAGGACCGGGCGGGGCACCTCGACGCCGATCTGCACGCTCTCGTAGACCGCGTCGTAGGACGGCATCGTGGCCGAGAACGGCCGCCCGGACAGCTCGATCACCTCCAGGGCACGGACGATGCGCCGGCCGTTGGTGGCCAGCACCGCCTCGGCGGCCACCGGGTCGAGCTCCTTCAGCCGCTGGTGCAGCTCCTCGGGCCCGGCCTCCGCCAGCTCGGCCTCCAGCCTGGCGCGCACGGCGGGGTCGGTGCCGGGGAACTCCAGGTCGTCCAGTGCCGCGCGCACGTACAGGCCGGAGCCGCCCACGAGGATCGGCACGGTCCCCCTGGCGAGCATGCCGTCGATCAGCGGGCGGGCCATGCGCTGGTACGCGGCGACGCTCGCCGTCTCGGTGACGTCCCAGACGTCGAGCAGATGGTGCGGCACCCCGCGCCGCTCGGCGAGGGTGAGCTTGGCCGTGCCGATGTCCATGCCGCGGTAGAGCTGCATCGAGTCGGCGTTGATCGCCTCGCCGCCCAGGCGCAGGGCCAGCTCGACGGCGAGGTCGGACTTGCCCGCGGCGGTCGGCCCCACGACGGCCAGCACCGGCGTACGCCCGCCCCGCACGCCGCCCATGGCGCCGCCGGACGCCTGATCGCCTGCCATCACAGCTCCCAGTCGAGGGTGGGCGGAAGGTAGCCCTCCAGCGTGAGCAGCCACCGCTTGGAGTCCACCCCGTCGCCGCCGCTGAACCCGCCGAGGCCATTGCCCGCGACGACCCGGTGGCAGGGCACGATGATCGGGATGGGGTTGCTGCCCATGACCGACCCGATGGCGCGGGCGGGGACGCCGGATCCGCTGGTCTCGGCCAGCTCGCCGTAGGTCGTCACCCTGCCGTACGCAACGGTCTCGTACAGCGTGCCGAGCACCCGCCGCTGCAGCGGCGACATCAGGCGCCAGTCGACCGGCACCGTGAACCGGGTGAGCCGCCCGGCGAAGTAGGCGGCCAGCTCGTCGCGGGCCGGCGAGGCGAGCGCGGGGTCGCCCGCGGCCGTGGCGGCGAGACGGCCGAGCATCTTGGCGCGCACACGCTCGCCGTCCCCGAAAGAGGTCGCGGCGACGCCGTCCGGGGTGACGGCGGCCAGCACGTCGCCGAGCGGCGTCGGCACGCTGGCGAAGGCGACGTCTACCATTCGATCAAGTCCATCCGCGGGCTCGGGGCTCTGTGGGGCGCGGGCACGGCCTGCGCCGTCCCGATGTCTTCACCGTAACCACACCCCGGAGCGGTCGGGGTCACGGTCACCGTCATGCTCCCACGGCCTGATCAGACGAGGCTCCAGCGCGCCACGAGGTAACCGACGCCGTAAGGGGCGTCGGCGTAGAGCAACTCGCCCCGGTAGCGTCCCCCTGCCTCCGGCCCACCGGCGCCCGGCGCAGTCGCCCGCTCGTCTTCAGCGCCGCGCTCGCCGCGCTCGCCGTGGGCCGCCGCGGCGCCGGCGAGTGTCTGGAAGGCCGCGCGGCCCGCCACCCACAGCTCGGCGGCCTCGCCGGGGTCCAGCGCGGCCAGGGCCACCGCGTCCGCGCCGCCGAGTGCCCGGGCGAGGGCGTCGTCGTGGTCCCGCGCGCGCGGATCGTGGTAGCCGGGCGACTTGACGGTGAGCTTGGCCGAGCCGTCCCCCATGACCAGCAGGGCCACCCGCGAGGCCTGGCCCGCCAGCTCGGCGCCCAGCCGGGCGCACGCCGCCGGTGTGGCGTCCGACGCGACCGCGACGTACCCGGCCGGCGGGTCGATGCCGGCCAGGTCCACCAGCAGGCGGCCGACCGTGAGGGACAGCGGGAGGACCGGCTCCCCCTTCCCGGCCCGGACGTCCACGCCCCACGGCGCCAGACTGCCTGCGGCGTCCGGGCCGTGCCACACGGCATCCTGGGCGAGCCCTTCGGCGGCGCCGAGCACGATCAGCGTGTCCGGCCTGGCCTCGGCGAGCGAGCGGACGGCGGCCACGCAGGCGTCCCGCAGGTCGTCCAGCTCCGCGGCGGCCGCACCCGCGAGCTCGGGCGCGATCAGCGGAGGATGCGGGCACACGGCCGCGGCGACAAGCACCCGATCAGGCTAGCCGCGCCCCGGCGCTCCCGCGAGCCGACCGGTGCCTCGCCCCGCGCGCCCCGGCTCTGCCGCGAGCCGGCGAGCACCGCGTCCCGCGAGCCGGTCGATAGCCCGGTCCCACGAGCGAGCCGGCCACGGCCCGGCGCTGCCGCGAGCCGGCGGGCATCCCGTACGGCGCCTCGCCGTGCCCGCACGCCCCTCGGCACGGCAGAACGCGAACCCCCGGGCCGGCGCGAAACCGGTCCCGGGGGGTGAGGGCGCCGATCAGGTGCCGCCGAAGTCCTGGGTCCACCAGGGGCCGCCCTTGCCGAAGTGCACGCCCACGCCGATGGCCTTGAGCTTGCAGTTCATGATGTTGGCGCGGTGGCCGGGGCTGTTCAGCCAGCCCTGGACCACGGCCTCGGGAGTGGCCTGGCCGCGGGCGATGTTCTCGGCGAACATGTTCGAGGTGTAGCTGGCGGCCTTGATGCGGTCCCAGGGGGAGCGCCCGTCGGCCGAGGTGTGGTCGAAGTACCCCTTCGCCGCCATGTCGTCGGAGTGGCCGCGCGCGGCGGCGCGCAGTTTCTCGTCGATGCGCAGCGGGCCGCAGCCCTGCTCCTGCCTGGCGACGTTGGTCAGGCGGGCGACCTCGTTCTCGGCCGCGACCACCGAGGACGTGCCGCCGCTCGGGGAGGAGGCGGTGGGCGTCGGCTTCGCGGTGCTCTTCGTCGGTGTGGGGCTGGGCTTCGGCGTCGGCTTCGGGCTCGGCTTGGGGGTCGGCTTCGGCGTCGGCCGGGACGACGGCGGAGTGGAGGGCCGCGTCGTCGGGATCAGGTCACGGAAGAAGCCGCCGCCGAGGCCGTTGAAGCGGCCCGCCTGCTGCCCGTTGGGCTGGACGTAGCCGGCCGGCCCGTCGGGGCGGGGGCCCTGCCCTTCGGCCTGCGTGTCCGTCCGGGTGGTGTCGGTCTCGGCGCCCATCTTCTGCTTGGCGTTCTCGGACCTGCCGACCGGTGCGGCCTGTTCGGCCTTCGGCACGGACTGCGTCCCGCCCGCGCCCTGACCGGAACCTGCGGAGCCGGAGGCTCCGTTGTCCGACCCGGCCGCGACACCCGCGTCGGCATCCGAGGAGGCGTCATCATCGGTGGCGTCACCTGCGGAGGCGTCACCTGCGGAGGCATCGCCGGCCGTCTCGCCGGTGTCGCCGGCGTCGTCCGCCGCTGCCGCCTCTCCGGCCTGCTGCATGGACCGGGCGCTCACCGGGTCGGATCCGCCGGTCAGGGTGATGACCCCTCCGGCGGTGACGGCGGCGGCGAGCACGGCCGAGGCCGCGCAGATCACAAGGGTGCGTCTCCGGGAGCCCGAGGGGGACGGGGACTCGGAGTCGAGGTATTCGGGCGAGGACAGGGGGCTGGACTCGGTGTAGCGGCCCGGCGACGCATGGTCGTGCCGATCCATGTGAGAACTCCTGCGGGCTTTGGGGGAGAAAGCGCTCCGGCTTCCGCGGGCGGTCGTCACACTAGCCCCAATGGCCGAATTACCGCACCTCAATCACGGAAGAATCACGACTTGTCATCACTTGGACCGTTCTCACGTCGAACACCGGCCGGCCCGCGCCGGGTCATGCGGATCATCGGGGTCGCCGGCCTCGGTGTCGTCCTCGGCGCGGCCGCGTGCACGTCCGCAACCCCGGCGGCACCGGCCGATCCGGCTCCTCGATCGGCCCCCGCGGGGGCCCTCCAGGACCTTGGCACGCCACCCGGCGAGCCCGGGAACGTTCCCGGTCACCGAGGCGGCGACGGCGGCGAATGCGAACACGAGAAATTTCCTGATCAGCCCTCTTCA
>NZ_BMNT01000013.1:29297-60726 GCF_014646695.1 Sphaerisporangium melleum
GCGCCCTGGCCGGACACCTCGCCCGGCTCGCGGGGCGGGTCCGGGTGGGCCGTGCCCGTGCCCGCTCCCACCCGTCCGGGCCTCGGCAGGGTCCGGGCGCCGGCCGGCCGAAAAGCGCCCGCCGAGGGCACCGGACACAAGAAGATCGCGGGACGGAAGACGGGCCCGCGGCATCGCGGGGACGGCCATCATCGGCCGTCGAAGCCAAGCCGGCGCACGCCCAAGGCGCCGGACCGGCCCCGAGGCGGCGAACTTCCCCAGGGCACGCCGCCCGCTCACCGGCCGCCGGCCATGATCGACCAGGGCCCGCAGCCGCCGCGCCGCTCCCCCGGTCAGGGCCCGCAGTCGCCGGACCCCCGGCTTCACCCCCAGGACCCGCCACGAGGCCCGGACGGCCCCCCGCGCCGGGTGCCGAACCCGTGCGCGACCTTCACCGACTTCCGCAGGCCCTACTGCGAGCGCCTGCTGCAGGCATGGCGGGCACCGGGATGACGGCACGGCGGCCGTGACGGGCGCCGCCCGCTACGAGCCAAGGCGTTCCGGACGGCACCCGGCCGCCCGGACGAAGGCCCGGGATATGCGACCGCCCGCGCGGGAAGAACGCGCGGGCGGGGAGGGCACCGGTGGTCAGGAGCGGCGGACGGACGGCATGCCGAGCGACACCGCGCCCGGCCCGCCCGCACCGCCACCGGTGCCGCAGGCGGCGTTCTGCCTGGCCTCCCAGGCGTCACCGGCCCGCGTACGCCGCAGCGCCAGCGCGGGACCGTCGGCGACCAGGTGGTGCGGGGCCGCGTAGGTGACCTCGACGGTGACCATGTCGCCCGGCCGCGGCGGAGCGGCGTCGCCGCCCTGCTCGCCGCCCAGGGTGGGCACGAAGTGGACCAGGCGGTTGTCGGGGGCGCGGCCGGACATGCGCTGCGTGGCGTCGTCCTTGCGGCCCTCGCCCTCGGCGACCAGGACCTCCAGCGTGCGCCCGACCTGCGCCTTGTTCTCCGCCCAGGAGATGTCGTTCTGCAGGGCGACCAGCCGCTCGTACCGCTCCTGCACGACCTCCTTGGGCACCTGGCCGTCCATGGTGGCGGCGGGCGTGCCGGGGCGGATGGAGTACTGGAAGGTGAAGGCGTTCGCGAACCGCGAGGCGCGGACGACGTCCAGCGTGGCCTGGAAGTCCTCCTCGGTCTCGCCGGGGAAGCCGACGATGATGTCGGTGGAGATGGCGGCGTCCGGCATGGCCGCGCGCACCCGCTCGATGATGCCGAGGTAGCGCTCGGCGCGGTAGGAGCGGCGCATGGCCCGCAGGACGCGGTCGGAGCCCGACTGCAGCGGCATGTGCAGCTGGTGCATGACGTTCGGCGTCTCGGCCATGGCCGCGATGACGTCGTCGGTGAAGGCGGCCGGGTGCGGCGAGGTGAAGCGCACCCGCTCGAGCCCCTCGACGTCGCCGCAGGCGCGCAGCAGCTTGCCGAAGGCCAGCCGGTCGCCGAACTCCACGCCGTAGGTGTTGACGTTCTGCCCGAGCAGCGTGACCTCGAGGACGCCGAGGTCGACCAGCGAGCGGACCTCGCCCAGGACGTCGCCGGGCCGGCGGTCCTTCTCCTTGCCGCGCAGCGAGGGGACGATGCAGAACGTGCAGGTGTTGTTGCAGCCGACCGAGATGGAGACCCACGCGGCGTACGGCGACTCGCGCTTGGTGGGGAGCGTGCTCGGGAAGACCTCGAGCGACTCCTTGATCTCGACCTGGGCCTCCTGCGCGACGCGGGCGCGTTCGAGCAGCACCGGCAGCGAGCCGATGTTGTGCGTGCCGAAGACCACGTCGACCCACGGGGCCTTGCGGACGATCTCGCCCTGGTCCTTCTGCGCCAGGCAGCCGCCCACGGCGA
The DNA here is from genome assembly GCF_014646695.1 of Sphaerisporangium melleum. Classification (GTDB taxonomy): domain Bacteria; phylum Actinomycetota; class Actinomycetes; order Streptosporangiales; family Streptosporangiaceae; genus Sphaerisporangium; species Sphaerisporangium melleum. The sequence goes on from NZ_BMNT01000013.1 coordinate 31,178, forward strand.
TCTGCATGCCGGGGTTGCGCACCTTGGCGGGCCGCAGGTGGCCGAGGTTGCCGTACAGCCTGTTGTCGGCGTTCTCGCGGACGGCGCAGGTGTTGAACACGACCACGTCGGCCGTCTCGCCCTCGGCGGGCCGCACGTAGCCGGCGTCCTCCAGCAGGCCGGAGAGCCGCTCGGAGTCGTGGACGTTCATCTGGCACCCGTACGTGATGACCTCGTACGTGCGGGCGCGCTCCTCGGTGACAGTCATCTCAACAGACAAGGGTAGGCGTTCCGCGCCCCTCGTCGCACACGGCTTCCCCCGGGAGCCGACGGCCGCCGTGTACCGTTCCATGTGCTTACGAGAGGGCTCGTGACCAGGCCGTGATGCGATCGGTACCACCCGGTTAGTGACCGGTGGCCTTGACCACTTACGTTGTCCAGCATGACGGACAACGGGGACGCGACTCCGCTCGTCAGAGTCGAGAACGTCAACAAGCACTTCGGGGCCCTGCACGTGCTCAGGGACATCAATCTGACGGTCTCCCGGGGGGAGGTCGTGGTGGTGATCGGCCCGTCCGGGGGCGGGAAGTCGACGTTGTGCCGCGCCATCAACCGGCTGGAGACGATCGACTCCGGCACGATCACCTTCGACGGCAGGCCGCTGCCCGCCGAGGGCAAGGCGCTGGCCCGGCTGCGGTCGGACGTCGGGATGGTGTTCCAGTCGTTCAACCTGTTCGCGCACAAGACGATCCTGGAGAACGTCACGCTGGGGCCGACCAGGGTGCGCGGCATCGCCCGCGACCAGGCCGACAAGCGCGGCATGGAGCTGCTCGAACGGGTCGGCATCGCCAGCCAGGCGGGCAAGCACCCCGCCCAGCTCTCCGGTGGCCAGCAGCAGCGGGTCGCCATCGCCCGTGCGCTGGCGATGGACCCCAAGATGATCCTCTTCGACGAGCCCACCTCCGCGCTGGACCCCGAGATGGTCCAGGAGGTGCTCGACGTGATGATCGGCCTGGCGCGCGAGGGCATGACGATGATGGTGGTCACCCACGAGATGGGCTTCGCCCGGCGGGCCGCCAACCGCGTGGTCTTCATGGCGGAGGGCCAGATCGTCGAGGAGAACACCCCCGACGAGTTCTTCACCGCCCCCCGCACCGAACGGGCCAAGGACTTCCTGTCCAAGATCCTTACCCACTGACCGCTCTTCATGGACGCCATCTGGACCTCGTCCTGCGGACGTCCTTCCGCACCTCCGCACGACCTCTGCCGACGTATCTCCCAGGATTCCGGCCCTGGCTGCTGCATCGCTTGCCCAGATCAGGCACGTCGCTCGCCACGCTGTCACACAGGTCACGAAGAAAGCTGAGGTAATTACACATGCGCCTACGACGGTTCGGAGCCCTGCTACTGTCCGCCGCCGCACTGTCCAGCCTCGCCGCCTGTGGCGGTGGCTCTGATTCATACGCCTCGGTCGTCGAGAAGGCGGAGAAGACCAAGAAACTGACGATCGGCGTCAAGTTCGACCAGCCGGCTCTCGGCCTCAAGAAGCCCGACGGCAGTGTCGAGGGCTTTGATGTCGACGTGGCCAAGTACGTGGCCAAGCAGCTGGGTGTGGACGAGAGCAATATCAGCTGGAAGGAAACGATCTCCAAGAACCGGGAGCCCTTCATCCAGCAGGGACAAGTAGACCTGGTCGTCGCGACTTATTCGATCCTTCCCGAGCGTAAGGAGAAGGTGGGCTTTGGCGGGCCGTACATCCTCGCCCACCAGGACACCATGGTCCGCGGCAACGAGACCTCAATCAGTAAGGTCGAGGACCTGAAGGGCAAGCGCATCTGTCAGGCATCGGGCTCCAACTCCTACAAGCGCATCACCGACCCGCCGCCGAACGGGCGAAGCATCGAAGCCCAGCTGGTGCCGGCCGGATCGTACGGCGAGTGTGTCGAGCGGCTGAAGGGCGGCACGCTTGACGCTGTTACCACTGACAATCTCATCCTCGCAGGTTTTGCTTCTCAAGGTGGCGACTTCAAGATCCTGGGTGTTCCGTTCACCGACGAGAAGTACGGCATCGGAATGAAGAAGGGGGACACCTCCACCTGCAACAAGGTCAACGAGGCGATCACTAAGATGTACCAAGACGGCACCGCTACGCAGCTTCTCCAGAAGTGGTTCGGCGCCGCCAAGGGACTTGAGTTCCCGACCACGCCCCCGCAGTTCGAGCCCTGCAGCTGAAACCTCCCCGACCTCGTTCATTGATCGCGTGCCGGCGGTCCACCGCCGGCACGCTTCCGATTGCGGTGAGGGACTATGAATGCTCTGATCTCAAACCTTGATTCCGTACTGGCGAGTTTCTGGGCCACAATACGGCTCACCGTGGTGAGTGCCATTTTCGCACTGATTCTCGGCACAATCCTGGCCACCATGCGCGTCGCCCCCACTCCGGTATTCCGGCTTGCGGGTACCGTCTATGTCAACACCTTGCGAAATACACCGCTCACGCTGGTGCTGCTATTCTGCAGCCTGGGAATCAGCAACGTACTGAAACTGAACTTTTCAGATGACCCGTCGGTCAACGGCTACTGGTTCGCAGTGCTAGGCCTCTCCGCCTACACCTCGGCATTCGTCTGTGAATCCCTCCGCGCGGGCATCGGGACCGTCTCGCTCGGCCAGGCCGAGGCGGCGCGTGCCATCGGGTTGACTTTCGTTCAGTCACTGCGCCTGATCATCCTTCCTCAGGCATTCCGCAGTGTCATCGGCCCTCTCGGCAGTGTCTTGATCGCGCTTACCAAGAACACCACAGTGGTCATTGTTGCCGGCTACGCCGAGGCCGCCTACTTGATGAGCGAAATGATCTACGAGGGGAGTGGGACCGTGCCCATCTTCCTCGGATTCGCGCTCGGCTTTATCGTCCTGACCCTGCCGACAGGGTTCTTCTTCTCCTGGCTGTCCAAGCGTATGGCGGTAGTTCGATGAGCACTAGCATTTTGTACGACATACCGGGGCCGCGGACCCGGCTACGCAACAACGTCTACGCCCTGCTCGGCGCCATCGGGCTCATCGTCATCGCCTATTTCGTCTACAGCAAGTTCGACCAAGCCGGTCAGTGGTCAGCAAAACTGTGGACGCCCTTCATTGACCCGCAGGTATGGACAGGTCAGATCTTGCCCGGTTTGGCGGGCACCCTCTCGGCGGCTCTTGTCGCAGCGATTCTATCCCTGCTGTTCGGCGTGGTCTTCGGCCTTGGCCGTCTGTCCGAACATCGCTGGCTGCGGTTGCCGTCCGCCACCATCGTGGAGTTCTTTCGCTCGATACCCGTGCTCATGATGATCTTCTTCGCTCAGGCCGGGGCTTTCGATCTGTTCGGCTACACCATGAGTGCGTTCACGGCGGTCGTCATCGGGCTGACGCTGTACAACGGGTCGGTTCTCGCGGAGGTTTTCCGAGCCGGCATAACGTCCATACCGCGAGGTCAAGCCGAAGCGGCCTACGCGATCGGCCTGCGCAAGAGTGGCGTCATACGGTTGATCCTGCTCCCACAGGCTGTCACCGCGATGATGCCCGCCATCGTCAGCCAGATGGTCGTCGTGCTCAAGGACACCGCCCTTGGATACATCATCGCCTACGAGGAACTCCTCAACACCGGGTTCCGTCAACTGCCCGCCACCTTCGCCAACATCGTCCCCGCAGCGATCGTGATCGCCGCGATCTACATTCTGATCAATCTCGGTCTCGGTCAGGTGGCTCACTGGCTGGAGAGGCGGAGCAGGCGCAGCCGCCTGAAAGCCCCCAGAACAAGCACACGCTCGACAATTCCGCAGGGCACGGTCACATGAGCGCGATGGCAACGTACTCTGCGGGCTGATCAGTGAGCATTTTTCATCCTGCTTCGCGTAGTTGAAGGACGAGGATGGCTTTGACGAGCTGACCTGCGCGGAGGGGGCAACAGCGTAGCTTTCGTAGGATCCGCCTGTTCTTCAATTGCGCATTCGCCCGCTCGCCAGGTCCGCGGAGCTTGGCGTGAGCGGAGTTGGCGTTCTTCTGGGATGCCAGCTTGCCCCGCCCCTTGTAGGGCACCAGCACGCGCTGACCTGCGTCGACGTACGCCTTGTCGGCCAGGGCGATCAAGTCGGCGGCCTCCAACCGGCGGATGATGCCCCAGATGCGGGCCGCTGTCAGGTCGTGCACCGATCCGGGCAGTGAACCGGAGGTCCGTAAGGGTGTGCCGTCTGGAGCGCTGATGACCTGGATGTGCATGCCGTGCATCCGGTTCTTGCCGGAGTAGTAGGGCCGGTCGGCGGCCACCCGGTCGATCGGGATGAGTGTTCCGTCGAGTACCACGAAGGCGTGGCGGGCGCGCCTGGCGGCTCGTAATGCCTGGTTCAGGCTGGGAGGGCGCCGGGCGAGCAGCGTGATGGCCTCGCGGATGTAGCGCCAGGCGGTCGCCGTTCCCACCCCGCTTCCGCTCGCCACTTCGGCAAGGATCTCGCCTTTGCGCAGGTGGACCAGCACCAGCAGCGCCTGCCGTCCGAGGTTGAGGCGGCGCCAGGGCGAGCCGATGGTCGTGCGGTGGCGTCGGATGAGGCCGGACAGGTAGGACAGCGTCTGATGTGACAACGGCAGCGCGGCGCGGTAGAACAGCAACTCGAAGCCTCTGGTGCATAGGTTGATCTTGGTCGACAACCCTTCTACCAGGGGCTTCTCTATTTGTCGATCAGCTACCAGACGCCACCCGATATCCCTGACCTGCGACGGCGGGATGAAAGGGCTCAATGGTGAGGGTTATATGGCCTGACCTCGGCGTGAGCTGGCGGCTGGGCGTCGCGGTGCTACCAGGGGTGCATGAGGTATCCCGATGGCGGTGGCTTGACCGCCGAGCAGCGATTACGCCGTGAGCAGGTGAGGATGCAGGCAGCCGACCGGTTCGCCGAAGGCGCGAGTGACGGCCAGGTCGCGCGGGAGTTTCGGGTCTCGCGGATGTCGGCCGGCCGGTGGCGGCGTGCGCTGGAGAACGGCGGCCGGGAGACCCTGGTCTCCAAAGGAGCCGGCGGAGCGGCGTGCAAGCTCGACGATGCCCAGCTCGCCCGGCTGGAGCAGGCCCTGGAGGAAGGGCCGATCGCTCACGGCTGGGATGACCAGTGCTGGACCTTGACCCGGATCGCCGAGGTGATCGGGCGCCTGTTCGGGGTGAGTTACACCGTGGGCGGGGTCTGCTACCTGCTGCACCGGCTCGACTGGAGCTGGCAGGCCCCCTGCCGCCGCGCCGCCGAACGTGACGAGAAGGCCATTGCCGCGTGGAAGGACGAGCAGTGGCCGATCATAAAAGGCTGGCAGCACAGCAAGGGGCGTGGCTGTGCTTCGAGGACGAGGCCGGGCAGACCCTGAGGTCCCCCAAGGGCCGCACCTGGGGCCGCAAGGGACACACCCCGATCGTGTCGCTGCCGGTCAAGGGCACCGGACGCGTGTCGATCGTCGGCCTGATCGCCACCCGGCTGGCCATCCCGCAGCAGCGGCCGCGGCTGATCTACCGGCTCCGGACCCATCGCGGGCGCAAGGGCGAACGCCGAGGGTTCGGTGAGGCCGACTACGCCGCGCAGTTCGACGCCGCCCACCAGCAGCTCGGCGGGCCGATCGTGGTGGTCTGGGACAACTTGAACACCCACACCTCCGCCGAGATGCGACGCCTGATCGCCGCCCGCCCGTAGCTGACGGTGTTCTACCTGCCCGCCTACGCCCCCGAGCTGAACCCGGTCGAGGCCGTATGGGCGCACATGAAGAAGAGCCTGGCCAACCTCGCCATGCGCACCATCGATCAGCTGATCGCCCTGGTGAAGAACCGGCTCAAACGGATGCAGTACCGCCCCGCCCGCCTCACCGCCTTCCTCGCCAAGACCGGCCTGGACCTCCGCCCCCCGTAACCCCAGCCATTAAGCGTCACTAATCGTGACCGGTCCGCTGTCCGGCATTGCTGGGGCGACCGCTCATCGACCCCGCGCAGTGAGCCCCCGGTGCGGCCGGCCAGGACTGCCTTGAGTAGCGCACGCTGTGCCACCGCTTGGAACACCCCCAGCCCTGCTTCGTCGTGCGCCGATCCGAGGTGCGGACGAAATTCGCAGGATCAGACGCCCGCTTGATCGCATCTCAGCGGCGGCTGGGCAACTCGACCGGCCCAGAACCGCGCCGTCCGGCAATGCGCCGTGGCGAGAGCTGTATCCGCACTGCAAGGACACCGGTCAGCGCGACCTGCCCCTTGCTCGGCTTCGCCGCCAACTGGATCGGACCGCACATATCACACGGCCGCGGGGTTGACCACATAAACCCGGCGTTCGCCCGCATGATTGCCTGGGGACCTCGCGACACACGCTTCTGTTGCCGAGCCATCGGCCTTCCCACCAAGCATATTAAGCAATCTCTCATGACTGGAAACCTGCATCCAACAGCCAGGAAGCGCAGGTCAACTGTCCATTCGACACGGCGTCAGCGCTGGATGCCACAAGGAGTAACCGGCATACTACTTATCCGCCCTTCCGTAACAAGCTGACGCATGTTAAAACAAGGCTAGGCCGATCACCAGAAAGGTGGGAAATGAAAGACGCCGTAGCATCGATGGCCGATCGTCTCCTGAACATGGTGGTTACACGGGAGACGGCCACCGCGGACGACGATTGCACCTACACACTCGTTTCATCATGCCACGCGACCTTTGCGTGCGGGTGGGGGTGGGAAGAACGGTGGAAGGTGTGCTGCGTAGACGCCTCGGGTTACCTCTGTAGCACCTACGACTCCTGCTGCTAGAAATACGCAGCGTCCGAAAACCGATGTTCCGGCCGTCCACGCGAGCCACTACGGCGGGTGGACGGCCGACATGGTCCTATGACGAGTAAATCAAATCGGGGAGCAATACCAAGTCATCTGGTAGGTTGCGCATGGACTTGATGGCCATTTTAAGTCGTTGTCTACTCGCGACAACTTTCGGCATCGCGGCATTCAGTAAACTTCGCAGCCGGGCGGCACGAGCGGCATTCCTGGAGAGCGTTGAAGCTCTTGAGGTCCTGCCAGCACCCATGGTGCGCCGTCTAAGCCAGGTCACAGTCTTCTCCGAGGCGGCTGTCGTACTTCTATTGATAGGCCCCGCAGAGACCGCCACCATCGGCTTTCTACTGAGTTCGACCCTTCTATTGATCTTCACCGGCGCATTGTTGATCGTCATAAGGCGGGGGCATCGACGCAGTTGCCGCTGCTTCGGAACCTCGGCCACCCCCGTTGGGCCACTACAAGTGGCAAGAAATCTAGTTCTGCTGGCGATGTCGCTGGCCGGCCTGATGGCGATCGCCAGTGAACCCACGCCGTCCCTGGATTCCGCTCCTTTGACCATGACCATCGCAGCGGGCGCGATCTTAGGAGTTCTCATCGCCTCTATTGACGAGATCATAGAGGTGTTCCGGGTTTGAGTCCCCAGCTCTGATGGAGCTTCTCCGCGTGCAACTCACCATGGGCGGCCGAACCATCTGAAGGAGCAATCATGTCAGTTGTCAGCGTAGCGATCTCGCTCGTGGGTCTGCTTTCGATGCTGAACTTCATCCTTCTCATCGGCGTGATTCGCCGGCTTCGCCATGGAACGAACTCCACTGGACTCCAGACGCGGTCCCTGCCGGAGATCAAGAGCCTCCCGGCGGGCACGCCGATCAGTGATTTCCAGAGCATCACGGTAGACCAGGCCCCACTGTCGCGGAACGACCTGCAAGACGGCATGACCGTTGGGTTCTTCATGGTTGACTGCGGCACGTGCCACGAGAAACTCCCCTACTTCATCAGCGCTGCGCAGCGAGGCGAGACCAAAGAACAGGTGATTGCTGTCGTGGTCGGCGATGCGATCGCAGCGGAAGAGATGGTCACGCAGCTCACATCGGTGGGAAGAGTGATAGTCGAAGATCACTTCGGTCCGGTGGCCACCGCTTTCGCCGTGAGTTCATTTCCAACCATGTGCAGCGTCAGAAGAGACGGGGACGAGCTGTTCATCGGAAGCACCAGAACGGCGAGCAACCCCACATCACTACCCACTCCAGCCAACACCATCTGAGTCGCGACATGCGCTTCGGCATCGGGACTCCCTCCGAGCAGAGCCATCCCATCAGAGTGTGCCTCGAACAGGCGCTACGACTTGTTCTGACCATACCTCGCATTTATCTGGTGAGTTACTGCGCTCTGACGATCACCGCAGCTCTGCTGCCGATCGCGGCCGCATGGGTGACCAAAGAGATAATCGACCAGCTCAGTAGCCGCCAACCCTTCGCGCACGCGCTTCTCCCCGTCTCTCTCGCCGTGATCGGCCTGGCGCTAGCAGTCCTCCCTCAGCTATCTCAGTACGCGCGCTTTCAGCTTGAAGAGCAGGTCAGCCTAGTAGCCCAGAGCGATCTGTTCCGGGCCGTCAACTCCTTGGCTGGCTTGAGCCGATTCGAAGATCCGAAGTTCCTGGATCACTTGCGACTGGCTCAACAGTCTGGAGGCAAGACTCCGTCAGACGTCGTAAGCGGTGCTGTGGGAGCGACACGGGGTGTGCTCACCGTGGTGGGATTTCTTGGCACCCTCATGGTGTTGAGCCCGGTCATGACGATCTGTGTGCTCACATCTATCATCCCCGCGGTGCTGCTGGAGATGTCTCTGTCGGGAAGACGGGCCCAGATGCTATGGACCACCGGCCCCGCCGAGCGCAGGGAGTTCTTCTACCGGAGTCTGCTCTCTAGCGCGAAAGCGGCCAAAGAGATCCGCATCTACGACATCGGCGATCACTTGCGCGAGCGAATGACGGCGGAGCGACGGCAGATCATATCAGCGAAACGCGCGTTGCAGCGACGGGAAGTGTTCAGCCAGACTTCTCTCGCCGGCCTGTCGGCGCTCATCGGTGGAGTTGGCCTTCTGTGGGCCGTGAACGCATCTCTCAGTCATGAATTGAGCATCGGCGACCTGACGATGTTCGTCGCCGCACTCGGTGCCATCCAAAGCTCCATCCCCGCTATTGTGAGGGAGATCGCGCGGACACAGAACTCTTTGCTGCTGTTCGGCCATTTCCTGACGGTCATTGAGGCCGCCCCCAGTGAGCAGCCGAGAGCCGCTAGCCTGACCACTGCGCCTCCGCTTAAAGAGCGGATCGTCTTCGATGACGTCTGGTTCCGTTATGGCGACGATCAACCATGGGTGCTGCGGGGAGTCAACCTCGAGATTCCCGTAGGAACGACCACGGCCCTGGTCGGGGCGAATGGTGCCGGAAAGTCAACCTTGGTGAAACTCGCATGTCGTCTCTATGAGCCTACCCGTGGACGTGTCCTATGGGATGGGGTAGACGTCAGGGACATACCTGTGGAACAGCTTCGACGTCGCATCCGCGTCGTCTTCCAGGACTATATGGAATACGATCTTACGGCGAGAGAGAACATAGAGATCGGAGATCTCCTACTGTCCGGTGATCAGCATGCGCTCGAAAGCACCTCGAGGCTGGTCGGACTGCATGACGCGATACTTGATCTGCCCGACGGGTACGACACGCTGTTGAGCCGCATATTCTTCTCCGAATCAGAGAAGACTGACACGAAGACCGGTATCGCGTTGTCGGGCGGGCAATGGCAGCGGCTGGCCCTGGCCCGCGCGCTGTACAAGCCCCAGCCTGATCTATTGCTAATGGACGAGCCGAGCTCGGGCCTTGACGCGAGAGCAGAGCACGAGATACTCCAGAATATCGGCCGGCATCGCCTAGGAATGACCAACGTCATCATATCTCACAGGCTGGGCGGCACCCGAAATAGCCACCAGATAGTGGTGCTGGAGGGCGGTGTCATCAGCGAGGCCGGGGATCACGAACAGCTCATGGCACAAGATGGGACGTACGCACAGCTATTCAGGATCCAGGCGGAGGCCTACGGCGGCACATGGCCGGCCGTAGAGGTCGATCATTGATCCGACTCCACCGGACCCGTTTCAAGGAGTGCTGGAGATGAGCCTCGTTCTGACATCCTTGGCCCTGATCGGCCTGATGACACTCCCCCTGATATGCCTTGCCGCCTTCTTTCGCCGTCGGTTCTTCCGCGTGACCGTCATTGGAAACAGCATGAGACCTACTTACACGCCGGGCGACCGCCTTCTCGCGCGAAGATCTGATCTGAACAATCTCGAGAGGGGCCAGGCCGTAGTGATCAAGCAACCGATAGGACCCTCACCCCGTGCTGCCGATCACGGAGTGGGACCGTTCGCCATCAGATGGGGCAACCGGCGCCTGGCGCGGTCGTCCCAACCGAATGTGCCGAGATCTAGAATGGGTCATCTCGCAGTGAAGCGAGTTGTCGCTCTTCCCGGAGACCCACTCCCGCAAGAAATCCAGAAGGCATTCTCTCATACATTGCCGGAACGAATCCCTCGGGGCAGGTTCGCCGTGTTGGGCGATAATTCCGAAGGGAGCGTCGACTCGCGGGTGTACGGCTTGGTCCCGGAGGATGCGGTCCGAGGGGTTATAATACGGAGATTGCCGTGACCTCGAGTTCTGGCCCGATACCGTGACGCACCGGTCGAAGGGACTTTTATGGACCGCCGATCTTCAACAGGAGTTCAGCCGACACGTTAAACGACCACAGGCGACCCGCAGGCGCGGCCGGCGTTGTCGGGTACGGATAAGCACCTGCTTGTGCGGGCGTGCACGGATCTGTTCCATCGCGAGCCGGCCTGCGGTGACGCCGTACGCTGCCAATCTTCCTCAGCTTCGAGACCGGTTACGCACGGGCATCCACGGCCGAGGTCCCGCGCCTCCGGCCGTCCCCGCTTCTCCGGCAACAGCACGCGTCTGGCCCGGGGTCCGATCCTGTCGCGTGCGGTCCGGGCCGGCCTGGGCGTGTGATCCGGGCCGGTCCAGAGAGCCGATTCGGGCCTGCCGGGGGTTGCGGACGGGGAGAAACATCCGTCTTAGCGTGCTTTACCACGGTACGTGAATTACGATCAGTGCCGTAGCCGCCACGCGGGGCGCGGTTTTCCGGCAGGATGCGGCTATGCCCCCCGAGCGCATGTCCGGGCCCCCCTCCGCGCCGTTCGGTGCCTGGCCCTCGCCCATCTCCACGGCCGACGTCGTCCGCTGCGGCCTGCGTCCCGGGTACCCGACGGCGGTCGCCGGCGCGATCTGGTGGGAGGAGGACCGCCCCACCGAAGGCGGCCGGCGCACCATCGTCCACCAGGCCGCGGACGGCGTCCGCCGGGAGCTGCTGCCCGCCCCCTGGGACGCCCGCACCCGCGTCCACGAGTACGGCGGGCGCTCGTACGCCGTGGCGCCGGGCGTCGGCGTGGTGTTCGCCTCCCATGGCGACCAGCGGCTCCACCTCGTCCCCGCCACCCCCGAGGTCGGCGGCGCGCAGCAGGGCGGCCCGCCGGTGGCGATCACTCCTGAGCCCGAGACGCCGTGCGGGCTGCGCTACGCCGAGCCGGCCGTGCACGACGACGAGGTGTGGTGCGTACAGGAGCGCCACGCCGGCGAGGGGAAGGTCACCCGCTCCATCGTGTCGGTGCCCTTACGCGGCGGTGAGCCCCGCCGGCGGGTGTCCGGCAGCGACTTCTACGCCTTCCCGGCGATCTCCCCCGACGGCGGGCATGTCGCCTACATCTGCTGGGACCACCCGAGCATGCCCTGGACCGGCACGTTCCTGCGCGTCACCCGGCTCGCCGACGGCGCCTCGTGGACGGTCATGGGCGGCCCGGCCGAGTCGGTGCTGGCCCCGCGGTGGAAGGACCGTTCCACCCTGTACGCGATCTCCGACCGCAGCGGATGGTGGAACCTCTACGAGATCGGCGCACACGGCGAGGCCGAGCCGCGCGCGCTGTACCCCGCGGAGGAAGAGTTCGCCTGGGCGCCCGGGGAGCTCGGCGGCGCGCCGTACGCCGTGCTCCCCGACGGCCGGCTCGCGGTGCTGCACGGACGTCCCGACCTGCGCCTGGGCGTCCTCGACCCGCGCACAGGCACGCTCACCGACCTCGACCTGCCCTACGACGGCTGGGTGCCCTGCCTCAGCGTGGACGGCGCCACGGTGTGCGGCGTCGCCTACGGGCCGGGCATCCCCCGGTCGGTGGTGCGGGTGGACACCGCGACGGGACGGGCCGAGAGCCTGCGCAGCGACATCGGCGAGCTTCCGCACCCTGACTACCTGCCGGAGCCGCGCCGGGTGGAGATCCGCGGGCGGTCCGGGCGGCGGGTGCACGCGCGCGTCCACCCGCCGGCCAACCCCTCGGTGCGCGCCGGAGACGCCCCGCCGCCGTACGTGGTGGACGTCCACGGCGGGCCGGCCTGGCACACCACCTCCGCCCTCGACCTGCGCAAGGCGTTCCTCACCAGCCGGGGCATCGGGATCATCGAGGTCGACCACGGCGGCTCCACCGGCTACGGCCGCGCCTACCGGGAGCGGCTGAAGGGGCACTGGGGCATCGTCGACGTGGAGGACGTCATCGCCGCCGCCGAGTGGCTGCTGTCGGACGGCCACGCCGACCCGGCCCGCATCGCGATCAGGGGCGCCGGCGCCGGGGCGTGGACCGCTCTGACCGCGTGCTGCTCCTCGGGGTTGTTCTGCGGCGCGGTCGCGGTCGCGGCGATCAGCACGCTGGCGCCGCTGGCCGCCACGACGCACGACTTCGAGTCGCGGTACGTCGAATGGCTCGTCGGCCCGCCCGACCCGCTGCTGTACGCCTCACGTGAGCCCCTGGCCCGGTGCGGGCAGGTCGACCGCCCGATGCTGCTGATGCAGGGCCAGGAAGACCCGATCGTGCCCCCGGCGCAGCCGGAGGCGTTCGCGGCGGCGCTGAACGAGCGCGGCGTGCCGTGTGTGTACCTCGCCTTCGAGGGCGAGGGCCACGAGTTCCGCCGGGCCGAGACCAAGAGCGCCGCCCTCGCCGCCGAGCTGTCCTTCTACCAGCAGATCTTCCGCGGCTGACCCGCGCGCCGCACACATGAGCCCCCGCCCAGAGATTCGCGGGCGGGACCGAGGACGTGTGGTCCGGCCATGCGGCGCCGGCTCGCGACTCCCCCCACCGGCGCCCGGCGACCCGCCGGCGCGGGCCCGGACTCGCCGGCCGGAAGGGCATTCCGGCACGGGGGCCGCTGGTCGGCCACCGGTCGCCGGCCACGCGCGAACGGAACCTTCCCGCGCCGCTGAGGCGAGCCGATCGGGCGGTGGGTCAGCGGGCGAACTCGGTGGCGCGCGACTCGCGGACGACGGTGATGCGGATCTGGCCCGGGTAGGTCAGCTCCTCCTCGACCTGCTTGGCCACGTCACGGGCGATCACTTGTGCCTGGATGTCGTCGATGGCCTCCGGCCTGACCATCACCCTGATCTCGCGGCCCGCCTGCATGGCGAAGACCTTCTCGACGCCGTCGTAGGACTGCGCGATCTCCTCCAGGCGCTCCAGCCGCTTGACGTACGCCTCCAGCGACTCGCGGCGCGCGCCCGGGCGGCTGCCGCTGATCGCGTCGGCGGCCTGGGTGAGCACCGCCTCGACCGTGCGGACCTCGACCTCGTTGTGGTGCGCCTCGATCGCGTGCACGACGTCCTCGTGCTCGCCGTAGCGGCGGGCGATCTCGGCGCCGATCAGCGCGTGGCTGCCCTCCACCTCGTGGGTGAGCGCCTTGCCGATGTCGTGCAGGACCGTGCAGCGCTTGAGCAGCATCGGGTCCAGACGCAGCTCGGCGGCCATGATGCCCGCGATGTGCGCCGACTCGATGAGGTGCTTGAGCACGTTCTGCCCATAGGAGGTGCGGTAGCGGAGCTGACCGAGCAGGGTGATCAGCTCGGGGTGCATGTCGGTGATGCCCAGCTCGACCAGGGCGTCCTCACCGGCCCGGACGCACAGGTCCTTGACCTCCTCCTTGCTGCGCTCGTACGCCTCCTCGATGCGCTGCGGATGGATGCGGCCGTCCAGGACGAGCTTCTCCAGGGTCAGCCGCGCCGTCTCGCGCCGCACCGGGTCGAAGCACGACAGCAGCACGGCCTCCGGGGTGTCATCGATGATCAGGTTGACCCCGGTCGTGGACTCGAAGGCCCGGATGTTGCGGCCCTCGCGGCCGATGATCCGCCCCTTCATCTCGTCACCCGGCAGGTGCAGCACGCTGACCACCGACTCGGCGGTCTGCTCGGTGGCCACGCGCTGAACGGCCAGCGTGACGATCTTGCAGGCGCGCTTCTCGCCCTCCCGGCGGGCCTCGCTCTCGATCTCCCGGACGATCAGCGCCGCCTCGCGCTTGGCCTGGTTCTCGATGGTCATCACCAGCTCGGACTTGGCCTGCTCGGCGGTCAGCCCGGCGACCCGTTCGAGCACCTCGCGGCGCTTCTCCTCGATGTGGTCGAGTTCCGCGCGGCGGTCGGCCAGCTCCGACTCGGTCTCGGCGAGCTTCCTGCCGCGCTCGGCCAGCCTGCGAGCCTCCTCGTCCAGGCGCTGCTCCCGCCCGGCCAGGCGATTCTCCCGGCGTTCGAGATCGGAGCGCAGCTCCTTGAGCTCGTTCTTCAGCGTCCGGGTCTCCTCCTCGACCTCCTTGCGCACGCGCAAGGCGTCTTCGGCGACGACCTCTGCCCGGCGGAGCATCTCACCGGCGTCGGACTCGGCCTTGACCCGGATCTCGGTGCCCTCGCGGCGCGCCTGGTCGAGCTCGGCCTGGACGTCGGCCAGCTCTTCGGCGGTGGGGCCCTGCCTCGCGGTCCGGTCGCCACCGGTGCGGCGTATCAGCACGGCAAGCGCGACAATCGCGACAAGCGCCAGCAGGACCACGGCTACCGCCAGCATGATCACGACTGTCGAATTCATGCGCGCCCACCCCTCCTCGCATCGCGAGCCTCAGCACGCGAGGGGTCACACGCACAGCACGGACCGGCCTGACCGTGCGATCCAGGCCGGACGAGCATGCCAACGCGCCGGCACGGGAGCGCCGGTCCGCTGGTGGTGATCGTTCTTGATCGTCCGTCGTTGCACCGTTATGGCAATCCGCACTGCGCGGAGTAACTCCTCACTGTGGTCGAGATTAAGCGTCAGAGAGGTAACGAGCAAGCAAAGTCCGCCCGTCAAACCCGTTTCGCCCCCTTCGACGCAGCGAGACGAGCCCCTCGTCTGCCTGATTTATCCCTGTATGCAGGGATAAATCAGCAAAGCGGGTCGATGTACGGTCATGAGAGATCTCTAGGTCCCAGGGCGGGACCTGGAAGATTTTGCGGGCCGTGGGCACGTTCCGCGATCGGCGGGGTATGGGGCCGCCATGGCAGAGATCGGCTACACGCTCATGTGCGAGCAGTCCCCGCCCAAACGGCTCGTCGAAGACGCCGTGGCCGCCGAGCAGGCGGGGTTCGACTACGAGATCATCTCCGACCACTACTTCCCATGGCTGGAGGACATGGGGCACTCCCCCTACGCCTGGTCGGTGCTCGGCGCCGTGGCGCAGGCGACCGAACGCATCCCGTTCATGACCTACGTCACCTGCCCGATCATGCGCTACCACCCGGCCGTGGTCGCCCAGAAGGCGGCGACCACGGGGGCGCTGTCGGACGGCCGCTTCACCCTCGGCCTCGGCGCCGGCGAGAACCTCAACGAGCACGTCCTCGGGCGTGGCTGGCCACCGGTCAACATCCGGCACGAGATGTTCGGCGAAGCCGTCGAGATCATCCAGGCGCTGTTCACCGGCGAGTACGTCAGCTATCGCGGTGACCACTTCACCGTCGACTCCGCCAAGCTCTACGACCTGCCCTGCGAGCCGGTGCCGATCGGCGTCGCCGCCTCCGGGCCCCAGTCGGCCGACCTCGCCGCCGAGTACGGCGACGCCCTCATCGCCGTCCAGCCCGACGCCGAGCTGGTGTCGCGGTTCCATGCCACCGGAGGCGCCGGGAAGCCGGTCTTCGGACAGCTCGCCGTCTGCTACGACACCGACGCCGAAGCGGCCAGGCAGCGGGCCCACCGGCTGTGGAGATGGTTCCCCGCGGGCTGGAAGGTGCTGTCCGAACTGCCGGGACCGGTGAACTTCGAGGCCTACGCGCAGTTCGTCCAGCCGGAGGACGTGGCCGAGCAGGTCCCCTGCGGCTCGGACGTGGACGCGGTGGTGCGCGCCGTCAAGAAGTTCACCGACGCGGGCTTCACCCACGTCGCGCTGGTGCAGGTGGGCGGCGACCATCAGCGTGAGTTCCTCGGCTGGGCCGAGAAGGAGCTCCTCCCCGCCCTGCGCGACCTGTGACTCAGCGCACGAGCCGCCCGAGATCGAGGTCGATGTCCACGTCGAACCCGATGGACGTCCGCAACCGCCCGCGGTGAACCCCGGTCGGGACGTACGCCTTGACACTGGGCTCCAGCTCGAAGGTGTAGACCACCGGAGCGGCCTCCTCCTGCTCGACCCGCCACAGGAACCTGATGCCCGCATCGGAGTACTTGATCGGTTTGGTGGTCCGATCACGCTCGACCGACTCCGGCGAGACGACCTCGACGACCAGGTGGACGTCCTCGGGCCGGAAGGACGTCCTGGTGAGATCGGCCATCGCGGCGCGCTTCACGATGAGGATGTCCGGCTCAGGACGCTGCCTGACACCCAGGGTCACACTCATCTCGCGCACCACGAACAGCTCGTCCGGCGGGTCGAGCTCACGTTCGAGGAGCCGGAGCATGAGCATGTGGAAGGCGCTCCGCGGCGACATCATGATGAGTGACCCATCGATCAGTTCGACGTGCGGCGGCGCGTCCGTGGGAAGCCGATCGAGCATGTCGGCGGTCCACCCGCCGGGAGGCCCGGGGTAGAACCACTCGGGAAGGGCCGTGGTCATCGGCTGCCTCCTCGTGCGCGATCACATGCCATCACCATCATCGCACCTACAGTGACGGCCTGCGCCGAGGTCGCCACGCATCCGTCATCGGTGCCGGTCGAGCCCTCGGTGCGCCGACGGCCGGCCCGATCAGCACGACCTTCTCCACGACGGTCTTGCCCACCTCATCCCCTGCCGGGAATCAGTCGAAGGAGTCGGGGAGGTCGTCGGTGGGAGCGCCCTCGTTTTCCAGTGCCTCTCGGACGACGCGGTAGGCGAGGCCGCCCGAGTAGCCCTTGCGGGCGAGCATGCCGGCCAGCCGGCGGACCCGGGCCGCGGGCTCCAGGTGACGGGTGCCGCGCAGTTTGCGGGCCACGAGCCCGCGAGCGGTCTCGTACTCCTGGTCGGGGTCGAGCCGGTCGACCGCGTCGCGCACGACCTCCTCCTCGACGCCGCGGGTGCGCAGCTCGGCGGCCAGGGCACGCCGGGCCAGGCCGCGCCCGGCGTGCCGGGAGCTCACCCACGCCGCGGCGAACGCCTCGTCGTCGATGAGCCCGACGTCGGAGAACCGGGCGAGGACCGTCTCGGCGGCCTCGTCGGGGACGTTCCGCTTGCGCAGCGCCTCGGCGAGCTGGGCGCGGGTGCGCGGCGCCAGGGTCAGCAGCCGCAGGCAGACCGCCCGCGCCACCGCCTCGGGATCGGCCGCGGGCCCGGCGGCCGCCGCCGAGCCGGGTGCCGGCTCCTGCGGCCATGCCCCCCAGTCACCGGGCCGCGGGTGGCCGGGGGCGTCGTCGCGTGCGGGCATGGCGGATCAACTCTGATCAGGCATCGGCACAGGCTGAGGCCCGATCACACGTCGCCCGGCTTGGGAGCCTTGGCGCCACGCCCGGCGGGAGCGGCGGCCGGGGCGGGAGGAGCGGCGGGCTCGGCCGGAGTGTCGAGGCGCGGGCCGACGCCGAGCTTCTCCTTGATCTTCTTCTCGATCTCGTTGGCGATGTCGGGGTTGTTCTTCAGGAAGTTGCGGGCGTTCTCCTTGCCCTGGCCGAGCTGGTCGCCCTCGTAGGTGTACCAGGCGCCGGCCTTGCGGACGAAGCCGTGCTCGACCCCCATGTCGATCAGGCCACCCTCACGGGAGATGCCGATGCCGTAGAGGATGTCGAAGTCGGCCTGGCGGAAGGGCGGGGCCATCTTGTTCTTGACGACCTTGACCCGGGTGCGGTTGCCGACCGGCTCGGTGCCGTCCTTGAGCGTCTCGATGCGCCGGACGTCCAGCCGGATCGAGGCGTAGAACTTGAGCGCCTTGCCGCCGGTCGTGGTCTCGGGCGAGCCGAACATCACGCCGATCTTCTCGCGGAGCTGGTTGATGAAGATGGCGGTCGTGCCGGTGTTGTTGAGCGCGCCGGCGATCTTGCGCAGGGCCTGGGACATGAGGCGGGCCTGCAGGCCGACGTGGCTGTCGCCCATCTCGCCCTCGATCTCGGCCTTGGGCACGAGGGCCGCCACCGAGTCGATCACGAGGAGGTCGATCGCGCCGGAGCGGATCAGCATGTCGGCGATCTCGAGGGCCTGCTCACCGGTGTCGGGCTGGGAGACCAGCAGGGCGTCGGTGTCCACGCCGAGCTTGCGGGCGTAGTCGGGGTCGAGCGCGTGCTCGGCGTCGATGAACGCCGCGATGCCGCCGGCCCGCTGCGCGTTGGCGACGGCGTGCAGCGCCACGGTGGTCTTACCGCTGGACTCGGGACCGTAGATCTCGACGATGCGGCCGCGGGGGAAGCCGCCGATGCCGAGGGCGACATCGAGCGCGATGGCCCCGGTCGGGATCACCTCGATGGGAGCTCGTGCGTCGTCGCCGAGGCGCATGACAGAGCCCTTGCCGAACTGCCGCTCGATCTGGGCGAGCGCGGTCTCAAGGGCCTTCTCGCGGTCGTTGGCTGCCATGGAGTGCCCCCTGGAGGGTTGAGTCGAAGTCGTTTCCGTCGCTCGCAAGCTACGGGGTGCCACCGACAATTTCCTGGAGGCGGGCCAGGACGTCGGCGGCTCGGCATGCCCAATATAGCCGAACGACTGTTCGATCACAGGTCAACGCCCCACACCGCCGCCACGGCGGGCGGAACCCGGGAGACGCTCACCGGGTGGCGCACGGCCCCCGACGGACGCGCCCCCGGCAGGGGGCGGGCCGGAGCACAGCGGGAAGGACGGCCGGGCCGGCAACCGCCGGGCGGCGTCTTCAGCGCAGGCGGGAGTCGACGTCGGTGACCTGGCAGACGGCGCGCCACACGTCCTTGGCGGACTCGCCCTCGGCGAGCGCCTGTATCACGGTGCGGCCGCCGAGCCCGGCGATGACGTAGTCACGCGCCCAGGACTCGGCGTACGTCTCGCCGAAGTGGCGGTTCATCCGGTTCCAGAACTCCGTCAGGCGCATGCCTTCAGTATGGTCGCCGGGCCGGCGTGCGCGGACCGCGCCCGGCCGGCGCCACCCTTTCCGGGGACCGCGCCCGCGGCGGGCCGCTCCCGCTCCCCGCCGCGGTCACAGCACGCGCGAGCCGTACATTTCGCCGAGCGGGTCGGCCAGCAACTCCAGGCGCGCTCCGTCGGGGTCGCGAAGGTAGATCGAGGCGTCGCTCTCGACCTGGTACGGCACCCCGGCGGCGTCCAGCTTGTCCTTCAGCCTCTCCCATTTGCCGCGCTCGACGGAGATCGCGATGTGGTGCAGGCCGCCGAGCACCTCCTGGTACGGCCCGAGGTCGAGCCCCGGCAGGTCGAAGAAGGCCAGCAGGTTGCCGTTGCCGATGTCGAAGAAGAAGTGGTTGGAACCCTTGTAGTCGCGGTTCTCGAAGATCTCGGTCAGCGGGAACTCCAGGAGCCCCTGGTAGAACCGGATGGTCTGCTCGACGTCGGAGCAGATCAGCGCGAAGTGGTGCAGTCCACGCGCGCTGCTCTCCGGCCGCTGTGCGCGAAGGTGGTGCTCGCGGATCCGCTCTCGAGTCGCCTCGATGGCCGCGTAATCGATGTCCATACTCCACGGGATATTCCGGACAGGCCCTATGTCAAGTCCGGGCCCGCCGACCCTTGCGCCACTGGACTCCGCGGGCAGGCCCCGGAGCCGACGACGATGCCTTCTCTCCGCTGATGAGCAGTGCCGGGACGGGTGGTGGCGCGTTCTGTCGGTGGCGGGTTGCATGATGAAGCGGTGACCGGATCCGCGCTCGACCATTTCACTCCGGTGACCAGGCAGTGGTTCACCGACGCCTTCGCCGCGCCCACGTCTGCGCAGGAGGGGGCGTGGCGGTCGATCGCGCAGGGGGACAACACCCTCGTCGTGGCCCCGACCGGGTCGGGCAAGACCCTCGCCGCCTTCCTCTGGTCGCTCGACCGCCTCGCCGCCGATCACATGGCCACCGGAACCGCTCACGAGAGCGACGCGGGCCATCAGGGCGGTGCGGGTCGCCGAAGCGGCGCAGGCGGGAGAAAGACCGCCGGGCGAGCGCGGGACAAGGGCGCTCCCCGTCGGTGCCGGGTGGTCTACGTGTCGCCGCTGAAGGCCCTGGCCGTGGACGTCGAACGCAACCTGCGCGCCCCGCTCACCGGCATCAAGCAGACGGCCCGGCGCCTCGGCCTGCCCGCCCCCGAGATCTCGGTGGCCATGCGTTCGGGCGACACCACGGCCGAGGACCGCCGGCGCTTCGCCACCGCCCCGGCCGACATCCTGATCACCACGCCAGAGTCGCTCTACCTGATCCTGACGAGCCAGGCCCGTGAGGCGCTGCGTGACGTCGAGACGGTCATCGTCGACGAGGTGCACGCGGTGGCGGCGACCAAGCGCGGAGTCCATCTGGCGCTGACGCTCGAGCGGCTCGACGCGCTGCTGAGCCGGCCGGCGCAGCGCATCGGCCTGTCGGCCACGGTGCGTCCGGTGAGCGAGGTCGCGACCTTCCTGGGGGGCTCGCGTCCGACGACGGTCATCCAGCCGCCGTCCGAGAAGGTCATCGAGGTGGACGTGGTCGTCCCTGTGGAGGACATGACCGAGCTGGATGTCGTCCCACCGCAGGGGCCGCCCCGCGATGACGAGGCGGCCTGGCTGGAGCCTCCGGCGCGGCGGTCCATCTGGCCTCATGTGGAGGCGCACCTGCTCGGCCTCATACAGGCGCACCGTTCGACCATCGTCTTCGCCAACTCCCGGCGCCTGGCCGAACGCCTGTGCACCCGGCTCAACGAGCTGGCCCACGAAGAGGCGGCCGCCGGCCAGGCGGCCCCGTTCTCTCCCGACGACCTCTGGACGACCCCGGCAGGAGGCGACCTTTCCGCCGGCGACGCCCCGCGAACGGCCGCGCCGCACGCCGGCGGCCCACTGCCTGCCGCCTCGGCAGACGAGTTCTCCGCCGGCGCCCGGTCCCGGGGTGACGGGGCTCCGCGGCCGTTGGCCTCGATCTCCACTCCCGCGGCGATGATGGCGCAGGCGGGGGCGAGCGCCGGGGCGCTGCCCGAGATCGTCCGCGCCCACCACGGGTCGGTGTCCAAGGAGGAGCGCGCCCAGATCGAGGAGGCCCTCAAGTCGGGGCGCCTGCCGGCCGTCGTCGCCACCTCCAGCCTCGAGCTCGGCATCGACATGGGCGCGGTCGACCTGGTGGCCTGCGTCGAGGCCCCGCCCAGCGTGGCCAGCGGCCTGCAGCGCATCGGCCGGGCCGGCCACCAGGTGGGCGCGGTCTCCAAGGGCGTGATCTTCCCCAAGTACCGCGGCGACCTGCTGCAGACCGCCGTCGTCGCCGAGCGCATGAAGTCCGGCGAGATCGAGGAGATGCGCTACCCCCGAAATCCCCTCGACGTCCTCGCCCAGCAGATCGTCGCCATGTGCGCGCTGGACGAGTGGACCGTCGACGAGCTGGAGACCCTGGTGCGGCGGGCCGCCCCGTACGCCACGCTCCCCAGGAGCGCCCTCGAGGCCACCTTGGACATGCTGGCCGGGCGCTACCCCGGCGAGGAGTTCGCCGAGCTGCGCCC
This sequence comes from Sphaerisporangium melleum, assembly GCF_014646695.1. Classification (GTDB taxonomy): domain Bacteria; phylum Actinomycetota; class Actinomycetes; order Streptosporangiales; family Streptosporangiaceae; genus Sphaerisporangium; species Sphaerisporangium melleum. Next base: position 52,939 of record NZ_BMNT01000013.1, read on the forward strand.
GCGCATCGTGTGGGACCGCGTGACCGGCCGCCTGACCGGCCGTCCCGGCGCGCAGCGTCTCGCGGTCACCAATGCCGGCACCATCCCCGACCGCGGCATGTTCGGCGTCTTCCTGGCCGGCGGCGACACCGGGCGCGGCGGCCGGCGGGTCGGCGAGCTGGACGAGGAGATGGTGTACGAGTCCCGCGTGGGCGACGTCTTCGTGCTGGGGGCGACCTCCTGGCGCATCGAGGACATCACCGCCGATCGGGTGCTGGTCTCCCCCGCCCCCGGCCGGCCCGGGAAGCTGCCGTTCTGGCACGGTGACACCCTCGGCCGCCCGGCCGAGCTGGGCCGGGCGCTGGGCGCCTTCGTCCGCGAGCTGTCGGCGGGCGAGACCGGCCGCCTGGCCGCGGCGGGGCTCGACGCCTTCGCCACCGGCAACCTGCTCTCCTACCTCGCCGAGCAGCGCGAGGCCACCGGGTACGTCCCCGACGACCGCACCCTGCTCATCGAGCGCTTCCACGACGAGCTCGGCGACTGGCGGGTGGTGGTGCACAGCCCCTTCGGCGCCCGCGTCCACGCGCCGTGGGCCCTCGCGATCGGGCGGCGGCTGCGCGAACGGTACGGCGTGGACGTCCAGGCCCTGCACTCCGACGACGGCATCGTGCTGCGCATCCCCGACACGCTGGAGGGCGCGCCCACCGACGTGGCGGTGTTCGACGCCGACGAGATCGAGCAGATCGTGACCGAGGAGCTCGGCGGGTCGGCGCTGTTCGCGTCCCGGTTCCGCGAGTGCGCCGGGCGGGCGCTGCTGCTGCCCCGCCGCACTCCCGGCAGGCGCTCACCCCTGTGGCAGCAGCGTCAGCGGGCCGCCGACCTGCTCAAGGTCGCCGGCAAGTACGGCTCGTTCCCCGTCGTGCTGGAGACCATGCGCGAGTGCCTGCAGGACGTCTTCGACGTGCCGGGGCTGGTGGGGCTGATGCGTGACATCGCCGCCCGCCGGGTGCGGGTGGTCGAGGTGGAGACGAGCCAGGCGTCGCCGTTCGCCTCCTCGCTGCTGCTGACCTACGTCGGCGCCTTCATGTACGAGGGGGACGCGCCGCTGGCCGAGCGGCGCGCCCAGGCACTGGCCCTGGACACCCACCTGCTGGCCGAGCTGCTCGGCGAGGCCGATCTGCGCGAGCTGCTCGACCCCGATGTCGTGGCCGACACCGAGCGCGAGCTGGCGCGGCTCGACCGCCCGCTGCGCGACCCGGAGGATCTCGCCGACCTGCTGCGCACCCACGGGCCGGTGCGGCCGGAGGACATCGCGGTGCGGGGCGGCGACCCGGGCTGGGCGGAGGCGCTGGAGGCCGCGCGGCGGGCGATCCGCGTCCGGGTGGGCGGGGCCGAGCAGTGGGCCGCCATCGAGGACGCCGCCCGGCTGCGCGACGCGCTCGGCGTGCCGCTGCCGGTCGGGGTGCCGCACGCCTTCCTCGCGCCGGTGGCCGATCCGCTCGGCGACCTGCTCGCCCGGCACGCCCGCACCCGCGGCCCGTTCTCCGCCGCCACGGCGGCGAGCCGCTTCGGCCTCGGCGTCGCGGTCGTGGCCGACGCGCTGCGGCGGCTGGCGTCCACGGGCCGGGTCGTCGCCGGGGAGTTCCGGCCGGGTGGCTGGGGCGAGGAGTGGTGCGACGCGGGCGTGCTGCGGCTGCTGCGCCGCCGCTCGCTGGCCCGGCTGCGCAAAGAGGTCGAGCCGGTGCCGCCGGAGGCGCTCGCCGCGTACGCCCCGGCCTGGCACGGCATCACCGAGGGCCGTTCAGTGCGTGGCATGGACGCCCTGGTGCAGGCGATCGAGCGTCTGCAGGGCGCGGCGGTGCCGGCGTCCGCGCTGGAGACGCTGGTGCTGCCTGGCCGGGTGCCGGGGTACGAGCCGGCCCTGCTGGACGAGCTGACCGCCTCGGGCGAGGTCCTGTGGGCCGGCCAGGGGGCGCTGCCCGGGGGCGACGGCTGGGTGGCGTTGTACTTCGCCGACACCGCTCCGCTGCTGCTGCCCGCGCCCGCCGAGATCTCCATGACCCCGCTGCACGAGCAGGTGCTGAGCGCCCTGGACGGCGGAGGCGCGCTGTTCTTCCGCGACCTGTCCACCCGGGCCGGCTCGCTGGACGACGCCGCGCTCGCCGGCGTCCTGTGGGATCTGGTGTGGGCGGGGCGGGTCTCGGGCGACACCCTCGCCCCACTGCGCGCCGCGCTCGGCACCGGGCGTCCGGCACACCGGCCGGCCTCGACCCGGCGGCGCCGGGCCGTGCTGCCGAGCCGGTCGGGGCCGCCGACGGTCAGCGGGCGCTGGTGGCTGCTGCCCGAGGTGGCCACCGGCACCACCGAGCGCGCCCACGCGCAGGCCGAGGTGCTGCTCGAACGGCACGGCGTGCTCACCAAGGGCGCGGTGGCGGCCGAGCGGCTCACCGGGGGGTTCGCCGGTGTCTATCCGGTGCTGCGCGCCTTCGAGGAGACCGGCCGGTGCCGCCGCGGCTACTTCGTGGAAGGTCTGGGCGGCGCGCAGTTCGCGCTGCCCGGCGCCGTCGACCGCCTGCGCGCCATCGCCGCCACTCTCCCCGCCCCCGGCGCTCCTGTGCCCGCGGCGGGCGAGCGGCGGGCGGTGGTGCTGGCGGCGACCGACCCGGTGAACCCGTACGGGGCGGCGCTGCCCTGGCCCGCGCATCCGGGGGAGGTCACCCACAAGCCGGGACGCAAGGCGGGGGCGCTCGTGGTGCTGGTGGACGGCCGGGTGATCCTCTATGTCGAGCGCGGGGGCAGGACACTGCTGTCCTTCACCGACGACGACCGCCTCCAACCGGCGGTCGACGCTCTGGCGCTGGCCGTGCGCGACGGCGCCCTCGGCAAGCTGACGGTCGAGAAGGCCGATGGCGAGGCCGTCACCGGCTCCCCGCTCGGCGCCGCGCTGGAGGCCGCGGGCTTCCACCCCACCCCGCGCGGCCTGCGCCTGCGCGCCTGACCTCGCCGGCGGTCAGCTCAGGGTGCGGGGGCCGTAGATCGCGGTGGCTGCGCCGGTGGTCATCGCCCAGTAGCGGTCGCCGTAGGACCAGTGCCACCACTCGGTCGGGTAGTTGACCAGGCCCGCCGACTCCAGCGCGGCCGAGAGGATCTCGCGGTGCTCGCGCGCGCCCGCCGAGATGTTGGGGGCGTCGGTGTAGCAGGCCCCGTCGCTCTGTTCGGGGTTGGCGTTGACCGGGGTGCCCATGTCCAGCTCGACACCGTCCTCGGTGGCGAGGGTGAGGTCCACCGCGGCGCCCGCCGTGTGCGGGGCTACCTCGATGGGCGAGACGTACCGGCTGGCGGCGACGTGCAGTTCGTCGGGGGGCATCTCGGGGAAGGCCGCGCGCAGTTCGTCCTTGTACTCCTCGAAGTAGCGCCGCTGCAGCACCGGCGGGCGGTATCCCTCGACCACGAGCAGGCGGTAGCCGTCCGGGAGGTGCCGCTGCGCGTCCTGGAGCCGGTTGAGCAGCCCTTCCCGCAGGTGCGCATAGGCCCCCTGCGGGTCGGCCAGCCTGCCATCGACGCCCAGGACGCCGCGGACGTCGGCCAGCGCCTCGCCGCTCTCCTCGACAGGAATGGACGTCACCCGGGGATCGGAGATGAGGACGATGTCGCGCATGACCAGCAAGTCTTACATAACCAATCCTTTACCCGACCCGTGAGGTCCTTTTGTCCACATGGCGGACTCCGTGGCCCCCGGCATGCCTGCCAGAGTCAGCCAGGGGCGTCGACGGTGTTGGAGAAGACCTCTTCGCGGGCTTGGTCGAGGGCCGCGGTGAGGGCGCCGCGCAGGACGGCGTTGCCCTCGACCTCGGTGACGGCGACCGCGGGCCTGCTCGGGCAGACGCGGGCCACGGCCTCCTCGACCCGCCAGGCGAGCGCCCGGCCGCCCGCTCGGCCCACGTCACCGCTGAGCACGATCAGGCCCGGGTCGAGCACGACGGTGATCGCGGCGACGCCGATGGCCAGCCGCCGGGCCACCTCGTCCAGGAAGCCGTCCGCTCCGGCCTCGACGGCCGTCCGGACCAGTTCGGCCCCGGCCGACGGGTGACCGGCCGGGGTGCCGGAAGCCGGGCGGGATGCCCCGGTCTCGGGGACGCGCCCCCTCGGGGGTGCGGGCGATGCCGCACCTGCGACCGGGGCTGACCCCTGGCCGGAGGACGCGGATGAAGGCGGGGCGGAGGCCGGGCCGGAGCGTGCGGGGCAGACCGGGTCCGGGTCCGAGGAGGTGACCCGGACCGGGGCTTGGGAGGTGGCCGGGGTGGGCAGGTGGTGGACGGCGGCCAGGCGGGTGAGGGCCGCGGTGCCGACCAGGCGCTGGAAGGAGCCGGACTGCGGTTCGGCGACGTCGATCGGGAGCGGCTCGCCTGGGACCGGGAGCCACCCGATCTCTCCGGCTCCCCCGGTGAAGCCCCGGTGCAGCCGTCCGCCGAGCATGACGCCGAGGCCCTGCCCGACTCCCGCCCACACCAGGGCGAAGTCGCCGGTGCCGCGGGCCGCCCCGTAGGCGTGTTCGGCCAGCGCGGCCAGGTTCACGTCGTTCTCGATCCACACCGAGGAGCCGAGCGTGGCGCGCAGGTCGGCGAGCACACCGGCGTGCCAGGACGGCAGGTCGAAGGAGAAGCGCACGTCGCCGGTCCGCGGGTCCACCACGCCACGCGTCCCGATGACCAGTGCGCGCAGCCGGGACAGCGACACGCCCGCCGCCTCGCAGGCGCGCCGGACGGCGCTGTGCACGGTCCTGACCGGTTCCCCGGCCTCCAGGGGGTCGACGGCGACCTCGGCGATCAGGGCGCCGGTGATGTCGGCGACGCCGGCGGTCACCCGGTCGGGCAGCACTTCCAGGCCGGCGACGTACGCGCTGCCGGGCACGACGGCGTACAGGGCGGCGTTCGGGCCGCGGCCGCCCGGTCGCCATCCGGAGACCTCGACCAGGCCGCGTTCTTCCAGCCGGGCGAGGAGCTGGCCGGAGGTCACCTTGGACAGGCCGGTGTGCTCGCCGAGCTCGCCCCGGGTGAGCGGCCCGTTGGCCAGCAGCAGCTCCAGCGCCGCGCGGTCGTTGAGCCGGCGCAGCAGCCGCGGCGTTCCGGGATGTCGTCCTGACATGGGCCGCCCTCTCGTCACGATCCGCTAACAGGGTTTTTTTTAAGAAAGTTTCTTGTTAGTTTAGCGGCAGTCACCCCGCGGGCAAGCGATCAGGGCCTCGGGATGTCACAGCGCAGAGCGCGAGGACGGCGCTTCGCCGGCGTGCGCCCCCGGCCACGCCCGCTGCGGAGAGCGCGACCCCCGCGCGGCCGGGAAGGGAGAACCCAGCGTGAACATCACAAAGATCGCCACCGCGACGGCCACGACGGCCGTGCTCGCCTTGGCCGTCGCCGCCTGTGGGAGCGGCGAGCCGGCCGGCCAGGCGGCACCGTCGGCGAAGGCGTCCGCCGCCGCCTCCGGCCCGGCCTTCGCCGGGCAGAAACTGACCGTCTGGCGGCTCGGGGCGCCCAACGACGTGCAGGACAAGTACATGTCGGAGCTGAACGCGGCGTTCAAGCAGCAGACCGGCGCCGACGTGGAGGTCCAGTGGATCCCCTGGCCCGACGCCCAGAAGAAGTGGACCGCCGCGCTCGCGGGCGGCGCGGGCCCGGACGTCACCGAGTTCGGCAACGACCAGGTCGCCGCCTGGGTCGCGCAGGACGCGCTCGCCGACATCACCGAGCTGGTCAGGTCGAACTCCGACTTCCAGCAGATCCCGCCGAACCTGTGGGGTTACGAGACGATCGACGGCAAGGTCTACGCCGCGCCGTGGGGCGGCGGCACCCGGGCCGTGCTGTACCGCAAGGACTGGTTCGACGACCTCGGCATCACGGTGCCCAAGACCTGGGACGAGCTCGTCGCCGCCGGCCAGAAGATCGTCTCCAAGAAGGGCAAGGACGTCGACGGCTTCGCCTTCAACGGCGGCTCGGACGCCAACATGTCGCTCTCGCCGTTCGTCTGGTCGGCGGGCGGCGACTTCGCGGCCTTCGAGGGCGGCAAGTGGACCGGCAAGCTGACCGAGCCCGGCTTCAAGGAAGGCTTCCAGTTCTACACCGACCTGGTGGCCAAGAACGGCGTGTCCGGCAAGAGCCGGCTCGGCCAGAACTCGGTCGAGATCGGCCAGCGCTTCGCGGCCGGCAAGGTCGGCATGTACATCACCGGTGGCTGGGACATCGCCACCATCAAGGAACAGAGCAAGGGCAAGATCGGCGACGACCAGATGGCGTTCTTCTCGCTGCCCGCCAAGGACGGCAGCGGCCCGGCGCCCGCCTTCCAGGGCGGCAACGACATCGCCGTGTGGCAGGACGCCAAGAACCCCGAGCTGGCCGCCGAGTACGTCAAGCTCGCCGCGGGCAAGGAGTTCGGCACCCGGTACGCCAAGGAGGGCGGCCTGCTCCCGCTCTACCCCGACGCCCTGTCGGAGTTCGCGAGCGACCCGGTGCAGGCGCCGTTCGCCGAGACCTTCAAGGTGGCCAAGGGCTTCCCGGCCGACCCCGACTGGGCGCAGGCCAACGACACCAAGGCCGTGCTGCAGAACGCCGCGCGCGCCGTCATCGAGGGCAAGAAGAACGCCGACGCCGCTCTCGCGGACGCCAACGCCGAGCTCGAGACGATCCTCAACCAGCAGCAGTGACGATGGCGCAGACCTCGACGCTCGACCGGGGCGGAGCCACCCCCTCCGCCCCGGCGCGGCGCCCCACCGCCCCGCGCCGGTCGCGCGGGCTGCCCGCGTGGGCGGTCCCCTACGCCCTGCTGCTGCCCGGCCTGCTGGTCATCGGGGGCCTGCTGCTCTACCCGCTCTACCAGATGGTGGAGATGTCCTTCTACAAGGTGGGACTGCGGCAGATCAGGCCGAACCCGCGACCGGCGGAGTTCCTCGGGGCGGGCAACTACACCGAGGTCTTCCGGTCGGAGCTGTTCTGGTCGTCCCTGCGCAACACCGTGGTGTTCGCCGCGGTCACCGTCGCGCTGACCCTTCTCGCCGGCACACTCGTGGGCCTGTTGCTGCACCGGCTCGGCCGCGCGATGTCCACGTTCGTCGTCGTGGGCATCATGGCGGCCTGGGCGACCCCGCCCACCGCCACGGCGGTGATCTGGAAGTGGCTGTTCGACGCCGACGCGGGCGTGGTCAACTGGGCGCTCGGCCTGCTCCCCGGCCCGCTGTCGGAGCTGATCTTCGGCACGTCGGACTGGTCGGGCCGGCCCTGGCTGAACTCCCCCGCCACGATCTACCTGGTGCTCGTCGTCGCCGTGGTCTGGGCGTCGTTCCCGTTCATCGCGGTGTCGGTGCTCGCCGGTCTGAAGAGCATCCCCTCGGAGCTGTACGAGGCGGCGCGGGTGGACGGGTCGGGCCCGGTGACGACCTTCTGGAAGATCACCTTTCCGCTGCTGCGCCCGGTGTTCTCGGTCCTGCTGGTGCTGTCGGTCATCTGGGACTTCAAGGTCTTCACGCAGCTGTACGTGCTGGCGGGCGGCACGACCAACCGCGAGGCCTTCAACCTGTCGTTGTGGGCCTACACCGAGGCGTTCAGCGCCCCGCCCAAGATGGGGTTCGGCGCGGCCATCGCGGTCGTCCTGACGCTCATCCTGCTGGTGATCACCGGGGTGTACGTCCGGCAGATCGTGCGAACGGAGGACGTGCGATGAACCCGAAGGCCGTGCGGCGGCTCAAGGCGTCCACGCTGAACGCGGCCGGCGTCGTGGTGTTCCTGGCCGCCGTCTTCCCCGTCTACTGGATGGTCGCGA
>NZ_BMNT01000013.1:60754-193376 GCF_014646695.1 Sphaerisporangium melleum
CCGCGTTCAAACCCAACGACGAGATCTTCACCACGCGGTTCATCCCCTTCCCGCTCGCGCCTACCATGGAACACGTGTCCCGGGTGCTGACCAGGGGCATCGCCGGGCACTCCGTCTGGCGGTACCTTCTCAACAGCGCCGTGGTCGCACTCGGCACCGTGCTCGCCGGCTCGGTCGTCGCGCTGCTGGCGGCGACCGCCGTGGCGCGCTTCCGCTTCCGGTTCCGCACCACCTTCCTGATCCTGCTGCTGATCGTGCAGATGATCCCGGCCGAGGCGCTGCTGATCCCGCTGTTCCTGATGGTCCGGCGGCTCGGCCTGTACGACCAGTTGCTCGGGCTGGTGGTCGTCAACGTGGGGTTCACGCTGCCGTTCGCGATCTGGATGCTGCGGACGTTCGTGGCGGCGGTGCCCAAGGAGCTGGAGGAGGCCGCGGCCATCGACGGCGCGGGGCGCTTGGTCACGTTCTGGCGGGTGCTGTTCCCTCTGGTGGCACCCGGTCTGGTGGCGACGAGCATCTTCTCGTTCATCACCGCCTGGAACGAGTTCGTCTTCGCGCTGACGCTGATCAACGACCAGGGCGGCTACACGATGCCCGTGGCGCTGGGGTTCTTCACCAGTCAGCGCTCGACGGACTGGGGCGGCATCATGGCCGCCTCGACGCTGATGACGATCCCCGTCATCGTGTTCTTCCTGCTGGTGCAGCGGCGCATGGTCTCCGGCCTGGTCGCCGGCGCCGTGAAAGGCTGAGGCCGGCCGCCGCGGCCTGCCCACCTCGTCAAACGAAGGAGTCGAGTACAGCCATGTCTGAGTTCTCCGCGGGCGCGTCCCTGGGCGAGTCACCCGTGGGCGGTGGTGACCGGGGGCTGCGCCGCCTGGCGGCCGGCACGCTCCTGGCCGCCTTCCCCGGGACCGCCGCCCCCGACTGGATCCTCCGCGACCTGGAGAACGGCCTGGGCGGGGTGACGCTCTTCGGCTTCAACGTCGCGGCGGCCGAGCAGCTCGCGGAGCTGACGGCGCGGCTGCACGAGGCGGGCGAACCGGTCATCAGCCTGGACGAGGAGGGCGGGGACGTCACCCGGCTCGCCTACCACGTGGGCAGCCCCTACCCGGGCAACGCCGCTCTCGGCGCGGTGGACGACGTGGAGCTCACCCGCGGCGTGTACCGGTCGATCGGCGGCGACCTCGCGCGCTGCGGGGTCAACCTCGACATGGCGCCGGACGCCGACGTGAACACCGCCGACGACAACCCGGTCATCGGCACCCGCGCGTTCGGCTCCGACGCCGCCCTGGTGGCGCGGCACACCGTGGCCGCCGTGGCCGGACTGCAGGAGGCCGGGGTGGCGGCGTGCGTCAAGCACTTCCCCGGGCACGGCGCCACCCGGCAGGACTCCCACCTGGAGATCCCGGTCGTGGACGTCTCCCGCGAGGTGCTGTGGGAGCGCGAGCTCGTGCCGTTCCGGGCCGCCATCGCGGCCGGCACCAAGTCGATCATGACCGCGCACGTGCGGGTCCCGTACCTGACCGGCGACGCGCCCGCCACGCTCTCGGCGCCGGCGCTGACCGAGCTGCTCAGGGGCGAGCTCGGTTTCACCGGCGTCGTCATCTCCGACGCCCTCGACATGCACGCGATCACCGAGAGCGTCGGGCTGGGCGGCGGCGCCGTGCTCTCGCTGGCGGCCGGCTCCGACCTGCTGTGCCTGGGGCCGCTGCCGACCCGGGAGCAGATCGAGGGCATCAAGGACGAGATCGTCGCGGCCGTGCGCGACGGCCGGCTGCCGCTCGCCCGCCTGGAGGAGGCCGCGGAGCGCGTGGCCCGGCTGCGCGGCTGGTTCGGCGCGCCGCGCGAGGAGCCCAGAGACGGCAACGTGATCGGCCTGACCGCCGCGCGCCGGGCGGTACGGCTGTCGGGTACGGCCGGCCCGCTGGTCGAGCCGTTCGTCGTCGAGGTGGACACCCCGCCGACGATCGCGGTCGGCGACGTCCCGTGGGGTTTCGCGCCCTGGCTGCCGGACGCCGAGATCGCCCGGGTGAAGCCCGAGGCCGCCGACCCGGCCGGCCTGCTCGAACGTGCCCGCGGCCGGTCGCTGGTCATCGTGGTCAAGGACGCCCATCGGCACCGCGTGAGCCAGGAGTTCGTCTCGGCGCTGCTGGCCGGGCGGGCGGACGCGATCGTGGTCGAGATGGGGCTGCCCATCTGGCGCCCTTCGGCGGCGGGCTATATCGCCACGTACGGGGCGGCCCGCGCGAACGCCCAGGCCGCGGCCGAACTGCTGACCGCCTAGCCTCCTTCCGGGGGCGCCGTCTGGCCCGCGCCCCCGGAAGGAGTCAGCGCAGGTCGCAGAGCCGGCGGGTGACCGGCGAGGCCGCGCAGGGCTCGAAGCCCGCCGCGCTGATCCGGGCCTGGGCCCGCACGTGGGCACGGACGAACGAAAGGAAGGACGCCTTCAGCGAACCCGGCGCCGGCGCGCCCTTGTAGTAGAGGTACTCGGCGGTCCAGAAGGGGTACCCCTCGCCGGGCTTGCCGGCCGTCGAGGGGGCGAAGGCCTGGCCGTCCAGGGTCAGCGCGGTGACGTCGCCCGTACCACGGGCCTCGTTGAGCGACAGTTCGTCGGCGTAGCCGATCGCCCCGTCGACCGTGCTGATGATCCGGACGATCTCGGCGTTGTCCTCGCGCTCGCAGCGGATGACCGGCGCGGCCGGGTAGCGGTCCTTGGTCAGGCAGGAGCCGGACGACAGCAGGCCCTCGCCGGTGCCCGGCCCGAGCACCTCGTGCTCGAACAGCAGCCGCGTGCCCGAGCTCTCCCCTCGCCCGACGATGCGGATCGGCAGTGCGGCCGTACCGGCGCCGGGGACCTGCTTCCAGTCGGTGTAGGTGCCGTCGTAGATCTTTTGCAGGTCGGCGCGCCGCAGTGAGGTCAGCCCGACGCGGCCGTTCACGACCACGTGGTACACCACTATGGCGATCTTGTCCGACCGGAGCAGGCCCTTGTCGTCGCCGCGCCCGTCCGAGACGACGATCAGCCCGGACGCGGCCGCCGGGTCGGCGTTGATCAGGTTGCGCACGCCTTTCACCGAGCCGGTGGCCTCGGTGGTGATCCGCGCGTCGTCCCCGCACGCCGCGTGGTACTCGGCCACGACGGCCTCGATGGCCGGCATGAACGCGCTGGAGCCCTCGATGCGCAACTCCCCGGACGCGCACGCGACGGTGCCGTCCGCCGGCCGGGAGACCAGGCCGAGCACCAGCACGATGGTGAGCAGCCCGGCGAGCATGCCGCTCACCCGGGGGAGGGTGATCGCGCGCGCCCGGCCCTCGTCCTTGATCAGGCCGGTGTCGCGCATCTTGCCGGTGATCCGGACCGTCTTGGTGATCTCCCCCTCGGTGAGGTCGGGCTCGCGCAGGACGACGACGAGCTTGGCCTTCTGGCCCCGCTTCAGTGACAGCCCGTCGAGGCGCACCCCGTGCCAGCCCGGCTCCGCCACCTGCTGCTGGCCCGGCTGCGGGACGACCAGGCCGGTCACGCGCTCCTTGAGCCACTGCCGCACCGTGCTGAGGTTGTCCCGCGCGGGCTGGCCGTTGTCCTCGGTGCGGAAGAAGCGCATGCCGGCCCTGAGCTCCTTGCGCAGCTCAGGGGTGCTCGCCTCGGAGATCCTGGCGTTCCACACCAGGCGCTCGCCGAAGACGAAGGTCAGCGGGTGCTCGAAGTCGTCCGGCTCGATGTCGTAGCTGCCGCCGTTGCGGATGCGGACCACGACCATGCTCATGCGGTCGAGGAGCCGGGCCACCTGACGCAGTTGCGGCGGGACCGGGTCGGCGCCGTCTCCCAGGGTCTCCGGCCCGATGCCGATCTTGGAGTTGTACAGGATCCGGTAGACCACGCGCTTGCGGCGGACCAGCAGGCGATCGACGAAGGGGGCGGCCACGAGCAGGACGATCGACAACAGCACCGGGCCCGTGCCGCCGAGGAAGGCGACCACGCGTGCCAGCCCGTCGAGTACGGCGGCCACCGACCCCCTCCTCCCCCAACAAACCGGTTCAATTCTCCCGAGGCGTCGGCGGGATCGGCCGGACGTGGGTGATCAGTTCACCGGGAATTCAACCGGCGGACACCGAGGGGAGGGCCGGCCGGCCACAGAGGATAGGGGCGGCCCGCGGGAGGCGTCCGCCCCCATCGGCACCGTCAGGAGACGAAGATCTCCTCGCGGGCCTGGTCGAGGGCGGCCAGGACGGCGCCCCGCAGCACCGGGCGGCCCTTCACCTCACCGGCCACCACCTCGGGCCTGATCGGGCAGATGCGCGCCACGGCCTCCTCGACGCGGTGGCTCAGCGCCGCACCGCCGGCCCGGCCGATCTCGCCGTTGAGCACGACGAGGGTCGGGTCGAGCACGACGCACACCGAGGCGACCCCGAGGGCCAGCCGGCGGGCCAGTTCGGAAAGGAACGGCGCACCGGAGTCCCCCGCCTCGACGGCGGCGCGCACGGAGTCGGCCGCCGACCCGCCCGCGAAGCCGTGCGGGCCGGCCAGCTCGGTCACGGCCTCCGCGCTGATCAGGGTCTGCAGACCGCCGGCCAGCGCCGGCATCCGGCCGGGGACGGCCTTGACGTCCTGGGCCAGCGGCACGCCGGGAACCGGCAGGTAGCCGATCTCGCCGGCGCTGCCGGAGCGGCCGCGGTGCAACCGGCCGCCGAGCATCACGGCCAGGCCGACGCCGCGCTCGACCCACAGCAGCACGAAGTCGTCCACCCCCTTGGCGGCGCCTTCGGCCCGTTCGGCGATCGCGGCGAGGTTCACGTCGTTCTCGATGGAGACCGGACGCCGCAGGTCACGGGCCAGAGCCTCGTGGCTGCCCTCGTGCCAGCCGGGCAGGTCGAAGGAGAAGCGCACGTCGCCGGTGCGCGGGTCGACCACGCCCGGGGTGCCGATCACGATGGCCCGCAGGCGGGAGAGGGCGACCTTGCCCGAGCGGCAGGCCTTCACCACGGCGTTGTGAACGAGCGCGACGGGATCATCGTGACCATTGGTGGAAAGGCTGACCTCGGCCACGATTTCGCCATTGATATCGGCGATGGAGGTGGTCACGCTTTCCGGGCCGACGTCCAGGCCGGCGACATACGCCGACGAGGGAATCACCCCGTAAAGGGCGGCATTGGGCCCCCGGTTCCCGGCCTGCTCGCCGACCACCTCGACCAGGCCGCGCTCCTCCAGCCGGGCCAGGGTCTGGGAGGCGGTGACCTTCGACAGACCGGTCATCTCACCGATCTGGCCCCTGGTCAGCGGGCCGGAGGCGAGCAGCAGCTCCAGCGCGGCCCGGTCGTTGATCTCCCGTAGCAACCTGGGCACGCCAGGACGTCGCTCCATCTGAGGCTTTCTTTGTCGTCGGTCCCCGTTGGCCCCGTCACAAAACACGCGCGCGCGTGACACAACCAGTGCTTCAGTAAATCTTCCTGCCAGTTTAGCGGCAGGTCCCGGCGGCGAAAGGCCGCCCTCCCACAGCGCCTGTGGGCCGCATCTTTCTCGATCGATTCACGAGGACCCCTCACGTCCACCCGGCTCCGCCTGCCCCCGGGTCCGGCGAGCCCGTCCCGGATCGCCGGCGAGGCCGGATTCGAAGATCGTCTTATCCTCCAGGGCCCCGCCGCGCGTAACTGGGGTTAAGCAGGCGGGATAATCGACAACATGCGTCTTTCCGCCCGTGTCGACTACGCCCTTCGCGCCGCCGCCGAACTCGCCGCCGCCGGCAGCGGCCCCACCACCGTGGGCGAGCTGGCCAAGGAACAGGAAATGCCCCCGAAGTACCTGGAGAACATCCTGCTGCAGATGCGCAGGGCGGGGCTGGTCCGCGGCCAGCGGGGGCCGGAAGGCGGGTACGTCCTCGCCCGCCCCGCGAGCGAGATCTCCCTGGCCGACGTGATCCGCGCCGTGGACGGCCCGCTGGCCAACGTCCGGGGCGAGCGACCCGAGCACGTCGGCTATCGCGGGGCCGCCCGCTCGCTCCAGCAGGTGTGGATCGCCCTGCGCGCGAGCGAGCGCGCCATCCTGGAAGAGGTCACCCTCGACCAGATCGCCGCCGACACCCTGCCCGAGCGGGTGATGGAGCTCGCCGCCGACCCCGCCGCCTGGGACTGACCCCGCCATGCCCGAGGGGGACGCCGTCTACCGGGCCGGGGCCAGGCTGCGCGCCGCCCTCGACGGGCGCGTGCTCACCCGCTCGGACTTCCGGGTCCCCCGGCACGCGACGGCCGACCTGACCGGCCGCGCCGTCCTCACCACGGCCACCCGGGGCAAGCACCTGCTGACCCGGGTGGAGGGCGGGCTCACCGTCCACACCCACCTGCGCATGGACGGAAGCTGGCGCGTCGAACGGGCGGGCGCGCCGCTGAGGGCCGGGCACCTGATCCGGTTGATCCTCGCCAACGAGCGATGGCAGGCCGCCGGGATCAGGCTGGGCGTGGTGGACCTGCTGCGCACCGAACAGGAGGACCGGGTGGTCGGCCACCTGGGACCCGACCTGCTCGACCCGCACTGGGATGACGCGATGGCGGCGCGGGCGGCGGCCGGCATCGCGGCCCGGCCCGGGACGACCATCGGGGAGGCGCTGCTCGACCAGCGCAACGTGGCGGGCATCGGCACGATCTGGCGGGCCGAAACGCTGTTTCTCTCCGGGGTCTCGCCCTTCCGGCCGGCCGGAGAGGTGGAAGACCTGAAGGGGCTGATGTGGCTGGCCCACCGGCTGATGGACGCGGGAAAGGAAGAATCGGGCGGTCCGGTCACCACAGGGGACAGGCGCCCCGGACGGCGCATGTGGGCGTACGGCCGGGCCGGGCGGCCCTGCCTGCGGTGCGGCGCCACGATGATCGGCGGTGAACTCGGGGCGCGACCGTACGAAAGGGTGATCTTCTACTGCCCCGCATGCCAGCCCCGCTAGGCGGCGCGGTCAGCGGACAGCGCGGTGAACACCGGCCATCACACGACGGCGTGATGACGGCCTGACGACAAGTGCCGAACGCGGAGGCCGTGAGCTACGCGGCGACCATGTCCTTGACTTCGGGGAAACCGTCGAACTCGGGACCGGAGATCGTGCTGGACACGGTCTCGGCCATGGGCAGGCGCTCGTGCTCGGGCGCATCTGCCAGCACGGGTGCATGCTGAAGCTCGGCCAGCGCGAACTGGTCGGAGACCTCACGGAGCACCTGTGACAGCGGCACGCCCAGGGCGCCGCAGATCGAGGCGAGCAGCTCCGACGACGCCTCCTTCTGGCCACGCTCAACCTCGGACAGGTAGCCAAGGGAGACACGTGCCAGCGTGGAGACCTCACGCAGGGTGCGCGCCTGCCGCACCCGCAGCCGCCGCAGTACGTCACCGAGCAGCTGACGCAGCAGGACCATCTGTCGCTCCCTCCCAGGCGCGGGGCTCGTCTTCACGACGCTCCGCGCGGTCGGTTCGTATCGCCCGTTCTTCGGGTGCCCTTCGTACATACTCCTCGCCGTCATCTTTGGTTCGCTCGGCCCCTTCGCCGGGCGTACGCCGGACCTGCTCCTCACCGATGGGTCACGAACCTCACTCACAGCTCCACCGTACCTGCATAGGCCAATGGGGCGGCAGACCGTGGGGAGCATGTTCGCTGGTGACGTAACGCGGTAATCATCCCGATTGTTCCCCCACTTGTGCCTCCAGCACACCTCGTAGGAGCTCCAAACCCATAGTCACGGTACTTTTCCGGATGTGTTCCCGCGATCCACTCAAAAGAACATCGCGGTGCCATATCTCAGAGTCGGGGCCCGCGACCGCGATGTGCACGGTGCCTACGGGCTTGCCGTCCTGCGGATCGGGACCCGCGACCCCGGTCACGGCCAGCCCGAACGTCGAGCCGGTCACCCGCCGCACCCCGGCCGCCATGGCGGCGGCGACCTCCGGGTGCACGGCGCCCTCGCGGTCGAGCAGGCCCTCGGGGACGCCGAGCAGCCGGGCCTTCAGATCGGTGGCGTACACGATCACCCCGCCGCGGAACGCGGCGGACGCCCCGGCCGGCCCGGTGAGGGTCGCGCCGATCAGCCCGGCGGTCAGCGACTCGGCCACCGCCACGGTGGCCCCGCGGCGCACCAGCAGGGCCAGCACTTCGGCGGCGGCGTCCCCGCTCATCCCCCGCGCGCCTTCTCGGCCACCTTGCGCAGCCGCACGGCGCGGATGACGTAGTCGGCCCCGGTGACCACGGTCACGGCCAGCGCGAGCCCGATCAGAATCCACCGGAGCGGCTGGGGCACCCCGGGCAGGATGTACAGCGCGATCGCCGCGATCTGCAGCACGGTCTTGACCTTGCCGCCATAGCTCGCCGGGATCACGCCGTGCCGGATCACCGCCATGCGCAGAGCCGTGACGCCGAGCTCACGGCCGAGGATCACTCCGGTCACCCACCAGGACAGCTCGCCCAGCCAGGACAGGGTGACCAGCGCCGCGCCGATCAGCGCCTTGTCGGCGATCGGGTCGGCGATCTTGCCGAAGTCGGTGACCAGCCCGTACCGCCGGGCCAGCCACCCGTCGAGCTGGTCGGTCAGCGAGGCCAGCAGGAACACGGCCAGCGCGGCCGTCCGCCAGCCCGAACCGTCGATCAGCATGCATACGACGAAGAACGGGACGACCACCAGCCGGAGGACGGTGAGCACGTTGGCGATGTTCCACGGGCTGACCGGCCCGACGACCGGCGTGGTCATCGCGCCCGTCCCGGTCTCCGGCGGGTTCGTCATGGCCCGGCCTTGATGCGGGCGATCAGATCGACCCCCTCGGCATCGACGACGGTCGCGCGGACGATCTGGCCGGGTAGCAGGCCGATGCCCTGGACGGTCACCGAGCCGTCCACCTCCGGCCCCTGGTGGGCGGCGCGCCCTTCGTACCCGCCGTCGCCGAGGTCCTCCTCGATGAGCACTTCGATCTCGGTGCCGATGCGGTCTTCGGCGCGCTGGGCGGTGAGCTCCTCGGCCAGCTCGCTGAGGATGGCCACCCGCTCGTCGATGACGTCCTGGTCGAGCTTGCCGCCGAGCCGGGCCGCCTCGGTGCCCTCCTCGTCGGAGTAGCCGAACACGCCGATGACGTCGAGCCGGGCCCGCTCCAGGAAGCCGGTCAGCTCCGCGAACTCCGCCTCGGTCTCGCCGGGGAAGCCGACGATGAAGTTGGACCGCACGCCGGCCTCCGGCGCCTGCTCGCGGATGGCCGAGAGCAGGTCCAGAAAGCGCGCGGGGTCGCCGAAGCGGCGCATGCGGCGCAGCACCGGCCCGCTGGCGTGCTGGAAGGACAGGTCGTAGTACGGCGCGACACCCTCGGTGCCCGCGATGACCTCCAGCAGCCCCGGGCGCAGCTCGGCGGGCTGGAGGTAGCTCACCCGCACCCGCTCGACGCCCTCGGTGGCCGCCAGCGCCGGGAGGAGCTTCTCCAGGGCCCGCAGGTCGCCGAGGTCCTTGCCGTAGGAGGTGGAGTTCTCGCTGACGAGCACGAGCTCCTTGACGCCCTGCCCGGCGAGCCAGGCCGCCTCGGCCAGGATCTCCTCGGGCCGGCGGGAGACGTAGGCGCCGCGGAAGGCGGGGATGGCGCAGAAGGTGCACCGCCGGTCGCACCCGGAGGCGAGCTTGAGCGAGGCCACCGGGCCACCGGACAGCCGCTTGCGCAGCGCGCGCGGGCCGCTGGCCGGGCCGACGCCCTCGGGCAGCTCGCCGTGCCCCGGAACGTGGGCGTGCCCGCCCGCGGACCGCTCGACCGGGCTGATCGGCAGCAGCGTGCGCCGGTCGCGGGGGCTGTGCGGCACCAGGGGCCGGTCGGCCAGCACGTCGTCCAGGCGGGCGCCGATGTCGGTGTAGTCGTCGAAGGAGATGACGGCGGCCGCCTCGGGCAGCGCCTCGGCCAGCTCTTTGCCGTACCGCTCGGCCATGCAGCCGGCGGCGACCACCTTGGCCCCGGAGTCGGCCGCGGCGAGCAGCGTGTCGATGGAGTCCTTCTTCGCCGAGTCGATGAAGCCGCAGGTGTTGACGACGACGACGTCGGGGTCGGCGTCGTCGAGCCGCCAACCGGCAGCCTCCATGCGCGCGGCGAGCTCCTCGGAGTCGACCTCGTTGCGCGCGCAACCCAGTGTGATCAGCGATGCGGTTCGGCGGGAAGACATGATGGGCTCTACGGTATCGGGAGTTGGCCACCACGTGACGCACTCCCCCCTTACTTCCCCGCCCGGCCCTCCCGGGCGGCGCCCCGGGCCCGGCCCGGGGCGCACTCTCCCGCGGCGCGTGCCGTCACTTCGAACGGGCCTCCTCCGGCCCGAACGACATGCGCATGAGCTGTCCGACTTTGCCGGGAACACCACGGTGCCTGCCGTTGACCTCCAGGTCCACGCCCCCGGCGTTGCCGACGGTGAGCTTGAGTTGCTTGCGGGCCTTCCAGGTGGAGTCGTCCCCCTTGCGCATCGTGCCGCGGTACAGCGCCTTGCCCTTGTCGTCGGCGACCTCCACCCAGGCGGGTTTGTTCGCCTTGATCCGCAGGGTGACCAGGTCGCTCGCCGGCTTGGCGGCGGCCTTGGGGTGACCGGAGGCCGTGGTGGTGGCCGCGGGTCGCGGCAGGCCGGGGTTGGCTTTCAGCTCCGGGCCGGTGGCGACGTTCTCGCCCGGCCTGCTCATCACCCGGGCGACCCCGAAGACGGCGACGATCGCCAGGGCGATGGCCATCGCGGTGGACCAGTTCGGGCTGCGGCGCTCCCGCAGCTTGATCGGGCTCTCGGCCTGGAAGACCGCCGCGGCGCGGACCGGGGCGGGGGCGCCGCCGTGCTCGTCGTCGTATTGGTGCACGATGGCGTCGGGATCGAGCCCGAGCGTCTTGGCGATGTTGCGGACGTGACCTCTGGCGTAGAAGTCGCCTCCGCAGAGCGAGAAGTCGTCCCGCTCGATGGCGTAGATGACCGTCTCTCTTATCCGCGTGCGGCCGCTCAGCTGAGCGACCGTCATTCCCGCCGCGTCCCGTGCCGCGGCCAGCGTCACTCCGATGCTCATAGCTCCCCCTCGCCGTGCACCTGAGCTACGCGCCCGTAATCCGACGATGCGTAGCCATTCACATTCAACCAGTAACCGAGGGGATCGGTCGCGGAGGGGTCACTGTCCCCGCAAGTCGGCGAGCAGACCGGGTAGTTCGTCGGGTTTGACGAGCACCTCGCGGGCCTTGGAGCCCTCGCTCGGCCCGACGACGTTCCTGCTCTCGAGCAGGTCCATCAGGCGGCCCGCCTTGGCGAAGCCCACGCGCAGCTTGCGCTGGAGCATGGAGGTGGAGCCGAACTGGGTGGTGACGATCAGCTCCGCCGCCTGGACCAGCAGGTCGAGGTCGTCGCCGATCTCCTCGTCGATCTCGCGCTTGGCGGTCGCGACGGCGGCCACGTCGTCGCGGTACTCCACCTGCATCTGCGCCTTGCAGTGCGCGACGATCTCGTTGATCTCCTTCTCGGAGAGGAAGGCGTTCTGCAGGCGCATGGGCTTGCTGGCGCCCATCGGCAGGAACAGCGCGTCGCCCTGGCCGACGAGCTTCTCGGCGCCCGGCTGGTCGAGGATGACCCGGGAGTCGGCGAGCGAGGAGGTGGCGAACGCCAGCCGGGAGGGCACGTTGGCCTTGATCAGGCCGGTGACGACGTCCACCGAGGGACGCTGGGTGGCGATGACCAGGTGGATGCCGGCGGCGCGGGCGAGCTGGGTGATGCGGACGATGGAGTCCTCGACGTCGCGCGGTGCGACCATCATCAGGTCGGCGAGCTCGTCGATGATCACCAGCAGGTAGGGGTAGGGCTGGTAGACCCGCTCGCTGCCGGGCGGGGGCACGAGCTTGCCGGCCCGCACGGCCTTGTTGAACTCGTCGACATGCCGGAAGCCACTCGCGGCCAGGTCGTCGTAGCGGCGGTCCATCTCGCCGACCACCCATTCGAGGGCCTCTGCGGCCTTCTTCGGGTTGGTGATGATCGGCGTGATCAGGTGGGGGATGCCCTCGTAGGTGTTCAGCTCGACCCGCTTGGGGTCGACCAGCACCATGCGCACCTCGTCGGGCGTGGCGCGCATGAGCACCGAGGAGATCAGCCCGTTGACGCAGACCGACTTGCCCGCGCCGGTGGCGCCAGCGATGAGCAGGTGGGGCATCTTGGCGAGGTTGGCCACTATCGTGCGGCCCTCGACGTCCTTGCCCAGCCCGACGATCATCGGATGGTGGTCGGCCTGGGCGACCTGCGAGCGCAGCACGTCACCGAGGCTGACCAGGTCTTTGTCGGTGTTGGGGATCTCGACGCCGATCGCCGACTTGCCGGGGATCGGGGACAGGATGCGCACGTCCGCCGACTTGACGGCGTAGGCGATGTTCTTGGTGAGCGCGGTGACCTTCTCGACCTTGACCGCCGGCCCGAGCTCGATCTCGTAGCGGGTGACCGTCGGCCCGCGGGTGAACCCGATGACCTGGGCGTCGATGGAGAACTGCTCGAGCACGCTGGTGAGCGCGTTGACCACGGTGGTGTTGGCCTTGGTCTGCGGCTTGGGCGCGGTGCCGGCCCGCAGGAGCTGCAGGTCGGGCAGGGCGTACGGGCCGGCCTGCGGCGACAGGACCAGTTGCTCGACCTTGCGCGGGGGCGGGGTGGGCTGCGGCGGCTCGGGCAGGCGCGGCGGCTCGGGCGGCTCCTCGTCCACCAGTCCGGGGACGATCTCGGGTGAGTGGTCGGCCGCCTTGCCGGGCGCGTCGGCGATGACCGGGGTGTCGTACGGCTTGAGGTGCTCGCCGAGCTCGGCCTCCTCCCCGTCGCCCTTGGCGCCCTTGGCGCCGGCGGGCCGCGCCCGGGGCTTGCGCGGAGCGCGGGAACGCTCGCCGGCGGCCGGCCGCGCGCTCTCGCCCTGCTGGAAGAGCATGTGCCTGATCTCGGCCAGGCGTTCGGGCACCCGGTGCACCGGTGTCGCGGTGATCACCAGGACGCCGAACCCGGACAGCATGAGCAGCAGCGGGATCGTGATGAACGCCGGGAGGATGCTGGCCGGCGGCGCGGAGACGATGAAGCCGACCATGCCCCCCGCGGCCGACACCTTGTCCATGCCGTCGGTCGCGGCCGGGCCCGAGGGGTAGGGCACGGCGTTGGCGACGTGGATGATGCCGAGCAGCCCGGCCAGCAGAGCGGTCCAGCCGATCATCATGCGGCCGGTGTCGGCGTTCTGGTCGGGGTGGCGCAGCAGGCGCCAGGCCACCAGTGCCAGCAGGATGGGCACCGACCAGGCAAGGGAGCCGACTGCGCCGCGCAGCACGGCGTCGACGACGGTGGCGACCGTCCCCTTGGCCTGCCGCCAGGTCATGGCGGCCAGGACGATCGCGCCGCCCAGCACGGCGAGGCCGAGGCCGTCGCGGCGGTGGGCGGGGTCGAGTTCACGGGCCTGCTGCCCGAAGGCACGCGCGGCGGTGCCGATGGCGCCCGCGAGCAGCAGCCACACGCCGATGAACAGCCTGCCGATGGCCAGGAAGACCCAGCCGATCGGATCGGGCTGCTGGGCCGCCGGGCGGCGGGCGGCCGGGCGGGAGCCCCCGCGCGCGGGAGTCCGCGCGCCGCCGGGCCGCCGGGCGGCGGACGGGCGTGACGAGGTGGACCGCTTCGCCGACCCCTTCGGGCTGCCTTTCGACGTACGGGTGGCCATGGTACCGAGGGTACGCATGGGATGCCGGCGGCGGCGGGAGGCGCGCCGAAACCTCGCCGATCGTCATGATCCGTGGCGCTTCCTACGGTTTGAACATCGGCATCGTTCCATACATTGACATCATGTTCCATGTAATGGAACCTCCAGCCAACAGGACGTTGGAGGGAGAAGTGATGTCCGCACTCGACTGGACCGTGCTGGGCGCCTACTTCGCCGTGATGATCGCCATCGGCGTGTGGTCGAAGAACCGCATCAGGACCGTCATCGACTACTTCACGGCCGGAGGGAAGATCCCCTGGTGGCTGTCGGGGATCTCGCACCACATGTCGGGCTACAGCGCCGTCATGTTCGTCGCCTTCGCCGCCGTGGCCTACGACTACGGCCTCACCGTCTACGTCTGGTGGGCGATGACGATCGGCATCGGCGTGGGCATCGGCGCCTTCTTGTTCGCCGCCCGGTGGAACCGGCTGCGGTCCAAGCACGGGGTGGTCTCGCCGCTGGAGTACCTCACCCGCCGCTACAATCTGCCCACCCAGCAGGTGATGGCCTACAGCGGCGCCCTGCTGAAGGTCGTCGACATCGCCGCCAAGTGGGTCGCCATCGCGGTGCTGCTCAAGGGCTTCGCCGGCATCCCCATCCAGTACGGCATCGCCATCACCGGCGCGGTCACCGTGGTCTACGTGACGGTCGGCGGCCTGTGGGCCGACGTGCTCACCGACTTCGGGCAGTTCGTCATCCAGGCGGTGGCCGGCGTCGCGATGTTCGCCGCCGTCCTCGGCCACCTCGGCGGCGTCTCGGCCCTGTGGACCATGTGGGGCGACCTGCCCGAGGGCCACGGCGACCCGCTCACCGGGCCCTACACCACGACGTACTTCTTCGCGTTCCTGCTGATCAAGACGTTCGAGTACAACGGCGGCATGTGGAACCTGGCGCAGCGCTACATGGGCGCGCCCTCCGGCTCCCAGGCCAAGCGGGCCGCGCTGCTGTCGAGCGCCCTGTGGCTGATCTGGCCACTGGTCCTGTTCATCCCGATGTTCGCCGCGCCGCTCATCGTCCCGGGCCTTGCCAACTCCGACCAGTCCTACGTACGGCTCGCGCAGGAGCTGCTGCCCACCGGCCTCATCGGCCTGGTCCTCGCCGGGTTCTTCTCGCACACCATGGCGATGGTCTCCTCGGACGCCAACGTGATCTCCGCGGTGATCACCCGCGACATCCTGCCGGTGTTCGTCCGCCGGGTGCGCGACCTCTCGCCCGCGAGTGCCCTGCGGCTCGCCCGCGCGACCACGTTCGTCTTCGTGGCGGTCAGCATGGCCATCGCGATCACCACCCAGGGCCAGGGCGTGGTGCTGAAGATCGTCGTGGACATCGTGGCGGCCACCATGGGCCCGATCTCCATCCCGCTGATGCTCGGCCTGCTCCCCTGGTTCCGGCGCAGCGGCCCCACGGCGGCCATCGTCTCCTGGGCGGCGGGCCTCGGGGTGTGGGCGGTGGTGAAGTGGGTGGTCGCCTCGGCCGACCAGACACTGGTCGTGGCCGCGCCGCTGGTGACGTCGCTGGTCCTCTACGTCCTCATCGGCCTGCTGCGCCCCGAGCGCACCCCCGCCCGCGACGCGCTGGTCGACTCGCTGGACACCGAAGCAGGGAGCGGTACGCCCGAGCGCGTCGGGACGTAGGGCCAGGAGGAACGACGGCGGGCGGGGGAGGTAGCCTCCCCCGCCCGCACAGGCGCTACTTGTCCGACTCCAGAGTGCCGCCGTTGGCGACGTCGGACTTCTCGATCTCGGTGAACACGATGCGCACCGCCTCGCGCCGTGCCTTCAGGATGTCCACGGCCGCGTCGGTCACCGCCGCCACGAACTCACGGCGCTGGTCCATCGTGCGACCCGACAGCAGTTCCACAGTGATGTTCGGCATGACGCCCTCCGGTTCCGTGTGTTGCACTACATGAAATCAGATTCCGTTACACGCACCAAAGGACCGGCCGCTCGCCCATCCCGTCCCGTCAGCGGGCGGGAGTGACCGCCGGAGCGCCCAGCGCCTGGGAGACCTCGCGCGCGGCCGCGGTGACCGCCGGGGCAAGCTCCTCCAGCCGGGCACGGTCCATGTCCATGGCGAGGGTGGAGATGGAGATGCCGCCCAGCACCCGCCCGGTGTGGTCGAAGACGGGCGCCCCGACGCAGCGGACGCCCGGCTCGTTCTCCTCGTCGTCCACGGCGTACCCCCGGGCGCGCACGCTCTCCAGGTGCACGAGCAGCTCCTCCACGCCGGTCAGGGTCGCCGGGGTGAGCCGGGCCAGCCCGGTGCGCGCGGCGACGCCCCTGACCTCCTCCTCGCCCAGCTCGGCCAGGATCGCCTTGCCGATGGCCGTGCTGTGCAGGCGCAGGCTCATGCCCACGCGCGAGGGCATCTGGTAGGGCCTGCGCCCTTCCAGCTTGTCCACGTAGACCGCCTCGTCGCCGCTGCGGATGGCGAAGTGCGTGGTGTACCCGGTGTGCTCGTGCAGGGCGCGCAGCGACGCCGACGCCTGCCTGGAGGGATCGAACCTGGTCATGACCCGCCCGGCCAGGGTGAGGATGCGCGGCCCCGGCTCGTAGCCGCCGGCGCCGTCGGCCCGCGCGAAGCCCCATTCGACGAGTGACTGCAGAATGCGGTGGACGGTCGACTTGGAGACGCCGGTCGCCGCGGCGATGTCGGTGACGCGGTGGTGCTCGGCGATCGCCTCGAGCACCGCCAGCGCCTTGTCGATGGAGCTGCCTTCCCTGACCACGCACCGAGCCTACTAACAGCCATCGGACGGCACGTTCCATCCGCCGCTCACCGGGCCGGCCGCCCATCACCGCATCTCCTCGATGGCGACCTGCTCGACGTCGTCGTACGCCTGGTTCTCACCGCCCATCGCCCAGACGAAGGCGTAGTTGCGGGTGCCGAAGCCGCAGTGCACCGACCAGGGCGGCGAGATGACGGCCTGCCGGTCGGCGACCATCAGGTTGCGGGTCTCGTCCGGCCTGCCCATCAGGTGGACGACCCGTGCGTCCTGCGCCAGGTCGAAGTAGAGGTAGACCTCCGTGCGCCGCTCGTGCGTGTGGCACGGCATGGTGTTCCACATGCTGCCGGGCGCCAGGACGGTGACGCCGAGGACGAGCTGGCAGCTCTGGATGCCCTTGGCGTGGATGTACTTGTAGATCGTGCGGTCGTTGGAGCCCTCCTGGGAGCCGAGCCGCACCGGCTCGGCGTCCTCCAGGGTCGCCCGCACCGTGGGGTGCGCGGCGTGGGCGGAGGTGGACACCAGGTAGAACACCCCACCGCTGAACGACACCTCGCGCGCGCCCATGCCGACGTACAGGCACTCCCTGGCGGCGAGCGGGTGCTCGGCGCCGTCGACGGTGACGGTGCCGGGGCCGCCGACGTTGACCACGCCGAGCTCGCGGCGCTCCAGGAAGTACTCCGCGCGGAGCTGCTCGGGGCACGGAAGGCGCAGCGGCGCCTCACCGGGCACCGCTCCCCCGATCACCATGCGGTCTTCCAGGGAGTACACCAGCCGCACCTCGCCGGGGACGAACAGGTCCTCGGCGAGGAAGCGGTCTCTGAGCCGGTCGGTCGTCATGCCCGGCACCTGGTCCGGTGCCGTCGCGTACCGTACCTCCACCACGCCTCCTCTTTCGCTACATGGAATGACATATCGCTGTACAGAACGCATCTGGACGTGCGAGGCGGCCGCGTCTTGCGGGTCGGCCGGTTCAGCAGGTGTCAGTACGTGCGGCGGACGCCGCGGGCGGCCACCTCGATGCGGTCGCGCGCCTCCAGCAGGCACGCGGCGATCTCGCGGTCGCGGCCCGCCGTCAGCCGCGGCACCGGGACCGAGACGCTCACCGCGTCGCGCGGCGGGTAGGCGATGTCGAGCGCCACGCCGAAGCAGCGCAGGCCCTCGGTGTTCTCCTCGCGGTCGACGGCGTACCCCCGCTTGCGGATGCGCCGCAGGTCGGCCATGAGCTGGGCCTGGTCGGTGATGGTGTTCCTGGTGAGCCGGGGCAGCTCGGCCGGGAGCATGCGCGCCACCTCGGCGTCGTCCCTGGTGGCGAGGATGGCCTTGCCGAGCGAGGTGGTGCTGGCGGGCAGCCGCCTGCCGACCCTGGCGAAGGGCCGCAGGTAGTGGCGGGACGCCCGCGTGGCGAGGTAGACCACGTCGAAGTGGTCCAGCCGCGCCATGTGGACGGTCTCGCCCGTGACCTCGGCGAGCCAGTCGAGCGCCTCGCGCGCGATCTGGACCACCGGGTCGCCGTCGATGTAGGTGGCGCCCACCAGCAGCGCCCGCATGCCGATGCGGTAGAGCGTGCCGGTGACATCGGTCTCGATCCACCCCAGCCCGACCAGCGTGCGCAGCAGGGCGTGCAGGCTGCTCTTGGGGTAGCCGAGCTTGCCCTGCAGGTCGGAGAGGCTGTGCAGGCCTGGATACTGCGCGAAGAAGTCGAGCAGCTCGACGGTCCGCACGGCGGACTTGACGTGCGGCACGGCGGGTCCATCCGGCTGCGGCACGCCGATCTCCTGCTGCGTCATTCGCGTCCTCCCTGCCGCACGTTACCTCCATTGTGACCCGGTCACGACTCGACGACGCGACCGCCCAGCCAGGCGTACTCGGGGTCGGCCGGGTCCAGTTCGGGCATCCCGGCCGCGTACTGTTCGGCGTCGTCCACCGGGTGGTACCCGAGGGCCCGTCCCGCGGACTGGTCCCACCAGCAGCGGGTGTTGGCCGACACACCCCACACCTCGGCGTAGGTCAGGCCGGGCGCGGTGAGGCAGGCGTGGACCAGCCGCACCATGTCCCCCGGGCTGATCCAGGTGGACAGCGCGCGCGGGCCCGGGGGGCGTTCCTCGAACGTGCCGATGCGCAAGGCGGCCACCCGCATGCCGTACCGGTCGGCGTAGTAGCGGCCGAGCGCCTCGCCGTACGCCTTGGACACCCCGTAGTGCGAGTCGGGCGCCACCGGGGTGTCGGCGGGCACGAGCTCCTGGCGCGGGGTGAACCCGGCCGCGTGGTTGCTGCTGGCGTAGACGAACCGCTCGACGCCGGCCTGACGGGCCGCCTCGATGACGTGGTAGGTGCCCTCGATGTTGGCGCGCAGCACCTCCTCGAAGCTCGCGCCGGTGGAGGGCACGCCCGCGAGGTGGACGACCGCGGACACCCCCTTCATGGCCCGTTCGACCACCGCGGGGTCGGTGATGTCGCCGCGGATCGTCTCGAATGCGGGATGGTCGATGGGAGTGCGGTCCAGCAGCCGCAGCGTGTGGCCGTGGGCCGGAAGACCCGAGGTCAGGCAGGAGCCGATGCGGCCCGCGGCGCCGGTCACGAGAACGTTGTTCACCATGTGGCCACCGTATGGGCGGCGATGTGGTCCACGTCAAGATCGTCACCAAGTCCTGGGCGGGAGGGCAGCGTGACCTCGCCCGCCTCGTCCAGCGGGTCGACGATCGACCGCAGGTGCGGCGGCGGGGTGTCGTAGTCGGAGTGCGGGTGCAGCAGGCCGCGCTCGTACCACTCGCCGCACAGCGTGGCCCCGATGACGGCGAGCGCCCCGGACCCGTTGCCGTGGATCTCGCAGCCCATGTTGAAGGACTCGGCGGTGTGCACGGCCTTCAGCGCCGGGACGATGCCGCCGGAGCCGACGACGCCCACGCGCAGGATGTCGCACGCGCCCGCGGCGACCCACTCGGCCCGCGCCATGTGCTTGCCCCAGGAGGTCTCCGGGCCGAGCACCGGAGTGGCGATCTGGTCGGCCAGCCACCGGTAGGACTGCACCGACGCCTCCTCCATCGGCTCCTCGTACCAGGCGAAGTCCAGCTCGTCCAGCGCCCGGCCGAGCCGCAGCGCCTCGGTCCGGCTGTACCAGTGGTTGCTGTCGAGCATCAGAGCGATGTCCGGCCCGACCGCCTCGCGTACGGCCTGGCACGCCTTGATGTCCAGGTCCACGCCGTGCGGCATCGGCGGCATCCAGGTGTGCAGCTTGATGCCCCGGTAGCCGCGCGCCACCAGCTCCTTGGCGAAGGCCGCGTAGTCGTCGAAGGTGGCCAGGCCTCCGGGGAGGTCGTCCCCGCACATCGTGCTCGCGTACGCCGGGATCTTCGCGCGGGCGCCGCCGAGGAGCTTCCAGACCGGCAGGCCGAGCTTGCGGCCCGCGAGGTCCCACAGCGCCTGGTCGACCGTGCTGAGCAGCCGGTCGGTGAGGTGGCCGTGGGCGCCGCGCTGGCGCCGGGCGAGGGCGTGCCACAGCCGCTCGCGCTCCAGGGAGTCCTGGCCGGTCAGCACCGGGCGCACGTGCGCATTGATCATGCTCTCCCGCAGGGTCTCGGGCGCTCCGAGGCAGTACCCCGTGGCGCCGTCGCTGTCGGTGATCTCCAGCAGCGCCTCATTGACCTCCCGGGGCGGCCCGGGATGCCGGTGGCCGTGCCCGTCCACCACGGACTTGGTGATCGTCGCGAACACCGTGACGCCGACCCGCTCGATGACGGCCATCGCCTCTCCTCACTACTGGAACGCGCTGCTGGAACGCCCGCCGTACGGCCCCGCCATGCGGGGGGTGGAGCCGGGACCGGCGACCGCGGTCAGGTGACGGGCGCCGGCCCCGGGGCCTGCTAGGAGTGGGCCTGCTTCCACTCGGCCTGCGCCTCGGTCAGCTTCTGGGCCATGGTGTCGAGGAACTCCTGCGGCTTCATCTGGCCGAGGAGGACCTTCTGGAACAGCGGCTCGGTGTCGGCCTTGGTGATCGAGGAGAACTGCGGCAGGTAGTAAGGCGGGGACACCACGGCCGTCTGCGGGTCGGCGAGCACGCTCACCGCGTTCTTCAGGTACGGCCGCTCGTTCAGCCACGCGTCGCCCTGGGCGTCCTTGTTCGCCGGGATCTGGCCGGTCTGCTGGTTCCAGTAGCTGTTGCTCTCCTTGGACAGCAGGAACTCGACGAACTTCCAGGCCGCCTCCTTGTGCTCGCTGTTCTTGAAGACCGCGAAGCCGTCGACCGGGTTGGCCACGATGGTGCGCTTGCCCGTGGCGCCGACCGGCATCGGGAAGGCGTCGATCTTGTCGGCGCCGAACGCCTTGACGTGGTCGTTGTAGGAGCCGAGGTTGTGGTGCATCATCGCGACCTTGCCGCTGGTGAACTGCGCCACCATCTTCGGGAAGTCGTTGGTGACGTCGGCCTCGGGGGTGTCCTTCTTGTACAGCGCGGCGATCTTGCCGACCAGCTCGACGTTCTTGGGATCGTTGACCGTGCTCTTGCCGGAGGCGTCGAAGAACTCGGGGACGCCCGAGTAGGCGTAGGCCTCGGCCAGGAGCTGGAAGATCGACCCGGCGCCGCCGCGGATGGTCCAGCCGTACTGGTCGGGGGCCTTGGTCAGCTTGCCGACGGCGGTGAAGAACTCGTCCCAGGTCTTCGGCGCCTCGACGCCCGCGGCCGACAGCTTGTCCTTCTGGTACCAGACCACGTCGAGGTTGGAGGTGGCCGGCGCCATGTACAGCTTGCCGTCGGGGGTGGTCGCCTTGACCGAGGCGAGCATGCTGTCCAGCAGCCTGCCGTTCACCGGGCTCTTGGCCAGCCAGTCGTCGGCCGGCTCCAGCGCCTGCTGCCCGGTCAGGTTGGCCAGGTAGCTCGTGGTCACGCCACCGACGTCCGGGGTCGCGCCGCCGGCGATCGCGGTGTCGTACTTCTGCTGGACCGAGGCGATCGGGATGCCCACGTACTCGACCTTGATGGTCGGGTTGGCCGCCTCGAACCGCTTGATCAGCTCCTGGTAGATCGGGGTGCGGACGCCGCCGTTGTTGTCCCAGAAGGTGATCGTCGTCTTGCCGCCGGACTCCTGGCCGGCGCCGCCGGAGTCCGACCCGCAGGCCGCGGCGGTGACCGACAGGGCGAGGACGGCGACGGCGGCCGTGCAGACCTTGGTGATGCTTCTCATGTGTGGTTGTCCTCCGGTCGGGGGGTGCTACCCCTTGACGGCACCGGCGCTGATGCCGTGCACGAGGTAGCGCTGAATCACTGCGAAGACGCAGACGACAGGGACGGCCGCCACCACGCCGCCCGCCGCCAGGGCCCCGAAGTCGGCGCTGTACTCCCCGATCGTGTAGCTCAGGCCGACGGGGATGGTGAAGTTGTCCTGCCTGCTGATGAACATCAGCGCGAACAGGAAGTTGTTCCAGGCGTGGATGAAGGCGAACGAGCCGACCGCGATGAGCCCCGGCCGCAGCTGCGGCAGCACGACCGCGAAGAACGCCCGGGTGCGGGTGCAGCCGTCCACCATCGCCGCCTCCTCCACCTGGAAGGGGACGGCGGCGACGAAGCCGCTCATCAGGATGATCGACAGCGGCAGGCCGAACACCGTGTCGGCGATCACCAGGCTCCACAGCGAGTTGATCAGGCCGAGGCCGCGGAAGATCGAGAAGAGCGGGATGAGCATCATGGCGCCCGGGATGAACTGCGTGCACAGCAGGGCCACCATGAACAGCGTGCGGCCGCGGAACCGGAACCGCGCCAGCGCGTACCCGCCCATGAGCGCGATCACCGAGGTGAACAGGAGCGTCAACGCTCCGACGATCGCGCTGTTGACGAAGAAGGTCGCGTAGCCGATGTCGTTCCAGACGGTCGCGAAGTGCTCGAAGGTGATCGGCCACGGCACCGGCGCGGTGGACCCGGTGGGCCGGAGCGCGAAGACGATCATCCAGTAGAACGGCACGAGCGTGAAGATCAGGTACAGCGCGAGCGGGACGTACAGCCGGAGCACCCGGCCCGCGTCCCGGCGGGGCCGGCGTCCGGGGGCGGCCTGGACCCGCACCCGCTCCGGGCGCCGCGCGATGGTCTCGGTTGCCATGGAAGCGCCCCTCATCCCTTGTGGTCCGCGCCGAACCGGCTCAGCCGCAGGTACAGCAGCGAGCAGAACAGCAGAATCACGAACCCGGCCGTGGTGAGCGCCGAGCCGTATCCGAAGTCCTTGGAGTCGATCGCCCGCTGGGCCACGTACAGCGGCAGCGTGGTGGTGACCTGGGCCGGGCCGCCGCCGGTGAGCGTGTAGATCAGGTCGACGTTGTTGAACTCCCACACCGAGCGCAGCAGCGTGGCCAGCACGATGGCGTCGCGCAGGTGGGGCAGGGTGACGTGCAGGAAGCGCCGGGTGCGCCCGGCGCCGTCCACCGCGGCCGCCTCGTACAGCTCGCCGGGGATGCCCTGCAGGCCGGCGAGCAGCAGAATCGCGAAGAACGGCACGCCGCGCCACAGCTCGGTGAGGACCAGCGCGCCGAAGACGGTGTCGGGGTTGCCGAGCACCGCGGCCTCCGGCGCGCCGAGGTAGCGCACGATGCCGGTGGTGGGGTTGTAGAGCAGGATCCAGATGCCGGTGGTGAGCACTCCGGAGACCGCCCACGGGGAGAACACCATCGCCCGGGCGAGGCCGCGGCCGATGAAACTTTCATTGACGATCAACGCCAGCGCGAGCCCGAGGACGAGCTGCAACCCGATCTCCGCGACGACCCATTTCGCGGTGAAGCCCAGGCTGGTCCAGAACAGCGGGTCCTCGAAGAGCATCTCCCGGAAGTTGGCCAGGCCCGCGAACCCGTTGGCCCAGGGCTTGGTCAGGTTGTAGTGCTGGAGGCTGTAGTACAGGACGCTGCCGATCGGGTAGACGAGGAACACCGCGATCAGCAGGACCGTCGGTGAGATCAGCAGGTACGGGGCCCAGCGCAGGGCCCGGGGACGTCCCCCCGCCACCGCTGTTCCGGTTGACGCCACCTCGCGCTCCGTTCGGTCGGTCGTGATGGGTGACACATTTCTGAACAAGGTTCACACTTGTGGACGCGCCGTCAACGTAGGAACGACGCACGCACACTGTCAACCCTTGGCCGCTCACGCATTTCGGCGGGACGCCCGCCGGCTCCGCCCGCTCCCTTGACTGGCGGCGGTCGGTCGCCATACGTTCCTTCTGTTCATATACGTGAATACAGTCCTGGCATGTGTACGAGAGAGGACCGTATGAATTCGCTGGTGGATCGGCTCGACGGGCCGCTCTTCTTTCCCGTCACGCCCTGCGACGACCGGGAGCGGCTCGACCTCGACGCCTTCCGCGAGCACGTCCGCGACGGCGTGGCCGCGGGATGCGGCGCGGTGTTCGCCTGCTGCGGCACGGGTGAGTTCCCCTCGCTGAGCCCTTCGGACTACGCGGCCTGCGTCGCCGCCGCCGTGGAGGAGACCGCCGGTCGGGTGCCCGTCATCGCCGGCACCGGGTACGCCACCGCGCTCGCCTCGCTCTTCGTCGCCGCGGCCGAGGAGGCCGGCGCCGACGGACTGCTCGCACTGCCGCCCTACCTCGTCCAGCCCGACCAGGAGGGCCTGCGCCGCCACTACCGGTCACTCGCCGACGGCACCCGCCTGCCGGTGATCCTCTACCAGCGCGACAACGCGATCTTCGAGCCGCGGACCGTGGTCGACCTGGCCCGGCACCCGCGCATCGTCGGCCTCAAGGACGGCCACGGCGACCTGGACCTGCTGCAGCGGACGATCAGCGCGGTCCGCTCCGCCACGACCGGGCTGACGTTCTTCAACGGCCTGCCCACCGCCGAGATGTCGGCGCTCGCCTACCGCGGCCTCGGCGTCACCCGCTACTCCTCGGCGGTGTTCTGCTTCGCCCCGACGGTGGCCATGGCGTTCTACAAGGCCCTGCTCGCCGGCGACGACCCGGTGACCGACCGGCTCATCGACGAGTTCTACCGGCCGCTGGTCGAGCTGCGCCGCCAGGGCGCAGGGTACGCGGTCTCGCTGGTCAAGGCCGGTGTGCGGCTGCGCGGCCTGGACGTCGGGCCCGTACGCGCCCCTCTGTGCGAACCCGCGCCCGAGCACATCAAACGGCTGGCCGAGTTGATCGACCGCGCACTGGAGATCGTCGACGGCCTGTGAACGGCCGGGCGCCGCACCGGGGAGGCGCCCGCCCGGGCCCCTACCCCCTGGAGGCCCCCTCGGCCCCGAGCGGAAGCCTCCCTGACCCAGGAGGAAGTCCCTTGCCAGCACCATCGAAGGCCGCGTCCACGGGCCTGGCCGTCCTGGCCGCCGCCCTGTGCGCCATCGTGCCGGCCGCGGCCCCCGCGGCCTCGGCCGCCACCGGCCACGGCGTCCCGCTCGGCCGGCAGACCCTGCCGGCGGGCGACGGGTGGGCCGCCGCGACCACCGGGACCACCGGCGGATCCGCGGCCGACGACGCCCACGTCCACACCGTGCGCGACCGCCGGGAGCTGATCGCGGCCCTGGCCGGCGGCGACCCGGCCCCGAAGATCATCTATGTCCGCGGGGTCATCGACGGCAACACCGACGACTCCGGCGCCCGCCTCACCTGCGACGACTACGCCACCGGCGGCTACACCAGGCAGGGGTACCTCGCGGCCTACGACCCCGCCGTATGGGGACGCGACACCGAGCCCTCGGGCCCGATGGAGGACGCCCGCGCGGCCTCGGCCAAGGCGCAGACCGCGCACATCAAGCCCAAGGTCGGCTCCAACACCACGATCATCGGCGTGGGCGATGCCGTGATCAAGGGGTTGAACCTGCACGTCGACAAGGCCGACAACGTCATCATCAGGAACATCCACTTCCAGGACGCCCACGACTGCTTCCCCCAGTGGGATCCGACCGACGGCGCCGAGGGCAACTGGAACTCGCTGTACGACAACATCTCGGTCACCGGATCGACCCACGTGTGGGTGGACCACAACGACTTCGACGACGGGAACAACCCCGACTCGGCCCAGCCGCTGTACTTCGGCCGGCCCTACCAGGTGCACGACGGCGAACTGGACGTCACCGCCGGCTCCGACCTGGTCACCATCTCGTGGAACCGCTTCGCCGACCACGACAAGACCATGCTCATCGGCTCGACCAACAACCCCGCGAGCGACCGCGGCAAGCTGAACGTGACCGTCCACCACAACGTGTTCGACACGATCTTGCAGCGTGCGCCGCGCGTGCGGTTCGGCCAGGTGCACGTCTACAACAACTTCTACGACGTCCCCTCGCCGGACGGCTATGAGTACAGCCTGGGCGCGGGCGTGGAGTCGCGGATCTACGCCGAGAACAACTTCTTCCGCCTGGGCGCGGGCGTGGACCCCGGGAAGATCATCTACAACTGGGGCGGCACCACCCTGCACGCCCAGGGCACGCTGGTGGCCTCCGGCGTCCGGGTGCGCCCGCTGGACATCCTCGCGGCGCACAACGCCACCCACGACCCCGACATCTCGGGCGAGGTGGGCTGGACGCCCACCCTGCACACGCGCGTGGACCCCACGGTCGCGGTGCCGGTCACCGTCCCGCTCCTCGCGGGCGCCGGCCGGCTGCGCTGAGCCGCGCGGTCTCGCGCCCCGGGCCGCCCTCGTGCGCCGTCGTCCCCGGGCCCGCCCGGCGGGCCCGGCCTTCCCAGGACGGCCACGAGAGGCGGCGAAGCCGTCACGCCGCCGCGCGGCGTGACGGCTTCGCCTTGCGTCCCCGCCCACGCTGGGACGCGAGGCGGTCACACTTCGACGATCACCGGGACGATCATCGGACGGCGCCGGTAGGTCTCGTTCACCCAGCGCCCGACGATGCGGCGGGTCAGGCGGCGCATCTGCTGGATGTCGGCGACCCCGTCCGCGGCGGCGTCCTGCAGGGCCTTCTCGATCAGCGGGATCACCGCGTCGAACGCGTCGATCTCGATGCCCGAGCCGCGGGCGTACACCTCGGGCCCGCCGCTGACCTTGCCGGTGGTGGAGTCGACCACCACGACCACCGAGATGAACCCCTCGTCGCCGAGGATGCGGCGGTCCTTCAGCGCCACGTCGGTGACCCCGCCGACCGAGGAACCGTCCACGTAGACATAGCCGCACGGCACCGCGCCCACGATGCGCGCCCGGCCGTCGACCAGGTCGACCACCACGCCGTCCTCGGCGATGACGATGTGGTCATCGGGCACACCGGTCAGCGCGGCGAGCTTGGCGTGCGCGCGCAGGTGGCGCCACTCGCCGTGCACCGGCATGAAGTTGGACGGCTTGGTGGCGTTCAGCACGTACAGCAGCTCGCCGGCGGCGGCGTGGCCGGAGACGTGCACCAGCGCGTTGCCCTTGTGCACGACGCGCGCGCCCCAGCGGGTGAGCCCGTTGATGACCTTGTTGACCGCCGTCTCGTTGCCCGGCACCAGCGAGGACGCCAGCACGACGGTGTCACCCTCGGCGACCCTGATCGGGTGGTCGCGGTTGGCCATGCGCGACAGCGCGGCCATCGGCTCGCCCTGCGACCCCGTGCAGATCAGCACGACGTCCTCCGGCGGCCACTCCTCGATCTCGCGGGCGTCCACCAGGATGCCCGCCGGAACGCGAAGGTAGCCCAGCTCGCGGGCCACGCCCATGTTCCTGACCATCGAACGGCCGATGAGCGCGACCTTGCGGCCGTTCTGCTCCGCGGCGTCGAACACCTGCTGCACCCGGTGGACGTGCGAGGCGAAGCAGGCCACGATGATGCGCTTGCTCGCGCTGCGGAACACCTCGTCGATCACCGGTCCGATGGTGGTCTCGCTCGGCACGAAGCCGGACACCTCGGAGTTGGTGGAGTCGGACATCAGCAGGTCGACGCCCTCGGTACCGAGCCGGGCGAAACCCCCGAGGTCGGTCAGCCGGCCGTCGAGCGGGAGCTGGTCCATCTTGAAGTCGCCGGTGTGCAGCACGATGCCGGCGGGCGTCCTGATCGCGACCGCGAGCGCGTCGGGGATGGAGTGGTTGACCGAGAAGAACTCGCACTCGAACGGGCCGAGGCGGCGCCGCTCCCCCTCGACCACCTCGATCTTGACCGGCTGGATGCGGTGCTCGCCGAGCTTGCTCTCGATCATGCCGAGGGTGAGCCGGGAGCCCACCAGCGGGATGTCGCGGCGCTCGCGCAGAAGGTACGGCACGGCGCCGATGTGGTCCTCGTGCGCGTGGGTGAGCACGAGCGCCTCGATGTCGTCCAGGCGGTCGCGGATGTACTCGAAATCGGGCAGGATCAGGTCGACGCCGGGCTGGTCGGGCTCGGGGAACAGCACACCGCAGTCGACCAGCAGCAGGCGGCCGTCGAACTCGAAGACGGCCATGTTGCGGCCGATCTCACCGAGCCCGCCGAGCGCGACGATGCGCAGGCCGTGCTCCGGCAGTGCCGGAGGAGGCCCGAGCTCGGGATGCGGATGACTCATGCTCTACCCCCGTGGACAACGGCCGGCCACCGGCGTACGGCTCCCTCGCCGAGCCGCCCGCGGCCGCGCCGGCCGAGATCGTCGTATCTCTCTCTCAAACTCTCATTTCCTCCCTGCCGCGGCGACCCGCGGCGACTCGTCCGGATGGGACCTTCCGCCGCTCACGGTAGTCACGCGGCGGGCAAGCCAGACAATTGTCGCGCGCCGACCCGGCGGCCCCACAGGGCGGCCGGGCCGATGCGCGTTTCGGGTCAGTCGCGCACCTTCACGCCGCCGGCCACCAGGTCTTCGCGGAGGAGGGCGATCTGCTCCGCGGTGGCGTCGACCAGCGGCAGGCGCACCGGACCGGCGGGGCGGCCGAGCAGGCCGAGCGCGGCCTTCACCATGATCGCACCCTGGGTCCTGGTCATGATGCCGGTCACGATGGGCAACAGGCGCTGGTGGACCGAGCGGGCGCCCTCGACGTGCCCCGACTGGAAGAGCTGGATCATCGAGGCCAGGTCGGCGCCCACCACGTGGCCCACCACACTGACCAAGCCTGCGGCGCCGACCGACAGCCAGGGCAGGTTGAGCGCGTCGTCGCCGGAGTAGAAGACCAGATCGGTGGCGGCCATCACCCGGGAGCCGGCGAACAGGTCACCGGTGGCGTCCTTCACCGCGGCGATGCGGGGGTGGGCGCTCAGGCGCAGCAGCGTCTCCTCGGCGATCTTCGTACCCGTGCGGCCCGGGATGTCGTACAGCATGACCGGCAGGCCGGTGGCGTCGGCGATCGCGCTGAAGTGGCGGTACAGGCCCTCCTGGGGCGGCTTGTTGTAGTACGGCGTCACCGCCAGCAGGCCGTGGGCGCCGGCGCGCTCGGCGGCCCTGGCCAGCCCGGCCGAGTGGTGCGTGTCGTAGGTGCCCGCGCCGGCCACGACGGTGGCCCGGTCGCCGACCGCCTCGAGCACCGCGCGCAGGATCAGCTCTTTCTCGGCATCGCTGGTGGTGGCCGACTCCCCTGTCGTCCCGCTGACGACGATGCCGTCGTTGCGTTGCTCGTCGACGAGGTAGGCGGCGAGACGCTGGACACCCTCGGTGTCCACGGCGCCGTCGGCGGTGAACGGCGTGACCATCGCGGTCAGCATGCGCCCGAAGGGCGCGTCGGAGGTTCCTGTGGGCGATGCCATAGACGGAACGGTACCCGGATCCGCCGAGACGGTGGACCCCGCCACCCCGGTTCCCGGCGCCGCCGGGCGCGTACCCGGCCTGGAGGGAGATCGCCCGACATGGGCGGACACCGCGCGACCTGGATCCGGGACGAAGAAAGAGGCCGTCGATATGTGCTCGGGGGTACACACATCGACGACCTCTACCGTGCAATCGGGTCCGCTTACGCGGGCGTTACACGCTTCTGAGAAGAATTTTCGGAACCGTCCGGCCGGGCGGGGCCTGCGAGGGGGACGGCCCCGCCCACCGGCCGGTCTCCCGAGGGCACCCGAGCAGCCGGCCGCCGCTCTCATGGCACGCCGAGCACCCCCACGACCCGCACTTCCACACGAGCCGTCAGCACAGAATCACGTTTCGTAAAGTTGGGACTCCAACCGTTCGCCATTACTCCTAGTCGTCCTCTGATTACGGCAAGATAGGGAAACGATCTCTCCAAGATCCATGAGGATGGACGCATGGCTGGCAACGACCCGGTGTACCTCCGCGTGGTCGAAGAGCTGCGGACGCAGATCAACGACGGCACACTTCCGCCGGGTGCGCCGATCCCCTCCCGGGCGCAGCTCACCCAGCGCTTCCGGGTGGGCGAGACGGCGGCCCGGCACGCACTGCGCGTCCTGGCGGCCGAAGGGCTGATCATCGGCAAGGTCGGATCAGGGCACTACGTCCGCGAGAAGTCCGTTCTGTACCCTTTGCAGCGCTGCCGCGCCATCGACCACGACGCCCCGTTCACCGCCGGCCCGCAGACCGGCGGCGCCCGCGCCACCTGGGACTGGCGCAGCGAACCGGTCAAGGCCGGGCCCGAGATCGCCCGCCGCCTCCGGCTCGACCCCGCCGACCCGGTGACGCGCACCCGCTACGTGTTCCGTGCCGACGGCAAGCCCATGCAGCTCGCCACCTCCTACGAGCCCGCCGAGCTCGGCCGCGCCCATCCCTTCCCCGAAGAGGGCACCGGCGGGCGCAAGAGCCTGCTGGCCCGCCTGTCCGCCGCGGGCGTCAAGGTCACCGACATCCGCGAGAGCGTCCACACCCGCATTCCCGAGCCCACCGAGAGCGACCTGCTCGACCTGCCCACCGGCGTGCACGTCCTGCACATCGAGCGCACCCACTGGGCGGGCGACCACCCGGTCGAGACCGGCGACATCGTCGTCCCCGGCGACCGCTTCCGCCTCGTCTACTCCGTGTCCCCGGGCGCCTGACCGCCGATCAGCGGGCACGTTGCGTCAGGGCGACACAGACCAGGACGGCGAGGGCGCCGGCCAGGGTGATGAGGTCGAGCCGTTCGGCGAGCAGCCACCACGCGAGCACCAGCGCCAGCAGCGGCTGCAGAAGCTGCGTCTGGCCGGCGCGGGCGATGCCGCCCCGGGCCAGGCCCGCGTACCACGGAACGAATCCCAGGAACATCGACACCAGCGAGACGTACGCGAACCCGGCCAGGGCGTCCGCCGTCACCCGGTGCGGAACCACCGACCCGAGGACCACGGCCAGCGGAACGGTCACCGGGGCGGCGATCACCAGCGCGTAGGAGATCACCCGCCATCCCGGGGTGTGCCGGGCGAGGCGGCCGCCCTCGGTGTAGCCGACCGCCGCGCACACCAGCGCGGCCAGCATCAGCAGGTCCGCGGCCGATGGCCGCCCGCCTCCTCTGACCAGCGTGAACGCGGTGACGGCCGCGGCGCCCGCGGCGCTCGCCACCCAGAACAGCGGACGAGGGCGCTCCCCCGCGCGCAGCACCGCGGTGACGGCGGTGGCGGCCGGCAGCAGCCCGACCACGACCGCCGCGTGCGAGACGCTCGCCCCCGCGGCCAGCGCCAGCCCGCTGAACAGCGGGAACCCGAACACCACGCCCAGCGCGATCGCGATGTAGGCCCGCAGGTGCGCGCGGGGCGGCAGCAGCGGGGCTCGCGCGGCCAGCAGGCAGGCCCCTGCGGCGAACGCGGCGACGGCGGCCCGGCCGACCGCCACGAAGTAGGGGTCGAAGCCGCGCAGCGCGAACGCCGTCGCGGGGAACGTCCCGGAGAAGGCCAGCACTCCCAGCGCGGCCAGCGCCGTCCCCACCCACCGCCCATCCTGACCGGCTCTGCCGTCAGCCGGGACTTCCACGCTCGTGATCGAATCGGCGGCCGGGGGGATCGCTATCGCTTGGCGGACGATAGCGCTACTGTCATCTTTCATGAATGACGATAGCAGTATCGGTCGAGTGGCCGCCTCCCTGCGCTCGGAAGCGGCCGGGCTGCGTCCTGGTGACCGGCTGCCGTCGAGCCGCGAGCTGGTCAGGCGCTACGGCGTGAGCCCGGTCACCGTGTCCCGGGCCCTCGCGACACTGTCGGCGGAGGGACGGGTGATCGTGCGCCCCGGCAGCGGCGCGTTCGTCGCGCCCGCCTCCTCGTCCGCCGCCGTGGCGGGCGACACGGTGGACCTGTCCTGGCAGACGGTGGCGCTCGGGGACCGGTGGGTCGACGACTCGGCGGTGGCCGGGCTGCTCACCCCGCCGCCGGAGGGCGTCATCCCGCTGACCGGCGGCTACCTCCACCCGGGGCTGCGCCCGGACAGGGCTCTGGCCGGTGCCGCGGCCCGCGCGCTGCGCCGCCCCGGCGCCTGGGCGCCACCCCCCTTGACCGGCCTGGCGGAGCTACGGCGCTGGTTCGCCGCCGAGGTGGGTGGTGGCATCACCCGGTCCGACGTCCTGATCGTGAGCGGCGGCCAGGCGGCGCTCACCCACGCGTTCCGTGCACTGTCGGCGCCGGGCGCCCCCATGCTGGTGGAGAACCCCACCTACCCGGGAGCCCTGGCCGCCGCCCGCGCCGCCGGGCTGCGCGCGGTCGCCGTACCGGTGGACCACGACGGCGTACGTCCCGACCTGCTCGCCGAGGCGTTCGCCGTCACCGGCGCCCGCGTCTTCTACTGCCAGCCGACCTTGCACAACCCCACCGGAGCAGTGCTGCCGGCCGCGCGGCGCGAGCAGGTGCTCGCCGTGGCCAGAGCGGCGGGGGCGTTCGTGGTCGAGGACGACTACGCGCGCTACCTCACCACGGCGCCCGTACCACCGTCGCTGATCACCATGGACACCCACGGCACCGTCGTGCACGTCAACTCGCTCAGCAAGGTCACCGCACCCAGCATGCGGGTCGCCGCGCTGATCGCCCGGGGCCCGGCGGCGCGGCGGCTGCGCGCCTCCCAGCTCGTCGAGTCGTTCTTCGTCGCCCGCCCGCTGCAGGAGACGGTGCTGGAGTTCGTCGGCTCCCCCGCCTGGCGGCGCCACCAGGCCGCGGTGACCGCCGAGCTGACCGTACGGCGCGACGCGCTGGCGGCCGCCCTGGCCCGCCACCTCCCCGCCGCACGCGTGCCGTTCGTTCCCCCCGGCGGACTGCACCTGTGGCTGCGCCTGCCCGGCGACGTCGACGAGACGACGCTCATGGAAACGGCCCAGCGTGCCGGCGTGCTGGTCAGCCCCGGGGCCATCTACCACTCCGCCGAGCCGCCGTCGCCGCACATCCGCGTGACGCACATCGCGACCACCCACGTCTCGGAACTGTCCGAAGGAGTACGCCGCCTCGGCGCCGCGCTGGACGAGCAGATCACCTCCCGCCCCACCTGACCGCACGCCGAGGCCGGACGTGAAGAGCCGGCGCTCCCGGCGTGCTCGCGGTGCTGCCCTACAGTTGTGACATGGATCGGCCGGCGGAACTGCTCCGTGACTTCGTGAACACCTACGACGTCGAGGCGGACACCGACGAGCTGGCCTCCCCCGCCGAGCTGGCCGTGTGGCTACGCGAGCGCGGGCTGATCTCCGAAGCCGACCGCGCGGCGGACGACGACCTGGTGCTGGCCGTCAACCTGCGCGAAGGGCTCCGATCGGCGCTGCGTCACGACCATCCTGCGGACGGCCCCGCGAGGGCGACGTCCGCCGGCCTGGACGCCGCGTTCACCGCGCTGCCGCTGCGGGTCACCCTCGCGGCCGGTTCGATCCCGATCACCGAGCCGCTCGGCACCGGAGCGGCCCGTGGGATCGGGCTGCTCGCCGCCGCCCTCCTGGAAGCGCGCGCGGACGGCGACTGGCCGCGGCTGAAGGTCTGCGCCGAGGACACCTGCCAGTGGGCGTTCATCGACTCCTCCAAGAACCGCTCGCGGTCGTGGTGCTCGATGCGCACCTGCGGCAACCGCACCAAGACCCGCGCCTACCGCGCCCGGCGCCGGCCGGCTCCTCTGTCCTCCTGACCGGCCGCGAGCCGTACGCCGAGCCGGGATGCGTGCCACCATGACCCCGCCGGCGCGGAGGCTCTCGTTTCGTCCTGTGCGCGGGGATCACGCCCGCCTGCGACATGAGGTGTGCATGACCGAAGGCAAGGAGCTTCGTGGCCGCGTGAGCGTGTGCGCCGGTACGGCGACGGGGCGGACGATCGGTTCAGGCTCGAACCCCGATACGGTGTGAGCGAGACGGAAGAAGGGTGGCGGCGATGGCTGACGTTGGGGTGCGCGCGGCGCGGCGCGAGGACGTCCCGGCGGTGACGGCCACTCAGATCAGGGCGTGGAAGGCCGCCTACCGGCACGTGCTGCCCGAGGAGCCGCTGGAGCAGATGACCGGCCCGGCCGCCCAGGAGATCTGGCACCGCCAGTGGGAGGAGGCCGTCGTGGCCCCGCCCACTCCGCGCCATCGCCTCCTGGTCGCCGTGGAGACCGAGGACCTGCTGACCTCGCTGGCCGAGCACGGCGGCGAGCCGGGCGGGCAGCGCGTGGTGGGCCTGGCCTCACACGGGCCCGCCGAGGACGCCGACCTCGATCCCGAGACCACCGCCGAGTTGCTCACGCTGCTGGTCGATCCCGGCCACACCCGCCGCGGACACGGCAGCCGCCTGCTGAACGCCACCGTGGACCACCTGCGCGAGGACGGCTTCACCACGGTGGTCACCTGGGTCTTCGCCGAGGACAAGGCCATGGTCGACTTCTTCGCCTCCGCCGGCTGGGCGCCGGACGAGGCCGAGCGGATCCTCGACCTGGACCACGGCGTCCGCATGATCCGCCTGGCCACCGACATCCGCTGAACTCCCCCTCCCGGCCGTCCAAGGCCGCTCTCGCGGACCGGCGACTCCCCAACACCGCTCCTCGGGGTGCTAAGCCCGGGTGAGCCAGGTGACCTGGGCGCCGTTGTCGAAGGACTCGCGCCTGGTAGGGGTGAACAGGGTGGGACGGAACCGCCCGGAGAACATCGGGATGCCCGCTCCTGCCACCACGGGGTAGCTCTTGAGGATGATCTCGTCGATCTCCGGGAGCAGGGAGGCGGCGAGCCTGCCGCCGCCGCACAGGTAGATGTCCATGCCGGTGTCCTCGGCCTTCAGCCGCCGCACGAGCTCGATCGGGTCGCCCGTCTCCACTCGCACACCGGGATCATCGATCGTCAGCGTGCTGGAGACGACGTACTGGCGCAGGTGGGAGTACGGGCTGGTGATGGCGACCTCCAGCGCAGGCTCGTAGGTGCCGCGGCCCATCACCAGGGTGTCGAAGACCTTGTTGGGCACGCCCTCGAGGCCGGCAAGCTTGCGGACGTGCGTGGGGACCGTCTCAGGGTAAGCGCTGTTGATCCAGGCGGCCATCTGGTCCGACAGGGGGTAGAAGTCGAACTCGGCGTTGGGGCCTGCGATGCAGCCGTCGAGCGAGACGGCGACGTAGTAGACGAGTTTTCGCATATCGAACAACTCTCCATGTAGTACTCTGATTGTAGTGGTGAAAACGTAGTACTACAGTCGGAGTGGTGTCAAGTGCGGAGAAATCCCGAACGGCGGCAGGCGCTGATCGACGCGGCCATCGAGGTGCTGGCCAAGGAAGGTGCGCGAGGGCTGACCTTCCGGGCCGTGGATGCGGAGGCGACCGTGC
Organism: Sphaerisporangium melleum; assembly: GCF_014646695.1. GTDB lineage: Bacteria > Actinomycetota > Actinomycetes > Streptosporangiales > Streptosporangiaceae > Sphaerisporangium > Sphaerisporangium melleum. The sequence goes on from NZ_BMNT01000013.1 coordinate 95,714, forward strand.
CTCCGGGCACGGCCTCCAACTACTTCGCCAACCGCGACGACCTGTTCACCCAGGTCGGCGGGCGCATCTATGAGCGGCTGCTGCCCGACGAGGCCACGATCGCCCGCAGCCGAGAGGGCGTGCAGGACCAGACCCGCTACGCCGAGCTCATGCATGAACTGGTGGATCGGGTCTCCGCCTTCAACTCCGGCTATCTGGCCCTGCTTGAGCTCCGGCTCGAGTCCACTCGCCGCCCTGAGCTGCGCGCCGTGCTGACCAAGCGCATCCGCGAGGACATCGACGCCAACATCGGCCACCACGCCGTCTCGGGTCTGCCCGGCGACTCGACCTCGGCGGTCCTCCTCTACCTCGCCCTGAACTGGCTCATCGTGGAGCGGCTGACACTGCCCGACATCTTCACCGAGCAGGAGATCCATGAGCTGGTGGACGCCGCCGTGCGGAGATCGCTGAATGCCTGACACGCAGGGCCGTCCGGGAAGCGATCTTTGGATGCCGTTCCGCCCGGTCGTCGGCTCCCGTGAACGCCTCAGGATGAGCATTTGCTTGTTGGTCAAGGGGGGATCCCAGGGAGCAGCCGGGGACACGTTCAGGAACGGAGGGCCGGCAACGACCACCCCACAGCGGCCCGGCGCTGGACGCCATGCCGTGGCGACCGCGCCCTCCTGGTGGCTCGCGGACCCGGGAACCGGTGCGGATGGAGAATGCTCTACCCTGCATAGGCACTTTCCTGGGCGGCTCGGCGGCGAACCCACCCTTCGCGCCATGCGGCCGTGCCGGGACCGGACTCACGGAAGAGGCGACGTTGGCGACACCCGCTCAGTGGCTGGCCGGGGCACGGCCCCGCACTCTCCCCGCGGCGGTGGTGCCCGTCGCCGTCGGCACGGGCGTCGCGATCTCCTACGGCGGGGCGGTGTGGTGGCGGGCCCTGCTCGCCCTGTTCGTGGCGCTGCTGCTCCAGATCGGCGTGAACTACGCCAATGACTACAGCGACGGAGTGCGCGGCACGGACGAGCAGCGCGTCGGCCCGCTGCGGCTGGTCGGCTCCCGCGTCGCCACCCCCCGCTCGGTGCTGATCGCGGCCTTCGCCTGCTTCCTGGCCGCGGCGGTGGCCGGGCTGGTGCTGGTCGTGGTGACCCGCGCCTGGTGGCTGCTCGCCGTTGGAGCGCTGGCGATCGCCGCCGCGTGGTTCTACACCGGCGGCGCGCGCCCGTACGGCTACCGCGCGCTCGGCGAGGTCTCGGTGTTCGTCTTCTTCGGCCTGGTCGCGGTCGCGGGCACGACGTACGTACAGCTCGAACGGCTGCCGTGGCAGGCGGTGGCGGCGGCCGTGCCGGTGGGGCTGCTGGCCTGCGCGCTGCTGGTGGTGAACAACCTGCGCGACATCGTCACCGACGGCCCGGCCGGCAAGCGGACGCTCGCGGTCGTCCTCGGGGACGCGCGCACCCGCGCTCTGTACGTGTGCTGCCTGCTGGTGCCGTTCGTCGTCGCGCTGGCCCTGGCGTTCGCCCAGCCGTTCGCGGCGGTCACGGTGCTCGCTCTGCCGCTCGCACTCCGCCCGGCCGTCACGGTACGCCAGGGGGCGACCGGGCCGTCGCTGATCGCCACGCTGCAGCAGACCGGCCGCCTCCAGCTCGTCTTCGGCCTGCTGTTCACGATCGGCCTCGCCCTCTCACCCGCCTGAGGCGCTCCGGCGTACGCGGCCCCGGCCCGCGGCTCGGCGCTCCGGGGCGAACGGCCTCCTACGGCCCTGTGGCGGCCCGCACGGGGCTCACAGGTCGAGGAGGTGCTCCAGGCCGAGGGTGAGGCCGGGCAGGTCGCGGACGCGCCGGACACCGAGCAGGACGCCCGGGGTGAACGACGCGCGGCTCATGGTGTCGTGGCGGATCGTCAGGATCTCGCCGTCCCCGCCGAGCAGGACCTCCTGGTGGGCGATCAGGCCCGCCAGGCGCACACCGTGGACCCGCACGCCGTCGACGTCCGCGCCGCGCGCCCCGGGGAGCTCGGCGGTCGTGGCGTCCGGCATGGCGCCGAGGCCGGCCGCGCGGCGCGCCTCGGCGACCAGCTCGGCCGTGCGGCGCGCCGTGCCCGAGGGGGCGTCGGCCTTGCCGGGGTGGTGCAGCTCGACGATCTCGACCGAGTCGAAGTAGCGCGCGGCCTGCTGGGCGAAGTGCATCATCAGCACGGCGGCGATGCCGAAGTTCGGGGCGATGAGCGCGCCGACCCCGGGATTGGCCTCCAGCCAGCCCCGGACGGTGGCAAGGCGCCCGGCGTCGAACCCGGTCGTACCGACCACCGGGTGGACTCCGTGCTCGATGCACCACTTCAGGTTGTCCATCACCACGTCGGGGTGGGTGAAGTCGACGACCACCTCGGCGCCCGACAGCGACTCGATGGGATCGCCCACGTCGACCGCGGCGACCAGCTCCATGTCGTCCGCCGCGTGCACGGCCTTGCAGACTTCCACGCCGACGCGCCCCTTGGCGCCCAGAACTCCAACCCTGATCACGAGCCCCAAGCGTACCGGCAACCACGCCGCGGGACGGTGCGGCCACCGCTCCGTGCCCGAGCCTCCGTACGTCTCGGCGCCGCCTGCCGATGGAGGCGTCGCCGCCACCGGCTTTCTCCCGGGCTGAACGAAGCCGGCAGTGGCGGTCGGAGAGCCGCGGACGGCACCGGCCGGGGGGCGCCGGAGGGAGGGCCGGAGAAGCCGAAGGTGCCCGGGCCGGGAGACGGCGCGGGCACCCTGGGCGGATGGCGGGTCAGGCGATGAAGGGGCTGAAGTCCTTGTCGCCGTAGGGGCCGATGACGGCGAGGGTGAGGGGCTGGGTGAGGATCTCCTTGGCCGCGGCGTCCACCTGGTCGGGGGTGACCGCCTCGATGCGCTCCAGCACCTCGTCCACCGACATGAGCGTGTCGTACACCAGCTCGCTCTTGCCGATGCGGGACATGCGCGAGCCGGTGTCCTCCAGGCCGAGGACGAGCCCGCCGCGCATCTGGCCCTTGCCGCGCATGATCTCGTCCGCGCTCAGGCCTTCGGCGACCACCCGGGAGAGCTCCTCGCGGCAGATCTTCAGCACGTCCTCGATCTTGCCGGGGAGGCAGCCGACGTAGACGCCGAACTGGCCGGTGTCGGCGTACTGCGCGGTGTAGCTGTAGGCGGAGTACGCCAGCCCTCGCTTCTCCCTGATCTCCTGGAAGAGCCGGGAGGACATGCCCCCGCCGAGGGCGGCGTTGAGCACGCCCAGGGCGAAGCGGCGGTCGTCGGTGCGGGAGTAGGCGGTGGTGCCGAGCACCAGGTTGGCCTGCTCGGTCGGCCGGTCGATGACGCGCACGCCGGCCCGCGGCCCCGCCCCCGGGCCGGACAGGCGCGGCGGCTCCGGCTGCTCGGTGCCGCCGAGCGCGCCCGCCCGCTGGTAGGCCGTGGCGACCAGCTCGACCACCCGCTCGTGGGCGACGTTGCCGCACACCGACACCACGGTGTGCGGCGGCAGATAGTAGCGCTGGTAGTACTCGGCGATGCGGTCACGGGTGAGCGCGTTGATGGAGTCCACCGAGCCGAGGATGGGCCGGCCGATGGGGGTGTCCCCGTACAGCTGCTCGGAGAACTGCTCGTGGACGACATCGGAGGGGTCGTCGTCGTGCATGGCGATCTCCTCCAGGATCACTCCGCGCTCGGACTCGACGTCCTCGGCGGTGATCAGGGAGGAGGTGACGACATCGGCCAGCACGTCGATGGCCAGCGGGAGATCCTCGTCGAGCACCCGCGCGTAGTAGCAGGTGTACTCCTTGGCGGTGAACGCGTTGATCTCGCCGCCGATGCCCTCGATCGCCGAGGAGATCTCCAGGGCGTCACGGGTCGGCGTGCCCTTGAACAGCAGGTGTTCCAGGAAGTGGGTGGCCCCCGTGTGCTCGGGGGCCTCGTCCCGCGACCCGATGCCGACCCACATGCCGACCGCGACGGAACGCACGGTCGGCATGGTCTCGGTCACCACGCGGAGCCCCCCGGGGAGGACGGTGCGCCGCACCACCCCGGCGCCGTCCTTGCCGGGGTGAACAGTGGTGGTCGTCACGAGTTGCGCTCGTCCCGTCCGGACCGGGTGCGGGTGCGGCGCGGCCGGTCGCCGCCGGACCGATCGGACCGCTCCTCGCGCGGCTCGGCGTCGGCCGCCGGAGAGGCGTCGTCGCCGCCGCTCTCGGCCTTGGCCGCGGCCTCCTTCTCGATGACCTCGACGGGCACCAGGGACAGTTTGCCGCGCGAGTCGATCTCGGCGATCTCCACCTGGATCTTGTCGCCGACGTTCATGACGTCCTCGACGTTCTCGATGCGCTTGCCGCCGTGCAGCTTGCGGATCTGGGAGACGTGCAGCAGGCCGTCCTTGCCGGGCAGCAGGCTGACGAACGCGCCAAAGGCGGCGATCTTGACGACCGTGCCCAGGTAGCGCTCGCCGATCTCGGGCATGTGCGGATTGGCGATCGAGTTGATCGTCGTGCGCGCGGCCTCGGCCGACGGGCCGTCGGTCGCCCCGATGTAGATCGTGCCGTCGTCCTCGATGGTGATCTCGGCGCCGGTGTCGTCCTGGATCTGGTTGATCATCTTGCCCTTGGGGCCGATGACCTCGCCGATCTTGTCGACCGGGACCTTGATCGTGATGATGCGCGGCGCGGTCGGGTTCATCTCCGCCGGGGAGTCGATCGCCTCCTGCATCACGTCGAGGATCGCCAGCCGCGCGGCCCTGGCCTGCTTGAGCGCGCCGGCCAGCACCGTCGCCGGGATGCCGTCCAGCTTGGTGTCGAGCTGCAGGGCGGTGATCAGCTCACGGGTGCCGGCGACCTTGAAGTCCATGTCGCCCATGGCGTCCTCGGCACCGAGGATGTCGGTCAGCGTGACGTACTGGTCGCCCTCGCCGATGAGGCCCATGGCGATGCCCGCGACCATCTCCTTGAGCGGGACGCCGGCGTCCAGCAGGGCCATGGTGGAGGCGCAGACCGAGCCCATGCTGGTCGAGCCGTTGGAGCCCAGCGCCTCCGACACCTGGCGGATGGCGTAGGGGAACTCCTCACGGGTGGGCAGCACCGGCACCAGCGCCCGCTCGGCGAGCGCGCCGTGGCCGATCTCGCGGCGCTTGGGCGAGCCCACGCGGCCGGTCTCACCGGTGGAGTAGGGCGGGAAGTTGTAGTTGTGCATGTACCGCTTGGTGCGCTCGGGGTTGAGCGTGTCGATCATCTGCTCCATGCGCAGCATGTTGAGCGTGGTGATGCCCAGGATCTGGGTCTCGCCGCGCTCGAACAGGGCCGAGCCGTGCACCCGCGGGATCACGTGGACCTCGGCGCTGAGCTGCCGGATGTCCTTGGTGCCGCGGCCGTCGATGCGCACGCCCTCGCTGATCACGCGCTCGCGCATGAGCTTCTTGGTGAGCGAGCGGAACGCCGCGGAGATCTCCTTCTCCCGGCCTTCGAAGTCGCCGCCGAGCTTCTCCAGCGCCAGGGCCTTGACCCGGTCGAGCTCGGTCTCGCGCTCCTTCTTGCCCGCGATGGTGAGCGCCGAGGCCAGCTCGCTCTTGACCGCGCCGGCGACCGCGTCGTAGGCGTCCTCCTGGTAGTCCAGGAAGATCGGGAACTGGGCGGTCTCCTTGGCGGCGACCTGAGCGATCTTGGCCTGCGCCTCGCACAGCACCTTGATGAACGGCTTGGCGGCGTCCAGGCCCTCGGCGACGGCCTCCTCGGTGGGGGCGGCCGCGCCGTCGGCGACGAGCTTAAGGGTGTCGCGGGTCGACTCGGCCTCGACCATCATGATCGCGACGTCGCCGTCCTCGAGCACCCGGCCGGCGACGACCATGTCGAAGGTCGCGCGCTCCAGCTCGGTGTGGGTCGGGAAGGCCACCCACTGGCCGTCGATCAGCGCGACGCGGACGCCGCCGATCGGGCCGGAGAACGGCAGCCCGGCGAGCTGGGTGGACAGGCTGGCGGCGTTGATGGCCACCACGTCGTACAGGTGGTCGGGGTTGAGCGCCATGATCGTCGCCACGACCTGCACCTCGTTGCGCAGGCCCTTGACGAAGGACGGGCGCAGCGGGCGGTCGATCAGGCGGCAGGTGAGGATGGCGTCCTCGGACGGCCGGCCCTCCCGGCGGAAGAACGAGCCGGGGATCCGGCCCGCGGCGTACATCCGCTCCTCGACATCGACGGTGAGCGGGAAGAAGTCCAGGCTCTCCTTGGGATGCTTGGACGCTGTGGTGGCGGACAGGACCATCGTCTCGTCGTCGAGGTAGACGACGGCGCTTCCCGCCGCCTGGCGAGCGAGCCGGCCGGTCTCGAACCGGACGGTACGCGTGCCGAAGGAACCGTTGTCGATCACGGCTTCCGTGCTGTGGACACCCTCCACGGGGGACCTCCCTTTTCGGTCGCCCGCGTCCGTGCTGTTTGTCGCACTCACCGGACACTCGCGGACCGACCGGATCTCGTCGCGGTCGGCGGGCTCGTGCCTGGCTCCGTTATGCCGGCTCCCCGTCATGTGCAGCGCCGGTCTTCGATCGAAGCACCCGGGCTGCGCGGCGTACTCGCCGTCCGCACCCGGAAGCCACTACCGAGGACCGGCCCGCAGGCGTCACGGGACGCGCGTTGCTGTGCTGTGCGGACGCGGGGCACTTTCTCGGCTGTTCAGTTGTCTCGAAGGCCAGTCTGCTCCGAAACGGGGCGCGCCGCACGGGACGCGCCGATCCCGTTTCTCCATATCAGGTGACCTTTGCCCTGATATGAGAGAGGGAGCGGCACCGAGGCCGCTCCCTCCTAGACTATCGGCGCAGGCCGAGCCGCTCGATCAGGGTGCGATAACGCGTGATGTCCTTGCTCATGAGGTACTTGAGCAGGCGGCGGCGGCGGCCGACCAGCAGCAGCAGCCCGCGGCGGCTGTGGTGGTCGTGCTTGTGGGTCTTGAGGTGCTCGGTGAGCTCGCTGATGCGCTTGCTCAGCAGCGCGATCTGCACCTCGGGGGAGCCGGTGTCACCGTCTCCGGTCCCGTACTCGTCGATGATCTGCTTCTTGGCGGCGGTGTCGAGCGACACGGCACTCCTTCTTGTCTGCGGGCACACAAGAGATGGTGATTTACGCACGACCGTGTGTGCCTACAGTCGCCGTAACAGGCCGGCGGGCAGCCTGAAGCCGCACCCAGCCGACACGTCAGGCTACCATCGCCTGCGGGCCGGTGCGGCCAACGCGCGCGGTCAGCCCTGCGTGAGCAGGCGGCGCGCCTCGTCCACGTCGCGGCGCATCTGCTCGATGAGCGCGTCGACCGAGTCGAACTTGAGCATGCCACGCAGCCGCGCGACGAAGTCGACCACCACATGCGCCCCGTAGAGGTCGAGATCGTCACGGTCGAGGGCGTACGCCTCGACGGTGCGCTCGACGCCCTCGAACGTCGGATTGGTCCCGATGGAGATCGCCGCCGGCCACCGCTCGCCCTCGTAGGGCGAAGGCGACTGGACGCACTCGAGCCAGCCGGCGTAGACCCCGTCGGCCGGGATGCACGTGAACGCCTGGGACTCGACGTTGGCCGTCGGAAAGCCCAGCAGGGCCCTGCCCCGCTGGTGACCGCGCACGACCACGCCCTCGATGCGGTGCGGGCGGCCGAGCGCCCCGGACGCACCCTCGACGTCGCCCGAGGTCAGCAGGTCGCGGACCAGGCTGGAGGAGATCGCCTCGCCATCGCTCACCAGCGGGACCCCCTCGGCCACGAAGTCGTACTTCTCGCCGAGCTCACGCAGCGTCTCGAGGTTGCCCGCCGCCTTGTGGCCGAAGCGGAAGTTCTCCCCCACCACGACACCGGCCGCGTGCAGCCGGTCGACGAGCACCGCCTGGACGAACTCGTCCGGCGTCATCTGCGAGAACTCCAGCGTGAACGGCAGCACGCACACCGCATCGACGCCGAGGTCGCCGAGCAGCCTCATGCGGTGCCGGGTGGTGCTCAGCCGTGGAGGGTGGGTGCCCGGCCTGACCACCTCGTCAGGATGCGGGTCGAACGTGATCACAACGGCGGCCACGCCCAGCTCGCGGGCCATGGCGACCGCGCGTTCGACCATGCGCTGATGACCTCGGTGCACACCGTCGAACACCCCGATCGTGACGACGGACCTGCCCCAGTCTCCGGGCACGTCGTCGAGTCCGTGCCAGCCGTGCACCTCGACCTCGTTCCTTGTGGTGTTGGTCGCGTTCATCCAAGCCTGCCACGCGGGGACCGTTTCCCCGCACGGGGACGAGAGTAGCTCAGCGGACGGCCCGCCGGGCGCGGGCCCCGGCCGCATCAGGGGTCATGGGACGAAGACGGCCAGGGGTCTGACCGTGCGCCCGCGCTCCTCGACCAGGGCGAGCAGGGCGCCATCGGGGCCGAAGACCCCGATCGGCCCGCCGCCCAGCCCGGCCGAGGCCAGGCGTCCGCCGTGCCCGATCAGTTTGGCCTCCTCCGCCGAGACGTCCATGCGGGGGAAGGCCGCCGCCACCGCGGTCGCCATCGGCAGGATCACGCAATCGTGCGCGAGCTCGTCCAGGGTGCGGGCCATCGACAGGTCGTAGGGGCCGACGCGGGTGCGGCGCAGGCGGGTCAGGTGGCCACCGACACCGAGCGCGGCGCCGAGATCGCGGGCCAGCGACCGGATGTAGGTGCCGCTGGAGCAGCGCACCACGGCGTCGACCTCGACCGCGTCGCCGGCGCGGCGCACATCGGTGACCTGGAAGGCGTGGACGGTCACCGTGCGGGCCCGCAACTCGACCTCCTCGCCGGCCCTGGCCCGCTTGTAGGCGCGCTCGCCGTTCACCTTGATCGCGCTGACCTGCGGCGGCACCTGCTCGATCGGACCGGTCAGCGCGCCCACCCCGGCGTGCAGGGCCTCCTCGGTCACCCCGCCGGCCGGGACTTCCGCGATCACCTCGCCCTCGGCGTCGTCGGTGGTGGTGGTCACGCCGAGCCTGATCGTCGCGTCGTAGACCTTCTCGGTGAGCGCCAGGTGGCCGAGCAGCCGGGTGGCCTTCTCCACGCCGACCACCAGCACGCCGGTCGCCATCGGGTCCAGGGTGCCGGCGTGGCCCACCCGCCGGGTGCCGGCCAGGCGGCGCAGCCGTCCCACGACGTCGTGGGACGTCCAGCCGGCCGGCTTGTCCACGATGATCAGCCCGCTGGGCGGCGCGGGCCGCCTCGCGCGCGTGGCGTCCCCCGCCTGCGCGGGGGCGCCGGGCTCACTGCCCGCCGTACTCATGGGCACATCCTCACGGTGTCGTCGCGGCCGGCGAAGGGACTCACTCGGGGTGGCCGAGGAGCGCGGTGAACGTGGCGATGGTCTCCTCGGGCAAATCGTGCGAGGTGAAGCCGGCCGCGCGAACGTGGCCGCCGCCGCCCATGAGGGTGCAGGCCCGGCCGACGTCCACCCGGCCCTTGGAGCGGGTGGAGACCTGCCAGGCCCCCTCGTCGTCCTCCTTGAGCACGACCGCGACGTCCGGCTCGTCGGTACGGCGGATCACGTCGATGACGCCCTCCACCTCCTCATACGGCAGGCAGTGCGCGGCCCGGTCGACGCGGGTCACATACGTCCACACCAGGCCGGCGCCGCCCGCCGCCCCCGGATCGAGCCGGGCGCGGCCGAGGACCGTCGCCAGGAGTTGCAGGTAGCAGAACGGGGAGCGGTCCCACAGCTCGCGGGCGATCTCGTCGGTGCGCAGCCCGGTCGCCACCAGCCGGGCCGCCATCTCGTGCGCCGCGGGGCCGGTGGAGGAGTGCTTGAACGACCCGGTGTCGGTGACCAGGCCGGTGTACAGGCAGGTCGCGATGTCGCGGTCGATCTGGTGGCCGAGCCGGTTGATCAGCTCCTCCACCAGCATCGACGTCGAGGCGGCGTACGGGTCCACGATCGGCACCGTGCCGAACCCGGTGTTGGACGGATGGTGGTCGATGACGATCAGCTCGGCCGCCTTGCCCGCGTTGGGGGCGAGCAGGCCGAGCCGGTCGATCGTCGGCACGTCGAAGCTGACCATCAGCTCGGGCTCCGCGGGGTAGGCCGCCGGCTCGACCAGAAGGTCCTGCCCGGGCAGGAAGCGCAGCAGGCGCGGCACGGCGAACCTGCGGTCACCGAAGGACGCCGCCACCCGCTTGCCCGCCCGCCGCAGCGCCATGCCGAGGCCGAGCATGGAGCCCAGGGCGTCGCCGTCCGGGGCGACGTGGCAGATCAGCGCCACCTCCCGCGCGTCCTTGAGCAGCTCGACCGCGCGGCGCCAGTCTTCCTCCCGCACGGCGGGCGCGAGCGGGCCTGTGTGCGTGCCGGGCATCACTGCGCCGAACGCCCCGCCCGGTCGGCCGGCCCCGCCTCGAACTCCTCGGGGGCCTCCTCGCCGTCGGGGCTCTCCTCACCGGGCTTGCGGTAGGGATCGGCGTCACCGGCGTGGACGGCGCCTGCCGCGCGCTTGGCGATCTCCTCGTCCCGCGCCCGGGCCTCGGCGAGCAGTTCGTCCAGGTGGCGGGCGCTGTCGGGAAGCGGGTCATGGCTGAAGGTGAGGGTCGGCGTGTGCCGCACACCGGTCTGCCGTCCCACCTCGGCGCGGATGATGCCCTTCGCGCTCTCCAGGGCGGCGGCGGTGTCGGCCCGCTCGGCCTCGGAGCCGAACACGGTGTAGAAGACCGTCGCGTCGCGGAGGTCGGCGGTGATGCGGGCGTCGGTCACCGTCACGAAGCCGAGGCGCGGATCCTTGATCCGCCGCTCCAGCATCTCGGCGACGACCTGCTGAATGCGGTCCGCAAGTTTACGGGCGCGTGCTGCGTCCACGATCGCGCTCCCCCTCTTTGTCGCTTTTCCTCGTTAACGGCCCGCGGGAATCCTGACTTCCCCGCGGGCCCCTAATCTTCGTCCTCGTTGTACAGCCGCCTCCTCGCGGACAGCAGCTCGATTTCCGGGCGGAACGCCACGAGCCGCTCGCAGGCCTCGATCACCTCACTGCAGTTGCCGGCGGAGGCGGAGACCACGGCGACGCCGATCTGCGCGCGCCGGTGCAGGTCGAGGTGGCCCGTCTCGGCCACCGCGACCGCAGGGAACCGGCGGCGCACCTCGGCGATCAGAGGACGTACCACAGAACGCTTCTGCTTCAGCGAACGCACGTCGCCGAGCAGGATGTCCAGAGTGAGAGCACCTATGTACATGGCTGTCGCCACGGCCGGACGGCCACGGAGAGCGGGGGGTGTCCGCGGGCCAGGCCCGCGGACACCCTCCGTCGTACTCCTGTCAGCCGTCAGACGCGCGGCTTCTCCCGCATCTCGAACGTCTCGATGACGTCGTCGAGCTTGATGTCGTTGTAGCCGACACCGATGCCGCACTCGAAGCCCTCGCGGACTTCGGTCGCGTCGTCCTTGAAGCGACGCAGCGACGAGACGGTGAGGTTGTCGGCCACGACGACGCCGTCGCGGATGAGCCGGGCCTTGCTGTTGCGGGTGATCGTGCCGGAGCGGACCAGGCAGCCCGCCACGTTGCCGATGCGCGGGACCCGGAAGACCTCGCGGACCTCGGCGGTGCCGGTCTGGATCTCCTCGAACTCCGGCTTCAGCATGCCCTTCAGGGCCGCCTCGATCTCCTCGATCGCCTGGTAGATGACCGAGTAGTAGCGGATGTCGACGCCCTCGCGCTCGGCCAGGTCGCGCGCCCGGACCTCGGGTCGCACGTTGAAGCCGATGATGACGGCGTTGTCGTCCGCGATCGCCAGGTTGACGTCGTACTCGGTGATCGCGCCGACCGCACGGTGGAGCACCCGCAGGCGCACCTCGTCGCCGACGTCGATCTTGAGCAGCGCGTCCTCCAGGGCCTCCACGGAACCGGAGACGTCACCCTTGATGATGAGCTTGAGCTCGTCGACCTTGCCCTTCTCCAGGTCGCTGAACAGCTCTTCGAGGGTGCGGCGGCGGCTGGACCTCGCCATGTCGGCGATGCGCTGCCGGGCCGCCCGCTGCTGGGCGATCTGCCGGGCCATGCGGTCGTCGGTGACCACGATGAAGTTGTCACCGGCGCTCGGCACGGCCGTGAGGCCGAGCACCAGGACCGGACGCGACGGGTCGGCCTCTGTGACGTTCTCGCCGTTGTCGTCCAGCATCGCCCGGACGCGGCCGAACGCCTCGCCACAGACGATCGAGTCGCCGACCCGGAGCGTGCCGCGCTGCACGAGCACGGTCGCCACGGGGCCGCGGCCCTTGTCAAGGTGGGCCTCGATGGCGATGCCCTGGGCGTCCATCGTCGGGTTGGCCCGGAGGTCCAGCTCGGCGTCGGCGGTCAGCAGGATCGCCTCGAGCAGGTCGTCGATGCCGAGGCCCTGCTTGGCGCTGATGTCGACGAACATCGTCGAGCCGCCGTACTCCTCGGCCACCAGACCGTACTCGGTGAGCTGGGCGCGCACCTTCGTCGGGTCGGCGCCCTCCTTGTCGATCTTGTTGACCGCGACCACGATCGGCACCTCGGCCGCGTGGGCGTGGTTGAGGGCCTCGATGGTCTGCGGCTTCACACCGTCGTCGGCGGCGACCACCAGCACGGCGATGTCGGTCGCCTGGGCACCACGAGCACGCATGGCGGTGAACGCCTCGTGACCCGGGGTGTCGATGAAGGTGATCTTGCGGTCCTGGCCCTCGTGCTCGGTGGAGACCTGGTAGGCACCGATGTGCTGGGTGATGCCACCGGCCTCGCGCGCCACCACGTTGGTGTTGCGGATGGCGTCGAGCAGCTTGGTCTTACCGTGGTCGACGTGACCCATGACGGTCACGACCGGCGGGCGTGCCGCGAGGTCGCTCTCGTCGCCCTCGTCCTCGCCGAACTCGATGTCGAAGGCCTCGAGAAGCTCGCGGTCCTCCTCCTCCGGGCTGACGACCTGGATGGCGTAGTTGAGCTCGGCGCCCAGCAGCTGCAGGGTCTCCTCGTTCACCGACTGGGTGGCGGTCACCATCTCGCCGAGGTGCAGCATGATCTGCACCAGCGACGCGGGGTTCGCACCGATCTTGTCGGCGAAGTCGGACAGCGAGGCTCCGCGCGGCAGCCGCAGGGTCTGCCCCGTGCCACGGGGGACCTGCACGCCACCGATCGAGGGGGCCTGCATGTTGTCGAACTCTTGACGCCTCTGGCGCTTGGACTTGCGGCCACGGGTCGGACGGCCGCCGGGACGCCCGAAGGCACCCGCCGTGCCACCGCGGCCACGACCGCCGCCGCCACCGGGGCGACCGGCGAAGCCGCCGCCACCACCGCCACCGCCCGCGCCGGCACCGCCGGGACGGCCGCCGGTGCCCGTGCGGGGACCGCCGAAGCCGCCGCCGCCACCGGGACGCGGACCGCCGCCGCCACCGGGACGGCCACCGCCGCCACCAGGCCGGCCACCGCCGCCACCGCCACCGGGACGGCCACCGCCGCCACCCTGGCCGGGGCCGGCCGGGCGCGAGGGCATCATCATCGGGTTCGGACGCGGACCGCCGGGACGCGGGCCACCTGCACCCGGACCGGGACGCGGGCCGCCGGGGCCACCGGGACCCGGACGCGGGCCGCCCGCACCCGGCGCGCCGGAACGCGCGCCCGGGGGACGCGGCATGGCGCCGTCGCGGGGACCCTCACGACGCGGCTCGCGCGGACCGGCGCCGTCGCGGCGCGGCTCGCGGGGACCGCCCTCACGGGGAGCACCGTCGCGGCCGGGAGGGCCACCGCCCTCACGACCCGGACGCGGCGGGCGCTGGCCCATGCCGCTCGCGGTCGAGGAGAACGGGTTGTTGCCGGGACGCGGGCCACGCGGGCCCGGCTTGGGCGCACCCGGACGCGGAGCGCCACCGGGCGCGGGAGCACCGGAACGCGGACCCGAGGGGCCGCCGGAGCCACCGCCACCGGGCGGGTTGGGACGCGGGGCCGGACCGGGACGCGGACCGGGCTTGGGCGCCGGGCCGGGACGCGGGCCGGAAGCGGCCGGACGCGCGGCGTCGGAGCGAGGAGCCTCGAACCTGGGGGCCTCGGAGCGCGGCATCTCAGGGCGCGGCGCGGCGGGGCGAGGTGCCTCGGGGCGCGGCGCGGCCGGGCGGGGGGCCTCCTGGGGAGGCTGGTTGACGTGGGGCATCGGAACGGGCGGACGCGGGGTGACGTTCGCCGGCGCCGGCCCTGGACGCGGAACAGGACCCGGACGAGGACCGGGACCCGGACGAGGAACGGACTGGCCCGGCGCGGGCGCGCCGTTGCCGGACGGAGGCGGACCCGGCCGCGGGGCCGGCTTCGGCGCCCGGGACGACCTGTCGCCACCTCTGGAATCGGAGGACCCCTTGAGGGCCTCCGTAAGCTTGCGGACCACCGGCGCCTCTATCGTAGAAGACGCCGATCGCACGAACTCGCCCATTTCCTGGAGCTTGGCCATGACGACCTTGCTCTCTACTCCGAACTCCTTGGCGAGCTCGTAGACTCGGACCTTCGCCACTGCACTCCCTAACTCGGCCCGGGAGGCTGTGCCGCCGGACCGTCTCTACCTGGACGTACTCATCGCCGCATGCTCATCAGGCGCTCATCGCTATCTGACCCGCCCATCGACTCGGCGTCCTACATGACAGTTGGTAACCATCCACCCGGTCCTACTCGGCGTCAAGCCCCACGAGATGAGCTCGCAGACACGCCAGGTCGAGCACTCCCGCGACACGGAACGAGCGCGGAAACGCCCGGCGACGTTCGGCGAGCTCCAGGCAGCTCAGCGCCCGGTGCAGGTATGCACCACGGCCCTGCAGCCGTCCTCGCTGGTCGGGAACGATCTCGCTCCCGACCACCACCAGGCGGAGCAGCTCGGACTTTACCGTGCGAACCCGGCAGCCCACACACGTGCGTAGCGGGGCCGCCTGGCCACCGTTCTCAAGCTTACCTTGTGGAAGCATCGGCGGGGCCGACCGCATCCCCCGCAGCGGCCGCTTGGGTATCGGGCCGGATGTCAATACGCCATCCGGTGAGACGAGCGGCGAGACGGGCGTTCTGCCCCTCTTTGCCGATCGCCAGCGAGAGCTGGTAGTCGGGGACGGTCACCCGGGCGACACGACCGTCGAGGTCGATCACCTCGACATGTGAAACCCGCGCCGGTGACAGGGCATTCCCGACGAACTCGGCCGGATCGTCCGACCAGTCGATGATATCGATCTTCTCGCCGTGCAGCTCCGTCATGACGTTGCGCACCCGCGACCCCATGGGCCCGATGCACGCCCCCTTGGCGTTGACCCCACCCCGGCGGGAGCGCACCGCGATCTTGGTGCGGTGGCCGGCCTCGCGCGCGATGGCGGCGATCTCCACCGTGCCGTCGGCGATCTCGGGGACCTCCAGCGCGAAGAGCTTCTTCACGAGGTTCGGGTGCGTGCGCGACAGGGTGACCGACGGGCCCTTGTGCCCCTTCTTCACCTGCACGACATAGCAGCGCAGCCGCTCACCGTGGACGTAGTCCTCGCTGGGGACCTGTTCGTTGTGCGGCAGGATGGCCTCGATCTTGCCGAGGTCCACCAGCACCACGCGGGGGTCCTTGCCCTGCTGGATGATCCCCGCCACCAGCTCGCCCTCGCGGCTGGCGAACTCGCCGAAGTTGATCTCGTCTTCCGCGTCCCTGAGCTGCTGCAGAATGACCTGCTTGGCCGTGGTCGCGGCGATGCGGCTGAAGTTTCCCGGGGTGTCGTCGTACTCGCGGACGACCTGCCCCTCCTCGTCGAGCTCGGCAGCCAAGATCGTCACATGGCCCGAGGTGCGGTCGAGCTCGGCACGCGCCTTGGGCGCCGCTCCCTCGGTGCGGAAGTACGCGATCAGCAGTGCGTCCTCGATGGCCTTGACGACCAGGTCGAAGGAGATGTCCTTCTCGCGCTCCAGGCTCCGCAGGACGCTCATGTCAATGTCCACAAGGCTCCCCCCTAGCCCTCGTCGCCGTCGTCGCCGGCGCCGTATTCATCGTCCGCCACGTCATCGTCGAGCCGGCGGAACTCCACTTGCACCCGCCCCTTGGCCAGCAGGTCCCACGCCAGCGGGCGCACGGTCTCCCCGACCGAGAGCTCGACGCCGGCGTCGCCGACGGACAGGATGCGGCCCTCCACGGTGGTGCCGTCGCGCAGGACGGCCTTCACCAGCCTGCCCTTGTTGCGCCGCCAGTGGCGCGGCTCGGTCAGCGGGCGGTCGACCCCGGGCGAGGAGACCTCCAGAACGTACGCGCCGCCGCCCATCACGTCGCTCTCGTCCAGCGCCTTGGACGCCGACCGGCTCACGTCGGCGACCTTGTCCAGGCTCACCCCGCCGTCGCCGTCCACGATGATCCGCAGCAGCCTGCGCCTGCCCACCTGGGTGACCGTGACACCTTCAAGGTCGAGTCCCTCGGCGGCCGCGATGGGCTCAAGAAGCTTCATCAGGCGGTCACGTCGAGCGTCGGCGCCCATGCTGACCTCCCAGTTGTTTCATCGGCCGTCCCAAGGGACGGCCGAGGGCCTGTCTCGCCCACGGTTTCTCCAGCCTATCGACACCCGGGCACGGAAAGAGCGTCACTCGGTTACCCACCGGGTGACGCGCCGTACGATGCTATGTGCCAAGCCAGGAAATGCCGTCATTCACAGGGAGGCCGCACCGTGCGTCAGTGTGCCCTGACCCGGCGCGCGGTGCTGCGCGGCACCGCGGCCGCGGCGCTCGCCGTGCCCGCCACCGGCTGCTCCGGGCACGACCGGCCTGCGCCCGCGGCGCCCGCCCGGCCACCCGACCCCGAGACCGTGCTGCTCACCAGGGTGATCGCCGACAAGGAGCGCATGGTGGCCCTCTACCGGCAGGCCGCGCTCGCCAACGCCAAGATCGCCGCCACGCTGCGTCCCTTCCAGCAACGCCATGAGGCGCACCTGGCCGAGCTGCGGCGCCGTCTGCCGTCCCCGGCCACGCCCGCCGCCACGCCCGCGACGTCCGCCACGCCGGGCTCCTCCCCGCCCGGGGCCAAGGTCACCATCGGCAGGCTGCGCGACATGGAGCGGGCGGCGGCGGCCGCCCGTCCCCGCCAGATCGGCACGGTCTCGCCCCCGCTGGCCCAGTTGCTCGCCTCCATCGGCGCGTGCGAGGCCGCGCACGCCGCGGCACTGGCGGGGTCGCCGTGACCGACGCCGCCCGCGAGCTGAACAAGGTGCTCGACGCCGAGCATGCCGCGGTGTACGCCTATGGCGTGATCGGGGCGCGCCTCTCCGGCGGCAGGCGCTCCTTCGCGCGAGCGGGGTTCGACGCCCACCGGGCCCGGCGCGACCAGATCCGCGGGCTGGTCATCGCCCGGGGCGGCACGCCCTCGGAGCCCATGGCGGCCTACCAGCTCCCGTTCCCGGTCGCCACGGCGGGCGACGCCGCCCGCCTGGCCGCGCTGATCGAAGACCGCGTCACGGCGGCCTACCTGGAGCTCACCGCCGTGCCCGACTCCGCGCTGCGCCGCCTGGCGGCGCTGGCCATGCAGGAGAGCACGGTGCGCGGGTTCGGCTGGCAGCCGGTGATCCCGGCCCTGCCCGGCCACCCGAGGCCGGCGCCGGCCGCCTCCCCCACGGCCACGGCGAGCGGCACGCCGCCGGTCTCCCTCCCGCAGTGATCCACGGTAAGACGTTTCTCTCCCTTTTCTCCACGTTTGCCATCCGGCTCTGGGGTAGTTGCCCGGCCATCGCAACGCACGGAGGAAACAGATGGGCTGGAGTTACCGTAAGTCGATCAAGATGGGGCCGTTCAGGCTCAACCTGTCGCGCAGCGGTGTCGGGCACAGCTATGGCGGACGTGGCTTCCGTGTCACCAAGACCGCCGACGGGCGGCGCACCATCACCGTGAACCTGCCCGGCGGCTTCCACTGGCGCAAGACGCTCGGAAGCGCCCGCCGCTGAATCGGACCGGCCCGGGCCCCCGGGACCGGACACGGAACCGCGCGTCGTGCAGTTCGACTCTGACGCGGCGCGTGCGAGGGGCCCGCCGCCTAGGGCCGAAGGCGGCGGGCCCTTGAACATGCCGGCACCGCCGGCCGGGCGTCAGGCGTTCGTGGCGGCGGCGAGCACGCGCGAGACGGCCTCGGCGAGCGGGATCTCCTCCTTGACACCGGAGGCGCGGTCGCGCAGCTCCACGACGCCCTGGGCGAGGCCACGGCCGATGATCAGAATGGTCGGGACGCCCAGCAGCTCGGCGTCCTTGAACTTCACGCCCGGCGAGACCCCGGCTCGGTCGTCGACCAGCACGCGCAGCCCCGCGGCCTCCAGCTCACCCGCCAGCCGCAGCGCCACCTCGACCTGGTCGTCCTTGCCGGTGCCGACGATGTGGACGTCGGCCGGCGCGACCTCGCGCGGCCACACCAGGCCCAGCTCGTCGTGGTGCTGCTCGGCCAGCACGGCCACGGCGCGCGAGACGCCCACGCCATAGGAGCCCATGGTGATGCGGATGGGCTTGCCGTCGGGGCCGAGGGCGTCCAGACCCGCGGCGTCGGCGTACTTGCGGCCGAGCTGGAAGATGTGCCCGATCTCGATGCCGCGGTCGATGGACAGCGGGTGGCCGCACACCGGGCAGGCGTCGCCCGCGCGCACCTCGGCGGCCTCGATCGTGCCGTCGGGCTCGAAGTCGCGGCCCGCGACGACGTTCACCGCGTGCTTGCCGGGCTCGTTGGCGCCGGTGATCCACGCGGAGCCCGCGACGACGCGCGGGTCCACCAGGTAGCGGATGCCGAGCTCCTTGAGGATCTGCGGGCCGATGTAACCGCGCACCAGGCCGGGGTGCCGGTCGAAGTCGGCGGCCTCGAAGATCTCGGGCACTCCGGGGGACAGCGCGGCCTCAAGGCGCTTGAAGTCGACCTCGCGGTCGCCGGGCACGCCGACGATCAGCGTCTCGACCTTGTCGGAGCCGGGCGTGCGCACCTTGACCACGACGTTCTTGAGCGTGCCTGCGGCGGTCACGCCGAGCCCGTACCGGTCGTTCATCAGGGCGACCAGCGACTCGATCGTCGGGGTGCCGGGGGTGTCCAGCACCTCCAGGGCCGGGTGCTCGGCGGTCACCGCGGAGGGCGCGGGAGTGACCACGGCCTCGGCGTTGGCGGCGTACCCGCAGTTGTGGCAGGCCACGAAGGTGTCCTCACCGGTGGGGGTGGGCGCGAGGAACTCCTCGGAGGCCGAGCCGCCCATCGCTCCGGACATCGCGAAGACGATCTTGTAGCTGATGCCGAGCCGGTCGAACAGCTTGATGTACGCCTCGCGGTGCAGCTCGTAGGAGCGCTTGAGGCCGTCGTCGTCCAGGTCGAAGGAGTAGGAGTCCTTCATGACGAACTCGCGCCCGCGCAGGATGCCCGCCCGGGGACGCGCCTCGTCGCGGTACTTCGTCTGGACTTGATAGAGGATGACCGGATAGTCCTTATAGGAGGAGTACTCCCCCTTGACCATGTCGGTGAACATCTCTTCGTGCGTGGGCCCGAGCAGGTAGTCGCCGCCCTTGCGGTCCTTCAGCCGGAACAGCGTGTCGCCGTACTCGGTCCAGCGGCCGGTCGCCTCGTAGTACTCCCGGGGCAGCAGGGCGGGGAACAGGACCTCCTGCCCGCCGATGGCGTTCATCTCCTCGCGGACCACCCGCCCGACGTTCTCCAGAAGGATCTTCCCGAGGGGCAGCCACGAGTAGATGCCCGGGGCGACGCGACGGACGTAACCGGCGCGGACGAGCAGCTTGTGGCTCGGCACTTCCGCGTCCGCCGGATCCTCACGCAGGGTGCGCAGGAACAGGGTGGACATACGCAGCAGCACGGCTACTCCTCGGTCGCGGGGAATGACAGGTATACAGGCTATCGACTCCGGGAAGGCCGCCGCCCCGCATTACCACGGCGCCCGGCCCGCCCGGCGTACGGGCGCGAGATGGCGGGTGGCCTCCGCCCGGGGAACCGGCGGATCATTGCCATCGGCACCGGCGCGTGGCTGGCCGCGGCGACCGGGCTGGGCAAGAATGCGCATGACACCCGTCGGGCCGGTACGGTCCGCTAAGGAGGGCGTATGTCGTTGCGCGTGGCGATCGTGGGATCCGGTCCCGCCGGGATCTACACGGCCGAGGCCCTGACCAAGCAGGCGGGCGAGCCCGTCGAGGTCGACATCCTCGACCGGCTGCCGACGCCGTACGGGCTCGTGCGGTACGGCGTGGCGCCCGACCACACCTCGATCAAGTCGATCGCCGGCTACCTGCGCAGGGTCCTGGAGTCGCCCTCGGTGCGCTTCCTCGGCGGCGTCGAGCTGGGCGGCGAGGTCTTCGCCGAGGACCTCGCCGCGAGCTACGACGCCGTCGTCTACTGCACCGGCGCCATGGTGGACCGCCGCCTCGGCATCCCCGGCGAGGACCTGCCCGGCAGCGTGGCCGCCACCGACTTCGTCAACTGGTACTGCGGCCACCCCGACATGCCGCCGGAGACCTTCACCCTGGACAGCACCGACGTGGCGGTCATCGGCGTCGGCAACGTCGCCGTCGACGTCGTGCGCATCCTCGCCAAGACCGCCGAGGAGCTGCGCACCACCGACGTGCCCCAGGAGGTGCTCGACCGGCTGGCCAAGAGCCAGGTGACCCGCATCCACATGATCGGACGGCGCGGCCCCGAGCACGCCAAGTTCACCCTCAAGGAGCTGCGCGAGCTCGGCGAGCTGACCGGCTGCGACGTGCACGTGCTCCCCGAGGAGGCCGGGTCCGGCGAGCTCGGCGAGGTGTCCCGGCAGGTCAGGGGCAATGTCGAGGTGCTGCGCTCGTGGGCGCTGTGCGCCCCGGCGGGCCGTCCGCGCCGCCTGACCGTGCGGTTCTGGCTGCGGCCGCTGGAGATCCTCGGCTCCGGCCGGGCCGAGGGGCTGCTGCTGGAGCGCACCCGCCTGGAAGACGGCCGGGTGGTGGGCACCGGCGAGTACGAGACCATCCCGGCCGGCATGGTGCTGCGCTCGGTCGGCTACCAGAGCGTCCCGCTGCCCGGCGTGCCCTTCGACACCGCGACGATGACCGTGCCGAACGTCGCCGGACGGGTGGGCGAAGGGCAGTACGTCGCGGGCTGGCTCAAGCGCGGGCCGACCGGCGTCATCGGCACCAACAAGTCCGACGCCGCCGAGACCGTCCGCACGCTGCTGGCCGATCTCGCCGCCCGGCCCGGCCGCGCGGAGCCGCGCACCCGGCTGGACGACATTCTGGCCGCGCGCGGCGTGCGACCGGTGACCTACGAGGATTGGCTGCGCATCGAGGCCGCGGAGGCGGCCCTGGCGGCCTCGCTCGGCCGCGGCGAGCAGGTCAAGCTCGTCGGCCGCGCCGCCATGCTCGCCGCCGGCCGCCCCGCCGATCCCGGCGCCTGAGCCCCCGCTCCTCCGGCCCCGGCCCGCGGCTCGAGCGGGCACGTCCCGCCCTTGTGATACCCCGCTCCCCACCGGCGCCGGGCCGGCGGAAGGTGGACGGCGAGGCCGTCGCGCAGCGGCCAGGTCGTACGCGCGCCGCGTTCAGCGATCGTCCGCCGAGAGGGCTTCGGTTCCGTCGAGGGCGAGAGCCGCGCGGTGCAGGGCGGCCGAGAGGGTCTTGACGGTGGCCGGCTCGTCCATGACGCCGCCGGCCGCCGCACGCCGTTCCTCCCAGGCCCGCACACGCTCGGCGTAGGCGTCCCGAGTCGCGAGGTGGAAGGCGTACACGGTGGCGTACCGCGCGGCCAGGTGCGAGGGGTGCATGTCCCAGCCCTGGTAGAACCCGTGGCGCAGCGAGTGGCGCACCATGGCCGCGTGCGCCCGCCACAACCGGTGCACGTCGGCGGTGGCGTCCGACGCCGGGGAGGCTGCCAGCGAGCCGTCGGACAGCTCGACTCCGGTGCCGGCCAGCGCGACCCGCATCACCTCACGGGCGTGGTCGCACACCGGGTGGTCCAGACGCTGCTCGGCGGGCGGCAGGCCGCAGGCGGCGGTGTAGTCGAACACCCCGAAGTGCGCCGCGGCCAGGCGACCGCCGAGCAAGGGGACCAGGTTCGCGGAACGCGTGAGGAACATGACGGTCTGCGGCGCCTCGACCTGCATCTCGAACCGCAGCGTCCCGGAGACCAGGCCGAGCCCTTCCTCCAGCGAGGAGAGCACCGAGGCGAACTGGCCGAGGTACTCCTCCATCAGCACCTTGGGGAAGGTCACGGTGAAGCCGTCCGGAAGACGGCCGCGCCGCTGCACCACACCGGTGAGGAACATGTCGAGCGTGCGGATGCTGCGCGCGGGGTCCCCGTCGGCGAACGACTTCACCCGCGGTCCCCAGCGGCGCGGCAGCGTGCCGAGGTGGTCCATCAGCGCGATGGATCGGGCGGCGCTGTCGGCGTGCCGGTCCTCCTCGCGTCCGGTACGCGTCCCGTACCCGTCCTCGAAGTCGATCCGGAGATCTTCGATTGGCTCGCGCACCAGCTTGCGCGCCACCCGGCGGCGCACGTCGGCGGCCTGCGCGGCGGGCATCGGGCCGAACACCGATGCCACAGCGGCCTCGTCCGGCAGGTGACGCTCCAGCAGGGCCAGCGCCTCATCACCCCACTCCCGCACCGTGAGATGGCCGAAGCGGTCCGCCGGTACGTACACGGTGTGCACGGGCTGCCAGGCTCCGGCGGAGCCGGGATATCGCTCCGTCTGGGCGGCGTGGGCCGCGTCGAAGCCGGGGACGACCGTCTCGCCGAGGGTGAGGTGCCGGAGCCCCATGTCAGATGGTGTCGACCAGCTCGCGCCAGCGGCGGACCCGCTCGACGTCCACCGGGGTGGACCATGATGAGCGGACGGCGCTGCCAACGTGGAAGGCGCGCACGCCGTAGTCCAGCAGCGGTGGCACCAGGTGCGGCCTGAGCCCGCCGCCGGCCAGGGTGATCGGCGCGTCGCCCGCCTCGGCCCGCGCCCGCAGGATCGGGAGCCCGGCGGCGATGCCGGTCGGGTCGCCCGAGGTGAGCACGGTGGCGAGGTTGGGGAGCAGTCGCACGGCCCGCCAGGCCGCCTGCGTGTCGGCGGCGTTGTCCACGGCGCGGTGGAAGGTCCATGGCAGCGGGGTGACCGCGTGGATCAGCGCTTCGGTCGCCGCCAGGTCGACCTTGCCCTGCTCGTCGAGGAAACCGAAGACGAAGCCGGCCGCACCCGCGGCCGCCAGGACGCGGGCGTCGCGCTCCAGGCCCTCCAGTTCCCCGGGGGTCACCGTGAACCCCGCGTTGGAGCGGAGCATCACCATCTGTGGCAGCGCGGACTTCTCGGCGATCGCCGCCACGGTCTCGGGGGCGGGGGTGAGCCCGCCCACGGACATGTCGGCCACGATCTCGAGACGGTCCGCGCCGCCCTCCTCTGCGGCCACGGCGTCGCGCACGTCGAGCGCGATCACCTCCAGCAGCGATCCGGTCATGAGTCCTGAGGTTATCGGACCCTCTTGTCCCAAAGTGGACCGCTACCGCCGCCAAGCCTGCCATTGATCCACGCTCGGCTGACTACATCATGATCTACCAGGGCATGAGGCCATATCTGCGACATGCCGCCACATTGCGGGCAGTGCCGCGAGCGACGCCCTCGACCACCCCTCACCGGGCGCCCGCGGCCAGGACTCACCGGCTTCCCAGGTGCGCGGACCTGCGGCGGCGCGCGTGCGGGACGACCGGCGAGGCGAGCCCCGCGGCCCGCTGGAACAGCGCACCCGAGGCGCGGTGCGGCAGATCCACCGTACGCACGTGCCGGAAGCCGAGGCCGCTGTAGTAGGCCTGCAACTGCGGGTTGCTCTTGGAACAGTCGAGCCGCAGCCACCTGCGGCCGGTCGCCGCCACCCGCAGGGCCGCCCAGTCGAGCATGGTCTCGCCCAGGCCGCGCCCGGCGAAGGCGCGCCCGACGGCCAGTTTGTGCACATAGAGGGCACTCTCCGGGTGGTCGGCACGCCGCCAGAACTCCGGGTCCGCGTGGTCGTCCAGGGCCATCGTCGCGGCGGGCGGACGAACGCCGCCGTCCTCCCCGGTGTCCTCGCCGTCCAGCACGTACAGGGTCCTCTCGGCGATGAGCGGCTCGATGCGCGCGGCGGGGAAGCCGTCCGCGGGCCACTGCCGGATGCCCCGGCTGTGCAGCCAGCCCGCCGTCTCGGCCAGGAGCGCGAGGACGCCCGGCAGATCATCGGGAGTGGCGTTACGCAGGGTGAGCGATCCGGCCGACTGGAGGGTGTGGGGGTACATGGGGAACGTCCTTTCGTCGCCGCTGGTAGCGCCTCGGGCACCGAAAGTGCCCGACCGGGGGCGCGCGGCCCTATCAGTCAAGGCCGGGGACGAAAGCGCTTGCCGCCGGGCCTTGGGGGCCCTGGGGCGGAAGAGGAGGTCACCACGCGTGACGGGCGAACGCATCCCCATCACCAGGCGTCACACGCGACGGCGCGGCCGTACCACGGGACCGGAGCCGCTTGCCGACGGTCACCGGGCGGGTCAAGGCCGCACGCGGGGCCGGTGGCCGGGCGGCCGGAACGACTCGGACGGGCCCGGCCGCGCCGGCCGGAGCCGGGCGGCCCGGCGGCGCGCCGTCAGCGGGCCGGGCCGGTGCTCAGCTCACCGCGAGCTCGTACCTGATCAGATGCTTGTCGGCGGGCAGCACCGAGACGGCGACCCGTACCGGGGTGTCCTCCCGGTCGTAGCCGACGCGGACGTAGACGACGACGGGCGTTCCCGGTTCGAGCTGGAGGCGGGCGGACTCCTCCGGGGTCGGCATGCGCGCGGAGATGTCGTCCACGACACGCACCTGGCGGTGGCCGAGCTCCTCCAGCACGCGGTTGGCGCCGCGGAGGATGTCGGCGGGCCGGGCGATCTCGGAGTCGCGCACCAGCGCGTGCGGGAAGTAGGAGTCGTTGGTGTTGTAGGGCTGGTCGTCGACGTAGCGCAGCCGCCGCCGCACCACCGCGGGCACGTGCTCCTCCAGCTCCAGCCTGGCCGCGATCTCCTCGGGAGGCTGGACGATCGACACCTCGATCTCCTGGCCGGGCTTGCGGCCCTCCTTGGTGACCGCCTCGGCGAACGCCTCCCGGCGCAGCACCCCGGGCGGAGTGTTCAGCTCCGCCTGCGGACGCATGAGCAGGGCGCGGCGGTCGCGGACGAAGCTGCCGCGCCGGCGCATCCGGGTGATCAGGCCCTCATTCTCCAGCTCGGCCAGGGCGAGGCGTACCGTGTTCCGGCTGACCTCATGGCTGTCCATGAGGTCCATCTCCGTCGGCAGCTGGGCGCCCGGCCCGAGCTCGCCGGAGTAAATCGCCCTGCGCAGCTCGCCGGCCACCTGCTGGTACAGCGTCGACCGTGCCAAATCTCACCTACGGTTGCGTCCTTTTGTACCTACGAATTTAGACGATCTCGATCTGACGGCAAACAACCCCTTGACCCAAGCGTCTCCACCCCGCATTATCCAAACGTTGGTACAAATCCATCAAAGAGGCGGCGGCGAGGGGGTGAGGGCCTGTGCTGGCAGTCCGGGCGGGCACGCCATATCTGCCTTGGCACGATCCCCGCGAGGCGACGCGGCTCCTGCGCTACGCGCTGCACCGTGAGGGGTTCACCCACACCTACCAGAGCAGCGCGAACGGGATGTCCGTGCTCTCGGTGACCACCGAGCTGACCGTGTGGTGCCGTGGTGGCACGTTCCTGTGGACGGAGGACGGGCTCACCGTCACCCATCCGTCGGACGATCCCGCGGGCGCCGCTCAGCTGGTCAAACGCCGTCTCCGCAGGCCGATCGAGGAGGAGCCGGGCACCACCCGGGCTCACGACTCCGGCGGTCGGCCGCCCACCGGCTCCGTGCGATGAACGATCTCCAGGACCCCAACCCTCGCCGGGGTCCTGGAGGTCGCGCCGGGGCGGAACGTGTCCTGGCGGGTCCCCCACGCCCGCCAGGACACGTTTCCGTTACCACCGCGGCCCGGACCAGGGCGTGTACGCCCGCCGGGGCCGCCGTCGCGCCACCTCCCTCCGCAGGTGCCGCTGTTCGCACCCCCTGACGTGTCCCTCGTCACACGATCAGCACTTGACCTGAAGCATGGTTGAAGTTGCATGCTGAAAGCGCCGCACCTCGATCGGCGAAGACTCGCACGGTCAGGGAAGCACGCGGTTTCCGGTTCAGGAGGGACGGGGCGTTGACGTACAGGCCGAGCGCTCCACCTCCCCTTCCGCCCCTGCCGCTCGCACGGGCCGCCGAGCCCGCCGACACGAGCGGGAACGGACGGCGGGCCAGGCCGCTGAACGGGCACGCGCTGGAGCATCCGGCGGCCCGCGCGGCCACGGAGGGCCCGGCGCCCGCCGGTGGCCGCTCCCGGACACGGGCCCCCCTGCGCGACGCCGGCTCCGGAGGCGATCCGGCCGACTCCCGGCACTTCAGGAGCGTGCTCGGACGCTTCGCCACCGGCGTGGCGGCCGTCACCGCCGTCGACCCGGCCGATGGTCTCCCCCGCGGCCTCGCGGTCAACTCCTTCACCTCGGTCTCGCTGGACCCCCCGCTCGTGGCCTTCTGCGTCTCGAACACCAGCACGACATGGCCGCGCATCAGAGCGGCCGAACTCATGTGCGTGAACGTGCTGTCGGAGCGGCAGGAGCACGTCAGCAGGCGACTCGCGGCCAGGGCCGGGGACAAGTTCGCCGGGCTGTCCTTGCGCACCTCACCTGGCGGTGGCCCGCTCATCGACGGAGCGCTCGCCTGGCTGGAGTGCGTGGTCGAGGCCGAACACCCCGCCGGCGACCACAGCATCGTGGTGGCCCGAGTCCTGGCCCTGGACGCGCACGCCGACCACGGGCCACTGGTGTTCTTCCGCGGCGACTACGGCCGTTTCGAGCCCTGACCCCGGTCATCCCGGACCGCTTCCCGGCCTGAGCCAGACGTCCGCCTGTGGCGCTCCACAACGGCGCGTTCTCCCCCATCGGGCACGGCACGAGCCTCGAACACGGCCATAGCCCTGTGGACAAAGGCAAGCGCCGGCCGTTCCGCATGGCATGATGTAGCCATCCGTAACGTCAACAACACGGAAAGCGACATCCCCCTTGTCCGCTCTGCACACAGACGCCTACAGTCATGACATGGCATCGGTACAGGTCGACGGCGTCCCCGAGGAGACCGTCGAGGCCCTCAAGTCCCAGGCGGCCGACCGAGGGCTCACCCTCACGGCCTACCTGCGCGCCGAGCTGGAGCGCCTGGCCGGCGCCGCCCAGGCCTCCGACGCCACCGAGCCCCGGCGCCCGACCAACGCCGAGGTCGTCCAGCGCATCCTCAGCCGCGACCGCCGCGGCGGCCCCACCAGAGACGAGATCGTCGAGCAGATCCGCCGCGTGCGTGATGCGTCGTGATCGTTATCGAGTCGTCGGCGATGGTGGAAGCACTTATCGCCGACTCCGCCGATCCGGTGCTCATGGAGCTCATGGCCGACCACGAGCTACACGCTCCGACACTCCTGGACTTCGAGGTCGCCAGCGCCCTGCGTGGGCGCACTCTCGGCCGCAAGCTGACCCCGGCCCGGCTGGTCAACGCGATCGCCGACTTCCAGGTCCTTGATGTACGTCGCCATCAGATGACGGGCGCGCTGCACGAGATCCTCGACCTGCGTGACAACTTCACCGCGTACGACGCGGCTTACGTCGTGCTGGCGCATCTTCTGGACGCGCCTCTCGTCACAGCCGATGTGAAGATGAAGGTCGCAGAGAAGGCCGGCATCGAGGTCCGCATTTTGGACAGCAGCGACATGCGGTAGACACGGCGCCCCGCAGTGGGCATAGCGCACGGCCGCTCCGCCCCGCCGCTCGCTTCACCTCTGCCGCCGTGTCCGTGAAGCCCGCGGACACGGCGGCAGAGGCCACCGATCAGCCCCACCCGAGGAGACGTGGGCCGGGCGGTCCTGTGGGGGCGGAGGCGAGGACCTTTGCCTGTGGGGGGGTTTGAGCGGGGGCGGGCTTGGCGGGGCGGCGGTGAGGATGGAGCGGGGGGACCCATGTCTTCTGCTTACGCCCGCCGGGAAGACGAACGGTTGCTCAGCGGACGCGGCCGGTTCGTCGCCGACATGCACATGCCCGGATGCCTGGAGGCGGCCTTCGTCCGCAGCCCGGTGGCGCACGGCAGGCTGCGCGAGGTGGGCTGCGCCGCGGCCCGGCTGGTGCCCGGGGTCGCGGGTGCCTGGGCGGCCGCCGATCTGTCCGCTGTTTCCTCGTGCGCCGTGCCGGCCATCGGCCTGCCGGACCTGCCACCGGTACCGCCGACGCTCCTGGCCGGCCTGTCGACGCCGGGAGCGGTGGCCGGACGCGACTGGCCCGTGCTGGCCACCGACCGGGTGCGGTACGCCGGCGAGGCGGTCGCCGTGGTCGTCGGCGAGGACCGCTACCGGGCCGAGGACGGAGCGGCCGAGGTCAAGGTCGTGATCGACCCGCTGCCCGCGATGGTGGACACCGCCACCGCGCTGGAGAGCCCGGTGACCCTGTTCGAAGGGCTGAGCAATGTCGCGCTGGAGGGCTCGGCCGGCAGGCCGATCGACGAGACGGTGTGGCGTGAGGCCGCCGTCGTGGTCGAGGCGCGATACCGCCAGCAGGTGCTGCTGCCCACGCCGATGGAGTGCCGCGTCTTCCTCGCCGCCCCCACCGTGGACGGGTTGACGGTGTGGTGCTCGCACCAGATGCCGCACCGGCTGCACCGGGAACTGGCCGCGCTGCTGAGGTGCCCGCCGGACCGCATCCGCGTGATCGTGCCGGACAGCGGCGGCGCGTTCGGGTCCAAGAGCCCGACCTTCCCCGAGTACATCGTGGCCGCGCACCTGGCCCTGCGGCTGGGACGGCCGGTCCGGTGGGTCGAGGACCGCATGGAGTCGCTGCTCGCCGCGACGCGCGGGCGCGGCCAGGACCAGCGGGTGCGGCTGGCCGCCGACGCCGATGGGCACCTGCTGGCGTACGAGCTGGCGATCGACGCCGATGTCGGGGCCTACCCGCACCTCGGGTCGGGGCTTCCCCTGCAGACCGCCCGCATGGCGACCGGGCCGTACACCACCCCTCGCGTGCACGCCACCGTGCGCTCGGTGCTCACGAACACGATGATGACCTATCCCTACCGCGGCGCCGGGCGGCCGGAGGCGACGGCCGCGCTGGAACGCACAGTGGACGAGGTGGCCCGCCGGCTCGGCTTGGACCCTGCCGAGCTGCGGCGGCGCAACCTGATCCCGCCTGGGAGCTTCCCGTACGACACCCCGACCGGTCGGCGGTACGACAGCGGCGACTACGCCGCCGCGCTGGAGCTGGCGCTGCGCACCCTGGACTACGACGGGTGGCGGGCCGAACAGGCACGGCGCCGGGCCGATCCCGCCGCCCGGCCGCTCGGCATCGGGCTGGCCTGCTACGTCGAACGGTCCGGCGGCGAGCCGGGCGGGCTGCACGAGTTCGGCGGTGTCGAGGCCTGCCCGGACGGCACGTTCGTCGCCCGCTGCGGCGGCGCCGCGGCCGGGCAGAGCCATGAGACCACCTTCACCGACCTGGTGTCCGAGGTGCTCAGCGTGCCCGCGACGCGCGTCCGGCTGGTCGAGGGGGACACCGGCGAGGTGGCCGAGGGCATGGGCTCGTACGCCAGCCGCACGGCGCAGATCGGCGGGGCGGCGCTCCAGCGGGCCGCCAAGGCCCTCATCGAGCAGGCCCGGCTGCGGGCCGCGACGCTGTGGGAGCTGCCGGTCGCGGAGGTGGCCTGGTCGGGCGGCGTCCTGCGCCCGGTGCGGGGCGTCTCGCCCGGCCTCTCCCTCGGCGAACTGGTGCGGGCCACCGGGCCGCTCCGGGTGGACGAGCGGTTCGAGGGCGACATGGCCTTCCCGTTCGGCACGCACGCGGCCGTCGTGGAGATCGACCCTGACCTGGGCTCGGTCCACGTGCTGCGGCTGGTCGCGGTGGACGACTGCGGGGTGGTGCTCAACCCGGCGGCGGTGCACGGGCAGGCTCTGGGCTCGGCCGTGCAGGGCATCGGCCAGGCCCTGTACGAAGGGGTGCCCTACGACGAGGCGGGGGTGCCCCTTCTGCCCAACGGGCTGCTGGACTACCTGCTGCCGACGTTCGCCGAGGTCCCGCCGATCGAGGTGCTGACGACGATCACGCCGACCCCGGTCACGCCGCTCGGCGCCAAGGGGGCCGGGGAGTCCGGGTGCATCGGCACCCCCGCGGCCATCATCAACGCCGTCGCCGACGCGTTGCGTCTCCCCGATCCCACGCTGATCCAGATGCCGCTGACCCCGGACGTGGTGTGGCGGGCGGCGCGCGCCGCGCAAGGCGGGTTCGGCGGAGACGGAGGGACGGAGGGCGATCAGGGGGTGGAGGGCGGACGATGAAGCTCCCCGCCTTCGACTACCTGGCGCCGGCCACCGTCGGCGAGGCCGTGGACGCGCTCGCGGCGGCGGGCCGGGACGCACGGGTGCTGGCCGGTGGGCAGAGCCTCCTGCTCGACATGCGCCTGGGCCGCGCCCGCCCGGACGCGCTGGTCGACATCAACGGCATCACCGGGCTCGGCCAGGTGCGGGTGGAGGAGGGAGCGCTGGTGGCGGGCGCGCTGGTCCGCCACCGGGCGTTCGAGTCTGCTGGCGTGGCGCCCGGCCCGCTGGGCCGGTTGCTCTCGCTGGCCGTCGCCGACATCGCCCATCCGCCGATCCGCGCCCGTGGCACGATGGCCGGCAGCCTCGCCTGGGCTCACCCCGCCTCCGAGTGGTGCGCGATGGCCGTCGCCCTGGACGCCGAGGTCGAACTGCGCGGGCCCGCGGGGGAACGCGTCGCCGCGGCCCGGGACTTCTTCCTCGGGCCGCACGCGACGGCGCGCGCCCCGGCGGAGCTGATCACCGCCGTGCGCGTCCCCCTGCTCGACGCCGGCACCGGGGTCGCGTTCGCCGAGCACCGGCGCACCGCGTTCTGCTTCGCCCAGGTCGCCGTGGTCACGGCGCTGACCGTGGTCGACGGCGTGGTGGCGGGCGCCCGCATCGGGCTGGCCGGCTGCGCCGACCGGCCGGTGCGGGCACGGGCCGCCGAGCGTTCGCTGCTCGGCGCGGCGGCGGCCCCGCCCGAGGGCGGCGGAACGCCGCCTCCGGGTCATCCGTTCGCCCAGGCCGGCCGGATCGCCGCCGAACACGACGCCGCGCCCGTCGCCGAGCCGTACGCCGACCCCGAGTACCGCAGGCAGGCCATCGCCGTGCTGGTCGCGCGGACCCTGTCCGGGGCCGTGGCCGACCTGCGGGCGCATGGCGAGGCCGATCGCGAGGCGGGAGGCGCGCGATGAGGATCACCCTGTCGGTCAACGGCCGCGAGCATCCGCTGGAGGTGGAACCGCGGCGCGCGCTCGCCGATGTCCTGCGCGAGGACTGCCGGCTGACCGGGACGCATCTAGGGTGCGAGCTCGGGGTGTGCGGGGCGTGCACGGTGCTGCTGGACGGCGAGGCGGTGCGGTCGTGCCTGGTGCTGGCCGTGCAGTGCGACGGGAGGAGCATCCGCACGGTGGAGGGTCTCGCCGGACCGGATGGTCGCCCGCACCCGCTTCAGGAGGCGTTCTCGGCGGAGCACGCGCTGCAGTGCGGCTTCTGCACGCCGGGCTTCCTCATGGTCGCCGCGGCCGCCCTGGAGGACGACCCCGGTCTCGCGGACGACCCCGAGCGGCTGGAGGCGGTGGTGGGCTCGAACCTGTGCCGCTGCACCGGCTACACCCCGATCCACCGCGCCGTCGTGCGCGCCGCCCGGGCACGGGCCGGGCGGATCGGACGCCGGGAACACACGCTTCACGACGAGCCGGAAGGCCGCGACGCGGACGGTTCTTGAGAAGACGCCACGCTGGGTAAGAAACTCATGACCGGGGGGAGTCATGAGAGAATTCACCACAGCGGTCGTGCTCGTCACGACGACCATGTTCGGCGCCACCGCCGCCGGCGGCGGGCCACCCGGTCATGACGACCGGCGGCAGGTGAGCGCCCAGCAATACCGCATTCTCACCCGTCAATGCCGCTATGCCGACACCGCGCAGGCGCGCTCCGACTGCCGGGCCGAGGTTCAGCGCGACTACCGCATCGGCGAGAGGGCGCCCGACCTCGACTGCCGCACCTACTCGGGCGTGACCGTCTGCGGCAAGCTGAAGCTCAGCGAGCGCGAACGCCGGTGCGTGCGTGACTCCGTGGCCAAGGGCCTGACCTACCGCCGGGCCGAAGTGGAGTGCTACGCGTTCCTGTGACCAGGCCGGAGCCCTCGCTCCACGCTCCCCCCGGCCGCGTTCCCTCCCGTCCTCGCCGGTACGCCCACGCGCGCCACCACGGCGAAGGTTTCGCGGCGGGCTCCCGCGTCCGTACGGCCGATCCCCCGGACCGGCGCCGAGTCCGGCCGCGCCAAGGTTCCGGCTCACCCGTAGCCGGGGAGCTCCTGCCGACCCCGCGCCCCAAGGGACCGTCCCCCGGCGGCGGCCGTGGGCCGGAGCGATGCCGGGGTGCGAAGGTGATGGTTCGCGTCCGCATCATCGACCGCAACCGCGGCGCCATCGTCTCGGGCAGCGACCGCGGCCTCCTGGCGTCGGTGGCGTCCCACTTCCGTGGTGGTCAGATCCGGCGAGGCAGCCCTGCGACCTCTTTCGAACTGCTGCTAGCAAGCGCTTGGCCGAGCATGGAACATGGGATGAGCAGGCGTCTAACGATGCTCGGCCGTGAACAAGCGATTGCGCGGAGGCCCATAATGGAGGACGTGAACACGCGAAAGAACTCCGGCGGCGCGCCGGCGGTCGCGGGCGAGGCGGGCTCGGCCGGCGACTCCCCGACGTCCAGGCGCCAGGGCGCGGCGCGGCGCACGGCCGCGGCGGGCTCGGCCTCCGAGCGCCGCGAGCACCTCGTCAAGCTCGCCGCCGAGCTCTTCGCCCGCAAGGGGTTCCAGGCGACGACCGTGCGCCAGATCGCCGACGAGGCGGGCATCCTCTCGGGCAGCCTGTACCACCACTTCGACTCCAAAGAGACGATCGTCGACGAGGTGCTGTCGACGTTCCTGGACGACATTATCGGGCGCTACCGCGAGGTCCTCGCCAGGGGCGGCGACGCGCGCAGCGTCCTGTCCGAGATGGTGCGCATCGGTTTCAGCAACCTGGAGCCGCATCGGGCCGCGATCACGGTGATGCAGAACGACTGGAACTACCTGCGCTCCCTGCCCGGCGACCGCTTCGACTACCTCATCAAGGCCGAGGACGAGGTCGAGCGCATGTGGATCGGCCAGATCAAGCGCGGGCAGAGCGAGGGGCTGCTCCGGCCGGACGTCGACCCCAAGCTGACCTACCGCATGATCCGCGACAGCATCTGGGTGGCCGTGCGCTGGTTCCGCCCGGGCGGCCGGCTCAACACCGCCCACATCGCCGAGCACTACATCACGATCCTGTTCGACGGCCTGGCCGTCGGCGAGCGCTCTCCTCAGCACACCTGAGCCCCTCTTCGCGGCGCTCCCGGCCGCCGCTCCGACGGCGCCGCCCGCCCGAGGCGGGCACAGTTATTGGATACCGTCACTATCCAAGCGCTACGATGGCGGCATGCGGATCTCCGAGCTCAGCGCCACCTCCGGGGTGCCGATCCCCACGATCAAGTACTACCTGCGTGAGGGCCTCCTTCCCCAAGGCGAGCACACCGGCGCCACACGGGCCGAGTACGGTGACACCCACCTGCGCCGGCTGCGCCTGATCCGCGCCCTGCTGGAGGTCGGCCGCCTGCCGGTCGCCGCGATCGGCAAGATCGTGGCGGCGGTGGAGGACGAGGAGACGCCGGTCCACCGGATGCTCGGCACCGCCCACTACGCCCTGTCCCCTCCCGTTGAGACCGATCCCGCCGACGAGGTGTACGGCGCCGCGCGGGAGCGGGTCGACCGGCTGATCGACGGGCTCGGCTGGCAGGTCACCCGTGGCGCCCCCACCCGGGACGAGCTGGCGCAGGTGCTGATGCGCCTGGAGCAGCTCGGACGCGCCGCCGACGAGGACGAGTTGCGCCACTACGCCGAAACGGTCATGGGCCTGGTGGCCGCGTACGAGATGGGGAAGGTGCCGATGGACGGCCCCCGCGAGGTGGCCGTCGAGTCGCTGGTGGTCGGCACGGTGCTGTACGGCAAGGTGTTCGACGTGCTGCGCAGGATCGCCCACGAGTCCGCCTCCGCCCGCCTGCTCGGCATCCCGCCCGAGCCGGACGCCTGAAACGGCGTACCCGCCGGGAGAGGCCTGCGCCCCGGAGGTGCCGCCCCCCCGTTGCGTGACCTGCCGGCGGGGCGCCCTCCTGCGCCCGCGCGTGGACATGCCGGCCGGGTGATGTCCCTGACAGCCCGTCCGGGCCGGACCTCGCGAGGCTCCATGACGGTCTTCCGTGTCCTGCCGGACAGAAGCAGCCAAGACGGCGGCCACCCGGGTTCGCCGGGCTCGGCACGGCCGTCGGCGGCCCGTTCCGTGACCTCTGTGCCACCCAGCGGCTTGGTCTGCTCGTGATGGATCCCCTCCGGAAAGCCGCCCCGACCTTGACCTATGCTTAACGGGCATACCTTCCGTAATCGAATCGTCACCGCAATGATCTACCAAATCCGTGACAACCGGCGTATCGGGTGAGACCTTCGTCTGGGGAGTCAGGAGCATCATCGCGCCGAGGGGACAAGATGGACGCCTGGTCCGTACCGGGATACCGGGAAGAACGCGTGCTCGGCTCCGGCGGGAGCGGCCGGGTCGTCCTGGCCGTCTACACCGAGACCGGCGCCCATGTGGCGATCAAATACCTCAGCGACGAACTGCGGTCCGACGCGCGCTTCCTCGCCGCCTTCCGGGAGGAGGCGCGCACGATGGTCGAGATCGGCGACCCGAACATCGTGCGCTTCTACGAGTACGTCGAGAGCCCGCTCGGTGCGGCCATCGTCATGGAACTGGTCAACGGCGTCTCGCTCCGCACGATTCTGCACGAGCACGGGTCCACCAGCCCCGAGGCCGCGCTGGTCGTGCTCAAGGGCTCCCTGCTCGGCCTGTCCGCCGCGCACGCCGCGGGCATCGTGCACCGCGACTACAAGCCCGAGAACGTCCTGGTGCGGGCCGACGGGTTCAGCAAGCTCGCCGACTTCGGCATCGCCACTCCGGCCGGGCGGCCCGGCCTGCCCTCGGGCACGCCGCCTTACATGGCGCCCGAGCAGTGGAACGGCGCGCCGGCCGGTCCGGCGACCGATGTCTACGCCGCCACCTGCGTCTTCTTCGAGTGCCTGACCGGGAGCCGTCCCTACCGCGCCGACCACCCCGCCGCGCTGCGGCACCAGCACCAGGCGGCCCCCGTCCCGCTCGAAGCGGTGCCCGGCTCGGTGCGCCCCCTGGTGGCCCGCGGCATGGCGAAGAACCCCTCCGACCGCCCGGCGACGGCCAGAACCTTCGTCGCCGAACTGGAGACGGCGGCGATCGCGGCGTACGGGCCCGAGTGGGAGGAGCGCGGGCGGCGCCACCTGGCCAAGCTCGTCGCGCTGCTGGCGCTGAAGTTCCCGCGCGCGGACCAGGCGCCGCAGACCAGCACCAGTCTGGCCGAGACGGTGCTGCGCGGCCCGCTGCGCCCCCTGCGCGGGGTACGCCACCCCGGGCGGCTGCTGGCGGGCGCGGGCATCGTCGCGGTGGGCGCGCTGATCATCGGGCTGGCCGTCAACCGGGGCACGCCGGTGCGCGACGTGGCCGCCGCGACATCCCCGACCCGGGCCGTCGTGGAGGTCCCCCAGGGCGGGCCGAGCAAGGCGCCGGCCAAGGCCCCGGTCTCACCGAGTCCGCAGGAGACGGCCTCCGAGCCCGAGTCCCCGCCGTCGGCGGCCGTGGACACCTCTCCCGACCCGGTGCCGAGCGGTGACGGCTCGCCCGCGGCGCAGCACACGCCGACGCCCACCCCGAGCCCGAAGCCCACGCCGAGCCCAAAGCCCACCCCCAGTCCAAGCCCCAGCCCAAAGCCCACCCTCAGCCCGAGCCCGACCCCAAGTCCGAAGCCCACCCCCAGCCCAAGCCCAAGCCCCACGCCCAGCCCTAGCCCAAGTCCGAAGCCCAGTCCCAGCCCGAGTCCAAAGCCCAGCCCGACGCCAACGCCCACTCCGACGCCGAGCCCGTCTCCGGTCACGGTGCGCGAGCTGGCCATCGCCGCGTTCGACGGGCGCGCCACGACGGTTCAGGTGCGCACCTCCACCTCGCAGAACGTCACGCTGACCGTCCACTTCGCCCAGGGATCCTCGCGCTCCCGCCTCACCCCCGGGCCGGCGCAGACGTTCGCGCTGGCCGGGTCCACCGCCTACACCCGCCAGGCCGCGGCCGGTTTCCCCGCCCCCGCGTGCGGCACCACCGTCTACCGGCAGGTCACGGTGGCCACCGCGCCCGGCGCGGACGGCGGCGCGCGCAGCCGGACGGTCACGGTCAAGGGGGATGCGTGCCCGCCGCCCTCGGTCGGCGCGCTGACCGTGCGATGGAACGGCAAGGCCGCGCGGGTCGGCGTGCGTACGAGCGGGCCGGGCGAGGTGCGGCTTTCCGCCGAGTTCACCCGTAGGCAGGGTGAGAGCGGCGCTCAGGTGGTGGACCGGGCGACCCGCCCCCTGTCCGGCGACACCTCCTACGCGCTGTCACTGTCCGGTGACCTGGGCAAGGTCCCCTGCGGCGAGACGGTCTACTTCGGAGTCCGGGTGACCACCCAGCCCGCGGCGCCGAACGGCACCCAGGCCAAGGAGGTCGCGGTCGACGGGCCGAAGTGCGCCCCGCCGACGGTGTCGATCTCTTCCTGGGACGGGCGCACCCTGCGGGTCAGGGTCAGAAGCGCGGCCCCGGACGCCGTCAGGCTGGCGGCGGCCTTCCAGCAGTCGGTCCGGGCCGGAGACGGTACGGTCACCCGTTCGGCCGCGCGCCGGGCGACCCTGTCGGGCGGCTCGGTCTACGACCGGGTGTTCACCGTCCGGTTCGCCGCTCCCCGCTGTGGATACGTGGACGTGCGAACGGTCACGGTGACCGTCACCAGCGCCCTCGGCACGGCGAGCGACTCGGCCCAGCGCACCCGCAGAGGCGAGCCCTGCGCCGAGCCGAGCCCTGACCCGACCGAGAGCGACCCGCCGAAGGAGAACCCGCCCGGCGAGCCCGACGACCCGCCCTCCACGGAACCGCGGGACGAGCCGACGAGCGACGGCCCGATCTTGACCTGACCCGGCCGACGGGCAGCGCCCTGAGCGGGTCCCGCACGCTCGCCAAGGCTCCGGCCGGTGATCCCGCGCCCCGTGCACGTGCGGGGACACTCCCTGCTGACCTGCGATGCCCCCAAGCAGCGTGGCAGGGCTGCTTAACCGCCATGGCAGGTAAGGGACGCGGGTCTTCGGCGGGTGGAGCGCGCGTCACCCGCCAGGCGACGGTCGCACGCCGTGGACGCGCGGCGGTCCGGGTGCGGCGTTGCGCAAGTGATCGGATGCGCGGCGGGCCATCGTCGGGAAGACTCTCGGGTGGACGCCGGCGGCGCCGATCGGCGTCGGCAGGCACCGACCCAGCGATGATCGGCACGGTCTACCCCGGTGGAGGTCCCGGTGAGCACGCGCGCGCAGAAGCTCGGCAACGTCCTGATCCCGGTGGACGACCTGGACAAGGCCCTGGCCTTCTACGTGGAGGCCCTCGGCCTGACGGTGAAGTTCAGGGACGGCGACCGGTTCGCCGCGCTGGACGCGGGCGGAGTGACCATCGCGCTCGCCGCGCCGGCCGAGCAGGTCGCGGGGACGGCCACGGCGCCGTCCTACAAAGTGGGTGACCTCTCCGGGACAGTGGACGCGCTGGTCGCGGCGGGCGCCGAACTGCTCGCCGGTCCCGAGGCCGGGCCGCACGAGACCCGCGCGGTGCTGCGCGACCCGTCGGGCAACGTCCTGGTGCTCTACTCGCCGCTCTGACGGGCATGCGGCCCGCGTGCCGCTCCAGGACGTGCAGGCGGCGCCCTCTCCCCGGCATCAGCCACCGCGCACTTCCCGCCGCCTCACCCCCCGCTTCGCCGGGAGCGGGTGAACCAGATGCTCTTGCCCCCGCCCGGCAACGGCGCCACCCCCCAGCTGTCGGTCAGCGCGGCGACGATGCCCAGCCCGCGGCCGTGCTCGGCGTCGGTGTCGGCGGGACGCGGCTGAGGCCAGCCGTCCCCGTGGTCGGTGACCGACCCGGTCACGGTGCCCGGCGCCATCCCGAGCGCGACGCGCACGGGCGGCCCGCCGTGGACGAGGGCGTTGGCGAGCAGTTCGGTGACGACGACCACCACGTCGTCGATCAGGTCGTGCAGGTCCCACTCGGCGAGGATCTCGCGGACCACCGCGCGGCACTCGGCCGTGACGCCCGGCTCGGCGCGCAGTTCCCAGCGAACCTCGCGGGGACATGACGGGATGCTGATCATCTCGAATCTCCCTGGCCTTTCGCTCGGGGTGCGCCGGCCGCGACACGGCCCCGCACCCGGACCCCCGATCCGGCTAACGGGGTGGACCTTTACCTTCGGGCGGGCGGCATCGGCGTCAACAGGCGACGGGGCAGGGTGTGTCTGTACCGCGGAACCCCTGTTCCGGGCGGCGCGCGGCCGGACGGCGCGGAAACCGGCGATCCGGCCGCCGATTACCGGCAACCCAGCGTAGCCGGGTGGCTACTTTGGCTACTCTCGGTGTCGGCGATACACACGGGGGCACGGAGGGGTATTGCTATGCCGCGGAAACCGCGCAGCCTCAAAGAGGAGATGGACCGCCTCACCACCGAGCTACGGGACCGGGGGGCGACGTGGACCGAGATCGCGAGGGAGTTCCAGCGCCGCTACCGGCTCAACTCCCGTCAGGCGTTCCGCGAGGCCCATCGGTACACGCAGGAACGCGTGGTGGACGAGTGGAGGGCGCTGTGGCCGTCCGAGCCGTTCAGCGTCCGTAAGCTCGGCTCGTGGGAGGCCTGGCCGGCGATCACCGGCAACGAGCCTCCGGTGGCCGGGCTCAACCGGCTGGCCCGCATATACGGGTGCCGGGCGCGCGACCTGGTCGACGGCGAGGACCACACGGCGTCCGACCAGAACGTGATGGCCGCCCGCGCCCGTGACGCCGTGCCCTCGCCCCGTCCGGCCACGCTCGCCTTCAGCGAGATCCAGGCCGTGCTTCCTTCCCAACCCCTTCCCGGGCCGATGTCTCCGGCGCAACAGCGCGAGCGGGAGTACGACCGGCTCGTCCAGGCATTCACCGATTGGGCAACACAGATGAACCGACGTGACGCTCTCGCCCTCATCGGGGCGGCGGCGACCTCCGCTTACGCCTCGCCTCTGGCCGACAGGGCAGACGAGTCGCAGCGGCCGGCGATGGCGGGAGCCGATCCGAGCAGGGTGGACGACGCCACGCTCGGCCACGTCCAGGCGGTGCTGCGGCACGCCATGCGCCAGGAGGACGCGCTCGGGCCGCAGGCCGCGCTGGCCACGGTGCTCGCGCAGCGGCAGCTCGTCGCCGGACTGCTGTCGGCGGGCGTGCCGGGGCACATGCGCGCCAAGACGCTGTCGCTGCTCGCCGACATCCATCGCTGCACGGCCTGGATGCTGTTCAACCTGAACGACTTCCGCGGGGCGGACCACCACTACGCGCAGGCGCGTGAGGCCGCGCACCAGGCCGACGACGACGCGATGTGCAGCATGGTGCTGGCGAACTGGAGCCAGCTCGCCACCTGGCGCGGCGACCCGCGGCTCGGCGTCGAGCACGCGCTCGGGGCGCTCGCCTGGGGGCAGCGGGCGGGCAGCCGCTTACTGACCGCCTACGCGTGCGACGTCGGCGCCCGCGCCTACGCCGCCGTGGTGCGCCGATCGGCGCGGGGAGAGCGACGCCAGGACCAGGCCCGTTGCTTCCGCTCGGTGGAGCAGGCCGAGCGCGAGCTGCACGGCGCCGCCGCGGACGATCCGGGGGCCCGGCTCGTCCCCTTCTATGGGGAGGGGCAATATCTGTCGACCAAGGCGGGCTGCCTGCTCGACACCGGCGACCCGGCGCGGGCGCTGGATGTCGCCACCACCGCGGCGGCCGGCATCGACCCGGCGTTCGTCCGCAACGCCGCCTACATCCGGTTGAAGACGGCCCAGGCCCACCTGGAGCTGCGTGACATCGAGCAGGCGTGCGAGCATCTCGGTGAGGCGGCCCGCCTGGCCGCGCGCAACACCTCTCCCCGGCTGGTGCGCTCGGTGATGGAGACGCGCGAGAAGCTCGGCCCCTGGCACCGCACCCGCAGCGTGGCCGCGCTGGACGAGCGACTGCATGTCACCCGGCTCATCGCCTAGGCCGCTCCACCGCCCCGGGCTCTCGCTCTGTGGCGGAACGCGCCCGCCACGGCGAGCCCCACCACGCAGATGATGATCAGGTCCGCGGCCAGCGGGGCGACCCAGGGACGGTAGACCTCGAAGATCCACTGGGTGAAGGCCGCCGGGGTCAGGACGCCCACCGCGCCGGGCAGGTAGATGAGACCGGTGACGACGCCGCGGGCGGCCGTCAACCCGTCCAGCCGGCCCGCCGGCATCAGGGCGAGCAGCGGGAACACCATGGCGTCGTACCACGGATGGCCCACCGGGGAGGTGAGCAGCCAGCCCAGGCACCAGGCCAGAGCGGGGCGTACGGCGGCCTGCCCGAGGGACGGGACGCCACGGCCGTCCCCGGTGATCGGCGCGAGGGCCGCGGCGGCGCCGGCCGGCATCCGCGGGTGCGAGCCCGCGGGCCCGGGCGGAAGACCAAGGCACAGCAGCACCGCGATGAGGATGCCCGCGGCGAGCGCGAGGCGCCCCTCCAGCACGGACGACTGCACGCCGAGGCCCATCGCGTCGGTGATCACCCGCCATGGATCGGCCAGCGAGTGCGCCCCGATCTTGCCCAGCAGGTTGCTCAGCGCCTCCGGCCCCTGAGTCGCGTACGCGGCGAGCAGCGCGGTGCCGGCGCCCATGCCCAGCGCCAGGAGGGTGGCGGGTGATCGCCGGGCCGCCCAGGCCAGACCCGCCCCGGCCAGGATGAACGGGGCCTTGACCGCGGCCGCGGCGCCGAGCAGCACGCCCGCCGCCAGGCCCGCGGCCACGCCGCCCCGGCCCAGCGCGAGCAGGGCCGCGACCAGCAGGGCCGCGCCGAGGCCGTCCACATGGCCGCCGAGCACGACGTGCCACAGCATCAGTGGGTTGAGGGTCCACAGCAGGTGGACGCGCAGGCGCCGCTCGCGGCCAGGGCCGGCGAGCCGGTCCAGCATGAGCGCCGTCAGCAGGAATGCCCCGGCGGTCAGGAGCTTGAGCAGCAGCACGGTGCCCGCCATCGTGCCCCCGCCGAGCGTGGCGGCGGCGGCCTGCGCCCAGGTGGCCAGCGGCCCGTACACCGAGGGGGCGTGCCGCCAGGCGAGCGGCGCGTACCGGCCGACGGGGTCGGCGATCTCGTGCAGCCAGGCGGGGGTGGTGACGTACGGGTCGTGGCCGAGGGCGGCGATCCGGCCGTACACGGCGTAGTTCAGCACGTCGGTGGAGCCCGCGGGCGGCAGCACCGCGAGGACGGCGACGGCGAGCACGGCGGCGACCGGGATCAGGCCGCGCGGCGGGCGCCAGCCGCGGCGCAGCCCGCCGAGCGCGACGGCGAGGCCGAGGCCGCCGGCGATGACCACCGTCCAGCACAGGACGAGCACCGCCAGGTCGGCGGGGGCGGCCCGCAGGGACCACGGCGGGCCGTCGCCGCCGACGTCGGGCACCGCCGCGGACGGCCCGAGCAGGCCGATGACCGCCATCAGGACGACGGCCAGCGCGATCAGGCCGAGCCCGGCGTGGCCGGCCAGCCGGGCCTGGCGGGGAGCCGCGGCGGGAACCGGATCCGCCGCCGGCGGGCGCGTGGCGGGTCGAGCCGTCATCTGCACGGGCCGGTCCTCTCACATCGGCGCGCACGGGAGGGGTCGCGGACATGCGTATCCGGCGAACGCCTGTTCGGTGCACGGGGAGCTGTCCAGCGAAGTGCCACTTTAAGGGTAGATCGGACCGGTCGCCGCCGCGCGTGGCCACCGGACGGGCCTACCGGCGATCACCGGTCGTGCCCGCGAACCAGGAAGCGGCGGAGGAGCACCGAACGTACGCCACGCCGGGGCCCGCCGGCGACGATCGCGCCCGCGAATCACGCCTCTCGTCGGCATCGACCGCCATTGCACCTTAGGTTCCGGGCGCGCAGCGCACCGTGCGATCCGTCACCTCGGCCAGGCGGACACATGCGCACGGAGTCGACGATGCGGCAGCCCATCATGGCGGCGAATCGCACCCCTTTCGCAGTCACCAATAAACCCGGAGAATTCCTCTCATCGGTATCGGTGCGCACGATCCGGCGCATTATTCGCGCCCCGCCGCCCCGGAGCACAGGCCGCCGATCAACCCACACGCCCGACCTCTTCGTGCAACGGCCGCGAAAGCAGAAGATCACCTTTGTCCACCACCGGATGGACATCCCCGCCAACGGCCAGAAAAATAGTGAATATCGCGAAATTCGGAATGTACTCCGGGGTCACGGAGAGATCGGAAGCGGCCCCGGGGAGGCCGCCGGCCCCGGTGGCGCG
Organism: Sphaerisporangium melleum; assembly: GCF_014646695.1. Taxonomy (GTDB): domain Bacteria; phylum Actinomycetota; class Actinomycetes; order Streptosporangiales; family Streptosporangiaceae; genus Sphaerisporangium; species Sphaerisporangium melleum. The sequence goes on from NZ_BMNT01000013.1 coordinate 138,228, forward strand.
GTGCCCGCTCCGGAACGGCGCCGCCGGAGGGGGAAGACCCGGCCGGCGCTCAGGAACGCCTCCGCCCGGAGCGCGGCGACCCCGATGCGGGGCAGGTCGCGCGCCGTTGGATAGACCAGGAAGCGCGGCTCCCACGAGGGCCGGAACTTCTCGTTGAACCGGTACAGCGACTCGATCTGGAACCACCGGGACAGGAAGACCAGGATGCCGCGCCAGGCCCGCAGCACCGGCCCGGCGCCGAGGCGCTCTCCCCGGGCCAGGGCCGAGCGGAACATGGCGAAGTTCAGGGAGACGCGGGTCACGCCCAGCGAGGGGGCGGCCTGCAGCGTCTTGACGATCAGCAGTTCGTTCAGCCCCGGGTCGGCGTCCCGGTCGCGGCGCATCAGGTCCAGCGAGATGCCGCCACTTCCCCAGGGCACGAAGTGCAGCACCGCGCGCAGGTCTCCGCCGGGACGCTCCCCGCCGTCCCGGCCGGGCTTGTGCGCGGTGACCACCACGCAGTCGTCGTCGGCGGGGTCGCCGAAACGGCCGAGGGCCATGGAGAAGCCGCGCTCGGTCTCGGTGCCGCGCCAGGAGCGGGCGGCGGCGCGGATCTGCTCCCGGTCGTGCTCGCTGAGCTCGCGCACCCGCCGGACCAGGCACTTGTAGCCCGCTCGCTCGGTGCGGGCGGCCATCTGGCGTACGTTGCGCATGGCCCGCCCCTGCAGGGTGAAACCGGCGACGTCGACGACCGCCTCGTCGCCGATCTCCAGCGCCGACAGCCCCGCCTCCCTCGTCCAGATCTCACCGCCCATCTCGCTGCACCCGATGACGGCCGGCACCCAGGCGTGCCGCCGCACTTCCTGCATGAAGCACCTGATGGCCCCCGGCCACGCCTCGGGGTCGCCGATCGGGTCGCCGCTGGCCAGCATCACCCCGGCGACGACGCGGTAGGCGATCACGGCCTTGCCCGAGGGCGAGAAGATGACGCTCTTGTCGCGGCGCAGGGCGAAGTAGCCGAGGGAGTCCTGCCGGCCGTGCCGGTCGAGCAGGGCGCGCACCCGGCCCTCGTCCTCGTCGCCGAGCGCGGCGACCGGCCGCTCGGGGCGCAGAGCGAGGTAGAGCGTCGTGATCGCGGTGAGCGCGCCGAGGCCCGCCAGCGAGAAGTAGACCAGGTCGGCGGTGCCGTCGAGGGAGTACTCGACCGGGCCCTGCATGCCGGCCAGGCCGAGCAGCACGTGGCGCAGCCGCTCGCCCGCCGAGGGGTCGCCGACGATCGTGGCCGGGTGCACGCTCACGATCATCCAGCCCATGCCCAGATCGAGGACGCCGAACGCGAGGAGGTTTCCCAGGGCCCGCCAGCGTGAGCGGGGGTCGGACAGGGCGTGGAACTCGCCGCGGTTGATCAGCAGGACGGCGAACAGCACCAGGCTGATGACGGCGGTGGCGGAGTGCCGCCAGCGCAGGCCTTCGACCGCGGCGCCCAGCGGAAGGAGCACGACCACCGCGCGCCAGGCCCGCGCCTTCCTGCGGCGGAGCGCGTGGGCGAGCATGACGAGCAGGACGCCCACCAGCAGCGAGGCCGCCGCCGCCAGGGAGGTGACCGTACCGGGGAGCACGTCGGCGATCAGGCTGACCCGGCTACGCCGGAAATGCGGCGCGATTCCGCGCACGATATCCAATATTCCGACGAAAAAAGCGGCATATCCTGCCGCAGCGGGCACCCAGGATCGCGAGACGAGCATTCGCGAAAGGCGTCTCCATTCGTTCACGTCAGGACACACTAGAGGGTGAGGTCCGTGCTTCGAATGTCCGTGAGGTGATACATCCTTATCTTGGCCATATCGCGGCCGGATGACTTTCAGGCGGCCTTCACCATGGCGGTCGCGAAGGCACGGCCGAGACCGGGGGAGAGTCGAATTGGCACTCACAACACTGAAGCTGCAGCTTCTGATGTGCCTGCTCGCCGTCGCGGGCCTGGTCGTGTCGGTGTGGTGGATCTGGCCGCGGCTGAGCGCCCGCACCTGGCCGGCGATCATCGGCCGGGTCTGCGTGCTGCTGGGGAACCAGCTGCTGACGTTTCTCGCGGTCGCCCTGGCCGTGAACAACTATTTCGGCTTCTACGCCGGCTGGAACGACCTGTTCGGCACCGGGGACGATGCCGTCGCGCCCATCGTGGCGGACGCCGGCGGCAACGGGGCCGGCCCCGGCCAGGCGGGCGGGGTCCAGGTGGTGCGCACCACGCGCGCGCCGTCGGACGGCAAGGGAAGCCCCGCCGGGCGGCTGCAGCAGGTCGTGATCTCCGGGTCGGCCTCCGGGCTGAGCGCCCCCGCGTACGTCTACCTGCCGCCGGAGTACTCCGAGAAGAGGTACGCCCGCACGCGCTTCCCTGCGATCGTGGCGCTGACCGGATACCCGGGGGACGCCCGCAACCTGATCACCCGGATGAACATGCCGATGGTGGCCGCCAGTGCCGTCCACCGGCACGAGATGCCGCCGACGGTCCTGGTGCTCATGCGCCCCACCGTCGCGCCGCCCCGCGACACCGAGTGCATGGACGTGCCCGACGGGCCGAAGGTCGAGACGTTCTTCACCAAGGACGTGCCCTCGTCGCTGGCCGGCGCCTACCGGCTGGGGTCGGACGCCGCGAGCTGGGGCATTCTCGGCGCGTCCACCGGCGGCTACTGCGCGCTGAAGATGGGCATGCGCCACCCGGAGGCGTACTCCGCGGTGGCGTCCCTGTCGGGCTACTACCGGGCACCGATCGACGCCACGACCGGCGACCTGTTCGGCGGCGACCGCCGGTTGCAGAACGAGAACGACCTGATGTGGCGGATCACCCACCTGCCGCCGCCGCCGATCTCGGTGCTGGTCGCCACCAGCGAGAAGGGTGAGTCCAACTACCGCGCGACGCTGGACTTCCTCGCGGCGGTGCGGCCGCCGATGCAGGCCTCGTCGCTGATCCTGCCGAGCGGCGGGCACAACTTCAACACCTGGAGCCGCGAGGTGCCCCAGGCCCTCCCCTGGCTGGCGCAGCAGTTGCGCGTCCCCGCCGACCCGGCGCCCGCCGTCACGCCGTCCCCGCCATCGTGACCGGCCCGGTGACCGCCGGGCTCAGCCGCCGAGGACGACTTCGGCCCACTGGGACGGGGTGATGAACAGGCCGGTGGCCTCCACCAGCGGCGTCCCGTCCGGCAGGGCGATCATGCCGTCGACCCAGGTCTTGCGTCCCTCGGTGCGGCCGACGGCGGCCGTGCCGACGACCGGCGTGCCGTAGGGGATGGGCTTGCGGTAGCGCAGGCTCAGGGTGCCGGTCATGGCGGCCCGCCCGGAGGCGGCCACCGCCTCTCCCAGCAGATGGTCGAGGATCATCGCGCTGACGCCGCCGTGCACCAGGCCGGGCGGTCCTTCGTGCACCGGGCGGAAGGTGATGCCGGCCCGGACGCCGCCCTCGGGCCGCCGTTCGATGACGAGCGGGAGCGCGTGCGGGTTCGTGTCGCCGACGACGGCGTTGCCGAGGTGGCGGAACCGGCCGTCCGGCCCGATGTCCGGCTGCGCCGGAGCCGTGCGGCGGGCCGCGCCGAGCCGATCGGTCAGTGCGGCGAGCTCGGCCGTCACCGCGCGCAGCTCCCGTTCGGGCACGTCGGTCAGGGCGACCGCGTCGGTCAGGTCGCGCGCGTGCTGGGCGAGCACGGCGAGAGCCGCGAGGCGGGCCTCGCCGTCGGACTCCTGCGGCGGGGCGAGGTCGGGCATCATGACGCCGATTGTAGGCCGCACCTCCGAATGCCGTTCGGTTCTGACGGTTTTAGTCAAGTTTGTGGAAAGAAATCCGGTTCGTGGAATGCGTCGCCACGGAGCCGCCAGGACGCGCAAACCCCGGCCAGGACAGGGTTTCCGGTGTGCCCTGGCGATCGGCAGCCAGCGCCAGGCCCTCCCTTGGCCCCCTTTTGACCTGGGCTTTTCCTGACTAACGTCCTGCCACACGGGTTGGCGGCCCCCACCGGCACCCGTCCCCACGTCAACGACCGGCGCCCCAGCCGGTCATGTCCGCGTCCGGACCGGCACCCCCCGCCGGCCCTCGGCCGCCGCCGGAACCGGTACCCCCGCCGATCCGGCGCCCGGCCGGGCCGGCGACGCCCCTCGCCGGCGTGGGCGCCCCGCCGAAGCCGGTGCCCCCGCGCCGGCCGTACACACGGAAGGTTCCCTCACTTCCCATGTCGCCTGAGATGCGAAAGCTCCTCGACCTGCTCCGGACCCAGATCGGCTACAGCGAGCAGGCCGGCGGATACACCAAGTACGGAGACTGGTACGGCAAGAACGTGGAGTTCGACTCCGACTACTCGGCCCAGCCCTGGTGCGACATGTTCCTGTCGTGGGCCGCGCACCGGCTCGGCTACCAGAAGTGGTTCGGTCAGTTCGCCTTCACCCCCTACCACGCCGAGTGGTTCGTCGAGCAGGGCGCCTGGGGCACGACCCCCGAGCCGGGCGCGCTGGTGTTCTACGACTGGAGCGGCTCCGGCGCCATCGACGGTATCGATCACGTCGGCATCGTGACCTCCGTCGACGGGGACACCATCCACACCATCGAGGGCAACATCGACGGGCAGTACGCCCGGGAGAAGGTCCGCGACCAGACCTACGTCGTCGGGTACGGCTACCCGGACAAGGTCAGGGTCAAGCAGGAGGCACAGGCCAAGGCCCTGGCCGGCAAGGCGGTCGCCCTCAAGCCCGTGGCCGCGGAGTTCTCGCTGGCGCCGGCCATGACCGCCACGCCCGGCACAGCGGGCGATCTCGCCGGCGGCCGGGAGGCGCCCGGCGCCGCGGCGCTGCTGGTCCCGCTGCTCATCGCCATCCTGGTCCTGGTCGCCTGCCACAAGGCCCGGCGCGCCCTCGCGGGCCCCGCCTCCGCCCGCCCGCGGAGCGAATGACCAAAGCGCCCGTCCCGCCTTCACCGGCGGGGCGGGCACCCTCCACCGAGCCCGGACGCCGCCGGGGCGCCCGCGCCCGAAGGTCAGGTCAGCCGGCCGACGTGGGCGAGGGCCTGCTTCACCAGAACGCCCTGCCCGCCGGTCATCTCCTGCTGCACCATCGGCGAGGCGGCCTCCTCGGGCGTGAACCACACCAGGTCCAGCGCGTCCTGCCGGGGCCGGCAGTCACCGGCGACCGGGACGATGTAGGCCAGCGACACGGCGTGCTGGCGCGGGTCGTGGTAGGCCGTGACACCCGGGGTCGGGAAGTACTCGGCGACGGTGAACGGCTGCGGGGAGACGGGAACCCGCGGCAGCGCCACCGGGCCGAGGTCCTTCTCCAGGTGCCGCAGCAGCGCGTCGCGTACCCGCTCGTGGTGCAGCACCCGACCGGAGACCAGGGCACGGCTGACCGCCCCGTCCGGCGTGATGCGCAGCAGCAGGCCCACGTGGGTGACCACACCGGCCTCGTCCACTCGAACCGGCACCGCGTCGACGTAGAGGATCGGCATCCGCCCCCGCACCGACTCCAGCTCCTCGGGAGCGAGCCAACCAGGTGCGGTTCCGGTCTTTTCGGTCATCTGCTGATCGTACTTCCCCTTCCCCCGCGGTACGCCTCCGGTCCGGCAATGAGCACGAGCGGGTGTCTCGCTTTCAGGACCGGGATGTGGTGACCAGGGTCCGGTCCTGGTCCTGGCCGCTCGGGGGATCGTCGTCCTCGCCGTGGCCGGCGACCGACAGGTCGGGCAGGATGCGGTCGAGCCAGGCGGGGCACCACCAGTTGAGCCGGCCCAGCAGCACCATCGTGGCCGGCACCAGCAGGCCGCGGATGATCGTCGCGTCCACGGCGATGGCGACCGCGAGGCCGACGCCGAACACCTTGACCAGCGGGTCCGGGTAGGCGATGAAGGCGACGAACACCACCACCATGATCAGCGCGGCGGAGGTGATCACCCGTCCGGTGGCGCCGAGGCCCTCGGCGACCGCGCGCCGGTTGTCGCCGGACCGAAGAAAGGCCTGGCGCACCGAGGTCAGCAGGAAGACCTCGTAGTCCATCGACAGCCCGAACAGCACCGCGAACAGCATCAGCGGCACGTACGAGTCGATCGGCACGGTGAAGAACAGCGTCGACAGGTACGAGCCCCCGGCCGAGACCGGCGGGTCCATGCCGACCAGCCTGCTGCCGAGCCCGTAGGAGAACACGATGGCCAGCGCGCCGAACGCCGCGCCCAGCGAGACGAGGTTCATCAGCGCCGCCTTGAACGCCACGATCGGCGCGCGGAAGGCCAGCAGCAGGAGCAGGGCGCTGAGCAGCACGACGACGCCGATCACCGTCGGGGTGCGCTCGGCGATGCGGTCACTGGCGTCGGTCATGCCGGCCACCTCGCCGCCGACGTGCAGCCGCACGCCGGGGACGTCCAGGCCGCGCACCTCGCCCACCACACCGAAGGCGCGCGGATCGCTCGGCGCGTAGTCGGTGACCACCGAGAACAGGACGGAACGGCCCGAGACATCGATCTTGGCAGGCGACACGTGGGCGACGCCGGGGACGTCCGCGAGGCGGTCGCCGATGCGGGTCACGATCTGCGCCGGCGGGTCGCTGACCGCGACCTTGGCGTCCAGCTCGCCGACGACGATCAGCGGGCCGTTGCTGCCCGGGCCGAACCCCGCCTCCATCAGCTCGTACGCCCGCCGCGCGTCCTGGCCGCGGTCGGCGTACCCGTCGTCGATGGGCCCGAGTTTGAGCCCCAGGGCAGGGGCGGCCAGGGCGCCGAGCACGGCGGCGGCCAGCGCCAGCACCCGCCAGGGGCGGCCGGCGACCCAGGTGCCGAGGGCGGCCCAGCCGGTCGTCCCGGAGTGCGCCCCCTCCCGGCGGGGCCCGGTGAACGGGAGGCGCAGCGCGTTGATCCGGTGGCCGAGGAGCCCGAGCAGGGCCGGCACCAGCGTCAGCGAGGTGAGCACGGCGCACACGACCGAGATGCCGGTGATCCAGCCCAGCGTGCGCAGCAGCGGGAACCCGGCGAGCAGGAGCGCGCTGAGCGCGATGACCACCGTGCCGCCCGCGAAGAAGACCGCCCCGCCGGCGCCCTCGGTCGTGCGGCGGACCGACTCGTGCACCGGCACGCCGTCGGCGAGCAGCTTGCGGTGCCGCGACAGCAGGAACAGGGCGTAGTCGATGCCGACGCCGAGGCCGATCATGGACGCCATGACCGACGCCTGCTTGGGCACGTCGACCAGGTGGCCGAGCAGGCCGATGACGCCGAGCCCGACGCCGAGGCTGACGATGGCGGTGAAGATGGGCACCATCGCGGCGACCAGCGTGCCGAAGGCCAGCAGCAGCACCAGCAGCGCGCAGGCCAGGCCGATGATCTCGCTGGATCCGGTGGTGATCTCCTTGTCGGCCGGGGTGCCGTTGTCGGCGACGACCGCCTCGACGCCGGTGGCGCGCACCGGCTGCACGGCCGCCGAGATCCGCCGCGAGGTCTCGGCGAGCGTGCCCTCCTCCTGGCCGGACAGCCGCACCGTGAGCACGCCGATGGCCAGGCTGGGGGACATGCCGCCCATGCGGTAGGGGGTGTCCACCTGGACCACGTGCGGCACCTCGCGGATCCGCGTCATGGCCGTGTCGACCGCGCGCTCGCGTTCGTCGGAGACGAGCGTGCCGTTCGCGGCGTACAGGACGACCTGGAAGGTGCCACCCGTGTCGTATCCGGGGCCGAAGCCGTCGCGCATCAGGTCGTGCGCGCGCTGGGCGTCGCTGCCGGGGATGGAGACGTTGTTGCTGACCGGGCGTCCGAACACCAGCGTCCCGGCGGTCAGCGCCGCCGCCAGGATGATCCATGCCGCCAGCACGACGCGCCCGTGCCGCGCGCACCACCCGCCCAACCGGCCGAGCAACCTAGCCATCGGTGACCGTCCCAGACACTATTGAGGAATCGGAAACGCCGCGGAAACAATGTTCTGTACGACCGTACAGATCGTACGTTCAAAGCTTAGGCGGGAATATCGTGGAATGCCGGATCGCACCGAGAAGTGAGACGATGACCACACTCGATCGTGGCGGCGACACCCGTGCCCGCATCCTCGCCGCCGCCCAGCAGCTGTTCGCCGAGCGCGGCTACGCCGCGACGTCCCTGGCCGACATCGCCGCACGGGTGGGCCTGACCAAGACGGCCGTGGCCTACCACTTCCACCCGAAGGACCGCCTGGCGGCCGAGCTCATCGCCCCCGCGGCCGATGACCTGTTCTCCCTGCTCGGCGCGGAGCACGGGGACGACCCGCGCGGGTTCGTCGCGCCGCTGACCGGCTTCGTGGTCCGGCACCGCACCGTCATCGGCCTGCTCATGGAGGACATCGGCGGCGCCGACCAGGCGGCTCCCGGGTCCCGGGGGGACGCCATCCGGACCTTCCGCGACGAGATCCACACCCGGCTGGCCGGGCCGGCGCCCGGCGCCGCGGCCCGGGTGCGCGCGTGGGCGGTGATGGGCGCGCTGCAACTGGCCGTGGTCCAGACCATGGACCTCCCGGAGGATTCCGTGCGCGACCTGCTGCTCACCGCCGCGCTCGCCGCCTACGACGCCATCCCCCCTCGCGGCGACACCGCCTCCCCACCCGGCGGCGCGTCATCCTCGGCGGCGGCCACCTCCCGCGACGGGTCCTCCTCCGTCCGGGCCCGGTGACGGGTGGCCGGCTCTGAGGAGGCTCCCTTACCGTTCCCCGGTTCCCCCGCCGACGCCGCCGAGCCGGTCGACCGGCTCGCCGTCCTGCGCCGGCTGGCCGCCGCGCTGCTCCACCCGCCTCTGACCGTGCTGTTCCACGGCGAGGCCGGCATCGGCAAGAGCCACCTGCTCGCCGAGACCGAGGCGCTGGCCGCGACCATGGGCTACCGCGTGCTGCACGGCCAGGCCCGCGACTTCGGCAGCGGTCTGGCCTACGCCTCGCTCGCCGACGCCCTCGGCACGCTGCGCACCGACCCCGCGGCGGGCGAGCCACTCGGGGAACTGCTGGACGCCATCGACCAGGCCGCCCTGGGCGCCACCGGCGCCGCCCCGGCCGTGCGCACCGCCAACCTGCTGGAGGCGCTGCCCGGCCGCACCTTCCTGGCGATCGACGACCTCCACCTCGCCGACGCCGACACCCTGAGCGCGCTGTCCTACCTTCCCCGGCGGGTGCGCGGCCTGGTGGTCGCCGGCACCGCCCGGCGCCCGCCCGCGATGGACGCCGACCTGGCGATCCGGCTCGGCCCGCTGTCACGCGAGGAGGTCGCCGCGCTGGTCACCGGCCTGCTCGGCCGCACCCCGAGCGAGGCCACCGTGCGCCGGATCCACGAGGAGAGCCGGGGCAACCCGTGGTTCGCCCGGGAGGCCGTGCTCACCCTCGTGCAGGGCGGGGCCGTGCAGGCCGCCGTCCCCGTGCCGCGCCGGGGCGCCCTGCTCAGCCGGCTGTTCCAGCGCGACCAGGGCGGGCGCGGCCTGGCCAGGGTGCTCGCGGCGCTGCGCCGTACGCGGCCGGCCGGCCTGGCCGACCTCCCCGTGCTCGCGGAGGTCGCGGGCCTGGACGCGGCCGAGGCCGAGCGCGCCTTCGACGGGCTGATCAGGGACGGCCTGGTCCTGCCGGCAGGCGGGGACGCCTACGACTTCGCCCATCCGCTGGTCGCCGAGGCCCTGTACGCCGACCTCGGCCCGGCCGAGCGGCGCCGCGTCCACGCCCGCATCGCCGATCTGCTGCGCGACCGGGGCCTGGACGGCACCCGCACGGTGCTCGAATGGGCCACCCACGTGGCCGAGGGCGGCTCGGGCGCCGAGGCGCTGACCGCCATGCTGCGCGCGGCCGAGACGACCCGCTGGACGGCGCCGCTGTCGGCCGCGCACTGGTACGGCAGGGCGGCCGAGCTCGCCCCGCCCGAGGAGGCCGGCGTGCTGCTCTCCCGGCAGACGCTGTCGTACTGGAAGGGCTCCCGCCCGGCCGACGCCCTGCGCGCCGGGCGGGCCGCCCTGGCCGTGCTGACGCCGGGCCGGCGGCACACCCGCACCGCCCAGACCGTGGTCAACGCCGCGCACGCCATGGGCCGGTACGAGCTGGCGGTGTCGATCGCCGCCGAGCAGCTCCCGCACGCGGACGACCCGACCGCCCTGCTGGCCCAGCAGGCCGTGATCGGCACCCAGCTCGGCCTCGACTCCGCCGACGCGGCGGCCGGGGCCGCCTGGCGCGCGCTGCCCGGCTGCCCGCCGCAGGACCTGGTCATCGCCCTGAGCGCGCTCGCCGGCGACGCGATCATCAAGGGCCGGTGGGCGCGGACCGAACGCGCGCTGACGGCTCTGCTGTCGGCCTCGGCGGCGCTGCCCCCCGCCGGGCGGCTGGCCGCCCTCGAGTCGGCCGCGCACATCCTGGCCAGCGCGGGGGCGCGCACCCGGGCGCTCGACCTGCTCTCCCAGGCCGAGCAGATCTACCGGGGCCTCGGCTGGCGCGACATCGCCGGGCAGCACGCCCGCACCATGGCCGTGGTGCGCCGTCTCGGCGGCGAGTGGGAGCACGCCCTGCGGGAGATCCGCTCCGACGCCCTGGCCCTCACCGAGGCCGGCCTGTGGGAGAACGCCGCGCTGCTGCGCAACATCGAGGTGGACATCCTGCTCGACCAGGGGCGCTACGACGAGGCGGGACGGCTGCTGGACGACCCGCCGCCCAACTGCGTGCTCCAGCGGTCGCTGCGCGCCCTGTTCAAGGCCCGCCGGGCGCTCGCCCTCGGCGATCGCGCCGCGGCGGCCCGGCTGCTGGACGAGGCCGCCGCGGGCCCTCCGGACGTCCGGCACCGCGAGCTCGCCGTCCGGGTCAACATGCACGTCACCGGCGGCGACCTGGCCGCCGCCCGGGCCGCGGCCGCCGACCTCGCGCAGGCCGCCGGCACCGGCACACCCCGGGCCCGGATGTCCGCCGACCTCGCCATGGCCATGACCTTCGGGGACGCCGCACGGGCCGAGGGCGCGCTGGAGGCCGCGAGGGCGGACGGGCTGCGGTTCGAGGAGGGCAAGGCCCGTCTGGTGCTCGGTGCGCTCGCCGGCGACGGCGCGCAGTTGACGCGGGCGCAGGCCATCTTCGCCGACCTGGGCGCCGTCCCCTGGCGTGACCGTGCCGGCCGGGCCCTGGCGAGCGCCGGGCTCGCCCCCTCCCCTGCCGCCGGGCTCACCCCCGCCGAGCGTCGCGTCATCGAGCTGGTCGCCGCCGGCATGTCCAACCCGCAGATCGCGGGCGAGCTGCACTACAGCCGCAAGACCGTGGAGGTGTACCTCTCCCGCGTCTACGCCAAGACCGGCCTGCGCTCCCGGGTGGAGCTCGCCCTCGCCCACGAACGCGGCGAGCTCTGACGCCGTCCGGCGAGCCCGGCCGATCACGGCACCGCCGCGTCCGGACGGGTCGCGTTCCGGTGCCTGCTCCAGGTCGCCGGGCTCCGCCTTCGCCGGCTCCGAGGCCCGTACGAGCGGGCTCTCGATGCACCCGCTACACGACTGTCCGATATGCGGTCATGTGCCGGAATAGTCAATGAAAGTGCAAAGTACAGCTAGAAAGTAATAAATTCAAGAACTTTACATGGCCTCTCCGGAGGTGATCGGATTCCTGCGTTCACCAACTCTGGAGGCCATGTGAGGCTGTCTACCCCCCGGAAGTCCGCGGCGTCGGTCGCCGCGGCTCTTCTCGCCATCGTGGCCGTCCCCGCGGCGGCGCACGGTGCCTCTCCTGTTCGACCTTCCACGGGGTCCTCAGCCGCGACCGGCGGCGCGCCGGTCACCATCACGTTGATCACCGGTGACAGGGTGACGCTGACCCCGCGCCCCGGCGGATCTCCCTCGGTGGACGTCCGGCGCGCGCCGGGAGCAACCGGCTCGGTGCGCATCGCCACCGAGGGCGAGGACATTTACGTCTACCCCGACGAGGCCGTCGCCTACATCGCGGCCGACCGGCTGGACAAGCAGCTCTTCAACGTGACCCGGCTGATGGCCCAGGGCTACGACGACGGGCACAGCGCCGACCTCCCTCTGATCGTCACCCGCGAGAAGGACTCGGCCGCACGCCGGTCCGGCGCCACGAACGGCCCATCGGCCCCCTCGCCCAGCGCGGCGCTGCCCGGCGCCGAGGTCACCCTGAGCCTTCCCTCCGTCGACGCTGACGCGGTCCGTGCCCGGCGCTCGACGGCCACGGCCTTCTGGTCGGCTCTCACCCGCACCGGCCAAGGTGACCGGCCGTCGGCGAAGCGGACCGGCGGCACACCGGAGCCTCCCTTCGCCGACGGCATCGGCAAGGTGTGGCTCGACGGCAAGGCGAAGGCGGCCCTCGCCGACACCACCGCGCAGATCGGCGCCCCCGCGGCCTGGGCCGCGGGAGGCACGGGCGCCGGGGTCCGGGTCGCCATCCTGGACACCGGCGTGGACACCACCCATCCGGACCTCGCCGGCCGCGTGGCGGCGTCCCGGAGCTTCATCCCCGGTCAGGAGGTCACCGACCGCAACGGGCACGGCACCCACACCGCCTCCACCCTGGCCGGGACGGGCGCCGCGTCCGGCGGCAAGGAGCGGGGAGTCGCCCCCGGCGCCGACCTGGTGGTGGGCAAGGTCCTCGACGACAGCAACTCCGGGCCCATCTCGGGCGTCATCGCGGGCATGGAGTGGGCGGCGCGGACCGAGCACGCCAAGGTGATCAGCATGAGCCTGGGCGTCGGCGGCTGGCACACCCAGGACGATCCGCTGAGCCAGGCGCTCAACCGGCTGAGCGCCGAGACCGGCGCGCTGTTCGTCGTCGCCGCGGGCAACGACGGCCCCGGCCCCTACAGCGTCGCCGCGCCGGGAACCGCGGACGCCGCGCTGACCGTCGGCGCGGTGGACGCCTCCGACCACCTCGCCGACTTCTCCAGCGCCGGGCCGCGCCTCAGTGACGACGCCCTCAAGCCCGACCTGACCGCTCCCGGCGTGAACGTGCTGGCGGCGCGCTCGCAGTACCTGGAGTGGGGCGAGGGCTTCTACCGCGAGGACAGCGGCACCTCCATGGCGACGCCCCACGTCGCCGGGGCGGCCGTCCTGCTGGCGCAGAAGCACCCCGACTGGTCCGCGCGGCAGATCAAGGACGCCTTGATGAGCACCAGCGTGCCGACCCCGGACTACAGCCCCTACCAGGCCGGCGCCGGCCGGCTGGACGTGGCCGCCGCCTACCTGAAGGACCAGGTCATCGCGAGCGGATCGGTGGACGCCGGTCTGGTCCGCTGGTCGTCCGAGCAGCAGCGGCAGCCGGTCAAGCGGAAGATCACCTACACCAACACCACTGACGCCCCCATCACCCTGGAGCTCACCACCGACCGTGGCGATGCCCCCGCGCAGGCGTTCACGACGGCCGCCGGCCACGTCACCGTGCCCGCGCGTGGCACCTCGGCGGTCGACCTCACGGTGGACCCGGAGGGGCTCGCCCCTGGCCGCTACACCGCCCAGGTCAAGGCGCGGTACGCGACCGGCGAGGTGCACACGACCGTAGGGGTCTCCGTCGAGTCCGAGAGGTACGACCTCACCGTCCACCTGAAGGACCGCGCCGGGCGGCCCGTGAGCGACAATGTCGAGATCAGGAGCGCCGACGGGGAAAGCACCTTCATGTGGGTCCCGGACGGGACGCTCACCAGCCGCTGGGCCCCCGGCTCCTACACGGTCCTGTCGCTTCCGGACGTGGAAGGCCTGCACGGAGCCCACTCGCTGGGGATGGCGGTGCTGATCGCTCCCGAGATCGACCTGACGAGCGACCGCACCGTCGAGCTCGACGCCTCACGGGCACGCCAGGTGAAGGTGGCGACCCCCAAGCCGACCAGCGTCGTCGCCGGCAGAGTCGACATCTACCGCTCCTTCACCTCGAGCCGGCCCGCACCCGGCGGCAACGGTGACCTGAAGGAGACGATCATGACTCCGGTCGCCTACGACAGCCTGTGGGCTCTACCCACGAAGAAGGTGAAGAAGGGCAGCTTCGTCTTCACCACCAGATTCCGCGCCGAGCAGACGCCGCTGAAGATCGACTACCGCGGCCGCAGCCTCGACGACGCCCTGGTGCAGCCCGGTTCCCCGACGATGCCGGACGGCACCTCGCGCCTTCCCGCCGTCTTCGCCGGCAACGGATCAACGGCCGACTACGCCGGCCAGTCCGCCCGCGGCAAGGTCGTGGTCGTCCGCGACGGCGACGCGGTGACCCCCGCAGATCGGGCCGCGGCGGCGCACACCGCCGGTGCGGCGCTGCTCCTGGTGGTCAACGACGGCACCGGCCGCAAGAGCGACTGGTACGGCGCCGCCGACGGCGTCTCCTCCGGGCCGATCCCGGTCGCCTCGCTGACCCTGGACCAGGGAGAAGACCTGATCCACGAGATCACTTCCGCGGGCAGGAAGGAGACCCGGCTGACGGTCGAGGCCCACCCGGTGCCGGAGTACCTGTACGACCTGGTCGACTACCACGATGGCGCGGTGCCCGCGGACCCCTCCGCCAAGACCGATCCCCGCGACCTCGCCCGAATCGATCTCGAATTCGCCCCGCCGACCGGCAGGCAGGTCAGCGAGTGGCGGGTGGACCACCCGCCGTACGAGTGGTACTCGGCTCCCCCGTTCGCCCCCGAGCCGGTCGCCCCGGGACGGCGTACCGACTGGGTCTCCGCCGGAGAGGGGATCATCTGGGAGCAGTCCGCCGGCCTGCAGGACTTCGGGTCCGCCAAGTCCGAGCCCCTGTCCTATCGGCCGGGGAGCGTACAGCGGGACCGCTGGTTCGGCCCCATCACCCGGCCACGCATGATCAGCGCCGAGGGCCCGTTCCGCGGCGAGTACGGACTCAGCGCCTACATCCAGGGGTTCGGCGACGCGGGAGCCGCGCACAGCGGCGGGTCCGGCCAGCCGGGCGTGTGGCAGCGGATCTCGATGTACCAGGGTGACAAGCGACTGGTCCAGTTCGAAGGCTGGCCCTCGCTGAACGTCGGACTGGAGCGGGAGAAACTGCCCTACCGGATCGTCGTCGAGACCAAGAGCGGCGGCCAGATCGGCCCCTACTCCTCCGCCACCACGACCGAGTGGCGCTTCACCTCCGGCGCCCCCGACAAGGAGTTCGAGGCCATCCCGCTGGTCCAGCTGGACTACGGCACCGATCTGGACGCCGAAGGCCGGGCGGGGCGCAGGCCGGAGCTGTCCATCACGCCGGTCGTGCTCAACGGCGGCGGCGCCAAGGACGCGGTCTCCTCGCTCACGCTGGACGTCTCCTACGACGACGGCGCGACCTGGCAGCGACAGGGCCTGAAGGAGAAGAAGGGCACCTGGCGGACGTCCCTGAACGCGCCGCAGCGGGCCGGCTTCGTGTCCATCCGGGTCACCGCCGGGCAGCACAACGGCGGCGGCGTCACCCAGACCATCACCCGCGCCTTCGGCCTCCGCCAGCCCTGAGCGAACGATCAGCGGGTGAGGCGGCGCCGGCGAACCCATCCCCGGCACCTGCCCTGATCACGCCCCCGTCGGCATCCAGCGTCCTGGATCGCCGGCGGGGGCGTCCGCATGCGCGCACTCCTTCGTTCCCTATATCTTGGCGGACAAGTTATCCTTGCCGGTATGACTCCCAGGGTGATGACGGAGCCCGCGTTCCTCGTCCTCACGGCACTGGCCGACCAGCCGCGACACGGTTACGGCATCGTCCAGGAGGTCGAGAGGCTGTCAGGCGGGCGCACGCTACTCAAGATCGGCAGCCTGTACGGCGTCCTCGACCGGCTCACCGGTGACGAACTGGTCGCCCTCGACCGCGAAGAGGTGTGGCAGGGGCGGCTGCGCCGCTACTACCGGCTCACCGAGTCCGGGGCGCGCGCCCTGGAGAAGGAGGCCGCACGACTGGCCGAGAACGCCGAGCACGCGCGCGGCCGGCTGCGCGCCAGGTACGCGGAGGGTACGGCATGAGTCTTCTGGAAAAGCGCTACCGGCACGTCCTGCGACTGCTGCCCGCCTCCTACCGAGCCGAGCGCCAGGAGGAGATGGTCAACACCTTCCTGGAGGGCGCGGGCGACCTCACGGACGCCGACAACCCCCGACCGCGCTGGTCGGAGATCCTGAGTGTGGCGGCGCTGTCGGTCCGTGCGCGCCTCGGCGGCGCGGGGACGGGCCCGAGATCCTTCGCCTGGGGACAGGCCGTCCGCCTGGTGGCCCTCCTGGGGCTGGCCTTCCACGCCATGATGAGCTGGATGGTCTTCTGGCGGTTTCTTGCGCGCTACGGGCTCTTCGGCCCGTCCGCCGCCCCTCAGCCTGCTCTTCCCGCGCCGGAGTCGGCCGACCGGCTGTGGGACATCGCCCAGGGGTTCACCGCCCTGCTGTGGGTCGCCGCCTTCGCCGCGCTCACCAGGGGCTGCCCGCGTGCCGCCAAACCGCTGGCGTTGCTCGCCGTCGCCGCCGCCTCCAGCGACCTGCTGAAGCTGTGGAGCCTGGACACCAGGACGGCCGTGACGGTCATGACCCTGAACGGTGTGCTGTACGCCGTGCCGGTGCTCGCCCTGTTCGCCGGGTTCCACCGCGACGCCCCCGCGATCCGCCGGCCGCCGCGGGTCGCCGTCCTGCCCGTCGCCGCCGGGGTCCTGCTGTCCGGCCTTCTCACTCTTGCCGGCACCTGGTCGCAGCAGCCGCCCATCAGCCTGGCCACCTGGTCGTGGATCTGGCCCTGGCTGGACCTGCCCGGGCTGGCCTCTCTCGCGCTCCTGCTCGCCGGGGCAGCGAGCATCGGCGTCCACCTGCTCGTCCCGGCCCGGCGCTCGCCCGTGCCAGCGGTCGCGCTGGCGATCCTCGCCGTCCCGGTAATGCTCGGCCGCCTGGTCCGCCTCGAACTCGGAGTCGCCGACCCCGTGTCGCGGGTCATGACGGCCGTCGGCATCGCCCAGATCGCGGCCCTGCTGCTGTGCGCGCTCACCCTGGCCGTTCTCGGCATCCGCACGATGCCCCCGGCCCCATCGCCGGGAGCCGGGCCGTCGTCCTGCTGATCAGGAGTGGGTCCAGAGCGGTTCCAGGGTGACGTCCGCGGCGTCGGTGGTCGCCAGCGTCCGCACCGGCTCGCCGTACAGGTCGATCACCAGCGCCCGGGAACCGGTCATCTCACGCCGCCACACCACCAGGTGCTCCTCGTCGTACCAGGCCACCACCCGGCCGCCGCCCGGCTCCGGCCGGGCCAGCAGGCGCCCGGTCGCCGCGTCGTGCACGCAGAGGTCCTGCGGGCGCCGCTCGCACCGGGCCAGAAAGCGGGTCCGGCCGGGCGACAGCCAGTCGTCGACGCCGGTCCCGGTGTCCCCCACGCCCGACAGCTCGCCGACGCGCCGTCCACCGAGGTCGAACGAGCGCAGCAGCCCCTGGATGGCGCTTTCTCCAATGGAGGTGTACGACGCGCTGACGGTCCGCCCTCCGGCGTCCCAGTGGAACGGCGACTCCAGGGTGTCGCTTCCCACGTCGTCGGTCCAGACGGGGCGGACCCGCCCGGCGTGCGGGTCGACGAGCACGAAACGCGCCTCGTCGCGCCTGGTCAGGACCAGCGCGCCGGACGGCGACCAGGAGGGGCCGTACAGTCCGGGCATGGCCTTGACCCGGCGGATCCGCCCGGTGGCGCGGTCGGCGATGTCCAGCCACGCACCGTCCCCGATGCGCACCGCCCATCGGCCGTCGGGCGAGACGGTGACCGCCGCCCCGGCCCAGGGCGCGAGATGGCCGGAACGGTCGCGCAGGTAGGTGCCGCCCCGCAGGCGGTACCCGGCGAGGGTCAGCCGGGCGTCATCGGCGGTCCGGAGGGTGACCGCCGTACCGGGCAAGGTGAGCACCGGTGCCCCTCCCTCGGCCGGGACCGGCCCGGGACTGGGCGCCGCCAGTGGACGCACGGTCTGCGGTACCCGGTAGAGACGGGCCACGGCTTCGGCCATGAGGCCCGTCAGCCGGTCGTGCAAGGGCAAGTACGGAGAGGAGACCCACACGATGTGGCGGCCCCGCCGGGCCACGATCATGCCGTCGCGCGGGCCCGACCCGAAGGCCTCGTCGCCGGCGGCGTCGAGGCCGTGGCCCTCCGATGTGTCGCGGGCCTGCCGCCACAGATCGGCCGCGCTCTGCGGGCCCGGCGCGCTCCACACCCCGACGGTCAGGCGCATGCCCCGCGCGTCGACGAAGTCGCACGTCAGGCGGGCCACCTCGGAGAAGGGCGGCACCGGGGGCACGGCCCGCAGTCCTGGGGTGCCGGCCAGCAGGTCGCACGGGTCGGGTGCGGGCGCGGTGACCGGTGGTCCGTCCAGGGGGAGGTCCACCGCGGCCAGGTTGAGCGACCGCGCCATGCCGGGCCCACCGGCGACTTCGACGGCGAACACCGTCCTGCCCCGCATGCCGAACGGCCGGTAGCGCACCGGCAGGATCCACCTGCCGAGCACTCCGCGGACCGGGTCGATCAGGTCGGCGGCCCACCCGGGGGCCGTGCCGTCGTACAGCAGGCCGAGAGCGAGCCCGCCCGGCGTGGCGTCGACGACGAACCCGGAGTGCCGGGCCGCCTCCCTTCCCGGCTCCGCCCGCTCGACCAGCCGCCACAGCGTCTCGGCCCCGGTGCCGGGCCCTGGTCCGGCGGTCGCCGCGGCCCGCGGGGTGGTGCCCACAGCGCTGAGCACCTCGGCGTCCCCCGCCGGATAGGCGAGCAGGATGCGCCCGCCGGACGCCCGGGGCGGCGCGCAGTCGGGGGCGCACTCCGATATCCGGGTCACCTGCCGCCCGGTGCCGGCGTCGAGCAGCACGAGCCCTTCTCCGCCGGTCACGGCGACCGCCGCGGGGAGGAGCCGGATGTCCTGGACGGACCGGACGTCCGCCCGCCACCGCACCCGCCCGGCGGCCGGGTCGAGGGCGACCAGTGCGACGCCCGTCCCGCAGCCGATGGCCACGACGACGGTCTCACCCGCGGACGCCGACATCACCGGCGTGCCGCAGCCCGCGGGCGGCCGCCACGTCCAGCGAATGTCCCCTGTGCCGGGATCGACTCCGGTCACCAGGCGGTCACCCGCCGCCCAGGCGGGGATGACCCGGACCTCCTCCCCCGCGTAGGGTGCCCGCCACACCCCGGCCCTGCTCAGCCCGTCGCGCCGCCACACCTCCCTGCCGTCGGCCGACGACGCGGCCCGCAACACACTCGCATCCCCGGTCGGCGTGGCACGCGAGGTGGCCAGCACGACCCGCCCCGCCGGGACGAGCCAGTCGAGCACCCGCCCGTCGGGCATCGGCCGCCGCCAGCGCTCCCGGCCGCTCGCGGCGTCCACCGCCGCCAGCAGCGCGCCGGTGACCACGAGGACGTCCCCGCCGGCGAGCGCCGCGTCGCCGTACGTGCCGGCGGGGTACCGCGCCTGCCAGCGTGTCCGGGCCTCGCCGGTGCGGACCGTCCCGGGCACGGCCCCGGCCGGCAGCGCGCAGGTGATCAGGACGACGGCGAACGCCGCCCGCGCCCAGGCCCGAGGACGTCGTGCCCGATCCCGGCGGGTCAGCACGAGGCGTTCCGCTCGGCCCGCCGGAAGACCGCGGCCAAGGTCCGCGAGGTGTAGGCCACCCGGTAGGCGGGCGCCTGCCCGGTGACGCGGAAGAGGCCGCCGTCCTCGGCGGTGAAGTACGCGTGCTGGACGGTGGCGGCGCCATCGTAGACGTAGTCGACCTGGATGTCCCAGTCGTAGGCGCGCTCCTCGGCGGTGACGGTGAGATCGACGGTGGCCATCTCGTCATAGGCCAGGTCGATGTTCTTCTCCAGGTACCGGCTCGGCCCCTTCCCCCGGTACACCTCGTCCAGATCGACCTCGATCTTGAACTTGTCGGTGCCGCCGGAGCTGGGCACGACGAAGCACGTTCCGCTGGGTCTGTCCATCGACCGGCGGACCCGCGGGCGCACGTCCAGGATCCGGAGTGGTCGGTGCCGGCGGCCCTGCACCACCAGGGACACGTTCATCGATCCGATCACGGCGCCATGCTCCCGGGCGACGAACGCCTCCAGTTTGGCCGGATCGGGGTCGGCGCCGTTCAGCAGGCGACCCGGCCCGCCCGTGAGCACCTGGTGGAAGGCGAACCTGTCTCCGGTGCTGATCGGGTTGTAGATCGTGTGCTCCAGCCGCGGCGTCTCCCAGTGGTCGGCCCAGGCGTCCTGCACCTGGGGCCAGCCGGCGAGCAGGACGCCGCCGATGATGGTGGCGAGGCCGCCCGCGATCGTCGTGACCAGCCAGCCCGCCGACCTGCTCAGGGTCCGCACGACCGGGTTGCGCGGCTCGGCGTCTTCCGCGGGGTCCGTGCCGGCGGGGGCCTCCTCCTGCGCTGGAGACGCCGGCGGCGCCTGCGCGGGCTTGCGGCCCTTGGATTTCGCGGAGGTCGTCCGCTTGGACTTCGCGCGGGTCACCGGCGTTCTCCCAATCGCCCGGCGGCGATCCGAGCCGCGTCCATGGCCGTCGAACTCTCCCCGTACGCCTCGACGAGGACGAGCGTGGATCCCACCCGCATCATGATCGAGTCCTTCATCTCGTCGATGTGAACCGCCTCGCCCGCCCCGCGGACACGCGCGGATGAAGCCGAGGAGGAGATGGTGCCGTTGGTCCGCAAGGTGCGCATCGCCGCCGTGGCCTGCTCCTCGGAGCCGTACACCCAGCTCACCGTGACGGTGACCGGGGTCCGCCCGGCGGTGCGCGGCGCGAGGGCGCACGACACCGGGGTGGCCAGGCCCAGCTCGGCGGGACCTCGCCCGGCGGCGCCGGGAAGGTAGGCGGTGCCCGTCCGCTCCGCGAGCGCCTCCGGCGGGATCAGCGCGCAGGCGTCGGGCCAGGCGCCCGCCGCCACCCCACCGCGCGCACCCCATCCCCCGCCGATGGCCGCGGCCCGGACGGCGTCGTTCTCGGCCGTCAGCGGCGGTGCGATGGTCGTGAGCAGGCGTCCGGCCCGGGCGTCCCACACGTCGACCGGTTCCATGGGATTCCAGATCATCAGCGGATAGGGGACGGTCCTGCCCACGAAGACGAGCCCGCGACGGTCATCACCGCCCGCGAGCTCTGCCTTGGAGTACGCGTGGCGGGCGACCACCTCCCCGGAGCGCAGGCGGACCACCGCCACCTCGGTACCGCCTGCCGACCCGTCCTGCGCGATGACCACGGCGGTGTCCCCGGCGACGGCGGCGTCGCACTGGCATCCCGCCCGGGCGCGTTCGTAGGCCACTCTGCCGCCGGGGGTGACGATGGAGATCGAGTGCGGTGTGGTCACCACGGCCACGCCGTGCGCCAGGTGCAGCTTCGGCTCGCCCGCCGGGCGGACGGTGGTCTGCCCGCCGAGCGCGCCGGTGCGCGCGTCGATGCGGATCAGGCGGACGCGCCCGGCGTCGCACCGGGCCAGCAGGGCGGCCTCCCGCTCGTCGACCACCCGGCTCGGCTCGCCATCGACGACGTTCGCCTCCCGGCTCAGGCTGCGGCACCCGTCCGGCAGCCGTGCGGTCCAGCCGAGCCCGCCGTCGGCGAGGTTCAGCGCATGGACGGCGCCGAGCGCGGGGACGTCCACGATGGCCCGCCCCGCGGCGAGGCCGAGCAGGTAGAAGTACGGCCGGCCGGGCCCGTCCTCCCTGCGGCCGGAGGTCATCGTCCAGCGCACCGAGCCGGTCAGGGCGTCCACGACGGTGATCCGGCGTGCCTTCCCGTCGTCCTCGTTGAAGTAGAACCGTTGCCCGGCCTCGGCGTCCCGCACCAGGTACCGGCCGTAGGAGGCGGTGCCGTCGAGTGTGCCGATCGCACGTCCGGTCGCGGCGGAGCGCCACACGGTCCGCCGCCGCCCGTCCCGCCCTTCGGCGACGCCGTCGTCGACCGTGACCGTGACGCCGGACGCCGGCGGTGCGGCCTCGGGAACGGCGAAGCCGGCATCGGCGGGCACCCCTTGCGCGCCCGGGACGGCGAGCAGCGCGGCGGCGGCCAGCACGAGCCCGGCCTTGGCGGGTGCCCGGCGCTGGACTCGGCGCACGGAACCTCACAGCGGTGGAAGGAACGGCCCTGGAGAGTTTCAGGATCACCAATATGTCGCGGGACAGGCGTCGCGCGTTGACATTCGGCCCCGAATTCGCGGAGTCACCCGTGACCTGCGTCGTTTCCTGTCCCGTTTGGTCGAAAAAGCCGAGATATCGGTGTTTCATCCGACTAATTAGTGCCCGCAGTGAAACGGGAATTCGGCCGGGCGACACGGCCAGGTGTAGGGATCTCCCTACTGCTGCCGGCGGCAGGCCCGGGGCATGCTGGGGGGCATGACATCGCCGATCCTCGAGCACGCGGACAACGTCTGGCGCGGGTCGGCGTCCCCGCAGGAGGTGCCACTGCGGGACCTGCGCTCGAGGGGGGCGCAGGAGGTCGCCGAGGGCGTGGTCATGTGGCCCGGCTTCGGGAACGTGTACGGCATCAGGGGGGACGACGGCCTGGCTCTGTTCGACACGGGCAACACCGTGGACGCGCGCGCGATGCACGCGGCCATCCGTGCCTGGTCGGACGAGCCGGTCCGTTACGCGATCTTCTCGCACGGCCACTTCGACCACGTGGCGGGCATGGAGCCGTTCGACGCCGAGGACGGGCCACGGATCCAGGTGATCGCGCACGAGATGGTCGCCGCGCGGTTCGCCCGGTACGCCCGGACCGCCGGGTACAACACGGTGATCAATCAGCGCCAGTTCGGCTTCACCCGCATGGCCTGGCCGACGGCGTTCCGCCGGCCCGACCTCACCTACCACGACCAGATGACGCTCTCGCTCGGCGACGTCACCCTGTGGCTGCGGCACGCCCGCGGGGAGACCGACGACGCGACCTGGGCGTTCCTCCCCGAACGCGGCGTGCTGCTGACCGGTGACCTGTTCATCTGGGTCACCCCGAACGCCGGCAACCCGCAGAAGGTCCAGCGCTACCCCGACGAGTGGGCCCTCGCGCTGCGGCGGATGGCGGGCCTGTCGGCCGAGGTGCTGCTTCCCGGGCACGGGCTGCCCATCGTCGGCGCCGCCCGGGTGCGGCAGGCGCTGATCGACACGGCCGACTACCTGGACGCGCTGGTCGAGCAGACGCTGGAACTGATGAACGCCGGGGCCCGCCTGGACGAGGTCATCCACGCCGTCAGCCCACCGGAGGCGCTGGCCTGCCGGCCCTACCTGCAGCCGCACTACGACGAGCCCGAGTTCGTCGTGCGCAACGTGTGGCGGCTGTACGGCGGCTGGCACGACGGCAACCCGGCCCACCTCAAGCCCGCGCCCGACGAGGTGCTCGCCCGGGCGCTCGCGGAGCTGACCGGCGGCGCGCACGCCCTGGCCGCGCGGGCGGCGACCGCGGCGGCCGACGGCGACCTGCGGCTGGCCTGCCAGCTCGCCGAACTGGCGGCGCAGGCCGACCCGGGCGACCCGAAGGTGCACGAGATCAGGGCACGGGTCTACACCCTGCGGGTGCGCCAGGAGACCTCCACCATGTCACGCGGCGTCTACACCTGGGCGGCGGCAGAGTCGCGCAGCGTGACCACCGGCCAGGACCTGCTGGACGTGTACCACGAGATCGCCGGCGGCCGGCTGTGGTGGGTGCCCGCCGCCGAGACCGGTCCCGAGCCCGCCGCCCCCGATGCCGGCGGCCGGGCGCGCAGGTGACCTATCGCCCGCCGGCTCCCCTGCGGACGAGCCGGTCCAGCAGGCACTCCAGCTCGGCGGCCGGGTCGCCGGTGAGACCCGCGTGCACCGGCCCGGTCTGGACGACCGTGCTGCGCGGGGCGGTCAGCCAGCGGAACCGGCTGCCGAGCGGTTCGCCGCGCAGCGGGCCCGAGTCGGCCGAGCAGGCCCGCTCATAGGCCGCCAGGGCGCGCCCGACCTCCGCGAGGTCGATGCTCTCGTCGAGCGCGCGCAGCCGGGAGCCGTCCAGCTCGGTGCGGGCGCACAGGTAGGCGTGCGGCTGGGAGTAGAGGATCACCCCGGCGTTGAGGAACTCACCGCGGACGACGCAGGGCACGACCCGGATCACCGCGTACTCGTACACGGCCCGCTCCACCGGGGCCTCCGCCCGCCGGTCGCCGGACGAGCGCGTCCCGGCGGCCCGCTCCGCGCCCGCCCCGTCGCCGGTCGCGGACGGGTATGCCTGCGCGGTGTTCATCGCGGGACCTCCGGGAGCCAGGCACGCGGGCCGTGGGCGCGCGCGAGCAGGTGGTCGACGTACGCCTGCCGCACGGCCGCCGCGTCCGCGAAGCCCGGCTCGCCGTCGAGCCACTCGCCGGGCACCAGATCCACGACCGTGCGCAGCAGGTCTTCGGTGATCAGAGCGGGCAGCTCGGCGTCGGCCTCCTTGACCCGGGTGGCGAAGGGCGCCAGCACGTGGTCGCGAGCGTCGAAGCGGCGCTGCGGGTCGGCGGTGGGCCAGTTGTGGTGGAACCACAGGGCCGCGCCGTGGTCGATCAGCCAGATGTTCCCGTGCCACACCAGCAGATTGGGGTTGCGCCAGCTCCGGTCGACGTTGTGCACGAGAGCGTCGAACCACAGGACGCGCGAGGCCAGGCCCGGGTCCGGCGTCCACGCCAGCGGGTCGAAGCCGAGCGCTCCCGGCAGGAAGTCCACCGCGAGGTTTCGGCCCTCGCTGGCCTGGAGCAGGTCCTGGATCTCCTGGTCGGGCTCGCGGGCGCCGATGCGCGGATCGAGATCGATGACCTTCAGATCCGGCGTGCGCAGCTCCAGCCGGCGGGCCAGCTCCGCGCAGATGATCTCGGCGACCAGCACGCGCCGCCCCTGCCCCGCACCGCGGAACTTCACGACGTAGGTCCCAAGGTCGTCCGCCTCGACGACGCCCGGCAACGAACCCCCCTCGCGCAGCGGGGTCACGTAGCGCGTCGCGGTCACCTCTTCGAGCACCCGCCAAGGGTACCCAGGCCGCAGCCGGAACATCGCAGCGGACCTGCCGCGGCAGGCGCCGGAAAGGTCAGAAAAGTACGGACATGAAGGTGTCGACCTCCTTGAAGCCGACCCGGCGGTAGACCGCGCGGGCGGCGACGTTGAAGTCGTTCACGTACAGCGACACCACCGGGGCGAAGTGCCGCAGGGTCAGGCCGACGATGGCCGCCATGCCCGCGACCGCGTGCCCCCGCCCCCGGTGGTCGGGGTGCACCCACACGCCCTGGATCTGGCAGACCTGCGGCGTGACCGCCCCGACCTCCGCCTTGAACACGACCTGGCCGTCCTCGATGCGGGCATAGGACCGGCCGATGCGGATCAGCTCGGCCACCCGGGAGCGGTACAGCGCGCCGCCGTCGCCGAGGTCCGGCGAGATGCCGACCTCCTCGGTGAACATCGCCACGCACGCCGGCAGCAGCGTGGCGAACTCCTCGGGACGCACCTGGCGCACGAGCGGGTCCGGCGGCACGGCCGAGGGCGACGAGGTGGCCATGACCGGCTGGGCCCAGCGGACGGCCCGCGCGGGCCCCCAGTAGGGCTCCAGCCGTTCCCAGAGCTTCTCGACCGCGTCGGCCGGGCCGACGATCGAGGAGCAGCGCCGGCCCTGCCTGCGGGCACGGTCGGCGAACGCCTGGACCGCCTCGGGCCCGGCGTTGACCGGGACGAGGTTGGCACCGGCGTAGCACAGCGAGGTCAGCCCGCCGCGCGGGCCGAATCCCCACATCTGCCCGCCGAGCCGGGCCGGGCTGAGGCCGACGGACCGCACCCGGGAGGCGACGAAGACGTTGGCGACCGGGTCCGCGTCGAGGAGCGTGAGCACCTCTTCGCGGTCCTGGTCGTCGAGCACGCGCGACGCCGATGTTCGCAGCATCACGGGCTTAGCCTACGCGACCGTCCCGATTTTGGAACGAACCGACCCTATCGGCTGTTGGTCGCCATGGCCGTTTTCGAATGCGCCGCGGTCGCCGCGACCGCCGGCAACGGCCGGGGCTCGGCGGACGCCTCGCACTCGGCGTCCGGCCGGTGGCCCGCGCGCTGCTCGGCCCCGCCGCCGGGAACGGTCCCATCCCGCAGGTAGGCGGCCAGATGCCGGTCGACGCAGGAGTTGTCGCCGAGCGAGACCCCGTGGTTGCCGCCCCCCTCCACCAGCAGGCGGGAGGTCGGGAACCGCTCGCGCACCCGCAGCGCCCCGGCGAACGGTGTCGCGGCGTCGTTGCGGGACTGGACGAGCAGGATCGGCGGCAGGTGGCCGACGTTCCCGACGCGCAACGGCCGGCCGCCCTTCGCCGGCCAGAAGGCGCACGGCGCGTTGTACCAGGCGTTGGACCACGCCATGAACGGCGCCTTGGCGTTCACCTGGGCGGTGTCGGCCTTCCATCGGGACCAGTCGCGCGGCCATTCGGCGTCGCGGCACTGCACGGCCAGGTAGACCGCGTAGTTGTTCTCGGCCGCGGCGTCATGGTCCACGTGGCGCTGGTAGGCGGCCACCAGGCCGTCGGAGCGGCCCTTGCGGACGTAGGCGGAGAAGGCCGCGGCGAACTGCGGCCAGACCGCGTTGGTGTACCCCCCGACGGTGAAGATGTCGCCCAGTTCGCTCGGCCCGACGATGCCCCCGGCCGGGCGTTCGGCGAGCCGGCGGCGCAGCGCGTACCAGGCCGCGCTCACCTGGGTCTGCGTGCGGCCCAGCCGGTAGACGTCATGGTGCCTGGCGACCCAGGCCAGGAACTGGCGGTGGCGCCGGTCGAACGCGTAGTCCTGGGCGATGTTCGAGTCGTACCAGACGCCCTCGGGGTCGACCACGCTGTCCAGCACCAGCCGCCGCACCCGGTTCGGGAACAGCGTGGCGTAGACCGCGCCGAGGTAGGTGCCGTAGGAGTAGCCCAGATAGCTGATCTTCTCCTCGCCGAGCGCCTGCCGGATGGCGTCCATGTCGCGCGCGGAGTTCTCGGTGTTCATGTGCGGCAGCAGCCACGACCAGCGGGCGCCGCACGCCGCGGCGTACTGCCTGGCCCGTGCCAGCAGGGCGTCCTCGGCCGCGTCGTTGGCCGGCACCTCGTCCAGGCGCGGCGCGGCGAAGTGCTTCTTGTGGTCGACGCAGTGCATGGCGGGCTCGCTGGCGCCCACGCCGCGCGGGTCGAAGCCGATGATGTCGTACCGCTCCGCGACGTCCTTGGGCAGCGCGGCGGCGACGTACCTCGCCAGGTTGACGCCCGGCGCGCCGGGGCCGCCCGGGTTGACCAGCAGCACACCAAGGCCCTGCCGGCGGTCGTGGGACTCGGCGCCCTTCACCCGGCTGAGCGCGAGGGCGATGGTGCGCCCCTCGGGCCGGGAGGGATCGAGCGGGACGTTCACCGTCGCGCACTCGGCCGAGACCAGCATCTTGGGCCCTGGACACGCGGCCCAGGAAGGACCGCCGGGCGGCGCGGCGGCCCGCGCCCCACCCGGCAGCACCGTGGCCGCCGCGACCAGCGTGGCCGCACCCGCCATCACACAGAAAACGCGCTTCACCCGTCAACTCCCTCTGCTGCTGTGGCAGAGGCGATGTTCCCGGACCGGAGCGCGCCGGGGCGGGTGACCGGGCCCAACGTTTACCGATCTGTAGTCATTCGATTGCGCCGCGTAATAGATCAAGGGTGACGGGGGTGGCATCGGCCCTTTCTGCGGACCGGCCGGGCGTCCCGCCGCCGTCAGTCCGGCAGGCGCTGGATCGCCACCATGGCCGCGTCGTCGGCGAGGCGTCCGCCCACATGGGCGAGCAGGTCGCTGCGGACGTGCTCGATCAGCTTGTCCGCCTCGTCACCGCTCCACTCCAGCAGCCGCTCGGCCAGCGGGTAGAAGCGCCCGTCCGGGCTGCGGGCCTCGATGACCCCGTCGGTGTAGAGCAGGAGAACGTCGCCGGCCTTGAAGTCGAAGGTCTCCGTCTCGTACGACGGCTCGGCGAGGTCGCCGAGGCCGAGCGGCGGCGAGGAACTGGGCGACTGCATCGCCGTCACCTGCCGATCACGCAGCAGCAGCGGCGGCGGATGCCCGCAGTCGACCAGCTCGACCACCGGCCGGTCGTGCCAGATCTCCAGCAGGACGGCGGTGATGAAGTTCTCCTCGGCGTGGGTGCAGTTCCCGAGATGCTCGGCCAGGTCGGCGCGCACGCTCTCGTCCAGGTAGGCGGCCACCTCGGGCAGGGTCGCGCGCCGGCGCGCGGCCTCGCGGAAGGAACCGAGCAGCAAAGCGGCCTCCGACACCGAGGGAAGCCCTTTGCCGCGCACGTCGCCCACGAGGACGCGCACCGATCGCTCGGCCCGCGCCGCGGCGTACAGGTCGCCGCCGATCTGCGCCTCCTGCTCGGCGGCGAGGTACAGGGAGGCGAACCGCAGCCGGCCGATGTCGGGCGGCAGCGGGCGCAGCAGGGCACGCTGGGCCGCCTCGGCCACCGAGCGGACCCGGATGAGCACCTTGCGGTGCCGGTCGCGCAGGTAGGTGAACACGACCAGGAACGCGGTGACCACGACCGTGGCGGCGAGCTCGGTCTGCACCGGACGCCTGCCCAGCACCTCGGCGTGGATGTCGAGCATGAGCTGGTCACCGATGGTCAGCGCGCCGATGAACCCCGTGATCCGCGGCCCGGCGAACGCCCCGGTGATCGCCGGCGCGGTGATCAGCAACGGGGTCAGGCGGACCTCGGCAGGGGTGCCGATATCAGCAACGGTGATCAAGATGATGACGACGAACGGGATCGCCACCAGCGCGTGGCCCGATCGCCACCACCGGTGCGGATGAGGTGCCGAGCGCCCGTGCCGCACACCTTCATGCATACACCACGGTGGCCCGCTCGCCGAAATCCCACCCCCTCCCACCTGCCGGAACTCCGGCGGGTGGGAGGCTCATGGCCGCTTCGGGCGGCACTGCGCGAGCGGGGCCCGCGTCGTGCGGCTCAGCCGACGACGACCTGCGGACCGGGGGCCTCGTCGTCGTCGAGGTCGACCTCGACGCCCATCTCCTCGGCCAGGCGCAGGGCCTCCTCGATGAGGGTCTCGACGATCTGCGACTCGGGGACGGTCTTGACGACCTCGCCCTTGACGAAGATCTGGCCCTTGCCGTTGCCCGAGGCGACACCGAGATCGGCCTCGCGGGCCTCGCCTGGACCGTTCACCACGCAGCCCATCACGGCGACGCGCAGCGGGACCTTCAGCCCGTCGAGCCCGGCGTGAACCTGCTCGGCCAGGGTGTAGACGTCCACCTGGGCCCGCCCGCAGGAGGGGCAGGAGACGATCTCGAGCCCGCGCTCGCGGAGATTGAGCGACTCCAGGATGGCGGTGCCGACCTTGACCTCCTCGACCGGCGGCGCCGACAGCGAGACCCGGATGGTGTCGCCGATGCCCTCGGCGAGCAGCGCGCCGAAGGCCACGGCCGACTTGATCGTGCCCTGGAACGCGGGGCCGGCCTCGGTGACGCCGAGGTGCAGCGGGTAGTCGCAGCGCGCGGCGAGCAGGCGGTAGGCCTGGACCATGACCACCGGGTCGTGGTGCTTGACGGAGATCTTGATGTCGCGGAAGCCGTGCTCCTCGAACAGCGAGCACTCCCACAGCGCCGACTCCACCAGCGCCTCAGGGGTGGCCTTGCCGTACTTGGCCAGCAGGCGCGGGTCGAGCGAGCCGGCGTTGACCCCGATGCGGATCGGCACGCCGGCCGCGGAGGCGGCCTTGGCGATCTCGCCGATCTTGTCGTCGAACTTCTTGATGTTGCCGGGGTTGACCCGGACCGCGGCACAGCCGGCGTCGATGGCGGCGAAGACGTACTTCGGCTGGAAGTGGATGTCGGCGATCACCGGGATCTGCGACTTGCGCGCGATGGCGGGCAGCGCGTCGGCGTCGTCCTGCGAGGGGACGGCGACGCGGACGATCTGGCAGCCGGCGGCGGTCAGCTCGGCGATCTGCTGCAGCGTGGCGTTGATGTCCGCGGTCAGGGTGGTGGTCATGGACTGCACCGAGACCGGGGCGCCCCCGCCCACCGGCACCGAACCGACCATGATCTGCCGCGACACCCGCCTCTCGGCGATCGGCTTGCTCCGAACCGAAGGGATGCCCAGCTCTACGGATGTCATCTTCTTCCAGCACCTTGGTCGATGAGCGTCAGGACGATCCCCAGTCTAGGGACCCGGGTGGACCGGAACACGCGTTGGCCCGACAAAGCCGGGGCTCCGGGCCACCGTGCTCGGGTCCATCGGGGCTCGCCTCCGGCGGTCACCGCGCCGGGGCGGCCACCAGCTCGCCGGCCCGGGCGCGGGCCCAGGCGTCGGCGGCCAGGACCTCCTCCACCGTGTCCGCCGGGGTCACGACGTGCTCGGCGACCACGGCCGCGACGGTGTCGACGATGCCGGGGAACGGCAGCCGCCCGCCGAGGAACGCCGCCACGCAGACCTCGTTGGCGGCGTTGTAGACGGCCGGGGCGGTGCCGCCCTCGGCCCCCACGTGCCGCGCCAGCGCCACGGCGGGAAACGCCTCGTCGTCCAGCGGCTCGAAGGTCCAGGTGTGGGCCTTGGTCCAGTCGACCGCGGCGGCGGCGCCCGGCACCCGCGACGGCCAGCCCAGGGTCAGCGAGATGGGCAGCCGCATGTCGGGCGGGCTGGCCTGGGCGATGGTCGACCCGTCGACGAACTCCACCATCGAGTGGACGACCGACTGCGGGTGGACGACCACGGTGATGCGGTCGAAGGGGATGTCGAACAGCAGGTTGGCCTCGATGACCTCCAGGCCCTTGTTGACCAGGGTCGCCGAGTTGAGGGTGATGACCGTCCCCATGTCCCAGGTGGGATGCTTGAGCGCCTGCTCGGGGGTCACATCGGCCAGCTCGTCCCGCCCGCGGCCGCGGAACGGCCCGCCGCTCGCCGTGACCACCAGCCGCCGTACCTGTGCCGGGTCGTAGCCGCCCGGCCCGGCCGCCCACAGGCACTGGGCGAGCGCCGAGTGCTCGGAGTCGACCGGAAGGATGCGGCCCGGCCCGGCCAGCCGCTTGACCAGCGGGCCGCCGATGATGAGCGACTCCTTGTTGGCCAGCGCGAGCACCCGGCCCGCCGACAGCGCGGCGAGCGTCGAGGTGAGGCCGACGGCGCCGGTGATGCCGTTCAGCACCAGGTCGCAGGGCCAGGCGGCGACCTGCGCCACTCCTTCGGGGCCGGCGAGCACCGGCACCGGGCCGATCGCCTCGCGCAGTTCGGGGACGGCCCGCTCGTCGGCGACCGCGACCACCTCGGGCCGGAACCGCCGCACCTGCCGCGCCAGCAGCTCGATCTGCCCGCCTCCGGCGACCAGCCCGGCCACCCGGAACCGCGCGGGGTCGCGCTCGATGACCTCCAGTGCCTGGGTGCCGATGGAGCCGGTGGAGCCGAGCACGACGATCGAACGCGGCTCGTCCGGGCGGGACGGGCCTGCCGGTCCGGCGAGGGCGGCCTGCTGGGCGTCGCCCGCGGCGGCCGAGCCCGTCGGAACGGCGCCCGTCGATGGCGGAGCGGCCGGGACCGCGCCCGCGGGTCCGCCGGCGAGAGGGGTCTGCATGCCCCCCATTATCGCGGCCCGGCGGGGGACCGCCCGCCGTTCCGGCCGGCCGTCACGGCTGCGACTGGTGGGAAACGAGCAGCTCAATGCCCGAAACCCGTCATACCGGTCTCGACGAATCGCGAGAAATGCCGAATTGGGCGGCATTACCTTCCCCGGTCAGAGCACGGCACCCCACCCCGCGGGAGCCGGGCCCGCGTGAGGACGCCGCGCGCCGCCGGGAGGCACACGGCGCCCCGGCGCGCGGCCCGGCCGCCGCGACCATCGCATGGAGGACCCCGCATGCAGCGCACGGTACGACGTCTCATCCCCGTTCTCGCGATCTCCCCTCTGGCGGCGGGCATCCTGCTGAACGCCTCGACCGCCGAGGCGGCCCGGCCGTCGGCCGCCCCCCGGCCCTCCGTGCACGGCGCCGCCGACACCGGCAAGGAGCAGCGCGACGTCAAGCGGTTCTGGACCCCGGCCAAGATGGCCGCCGCCCGGCCGCTGGACCTGGTGCGCTCACGCGGCGGACGGACGACCAGCACCGCGGGCGGCGGCAAGGTCACCCAGGTGGCCCCCGGCGCGCACGTGGCCGGGCGCGCCGCCGCCGCGGACGAACCGCCCGCCTCCCCTGCCCCCACCCAGGCCGTGCCCACCACGCCCGCGCCCCCCGCGCCGTCCTCCTCTCCCTCGGTCTCTCCCTCCGCCTCGCCCAGCGCGCCCCCGTCGCCGTCCCGCTCAGCGCTCGCGGCCCGCTCGGGCGGCGCCCCCTGGACGGCGGGCGGCGCGATCACCGCGACCGAGGGACGGGTGTTCTTCACCTATCAGGGACGCAACGCCTCCTGCTCGGGCACCGCCGTCACCAGTGCCAACAAGAGCGTGGTGATCACCGCAGGGCACTGCGTGAAGCTCGGCGGCGCCTTCCACACCAACTGGGTGTTCGTGCCGGGCTACAACGCCGGCAACCGCCCCCACGGCACCTGGGTGGCCACCAGCCTGCTGACCACGCCCCAGTGGAACGCGAGCGAGGACATGAACCACGACATGGCCGCGGCCGTGGTCGCCCCGCTCGACGGGCGGCGGCTGGTCGACGTGGTCGGCGGGCAGGGCATCGCGTTCAACCAGCCGCGCGGACGGCAGATGTACGCCTTCGGCTACCCCGCGGCGAGCCCGTACGACGGGTCCAGGCTGATCTACTGCGGCGGCCGGGTGTTCAACGACTACCTGGTCTCGACCGACCAGGGCCTCACCTGCGACATGACCGGCGGCTCCAGCGGCGGCGGCTGGTTCCTCGGCTTCGACGAGAGCACCGGCGCGGGCACGCTGAACTCGGTGAACAGCTTCAAGTACAACTTCGCGCCGTACTGGATGTTCGGCCCGTACTTCGGCGCGGAGGCCCAGGCGGTCTACAACGCGGCGCAGAACCAGGACGCCGCCTGATTTACCGAAAGTATCCGCAAGGCGACCATCCGTAGTCCACACTCGGGAGCCATGACCCCGATCCTCCCCCTGATCGCCGCCGTGTCGCTCGCCGCGGGGCCGGGCGGCACCGGTCCCGCCGCACCCGCGCGGGTCGTCCCGCCGGGGGGCCATCGTCCCCCGGCGGCCTCCTCCACCTCCTTACCCGTCCCCTCCGCCGCGGCCGCCGCGACGGAGGGAGTGGCCCGGCGCCCGGCCGCCCTCACCGCCGTCGATCAGCGCCGCGTCCTGGCGTACTGGACGCCACAGCGCATGGCGCGCGCGCTGCCCGGCGGCCTGCTCGGCTCGCTGGCCTCGATCGGCCGACCGGCTCTGGGCGCTCTTCCGCTGCGCCTCGCCGCGGTGCGGCCGCCCGTCGTCCGGCCGTCCGCGGGCGCACCTCCCCGCGAGCACCCCGGCGCGCCCGGCACCGCGCCGGCGACCCGCGCGCCCTCGGCCGCGGGAACGACGGCGGGCAGGCCGATGGTGAGCACGAGCGGCGCGCGGTGGGCCTCCGGCGGCGCGGTCACCCGCACCACCGGGCGGGTCTTCCTCACCATGCGGGGAGTGGACTACGTCTGCTCGGCGGGGGCGGTGCGCAGCCGCAACCTGGACGTCGTGGTCACGGCCGGGCACTGCGTGAAGGACGGCACGGGCGCCTGGGCGGAGAACTGGACGTTCGTGCCGGGCTACAAGGCGGGCGACCGGCCCTTCGGGATGTTCACCGCCCGCCGCATGCTGGTGCCCGAGCCGTGGTCGCGCAAGGGCGACGACAGCCACGACCTCGGCATGGTCGCGGTCAACCCCGTGGCCGGCCGGCACCTCGGCGAGGTCGTCGGCGGCCAGCGGATCGGCTTCGGCGTGCCGCGTGGCCGGCCGGCGGCCGGGTTCGGCTTCCCGGCCGACCCGCCCTATGACGGTGAGCACCTGATGTACTGCGCGGGCGGGACGGGCCCTGATCCGCACGGCCAGACCCACGACCAGGGCATGCGCTGTGACCTGACCGCGGGCTCGAGCGGCGGGCCGTGGCTGAGCTCCTTCGACCCGGCCACCGGGGAGGGCGTGGTGACGTCGGTGAGCAGCTTCAAGTACAGCGACGACCCGGGCACGATGTACGGGCCCTACCTGGGAGACCAGGCCCGCCGGCTGTTCGAGGCGGCGCAGCGGGCCTGACGTGGCGACGATCCTCGCGCGTGCCGCGGGCGCACCGGCCCGCGATCACGGCTCTCTCACAGGCGGAGGCGGGCCGGGCGCCCCTGGCCGGCGCGGCGGTCACCCGGCACTCCGGTGGGCTCATGGCCACGACCGGCCCGTGTCACAGGGTCAGGCCGGTGAGCACCATGACCTTCTCGTAGGTGTAGTCCTCCATCGCCGAACGCAGGCCCTCACGGCCGATGCCGGACTCCTTGACCCCGCCGTAGGGCATCTGGTCGGCGCGGTAGGACGGCACATCCCCGATGATCACACCGCCGACCTCCAGCTCCTTGCCGGCGCGGAAGGCCGTCTCCAGGCTGGAGGTGAAGACTCCCGCCTGCAGGCCGAACCTGGAGTCGTTCGCGACGGCGAACGCCTCGTCCACCGAGGCGACCGGCTGGAGGACCATCACCGGGCCGAAGACCTCCTCGCTGACGACCTTGGCATCCCGCGGGACGCCGGTCAGCACGGTGGGGGCGACGGTGGCGCCGTCCCTGGTGCCTCCGGTGAGCACCGTGGCCCCCGCGGCGACCGCCTCGGCCACCCACTGCTCCACGCGCTCGGCCGCCTCGACCGACACCAGCGGCCCGACCTGGGTCTTGTCGTCGGCGGGGTCGCCGACGACCAGGCCCTCGACGGCGGCGACGAGCTTGGCGGTGAACGCCTCGGCCACCGGTTCCTCGACGATCACCCGCTGGACGGCGATGCAGCTCTGCCCTGCCTGGTAGTTGGAGAAGAGCGCGACGCGGGAGGCCGCCCAGTCGAGGTCGGCGTCGGCGAGCACGACCGCCGCGGCGTTGCCGCCGAGTTCGAGCGTGACGTGCTTGCGCGGCACGCGGTCCTTGATGGCGTACCCGACCGGCCCGGACCCGGTGAACGACACCACCGGCAGGCGCGGGTCGTCGACCAGTGCCCCCGCGCGCTCGTTCGGCACCGGCAGCACCGAGAACATGCCCTCCGGCAGGCCGGTCTCGGCGATGATCTCGCCGAGCAGCAGCGCCGACAGCGGGGTCGCCGGCGCCGGCTTGACGATCACGGGCGCGCCGACCGCGATGGCGGGCGCCACCTTGTGCGCCACCAGGTTGAGCGGGAAGTTGAACGGCGTGACGGCCAGCACCGGCCCGTACGGCTGACGCGAGACGTAGGCCAGGCGGCCGGCGGCGGCGGGCTCGGTGTCGAGCCGCTGGACGTCGCCGCTGAAGCGGCGGGTCTCCTCGGCCGCGAAGCGGAAGGTGGAGACCGCGCGGCCGACCTCGCCGCGCGCCCAGAAGATCGGCTTGCCGTTCTCGGCGCTGATCAGCCGGGCCGTCTCCTCCGCGCGTTCCGCCAGCCGGCGCGAGATGTGGGCCAGCGCCTCCGCGCGCACGTGGATCGGCAGGGCGGCGGCCTGCTTACGGACGGCGTGCGCGGCCGCCACCGCCTGCTCCACCTGGCCGGGGTCCGGCACCGACGCGACGCCGACGACCCGGCCGTCGTGGGGGTTTGTCACCGTGAGCTCGTCTTCGCCCGTCGCGGGCGAACCGGCGAGCCAGAAGGGGCGTACGTCCATGAGCCGACGCTATGCCTTCCCGCGAACCGGGGCGCTACTCCACTGCGGACAAGCGCTCACCGGGATCGCTCCACTCCGCATAAAGAACATTCTTTCCCCGTTCTGTAACGAACATGCCGAGTTTTCCGGATGTTTTCTGTCGCATGACGGTTTGAAGGTCGCGACACATGGTTAAGTCAAGATGCGGGTCCGCGTGGGATCCGCGGGGAGAAGGGGCTGAGTCGCTCATGGGTTCGCCTGCGCCGCTCGGCCTCCAGGGCGCCTACACGCCGGGCAACCAGTCCTCCCAGGATGAGCTGCGTGCCCGGCTCATCACGGTGGCCGGCGAGCTACTGGTGACCCGGGGCGCCGACAGCCTCACCGTCCGGCGCATCGCCGCCGAGGCCGGGTGTGCCACCACCGTGGTGTACACCATGTTCGGCAGCAAGGAAGGGCTGGCGGAAGCGCTCTACCTGGAGGGCTTCGAGCGGTTCCGCCGCACGCTCGCGGCGGTCCCCCGCCACCCCGACCCGCTTGAGTACCTCACCTCGCTGGGCCCGGCCTACCGCGAGGCGTGCCTGGCCGAGCCGGGGTACTACAGCGTGATGTTCGAGAAGGCGATCCCCGGCTTCGAGCCGAGTGAGCGGGCGCGCACGCTCGCCCGGGCGGCGATGAACATCCTCGACCGGGCCATCGCCGAGTGCATCTCGGCCGGTTACCTGGTGCCCACCCAGCCACGCAAGATCGCCGACTGCCTGTGGGCGGCGGCGCAGGGCGCCGTGAGCCTGGAACGTGCCGGGTTCCTGAACGGCGACCGAGTCTACGCCTCGGTGACGCTGGCCGCGATCAGCCGCTACCTGGTGCAGAAGGACGGCCAGCCCTACCCGTACTGACCTCCCGGGCGACCGGCTCCCTGCGGCCGGGTTCCGGCGCCGCGAGCGCGACCCACAGCTCGGCGCGCACCCCGGGGTCGTCCAGGTCGCGGCCGAGCAGTTCGGAGACCCGGCGCATCCGGTAGCGCAGCGTGTGCCGGTGGACACCGAGGCGCTGCGCGGCCGCGTCCCAGTGGCCGTTGCACTCCAGGTAGACGCGCAGCGAGTCCGCGAGGTCGGCCCGGGAGCCGTACTCGCGCAGCGGGGCGAGCAGCGCGGCGGCGAACCCCGACAGCAGGCCGGGGTCGACCAGGGCGAGCAGCCGCTGCCCGGCGAGGTCGGGGAAGCGCATGACCGGGTCGGCGAAGGCGAGGGCTCGCCGCGCCTGGGAAAGGCCGGTGACCAGGTCGGACGGGTCGACCGGCGCGCTGAGCCCGGCCCGGCCGCCGCGCGCCGCGATCTCGGCGAGCGGCGCGGCCCGGTCCGCGGGCGCCAGCGCCACGACGAGGTCGTCCAGCGGCGCGGTGAACCCCGGCAGGGCGTCCTGCAGTTCCTCGGCGTCGTCCGGCAGGCAGGCGACCACGACCAGCGGGCCGTCGCCGAGGAGGTCCCTCGCCTCCTGCCCGGCGGGCAGGGCGGCCAGGACGTCGGTGGCGGAGTCGCGTTCGCCGGCCAGCAGCAACCGCAGCACGGCCGCGTTGACGCGGCGCTCGGCGGCCAGCCGGCCGCGGCGCTGTTCCAGGGAGAGGGCGAGCAGCGATCCGGCGGTGTTGACGACGGTGTGCCCGACCGGGGAGAACGGCCGCGGCCCGCCCACGGCGAAGAAGCCGCTGATCCGCCGCTGGTCGCCGAGCGGCAGGACGATGACGTGCTCGTGCGGTCCGGACAGCGCGAGACTGGCGGGCGCGCCGTCGGTGCCGCGCAGCCGGCCGAGCTCGTCCCGTACCTGCTCGGCGCCGTCGTCCGCGCCCGCGCCCGCGGTGTGCAGCACGGCGCCCGTCTCGTCGAACAGCGCCGCCCAGCCGTGGATCTCCGTGGCCAGCCGGCGGACCACCGCGGCCATCCCCCCGCCACCGAGCGCGGCGCGGGTCAGCCTGCCCTGGGCGGCGAAGGCGTCGCCGAGTTCCTCGTACCGCTCGGCGGCGATCATCTCGCTGACCGCCTTGCCGATGGCGATGAAGGGGGTCCCCCTGGGCACCTCGACCAGCGGGAGACCGGCACGGGCCGCGGCCTCGACCAGTTCGGCGGGCACCTCCTCGTGGCCGAGCCCCACGCCGAACCCCAGGCCCGCCACGCCGCGCCTGACCAGCCGGGCCACGTACGCCGGTGCACCGGCGGGGCGCAGCCGCATGCCGGTGGTGAGGACCAGTTCGTCGCCCTCCAGGAAGGGAGTGGGGTCCTCCAGCTCGCTGACGGCGACCCAGCGCACCGGGCGTTCCAGTGCGTCCTGGCCGGCGCGCACCCGAAGCCGCAGCGGCGCGAGGGCCGCCACCCGCCGCAGGCTCGGGGCCATGCCACTCCTTCGGGCGTTCGGGTGCCGGGCGTCGTCCACGGCCGGCACGGGACCGGGCTGTTGTACAACGTGGCCAAGCCAGACCGACATATTGTGACATGTCGCCAAGTCGGCAACCGGACGCGGTGGCCGTAACGTCACAGGCATGAGCAACGAGCGTGACGTCCACGAGCAGCCGGGCGCCTCTTCCGAGCAGCCCATCACGCACGGCGGGCCCGCACTGCCCCAGCGGCGCCGCCTGGTCACCGAGGTCCCCGGCCCGCGATCTCGTGAGATGTTCGCCCGCAAGCGGTCGGCGGTCCCGCCGGGCATCGGCACCACCCTGCCGGTCTTCGTGACGCACGCGGGCGGCGGCGTGCTGGTGGACGCCGACGGCAACTCTCTCATCGACTTCGGCTCGGGCATCGCGGTGACCACGGTGGGCAACGCCGCGCCGCGGGTGGTCGAGCGGGTCACCCGGCAGGTCGCCGACTTCACCCACACCTGCTTCATGGTCACCCCGTACGAGTCGTACGTGCAGGTGTGCGAACGGCTGAACGCGCTCACCCCCGGCGACCACGAGAAGCGCTCGTTCCTGGTCAACTCCGGCGCCGAGGCCGTGGAGAACGCGGTGAAGGTGGCCCGGCACGCGACCGGACGGCAGGCCGTCGTCGTGTTCGACCACGGCTACCACGGACGCACCCTGCTCACCATGACGCTCACGGCCAAGAACATGCCCTACAAGCACCGGTTCGGGCCGTACGCTCCGGAGGTGTACCGGATGCCGATGGCCTACCCGTTCCGGTGGCCCACCGGCCCGGAGAACTGCGCCGAAGAGGCCGCGGTGCAGGTCATGGACGCGATCGACAAGCAGATCGGCGCGCAGAACGTGGCCGCCATCGTGATCGAGCCGATCCAGGGCGAAGGCGGTTTCATCGAGCCCGCCCGCGGCTTCCTGCCCGCGCTGCTCGCCTACGCCAGGGCCAACGGCATCGTCTTCATCGCCGACGAGGTGCAGACCGGGTTCGCCCGGACCGGGCGCATGTTCGCGTGCGAGGACGAGGGCATCGTGCCGGACATCATCTGCACCGCCAAGGGCATCGCGGGCGGCCTGCCCCTCGCGGCGGTCACCGGCCGGGCCGAACTCCTCGACGCCGTCCACGTCGGCGGCCTCGGCGGCACCTACGGCGGCAACCCGCTGGCGTGCGAGGCCGCGCTGGGCGTGCTGGACACCATCGAGGCCGACGGCCTGGTCGAGCGCGCCCGGCGGATCGGCGACATCATGCTTCCCCGGCTGCGGGCGCTGGCCGAGCGGTTCCCGATCATCGGCGACGTGCGCGGACGCGGCGCGATGGTCGCCATCGAGCTGGTCGTCCCGGGGACCAGGCAGGCCGACCCGGCGATCACCGGGGAGATCCTCCGGCGCTGCCACGCGGAAGGGCTGGTCGTGCTGACGGCCGGCACCTACGGCAACGTGCTGCGCTTCCTGCCGCCGCTCTCCATGCCGGATCACCTGCTGGAAGAGGGCCTGTCCATCCTGGAGAAGGCCGTCGCGTCCGTTTAACACCACCACAAAAGGGGCACCCGGCTTTCACCGAGGTGTCCCTTTTGTTGTTGTACGGGCGGGGCGATGCCGGCGATTTAACCGGTCCTTGACATCGCCCTAGTCGATCACTTTGGGTAATGGGGCTATAACGGTCCGGGTAGGATACCTTCGATCGACGGGAGACCGATGAGCTGGCATCCAGCGGCACGGCCCAACCTGACGTTCGACCCACACGACCTGACCAGACCACAGCGCGAGGGCGACGCCTGCGTGGTCTGCCACAAGAAGTGGCCGCGGCCCCGGGTGCGGGTCGGCCGGCTGCCGGACGACGCTCCCGTCATGGCCTGCGAAGACTGCGCCAAGGCGCTGCTGCCCGCGCCGCCCAATCCCCGCCGCCAGGCCGGGCACGAGGCCGCCCTGCCCTGACCGGGTGCGCGGAGGGCGTCACTGCTCGCGCATGCCCCATGGGGAGCCGTACTCGTTCAGCAGTTCCAGGAACGGCACCGGGTCGAACGCCTCGGGGCCGAGCACTCCCCTGCCTCGCCAGACGCCGCGGGCCAGCAGTTCCAGCGCCACGACAGGGTGGACGGCCGTCTGCCAGACCACGGCCTGGGCGCCGTACTCGCGCATCGACCACTCGTTGTCCACCACGTGGTACAGGTAGACCTCGCGCGGCTCGCCGTCCCTGCCGGTGCCCTTGATCCAGGTGCCCGCGCAGGTCTTGCCGCGCATACGCTCGCCGAGCGTCGCCGGGTCGGGCAGGGACGCCGCCACGACGTCGCGGGGTGACACCGCGACGCCCCTGATCCGCACCGGCTCGGTCGAGTCGAGGCCGAGCTTGTGCAGGGTGCGCAGCACCTCGATGAACTCCGCCCCGAGGCCGTACTTGAAGGTGACCCGGCCGGCCTTCACCCAGCGCGGGACCAGCAGCACCTCCTCGTGCTCGACGTTGACGCACTCGACCGGCCCGATGCCCTCGGGGAAGTCGAAGACCTCCGGCTCACTGAACGGCTCGGTGGTGTGCCAGCCGCCGTCCTCCCACACCACCGGCGGGTTCAGGCACTCCTCGATGGTGGTCCAGATGGAGAACGTCGGGGCGAACGTCTCCTGTCCGTCCGGCCCTTCGACGACCAGGTTGGCCCCGTCGCGGATGCCGATCTCGTCGATGGTGTCGAACAGGTGGTCGGCGGCGTACCTGGCGAACACGTCGGCCAGGCCGGGCTCCACGCCCATGCCGACCAGGGCGAGCCCGCCCGCGGCCTCCCACTGGGGCGACATGGCGAACTGCTCGTCGCCGAGCTTGACGCCGGGCAGCTCATAGGGCCGCGAGGGGTGCGGCCGGGACAGCGACATGGCCATGTCCAGGTAGTCCGCCCCGGCCGCGAGGGCCGCCCGGAACAGCGGCATGTCGAAGCGGGGGTCCACCGCGTTGAACAACACGTCGCAGCGGTGCTCGCGCAGGGCCGCCGTCACCGCGGCCTCGTCGGAGGCGTCCAGCGCGATCGCGCTGAAGCGGTCCTCCGGGCGGAGGTCCCCGCCGGCCGCTCGCCGGCCGGCGGCCACCTGTTTGGAGACCACTGCCTCGGCGCGTGAACGGTCATAGTCGGCGACGACGATGTGCTGGAAGAAGTCGCGCCGGGCGGCGATCGGCACCACGGCCGAGCCCACGCCACCCGCGCCTACGAGAAGGATGCGCATGACAAGACGCTACCAACTGACTGGTCGTTCATTCAATAAGAGGACCGGTCGTGACCTGCGCACATCGCCACCGATTCCGTTGTGACCAACCGTGAGGGCGGCTGGGAACACGTCCCATCGCCCAGGCGCACCACCGATCCGGCACGACCACGCGCGCCCGCACCGGGCCACGGAAGGCGCACGGGATCAGCGGGCGGACGCGCCAGCTACTCGACGAGCGCCCGCCACCGGGCGGCCCACTCGGCATAGTCGGTGCACTCGCCGTCCGCGCCTTCGCAGTCGCTTCCCGGGAGAACGGCGAAGGCCACCTTCTTGGTGAAGGACTCGTCCCCGACGCGGTACGCGGCACAGATGTCGCGCTCGCGCCGTGCCTGGCCGGACCGCTCCGCGCCCTTGCCGGAGAGGTCGCAGGCGCCCGGGTTGGCCGGCGCCAGGAGGTTCCACACCGACGCCTGCTGCTGCGCCTCCGCGGAGATGGACCAGTCGATCCAGCGGTAGGCGCAGTTGGGCGCGGCCGCCCGCGTCGAGATCATCCAAGAGTCGGCCCAGCCGGTCGCCGGGGCGTCCGGCACCGCCTTCCACCCGCCATGGCCCGCCTTGCGCAGGATGTCCAGGTGGTAGGGCAGTGTGCGCGCCGCCTCGGCCGTGCCGCCGGCGAGCGCCTGCATCGCCTGGACCGGCTCCTTCCAGTAGATCCGCCCGCCGTCGCTCCCGGGCGTCCGGGCGGTGCCTCGCCCCGCGCCGAGCAGTGCGATCGCGGCGTCGAGCTGGGCCGGGGTCAACTGGTACGGATCGTCGATGCCCAGCTTGGGCCGCAGGCGCCGGAGCGCGAGGGCGGCGTCGGCGATGGTCATCGGGCTGTCCCTGAGCGCGACCGGGCCAGGCGCCTCGTACAGCGCGGAGCCGGCGGGCGGCCGCGTCCTGCCGCTGTCGTACAACGTCGCGTACCAGCCCCACAAGTACGGCACTCCGTACACCTGGCCGCCCGCGGTGACCGAGCGCTGTGCCCGCAGCCACTCGGGGATCTCGTCGTAGTTCGGCACCAGGGAGGTGGTGATCGGCACGACCTTGCGTTCGGCGACCAGCCGGCCGCCGACCTCGGGCGGCGCCGACACGACGTCGTAGGCGGTGCCCGCCAGCATCTTGTCCATCTGGTCGTCGGCGGCCGGGAAGCGCAGGTTGACCCGGCAGCCCGTGGCCCGCTCGAACGGCGTCACCCAGTTGTACGCCGGCTGGGTCCCGCCGTACTCGGCGTAGCCGCGGAAGGTCAGGACGGTGACCGTGCCCTCCCCGGGGCCGAGGGCCGTCGGGGAGGGTGAGGGCGTGGGCGTGACCGGTGGGGCCGACGGGGAGGCCGGCGTCGCGACCGGTGTCGCCGCGGAACGCGCGGCCACGCTGCCGGCCGCCGCATCGGGCCGCCCCATGCCGCCACACCCGCCGGCGGCGACGGCGGCCGAGGTGATCAGCGCCAGGAACGACGCCAGACGCCTCCCGCCCGTGACCACCGCAGACCGCCCCCTTGTACTCTGCTTCCTGCGCGGCAGCCTACCGGCCGGGGACGATCGCCACGCCGGTGCGCCCGGCTACCCGTTGGTCGGGAACCCGAGGTTCACCCCGCCGTGGCCCGGGTCGAGCCAGCGCGAGGTGACGACCTTGCCGCGGGTGTAGAAGTGCACCCCCTCGGTGCCGTGGAC
This sequence comes from Sphaerisporangium melleum, assembly GCF_014646695.1. Classification (GTDB taxonomy): domain Bacteria; phylum Actinomycetota; class Actinomycetes; order Streptosporangiales; family Streptosporangiaceae; genus Sphaerisporangium; species Sphaerisporangium melleum. The sequence continues at coordinate 181,121 of NZ_BMNT01000013.1, forward strand.
GTGCGTGTCGCCGAACAGGGAGGCCTTCCAGCCACCGAAGCTGTAGTACGCCATCGGCACCGGGATCGGCACGTTGATGCCGACCATGCCGACCTCCACCTCGTTCTGGAAGCGCCGGGCCGCGCCGCCGTCGTTGGTGAACACCGCCGTCCCGTTGCCGTACTCGGTACCGTTGATGATCTCCAGGCCTTCCGTGTAGGAGGCGACCCGCACCACCGACAGCACCGGGCCGAAGATCTCGTCGCGGTGGACGGCCGACCCCGGCCTGACGTGGTCGACCAGGGTCGGGCCGAGCCAGAATCCGGGGGTCTCGGCGGCGCTGGCGCCGCCCTTGACCGGGGTGTCCCGCCCGTCCACGACGAGCTTGGCCCCCTCGGTGACGGCGGTGTCGAGGTAGGAGGCCACCTTGTCGCGGTGCGCCCGGGTGACGAGCGGGCCCATGTCGGCGTCGGGGTCGTCGCCCGGCCCGACGGTGAGCCGCGCCATGCGCTCGACGATCTTGGCGACCAGCTCGTCTCCCACCGGGTCCACGGCGAGCACGACCGAGATGGCCATGCACCGCTCCCCCGCCGAGCCGAACCCCGCGCTCACCGCGGCGTCGGCGACCAGGTCGAGGTCGGCATCGGGCAGCACCAGCATGTGGTTCTTCGCGCCGCCGAGCGCCTGCACCCGCTTGCCGTTCCGCGTCCCGGTCTCGTAGACGTACCGGGCGATCGGGGTGGACCCGACGAACGAGACGGCTCGCACGTCCGCGTGCTCCAGCAGCCGGTCGACCGCCGCCTTGTCCCCCTGGACGACGTTGAACACCCCGTCCGGCAGACCGGCCTGCCGCCACAGCGAGGCCATCAGCAGCGACGCCGACGGGTCGCGCTCGGAAGGCTTGAGCACGAAGGCGTTGCCGCAGGCGATGGCCACCGGGAACATCCACATCGGCACCATGGCCGGGAAGTTGAACGGCGTGATCCCGGCGACGACGCCGAGCGGCTGCCTGATCGAGAACGAGTCGACGCCGGTCGAGACGTTCTCCGAGAAACCGCCCTTGAGCAGGTGCGGGATGCCGCAGGCGAACTCCACGACCTCCAGGCCCCTGGCCACCTCGCCGAGCGCGTCGGAGCGCACCTTGCCGTGCTCGGCGCTGATCAGCGCGGCCAGTTCGTCGCGGTGGGCGACCATCAGCTCGCGGAACCGGAACAGCACCTGGGTCCGCTTGGTCAGCGAAGCGTCGCGCCAGGCGGGGAAGGCCGCCACCGCGGCGGCCACCGCCGTGTCCACCTCGGCGGGGGTGGCGAGGTCCACCCGGGCGGCCACGGCGCCCGTGGCCGGGTCGAAGACCTCACCCTGCCGTCCGGATGCGCCCGGCACCGCCGCGCCGCCGATCCAGTGGGTGACCCGCTTCGCCGGCGCCTCGCGGGCGTCCGTCGCCGCCCCGCCGTGCCGGTCCGGCGTCCCGTCCGCTGTCCGGTGGCTCACTTGCCCGTCTCCTCGTCGATCGTCTCCAGCGCGGTGAGGATGATGCCGAGCCCCTCGCGCGCCTCGTCCTCGGTCAGCGTCAGCGGCGGCGCCATGCGCAGCACGTTGCCGTACAGACCGCCCTTGCCGGCCAGCAGGCCGAGCTTCTTGGTCTCCTCCATGAACCGCGCGGCCAGCGCCGGGGACGGCGCGCCGGTGCCCGGGTCGACCAGCTCGACGGCGAACATCAGGCCCTTGCCGCGCACGTCGCCGACGACCGGCAGCCGCGGCATGGCGGCGCGCAGACCATCGATCAGGATCGCCCCGGTCACGGCGGCGCACCGCTGCAGGTCGTGGTCCAGCACGTAGTCCAGGGTCGCGTTGGCCGCCGCCATGGAGACCGGGTTGCCGCCGAAGGTGGACAGGCCGATCGCGTGCGGGCCGTCCATCAGGTCGCCTCGCGCGACCACGCCGCCGACCGCGAAGCCGTTGCCGAGCCCCTTGGCGAAGGTCATCATGTCCGGGGTGACGCCGTGGTTCTGGATGCCGAAGAAGGCCGAACCGGTGCGGCCCCAGCCGGTCTGCACCTCGTCGGAGATGAAGAGGACGCCCTCTTCATCCAGGACGTCCTTGTAGGCCCGGAACAAGCCGTCGGGCGCCATGGTGAACCCGCCGACGCCCTGGATGGGCTCGGCGATGAGCGCGGCGACGTCGTTGGCCACCCCGGTGGCCAGCAGGTGCCGCAGATCGTCCACGCAGGCGGCGATGTACTGCGCGTCGGACATGCCGCGGAACTGCGTCAGATGGCGGTCGGCGCCGTGCAGGAAGTGCACGTTCAGCGGGGACAGCGAGTTGTTCTTCCAGGAGCGGTTCGCGGTGACCGCGATCGCGCCGAAGCTTCGGCCGTGGTAGCTCTGCCGCATGGCGAGCACCTGGTCGGTCCCGCGGGCGTAGGTCGCGAGCAGCAGGGCCGTCTCGTTGGCCTCGGTGCCGGAGTTGGTGAAGAAGACCTTGGCGTTCTCGATGCCCGACAGCCGGGCGATCTTCTCGGCCAGCTCGACCTGCGCCCGCAGCAGGTAGACGGTGCTGGTGTGCACGACGCCGGTGGCGAGCTGACGCTCGACCGCGTCACGCACCTCGGGCACGTCGTACCCGATCATGTTGGTCAGGATGCCGGCGAAGAAGTCGAGGTAGCTGCGGCCTTCGGCGTCGACGACGCGGTTGCCCTTCCCCCGCACGATCTCGATCGGCTCGTCGTAGTAGAGGGACAACCAGGTGGGCATGACCGCACGATGGCGCGAGAGCAGCTCGGACATAGCCCGATTATCGCGACTCGCCGCCATGGCTCCCACCTCCAAGGTGTCGGCGGACCCGCGAATCACCTTACAGTCTGCTACCGCCTCGCTTCCCGGTCCCGGCCTGGGAGGATGCGTTCCGGGCCGGGACCGGGGTCGTCGATGCCGCTCAGGCGACCTTCTCGGGCTCGGGCTCTGACGGGGCGGCGGCGGATGCCGAGCGGGCACGCAGGACGGTGAAGGCCAGCGCGGCCGCGGCCAGCGTGAAGGCCATCGCGACCCAGGAGCCGAACGACATGGCCGACACGAAGGCGTCCTTGGCGGTGCGCACCAGCCCCGCGTCCCCTGTCTGCAACGCCGCGCCGATCGAGTCGCGTACGGCGGCGGGGGCGCTCTCGGGCATCCGCGCCGTGTAGACCCCGGCGAGCACGCTGCCGAGCACCGCGACGCTGAGCGCCATGCCGACCTGCTGGACGGTGTCGTTCAGCGCCGAGCCGACGCCCGCGTGCTCGGGCGGCACCGCGCCCATGAGCGTCGCGTACGCCGCCGGGCCTGCCAGGCCACCGCCGACACCCATGATCAGCAGGCCGGTGATGAGCTTGCCGTACCCGTCGGCTGGGCCGAGCGTTCCGAGCACGGCGAAGCCCGCGGCCATCACCGCCATGCCGCCCCCGATCAGCAGCCGGTTGCTGACCCGCTGCCCGAGCCCGGCGCCCACCCCGTTGAAGAGCGCCGCGGCCACCGCGTACGGCAGCAGCGCGAGGCCCGCCCGCATGGGGCCGTAGGACAGCACGAACTGCAGGTACTGCGTGAGCATGAGCAGCAGGGCGCCGGTGCCGAACGACATCAGCACGATGGAGAAGGACGCCCCGCCGAAGTCGCGGTCGCGGAACAGCCGAAGCGGCAGCATCGGATGGTCGGACCTGCGTTCCCAGAGGACGAACGCGCCCAGCCCGACCACCGCGACCACCACGGCGATCACCGCCTCGGCCGAGCCCCAGCCGGCCCGGGGCGCGGCGATCACCGCGTAGACCAGGGCCGTCATGCCGGCCGTCGACAGCAGCGCGCCCAGCGGGTCGGTGGGACGGGCCGGGCCGCGCGACTCGGGCATCAGCAGCACGGCGGCGATCACCGCGACCACCGCGATCGGCACGTTCAGCAGGAAGACCGAACCCCACCAGTAGTGCTCCAGCAGGAAGCCGCCGAGCGTCGGCCCGGCGATCACGCCCACCATGGCGACCGCGCTCCACGCGGCGAACGCCTTGCGCCGCTCGGAGTCGTCGAAGACCGTCACCAGGATCGACAGCGTGCTGGGCATCAGGAACGAGCCGCCCACGCCCATGAGCGCACGCGCGCCGATCAGCTGCCACGGCTCCTGGGCGAGCGTGGCCAGCAGCGAGGCCGCACCGAACGCCAGCAGGCCGATGACCAGGAAGCGCCGCCGGCCGTACCGGTCGGACAGGCTGCCCACGGTGAGCAGCAGGCCGGCGAACACCAGGACGTAGGCGTCGATGATCCACTGCACGTCGGACGGGGTGGCGCCCAGGTCGCGGATGAGCGACGGGATGGCCAGGTTGAGCACCGTGTTGTCCACGACCAGCACCAGCAGGCTGACGCACAGCACGCCAAGGATCCACCAGCGGCGCGGATGCCCGCCAGGGGCCGGGCCGCTCTCTTCTCGTACACCGTTCGATTCCACTCGCACAGCGTACGATAGGTATCGCACGGTGTGCGAGAGAATTATTGTGGAGAGCGGAAGAAGGAGTCCGCATACGTGCCGGCGAAACGTTTCACCTCGGTCTGGTCCCGCGAAGGCGCGCAGAGAGCCGCGCCCGCCCGGGAGCAGCCCGCGCTGAGCCGCGACCAGATCGTCAGGGCGGCCATCGACCTGCTCGACGCCGAAGGGCTGGACGCTCTCAGCATGCGCAAGCTCGGTGCCCGCCTCGGCGCGGGTGCCACCAGCCTCTACTGGCACGTGGCGCACAAGGACGAGCTGCTCGAGCTCGTGCTGGACGAGGTCTACTCCGAGGTGCTCGTCCCCGGCCCCGAGGCGGCCGCCGGCTGGCAGGACACCGTCGCGGCCTTCGCGTATGGGCTGCGCGAGGCGATATTGCGGCACCCGTGGTCGGTCGCGCTCGTCGGCGTCATGCCGAGCATCGGGCCGAACGCGCTCACGGCGGCCGGCCGGCTCACCCAGGCCATGGAGAACGCCGGTTTCACCGGGCTGACCCTCGACTACGCGGTCAGCGCCGTTCTGGCCTACACCCTCGGCGCGACGACGCCGGAGGCCGGGTGGGTCACCACCGTGGGCCGGTCGAGCGGCGACGCGGAGGAGTGGATGACCAACATGCGCGACCAGCTCAAGGTCGCCGCCGCCGACCATCCCGAGATGCTGGCCCGCTTCGACGGCTACCTGTGCCTCGACCTCGACCGCACCCGCCACCTCGCCTTCGACTACGGGCTCTCGGCCCTGCTCGACGGCCTGCGGCATCGCCTCCACCAGCCCGACGCCCCGGCCGGCCAGGCGGCACGACCGGGCCCCCGCACGCCCGACGCGGCCTGATCCAGGGGCGAGCGATCGCATGCCCGGCCGGTGGACGCGACGCCGGGCGGAGCACCGATCGCCCGGCAGGTCCCGCACCGGCCCGGCCGGGGGCTGGACGTACCTGACCCGGCGAACTCCGCGCCGGTGATGAGATGGAACGATCAGAGCGCCTGATCCCCGCCATATCGGCCGAGCACTATGTCAGGTATGAGATGACCGTTTTTACAGGCTGATCGGCTAGGCTCGGTGTCATGCTACCGACACTGGCCGACGTCCTGGCTCTGGACGCCGTCCGGCGGGGCACTCCGAGCGTGGTCGCGGGCGGCGACCGGCTCGGCACGCGGGTCCGCTGGGTGCACGTCGGAGAGGTCAGCGACATCGCCCACCTGCTGCGCGGCGGCGAGCTCATCCTCACCACCGGCGTCGCCCTGCCCAGCGAGCCCGGCAAGCTGGCCGACTACATCTCCGACCTCGCGGGCGTCGGCGCCTCCGGCCTGATCGTCGAGCTCGGCCGCCGCTTCGTCGGCGAGCTGCCGCGCGCGGTGGTGGACGCGGCAGAGATGCACGGGCTCCCGCTGGTGACCCTCGCGCGCGAGACGCCGTTCGTGCAGATCACCGAGTCGGTGCACTCCCGCATCATCGACATCCAGCTGGAAGAGCTGCGCGCCTCCGAGCAGTTGCACGAGGTGTTCACCGAGCTGTCGGTGGAGGGCGCCTCCCCCGCCGAGGTGCTCGCCCAGGTCTCCCGCCTGTCCGCCCGGCCCGCACTGCTGGAGAACCTCGCCCACCAGGTGCTCGCCTGCGAGTCCGCCGGGCGGGACACCGGCACCCTGCTCGCCAACTGGGAGGCCCGGTCGCGCGCCGTGGCCCCCCGCGAGCGGACGGCCTATGACCCGTCGTCCGGCTGGCTGGTCACCATGGTCGGCGCACGCGGGCACGACTGGGGACGTCTCATCCTGTTCTGCGACTCCCCGCCCAGCCCGCGCGACATCGTCCTCGCCGAACGGGCAGCGACGACGCTCGCGCTCGGGCGCCTGCTGGAACGCCACCAGGAGAGCCTGGAACGCCAGGCGCACGGCACGATCATCGCCGGCATCCTGAGCCACGCCTACGCCGACCCCGAGGAGGTCGCGGCGCGCGCCCGCGCGGTCGGCGTCCCCCTCACCGGGCGCAAGCTCCTCAGCGCGGTGCTCCGTCTCACCGATCGGCCGGGCGAGACCGTGCTCAACCTGCAGGCCAAGCTGACAGAGCTCGCCGAGGCCACCGCCGCCGCCTGCCGTGACGCCCGGCTGCCCGCCCTCGTCGGCGCCATGGATCAGAACCGGGTCGGCGTCCTGCTGCCGCTCCCGCCGCGCACGCCCGCCGAGGCCGCGCTCGCCGCGCTGGCCGACCGGCTCCGCGCGGCCTTCACCACGCCCTTCGTCCTGGCCGCGGGCTCGGTGGTCGAGTCGATCAGGGAGGTGCGGCGCAGCTTCCTGGAGGCGGAGCAGGTCGCCGAGGCCGCCGCCCGCCAGCCCGACCGCCGCCCGTTCTACCGCCTTCCCGATCTGCGGTTGCGCGGCCTGCTGCATCTGCTGCGCGACGACGCCCGGCTGCAGACCTTCGCCGAACGCGAGCTCGGCCCGCTGCTCGCCCACGACGCGCACCGCGGCGGCGACCTGACCGGCATCCTGCGCGTCTATCTCGACTCCGGCCGCAACAAGGCGGTCGCGGCGCAGCGCGCCCACCTGTCCCGCCCGGCGTTCTACGACCGGCTCCGCCGCCTCGAGCGGATTCTGGACACCGACCTGGACGACGTCGACTCCTGCCTGTCGCTCCATGTCGCGCTGCTGGCCCTTGAGTCGTTCCGCGGCGAGATGCCCTGACCTTCTCGGCACATCCCTGGCGGAGCAGAGGTGGCCGCGCGCCGACCGGGCCACCGCCCGTTTCCGCGCCGCGGCCGGCGAGCACCAAGATGCCCAATCGGCGCCATATTTACGACAAAGCGCCCATTTAACCCAATACCGGAAAAATCTCCGGTCACATTCTCGTAGACGTTCGCGTGTTTCCCGGCCCTCGGCCCTCCGCTGCCAAGAGCATGGTGCCCCGAAGGATCCGATCACCAACGGGAGACTCCATGCCACGTCGTCTCATCGCCGGAGTCGCCGCACTGTCCTTCCTCGCCGTCGCCGCCTCGGCGACCACGGGGACGGCCGGGGCCGCCTCGGCCGCTGGAACGGCGGAATCGGCGGCGATGGCGGGAGGCACGACCACCGCGAGCGCACGGTCGAGCCTGCCGTCCACGAAATTCCCCCTGGGGCAGCCGGGCAAGGCGACCGGGAAGAAGAAGGCGATCGCCAAGGGCATCGACCTGTTCACCGTCCGGCACGGTGAGTCCACCGACGGCTATACCGTGTCGGCGCTGATGAGCGGCAAGGACTACGGCAGTGCCGAGCAGGCCGAGGCCGCCGCCGAGGCGGTGCGCGCGGCCGGGCTTCCGGTCGGCATCCAGGAGGTCGCCCGGCCGGGCGTCGCCGACTACCCGGCGGGCGTCGGCTACATGGTGCGCACCGGCGTGTGGAAGCTCGACGAGCGCGCCGAGGCAGAGAAGGTGGTCAAGCGGCTCGGCAAGGCCGGCGTCAAGGCGAAGGTCGACTTCCTCGGAGACGACGGGCTGCAGACCACCGGTCCCTGGGACATGCGCGTGCTGACCGTGGACCCGCGCGCCTTCGGCGGCTCCTATCACGCCGGCATCGGGGTGAGCGTCGCCAAGCGCGAGACCACCTCCTCGATGGCCAAGAAGGCGGGCGCCGTCGCCGCGGTCAACGGCGGCTTCTTCAACATCCACACCGACAAGAAGCTCCGCGGCGAACCCGTCGGCGTCTCGGTGGTCAACGGCCGCCTGCTCAGCGAAGCGGTTCTCGGCCGCAGTGCCCTCATCCTGAAGGGACGCGGCGCGCGCATCACCGAGGTCGCGACCGCCGTATCGGCCACGTCCGCGGACGGCGAGAAGGTGGTGATCAACGGGGTCAACCGGGTCGCCGCCACCGACGAGCTGCTCCTCTACACCGAGGAGTTCGGGGAGAAGACCCCCGCCGATGAGGGCGCCGAAGCCGTCCTCGACGCCAAGGGCCAGGTCCTCGAGGTACGACCGGCAGGCGGCAAGGTGGCGGCCGGCACCCGCGTCCTGCACGGCACCGGCATCATGGCCGACTGGATCTGGTCGCACGCCTGGGAGAGCTGGAACCTGAAGATCACCACCAAGGTGACCGACCTCCGCTCCGGCAAGACCATCCCGCTCACCCCCGAGACCAGCATCATCGGCGGCGGAGTCGGCCTGGTACGCGACGGGCGCGAGCACGTCACGGCGAAGGCGGACGGTCACGCGAACATCAACATGATCCTGCGCAGGCACCCGCGCACCCTCGCCGGTGTCACCAAGTCGGGCGGCCTGATCCTCGCCGTGGTGGACGGCCGCAAGCCGGGCGTCACCGTCGGCGCCTCGATGGTCGAGGCCGCACACCTGATGCTCTGGCTCGGCGCGCAGCAGGCCATCAACCTGGACGGCGGCGGCTCCAGCGCGATGGTCGTCAACGGCAAGGTCGTCAACCACCCGTCGGACGGCACTGAGCGCGGCGTCGGCGACGCCCTGCTCATCCTCCCCTGACCGGCCCGCCGGTGGCGAAGACGCCACCGGCGGACACCGTTCCATCGGCCGGACGGAGAACGTCCGCGCCCCCCGCTATGACGAACGTCCAGGCCGGCCACCTCGGGCCGGCCTGGACGTCGTCGATCGGTCAGACCAGGTCGAACCGGTCCAGGTTCATCACCTTGACCCACGCGGCGACGAAGTCGTTCACGAACTTCTCCGTGGCGTCGTCGCTCGCGTACACCTCCGCGAGCGCGCGCAGCTCGGAGTTCGATCCGAAGACGAGGTCGGCCCGGCTGCCGGTCCACCTGACCTCACCGGTGACCGCGTCGCGCCCCTCGAAGGTACCGGCGTCCCCGGAGGTCGACGTCCACGTCGTGCCCATGTCGAGCAGGTTGACGAAGAAGTCGTTGGTCAGCGACTCGGGGGTCGCGGTCAGGACACCGAGCGGCGACTGCTGGTGGTTGGCGCCCAGGACGCGCAGGCCACCGACGAGGACCGTCATCTCGGGGGCGCTCAGCGTGAGCAGGTTCGCCCGGTCGATCAGCAGGTACTCGGCCGGCAACCGGCTGCCCTTGCCCTGGTAGTTGCGGAACCCGTCGGCCGCCGGCTCGATCGCGGCGAACGACTCCACGTCCGTCTGCTCCTGCGAGGCGTCCACCCGGCCCGGAGTGAAGGGGACGTCGACGGCGAAGCCGGCCTTCTTGGCGGCCTGCTCGACACCCACACCACCGGCGAGCACGATCAGGTCGGCGAGCGAGACCCGCTTGCCACCGGTCTGCTCGGCGTTGAAGGTCTCCTGGATCCCCTCCAGCGTGCGCAGCACCACCGCGAGCCGGTCGGGGTCGTTGACCTCCCAGCCGTTCTGCGGCTCAAGACGAATGCGCGCCCCGTTGGCACCGCCACGCTTGTCGCTGCCACGGAAGGACGAGGCCGACGCCCACGCGGTGGACACGAGCTCGGACACCGACAGACCCGACGCGAGGATCCGGTCCTTGAGAACGGCGATGTCCGCGGCGTCGACGAGCTCGTGCGTCAGCGCGGGCAGCGGGTCCTGCCAGAGCAGCGTCTCCGCCGGGACCTCCGGGCCGAGGTAGCGCACGACCGGGCCCATGTCGCGGTGGGTCAGCTTGTACCACGCGCGCGCGAAGGCGTCGGCGAACTCGTCGGGGTTGGCGTGGAAGCGCCGCGAGATCTGCTCGTAGATCGGGTCGAAACGGAGCGCGAGGTCGGTCGTCAGCATCGTCGGAGCGTGCCGCTTCGACGGGTCGTGAGCGTCGGGAACGGTGCCCGCCCCTGCGCCGTCCTTCGGCTTCCACTGGTGGGCGCCGGCGGGGCTCTTGGACAGCTCCCACTCGTAGCCGAACAGGATCCCGAAGAAGCTGTTGTCCCAGGTGATCGGGGTGTCCGTCCACGCACCCTCAAGACCGCTGGTGATCGCGTCGGCGCCCTTGCCGGTGCCGTAGGCGTTCTTCCACCCGAAGCCGAGCTGCTCGATCGGAGCGGCCTCCGGGTCGGCACCCACGTTGTCCGCCGGGCCGGCGCCGTGGGTCTTGCCGAAGGTGTGACCGCCCGCGATGAGAGCGACCGTCTCCTCGTCGTTCATCGCCATCCGGCGGAAGGTCTCACGAATGTCGCGGGCCGCGGCCAGCGGGTCCGGGTTACCGTTCGGGCCCTCGGGGTTGACGTAGATGAGACCCATCTGCACCGCGGCGAGCGGGTTCTCCAGCTCACGGTCGCCGGTGTAGCGCTCGTCACCGAGCCAGGTGGTCTCCGGACCCCAGTAGACGTCCTCGTCGGGCTCCCACACGTCCGCACGGCCGCCGCCGAAGCCGAAGGTCTTGAAGCCCATCGACTCCAGGGCGACGTTGCCCGCGAGGATCATGAGGTCGGCCCACGACAGCTTCTGGCCGTACTTCTTCTTCACCGGCCACAGCAGGCGGCGGGCCTTGTCGAGGTTCCCGTTGTCCGGCCAGCTGTTGAGCGGAGCGAAGCGCTGCTGCCCGGCGCCCGCACCGCCGCGGCCGTCGCTGATCCGGTAGGTGCCCGCGCTGTGCCAAGCCATCCGGATGATGAACGGCCCATAGTGACCGTAGTCCGCCGGCCACCAATCCTGCGAGGTCGTCAGCACCTCCGCGATGTCCTGCTTCACCACCGCGAGATCGAGGCTCTTGAACGCCTCGGCGTAGTCGAACTCAGCACCCAGCGGGTTGGCCACGGCGGGGTTCTTGGCCAGGATCTTCAGGTTCAGCCGCTCCGGCCACCACTGCCGGTTTCCGCCCCCCTGAGTCGGGTGCGCGGCGCGCCCATGCGCGACCGGGCAACCGCCTTCATCGCCCGCCTTGGGGTCTGTGACGATTGCATCATGGTTCTCGGACATGACAAATCCTTCCGGAGTAGATCGCTTGCTCAGGAACTGCGGGCGGTGGAGCAGGCGAGGCACAGGCCCCAGTAGATGACCTCGGCTTCATCGACGGAGAAGCCGTGATCGTCGGACGCGGTCAGGCAGGGCGCCTCCCCGACCGCGCAGTCGACATCGACGACGACACCGCACGACCGGCACACCAGGTGGTGGTGGTTGTCACCCACGCGTCCCTCGTACCGTGCCGGGCTGCCGGGCGGCTCGATGCGGCGGACGAGTCCCACCGCGGTGAGCGCGTGCAGCGCCTCGTACACGGCTTGCAGGGAGACGTGGCCCACCCGGTCGCGCACGCCCGAGGCGATCGCCTCGACGTCGAGGTGGTCACCGTCCCGGACGGTTTCGAGCAGTGCGACGCGGGCGGCCGTCACCCGCAGCCCGACACCGCGCAACTCGGCGGCGGTGCCCGGAGTCTGGGACACGGTCATCGCGTCGAACCCACCTTCATAAACACGAACCGCCCAAGAACACGAATGCTCCAAGTCTAGTGCCGCGTCCTGGGACGTCCACCCCCATTGCGACATGACGCGCCGCCATCCTCCGGCGGAACGAACACCACCACCACCAGCATCCGACTGCATCCACTCACATCCAGCCCGACCGCGCCGATGGACAGCAGCGAATCGAACCCCCGGCGAACCCCGGGAACGCTCGGCAGCGGGCAGGCCGACGAAGCCTGCAGACCTGGAAGACGCGGCAGGCTCAGGAACACCAGGAGATGCGCAGACGGCAGGGAACGCGGCGGACACCTGGAGGCCGGCAGACCTGGTGACGATCCGTGAGGCGCGGGACGCGAGGACACGCCAGGAACAAGGACAAGCCGGGGCGCAGCACGCTCCTGGCGCCGGGAGAAAACCCCCGGAAACGCAGGAAGGCCGCCCGGAACCCGGGCGGCCTACCTACACTCATCTATCAAATTT
>NZ_BMNT01000014.1:0-82119 GCF_014646695.1 Sphaerisporangium melleum
AAGCTTTCCAGCGCCGATGGTACTGCACCGGGGACGGTGTGGGAGAGTAGGACACCGCCGGACAAAATTTGATAGATAGATGGATATGTAGGTAGGCCGCCCGGGTTCCGGGCGGCCTTCCTGCGTTTCCGGGGGTTTCTCCCGGCGCCAGGATCGTGCTGCGCCCCGCGGCTTGTCCTTGTTCCTGGCGTGTCCTCTCTCCCGGTGCGTCGTCGCTTCTAGCGTGTCCTCGACTCTCGGTCCTGGTGTTCCGGGGTTCCGGTGTGTCTTCCGCGCGGACCTCCACTTCCTGTGACCACCGGATACTCGAGATGCCAGCCTCCTACCGCCGGTTGGTATTACCTGGCGCGCTGGTGCCGGGAGCGGGGTCTGTTCGAACGAATGGATGGTGAAGTGGTGGGGGCTTGCTAGGCTGGACGATGCCGGGCCACCCCACCACGGGTGGCCTTCGTCGCGTAAAGGCGCCACGGGCGGGCAGCGACAGAGTGAACGGGCTTCGGTGCCCGCGGCCGGGTAGCCCGCCCCCTCCGCACATGGTCGGCGCTACAGGTGAACGCCGATCACGGCGGACGCGGTGAGCGAGCAACGAAGGACAGAAGTGAACAGAGAAGACGGACGTGAGGACTCGGGTCGCCCCCAAGAGGGCGGATACCGCTCGGGCGGGAGATCCGGAGATTCCCGCGGCGACCGTTCCGAGGGGGCCAGGGAAGGGCGGCAGGCCGGAGGCTTCCGGGCGGGAGCTCGTGGTGAGCGACGTCCAGGCGACGGGCCTCGCTACGGCGAGTCGCGTGAAGGCCGCTCCGGCGGGTCCTACGGGTCTCGTGACCGCAATGACCGGGGAGGGCGTCCGTACCAGCGTAATGATCAGGGCGATCGACCGTACGGCCGTCCGGAACGTGGCGCTTCAGGCGGCGGTCAGAGATTCGGTCGGGACGAGCGCGAAGACCGGGGCGACCGTCCGCGCCGCTCCTTCGACGACAGGAGTGGCCGCAGCGACAGGCCAGAGCGTTCGTTCGATCGCTCGGACCGTCCGGGACGCTCCTTCGACCGCAGTGACCGGCCCCAGCGGTCATTCGACCGGAACGATCGCCCTCAGCGCTCCTTCGACCGCGATGACGATCGTCGTGGCGCGGGCGGGGATCGCTCGTATGGGCGCGGTGACCGTTCTTCGGGCGGCCGCGTGAACCCTGGTCACGGTGGGGACCGGCGTGATGAGCGCGGCGCCGGGCCGTCCACGTGGCGTGATCGGGATGATCGTGGTGGTCGTCCGTCCGGTCCTGGACGCGGAGACCGTGACAGCCGGTCGTTCGGACGCGAGGACCGCGGAGGTTCCGGTTCCCGTGGCTTCACCCGAGAAGGTGGCTTCACCCGAGAGGACCGAGGCGACCGGGGCGGTGCAGGTGGGCGTCCGTACGACCGGAGCGATCGTGGCGACCGGCGTGGCGGCCCGTCCTACCGTGACGATCGAGGGGCCCGCTCCTTCGACCGCGGTGAGCGCGGTGGCCGGACGGGCGACCGTGACGGGCGCGGCCGGCCTGATGAGCGTGGTGGCCGGAGCTTCGAGCGTGACGAGCGTGGTGGCCGGGGCTTCTCCCGCGATGACCGGGACAACCGTGGCGCTCAGGGACGCGACCGGGACGATTCTCGTGGCCGTTCGTTCGAGCGCGGCGACCGAGGCGGCCACGCCGGCTCCCAGGGCGACCGCCGTGGGCCCGCGCGTCCCTACGGTGGCGAAGGGCGCCAGGGCCGGGACGAACGCGGTGGCTTCACGAGTCCGCGTGCTTCCTTCCGCGATGATCGCGGTGACCGGTCGTACGGTGGTGGGAACCGCCGGTCCGATGCCGGAGGCCGCCCCACCGGTCGCGATGGCCGGAGTGAGAGCGGAGAGCGTCCGTTCCGGCGGGAGGACCGCGCCGGCTCGGGACCGCGTCCGTTCAGCCGTGAAGGGCGGGACGACAGGGCACCTCGCCAGGGGCGTTTCCAAGACGACCGAGACGGGAGCAGGGGCTTCCGCGACCGCGATCGTGACCGCGGCTGGGACAAGGACAAGGCAGAGCGCGGATTCCGGGACGAACGGTCGGGGCCGGCGCGGGACACGGCCGGCGGTTCCCGTGGACGCTACGGCCGGGATGGTGGAGGACGCCCCTTCGCCGCGAACACCGAGCATGGTGCCCGAGACGACCGTGCCCGCCGTGAGGAGCGCGAGCCGGTGCCCGAGCTGGCCGCGGACATCACGCCGGAGGAACTGGACAAGGAAGTCCGGGACGAGCTCCGCTCCCTGCCGAACGACCTCGCGAACATGATCGCCAGCCACCTGGTCGCGGCGGAGCGCGCACTCGGGGACGACGACGCGGCGCTCGCGTACGAGCACGCGAAGGTCGCCCGGCGGTTCGCGGCACGCATCGGCGTCGTCCGCGAGGCGGTGGGCCTGGCCGCCTACCGCGCCGGACACTACGCCGAGGCGCTCAGCGACTTGCGGGCAGCGCGCAGGATGACCGGATCGGAGGAGTTCCTGCCGATCATGGCGGACTGCGAGCGCGGGCTGCGCCGGCCCGAGCGTGCTCTCGACCTGGTCCGTTCGCCCGAGGCCGGTCGCCTGGGCCGCGCTGGTCAGATCGAGCTGGCCATCGTCGAGTCCGGTGCCCGCCGGGATCTCGGCCAGTTCGACGCGGCGGTCATCACGCTGCAGCGGCTGCCCGAGTTGCGCGGTGAGGAGCCGCACCCCTGGTCGGCCCGCCTGGCCTTCGCCTACGCCGACGCTCTCGCCGAGGCCGGGCACGAGAGCGCGGCCACCGACTGGTTCGAGCGCGCGATGATGTTCGACGAGGACGGTGAGACGGACGCCGCCGAGCGGTACGCCCAGCTGACCGGGGCCGTGATCGAGGACATCGAAGAGGACGACGAGGAGGATGGCGCGGACGCCGAGTTCCTTGTGGACGCAGGCGGCGTGTTCGACCTTGACGACCAGGAGGACGAGGACCTGGACGACGAGCCTTCCGCCGGTCTCGCCGCGGAGTCTGATGCCGATCCGGTTCGTGATCTCCACGCGGACACCGGCGACGGCACTGACGTCGACGTCCGCGACGGGGGCGATGCCGGTCTTCCCGGCACCGGGACCGGTGAGCGGGATGACGCGTCGGAGGAGCGTGCCTCGGGTGCGCCTGAGGACTCCCCGGCGGCCGCCGACGCCCACCGGGCCGCTCCGCTCGCCGGACCGGCCACGGGCGGAGAGCGGGTGGTCCCACAGGACGAAGGCGCCGACTCCGCGGCGGAGAGCGCCGAGATCGGCACCGGGGACGGCGACGTCCAGGAACGTCAGGCCCCGTCGGCCACCGCGGCACCGCGGGTGGAGATCGGGATGGCGCCGCCGTTCATCGAGCCCGACTTCGGGGTTTCGGCCGGTGCACTTCCTGGGGATGTTCTGGACGATGACGACGAGGCAGATGACGCCCGGCGCCGCGCGTCCGACAGGCGTGACGACTGAGGCGCACCCGTGCTGACGAGGGGTGGTGGGCGCCGGCAAACCTCGAGGTGTGCGGCGCCCGCCACTCATCGTTCCCACGCCGGGCCGGGCTAAGCGTGCCCGCCCGGCTTGGAAATCATGGCTTCTCCTACAGCCCCCGGCCGTCGTCGGGGGACGGCCGCTCGTCCCTCTGGCGGGTGAGAGCGCTCGTGTGCCGGTCAGCCGGTGAGACAGACGATGCGTCTGGTTCGATGGGCCACTTCACATCCGCCACGTTCCGTCACCTCTCGCCCGAGGTGCGCTCCAGCCAGTGCACGATGCCCGCGACGTTCGAAGGCGCTCCGCTGAGCAGCTCGAAGTGCGCGGCCTCCTCGGTGTCCGCGCCATCTTCGGAGGCGAGGACGGCGTACCGCTCGCGCGTCTTCTCGCGCACCATGGCCACCGCGTGGTCGAGGTCCATGCCTTCGGCATGAGCTCGGCGGGTGAGATCCACCCATACGCGCAGTTCCTCTGCCGAGCGTGCCAAGGTCTCGGTCACCTCGGGGACCGGACCATAGTGGCTGAACAGCAGTCGCTGCGGGCCGAGGCTCTCGAACAGCGCGAGTGAGTTCAGGGCGACCTGGAGATCGAAGTCCGGCGGAGGCGTCGCGGGACGCAGGTCGCCCGTCTTCGGGAGGTACACCCCCGCCGCATCCCCGACGTACAGGTCGCCGGTGGCCGAGTCCAGGAGGCCGACATGGTGCCTGGCGTGCCCGGGAGAGTAGTGGCTGGACAGGGTCCGGCCGCCGCCGAGGTCGATCGAGTCGCTGTCGTCCAGGGCTCGGATGCGAGAGGCTTCGGTGGGGGAGAGGGTGCCGAAGAGGACGTCGAGCTTGTCCCCCCACACCATTTGGGCGCTGGACATCAGGCGGCTCGGGTCGGCGAGGTGCCGCGCGCCCTTCTGGTGGACCACTATCTGGGCGGCAGGGTAGAAACCGGCGATGTCGCCGACTCCTCCGGCATGGTCCAGATGGATGTGCGTGACCACGACGGTGGCGAGATCGTCTGGTCCCACTCCCAGAGAGGTCAGTGCGTCGCGGACCACGGGGGCGGAGGTGGAGGTGCCCGTCTCCACCAGGCACGGACGGTCGCCGAGGATCAGATATCCCGCGGTGATCCCGGCATACCCGGCCATGCGCGTGTCGATTTCGTAGACGTCTCCGCCCAGTGGCGTGATGTTGTCCACAGGCGACTCCTTCGCTCCGCGGGCGCGGGCCGTGCTCGCGCCGCTCCTCTGTTCGTATCACCTGGGCGATCTCCCGCGCGAACCGTCCGATCCGTGTCATCGGCTGGGGGCGTCACCGGCGCGCTGTCCACAGAGTGGCGTTCGGATCTCCGGCGCGGGATTCCGATGCCGAAGATGGGCGGTGCCGGGATGTTCAGCAGGAAGGGGCTGCCACGCACAGCAACGAGGTCAGGCTGGTCGGGCGGTTGTCCAAGCCGCCACGGCACAAGGAACTGCCGAGCGGCGACGTGATGACGATGTGGGGCCTCGCGGTGCGCCGGCCCGCGGAGCATCCGAGCGGGAAGAAGGCCGATGGCATCGCCTGTGTCACCTTCGACCCCGCGCTCGGCGGCCGGGTGGCCGGGTGGCGGATCGACGACGTGGTCGCGGTCGAGGGAGCCCTGCATCAGCGATATCGGCCCGGCGCCGGTGGCGGAGTCAGCACCTACGAGGTCGAGGTGCACCACGCTCACCGGCTCCAGGAGCACCTGGCGAAGCCGCCCGGGGTCTCCGCCGCGCAGGGAGCCGAGCCGGACGCGCGATCTGGGCCCGATGAGGCCCGGCCGGTGCCGGGAGCGCGGGTGGCGGAACCTTCGCTCCACGGACGTCCGGCCGGTGATCCGCCACCGGGTCGCGCGTCCAGCACCCCTGGTCCGGCTCCCGGCTGATGCCCATGAGGCCTGATGAGGCCTGACGGGGACGGTGAGTCATCCGGAGAGGATGCCCAGGAATGAAGCCCTCTCCGGTGGGGCCGGAGTCCGGATACCGGGGAGTCCGTCTGCGCCGATGGGCCCTAGTGGCGGGGACGGCGGAGGACGCGGACCTGCCGGGGCCCCAGGATCGCGTCCGCAGCCAGGGAGGGCCCCTGCAGGGGGACGCCTTCCACTGCGGAGAGGTCGACGTGCCGGTCCGTCCGGTTGATCAGGAACCAGTAGTCATCGGTCTCATCCGTTCGGACGGCCACCTCCACCAGGCCGCGGGCCTCGGGAGGCAGGTCGGAGGCCACTTCGCCGATGTCCAGCAGACGCGGAAGGACGACGGACAGTCCGTCGGGGCCGAGCCGGGTCGAGACGTAGGACGCCGAGCCGGCCTTCGTACGCCGCACCGTGATGGCGGGGCGGCCGGCCTGGTCGCCCGTCTTGTAGGAGGCCAGAACCTCGGTCGCGGTGTCGGTGAGCTCGATCCGGTCGGTCCAGAGCGTACCGGCGACGCCGAGGTCGAGATCGACGGCGTCGCCGGCCGGCAGCGGGCCGAACTCCTGGATGCGGATGCCCAGCACATCGCGCAGGGCCCCGGGGTAGCCGCCGAGCCATACATGGTCGTCCTCGTCGACGATTCCGGAGAAGTAGGTGGTGACGAGATGTCCGCCGGAGGCGACATAGTTCTCGAGGCGCCGGCCGAGCGCGCCGGGCACGACGTGCAAGATCGGCGCGACCAGCATCTGGTAACCGGTGAAGTCGTCGGCCGGGCTCACGATGTCGACGCGGACGCCCGCGGCGAGGAAGGCGGAGTACCAGTCGAGGGCCTCTTGCCGATATCGCAGCAGAGAGGTGGGGTGGGAGTCGAGTTCGCTCGCCCACCACGACTCCCAGTCGAAGACGATCGCGGCGGCGGCGCGGCTGCGCCGGGTGCCTGCCACCGGCGCGAGCGCTGCCAGCGTGGCGCCCAGTTCCGTGACCGCGCGGAACACCTCGCTGTCCTCGCCGGCGTGCGGCAGCATCGCCGAGTGGTACTTCTCGGCTCCGCCCGCGGACTGCCGCCATTGGAAGAAGCACACCGCGTCCGCGCCGTAGGCGACGTGGGTGAGAGAGTCCCGGGCCATGCCACCGGGCTTCTTGGCCAGGTTGACCGGCTGCCAGTTGACCGCGCTGGTGGAGTGCTCCATCAGATACCACGGCCGGGCGCCGGCGAGCGAGCCGGTGAGGTTCGCCGAGAAGGACAGCTCGTCCTGCGCCTGCGGACCGGTCAGCAGGTAGTGGTCGTTGGACACGAAGTCGACCTCGCCGGCCCAGTCGGCGTAGTTCATGCCCTTGGTCCCGCCCATGACCATGAAGTTGGTGGTGACGGGGACGTCGGGTGTCACCTCGCGCAGCACGTCTCGCTCCGCGCGCAGATGGTCTTTCAGCGCATCGGAGGAGAACCGCTTGAAGTCCAGTTGCTGGGTCGGGTTGGGGTAGGAGGCCGCCAGGCGCGGGGGCAGGATCTGCGCCCAGTCGCTGTAGTGCTGGGACCAGAACGCCGTCGCCCAGGCGCGGTTCAGCTCCTCCAGGGTGCCGTACCGCGAGCGCAACCACGCGCGGAAGGCGGTCGCGGCGTCGTCGGAGAAGTCGTAGACGTTGTGGCAGCCGAGCTCGTTGGAGACGTGCCAGGCGGCGAGGGCGGGATGGCGGCCGTAGCGTTCGGCCAGGGCCCGGGTCAGCCGCAGCGCGTGCTCGCGGAAGACCGGCGAGGTCGGCCGCCAGTGCTGGCGCGCGCCGGGCCACACCGTGTGGCCGTTCTGGTCGACGGGAAGGATCTCCGGGTGCTTCGTGGTCAGCCACGGCGGCGGCGAGGCGGTCGCCGTGGCCAGATCCACGGCGATGCCGTGGGCATGCAGCAGGTCCATCGCGTCGTCGAGCCAGCCGAAGTCCCAGACGTCCTGCGCCGGCTGGATCCGCGCCCACGAGAAGATGGCCAGGGAGACGATGTTCACCCCGGCCGCTCGCATGGCGCGCATGTCCTCGTCCCAGACCTCGCGAGGCCACTGCTCGGGGTTGTAGTCGGCGCCGAACGCCAGCCGCGCTCGTGCCTGGCTCGATGGCCAGCGCAGCCATCGATGACCGTGGTCAGCTTCCACAACGACTCCTGCTCTCAAGATCCAACCTGGTGGTGTCCGCCGGGACGTCCACATGCACTACCGATCGGCCGCGCGGCCCGAGCCGTCTGGCGGCTGGAGGCGGCCGCTCGGCACGAGCGGCGAGCCGCCGCCCATCGCGATGTCACGAAGGGGGGACGGGCGCGGGGCGGCACGGGACGCGGGAGGTCACTTGATCGTGAAGCCCTGCTCCTGGCCGTACTTGACGGAGGCGTCCTGCCACGCCTTCAGGCCGTCCTGCAGCGTGGTGGCGGAGGTGTAGGCCTTGCCGACGGTGTCGTTGAAGACGCTGTTGGCGTAGACCTGGAAGGGCAGGTAGGACCAGCCGGTGACGACCTGGGCGGCCGACTGGGCGAGCACCTCGTTGACCTTCTGGCCGCCGAAGTAGGGGAACTCCTTGTTCTGGAACGCCGTGTCCTGCAGCTGGGCGGTGGTGGCGGGGAACGCGCCGCCGTCGACGCGCGTCTTGACGCCCTCGTCGACGTTGGCGTACTTCACGAACGCGTAGGCGAGCGCCTTGTTGGCGCCGGCCTCCGGGATCGCCAGGGAGCTGCCGCCGTTCTCGGCGGTGGCCTTGCCGCCGGCCTCCCACTGCGGCATCGGGGCGACCCGCCACTTTCCGGAGCCGGTCTTGACTCCGGATTCGAGGTTGGCGGGCATCCACGCGCCGATGACCAGGGTGGCGATGCTGCCGTCGCCCAGGCCCTTGTACCAGGCGTCGCTCCAGCTCGTGACGGGCGCCAGCAGCTTGCCGTCGATGAGCTTCTGCCAGGTCGCGGTGAACTTCCGCGTGCCGTCGTCACCGAAGTTCACGCCGACGTCGGTGCCGGCGACGGTGTAGGGCTTGCCACCGGCCTGCCAGATCATGCTGGTGGTGAAGCCGGCGTCGCCGGTGTCGTTGGCGATGTAGGCCTTCGGGTCCGCCTTGTGGAGCTTCTCCGCCGCGGCCACGTACTCATCCCAGGTGGCCGGCACCGTCAGGCCGTACTTGTCGAAGACGTCCTTGTTGTAGAACAGGGCCATCGGGCCGGAGTCCATGGGCAGCCCGTAGACGCTCTCGCCGACGTGGACGGCGTTCCACGGGCCGGGGGTGAAGGTGCCGTTCAGCTTGCCGGCGCCGAAGGCGTTCAGGTCGGCGACCGACTTGGCGAGGGCGAACTGCGGCAGGGCGTAGTACTCCACCTGAGCCACGTCCGGGACACCGGAACCGGCCTTGATCGCGTTCTGCAGCGCGGTGTACTGGTCGTTGCCGGTGCCGGCGTTGACGAGGTTGACCTTGACCTTGGGGTACTTGGCCTGGAAACCGGCGACGACGTCCTTGAGAGTCGGCTCCCAGGCCCAGACGGTGAGGGTGCCGCCGGTGTCCAGGGCCTTTTGCAGGTCGGCGTCGGAGACGGTGGAGGAGGCGGCGGTGCCGGAGCCCGCGTCGCCGGAGGATCCGCAAGCGGCGGCCGTGAGCGACAGGGTCAGGGCCGCGCCGAGCAGCAGGGCGCGACGGCGGGTCATCGTCATGGATGTTGCCTTTCTGGGATTCCTGGGGAGGGACGGCCGGGCCGGAGCGCCGGTCACTCCTTGACGCTTCCGGCGGCCAGGCCCGACTGCCAGTACCGCTGCAGCAGCAGGAACGCGGCGATCAGCGGGATGATGGTGAGCAGCGAGCCGGTGATCACGAGGTTGAACACGGCCTCGCCGCCCGCGGTGCCGGCCTGCTGGTTCCAGGCGTTGAGGCCGATGGTCAGTGGGTACCAGTCGGGGTCCTTCAGCATGATCAGTGGCAGGAAGTAGTTGTTCCAGGTGGCGACCACGTTGAACAGCAGGACCGTGACCGTGCCGGGCGCCAGCAGCGGCAGGCTGATCCGGAAGAACGTCCGGAACTCGCCCGAGCCGTCCACCCGCGCCGACTCGAGGATCTCCTTCGGCACCGCGTCGGTGGCGAACGTCCACATCAGGTACAGGCCGAAGGGGGAGACCAGTGACGGGATGATGATCGCCCAGGGGGTGTTGGTGAGCCCGAGATTGGCGAACATCAGGAAGGTCGGCACGGCCAGTGCGGTGCCGGGCACCGCCACCGCCCCGATCACGACGGCGAAGACGCCCTTCTTTCCGGGGAAGTCGAACTTCGCGAGCCCGTAGCCGGCGAGCGTCGCCAGCAGGGTCGCGCCGCCGGCTCCGATGGTCACGTACAGCAGCGTGTTCAGCAGCCAGCGGGTGAAGATCCCGCCGTTGTAGGTGAACGTCGTGCCGATGTTGTCCAGCAGGGCGAAGTCGCCGGCGAACCACAGACCGAAGGAGTTCAGCAGCCCTTCCTGGGTCTTGGTGGCGTTGATCACCAGCCAGGCCAGGGGAAGCAGCGTGTACACCAGCATGATGGCCGTGAGGGCGGTCAGGGTCACGCTGCGGCCCTCGCGGGCCGCCCGGCCGCGCCTGATCACGAGCGGGCCGCGGGAGGCGGGACCGCGCCCGCGCCGGTGGGCTCGATCGGCGATGGGTGTGCTCGTCGCCATGGCTCAGACCGCCTTCCGCGTGCCACGAAGCTGGACCAGGTAGGCGATGACCATCGTGATGACGCCCATGACGATGGCGACGGTCGCGGAGTAGTCGAAGCGCTGTCCCGCGAAGGACAGCGAGTAGGCGTAGAGGTTCGGCGTGAAGTAGGTGGTGATGGAGTTGGGCGCCAGCGCCTTGAGGATGCTCGGCTCGTTGAACAGCTGGAAGCTGCCGATGATCGAGAAGATCGTCGCGATCGACAGCGCTCCGCGCAGTGCGGGAAGCTTGATCGCCCAGATGATCCGCAACTGGCCGGCTCCGTCGAGGGCGGCCGCCTCGTACAGCGATGGGCTCACCACCCGGAGCGCCGAGTAGAGGATCAGCATGTTGTAACCCACGTACTCCCAGGTCACGATGTTGCCGATGGAGGCGAGGATCAGGCCGGGCGACAGCGGGTCGGGCAGCGAGACGCCGAGTGCCTGGTTGATGTTCCCGATCAGGCCGAACCTCGTGCCGTACATGAAGCCCCACATCAGCGTGGCGACGACCGCCGGCACCGCGTAGGGCAGGAACACCGCGATCCGGAAGAACGCCGACCCGTACAGCCGGCCGCTGTCGATCGCGAGCGCGATGAGCAGCGCGAGGAACAGCATGATCGGCACCTGCACGACCAGGAAGACCGCCACCCGTGTGAACGCCGACCAGAACTGCGGGTCGCGAAGGACGTCGAGGTAGTTGCCGGCCCCGACGAAGACCGTCCCGCCGATCAGCCGGGTGCGGAACAGGCTCAGGTAGATCGAGTAGGCGATGGGTGCCAGGAAGACCAGCGCGAACACCGCCATGAACGGCCCGACGAACCGCCAGCCGATCCATGATCGGTCTTGGGTGCGCCAGGCGCCCCGAACGTTGGAATGACCCGAGACCACCGGCTCCGCTCCTTTCCGTGGCGTGTCACCGACCCACGGTGATGTTCACGTGAACATCGCGACCTCTGGATATTACCCGGGCGTTGCGCACGGTGGTCTTCCGGGTCGCCTGGGTAATGTTTACGTTAACTTATGCTGCGGTATGGTGGCACCGGTCCAATGCGAGGTCAAGAGCCGTCCTCGCACCGGTGACGAGCCGGACCTGAGCGGGATCTCCCCGGTCACCCGGGCAGGCAGACAGGAGCGACACAGCGATGGATCTGGACGGCCCGTCCGGGCGGCCCGCCGCCCCGGCCGGCGGCGCGCAACGCGGTGGCTCGGGCATCCCGGGCGGTCGCCGCAAGCAGCGGGTCTCCATGGCCGACGTGGCCCGGCTGGCCGGCGTCTCCTCCCAGACGGTCTCCCGGGTCGCCAACGGGCATCCCGGCGTCGTCGGCGCGACCCGCGAGCAGGTGCTCGCGGCGATGCGGGAGCTCGGCTACCGGCCCAACAGCGCCGCCCGGGCGCTGCGGTACGGGCAGTTCAACACGATCGGGGTGATCCTCTTCAACCTGGCCTCCACCGGCAACAGCCGCACCGTGGAGGCCATCGCCACGCACGCCGCCGCGGAGGGATACGCGATCACCCTCATCCCGATCGACGTCCCCACGCAGGACAACGTGCTGGGCGCGTTCACCCGCATGGGGGAGCTGGCCGTCGACGCGGTCATCGTCATCATCGAGATCCACCTCCTGGACGCCGGGACGGTGACGTTGCCGCCGGGAGTCCATGTCGTCGTCGTGGACTCCGACGCCGGCGACCGCTACAGCGTCGTGGACACCGATCAGGCCGAGGGGGCGCGCCTGGCCGTCCGTCACCTGCTCGACCTCGGTCACCGGACCGTCTGGCACATCACCGGTCCCGAGACGTCCTTCGCCAGCCAGCGCCGGGCCGAGGCCTGGCGCCAGGTCCTGAAGGAGGCCGGACGACCGGTCCCACCGCCCCTGCACGGCGACTGGTCCGCCGAGTCCGGCTATGCCGCCGGGCTGGCCCTCGCCGCGGATCCCGCCTGCACCGCGGTGTTCGCCTCCAACGACCAGATGGCCCTCGGCCTGCTGCGCGCACTCCACGAGGGGGGCCGGGCGGTGCCCGGCGACGTCAGCGTGGTCGGCTTCGACGACATTCCCGACGCCGCGTGCTTCGTCCCCCCGCTGACCACCGTTCACCAGGACTTCGCCGAGGTCGGCCGGCGCTGCGTCCAGGGTGTGCTGCGGCAGATCCGCGACGGCGGCGACTGGCGTCCCGGCACCGAGCTCGTCCCCACTCGTCTGGTGGTTCGGGAGAGCACGGCGCCCCCGAGGGGCTGAAGCCTCTCGGGGGAGGGCCGTCCACGCGCCCTCGTGCGGACGTCCGGCCGGACGGCCGCCGCGGGGAGCCGGCGACCCCGAGCCGGTCGCAGGCGTGCCGGAACGGCGACGAGCGCCTCGTCGGGCGCGCGCCCGGTTCAGCCGGCGTCGAAGGTGCGCAGGACGAGTCCGGTGCGCGGTTTGGGGCCGAACGAGGTGGACTTGCGCGGCACGCGCTCTCCGCCGGCCGCGATGGCCAGCACGTCTGCCACCTTGAGCGGCGGGACGATCACCGCGGTGCCCGACTCGCGGCGGGCGGTCTCGGCGGCGAGGAACGGGTCGTGGTGGACGATGCGCACGGTCCGCTCGTCGTCCGGTATCCCCCAGACCTTCGGCAGCAGGAATTCGGCGAGGATCGAGGTGACCAGCGACCGCCAGGTCGCCGACCGCTCCGGGGGCATCGCGTGCCGCAGCTGCACGGGGTCGGGATCGGTGAGCAGGTGGGCGGGGCCGTCACCCGCCAGCACGAACGCCGGCCCGTGGGCCGCGTCGAGCGCGTCGAGCGCCTCTTCCAGGCGTGCGTGCTCGTGCACCTGCCACGCCCCTTTGGCCCGCGCCACGGCCTCCTCCAGGGACAGGCCGGGGATGACGCGATGGATCGCCTTGAGTTCCGGCGGGTAGGCCGTCGAGTCGACGAGCAGGGCCAGGCCGAAGTCCCAGGGGCCGGGGCCCCGTCCCGCGGCGTGGTATTCGCGCCGCAACTGCAGGTAGGTGGCGTAGCGGTGGTGGCCGTCGGCGATGAGCGCGCGGCGGGAGATGAGCCCGTCCTGCACGGCGCGCAGCTCCGCTGGGTCGGTCAGGGCCCACAGCCGGTGGCCGACCCCGTCGCCGGTGCGGATGTCCACCAGCGGCTCCCGCGTGGCGGCCACCTCTTCGATCAGCCGGGCGGGAGCACCGCCGTCGCCCTCGTACAGCAGGAAGATCGGTTCCAGGTTGCTCTCGGTGGTCCTCATGAGCGCGAGACGGTCGGCCACCGTCGCGGGCATGACGTTCTCGTGCGGGAGCACGACGCCCTCCTCCGGCTCCGACAGGCCGAGGTCGCCGATCAGGCCGCGCAGCAGCGGGCCCGGCCCGCTCTGCTCGTACACATAGAGGGCCGGGTGGTCGTCCACGACGAGGACGCCTGAGCCGAGCCATCCTTGGAGGATCTCGCGGGCCTCACCGTAACGGTGCTGGTCGCCCCCGGGAAGGATCAGGCGCACCACGTTGTTGGGGTGAGCGTCCAGCAGTTCGCGGACGTCCTGCGCCGAGACGAGGTCGTACGGTGGAGAGGTGACCGCGGCCAGATCATCCACTGCGAAGCGCACACCCCGGAACGGGCGTAGTACCAGTCCGCCTGGTGACGGCAGTTCAGAGATGGCCATACCGGGCATGGTGCCATAAAGGCCTGAGTCGTCAGAGACAGCCCCGACCCCGTAGCGCTGCCCGGCTCGTCAGGAAGCCGGGATGACTTGCCCTCTGAAGGAGGCCTCACACGATGGTGCAGGGACGAAGCGGGCCGGAGCAGTTCGACCACCAGCGGAACGCCCCCGAGGGTGACGTCTATGAGTGGTTCCAGCGCGGGGTCAAGCTGCTGAAGGACGGCAGCCCCGCGGCCGCGGCGGCCATATTGGCCCGGGCGGCCGACGCCGAGCCCGAGTCGCGCAGCATCCGGGAGGCCCTGGCCAGGGCCCAGTTCAACTCGCGCAGATACCAGGACGCCGCCGACAGCTTCCGCCGCATCGTCTCCGCCAACCCCACCGAGGACTACGCCTACTTCGGCCTGGGCATGGCCCTGTGGCGGACCGGTGACATGGAGGCCGCCCACCAGCACCTCGCCATGGCCGTCGCCATGCGCCCGGACCTGCGCGACTACGTCTCCGCGCTCAAGCAGGTCAGAGCGACTCTGCGGGCAAGGCAGGCGTAACGGCGCCTGCGGGCGGGGCGGTGCGGGCGTTCCGTCCGCGCCCCGGCAGGCGGGCGGGTCATCGGCCGGGCACGGGATCGGAAATAGTGGGGCCATGGAGTCCACGCTGATCGACCTCTACGACACCTTGCTGCTCGATCTCGACGGAGTCGTCTACCTCGGCCGCCGGGCGGTGCCCGGCGCCCCGGAGGCGCTCACCCGCGCGCGCGACCTCGGCGCGCGGCTCGCCTACGTGACCAACAACGCCTCGCGCACCCCCGCCGCGATCGCCGAGCACCTGGTGTCCATCGGAGTACCCGCCACGCCCGGCGACGTCGTGACCTCCGCCCAGGCCGCGGCCCGCATGATCGCCGAACGGGTGCCCCCGGGTTCGGCGGTGCTCGTGGTCGGAGGCATGGGCCTGCGCTCGGCTCTGCGCGCCCAGGGCCTGCGCCCGGTCACCACGGCGGCGGAGTCTCCCGTGGCCGTGGTCCAGGGCATCTCGCCCGACCTGTCCTACGCCCTGCTCGGCGAGGGAGCGCTGGCCGTGCGGCGCGGCGCCTGGTTCGTCGCGGCCAACGGCGACACCACGATGCCGACCGACCGCGGAGAGTTGCCCGGCAACGGGTCGATGACCCGGGTGATCGCGACGGCCACCGGTGTCGAGCCGGTCTCGGCGGGCAAGCCCGAGCCGCCGCTGCACCGGGAGTCGATCCTGCGGACCGGCGCGCGCGACCCGCTCATCGTGGGCGACCGGCTCGACACCGACGTGGAGGCCGCCACCAGGGCGGGCGTGGACAGCCTGCTGGTGCTGAGCGGGGTCACCGGTCCGCTCGGCCTGCTCACCGCGCCGCCCGCGCACCGGCCGACGCACATCGCCGCGGATGTCTCGGCCGTCCACGAACCGCCCGCGCCGGTCGTCTCGGACGGCGAGGAGTGGAGCCGTAACGGCTGGGTGGCACGCTGGGAGAACGGCGGGCTGCACCTCAAAGGCGGGGGCGACCCCCTGGACGGGCTGCGCGTCGCCTGCGCCGCGTCCTGGGCGCGGGCGGGCGAGGGACGCACGGACCCCGGCGCGCTCACCCAGGCCATGGCCGCGATCGACCTCTGAGTGCACGCCCCGCGCCGCGGGACGCCTCTGAGAGGCCAGGGCGCCATGCACCCACTGTCCATCCACTGTGCGCCCGCCGCCCGCGGCGGGCGGTCAGAGGAGCTTGCGCAGGCGCAGGAGGTCTCCCAGGCTGGCGTCGATCTTGACGCGGCCGCCGAGGACGGCGCGCCCCATGTCCAGCTCGCCGTTGACCATGGACAGCAGGTCATCGCCGGAGATGCGGATGCGCACCTCGGCGGGCCGCCCGTCGGCGGGGGGCACCTCGGTGAACGGCTCCAGCCCGTCCTGGCGCATGCGCCCGTAGAACGTCACGTCCAGATCGGTGATCCGGCAGCTGATGCTCCTGTCCACCACATGCTTGGTACGGGTCGCTGGATCAAGCTCGGCGAACTGCTCGGCGAGCTTGTCCAGCGCCGCCCTGCACTCGTCGACGGTCGCCATGCGTGGTACCCCTTCTCATCCTTTAAAGCCCTCCGACTTACGGACGGTAGCGTTTCACTTGAGTACTACGCGAAATCCGGCGCGCGGGCGCGGCCAGGGAAGGGAAGAGCATCGCACCGGTGACCGCTTCCGATACGGTCGGGTCGGCGGCGATCACAACAGGCGGCGACGCCGGCGCGCGACCGTTCCATCGTGTTCCTGATCGGCGCCGCGACCAAGGTGCCGCGGCCGGCGGGCGCACCGCGAGCGGCGGCGCCCGGATGGCCGGGTACGGAGAACGGGTGGAGACGACGCGATGACGGAGACCGGCGAGGCCAGGGTGGCCGCCGCCCTGGCCGGGCTGGGCGGCCTGGGGGAGCTGCCCGTACGGGAGCACGTCCCGGTGTTCGAGGACGTCCTGGGCGGGCTGGAGGCGGCCCTGGCCTCCATGGACGACCCCTCCCCGGCCCAGAGCCCGGGGGACGCCGGCGGCGCGGAGGGCACCCGATGACGGCCCGGCCGCCCGGGGGGTGGGCGCGTTGAGCCGCCGCGTGCGCCTGGACAGCGAGCTGGTGCGCCGCGGCCTGGCCCGTTCCAGGGAGCAGGCGGCCGAGCTGATCACCGATGGCCGGGTGAGCGTCGGCGGGCGCACCGCCGCCAAGCCGGCGACCCAGGTGGACACCGCCTCGGCGATCGTCGTGGCCGACGCGCCGGACGGGCCCGACTACGTCTCGCGGGGGGCGCACAAGCTCCTCGGCGCGCTGGAGGCGTTCGGGCCGCTCGGCCTGGCCGTCGAAGGACGCCGCTGCCTGGACGCCGGCGCCTCGACCGGCGGCTTCACCGACGTCCTGCTGCGCCACGGCGCCGCGCACGTCCTCGCCGTCGACGTCGGGTACGGGCAGATCGCCTGGCAACTGCGCACCGACGAGCGGGTCACCGTCATGGAACGGGTCAACGTCCGCGACCTGACCCCCGCGATGGTGGGCGAGCCGCCCACGCTGGTCGTCGGCGACCTGTCGTTCATCTCGCTGCGCCTGGTGCTGCCCGCCCTCACCGCCTGCGCGGCGCAGGAGGCCGACTTCGTGATGCTGGTGAAGCCGCAGTTCGAGGTGGGCAAAGAGCGGGTAGGAGCCGGTGGCGTCGTACGGGACCCGGCCCTGCGCGCCGCATCCGTCCGTGATGTCGCACGGGCGGCGGGCGAGCTGTCCCTGACCGTGCGCGGCGTGACCGCGAGCCCGCTGCCGGGCCCCTCGGGCAACGTCGAGTACCTGCTGTGGCTCGGGAAGGGGCCGGGGGCCGCCCCGGTCGCCGACCTCGACGCCGAGATCGAGCGGGCGATCACCGAAGGTCCCCAATGACGTGTGACCGGCCGCCGGAGGAGCGGAGTTGAGCATGGACGGCGTGAAGCGCACGGTGCTGATCACGGCCCACACCGGCCGCGACCCGGCCGTCGAGAGCGCGCGGCTGGTGATCCACAGATTCCTCGGCGAGGGCTTCACGGTCCGCGTCATGGAGCCGGAGGCCGAGGAGATCGGCGCCCCCGGCGTCGACGTGGTCCCGGCGAGCCCGGCCGCCGCGGAGGACGCCGAGATGCTGCTGGTGCTGGGCGGCGACGGGACGCTGCTGCGCGCCGCCGAGCTGGCCCGCCCGGTCGGCACGCCGGTCCTCGGCATCAACCTCGGCCACGTCGGTTTCCTCGCCGAGGCCGAGATGGCCGACCTCGCCGAGGCCGTCGACCGCGTCGTCACCAGCCGGTACACCGTCGAGGAGCGCATGACGCTGGAGGTCGGGGTACGGGCCAACGGCGAGCTGCTGGCCTCCACCTGGGCGCTCAACGAGGCCAGCGTCGAAAAGCGCGACCGCATGCTGGAGGTCGTCGCCGAGATCGACGGGCGGCCCCTGTCCCGCTGGGGGTGCGACGGAGTGATCTGCGCCACCCCGACCGGGTCGACGGCGTACGCGTTCTCGGCGGGCGGGCCGGTGGTGTGGCCCGAGGTCGAGGCGCTGCTGCTGGTGCCCAACAGTGCCCACGCGCTGTTCGCCAGGCCCCTGGTGGTCTCGCCCCGGTCGAGCATCGCCGTCGAGATCCTGCCCGGAACCTCCGGCGGCGTCCTGTGGTGCGATGGGCGGCGCCGCTTCGACCTGCCGCCCGGCGTGCGGGTGGAGGTGCGCCGCGCCGACCTGCCGGTGCGGCTGGCGCGGCTGCACGACGCCGAGACCATCGGCGCCCCGTTCACCGACCGTCTGGTCGCCAAGTTCGACCTCCCGGTCCAGGGATGGCGCGGCCGCATACGCAAATGACCAGGTCAGGCAGGTCCGCCACCCGGTTCGCCCTGCCTTTCCTGGCCCGGAGACCCGCCCGGCCGAGCGGCGCCGGGGCCGTGCGGGCCACCCGGGGACAAGTCCCGGTCATCGAAAACCTTGGCGATTTACGCGTAGGATCGACCCCGCACAAGTGGTGACCGAGCCAAGCCCACACGGTCCGGCGAGGTGCCCGGACGGAAGGCGGCGCGGCGAAACGGCGGGAGGGACCCAGTGCGGCCACGGGTCGATGAGGTCCAGATCAAAGGGCTCGGGGTGATCGATGAGGCGGTCCTCCGGCTCTCATCGGGATTCACGGTCGTCACCGGCGAGACCGGCGCGGGCAAGACGATGGTCGTGACCGGGCTGGGGCTGCTGTTCGGCGGCCGGGCCGACCCCGCCCGCGTGCGCCCCGGAGCCGAGCGCGCCACCGTCGAGGGCACCCTGGTCGTCGAGCCCGGCGGCCGGGTCGCCCAGCAGGTGGAGGACATCGGCGGCCAGATCGAGGACGGCGAGCTCATCATCGCCAGGACGGTCTCCGCGGAGGGCCGGTCCCGTGCCTGGCTCGGCGGCCGGTCGGTGCCGGTCGGCACCCTGACCTACCTCGCCGAGGACCTCGTCGCCGTGCACGGCCAGATGGACCAGCAGCGGCTGCTCCAGCCGGGGCGCCAGCGCGCCGCCCTCGACCGGTACGCCGGCGAGGAGCTCGTCAAGCCGCTGCGCGCCTACCAGCAGGCGTACAAGCGGCACAAGGAGGCCGGCGAGGAGCTCCGGGAGCTCACCACCAGGGCGCGCGAGCGGGCACAGGAGGCCGACCACCTGCGCTTCGGCCTGGAGGAGATCGAGAAGGCCGACCCCAAGCCGGGCGAGGAGGCCGAGCTCAAGCACGAGGAGGAGCGCCTCGCGCACGCCGACGCGCTCAAGAACGCCGCCGCGACCGCCCACACGGCGCTGCTCGGCGACCCCATGGCCGGCGCCCAGGGCCTG
This sequence comes from Sphaerisporangium melleum, assembly GCF_014646695.1. Taxonomy (GTDB): domain Bacteria; phylum Actinomycetota; class Actinomycetes; order Streptosporangiales; family Streptosporangiaceae; genus Sphaerisporangium; species Sphaerisporangium melleum. The sequence goes on from NZ_BMNT01000014.1 coordinate 19,084, forward strand.
CAGGACGCCGTGTCGCTGCTGGGACAGGCACGCGCGGTCGTCGAGGCCGTCCGCGAGTACGACACCGCGCTCTCTGGCATCGCGGACCGGCTCGCCGAGGCCGGGTACCTGGTGTCGGACGTCGCCACCGAACTGGCCGCCTACACCGAGTCGGTCGACGCCGACCCGGCGCGGCTGGCCCTCGTCCAGGAGCGCCGGGCGGTGCTGAACGGTCTGATGCGCAAGTACGGTGCGGACACCGAGGCCGTTCTCGAATGGGCGCGCCAGGCCGCGGACCGGGTCGGTGAGCTCGCCGGAGACGACGACCGCATCGCCGAGCTCACCCGCGAGCACGAGGAGCTGACGGCCCGGCTCACCGAGCTGGCCGCCGAGCTCACCGCGATCCGCGCCGCCGCCGCCGAGCGCTTCGGCGAGGCGGTGACCGCCGAGCTGTCCGCGCTGGCCATGCCGCACGCCCGCGTCGTCGTGGTGCTCACCCCCGCGGGCTCGTTCGGCCCCGACGGCGCCGACGAGATCGAACTGCGCATGATGTCCCACCCCGGCGCGCCGGCCCTGCCGCTGAACAAGGGCGCCTCCGGCGGCGAGCTGAGCCGGGTCATGCTGGCCATCGAGGTCGTCTTCGCGGGCGCCGACCCGGTGCCGACCTTCGTGTTCGACGAGGTCGACGCCGGCGTCGGCGGCAAGGCGGCGGTCGAGATCGGCAGGCGCCTGGCCCGGCTGGCCCGCACCGCGCAGGTCATCGTGGTCACCCACCTGCCGCAGGTCGCCGCGTTCGCCGACCAGCACCTGGTCGTCGAGAAGGCGGGCGACGGCAGCGTGGTGCGCAGCGGCGTCACCGCGCTCGACCGCGAGGGACGGGCCAGAGAGCTGGCCCGCATGCTGGCCGGGCTGGAGGACTCCGAGCTCGGCCGCGCCCACGCCGAGGAGCTGCTGTCGAACGCCGCCGCCGACAAGGCGGAGGACTGACCTCCGGGCCGGTCGCGTGCCGCCGCTCCCGCGCGCCGCGGTCGTGACAGGACGCCGCGCAGGCGTGCGGGACGTCCTGCGGGGTAATCGCAACACGCGCGGCCGCCGCGGCCCCCGCCCGGCTTCCCACCGCACAAGACAACTGACACGCCGTGATGCGGGCACATCTTGGTCGCACGCTCTGGCAGGATGGTTCGTGATGAAGGTGCCGACCTTGAGGGTTCAGGGGCTCCGCCGCAGGAAGGTCTCAGATCTTCCCGGGGTGACGGCAGTGGCGAGGATCGACCGGCGCACCAAGGGGCTCACCAAACGCCTCCGGCCCGGGGAGATAGCGATCATCGATCATGTCGACGTCGACCGGGTGAGCGCGGAGGCTCTTGTCGCGTGCGGCGTTTCGGTGGTGCTGAACGTCGCGGCGGGCATCAGCGGCCGCTACCCGAACCTCGGCCCGCAGATCCTGCTGAACGCGGGCGTCACCGTCATCGACAACGTCACCCCCGAGGTGTTCGACCGCGTCCGCGACGGCGACGTGGTGCGCGTCCACGACGGCGAGATCCACCTCGATGACGAGCTCGTCGGCAAGGGCGAGGTCGCCACTCCCGAGAGCGTCGCCGCCAAGATGGCCGAGGCGCGCGCGGGCCTGTCGGTCCAGATCGAGGACTTCGCCATCAACACGATGGAGTACATCCGCCGCGAGCGCGACCTGCTGCTCGACGGCGTGGGCGTCCCCGACATCCGCACCACGATGGAGGGCAGGCACGTCCTGGTGGTGGTGCGCGGCTACCACTACAAGGAGGACATCGCCACCCTCCGTCCCTACATCCGTGAGTACCGCCCCGTCCTGATCGGGGTGGACGGCGGCGCCGACGCGCTGCTGGAGGCCGGCTACCTGCCCGACCTCATCGTCGGCGACTTCGACTCGGTGTCCGAGCGCGCGCTGTGCTGCGGCGCCGAGCTGGTCGTGCACGCCTACCGCGACGGCCGGGCCCCAGGGCTGGAGCGCGTCCAGCAGCTCGGGCAGCAGGCCGTCGTCTTCCCGGCGACCGGCACCAGCGAGGACATCGCGATGCTGCTGGCCGACGACAAGGGCGCAAGCCTCATCGTCGCCGTCGGCACGCACGCCACCCTGGTGGAGTTCCTGGACAAGGGCCGCTCGGGCATGGCGAGCACCTTCCTCACCCGGCTGCGGGTCGGCGGCAAGCTGGTGGACGCCAAGGGAGTGAGCCGGCTCTACCGCAGCCGCATCTCGGTCGGCTCGCTTCTGCTGCTGGTGGCGACGGCGCTGATCACGGTGGGCGTGGTCCTGTGGTTCTCGCCGATGGGCAAGGTCTGGCTGAACGGGCTGCAGGACGCCTGGAACGGTTTCATCTTCTGGCTGGTCGGAATCTTCTCGTGATCGATTTCCGCTATCACCTCGTCTCCATCGTCGCGATCTTCCTCGCGCTGGCCGTCGGCATCGTGCTGGGCAGCACGGTGCTGAACGCCCCGCTGGTCGCCTCCACCGAGGCGGTCTCCGCGCAGTTGCAGGCGGACAACGCCGAGCTGCGCTCCCGGGTCGGCGTCGCGCAGGCCCGCGGCTCGGCCGGTGACGCCTTCGTCGCCGACCGGCTCCCGCAGCTCGTCCAGGGCGCCCTGGCCGGCGAGCGGGTCCTGATCGTCGAGGCGCCCGGGGCCGACACCAAGCTCCGCGAGCCGCTGCAGAACGTCGTCACGGCGGCCGGGGCCGTGGTGAGCGGCCGGATCACCCTCACCGAGAAGTACCTCAACGCCGAGCAGGCGGTGACGCTGGACGAGCTGGCCACCAGCGTCAAGCCCTCCGGCCTGGAGTTCGCCCTCAACGCCACGCCCTATGACAAGGCGGCCGCCGTGCTGACCGGCGCTCTGATGACCGCCGACAAGGCCCAGGCGGGCAAGGAGGATCCGGCGGGCGCCGCGCTGCTCGACTCCTTCCAGCGCGACGGGCTGCTGACCGTGGAGGGAGAGGCCGCCAAGCGCGCCACCCTCGCCCTGGTCGTGGCCCCCGCCGCGCCGTTCGAGGGCGAGGCCGCCGACGCGCAGAACGCCGCCGTCGTGTCGCTGGCCGCCCGGCTCGACGAGGGTGGCCAGGGCGCCGTCATCGCCGGGACGGTGCCCACCTCCGCGACGGCCGGCGTCATCGGCGCGCTGCGCGCCGAGAGCGAGGCCTCCTCGAAGGTCTCCACCGTCGACGACGTCGATATGGCCATCGGGCAGGCCGTGGTGGTCTACGCTCTGCGGGAGCAGGCCGCCGGAGAGGTCGGGCAGTACGGCCTCGGCTCCGACGCCACGGCACTCGAACCGACCTCCTTGGCCGCGCCCACGCCCACCCCTGCGGCGGGCGGCTGACCGGGCGCACCGCGAGCGCGGCCCGCCCACCGTGCATCCGGCCGCCGGTTCCCGCGGACGGCCGCCCCGTCCTGACGACCCGTGCCGGCTCCCGCGCCGGACGCTCCTGATGAAGAGGGATCAGCAGTGGCCCATCGCACCTGGCTCGGCGCCCTGACCGGCGCGGCCCTCGGCGCCGTCGCCGCCCGCGCCGCCTACGCGGCGTTCACCCGCCGCCCTCCGATCGGCGACGAGAAGACCTGGACGCGCACCAACCACCGCGGTGAGCCGCTCACCCTGCTGGAGGGCCCGGCGTTCGTCGCGGGCGCCGGCGCGGCGGCGGCACTGGCGCCCGGCCTGCCGGTGCGCGCCCGCGCCGCGGCCCTGCTGGCCACCGCGGGCAGCGGAGCCCTCGGGGCGTACGACGACCTGCGCGGGGCCACCTCGTCCAAGGGCTTCAAGGGCCACCTGGCCGCCCTGGCGCGCGGCGAGGTCACCAGCGGAGCGGTCAAGATCCTCGGCATCGGCGCCGCGGGCCTGGCCGCCGCCGCGCTCCTGCCGAGCCGGCCGGGGGAGAAGGGCGGGCCGCTGGCCCGCGCCGCCGGCACGCTCGCCGACGGCGCGCTGATCGCCGGGGCCGCCAACCTGGCCAACCTGTTCGACCTGCGGCCCGGCCGCGCCATCAAGGTGGGGCTGCTGACCGGTGGCCCGCTGCTCGCGGTCTCGCTCGCCAAGGCGCGGGCGGGCGGGCCGGGCACCGCGGCGGCGGCCCTGGCCGCGGCCCCGCTCGGCGCGGGCCTGGCTCTGCTGCCCGAAGACCTCGGCGAGCGCGCCATGCTCGGCGACGCCGGGGCCAACGCGCTCGGGGCGCTGCTCGGCGTCGCCGCCGTCGCGAGCCTGGACCGCCGCTCGCGCCTGGCCGTGCTCGGCACGGTCGCCGCGCTCACCGCCGCCTCCGAGAAGGTCAGCTTCACCAAGGTCATCGCCGGCAACCCGGTGCTCAACCGGCTCGACATGCTGGGCCGCCGTCCCGCATGACCGCACGGGTGGGCCGGGGCCTCGCCGCCGCGGCGGTCCTGATCGGGGCCGTCACGGTGCTGGCACGGGTGGTCGGCTTCGCCAAGCAGCTCGTCCTGGCCCGCACGATCGGCACCGGCTGCCTCGGCACGGCCTACACCACCGCCAACGGGCTGCCCAACATCATCTTCGAGGTCGTCGCCGGCGGCGCCCTGGCCGGCATGGTGGTCCCCGTGCTGGCCGGCGCGGCCACCCGCGCCGCGGCCCCGGCGGTCGCCCGCGCGGGGGCCGGGTCGGCGCCGGGCGAGGCGGCGGAGCAGGAGAGCGCCGAGCAGGCCCGGGAGCGGGTCGGGCAGATCACCTCCGCGCTGCTCACCTGGGTGCTGGTGCTGCTGGTCCCGCTCGGCGTCCTCACCGCCCTGGCCGCCCGCCCGCTGATCGTGCTGTTCACCGGGCAGGTGTCCGGCTGCCAGGCCCAGGCGGGCGATCTGGTGGGCATGGCCACCCGGATGCTCGTCGTGTTCGCCCCGCAGATCCCGCTGTACGGCCTGGCCGTGGTGCTGTACGGGGTGCTGCAGGCCCACCGCCGCTTCGCCGCCCCGGCCGCCGCCCCGCTGGTGTCCAGCCTGGTGGTCATCGTCGCCTACCTGCTGTTCACCCCGCTCGGCCACGGGACGGTCGACCCGCTCGCCGAGGTGCCGCGCCCCGCCGAGCTCGCCCTGTCGGTGGGCACCACGCTGGGCGTGCTCGCGCTGGTCGTCACCGTGATCGGCCCCTTCTCCCGGCTCGGCCTGCGGCTGCGGCCCACCCTGCGCTTCCCCGCCGGGGTCGCCGCGCGGGTGCGCCGCCTGGCCGCGGCCGGGCTCGGCGCGCTTCTCGCCCAGCAGGCCGCCACGGCGCTGGTGCTCTGGCTCGCCAACCGGTACTTCGGAGCGGGCGGGAGCGCCGGGTACGGCTTCGCCTGGGCGATCTACCAGGTGCCCTACGCGGTCCTGGCCGTGCCCATCGCCACCAGCGCCTTCCCCGCGCTGTCCGCCCGCGCCGAGGACGGCGACCGCGACGGGTTCGCCGCGCTGTCCGCACGGACCACCCGGGCCGTCGTGCTGGTGTCCGGGCTCGCCGCCGGGGTGCTCGCCGCCGTCGCGGCACCGGTCGCCGCCGTGTTCGTCTCCGGCATCCCCGGCCAGGTCAGCGTCGCGGAGCTGGCCCGGGCCATCGCGCTGTTCGCCCCCGGCCTGGTCGGGTACGGGCTGCTCGCCCACCTCGGCCGCGTCCTGTACGCCCAGGGGAGGGGGAGGGCCGCCGCGGCCGGCACGGTGGCCGGCTGGCTGGTGGTCATGGCGGCCCAGGCGGCGTTCGCGGCGGTTTCGCCCGAGGGGTGGAGGCTCGGCGGGCTGGCCCTGGGCAGCACGGTGGGCATGACCGCGGGCGGGGCTCTGCTGCTGGTGGCGGTGGCCCGGCCGCACGGCGCGGCGGCGCTGGCCGGGCTCGCCCGGGCGTCGCTCGCGGCGGTGCTCGGCGGTGGCGCCGGCTTCCTGGCCGGATGGTGGGTCACCACCCTGCTGCCCACCGGCGGCCCGGTCGCCGGGGCGGGCGTGGCCGTGCTCGCGGGCGCGGCGGCGCTGGTGGCGTCCCTGGCGGTGGCACTGGCGGTCGACCGGCACGACATCACGGCGGCCCTGCCCCGGGTGCGACGCGGGTGAAACGGTTCCCAGGCCGCGTCGCCGCCTGGTGGCACGGGTCATCCACCGGCGGTGGGCACGGCGGTCCGGTGGCGGGTGCGACCGGGTGATGGCGCTCCCCGGCGGGCGGGGAGCGGGAGCGGTGACGGAAGGGGAGTGTCGCAGTGGCTGAGACGGCGCGGCGCGTGGCGCTGGTGCTCGGGACGAGCACCGGCGGAGTGGGACGGCACGTGCGGATGCTCGCCGAAGGGCTGGCCCGCGAGGGACACCGGGTCGTGGTGGCGGGCCCGGCGAGCACCGAGGCAGCCTTCGGCTTCTCCACCGTCGCCCCCTTCGCGGAGGTTCCCGTCTCCGACCGTCCCCGCCCGGCCGCCGACGCCCGGGCTGTGCTGCGCCTGCGCGCGCTGACGGCGGGGGCCGACGTGGTGCACGCCCACGGGCTGCGCGCCGGCGCGCTGGCGGCCCTGGCGCTCACCGGGCGCCGCGCCGCCCTGGTGGTCACCCTGCACAACGCGCTGACCACGTCAGGGGTGATCGGCGCGGTGTACGGCCTGCTGGAGCGCATCGTCGCCCGGCGTGCCCACCTGGTGCTGGTCGTCGCCCCCGACCTCGGTGAACGGATGGCCGCCCGCGGCGCCAGGCGGGTGGCCGCCGCCGTCGTGCCGGCGCCGCCGCTGCGCCCTCCCGCAAGGCCCGCCGCCGAGGTGCGCGCCGGACTGCGGCCTCCCGGCCACGAGCAGGACACCGGGCCGATCCTCCTCACGATCGCCCGACTGGCCCAGCAGAAGGGCCTTTCCACCCTGCTGGACGCCGCGCGCGGGCCCTACGGGCAGGACGCCGCGGCCCCGCTGTTCGTGGTCGCGGGGGAGGGGCCGCTGCGTGGCGCGCTGCAGGAGCGCATCGACGCCGAGGCGCTGCCGGTCCGGCTGCTCGGGGACCGGGCCGATGTGGCCGACCTGCTCGGGGCAGCCGACGCGGTGATCGTCCCCAGCCGCTGGGAGGGGCAGCCGCTCAGCGTGCAGGAGGCGCTGCGGGCCGGCCGTCCGATCATCGCCACCGCCGTCGGGGGCATCCCCGGCATGGTCGGCGACGCCGCACTGCTCGTCCCGCCCGGGGACGCGGCCGCCCTGCGGGCGCAGATCGCCGGGCTGCTCGGCGACCCCGGGCTCGCCGGACGCCTGTCGGCCGCCGCGGCGGCTCGCCCGCTCCCGGGCGAGCAGGACGCGCTGAGCGCGGCCGTGGCGGCCTACGAGGCGGCACGGCAGGCGGCGGGAGGTCACGGCTGACCACGGCTGGCCGCGCCGCCACGGCGGTGCGCGCAAACCTTGATTAGGTAGGGCTTACTCGCTCGCCTATACTCCTCGGCGAGGGGGGGAGTATCCCTTCGCGACAGCCTCGTCATCACGGTGCGTCCCCTATGGCGCGCCCGGGGCTGCCGGTCCGCGGACGCATGCGGGCGGGAGAGACCTCCGGCACTTTGACGTTGGCCGGAGGTTTGTCATTTTGGACGTTTCCGTGTGGGCGTGGCTGGCCGTCATCGGCGGCCTGCTGGTCGTGCTGGCGTTCGACCTGTGGATCGTCGACAGAGGCGAACCGCGTGAGTTCTCGATGCGGCAGGCCGGTTTCTGGGTCGGTTTCTACGTCACGCTCGCCGTCCTTTTCGGCATCGGCATGTTCGCGGTCGCGGGAGCCGACCAGGCCGGGCAGTTCTTCGCCGGCTATCTCACCGAGTACAGCCTGAGCGTCGACAACCTCTTCGTCTTCTACATCATCATGGGCCGCTTCGCCGTGCCCCGCATCTACCAGCACAAGGTGCTGCTGGTCGGCATACTGATGGCCCTGGTGATGCGCGGGGCGTTCATCTTGGTCGGCGCCGCCGCCCTCGAGCGGTTCGGCTGGCTGTTCTACGTGTTCGGGGCCTTCCTGCTGTACACCGCGGTGAACCTGCTGCGCGGCCACGACGAGGAGGAGTTCAAGGAGAACCTCCTGCTGCGCTGGGTGCGCCGCATCTTCCCCACCACGGACGGCTTCGTCGGCTCCAAGGTCACCGCCCGGATCGACGGCCGCCGCATGGTGACCCCCATGCTGATCGTGATGGTCGCAATCGGCACCACCGACCTGTTGTTCGCGCTCGACTCCATCCCGGCGATCTTCGGTCTCACCCAGGACGCCTTCATCGTCTTCACCGCCAACGCCTTCGCCCTGATGGGCCTGCGCCAGCTCTACTTCCTGCTCGGCGGCCTGCTGCAGCGGCTGGTGTACATCAGCTACGGCCTGTCGTTCATCCTGGCCTTCATCGGGGTCAAGCTCATCTTGGACGCCCTGCACGGCAGCGGGGTCTCCTGGGCGCCCGAGGTGCCGATCTGGGTCTCACTCTCGGTCATCGGCGTCACGATGACGGTCACCACCGTGGCCAGCCTGATCAAGGCCAGGCGCGACCGGCGGTCGGGCGGCACCACGGCCCCGGCGAAGGTGTCCCAGGGGTAGCGAAATGGTGCATGAGCCGATTTGCTTGTCCAGTATTGCTATGCAACGCCGACGGGATGGGTAACATTCGGCGACAAGTCACGAACCGGTCTCTACCCGCAAACATCACATAAGGTTCCCTGTGTCCAACGATTCGCCAAGCCACGGCCGCCGCCGCGTGCGGCTGGCACGTGGCGTCTCTCCGTGGCTGGTCCCGACCGCCGCCGCGGCCGCCGTCTCGGCGGTGCTGGCCCGGCGGTCGCGCCCATGGTTGCTCGCGGCGGCTCCGCTGACGGCTCTCACCGGCGCCATGGTGTGGTTCTTCCGCGACCCCGAGCGCGAGCCGGGCGACGGGCTGGTGCTGAGCCCCGCCGACGGCGTGGTGCAGAGCATCGACCCCCAGCCGGACGGGCGCACCCGCGTCGCGATCTTCATGAGCCCGCTCAACGTCCACGTGAACCGCGCGCCGGCCGAGGGAACGGTGACCTCGATGCGTCACGTCCCGGGCGGCTTCCGGCCGGCGTTCGACAAGGACAGCGACCAGAACGAGCGGGTCGTCTGGCACCTCGCCACGCCGATCGGCGACCTGGAGCTCGTGCAGATCGCCGGCGCCGTGGCGCGACGCATCGTGCCGTACCTCGGCGTGGGCGCCAAGGTCGCGCAAGGGCAGCGCATCGGGCTGATCCGCTTCGGCTCGCGCGTGGACATCTACCTTCCCGAAGGGATCGCCCCGGCGGTGAGCGTGGGGCAGCGTACGACGGCAGGGGTGACTCGCATTGACCGCGGCTGAGGCAGACTGGTCCATGGAGGGCGAGGAGGAGGACGAAGAGCCCCGAGGGCCGGTCGGCAAGGCGTTCCGGCTGTCGGCGGCCGACTCGCTGTCCATCGGCAACGCGGTGTGCGGGTTCCTCGCGGTGTGCGTCCTCGCCTGGTCGGCGATCACGCAGTTGCAGGTCAACCGGGAGTTCGAGTCCGACCCCCGCTACTTCGCGACCGCGGTGGTGCTGCTGCTGATCGGCGCCACCTGCGACCTGTTCGACGGCCTGGTCGCCCGCAGGTTCCGCGCCTCGGCCATGGGCGCCGAGCTGGACAACCTCGCCGACGTGATCAGCTTCGGTTTCGCCCCGGCGTTCATGGTGGTGGCCTGGGCGGGCTTTTCGCACAAGCTGCCGCTTTGGATCGTTCTGGCGGCCGCCGTCTCGGTGCTGGTCGCCGGCGTCGTGCGCCTGGCGCGGTTCGCGTGCGTGAAGACCAAGAGCGGCGACTTCATGGGCCTGCCGATTCCGATGGGCGCCATGACCGTCGTGTCGATCGTGCTGCTGTTCCAGCCGTCCTACCTCACCCTGCTCGGCATCTTCGCCGTGGCCTGGCTCATGGTCAGCCGCATCGAGTACCCCAAGCCCAAGGGCAACCTCGCGGCCGTCGTGCTCGGCTGGATCATGATCAATGTGGCCTGCCTGGTGGTGTGGGCCGCCGACCTGTCCGGCGGCGACCTGCTGATCCAGATCGGCGCCTGCATGCAGATCGCCCTGGTGTCGGCGATCCCGCTGCGTGTGCTGATGTTCAAGCGCGAGCAGCGCAAGGAGCGCAAGGAGACCGAGGCGGCGATCCGCTAGCCACGCCCGGACGGCCCGGCCTCTCCTCGCGGGAGGCCGGGCCGTCCTGTCGTTCCCGGACCGGGCCGGTGCGCCCAGGCGGTCGCAGGCTCTACCAGCCGCGGGCGCGCCACTCGGGCAGCGACGGGCGCTCGGCGCCGAGCGTGGTGTCCTTGCCGTGGCCCGGGTACACCCACGTCTCGTCGGGCAGCCGGTCGAAGATCCGCTCCACCACGTCGCCGTAGAGCCGGTCGAACCGGGCGGGGTCGCGCTCGGTGTTGCCCACCCCGCCGGGGAACAGCGAGTCGCCGGTGAACAGGTGGGCGTTCTGGAACAGCAGCGCGATCGAGCCCGGCGTGTGGCCGCGCAGGTGGATCACGTCGAGGGTGACCACACCGACGGTGACCTTGTCGCCGTGCTCGACCGGACGGGTGACCGGCACCGGCAGGTGCGGGGCGTCGAGCGGGTGGGCGACGGTCTCGGCGCCGGTCGCCTTGACCACCTCGGCCAGGGCAGTCCAGTGGTCCCGGTGGCGGTGGGTGGTCACGACCTGGCTGATCGGCAGGTCGCCGATGAGCTCCAGCAGCCGGTCGGGCTCGGCGGCGGCGTCGATCAGCAGCCCGTCGCCGGTCTCCCGGCAGCGCAGGAGATAGGCGTTGTTGCCGAAGCCGCCGACCTCCAGCTTGCTGATCGTCAGGTCGGGCAACTCGCGTACATCGGCGGGGCCGCCGGCGGTCACATCACCGGTATAGGTCATGGGTACTCCTCAGGTGGCGTCGCCGGCAGGCCGGGCGGCGGCGTCATCGCCCACCGCGGCGCCGCCGGGGGCTTCCCCGCCAGCCTAAGCCTCGCCACCCCGTCCCGATCATCCTCCTCGCGTACGCCCACCGGCATCCGCGGATCGCCGGGGCCGAGGCGGCCGGTGACCCAGGCCAGCACGGCGGCGGGCGGCCCTTCCACGGCCGGTCCTTCGCCGAGGCCCGTCCAGGACCGCTCGTCCGCATGAACCGCCCTCACCTGGCTCTCGCCGCGCGGCCAGAGCGCCATCACCTCGTGCAACTCGCGCCACACGAAGGGCTCGGGCCAGTCGGCCCAGGTGTAGCCCGCGCCGAGGTCCACGTGGTGGAACTCCACCTCCCTGATCCTGCGCACCAGGATGTACCAGGCGGGGTGCTCGGAGTCGCTCATGGTGCCCACCGTCGCGGCCCAGGCGTGGCCGGGCAGGCCGTCGATGGCGGCCTCGAGCCGGGCCGCGCTTTCGGCGATGTCGGTGTGCTGCTCCTTCGCGGGCCGCGCGGCTCCTTCGGCTATCCCCGTCTCTCTGGCCTCCTGCGTTGGGTACTGTGGTGTGTACAGACCTGTCCCGGCCCACGTCACGAGGTTGACGTGGCTGTCGGCGTTGCGGGCGACGTGGGCCAGCACGTGGCCGCGCGTCCAGCCCGGAAGCAGGGAGGGGGCCGTGACGTCCGGGTCGGTCAACGCGGCCGTGGTCGCGAGCAACCGGTCCGTGGCCGCGGCGAGTTCGGCGCGGAGGGCTTTCAGAACCGTCATGCGAACCATCATTTCCCCATCGGTCCGTTCCCACGCGACCGTCCGCGGGCACGGGGCCCCCGGCTCGCCGCGCCTGCTCCGCCGGAGGGCGGGAAAACTGTCGGACCCCGTCGTTACAGTGGCGGCGACTAGTCAGAGGTGGCCGTCTGCGGCCGCCGTGGATCGCAACCCCAACATGAGAGATCTGCTGTGGCCGACCGCTTGATCGTTCGTGGCGCGCGCGAACACAATCTCAAGGACGTCTCGCTCGACCTGCCGCGAGACGCTCTGATCGTATTCACCGGGCTGTCCGGCTCGGGCAAGTCCAGCCTGGCCTTCGACACCATCTTCGCCGAGGGCCAGCGGCGCTACGTCGAGTCGCTCTCGGCGTACGCCAGGCAGTTCCTCGGGCAGATGGACAAGCCCGACGTCGACTTCATCGAGGGCCTGTCGCCGGCCGTCTCGATCGACCAGAAGTCCACCTCCCGCAACCCGCGGTCCACGGTCGGCACCATCACCGAGGTCTACGACTACCTGCGCCTGCTGTGGGCGCGCATCGGCAAGCCGCACTGTCCCACCTGCGGCCGCCCGATCGCCCGGCAGACCCCGCAGCAGATCGTGGACCGTGTCCTCGAGCTGCCCGAAGGCACGCGCTTCCAGGTCATGGCTCCGGTCATCCGCGGGCGCAAGGGGGAGTACTCCGAGCTGTTCCGCGAGCTGCAGACCAAGGGCTTCGCCCGGGCGCGGGTCGACGGCACGATCGTCCGGCTGGAGGAGCCGCCGGTCCTGAAGAAGTACGAGAAGCACGACATCGAGGTCATCGTCGACCGCCTCTCGGTCAAGGACGGCGCGCGCCGCCGGCTCACCGACTCGGTCGAGACGGCGCTGCAGCTGTCCGGCGGCACGATCACCCTCGACTTCGTCGACCTGCCCGACGACGACCCCGGCCGTGAGCGGTTCTACTCCGAGCACCTCTACTGCCCCTACGACGACCTGTCGTTCGAGGAGCTCGAGCCGCGCTCGTTCTCGTTCAACTCGCCCTTCGGCGCCTGCCCCGACTGCACCGGCCTCGGCACCCGCATGGAGGTCGACCCCGAGCTGGTGGTGCCCGACCCCGAGAAGTCGCTGGGCGACGGCGCTCTGGCCCCGTGGGCGGGCGGCCACACCAGCGACTACTTCATCCGGCTCGTCGAGGCCCTCGGCCACGCCATGGGATTCGACCTCGACACCCCGTGGGAGCGGCTCCCCAAGCAGGCGCAGAAGGCACTGCTGCGCGGCTACGACGAGCAGGTGCACGTCCGCTACAGCAACCGCTACGGCCGCCAGCGGTCCTACTACACCACCTTCGAAGGCGTGATCCCCTGGGTGCAGCGCCGGCACGCCGAGGCCGAGAGCGACTCCTCGCGCGAGCGCTTCGAGGGCTTCATGCGCGAGATCCCCTGCCCCACCTGCAAGGGAGCCAGGCTCAAGCCGGTCTCGCTGGCGGTGACGGTCAGCGACCGGTCCATCGCCGAGGTGTCGGGCATGTCGATCGGCGAGTGCGCCGGGTTCCTCGGTGAGCTCACCCTCTCCGAGCGCGACATGCACATCGCCGAGCGCGTGGTCAAAGAGATCAACGCGCGGCTGGGCTTCCTGCTCGACGTCGGCCTCGACTACCTCACCCTCGACCGCGCGGCCGGCACGCTCGCCGGTGGTGAGGCCCAGCGCATCCGCCTGGCCACCCAGATCGGCTCGGGCCTGGTCGGCGTGCTCTACGTCCTGGACGAGCCGTCGATCGGCCTGCACCAGCGTGACAACCAGCGCCTGCTCGACACGCTGATCCGGCTGCGCGACATGGGCAACACGCTGATCGTCGTCGAGCACGACGAGGACACCATCGCGGCGGCCGACTGGGTGGTCGACATCGGCCCCGGCGCCGGCGAGCACGGTGGCCAGGTCGTCGTCTCCGGCACCGTGGACGACCTGCTCGCCAGTGAAGATTCCCTCACCGGCGCCTATCTGTCGGGACGCAGGAGCATCGCCGTGCCGGGCGAGCGGCGCAAGCGCGATGCCAAGCGCAAGCTGGTGGTCAAGGGCGCCCGCGAGCACAACCTCAAGGGCGTGGACGCCGAGTTCCCGCTCGGGGTGTTCACCGCGGTCACCGGTGTGTCCGGGTCGGGTAAGTCCACCCTGGTCAACGACATCCTGTACAACGCGCTGGCCAAGGAGCTCAACGGCGCCAAGACCGTCCCGGGCCGGCACTCCCGGGTGACCGGCACCGACCTGGTGGACAAGGTCGTGCACGTCGACCAGAGCCCCATCGGTCGCACTCCGAGGTCCAACCCCGCGACCTACACCGGCGTCTTCGACCACGTCCGCAAGCTGTTCGCGCAGACCACCGAGGCGAAGATCCGCGGCTACCAGCCGGGCCGGTTCAGCTTCAACGTCAAGGGCGGCCGCTGCGAGGCGTGCTCAGGCGACGGCACCATCAAGATCGAGATGAACTTCCTGCCGGACGTCTACGTCCCCTGTGAGGTCTGCCACGGCGCCCGGTACAACCGGGAGACCCTGGAGGTCCACTACAAGGGCAAGACGATCTCGGAGGTCCTCGACATGCCGATCGAGGAGGCCCTGGAGTTCTTCGACGCCATCCCGGCGATCAAGCGCCACCTCAAGACGCTCAATGACGTCGGCCTGGGGTACGTCCGGCTCGGCCAGCCCGCGACCACGCTGTCGGGCGGCGAGGCCCAGCGCGTCAAGCTGGCCTCCGAGTTGCAGCGCCGCTCCACCGGCCGCACGGTCTACGTCCTGGACGAGCCCACCACGGGCCTGCACTTCGAGGACATCCACAAGCTCCTCGGCGTCCTCGGACGCCTGGTGGACGGCGGCAACACCGTCATCGTCATCGAGCACAACCTCGATGTGATCAAGACCGCCGACTGGATCATCGACATGGGCCCCGAGGGCGGGTCGAAGGGCGGCAAGGTGCTGGCCACCGGCACCCCCGAGCAGATCGCCCAGGTCGAGGACAGCCACACCGGCCGCTTCCTCAGCAAGATCCTCGGCGGCTGACCCGCCCGCGGCGCTCCGGCCACCGGGCCGGAGCGCCGTCTTCTCGATGCCCCGCCGGAGGGGGCCGGAACGTCTCCGGGAGACCGGCCGCCCGGGATACAGTGCGCGTCTTCGAGAGCGATGCCCGAATGTGGCAGGGTCTCTCAGGGGCCGCCGGCTGCGGCGGAAGACTGATCTTGGGCTTACGGGTAATTGTGCATACTGCCGAAGTCACAGGTGCCTCATGCTGAACTGGTGCGGGGCGTGGGCCGTAGCACGTGATGACGCAATCTGAGGAAGGCTGACATATGAGCGAGATGGACACGACACGGCGTGCGGTGATGCTCGGGGCCGGCGGTGCGGGTCTGGCGGTCGCGCTGACCGCCTGCGGCGGATACGGGACGTCGGCGACCACCTCCGGGGGCGACTCCGCGGGCGAGCCGGCGGCCTCCTCGGACCCGGGAGGGAAGGACGCCGGCTCCGGCGCGGGCGGCCTGGCCAAGACGAGCGACATCCCCACCGGCGGCGGCAAGATCTTCAAGGACGAGAAGATCGTCATCACCCAGCCGAGCGACGGTCAGTTCAAGGCGTTCAGCGCCCTGTGCACCCACCAGGGGTGCCCGGTCGGCTCCGTCTCCGGCGGGACGATCAACTGCCCGTGCCACGGGAGCAAGTTCAAGATCTCCGATGGCTCGGTGGTCGACGGCCCGGCGAGCCGGCCGCTGGAGGAGAAGCAGATCAAGGTCGACGGCGACTCGATCAGCCTGGCCTGACCGCCGGGCGTCCGTCGCGGGCGGGTGGGGCGGAGGAGACCGGAACCCTCCGCCCCCGGCCCACGCCGGTACACGGCCGGCGCACCGCGCCGCGACCTGCCGGGCCCGCGCCGGTGTGCCGGAGCTCTTCCGGGACCAGGCCGGGAGGCTCCGGCTCCCCGCGGAGCGCGTCGGCGAGAACGACGCACGCGCGGACGATCGCGACGGCCCGGCCGTCGGTTCACCGGCCGCTCGTCTCGCATGATCCGGCCCCTCCGTGCCACGGCTGCGGACATCGTGCGCCGTGCCGCGGATCGCCCGGCTCGCGCCGTCGCCGCGGCCGGCTTCGCGGGGGCGATGATCTACGGGGCGGGGGGTGGGGGTCCCCTGCGGCGGGTGCCGAAAGCCCTGTTCTGTCGGCGGAGGCGGATAGGCTTTCTGTTGTGGCGAGATCCGCAAGCAGCCCCCTGAGTTTCCGTCCCGAGCCGGGGTCGATCCCTGAGTCCCCCGGTGTCTACCGCTTCCGGGACGAGCATGGCCGGGTCATCTACGTGGGCAAGGCCAAGAGTCTGCGCCAGCGGCTCAACTCCTACTTCGCCGACTTCGCCGGGCTCCACCCGCGCACCCAGACCATGCTCACCACCGCCGCGCGCGTCGACTGGACCGTCGTCGGCACCGAGGTCGAGGCCCTCCAGCTCGAATACTCCTGGATCAAGGAGTTCGACCCGCGCTTCAACGTCAAATACCGCGACGACAAGTCCTATCCCTACCTCGCCGTGACCATGGGGGACGACTTCCCCCGGGTGCAGGTCATGCGCGGCGCCAAGCGCAAGGGAACCCGCTACTTCGGGCCCTACTCCCACGCCTGGGCCATCAGGGAGACCGTCGACCTGCTGCTGCGCGTCTTCCCGGTGCGCACCTGCTCGGCCGGTGTGTTCAAGCGGGCCGGGCAGATCGGCCGGCCCTGCCTGCTCGGCTACATCGACAAGTGCTCGGCCCCGTGCGTCGGCAAGGTGACCCCCGAGCAGCACCGCGAGCTCGCCGAGGACTTCTGCGACTTCATGGCGGGCAACACCGGCCGGTTCATCAAACGGCTGGAGCGGGCCATGCGCGAGGCCGCCGCCACCGAGGAGTACGAAAGGGCGGCCCGGCTCCGCGACGACATCCAGGCACTGCAGCGGGCGCTGGAGAAGCAGGCCGTGGTGCTCGGCGAGGGCACCGACGCCGACGTGGTCGCCCTCTCGCAGGACGCTCTGGAAGCCGCGGTCCAGGTCTTCTACGTGCGCGGCGGCCGCATCCGCGGCCAGCGGGGCTGGGTGGTCGACAAGGTGGAGGAGGCCTCGTCCGCCGAGCTGGTCGAGCACTTCCTGCTCCAGATGTACGGCGAGGCCGCCCCCGAGGCCGTGCCGCGCGAGGTGCTGGTGCCCGTCCTGCCGCCGGAGGCGGACGCCGTCGCCGAGTTGCTCACCGAGCAGCGCGGCGCCCGGGTCGAGGTGCGCGTGCCCCAGCGCGGCGACAAGAAGGCCCTGCTGGAGACCGTCGAGCGCAACGCCAAGGAGTCGCTGGCCCAGCACAAGCTGCGCAGGGCGAGTGACCTGACCACCCGCAGCCGCGCCCTGCAGGAGATCGCCGACGCGCTCGACCTCGACCAGGCCCCGCTGCGCATCGAGTGCTACGACGTCTCCCACCTGCAGGGCGACGACGTCGTGGCGTCGATGGTGGTCTTCGAGGACGGTCTGGCCCGCAAGAGCGAGTACCGCCGGTTCGCGATCCGCGGCACCGCGGGCCAGGGCGACGTCGCCTCCATCTACGAGGTGATCCAGCGCCGGTTCAAACGCCACCTGGAGGAACGCGCGCAGACCGGCGAGCTGGACCCCGAGCCGATCGATCCCGAGACCGGCAGGCCGCGCAGGTTCGCCTACCCGCCCAACCTCGTGGTCGTCGACGGCGGCCCGGCACAGGTGGCCGCCGCCCAGCGCGCCCTGGATGAGCTCGGTGTGGACGACGTGGCGGTGAGCGGCCTGGCCAAGCGGCTGGAGGAGGTCTGGCTGCCCGGCGACGACCAGCCGGTCATCCTGCCCAGAAGCAGCGAGGGCCTTTATCTTCTGCAGAGGGTGCGTGATGAGGCGCACCGTTTCGCCATCACCTACCATCGTTCGAAACGTTCGAAGTCTGTCAAAGAAAGCGTTCTGGACGAGATCCGAGGGCTCGGTTCGGCACGGAAGCAGGCTTTGCTGAAACGCTTCGGGTCCGTCAAGCGGTTGCGGGGGGCGACGGTCGACGAGATCCGCGAGGTTCCGGGCATCGGGCTGTCGACCGCCGAGGCGATCGTTGCGGCACTGAAGGGGGAGGGCACATGAGCGAGCAGACCGGCGGCACCGGGCGCGACCCTTCGCGGCCGCCGCCCGCCGAGCGGGGACGAAGGGGCGTGGTGGGCGACACCGCCTTCGTCATCGTCACCGGCATGTCCGGCGCGGGGCGCAGCACGGCGGCCAAGGCCCTGGAGGATCTCGGCTGGTTCGTGATCGACAACCTGCCTCCCGGCATGCTGTTCGCCATGGCCGAGGAGGCCGGGCGGGTCAAGCTGCCGACCGACAAGGTCGCCGCCGTCGTGGACGTGCGCAGTCTCGCGTTCACCACCGACCTCAACAGCGCCATCGAGGAGCTCGAGGCACGCGGCGTCGGGGTGCGCGTGGTGTTCCTGGAGGCCAGTGACGAAGAGCTCGTGCGCCGCTTCGAGAACGTCCGCCGCCCGCACCCGCTGCAGGGCGAGGGACGGCTGGTCGACGGCATCGCCCGCGAGCGAGGCATCCTGCGCGAGGTGCGCGCCAATGCCGACCTGGTCATCGACACCTCATCGCACAACGTGCACGAGCTGCGCGGCAAGATCGTCTCGTTCTTCGGCGGCGACCACCGTCCCGGCCTGCGGGTCAACATCGTGTCCTTCGGCTTCAAGTACGGTCTGCCGGTGGACGCCGACCTGGTGGTCGACTGCAGGTTCCTGCCCAACCCCCACTGGGTGCCCGAGCTGCGCCCGATGACCGGGCTGGAGACCCCGGTGCGCGAGTACGTCCTCAGCCAGCCGGGCGCCAAGGAGTTCCTGGACGGCTACGAGGAGGTCCTCGGCGTGGTCGCGGCCGGGTACGTCCGCGAGGGCAAGGGCTACGCCACCCTGGCGGTCGGCTGCACCGGCGGCCGGCACCGCAGCGTCGCGATGGCCGAGCAGATCGGCGCCCGCCTGCGCGAGCGCGACATGGAGGTCCAGGTCAGCCACCGGGATGTGGGCCGCGAGTGAACGAGCTAGACGGGGAGCCGGGGGGCCGCGCCCACCCGGGGACCCCGCCGGGCCGCCGCATGGCCCAGGTCGACCGCCGAGAAGAAGACCGCGATGACCCTCCGTCCGCGCCGGGCGGCTGCCAGGCCAAGGCCGACACCCGTGACCTCGGCTCGCCGGTGTGTCCGGATCTCGCCGAAATGGATGCCGAGGTCGTTGATTCCTGGGCGCGTTCCGGTGTCACAGGGGCCGGTGCTCGTGTTCTGGGCTCGCGGGCGTGTCCGGATCTCGCCGAAATGGATGCCGAGGTCGTTGATTCCCGGGCACGTTCCGGCGCCGCGAGGACCGGCGCCCGCGTGGCCGGCTCCACGGCCGGCGCAGGCGCATCGGACGCCGCACTGCGGGACGCGGCGGCGTGGCCGGCGGGCACCGGGAACGCGCGGCGCGCCAGGCCCGTGCGGGTGGTCGCGCTCGGCGGCGGGCACGGGCTGCACGCGTCGCTGTCGGCGCTGCGCCGGGTGACCGGCGAGCTGACGGCCGTGGTCACCGTCGCCGACGACGGCGGCTCCAGTGGCCGCCTGCGGCGCGAGCTCGGCGTCCTGCCCCCGGGCGACCTGCGCATGGCCCTGGCCGCCCTGTGCGGAGACGACGACTGGGGCGAGACGTGGAGCAGGGTCGTCCAGCACCGCTTCCGCAGCGAGGGCGAGTTACACGGTCATGCCGTGGGGAACCTCCTGATCGTGGCGCTGTGGGAGCTGCTCGACGACCCCGTGGCGGGGCTCGACTGGGTGGGCCGCCTGCTCGGCGCGCATGGCCGGGTGCTGCCGATGGCCTCGGTGCCGCTCGACATCGAGGCCGAGGTCGAGCTCGACGGCAAGGTGACCGTGGTGCGCGGGCAGGTGGCGTGCGCGCTCACCCCGGGCAGCGTTCAGGCGATCTCCCTGGTGCCCGCCGACCCACCGGCCTGTCCCGAGGCCGTCTCCGCCGTGCGGGACGCCGACTGGGTGGTGTTCGGGCCCGGCTCGTGGTTCACCAGCGTGCTGCCGCACCTGAAAGTACCCGAGCTCGCCGGGGCGCTGCACGACACCGGTGGCTGGCGGCTGGTCACGCTCAACCTGGCGCCGCAGCCGGGCGAGACCGACGGGTTCTCCGCCGAGAAGCACCTGCAGGTGCTCCGCGAGCATGCCCCGGGCCTGCGCATCGACGTCGTGCTCGCCGACAGCCGGGTGGCGGGTGAGCGCGATGAGCTGGAGAAGGCCGCCGAGGCGCTCGGCGGACGCCTGGTGCTCGCCGACGTGGCCGCCGCCGATGGTTCCCCCCGGCATGACGCACGACGACTTGCCTCGGTCCTGGACGAGATTTTCCGTGGGAAGCGTTGATCCTGGTCAGCGCGCCCACGGGGTGCGAGAGACTTGCCGGGGGCCGTCGCAGCCGCGCCGGGCGGGGGAGCCCGCCGTGCGGCGCGGCCGGCCCGCCTGGACCGTGAGAGGCGTCTTTATGGGGGAGGACACGGGCACATGGCCATGACGGGTGTGGTGAAGGACGAGCTGAGCCGGCTCTCGGTGCTGAAGCCCTGTTGCCGCAAGGCAGAGGTGTCGACGTTGCTGCGCTTCGCGAGCGGGCTGCATCTCGTCGGCGGCCGCATCGTGATCGAGGCCGAGTTGGACACCAACGTCACGGCCCGCCGCCTGATCAAGGACATCGGCGAGGTGTTCGGGCACAGGGCCGAGGTGCTGGTTCTGGCGCCGGCGGGCCTGCGCAAGGGGTCGCGGTACGTGGTGCGTGTCTATCGCGACGGTGAGGCGCTGGCCCGCCAGACCGGATTGATCGACAACCATGGGCGCCCGGTGCGCGGCCTGCCGCGCCAGGTGGTCTCCGGCGCCACTTGTGACGCCGAGGCCGCCTGGCGCGGGGCGTTCCTGGCCCACGGCTCGCTGACCGAGCCCGGCCGTTCGATGTCGCTGGAGGTCACCTGCCCGGGCCCGGAGGCCGCGCTGGCCCTGGTCGGCTCCGCCCGGCGGCTCAAGATCCACGCCAAGGCGCGGGAGGTCCGTGGGGTCGACCGGGTGGTCGTCCGGGACGGCGACGCGATCAGCGCCCTGCTCACCCGGCTCGGTGCCCATGACAGCGTGCTGGCCTGGGAGGAGCGCCGCATGCGGCGGGAGGTGCGCGCCACCGCCCACCGCCTGGCCAACTTCGACGACGCCAATCTGCGCAGGTCGGCCCGGGCCGCGGTCGCGGCGGGGGCCCGTGTGCAGCGCGCGCTGGAGATCCTCGGCGATGACGCCCCCGAGCACCTGGTGATCGCCGGACGGCTGCGTGTGGAGCACAAGCAGGCGTCGCTGGAGGAGCTCGGCCAGATCGCCGACCCGCCGCTGACCAAGGACGCCATCGCCGGCCGCATCCGCAGGCTGCTCGCCATGGCGGACAAGCGCGCCGCCGACCTCGGCATCGCCTCCACCGACGCCAATCTCACCGCCGAGATGCTCGCCCCCTGACGCGTCGGCCAGAGGTCCGGGCCCCTGCGCGAGGTGGCGCCGCCGTTCGCCGCGTGCACCGTCCCCCCGCGGCGCCGGGCGCACAGGGCTCCGTCGCCGCCGAAGGCGGCCGGGGGAAGCCGTCGGCGTGGGACGCCGAGACCGCGTCAGGAACGTCAAGGAGGGATGCGGTCCGGCGGCACGGTCGTGATCTGAGATCTGGCGTTCCGCACGTCCGGGCGCCGGCTCCGGCGGCGTGAAGGGGCCGTGCCCCGGGCGGTGGGGAGGTCTTTCGCCCGGTCCGCGTGACCGCCGGAGGGCGGGGCGGAGGAAGCGGCGTTCGCGTCCGCTCGTGCCGCTGTGAGCTGGGGGGCCTGCGCGGTCCGCGACCGCGGCCGCAAAGGGGAGAGCCACGTGGTCTACACCAATTGCCACCCGGTAGGGTTATCTGAGGTTTCAGCCCGCCACGACGCCGGCACGGGCCGGCGCCACGACGTTCGAGGAGATCTGGTTCCGTGAGCATCCGCGTAGGCATCAACGGCTTCGGCCGTATCGGCCGCAACTTCTGGCGAGCCGTGGCGGCCGGCGGTAAGGACATCGAGATTGTCGCCGTCAACGACCTGACCGACAATGCCACCCTCGCCCATCTGCTGAAGTACGACAGCATCCTGGGCCGCCTGCCGTACGAGGTCAAGAACACGGCCGACGAGATCACGGTCGACGGCAAGGCGATCAAGGTGTTCGCCGAGCGCGACCCCGCCAAGCTGCCGTGGGGCGACCTCGGCGTGGACGTCGTCGTCGAGTCGACCGGCCTGTTCACCGACGCCGCCAAGGCCAAGGTGCACGCCGAGAACGGCGCCAAGAAGGTCATCATCTCCGCGCCCGCCAAGGGCGAGGACATCACGATCGTGATGGGCGTCAACCACGACAAGTACGACCCGGCGGCGCACACCATCATTTCCAACGCCTCCTGCACGACCAACTGCCTGGCCCCCATGGCGAAGGTCATCAACGACACCTTCGGCATCGAGAAGGGCCTGATGACCACGATCCACGCCTACACCCAGGACCAGAACCTCCAGGACGGCCCGCACAAGGACCTGCGCCGCGCCCGCGCCGCCGCCCTGAACATCGTGCCCACCTCCACCGGCGCCGCCAAGGCGATCGGCCTGGTGCTCCCCGAGCTCAAGGGCAAGCTGGACGGCTTCGCGCTGCGCGTGCCGATCCCCACCGGCTCGGCCACCGACCTGACCGTCGAGCTCAAGCGCGAGACCACGGTCGAGGAGGTCAACGCCGCCCTCAAGGCCGCCGCCGAGGGCCCGCTGCGCGGCATCCTCAGCTACACCGAGGACGAGATCGTCTCCGCCGACATCGTCACCGACCCGGCCTCCTGCATCTTCGACTCCGGCCTGACCAAGGTCATCGGCAACCAGGTCAAGGTCGTCGGCTGGTACGACAACGAGTGGGGCTACTCCAACCGCCTCGGCGACCTCATCGAGCTGGTTGGTTCGCGGTTCTGATGCAGACCATCGAGGCTCTCGACGTGAAGGGTCGGCGCGTGCTCGTGCGCGCCGACCTGAACGTTCCCCTCGACGGGGACGTCATCACCGACGACGGGCGCATCCGCGCGTCGGTGCCCACGATCAGCGCGCTCGCGAGCCGGGGGGCGCGGGTGATCGTCTGCGCCCACCTGGGCCGCCCCAAGGGCAAGGTGGCGCCGCAGTTCTCCCTGGCCCCGGTCGCCGCGCGGCTCGGCGAGCTGCTCGGCCACCCGGTCGCCTTCGCCTCCGACGTCGTGGGCGACTCCGCCCGCGCCACGGTCGAGGGCCTGGGCGACGGCGAGGTCGCCCTGCTGGAGAACCTCCGCTTCGAGCCGGGCGAGGAGTCCAAGGACGACGCGCTGCGCGGCGCCTTCGCCGACGAGCTCGCCGCCCTGGCCGAGCTGTACGTCGGTGACGGCTTCGGCGCCGTGCACCGCAAGCACGCCAGCGTCTACGACGTGCCGAAGCGGCTCCCGCACGCCGCCGGCGGGCTGGTCGTCGCCGAGGTCGAGGTGCTCAAGAAGCTCACCGAGGACCCCGCCCGGCCGTACGTCGTCGTGCTCGGCGGCGCGAAGGTCTCCGACAAGCTCGGCGTGATCGCCAACCTGCTCGGCAAGGTCGACCGCCTGATCGTCGGCGGCGGCATGGCCTACACCTTCCTCAAGGCCCAGGGCCACGAGGTCGGCAAGTCCCTGCTGCAGGAGGACCAGCTCGAGCAGGTGAGCGGGTTCATCGCCGAGGCCGACAAGCGCGGTGTCGAGCTCGTGCTGCCGGTCGACATCCTGGCGGCGACGACCTTCGCCGAGGACGCGCCGCATGACGTGGTGGAGGCCACCGCGATCCCGGCCGACCGCGAGGGCCTGGACATCGGGCCGAAGACCCGCGAGCTGTTCGCGTCCAAGCTGGCCGACGCCGCGACCGTCTTCTGGAACGGCCCGATGGGCGTGTTCGAGTTCGAGGCGTTCTCGGGCGGCACCCGCGCCGTGGCCGAGGCGCTGGTCGCCTCCGGCGCGTTCACCGTGGTCGGCGGCGGCGACTCGGCGGCGGCCGTGCGCAAGCTCGGTCTCCCCGAGGACGGTTTCTCCCACATCTCGACCGGTGGCGGGGCGAGCCTCGAGTATCTCGAGGGCAAGACCCTGCCCGGCCTGGCAGCGCTGGAGGACTGAGCGCCCCATGAGCACAGCCCGCAAGCCGCTGTTCGCCGGCAACTGGAAGATGAACCTCAACCATCTCGAGGCCATCGCCCTGGTCCAGAAGCTGGCGTTCACGCTGACCGACAAGGACTTCGACCGTGCCGAGGTCGCGGTGCTGCCCCCGTTCACCGACCTGCGCAGTGTGCAGACCCTGGTGGACGGTGACAAGCTGCGCATCGTCTACGGCGCGCAGGACCTTTCGGTGCACGACGCCGGCGCCTACACCGGCGAGATCTCGGGTTCGATGCTGGCCAAGCTCGGCTGCACGTACGTGCTGGCCGGGCACTCCGAGCGCCGGCAGTACCACGGCGAGGACGACCAGGTCGTCGGCGCCAAGGTGCAGGCGGCCTACCGGCATTCGCTCACGCCCATCCTCTGCGTGGGCGAAGGCCTCCCCATCCGGCAGGCCGGCGGTCAGGTCGCCTACACCCTGTCCCAGCTCGACGCCGCGCTGAACGGTGTCAAGCCCGACCAGGCCAAGTCGGTCGTCGTCGCCTACGAGCCGGTATGGGCGATCGGCACCGGCAAGGTGGCCACTCCGGACGACGCGCAGGAGGTCTGCGGCGCCATCCGGGTGCGACTCGCCGAGCTGTACGACCAGGATGTGGCCGCCGCCGTCCGTATCCTTTACGGTGGGTCGGTGAAGAGCGGCAACGTCGCCGGCATCATGGCGCAGCCGGATATCGACGGGGCTCTGGTCGGCGGTGCCTGCCTCGACCCGGTCGACTTCGTCAAAATCAGTCGTTTTGGCGAAATGCCGGGCTAGCTGAGCTGTTCGGGAGGTACGAGTTGACATCACGACGTACCCTCGAAGAGACACTTTGAATCGTCACCCCGGCGTTCGCCGGGCAGGTCAGGTCGCGCTCCGGCGCGCATAACAGGGAAACAGGTCAACGGTGATTATCGGTATCTCCATCGCCCTCATCCTGTCGAGCGCCCTCATGGTGCTGCTCGTGTTGCTCCACAAGGGCAAGGGTGGCGGTCTCTCCGACCTCTTCGGCGGCGGCTTCACATCGTCCTTCGGTGGGTCCTCGGTGGTGGAGCGGAATCTCGACCGGCTGACGGTCATCACCGGATCGGTCTGGTTCGTCTGCATCATCGCGCTGGGGCTGCTGCTCCGGCCGGCGTAGTCGTCCTCCCTGACGGCCTGACAGAGATTCTTTTCCCCGCCGCGCGGCGGGGCGATCAAGCGAGGAGTTCATCCGTGGGTAGTGGCAACGCCATCCGTGGTAGCCGTGTCGGTGCTGGTCCGATGGGGGAGGCCGAGCGTGGCGAGGCGGCCCCGCGAGTCCGGGTCTCGTTCTGGTGCGCCAACATGCACGAGACGCGTCCGAGCTTCGCGAGCGACGCCGCCGTCCCGGAGTACTGGGACTGCCCCCGCTGCGGTCTTCCCGCCGGTCAGGACGAGTCGGCCCCTCCCGCGCCGCCGCGCAACGAGCCCTACAAGACCCACCTGGCGTACGTCAAGGAACGGCGCAGCGACACCGACGGCGCGGCGATTCTCGCCGAGGCCCTCGAGCGGCTGCGCAACAACCGTTCGCCCTGGTAGGCCTGCGGGTTTCGAACCGGTCGACGCCAAGGCCCCCACGGGATCCCGTGGGGGCCTTCGCGTCCGCGGTCAGCTCCGTTCGTAGACCGTCTCTCCGGCGACGAAGGTCATGTCGGCCCGCGTCGTCCAGATCTCCCCGGCGGGCAGCGCGTACGGGTCGCGGTCGAGCACCACGAGGTCGGCCCGGTTGCCCACGGTGATCACCCCGGCCTCGTCGTCGTGGTTGATCCACGCCGACCCGGACGTGTAGGCCGTCATCACCGTGGCCAGGTCGAGGCGCTGGTGCGGCAGGAACGGGGTCTGGGCGGTCGGGTAGCCCGCGTGCACCGATCCGCCGGGCTCGGTGCGGTTGACGGCGACGTGCATGCCCTGGAGCGGGTCGGCGGAGGAGACCGGCCAGTCGCTGCCCGCGCACAGGCGGGCTCCGGTGCGCACCAGACCGGCGAACGGATACTGCCAGGACGAGCGCTCCTCGCCGAGGTAGGGGATGCACAGCTCGTCCATCTGCAGGTGGTGGGTCGCCCACAGCGGCTGGAGGTTGGCGGTCACGCCGAGCCGGGCGAACCTCGGCACGTCGGACGGTTCGACGATCTGCAGGTGCGCGATGTGGTGCCGGCCCGCCGGCGAGGTGTCCTCCAGCGCGTCCAGTGCCTCGCGGACGGCGCGCTCGCCGATGGCGTGGAAGTGGACCTGGAAACCGCGCCGGTCCAGCTCGGCGACGTACCCCTTGAGCTTCACCGGGTCGACGTAGGACAGGCCGCGCTCGTCGGGGCCGCAGCCGCAGTAGGGCTCGATGACGGCGGCGGTGAAGTTCTCCGCGATGCCGTCCTGCATGATCTTCACCGAGCCCGCGGAGAACGTCCCGCCCGCCTGGGCGCGGCGCTCGGCCAGTTCCTCGATCTGCTCGGCGCCGCGCGCCCGGTCCCACCACAGGGCGCCGACGACCCGCGCCCGCAGCCGGCCGGAGGCGGCGGCCGACAGGTAGGCGGGGAAGTTGTCGTCGGATCCGGCGTAGGAGCCGACGATGGCGTCCTGCCAGCCGGTGATGCCCAGCGAGAACAGGTGGGCCTGGGCGTCCATGAGCGCGGCGTCCAGGTCGCCCGCGGTGGGGCGTGGGGTGAGCAGGCCGACCAGGTCCATGGCGCCCTCGTGCAGGACGCCGCTCGGCGTGCCGTCGGGGTCGCGCTCGATGCGGCCGTCGGCGGGGTCGGGGGTGGCGGCGGTGATCCCGGCGAGTTCCAGGGCCCTGGTGTTCACCCAGGCCGCGTGGTGGTCGCGCTGGATGAGGTAGACGGGGCGGTCGGTGAAGTCGATCTGCGTGCGGTGCGGCAGGCCACCGGGGAAGGCCGCCATGTCCCAGCCGCCGCCGTCGATCCACGCCTTGCCCGGATGCTCGCGCGCGTACCGTGCGATCAGGTCGAGGTAGGCGGGAAGGCCGAAGACCTCCGACAGGTCGCATTTGGCGCGTTCGAGCCCTGCCTGGACGGGGTGGATGTGCGCGTCGGTGAACGCCGGGGTCAGCAGGCGGCCGGCCAGGTCGACGCTCTCGTGCCCTGGGCGCGCCTGGCGGACCACGTCGGCCTCGGCGCCCACCGCCGCGATCCGCCCGCCGCGGACGAGGACGGCCTCGGCGAAGGCGGCGGAGGCTCCCGGAGAGTCACCGGATGCGGTGGTGGTGGGCCTGGCGGCCTGGTGCGCGGCGCCGGTGAACACACGGCCGCCGTGGAAGAGCAGATCGGTCATCGGCCACGATGCTATATCCGGTGGCCCTACCGCCGGGACGTCGGCAGAAAGCGGCTAGCGATGCCGACAAGTCATGTCAAATCCGTCTTCCAGCGGTAAATGCGATGAACGGAAACCGGCGGCTCATGTCCATGTAGCAGTTCTGTAACAGCTTGGCGGCATCCTGCTGACGGACGACAGGGGAGTTTTGATGGGATTTCTGCGCATACGTACCACGGTAGATGAGCGACCGGGCCGGCTCGCCTCTCTCGCCGCCGCATTGGCGGCCAAGGGGGGCAACATCCTCGGACTGAGCGTCCAGCCCGATACCGACGGCACCGTGGACGAGTTCGTGGCCGACATCCCCGCCTCGGCGGAGGCGGTGCGGGAGGCGCTGGAGGCCGCCGGCGGCCGTCGCGTACAGGTCGTGCCCGCCGCGGCGCACGAACTGACCGACGAGCCCACCCGCGCGCTGCTGCTCGCCGCCCGCCTGCGCGCCCAGCCCTGGCGGCTGCCGGAGGTGCTGACCGACCTGCTGCGCGCCGACGACGCGCGCTGGGTGTACGGCGTGGACCTCTCCTCCGACCTGCCCGACCCGACCCTGCTCACCGTGCCGGTCGCGCCGCGCCGGGCGATCCGGCTGCGCCGCACGGAGCTGCCGTTCACGCTGACCGAGGCCGCCCGGGCGGCGGCCCTCGTCCGGCTGGCGCAGCCGCCGGCCGAGATGCCCTCGGCCGAGCGCCCCGTGACCCTGCATGACGGCATCGAGGTGCAGGTGCGCCCGCTCACCCTGCTCTACCGCGAAGCGGTGCGCGACCTGCACGACCGCTGCTCGCCCGACTCGCGCAGGTTCCGGTACTTCACCTCGATGCCGGCGCTGCCCCCCAAGATGTTCGACCGGCTGTGCGACCGCGACCGGGGGCACTCGATCGTCGCCGGGTACGACGGGCAGGTGGTGGCGCTGGCCAACCTGATCTTCACACCCGATCCGGGTATCGCCGAGATGGCGTTCCTGGTCGAGGACCGCTGGCAGGGACGGGGCCTTGGCGGCGCGCTGGCACGGATGCTGCTGGAGGAGGCGCGCGACCTGGGCTTCGCCGAGGTCAAGGCGAGTCTGCTGTCGGACAACGTGCGCATGCGCCGCCTGCTGATCTCGCTGGGCGCCACGCTGACCTACACCGATGACCCCGGCGTCGTGGAGGCGCGCATCGCCACCGGCGCGATGGTGCCCGCTCCTCGCGGCTGAACGCCGGGCCGCCCGCCGCGCTCCGGGAACGCTCGGGGATCGCGGATCACGGCGGACGGCCCGCCGGGACGCCGGGACGAGGGGCACGGTCGTCCCGGGGTGGTGACAAGAGGATTCTTCTGGTTAGGCTGGGTCCGCATAGTGAACTCAACGCCTGACCGGGGAGCGACATGGGCACCGAGTGGCGGCCTTCGGCATGCGTGCTGTGCGCGTGCAACTGCGGCATCGAGATCAAGCTGGACGGCCGGCACCTGGCGCGCGTCCGGGGCGACAAGGCCCACCCGTCCTCCCAGGGGTACACCTGCGAGAAGCCGCTGCGGCTGGACCACTACCAGAACGGTGCGGACCGGCTCACTCACCCGCTACGGCGCCGGCCCGACGGCACGTTCGAGCGGGTGAGCTGGGACACCGCGATCGGCGAGGTCGCGGCCCGGCTCCGCGGCGTGGCCGGCGCCCACGGCGGAGAGTCGATCTTCTACTACGGCGGGGGCGGGCAGGGCAACCATCTCGGCGGCTCCTACTCCGGTTCCCTGATGCGCGCGCTCGGTGCCCGGTACCGCTCCAACGCCCTGGCCCAGGAGAAGACCGGCCTGTTCTGGGTGTCGGACCGCATGCTCGGCACCACCGTCTCCGGCGACTTCGAGCACTGCGAGGTCGCGCTGTTCGTCGGGAAGAATCCCTGGCAGTCCCACGGCCTGCCTCGCGCCCGTCCCACCCTGCGTGAGATCGCCCGCGACCCGGCCCGCTGCATGATCGTCATCGATCCGCGGCGCACCGAGACCGCCGAGATGGCCGACATCCACCTGCGGGTGCGCCCCGGCGCCGACGCGTGGCTGCTCGCCGCGATGGCCGGCGTCCTCGTCCAGGAGGACCTCATCGCCCGCGACTGGCTCGCCGCCCACGCCACCGGCCTGGACGAGGTGCGCGCCGTCCTGCGCGCGGTGCCGGTCTCCGGCTACTGCGCCACCGCGGGCGTGCCCGAGGAACTGGTGCGGACGGCGGCACGCCGGATCGCCGCCGCGGCGAGCGTCGCGGTGTTCGAGGACCTCGGCGTGCAGATGACCCTCCACTCGACTCTCAACAGCTACCTGGACAACCTGCTGTGGCTGCTGACCGGCAACTTCGGGCGTCCGGGCGCCAACAACCCACCGATCCTGTTCGCGCCGTTCATCACCTTCTCCCACCACGGTCCGAAGGCCGAGCGGTTCAGCCCGGTGGCCGGGGCACGGATCATCTCCGGACTGGTCCCGGCGAACGTGGTCGCCGAGGAGATCCTCACCGACCACCCGCGCCGCTATCGCGCCATGCTGGTGGAGTCCGCCAACCCCGCGCACTCCGTCGCCGACTCCCCGCGCATGCGCGAAGCGCTGGACGCCCTCGACCTGCTCGTCGTCATCGACGTCGCCATGACCGAGACCGCGCGGATGGCCGACTACGTGCTGCCGGCGCCGTCGCAGTTCGAGAAGTGGGAGGCGACCTTCTTCAACCTGGAGGCCCCCGCCAACTACTTCCACCTGCGCCCGCCGGTGCTCGACCCGCCCCCTGGCACCGACCTGCTGCCCGAGCCGGAGATCTACGCGCGGCTGTGCGAGGCCATCGGTGCCCTCCCGGAGGAGAAGGTCGCTCCGCTGCGCGCGGCGGCCGGGCGCGGCCGGGCCGCCTTCGGCCAGGCGTTCCTCGCCGCCATGGCCGACCCCGCGCTGGCCAAGATCGCACCGGTCCTGCTGTACCGCACGCTCGGCCCGGCGCTGCCGCACGGCGCGGCGGCCGCGGCGTCCCTGTGGGCGCAGGCGCACCGGGTGGCGGCGGCCCATCCGGAGGCCGTCCGCCGGGCCGGCGTCGAAGGCGAGGGGGCCGAACTCGGTGACCGGCTGTTCGACGCCGTCCTGGACAGCCCCTCCGGCATGGTGTTCACCCTGGACGAGCCCGGGGACGGCTGGGACCGGCTCGGCACCCCGGACAAGAAGATCCATCTGGCGCTGCCGGACCTGCTGGCGGAACTGGCCGCCCTCGGGCCGGGCCCGGCGGGGCACCCGGACTACCCGTTCGTGCTCTCGGCGGGGGAGCGGCGCGCCTTCACCGCCAACACGATCTTCCGCGACCCCGCCTGGCGCAGACGGGACGCCGAGGGCGTGCTGCGCGTCAGCCCCAAGGACGCCGCCGACCTCGGCCTGTCCGACGGGTCGCGGGCCCGGGTGACCACGCGGCGCGGCTCGGTCGAGGCCGTCGTCGAGATCACCGACACCCTCCAGGCCGGGCACGTCTCGCTGCCCAACGGCCTCGGCCTGACCTACCCCGGCGAGTCGGGCCAGGCCACCACGGGCGCCCCGCCGAACGAGCTGACCGCCGCCGAAGACCGCGACCCCTACGCCGGCACCCCCTGGCACAAACACGTCCCCGCCCGCGTCGAGGCACTCCCGGCCTGAACACCGCGCTCACTCGCGCAGCAGGCGATCCCGGGCGGCGCGTGTGTGATCGGCTCGCAGGCCGTGGCCGGGCTCGTCATCGAACGCGTCAGAGGCGGCGTCCCGATATTCGCTGATCGCGGACGTCGGTTCGGTCATGGTGATGGTGCTCTCCACCGTGACCGGCGATCCGCGCTCTTGATCACCTCGCGCGTGCCATCGCGGTCGCGCCGCCCATCTCCAGCTCAGAAGACGGGGACCACAGAGGCCGCCGGTCCGCGGGACCCTTGGGCCCCGTGGGCGGGTTGCACGTTGGACAGGGTCAGGAGGCTCTGGGCTGGTGGGCGCGGGTGCCGGCGATCTCGCGGGCCGCGCGGACGAACGCGGCGCGGGCGGGGGCGGCGGCGTGCTCGGGCCAGGCGAGTACGAGGTCGCTGCCGGGAAGGTCCGCGACCGGGACCGCGGCCACGTCGCCGCCCAGCCGGCCGGTGACGCCGTCCCCGGTCACGACGACCAGCAGGCCCAGCGCGACCCGGTCCACGATCTCGTCCAGCGCGACCGTGGGGCAGTGCTCGGTGAAGACGCCCTCGGCGCGGAGGTCGGCCAGCGTGACGGCGGTGCGCTTCGCGAGACGGTGCCCGGCGGGCAGCAGGGCCACCGGCGCCTCCTGCGCCAGCTCGGCGGTGCGCAGCCCGGCGAGGTCGCCGTCGCCGCACATCAGCGCGAGGTCGGCCGTGCCGTCCCGCAGGGCGGCCGCCTGGTCGTGGGTGAAGACGACCTCGACCTCGGCGGCGTCCGGGCGGCGCCCGTAGGCGCGCACCACCTCGGCGAGCAGACCCGCACCGGTGCCCGGCCGGGCGGCCACCGTCAGCCGGTGCGGGCGCGCGGCCTGCTGTGCGCGCCGGACGGCGGTGTCCACGCTGCGCAACGCCTTGCGGGCCTCGTCCAGGAAGACCTTCCCGGCCGGGGTCAGCGCGACGCGACGGCTGGTGCGCTCCAGCAGCCGGACGCCGATGCGGCGCTCCAGCCGGCCGATGGTGCGCGACAGCGGGGGCTGGGCGATGCCGAGCCGCTCGGCGGCCCGGCCGAAGTGCAGCTCCTCGGCCACCGCCACGAACTGCGCGAGCTCCCGCGTCTCCAGACGATCCATACCGCAAGGGTAATGGTCGCTATCGGAACCGTCATTGTTCCCCCAGGTCGGAGCGGGTGGAATGGTCCCACCGCCACGTCCGGCCCCCTTCTCCGGAGCGCGGCGGCGATCGGGACGTCCGGTTGCGGACCCCACCATCACGTGCGACAGAGAGAAGACGACGATATGAGCGACGAGCGCAAGATCCAGGAAGTCCTGGCCCAGTACGTGCGCGCCACCGACCGCCGCGACGGCGCGACCCAGGGCGCGCTGTTCACCGACGACGCGATCATCCAGTCCTTCAGCAAGGTCGGCCCGGAACAGTACGAGCCGTTCACCGAGCCCATGATCGGCGGCGCCGCGGTCCACTACGCGGTGGACAACTACATGGCCCCGCACCCCCAGGGGGGATCGAGCCACCACGTCACCGCCGACCACATCATCGAGGTGGACGGCGACACGGCCCACATGAACGCCCAGTTCATCGTGTTCGAGGTGCGCGCCGCCGCCCGCCCCGAAAACGGATGGCCGCAGGACTCCTTCGGCGCGCAGGGCACCGTGCGGCCGATCGAGTCCGGCTACTACGACACCGACCTGCGGCGCGTCGGCGGCGAATGGAAGATCGTCCGCCACCACATCCTGCTCGACATGCCCTACGCCATCCCCGGCGCCTGACGGACCACGTGGCGGTCACCGGACAACGTCCAGGCAGCGTCGCTGCTCGCCATGCGGTGCGCACGCATGACGCGGAGTGATCCCGGTCGTACTCGTGAGGCGCAGCGCTTCATCGGGGCGGCGAAGGAGACGGCCCGGCATTGGGCGGCGCCGCGCCTGTACGCGCTTCTCGCGATGCGCGAGACCTCCGTGTACGCGAGCCTCGGTGACGAAGTGTCCCCCTCACCGGTGGGGTGCCGGCAAGGACCGTGACAGCCGCTGGAGTGGTTCTTGCCGGCACCCCGAGTGCCGGCTCGGCCGCCAGTGGTCACACTCCGATGAAGGTCACGGTTTCCGTCATGTCCGCCCGCCCGGTACGCAGGCGTGGCGCGCCCTCCTTTTCGAATCCCACCGCGACACCACAGAACAATACGAACCCGTCATCAACTCCCACTGTCTGGCTGACGGTCTTGCGATACATCGTCCACATCACCTGAGGGCAACTGTGCAGCCCTTCCGCTCTCAGCAGCAGCATGACCGTCTGCAAGTACATCCCGGCGTCCCCATACTGTCCGGGGCCCATCGTCCGGTCGAGGTAACAGAACAGTACGACCGGCGCCCCGAACGCCTCCGAGTTCAAGGCGGCGATCTTCATGGGCCTGTCCGGGTCGTCGCGTTCGATTCCCAGCGCTCTGTACCGCTGGGCGGCCGCGGCGGAGAAGCGGTCCAGGTACGGCGAGGTGAATTCGTCCGGGTACATCGGATACTCCCGCTCGTCACCCGGGTCTCCCGCCAGTGCCCTGGCCGTCGCGCGCCTCTTCAGCTCGGCCAAGGGCTCGCCGGTCACGACGTACAGGTGCCACGGCTGGAGGTTCCCACTCGACGGAGCCCGCGTCGCCGCGGCCAGCACTCGTTCGAGCATCTCCTTGGGCACCGGTTCATCGCTGAACGCCCGCACCGCACGTCGACTGTCCACGGCTTCGTACACATCCACGGCTTCTCGTCCTCTCGCTCAACGACATGGGGGCGCAGGTGTGGGGTCAGGGGCGTTGGGTGCGGGCGCGGAAGGCGGCGGTCTTGACGCGGTTCTGGCAGGTCGTCGAGCAGAAGCGGCGGGTGCCGTTGCGTGAGGTGTCGACGAAGACCCGGTCGCAGCGGGTCGCCGTGCACACGCCGAGCCGGTCGTACAGCTCGCCGCCGAGCACGACGGCCAGGCCGGTGGCGCAGGCCGCCGCGTAGTCGTCTCCCACGGTGCCGGCGTTGCCGTGGAAGTGCAGGTGCCACGGCTCGCCGTCGTGCCGTTCCAGCAGGGGGCGCGCCTGCGTGCGGTCCAGCAGATGGTTGACCTGGACGGCCGCCGAGTCCAGGTCGCCGGCGTCGACCGCCTCGAAGACCGCACGCAGTTCGAGCGCGACCTGGGACAGTTCGGCCGTCTCCGCGTCGGTCACCTCGCGCGGATGCCTGCCGCCCGTCGCGAGGGCGCCGGTGGCCGCGGTGCGCCGTGCGGGGCCGAGGGGCGGGGGCGCGTACTCCCGGCCGCGGGCCTCGCCGGCCGTCAGCGTGTTGACCAGGGCGGCGGCGATGGCCACCACCGCGTCGGTGTGACTGTTGAAATTCACTTGACCCGTTACATCCTCACGTCCTACCGTGTAACTGGTGAAAGTCTACACGACAGTTACAGGAGAGCTTTGATGTCCATTCTTCACCCTGAGCAGGCCCGCGACTGGATCGCCCGGTGGGACGTCCAGCAGGAGGGCTATCTGACCGACCGGGAGGCGCGGTTCACCGCCCTGATCGACGCGGTGGAGGCGGGTACGGATCGCCCTGACCCGCTGGTGCTCGACCTCGGCTGCGGGCCCGGGTCGCTCAGCGTCCGCCTGCTCGACCGGCTGCCCGAGGCCGAGGTGGTGGCGGTGGACGCCGACCCGCTGCTGCTCGCGCTCGGCCGGGCCGCCCACGAGGGCAGGCGGGGCCTGCGGTTCGCCGACGCCGACCTGCGCGACCCGGGCTGGACCTCCACGCTCGGGCTGGACCGGCCGGTGGACGCCGTGGTGAGCACGACCGCCCTGCACTGGCTCGCCGAGCCGGAGCTTCGCGCCATGTTCGCCGAACTGGCCGGTGTGATGCGGCCCGGCGGCCTGTTCCTCAACGGCGACCACCTGGAGGTCGTCGATGTCGCGCCGACCCTGGCCGGGCTGGAGCGGGCGGTGCACGAGCGGGCGACGCGGCGCCGGTTCGCCGCGGGCATGCCCGAGGACTGGCGCGAGTGGTGGGACGCGGCCGGCGCCGACCCCGCGCTCGCGGCGCTGGCGGACGAACGCGCCCGCAAGGTGGCGGGCCCGGCGCACCACGGCTCGGAGTCGCTGGAGCTGTCCACGCACGTCGCGGCGTTGCGCGCCGCCGGGTTCGCCGAGGTCGGCACCCTGTGGCAGAACGGTCACGACCGCGTCCTGTGCGCCGTCCTCCCCGTCGAACCGAGAACTTGACAGGTTCGGGTGAGATTCCCGCCCGATCGCTTCCACCGGGGCGGCTGAGCTGCCTAGGGTCGGGCGCATGACGGAGCCCACCTCTTCGATCGACGCGTTCATCGCCGCCCTGCCCAAGGCCGAACTGCACGTCCACCTGATCGGGTCGGCCTCGGTGCCAACGGTGCTGGAACTGAGCCGCCGGCACCCCGGCGGCCCGGTCCCCACGACGGAGGAGGAACTGCGCGCCTTCTACGTCTTCCGTGACTTCCCGCACTTCGCGCAGGTCTACGCGAGCGTCAACAGCCTGGTGCGCGACCCGGAGGACATCGCCATCCTGGTCGCCGGCATCGCCCGCGACCTCGCCGCGCAGAACGTCCGGTACGTCGAGCTGACCGTCACGGCGTACTCCCATCTCGCCGTCGGCATGCCGATGGCCGCGGTCACCGAGGCGCTGGACCTGGGTGCCCGCCAAGCCGTGGCCGAGCACGGCGTGCGCGTCGGCTACATCTTCGACGTGCCGGGCGAGTGCGGGGCCGAAGGCGCCCGCGTGACGCTCGACCACGCGCTGTCGGTGCCACCGGAGGCCCTGGTCGGCTTCGGCCTGGCCGGCATCGAGCAGGAGCGGGTGCGGCACCGCGACGCCTTCCGGGACGCCTTCCGCGCGGCCACCACCGCGGGTCTGCACAGCGTGCCGCACGGCGGCGAGATGAGCGGGCCCGAGACGATGTGGGAGGTCATCGAGGGCCTGCGCGCCGAGCGCATCGGGCACGGCATCGCCTGCGTGCGCGACCCCCGGCTCATGGCGTACCTGAGGGAGACGCGGCTCCCGCTGGAGGTGTGCCCCACCTCGAACCTGCGCACCGGCCAGGTGCCCACCATCGCCCGCCACCCGCTGCCGCGCATGCTGGAAGAGGGGCTGTACGTCACGCTCAACAGCGACGACCCGCCGATGTTCGCCACCACCCTCAACGGCGAGTACGCCCTCGCCGCCCGCGCCTTCGGGCTGGGCACGGCCGAGCTGGCCGGGCTCGCCGGCAACGCCGTGCGGGCGTCCTTCCTGGACGAGCCGGCCAAGCGGGCGATCCTCGCCGAGATCGACCAGGTCTGCGCCGCGCACGCCGTCCGGTCACCCGGAGCCTTCTGACCTTCCGACCGCTCAGGCACAGACGGGCAGGGCGGGGTTGTCGTGGGTGCGCACGGCGGGCAGCCAGCCGTGGCCCTCGGGCACATCGTCGAGCCGGACGCGGAACCAGCGTGAGGTGCCGACGCCCGTCTCGTCCTCCACCCGGTCGCCGTCGAACAGCACGCAGTCGGCCACCAGCACGTCCCCGTGCCAGACGCGGTGGCTCACCACGTTCCCGGCGGCGTACTTCTTGCGCGGGTCGATGGCCAGGCCCATGCTGCAGGCGGGGAAGCGGTCCTTGCGCTTTCCGCAGTCCCCCTCGATGTTGAAGACGGTGACCTGCGCCGTGGCCGCCGTGGCGCCGGTCGACGCCACGATCACCGGACCGGCCAGGCCGCCTTCCGGGCGCAGCACGACGAACACCGTCACGGCGGCGGCGACCAGCACGACCGCGGCGGCGACGGCCCACACCGCCCGGGGGGAGCCGCGGCGGCGCCCGTCCACCGGTTCGCCCGGAGGCTCTTCCGGAGCGTCCCGGAGTTGCTCTTCCGCGGCGTCTCGCGAGGTGTGCTCCGGAGCCTCCCGCGGGGACTCCGCTGCGATCTCCGGGTCGTCGTCCTCCTGCTCCGGTCGTGCGGAGCGGGCCGTGTCGGCCACCGCCCACAGCCGGTGCAGCTCGCGCAGTTCCTCCCCGCTGGCCCCGCACGCCTTGCCGAAGGCGTGCACCGGGCCGTAGCCGGTGGGGAGCTTGCTGCCCGAACAGTAACGGTGCAGGCTCGACCGGCTGATGCCCGTGCGCGCGGCGAGCACCTCGAAGCTCATGCCGCTGCGCTCCTTGAGCATCCTCAACCGGGCGGCGAAGCGCTCGACTTCCCCCGTCTGCGACAAGATTCCTCCTTCTGCGGCGAGGAGCCGCCGGGCGGGAGCGCGGCGTGAGGTCGAGCGGGGCATCCCACGGGCGTCCCAGCAGGCGGCACATGGCGCAGCTCACAGTGGCCAGGACGTTCCAGCATCCCATCCGGCGTGGTTCGCTTGCCATGATTCGACCCGGCTTGATCCAGGTGCTTGGGCGAACGATCCTTCGGCCGGGAAAGTTCCACCTGGAAGCGGCTGCCGCGCCCTGGCCTCGCGCGTGGGGCGGGGGGTACGGACCAGCGTACGAGGTGCGGCACGGGCCCGCGCGGGAGAAAGGACGAGGGCAGGTGCGCGCGAGTCCCGGGCGGGCGGGAAAAGAAGGCGCCCGGCCGCAGGTCACGGCCGGGCGTCCAGGGGCGTGCGCAGACCGGTCACCCACCACGCGGCGAGCGGCCGTCCCCCGGTGTCAGGGGGAGGCGCGGCGGGTCAGCCCCGGCGGGATCTTGGCGGCGGCGGCCCGGTCGAGCAGGAACAGCGTGCGCAGGCGGCCGCGCGCCCCGGCCCCGGGCACCTGGAAGGGGCCCGACTCCTGCAGCGCCAGCCGGACGGCGCCCGCCTTGTCCTCGCCCGCCACGATGACCCACACCTCGCGCGCCGCCCTGATCGTCGGGTGGGTCATGCTCACCCGGGTGGGTGGCGGCTTGGGAGAGCCGTGGACGGCCACGACCGGACGCTCGTCGTGGACGGCGGGCATCTCGGGGAACAACGAGGCCACGTGGCCGTCCGGGCCGAGGCCGAGCAGCAGGATGTCGAACGACGGCACCGGGCCGTGGTCCTCCGGACGGGCCGCCTTGCGCAGCTCCTCGGCGTACCGCTCGGCGGACTCCTCGGCGGTGACCCCCGCGTCGGGCCCGAGCACGGAATGGACGCGGGCCGGGTCGACGTCCACCCGGTCGAGCAGCGCCTCCCGGGCGCCGGTCTCGTTGCGCTCGGGGTCGCCCGTGGGCAGGAACCGCTCGTCACCCCACCAGATGTCCAGGTGCGGCCAGTCGACCGCGTCGCGCGCCGCCGTGGCGGCGACCTCCTTCAGCACGGCGGTGCCCATGCCGCCGCCGGTCAGCACCAGGTGCGCCGACCCCTTGGCGGCCTGGGCGTCGGCGAGCCCGGTGATCAGGCGCGCGGCGACCGCCTTGGCCAGCACGTCGGGGTCCCGGTGGATCAGGACCGAGGGAACACTCACGAGAACACCCCTTCATCTACGAACAACAGGCGCCCGGCACCGCCGCAGCGCGCCGTCACATCGGTGCGCTGCGGCGGTGCCGGGCAGCCGGGTCGGCGAACCCGTGCCGCCGGCCCGGCCGGCGGCATCGGAGGGTCAGGAGCCGTCGTGGTCGGCGACGTGCCTGATCGCCGAAGCGTAGACCTCGTCGGGGTCCAGCCGCCGCAGTTCCTCGGCGAGCAGGTCGGAGGTCGGCCGGCGCGCGAGCGCGACGTGCCGGTCGGGCTGTCCCGGCCGGATCAGCGTCGCGGTGCGCGAGTCGTGCCGTTCGACCGCGACCTCGCCCTGCTCCAGCACCAGCCGCACCTTGGTCAGGCCCGGCCCGCCGGAGGGGACGACCTTGACCGGCGCGTCCAGCTTCTCCGACAGCCACACCGCGAGCAGCGAGGCGCTCGGGTGGTTCGGCTCGGCCTCGACGTACCCTTCCACGATCTTGCCCACCGGCTGGTCGAACGCCGCCGCGAGCAGGCTGCGCCACGGGGTGATGCGCGTCCAGGCCAGGTCGGTGTCGCCGGGGGTGTACCCCTCGATCCGCCGCTTGATCGCCCCGACCGGGTCGGGCGCAGAACGGGCGTCGGTGACGCGGCGCTGCCCGAAGTGGCCCACAGGGTCCTTGGCCGGCGCCTCCGGCGCGTCTCCCGGCCACCACACCACCACCGGGATGTCGGGCAGCAGCAGCGGCGCGAGCACCGAGTCGGCGTGCTCGGTCAGCTCCCCGTACAGGCGCAGCAGCACCACCTCGCCGGTGGTCAGCTCGCCCACCCGGATCTCGGCGTCCAGCCGGGTCGCCTCGCCGCGCTCCCTCGGGATCACCGCGAGGATGCGCGAGGGGTGCTCGCGCGCGGCCTCGGAGGCGGCGCGCACCGCGTCGTACTGGTTGCTCTCCTCACAGACCACCACCAGGGTGAGCACCATGCCGACGGCCGGCGCGCCGACCTGGTGGCGCAGCCGGGTCAGCTGCGAGGAGATGTCGGAGGCCGTGGTCGACCCCATCAGGAAAGTGGTCACAGAGACTCCCGCGTTCCGTCGCCGATCACAACCGCCGTACCCGCCGCCGAGCTCACAGCCGCCTCCACGCGCGCCCGTCGCGGGCCATCAGCTCGTCGGCCGAGGCCGGGCCGCCGGTACCAGCGGGGTACCCCTCGGGCTGATCCTCCCGCGAGGCCCAGTACTCCTCGATCGGGTCCATGATCTTCCAGGACAGCTCGACCTCCCGCTGGTGCGGGAACAGCGGCGGGTCGCCGATGAGCACGTCCAGCAGCAGCCGCTCGTAGGCCTCGGGGGAGGACTCCAGGAACGCCTCGCCGTAGGCGAAGTCCATGTTGACGTCCCTGACCTCCATCGCGGTGCCCGGCACCTTGGAGCCGAACCGCACGGTGATGCCCTCGTCCGGCTGGATGCGGATCACCAGGGCATTGTGCCCGAGGATCTCGGTGTCGGTCTTGCTGAACGGCAGGTGCGGCGCCTGCTGGAACACCACGGCCACCTCGGTCATCCGCCTGCCGAGCCGCTTGCCGGTGCGCAGGTAGAACGGCACACCGGCCCAGCGCCGGTTGGCGATCTCCACCTTGATCGCGGCGTAGGTCTCGGTCTTGGAGTCCTGCGGGATGCCGTCCTCCTCCAGGAATCCCTTGACCGGCACGCCCCCCTGCCAGCCCTCGGTGTACGCGCCACGCGCGGTGGCCAGGCCCAGGTCCTCGGGCAGGGTGACGGCCTCCAGGACCTTCTCCTTCTCCCTGCGCAGCGAGGAGGCGCCGAAGGCCGTCGGGTCCTCCATGGCGACCAGCGCCAGCAGCTGGAGCAGGTGGTTCTGGATGACGTCCCGGGCCGCGCCGATGCCGTCGTAATAGCCGGCCCGGCCGCCGACCCCGATGTCCTCGGCCATCGTGATCTGCACGTGGTCGACGTAGCCGCGGTTCCAGATCGGCTCGAACAGCGTGTTGGCGAAGCGCAGCGCCAGGATGTTCTGGACGGTCTCCTTGCCCAGGTAGTGGTCGATGCGGAACACCGAGTCGGGCTTGAAGGCCGAGTCGACGATGGCGTTCAGCTCGCGGGCGCTCTGCAGGTCGTGCCCGAACGGCTTCTCGATGACGATGCGCCGCCAGGAGCCCTCCGGGGGCTTGGCCAGGCCGGTGCGCTTGAGCTGCTCGACCACCACCGGGAAGGCCTTGGGCGGCACCGAGAGGTAGAAGGCGTAGTTGCCGCCGGTGCCCCGGGTCTCGTCGATCTCCTTCAGCGCCATGGTCAGCGCGTCGAAGGCGCCGTCGTCGTCGAACGACCCCGGCACGAAGTGCAGGCCCTCGCAGATCTGCTTCCAGACCTCCTCCCGGAAGGGAGTGCGGGCGTTCTCCTTGACGGCGTCGTGCGTGATCTGCGCGAAGTCCTGGTGGGCCCAGTCGCGGCGGGCGAAGCCGACCAGGGAGAAGCCCGGGGGCAGCAGGCCCCGGTTGCCCAGGTCGTAGATCGCCGGAAGTAGCTTGCGCCTGGCCAGGTCACCCGTCACGCCGAACAGCACCAGCACCGAGGGGCCGGCCACCTTGGGCAGGCGCCGGTCGCGGGGATCGCGCAGCGGGTTGGCGTCGATCACGTCCATCGTGGTCGCGGTGCCGGCGATGGCCTGTGTCGCGGTCACCACCTCGTCGGCGGCGGCCTGCGCCGTGATGACGTTCTCCTCGGGAGCGGCCTTCGCAGGCCGCCTCCCCGAGCGTTTCGTGTTCTGGACCTCGTGGGTCGACGGCTCGGGCGCGTTCACCGGACCCGCGCCATCGGCGTTCGCCGAGCCCGGCTGCTCGCTGTCGTTCATCAAACCTCCCGTGCGGCGGTGAGCAGGTGCCTGACTCCGGCCTCGCGGT
Organism: Sphaerisporangium melleum; assembly: GCF_014646695.1. Classification (GTDB taxonomy): domain Bacteria; phylum Actinomycetota; class Actinomycetes; order Streptosporangiales; family Streptosporangiaceae; genus Sphaerisporangium; species Sphaerisporangium melleum. The sequence continues at coordinate 60,232 of NZ_BMNT01000014.1, forward strand.
CGGTCAGGTGCAGTCGGACGACCGGACGCCCTCGCTGGTGGAGCGCGTCCCGGTCTCCGAGCGCCTGGGCGAGCTGGAGCCTGCCCAGGGTGTACGGCCGGCCCGGGACCTCGACGTCGTCGCCGACGGCCCCGGTGATCTGCAGGAAGACGCCGTTCTGCGGGCCCCCCTTGTGGTACTGCCCGGTGGAGTGCAGGAAGCGCGGGCCCCAGCCGAAGGTCACCGGCCGGTCGGTCCTGATGGACAGCAGCCCCTGCAGGCTCGCCGGGTCGTGGGCCGCCCAGATGTCGGTGATCTCCTCGAAGGAGGCGTCCTCCGGGACCGGCACGTCGAAGGCGGCGTCGCGGTCCAGGTAGGCCAGGACGGCCAGGTAACCGCGGGAAGGGATGTCCGAGAGCAGCGCGGTGAGCACGCCGGGCAGGTCCGTGGCGTTGCCCGGGAGCTCCCCGTACACCTCGACCGGGCCGTCCACCAGCGCGGGGGCGCCGGCCGGCAGCGGACCGGCGCCGGCCGCGGCCAGGATGCGGGCGGTGTTCTCCTTGGACTCGGTGACGTTGGGCTGGTCGAAGGGGTTGACGCCGAGCAGCCGCCCGGCCACCGCGGTGGCGTACTCCCAGATCAGGAACTGCGCCCCCAGCGGGCCGCGCACCTCGACGTCGCCATCGGTGTCGATGCCCACCACCAGCTCGTCGGGCGCGCCGGTCGGGTCGATGCCGGCGACCGGGAGGACGCCCCGGCCCTGCTTGCCGGTGGACTCGGCGATCAGCTGCTCGGCCCAGTCGGGCAGCCCGTTGATCGGCGAGAGGCTGTCGTCCAGCAGAAGCTTGTCGCGGCCGGCCAGGGCCGCGGCGCCGATCGCGGCACCGAGCGCGAGGCCCGGGTCGTCCTGCGCGGACCCCGAGCCCAGCAGGGCCCGGGCCTCCTCGGCCTGGCCGAGCAGCCGCGCCACGTCGGCCCCGGCCAGTGCGCTCGGCACCAGGCCGAACGCCGACAGGGCGCTGTAGCGGCCGCCCACGTGCGGGTCGGCGCGTACCACCGGATAGCCGGCCTCGGCGGCCACCTGCTCCAGCGGCGAGCCGGGGTCGGTGACCACGACGACGCGGCCGGCCGGGTCGATGCCGGCGTCGCGGAAGGCCTGTTCGTAGATGCGCAGGTGGGCGTCGGTCTCGATCGTGGTGCCGCTCTTGCTGGACACCACGACGACGGTGCGCTCCAGCCGGTCGGCGAGCGCCCGGCGGAGCTGGCCGGGGTCGGTGGTGTCCAGGACGGTCAGCGGCACGTCGAAGGTGGCGCAGATGACCTCGGAGGCCAGCGAGGAGCCGCCCATGCCGGCGAGCACCACGTGGTCCAGGCCCGCGGCCCGGACGCGCTCGGCCAGCGCGGTGATCTCGGGAAGCAGCTCGCGGGACGCGGCGGGAAGCTTCAGCCAGCCGAGGCGGATCTTCGCTTCCTCCTTGGCCTCCGGCCCCCACAGCGACGGATCACCGGCCGCCAGCGCCTGCGGCACTCCGTCCCCGACGAGCTTCCGCAGGGCCGGTTCGGCCGCTGCGGCTACCTCCTCGTCACCGTATGTTACGGAAATATCCATTTCAGAAGTTTCTCCTCGCGGGGCCGGCCGGGCCGGTGCCGTCCTCCGGGGATCGCCCGGAGCCCGGCACGCCCAGGCCGGCCGTGAGACGAGCCGGCCGGCACCGCCGGCCGGCCCGCCCTCGGCGGCGGAACCGGCTCAGCCGGCCTTGTCCAGCTCCGACTCCAGCGTGCCGAGCAGCTCGGTCCACGAGGCGACGAACTTCTCGACGCCCTCGTCCTCCAGCGCCCGCACCACGTCGTCGTAGTCGACGCCGACCTGCTTGAGCGCGGCCATGGTGTCCCAGGCCTCCTCATAGCCGGGACGGATCGTGTCACCGACGAAGGAGCCCTGCTCGGCCGCCGCGTCCAGCGTCTTCTCCGGCATCGTGTTGACCGTGCCGGCCGTCACGAGCTGGTCGATGTACAGCGTGGCCGGGTAGTCGGGGTTCTTCACGCCGGTGGACGCCCACAGCGGACGCTGCGGGTGCGCCCCGGCGGCCTTGAGGGCCTGCCACCGCTCGCTCGCGATGACCTCCTCGTAGGCGGCGAAGGCCAGGCGGGCGTTGGCGACGGCGGCCTTGCCGCGCAGGGCCAGCGCCTCCGGCGTGCCGATCTTCTCCAGGCGCTTGTCGATCTCGGTGTCGAAGCGGCTGACGAAGAACGACGCCACCGACTCGATCTTCGACAGGTCCAGGCCGGCCGCCTTGGCCTGCTCCAGGCCGGTCAGCCAGGCCTCCAGCACGGCGCGGTAGCGCTCGAGGGAGAAGATCAGCGTGACGTTGACGCTGATGCCCTCGGCGAGCGCCTGGGTGATCGCCGGAAGGCTCTCGACGGTCGCCGGGATCTTGATGTGCACGTTGGGCCGGTTCACCAGCCACCACAGGGCGCGGGCCTCGGCCACGGTCTTCTCGGCGGTGTCGGTGGCCAGACGCGGGTCGACCTCGATGGACACCCGGCCGTCCACGCCATCGGTGGCGTCGAACACCGGCCGCAGCACGTCCGCGGCCCAGCGGATGTCGTAGGTCGTGATGGCGCGGACCGCCTCGCCGACGTCCACGCCGCGCACCGACAGGTCGCGCAGCTGCGCGTCGTAGGCGTCGCCCTTGCTCAGCGCCGCGGCGAAGATGGTGGGGTTGGACGTGACACCGGTCACCTGCTTGTCACGTACGAGCGCCTCGAGGTTGCCACTGCGCAGCCGCTCGCGGCTGATGTCGTCCAGCCAGATCGACACGCCCTGGCCGGTCAGGCGCTTCAGGTTCTCACTCATGTCTCGTCCCTCAGTTTCCGGTCGTCTGGCCCTTGTCGGCGCCGGTCTTCGCGAGGCTGGCCTTGGCCGCGGCCGCCACGCGCTCGGCGGTGAGGCCGAACTGCTCGTACAACGTCTTATACGGGGCGGAGGCGCCGAAGTGCTCAAGACTTACGATCTCGCCTTCCTCCCCTACGAACTGCCGCCAGCCCAGGGCGATTCCCGCCTCGACGGCCACGCGGGCGCGCACCGAGGGAGGCAGCACCGACTGCTTGTAGGCGTCGTCCTGCTCCTGGAACCACTCGACGCACGGCATGGAGACCACCCGGGTGGGGATGCCCTGCTCCTCCAGCAGCTCGCGGGCGCCGACGGCCAGCTCGACCTCGCTGCCGGTGCCGATGATGACCACCGCGGGCTGCCCGGTGGAGGCCTCCTGAAGGACGTAGCCACCCTTGGCGATCTTGTCGGGGTCGGCGGTGCCCTCGTAGACCGGGAGGTTCTGCCGGGTCAGCGCCAGCCCCGCCGGGCGGTCGGTGTGCTCCAGGATGGCCTTCCACGCCGCCGCGGTCTCGTTGGCGTCGGCAGGGCGCACCACGTCCAGGCCGGGGATGGCCCGCAGCGCCCACAGGTGCTCGACCGGCTGGTGGGTCGGGCCGTCCTCGCCGAGGCCGATGGAGTCGTGCGTCCAGACGTAGGTGACCGGCAGCTTCATCAGCGCGGCCAGCCGCACCGAGGGGCGCATGTAGTCGCTGAACACCAGGAAGGTGCCGCCGTACGGGCGGGTGCCGTTGTGCAGGGCGATGCCGTTGAGGATCGAGCCCATGCCGTGCTCACGGATGCCGAAGTGCAGGGTGCGGCCGTAGCGGCTGCCGGGGAACGCCTTGGTCTGGTGCTCCTCGGGGATGAACGACGGCTCGCCCTCCATCGTGGTGTTGTTGGACTCGGCCAGGTCGGCCGAGCCGCCCCACAGCTCGGGCAGCACCGGGGCCAGCGCGGTGAGCACCTGGCCGGACGCCTTGCGGGTCGCCACGGACTTGCCGGCCTCGTAGGACGGCAGGGCCTCCTCCCAGCCGGCGGGCAGCTTGCGGGCGCTGATGCGGTCGAACAGCGCGGCGCGCTCGGGGTCGGCGTCCCGCCAGCTCTCGTAGCCCTTCTCCCACTCGGCGTGCAGGGCGCGGCCGCGCTCGGTCACCTTGCGGGCGTGCGCGAGCACCTCCTCGGGCACGTCGAAGCTCTTGGCCGGGTCGAGGCCGAGGACCTCCTTGGTGGCCGCCACCTCGTCCGCGCCCAGCGCCGAGCCGTGGATCTTGCCGGTGTTCTGCTTGTGCGGCGCGGGCCAGCCGATGATGGTGCGCAGCCGGATCAGCGTCGGGCGGCCCGTCTCCTCGATCGCCGCGCGGTAGGCCGCGTACAGCTCCTCGACGTTCTCGGAGTACTCGCCGGAGGCGGTCCAGTCGACGGTGACGACGTGCCAGCCGTAGGCCTCGTAGCGCTTGGCGACGTCCTCGGACAGGGCGATGGAGGTGTCGTCCTCGATGGAGATGTGGTTGTCGTCGTAGATGACGTTGAGGTTGCCCAGCTTCTGGTGGCCCGCGATGGCGCTCACCTCGTGGCTGATGCCCTCCTCGATGTCGCCGTCGGAGGCGATGGCCCAGATGCGGTGGTCGAAGGGGCTCGCGCCCTGCTCGGCGTCGGGGTCGAACAGGCCCCGCTCGCGGCGGGCGGCCATCGCCATGCCCACCGCGTTGCCGAGGCCCTGGCCGAGCGGGCCGGTCGTGGTCTCGACGCCGAGCGTGTGACCGTGCTCAGGGTGCCCCGGGGTGAGGCTGTTCCACTGGCGCAGCGACTTCAGGTCGTCGAGCGTCAGGCCGTACCCCGAGAGGTAGAGCTGGATGTAGAGGGTCAGGCTGGAGTGGCCGGCCGACAAGACGAAACGGTCGCGTCCGGTCCACGCCGCATCGGTCGGATCGTGACGCAGGACCTTCTGGAAGAGAAGGTAGGCGGCGGGCGCCAGGCTCATGGCGGTGCCGGGGTGGCCCGAGCCCGCCTTCTCCACCGCGTCCATGGCGAGGGTGCGGACTACGTCGACGGCGCGCCGATCCAGGTCGCTCCACTCAAGGTTTGGCACGAGTTCGCTGCTCAACTGCTCGATCTCCTAATTAGGTCAACTGGCCCCGGTTCGGCTCGCGCGCCCGTCCGGTCTCAGGCTTCGCTCCCAACACCGGACCTTAACGGGTCGATTCCCCCACCGTAGTTGCCAGGTTCCGGTGAGCTGCGGCCGGGGAACAGCAGCGCGCGCATCCCTACAACCTTGCCCGGCGAGAGCGGTCTGGAACACGCCGGGCGCGGCGTCGACCGGCCGCCCTCCGGCCGGTGCCCGGATCGCGTGCCAGGCGCGGGAGACATGGCCCGCCGCCCCCCGGTGGCAGGGCCGCCGCCAGGGGCATTCGCCCCCGATGCCGGGACCGGCGCCCCCTCGCACTACAGTGAATTCTCACAGCGCTGGCTCATGCCCGCATTCACACGGATCCGCTCTAATCAGAGGTTACGCGTTGACCCCGCATTCGCTGGAAGCGCCATGACGGTGCTGACCACCAAGCCATCGACGGCCTCGGTCTCGGCCGCGCGCCGCTCGATGCCCGCCACCGTACGGGCCTACGTGGCGCTGACCAAGCCGCGGATCATCGAGCTGCTGCTGATCACGACGATCCCTGTGATGTTCCTCGCAGCCCACGGCTTCCCGCCCCTGTGGACCGCCGTGGCCGTCCTGGTGTTCGGCACCCTGTCGGCCGGCAGCGCCAACGTGCTCAACTGCTACATCGACCGGGACATCGACGCGCGCATGCGCCGCACCCGCCGCCGCCCGCTGGCCATGGCCGAGGTCGCGCCGCGCAACGCGCTGGTCTTCGGCGTCGTGCTCGGCGTGCTGTCGACGCTGGGCCTCGGCCTGAGCGTCAACTGGGTGGCGGCCGGGCTGTCGCTCGCGGCGATCCTGTTCTACGTCTTCGTCTACTCGATGCTGCTCAAGCGGCGCACCTCGCAGAACGTCGTGTGGGGCGGCATCGCCGGTTGCATGCCCGTGCTCATCGGGTGGGCCGGCATCACCGGGCGGGTCGACTGGGCCCCGGTGGTGCTGTTCGGCGTGGTGTTCTTCTGGACGCCTCCGCACACCTGGACGCTGGCCATGCGCTACCGCGAGGACTACGCGGCGGCCAAGGTGCCCATGCTGCCGGTCGTCGCCGGCGAGCGCCGGGTGGTGCGCGAGAGCGTGGCCTACACCTGGGCGACCGTGCTGTGCTCGCTGCTGCTGTGGCCGGTCGCCGGCACCACACCGTTCTACGCCGCCGTGGCGGCGGCGCTCGGCGCGGTGTGCCTGTGGGAGGTCTACCGCCTGCTGGGCCGGCTGAACGCCGGCAAGACCGGCGTCGCGCTGCGCCCGATGCGCTTCTTCCACTGGTCCAACGCCTACCTGGCGCTGCTGTTCCTCGCCGTCGCCGTCGACTCCCTGCTGTAGCGCGTTCGGGACCGCCGAATCCTCACATTCGTGCCATCCGTTAGGTGATCGTCCGGCAGAATGATCGTCCGTGTGCCGCCCGGCAGGCGGGCGGCCCGGGCGAAGGGACCACTGGATGCGCGGGACCACGACGAAAATCCTCCTGGCCGCGGCGCTGTCGGTCGGCGGGGTCATGGCGAACCCCGCCCACGCGGTCGCGTCGGCCTCCTCCCCCGAGGGGGTGTGCGGCTCGGGCTTCCACCGGGTCGCCGACAGCAAGCGGGCGGTGAAGACCAGCGGCGGCGACCTGTTCGGGTACGTCTACCTGCTCTACAACCGCAAGACCGGCTACAACTGCGTCACCACCATCAAGACGTCCTACGTCGGCACCGCGACCTACACCTCCGCGACCCTGATCACCCAGACCCGGCGCATCAAGGACGAGCCGGTGCAGGTGGCCAAGAAGACCGACGGCCGCAAGTACAAGTACTACGCGGGCCCGGTGAAGCTGTACGGCAAGGGCGTGTGCGTGAAGTACTCCGGCACCATCTGGGACACCCGGCGCGACGCGGCGATCGCCACCGGCGGCCGCAACTCCTGGGGCAACTGCGGCTGACCCCCGCCGAGGCGACCGCCTCTCCACGACACGGGCGCCCGCCCGCCCGTGCTCGGAGCGGGCCGGCGCGCTCTCAGCGGCCGGTGAGCCCGGCCGCCGCTCAAGCAGGCGGCCGAATGGAGCGCCTCCGCCTCAGCGGCCGGAGACCAGGCCGGCCAGGCGTGCGTAGGCCGACGTTCGGGTCATCTGGGCGTTCTCCCGCCGGTCGGCCGTGCGGAACAGCGCGTAGATCGCCTGGACGCCGAGCCAGCGCAGCGGCTCCGGCTCCCATTGGCGCACCTGCCGCCCCACCCACGGCAGGCGGGTCAGCTCGGTCTCCCGCCGAAGCACCAGGTCGCGCAGCGTCCGTCCCGCCAGGTTGGTGGTGGTGACCCCGCTGCCGACGTACCCTCCGGCCCAGCCGAGCCCGGTGGCGTGGTCCAGGTGGACGGTCGAGCACCAGTCACGGGGCACCCCCAGCACGCCGCACCAGGAGTGCTGCACGCGCGCGCCCGCGGCCGCGGGGAACAGCGCGGTGAGAATGCCATGCAGCGCGGCGACCGTCTTGGCCTGGGTGGCGCCGCGCACGTCGGTGCGCGAGCCGAACCGGTACGGCACACCCCGCCCGCCGATCGCGATGCGGCCGTCGGCGGTGCGCTGGGCGTAGCAGTAGGCGTGGGCCTGATCGCCGAAGAGCTCCCCGCCCTGCCATCCGATGCGCTCCCACACCCGATCGCCGAGCGGCTCGGTGACGATCATCGAGCTGTTCATCGGCAGCCACTGGCGGCGCTGCCCCCGGATGCTCGCGGTGAACCCCTCCGTGGCGCGGATCACGTACTCGGCGGTGACCGTGCCGCGGGTGGTCACCGCGGCCGCGGCGCCCGCCTTGCCGGCGTGCCCGGCGCGCGGCCGGATCTCGGTGACAGGGGTGTCCTCGAAGATGTCCACGCCGAGGCCGGCCACCGCCCCGGCCAGGCCCACCGCGAGCTTGGCGGGCTGGACGCGCGCGCAGTGCGGGCTGTAGGCCGCCGACAGCGCGCCCTCCACGTGCAGGCGGCTCTCGCGCTCATCGGCGGACAACAGCCGCATGTCCTCCTCGGCATAGCCCCACCTGCGCAGGTCGTCGACCTCGGCGCGCAGCCGGCGCTCCTGCGCGGGGTTGGTGGCCACGTTCAGCACGCCGCCCTTGTGCACGTCGGCGTCGATGCCCTCGGCGCGGGTGACCTCGATGACCTCGTCGACCGCGGCGAACATCGCCCGCTGCAGGTCGATCATCGCCTGGTGCCCGCGGGCGGCGGCGTGCCGCTCGCGCGACCCGGCGAACTCGGCCGACAGCCACCCGCCGTTGCGCCCGGAGGCGCCGAACCCGGCGAACTCCTTCTCCAGGACCGCCACGCGCAGGTCCGGCTGCGCCTGCTTCAGGTAGTAGGCCGTCCACAGGCCGGTGTACCCGCCGCCCACGATGGCCACGTCGTACTCGCGCGCGCCCGGCAGCGGGGCGCGGCGGCTGGGCAGGCCGATCTGCCGGTACCAGTACGAGACACCGCCGTTGGCGAAGTCGTCGGTCACGGGGATGCCGCTCAGGGCGCTCATGTGGGTCTCCTCATGCCGGCGGCGCGGCCGGGTGTCGTGCGGTGCGAGGGCCGCGTCCGGCGAGGCCCCGGTGCCGGGCGAAGGCCGGTCGGGAGGGCGGGCGGGCGGCGCGCTGCGCCCGGTGCGGGCGGGCTCCCTCGTGCACGCGGCCGGCGTCGTGTGGCCGAGGATCGATGAGCGTACCGTTCGGTAACCGGACAAATGGACTGTACAGAGGTCCTTCACGTCGCTCAACTGCCAAACCGGTTACGAAGCGGTCACAAGCCACTCGCGACGGCACATGTATAGTCCGGGCGAACGTTCCGCGTCCGATTCATGGGAGCACCGTGTCCTGGGACCCGCAAGCCCTGCCCGACCTCACCGGCCGCACGTTCGCGGTCACCGGAGGGAACGCCGGTGTCGGCTACTTCATCACCGAGCAGCTCGCCGCCGCCGGCGCCCGGGTGGTGATCCTCGGCCGGGACCCCGGCCGCCTGGACCTGGCCGTGCGGGCCGTCCGCGACCGGGTCCCCGAGGCGCTCCTGACGACCGTTGCCCTGGATCTCGCCGACCTCGAATCGGTGGCCCTCGCCGCCGCCGAGCTCAACCGGCTGGACCGCCTGGACGCGCTGATCGAGAACGCCGGCGTCACCCAGCCGGGGCGGAAGCGGCGGACCACCCGGCAGGGGTTCGAGCTGGCCGTGGGGACCAACCATCTCGGGCACTTCGCGCTCACCGCGCTGGCCATGCCCGTCCTGAGCGCCACGCCGGGCAGCAGGGTCGTGCCGATGGGCAGCATGATCACCAAGATGATCCGGTTCGACCTCGGCGACCTGCAGAGCGAGCGCTCCTATGGTCAGTACCACGCGTACGCCCAGTCCAAGCACGCCGTGCAGATCTTCGGGATCGAGCTGGACCGCCGCCTGCGGGCCGCGGGCACCGGCATGCGGGCCGTCATCGCGCACCCGGGCTTCGCCGTCGACAGCTCGGCTCCACGTCGCGAGGGGATCAACGAGCCGGCCGCGCTAGCCCGCCTGTCGGCCCACCTGCTGGCGCCGATGGCGCATGGCAAGGACCGCGGCGCCTGGCCCGCGGTCCGCGCGGCGGCCGACCCCGATGCGCCCGGCGGCGCGTTCTACGGTCCCGCGCGCGACCTGTTCCCCGGCGCGGCACGCGTCCCCCGGGAGCATCAGGTCGCCGAGATCGACCGCGACCCCGAGCTCGGCACCCGGCTGTGGGACCTCTCCCAGAAGCTGACCGGCGTGGAGTTCCCCCTCCCGGCCGCCCGGCCCTGAGCCCGCTCGGACCGCCCCCGGGCGAGGGAGGCGGCCGGCGCCGCGCCGATCGGGCTTGACGCGTCCTTCGGTCATCGCCGGGAAGTGCACGGGTTGCACAGGTGTGGGAGTGTTGTAGCCGGGGAGAACCGGAAGGCTCGGATTCGAGGGCTGCTGCGGGGTGGTTCGGTGATCGACAGGCACGAGGCGCAGGGGCCCGGTCACGCCGGGTCATGCCGCCATGACCGGCGCGGGCGGCGCGGCGGTCGCCGATGCGAGGACCGCGGGCGGCGTACGCGCCGCGGGCGCGGAGCGGACAGGTCGTGCCCGGTCGATTACGCTCGCGCTCATGCCGAACCGTGATCCCCGCTGGGTGCTGGGGGAACGCCCCTCCGTCGGACTGATCATCGGCCTGGTCGTGGCCGGCCTCTGCGCGCTGGTGTCGTTGTCGTTCGACGTCTTCAACGGCGAGCCGGTGCAGTTCTTCATCGCGCTCGCCCTCGCGCTGGCCCCGGTGCCGGTGCTGCTGGCCGGGCTCCTCGGGCTCGACCGCATGGAGCCCGAGCCGCGCAAGGACCTGGCGTTCGCGTTCATGTGGGGCGCCGGCGTCGCCGTGCTGGTGGCCGGGCTGCTCAACAGCCTCAACCTCAGGTACGTCAGCACCGCCCTCCACGACGCCGCCCAGGCGCGCAACCTGGTGGCGACCTTCGGCGCGCCGGTGGTCGAGGAGACGATGAAGGGCCTGGTGCTGCTCGGCCTGCTGCGCTGGCGCCGTCAGGAACTCGACGGGCCCACCGACGGCATCATCTACGCCGGCATGGTGGGCCTCGGCTTCGCGATGAGCGAGAACGTCAGCTACTACATCATGGCCCAGGACCAGCACGGCTTCCAGGGCCTCGCGGTCACCGTCGTGCTGCGGGGCATCCTGTCGCCGTTCGCCCATCCGCTGTTCACCTCGATGATCGGCATCGCGGTGGCCTACACCGCGCAGCGCCGCGGCCCGGTGCGCGGGGGAGTGGTGCTGCTCGGCTGGGCGGGCGCCGTGCTGCTGCACGGCATCTGGAACGGGTTCACCTCCTACGCCGGGCTGCTGGGGCTGGCCCTGGCCTACCTGCTGCTCATGATCCTGTTCTTCGTCGAGCTGAGCGTGATCGTCCGCGACCGCAAGCGCATCGTCGGCCTCATCCAGTTCTATCTGCCGGCCTACGGCGGGCTCGGGCTGGTCACCAATGTCGACGTCTTCATGCTGACCTCCCTGAAGGGCAGGCGGCAGGCACGTCAGTGGGCCAAGGCCTACGGCGGCCAGGCCGGCCTGTACGCCATGCGCGACTACCAGGTGGCGGCGACCGAGCTCGGCCTGCTGCACGAGCGCGTGGCGCGGGGCGTGATCGACCGGGAGACCTTCGAGAGTCATCGGGAGGCCCTGCTCGCGTGCATGAGCGCGGCCAAGGCGGCCTTCCCGGCTCCCGAGCGGCACCAGGCGGCCATCGCCGGGGGCGCCGCGCCGCCCGGCTACGCCCCCGGCCACGACACCTGGCACTCGGCCTCGCCCTACCCGCCGCGCGACGGGTTCCCGCGCGATCCCTTCCCTGTCGACCCCGGCGGCCCCGAACGCCGGCAGGGGCCGCCCGGATCACCGGGCGCCCGGTGAGCACACGTCGCGGAGCGAAGGGCCGGGCGGGTCCGGCGGCGATGTGACGCACGGCCTTGCCGCGCGTGGAGGCCCGTGTTTGAATCTTGTTGCGCGGATGTCGATGGCCATGTCCGAAACCCTCACCGGATGGCCGGGCGGCACTGGACGGGTGCCGCGAGATGACCCACTTGTACGGCGCGCCGTGCGCGCGCCCGCCAACCGCCGGCTCGGCGGCGGCATCCGCGAACGCGAAGAGGAAACACGTGAAGACCTACGCGAAGGCGGCCACGCTGGTCGCCGTGGCGGTCGTGGCCGGAGGAGTGACCGCGCTGGGCCTGCAGCGCTCGGACGGAGTCTCCGCGGGCGGCCCGGTGCCGCCGTCGAGTTCCGCACCGCCGGTGACCCCCACCCCGGCCCCGGCCTCGTCGCCGGCGTCCGCGCCGTCCTCCCCGCCGGGGCCGACCTCGTGCTCGGCGGCCGTGACGCTCGCCAAGAGCTGGCAGGGCGGCTTCCAGGCGAAGGTGACCATCGAGAACACCGGGGCCAACCCGCTGAACCAGTGGTACGTCCAGTGGATGATGCCGATGGGGATCACCATGACCCAGGCGTGGGGCGGGACGCGCATGCAGAGCGGCCCGGTCGGCATGATCCACGCGCCGCAGGAGATCCCGAGACTCACCCCGGGAAAGTCGGCGACCGCGGGGTTCGTGGCCACGATGACCGGCTCGACGCCACCGGCGTTCACCAACGTGACCTGCGGCTGATCCTGGTCCGGCGGCTCAGGGTGAAGCGGGGCGGGCGGGGGAGACGGGGCGCTCAGGGGCCGGGCACACGTGAACCCCGGCGCCGGACCGTGAGGCGGAGAGGCACTTCCGCCTCACGGTGGCAGCGTCCGAATGCGGACGGGATACGCGGTTGTCGTGGCACCTGACGAGAGGCGTCACCTCCTGCCGTCGACGACCGGACCTGAAGATGTATGGGAGCGCTCCCATGCGCGCGATCGGACCTTACCGTGCAGATCGGCGGATCCGAAGCCTGATCTGGTCGCACTGTGCCGCCGGCGGAGAAGCCGCAGGTCCGGATGGCACCACCGGCCCCGCCCTGTGAAACTTTCGCAAGGTCCGCCGAAATACGCCGGCCCCGCGCCCGTCCTCGTCCTCGACGCCCGGACGGCGAGATCAGGAGGCCGGGCCGACGAGACGGTCCAAGGAGGTCTCGCGCGGGCCGGGGAAGACCGGCGCCGACCTCAGCACGACCGCGTCCAGGAATCCCTTGGCGGTCGCGCCGAACTCCCGGACGGCGTAGACGTAGGTCGGCAGCGGGAACGCGCTGGAGGAGTCGTCGCCCACCCCGAACACCGAGAGCCCCGCGGCCCGGCACAGGGCGACGGCGCGCGGCAGGTGGAAGTCCTGGGTGACGACGATGAGCCGGCGCGCCCCGAACACCTGGCGCGCCCGGACACAGGAGTCCCAGGTGTCGAAGCCCGCGTAGTCCAGCACCAGCACACCGGCCGGCACCCCGTGCGCGACCAGGTAGTCGCGCATGGCCGACGGCTCGTCGTATCCCACCCGGCTGTTGTCGCCCGACAGCAGCAGGGCCCGCACCTTGCCCGCCCGGTACAGTTCGGCGGCGATGTCCAGGCGGGCGGCCAGCATCGCCGTGGGAGAGGAGTCGTGGTACAGGCCCGCTCCGAGCACCAGGCCGACCGGGAACGCCGGAACCGCGCGCGCCCAACCCGGCGCGGTGCCGGCCGTCATGCGGTGGCCGGTCGTGGACAGCCACGCCCACGTCATCGGCGCGAGCCCGAGCAGGCTGAGCACGACCGCCGCGTGGAACGCGCGGCGCTGGACGGCCCGCGAACGCGCGAACGCCCGCACTGAACGCAGGCGGCTGAGCATCGAATCAGACGCCCGCGGCGTCCAGATGGTCCTCCTCGGCCACGGTGGCGCCGGCCGGGCCGCGCGAGCGCATGAGGTACACCACGCGCAGGGTGGCGATCCACACCAGCGCGGCCCCGAGCACGTGCAGGGCCACCAGCAGGGCGGGCACGGCGAGGAAGTACTGCACGTAGCCGATCACGCCCTGGGCCAGCTCGACGCCGAGCAGGACCAGCGCGGCCCGCCTGGCGCGGCCGGGGGAGTCGGTCACGTGCAGGGCGAACAGCAGGGCGAAGGTCAGGCCGAGCACGACCCACACGACGTCGGCGTGCAGCCGGGCCACCGACTCGATGTCGAAGGCGAACCGCGAGGCGGCGTCGTCACCCGAGTGCGGGCCGGTGCCGGTGACCACGACCCCGGCGACGAGCAGCACCGCGACCGCGGCGATCAGGACGAACCCCAGCGTGCGGATGTCGCGGTGCACGAGCCGCCGCGGCGGGGCGTCCCCCTCGCCGGAGCGGGCGTACAGCGCGAACGCGGCGGCCGTCATGCCGATGGACAGCAAGAAATGCACGCTCACCGTGACCGGGTTGAGCACGCTGTGCACGACCACGCCGCCCCACAGCGCCTGCCCCGCGACGCCCGCCGGCTGGATCCAGGCCAGCCGCACCAGCGAGGAGCGGCGCGGGGAGACCCGGGTCACCGCGACCACGCAGGCGATCGCCACGGCCAAAACCAGGAAGGTCAGCAACCGGTTGCCGAACTCGATGGCCATGTTCATCGGAGAGTGCGCGTCGTGCGCGGCGGGGACGAAGCTGCCGGGCGTGCAGCGGGGCCAGGTGGGGCAGCCGAGGCCGGAACCGGTGAGCCGGACCGCCGCGCCCGTCACCGTGATGCCGACGTTGACGATCACGGCGGCCACGGCCCACCCGCGCACGCTCGCGGGAGTGGGCGACCAGGCGGAGTGGAACAGGTCGAGGGCGCGGCCCCCCACATGGTCGCGCAGGGCGCTCGGCTTGCGGACCTCCGCGTCGGCTCTGGGCTGGTCTGCTACGGTCACGGCACACATCGTAGGCGGCCCCCCGGCCGGTCCCGCCCCGAACCCTCCCGCCCGCCGCCGTGGCTCCCGCCCCGCGCTCCCCTGCCAGGCCCCGGCCGACCGGTGGGGAAAGATATGGGGATAAGGCGACGTTGATTCACTTATCGGATATGTGACATATTACTGACTCGCCGGGAGAGGGGCGGAGGGCGACAATGGCCGACGTCGTGGTGATCGGCGCCGGGATGGTCGGGGCGGCGTGCGCGTACTTCGCCGCGCGGGCCGGCCTGGACGTCACCGTCGTCGACCGCGGCCCGGTCGCGGCCGGCACCACCGGCGCGGGCGAGGGCAACATCCTGGTCTCCGACAAGGAGCCCGGCCCCGAGCTGGAGCTGGCCCTGCTGTCCGGACGGCTGTGGCGCGAGCTGGCGGAGCTCGGCGGGTTCGAGTACGAGGCCAAGGGCGGCCTGGTGGTCGCCGAGACCGGCGAGGTGCTCGGCGAGCTCACCCGGCTGGCCGCCGCCCAGGCCGCCAGAGGCGTCGCATCGGTGGCCGTGCCGCCCGGCGAACTGCCCGCCCGCGAGCCCAACCTGGCCGCCGGCCTCGCGGGCGGCGTCCTCTACCCGCAGGACGCCCAGGTGCAGCCCATGCTCGCCGCCGCCGTGCTGCTGCGGCACGCCCCCGGCGCGCGCCTGCGTACGGGGGTCACCGTCACCGGGTTCCTGCGCCACGGCGACCGGGTCACCGGAGTCCGCACCGACAAGGGCGACATCCCGGCCGGCGCGGTCGTCAACGCCGCGGGCACCTGGAGCGGCCAGGTGGCAGCGCTGGCCGGCCTCGACCTGCCCGTGCTGCCCCGCCGCGGGTTCATCCTGGTCACCGAGCCGCTCACCGGCGCGGGCGGCGAGCCGCCGATCAGGCACAAGGTCTACACCGCCGCCTACGTCGCGGGCGTGGCGAGCGACTCGGCCGATCTGTCCACCAGCGCCGTCATCGAGGGCACCCAGGCCGGCACGGTGCTCATCGGCGCGAGCCGCGAGCGGGTGGGGTTCGACCGCACCCTCTCCATCCCGGTGCTGGAGATCCTGGCCCGCCAGGCCGTCGCGCTGTTCCCCTTCCTCGCCGCGCGCCGCGTGATCAGGGCCTACTGCGGCTTCCGGCCGTACTGTCCGGACCACCTGCCCGTGATCGGCCCGGACCCGCGCGCCCCCGGGCTGTACCACGCGTGCGGGCACGAGGGCGCGGGGATCGGCCTGGCCCCCGCCACCGGACACCTTCTCGCGGGGTTCCTCACCGGCGCCGCCCCCGAGGTGGACCCGGCACCGTTCCGCCCGGAGAGGTTCGCCGCATGACCCCCACCCCCCGTCCCGGCGGCTCCGCCGGCGAGCCCCGGCACGCGGGGCGCCTGGTGGGCGCGCGGCCGGAGCCCGGTTTCGAGATCACCGTGGACGGACGCCCGCTCGCGGTCGTGCCCGGGCAGACGATCGGCGCCGCCCTGTACGCCGGCGGGGTGCGCGCGTGGCGGACCACCCGCTTCGACGGGCGGCCCCGGGGACTGTTCTGCGGCATCGGGGTGTGCTTCGACTGCCTGGTGACGGTCAACGGCGAGCAGGCGCTGCGGGCCTGCCAGACCGAGGCCCGCCCGGGGGACGAGGTGAGCACCGGATGAGCGACGCGGCGGCCGGCCCGGTCGCGGACCTGGCGGTGATCGGCGCGGGGCCCGCGGGGATGGCCGCGGCCGTCGCCGCCGCCGGGGCGGGACTGCGCGTGGTGCTGATCGACGCGGGGCCGCGGCTGGGCGGGCAGTACTTCCGGCACCCGCCGCCCGGCTTCCACGCCCGGCGGCCCGGCGCGCTGCACCACGGGTTCGCGCGGTTCACCCACCTGGCCGCCGAGCTCGACCGGCACGGCGCCGAGATCCGGCTGCGTCACCGCGTCTGGGCCGTCGAACGGGGCGTCCCCGCCGCGCATTCTCCGGACCGGACCGGCACGGACGTCCCGTCCGCCGCTCCTCGGACCCGGCCGGGCACGAGCGCGGGTGGAGCCCTCACCGGCCCTGAAGGCCCGCTGAGGACGGCCGGCGGGGAGACCGGCCCGCGGGACATGCCGGGCACGGGCCCGGCGGAGCCGGCACTGGACGGCTGCGTGCTGGTGCACTGCCTGGCGGGTGATCGGGAGGAGCGGCGCGAGCAGGTCGCCGCCCGCAGCCTGGTGATCGCCACGGGGGCGCATGACCGGGTGCTGCCGTTCCCCGGCTGGGACCTGCCCGGAGTGTTCACGGCGGGCGGCGCCCAGGCTCTGCTCAAGGGCGACCTGGTGGTCGCCGGGCGCACGGTCGTCGTGGCCGGCTCCGGCCCCTTCCTGCTGCCCGTCGCCACCGGCCTGGCCGCGGCCGGCGCCCGGGTGGCCGCGGTGCTGGAGGCCGGCCGCCGGCTGGCCGCCGTCCCCGCGCTGGCCGCCCACCCGGCCAGGCTCGCCGAGGCCGCAGGGTACGCCCGCCGCCTGGCCTGGCACCGCATCCCCTACCTCGGACGGCACACGGTGATCGCCGCCCACGGGCGCGACGGCCTGACCCACGTGACCGTGGCCGACCTCGACCGCGACTGGACGCCGCGCCGCCGCCGTACCATCGCCTGCGACGCGCTCGCCGTCGGCTACGGCTTCGTCCCGCAGATCGAGCTGGCCACCCAGCTCGGCTGCGCCACCCGCGGCGACGGCGACGGCGGCCCGGTCGTCGTGGTGGACGCCGGGATGCGCACCAGCGTGCCGGGCGTCTACGCGGCGGGCGAGCCCACCGGAGTCGGCGGCGCGGAGCTTGCCGAGGCCGAGGGCTGGATCGCCGGCCGCGCCGTCGCCGCCGACCTCGGCCGCCGGGTGCGGCCCGCGCCCGCGCTCGCCGCCCGCAGAGATCGGCTCGCCGCCTTCGCCGCGGCGCTCAGCCGGGCCTATCCGGTACGGGACGGCTGGCGGAGCTGGCTGACCGGCGACACGCTGATCTGCCGCTGCGAGGAGGTCCCCTACGCGCGGCTCACCGAGGCGGCGGCCCTGGGCGCCACCGACGCCCGCGCGCTGAAGCTGCTGGCCCGCCCCGGCATGGGCTGGTGCCAGGGCAGGGTCTGCGGATACGCCGTCGCCCGCCTCGCCGGCGCCGAGGCCGAGCCGCCGCGGCGTCCGATCGCCCAGCCCATCCGGCTCGGCGACCTCGCGGCGGGCGCCGGAGCACTCGGCCATCCCCTGGGGGACGACCGGCCGTCGGACCCGGCGCCGGCCCCCGCGGCGGGCGGTGGTGCCGATGCCACGGCGGACCCGGCGGCCGACCGCACAGAGGACCGCACGGCGGACCCGGCGGCGGAGTCCACGACCGACTTCGCCGCGGCCCCGCGAGACGGTCTCACGGCCGACCGGCGGCGACCCCGACGACGGCGTACCCAGCAGGAGAGGACTCCAGATGACGACGACCCGTGAGCGGCCCTGGCACGGCGTGATGGTGGCGACCGCGCTGCCGCTCCGCGACGACCTGAGCGTCGACTTCGACCGCTACGCCGAGCACTGCCGCGATCTGATCGCCCAGGGCTGCGACGGCGTGGTGCCCAACGGCTCGCTCGGGGAGTACCAGACCCTGACCCCCGAGGAGCGCGGCCGCGTGGTCGACACCGCGGTCGCGGCCGTGGGCGGCGACCGGGTGATGCCCGGCGTCGCGGCGTACGGTGCGGACGAGGCACGCCGCTGGGCGGAGCAGGCCGCCGAGGCCGGCTGCCGGGCGGTGATGCTGCTGCCGCCCAACGCCTACCGCGCCGACGAACGTGCCGTCCTCGCGCACTACCGCGAGGTCGCCGCGGCCGGCCTGCCGATCGTCGCCTACAACAACCCCTACGACACCAAGGTGGACCTGGTCCCCGCGCTGCTGGCCGAGCTGCACGCCGAAGGGCTCATCGCCGGCGTGAAGGAGTTCACCGGCGACGTGCGCCGCGCCTACGAGATCGCCGAGCTGGCCCCCGGCCTCGACCTGCTGGTCGGCTCGGACGACGTGCTGCTGGAGCTGGCCCTGGCCGGAGCGGTGGGCTGGGTGGCCGGGTACCCCAACGCGCTGCCCGGCGCGTGCGTGAGGCTGTACCGGGCCGCCGTGGCGGGCGACCTGGCCACCGCCCTGCCGCTCTACCGCACGCTGCACCCGTTGCTGCGCTGGGACGCCAGGACGGAGTTCGTCCAGGCCATCAAGCTGTCGATGGACCTGGCCGGCCGGTACGGCGGCCCGTGCCGGAAGCCGCGCGCGCCGTTGACCGCCGAGCAGGAGGCCGTCGTGCGCGCGGCCACCGAGAAGGCGCTCGCCGAAGGGCTGCGGTGACGCCGTGGTGCGCAGCAGGAAGATCTTCCACGTGGTCGACTCGCACACCGAGGGCATGCCGACCCGCGTGGTCACCGGGGGAGTGGGCGTCATCCCCGGCGCGAGCATGGCCGAGCGCCGCGAGTACTTCATGGCGAACCTGGACCACGTCCGCAAGCTGCTGATGTTCGAGCCGCACGGGCACTCGGCGATGAGCGGCGCGATCCTGCAGCCGCCCACCCGGTCGGACGCCGACTACGGCGTGCTGTACATCGAGGTGTCCGGCTGCCTGCCCATGTGCGGGCACGGCACCATCGGCGTCGCGACGGTGCTGGTGGAGACCGGCATGGTGGAGGTGACCGAGCCGGTCACCACCGTCCGGCTGGACACCCCGGCCGGGCTGGTCGTCGCGACGGTGCTGGTCGAGGACGGCGCCGCCGCGGCGGTGACCATCCAGAACGTGCCGTCGTTCAGCGTCGCGCTGGACGCGACGGTCAAGGTGCCCGGCATCGGCGAGGTGACCTACGACCTGGCCTACGGCGGCAACTTCTACGCGATCCTGCCCATCGCGTCGGTGGGGCTGCCGTTCGACCGGGCGTACGGGCAGCGCATCCTGGACGCCGGGCTGGCGATCGCCGCGGCGATCAACGAGGCCGGTGAGCCCGTCCACCCCGAGGACCCGGGCATCCGGGGCTGTCATCACGTGCAGTTCGTCGCCCCCGGCTCCGACGCCCGGCTGTCACGGCACGCGATGGCCATCTACCCGGGCTGGTTCGACCGCTCGCCGTGCGGCACGGGCACCAGCGCGCGCATGGCGCAGTTGCACGCGCGCGGCGAGCTGCGGCTCGGGGAGGACTTCGTCAACGAGTCGTTCATCGGTACGAGGTTCACCGGGCGGCTGACCGGGGAGACCGAGGTGGCCGGGCGGCCCGCCGTCCTGCCCGCGATCACCGGGCGGGCGTGGCTGACCGGTACGGCCCAGCACTTCCTGGACCCGCGCGATCCCTTCCCGGAGGGCTTCCTGCTCTGACTCGCGCGTGGCGCCGCCTCCGGAAGGGCCGCCGCCCGGTCCGCGCCCCGGCGGGCCGAGCGCCCCCGCCGGGCCCTGCGTGGTCCATCTAGTGAACTAATGTTTCATATAGTGGGATAGAACCCTGATGCTTGGAGAGGGATTCACGATGGGTGTTGTCGAGAGCCGGTCCCCCCAGAACCCGGCCGACGTGGTCGCGAGCGCCCCGGCCGCCGGGGGCGCGGGCGTCGCCGAGGCCGTGCGCCGGGCACGCGAGGCGCAGCGCGGCTGGGCCGGGGCGAACGCCGCCGAGCGCGCGTCCGCCCTGTCGTCCGCCGCCGCGGCCGTCGCGGGAGCCGCCGGGGAACTGGCCGCGCTCGCCGTCCGCGAGGTCGGCAAGCCGATCACCGAGGCCAAGGGAGAGGTGGCCCGCGCCGCGGCCATCCTGCGCTACTACTCCCAGCAGGTCTTCGACCCGGTGGGCGCGGTCCACGAGCCCTCCGGCTCCGGGCTCTCCTACACCCGCAGGCGCCCGCACGGCGTGGCCGGTCTCATCACGCCGTGGAACTTCCCGCTGGCCATCCCCCTGTGGAAGGCCGCGCCCGCCCTCGCCTTCGGCAACGCCGTCGTGCTCAAACCCGCCCCGCAGGCGCTCGGCTGCGCGCTGCGCCTGGCCGAGCTGCTCGGCCTGCCCGAGGACGTGTTCCAGGTGGTGCCGGGCGACGCCGAGGAGGGCGTTGCGCTGATCGAGGCCGCCGACGTGATCTCCTTCACCGGCTCGGCGGCCGTGGGCCGCAAGGTGGCCGTGGCCGCGGTGGGCCGCGGCGTCCCGGTGCAGGCCGAGATGGGCGGGCAGAACCCCAGCGTCGTCCTGGACGACGCCAACCTGGAGGCCGCCGCCGGGCAGATCGCCGCGGCCGCCTTCGGCTACGCCGGGCAGAAGTGCACCGCCACCAAGCGCGTGATCACCGTCGGCAACGGCGCGGAGGTGCGCGAGGCGCTGGTCGCCGCCATCGCCAAGCTCGGCGTCGGCGACCCCGCCGACCCCGGCACCGCCGTCGGCCCGGTCATCGAGCGGGAGGCCCGCGACCGGGTGCTCGCCGCCACCGCCGGCGGCCGGGTGCTCGCCGGGGGGCAGGCGCTCGACCGGGACGGCTGGTTCGCCGCTCCCACGCTGGTCGACGGGGCCGAGCCCGGCCATGTGCTGGCGCGTGAGGAGGTCTTCGGGCCGATCTGCCTGGTGCAGGACGCCGGGTCGGTGGAGGAGGCGGTGGCCCTGGCCAACGGCGTGCCCTATGGCCTGGCCTCGGCCGTGTACACCCGCGATCTGGACCGTGCGCTGGAGGTGTCCTCGCGTCTGGAGAGCGGGCTGGTCAAGGTGAACACCCCGACCACCGGGGTGGACTTCTACCTGCCGTTCGGCGGGGAGAAGGACTCCAGCTACGGCCCGCGCGAGCAGGGCAAGGCCGCCCAGGAGTTCTACACGACCACCCACACCATCGCCATCGCCCCCGCCGGAAACTGACCCTTCGCCGCCGTGGCGGGGCGCTGGTCCCGGGCCGGCGGGGCCGGGCCGCCGCGGGACGCGGCGTACGCGCGGCCCGGCCGCCGGGTCCAGGCCGGCCGCGGCCCCGGCGGCGTCGCGGAGCGCCGGCCGCGGGCGGCCGGTGGACCTGGCCCGATCCTGGCGGGTCGGCCGCTCCGGGCCCCTCTCGGCCGCTTGTGGCCGACCGCCCGGCCGCGCCGCGCGTCCGGCCATCGCCGCGAGCGCCGTCCTCGCCGAGCGCTCCTTCCCCGTCAGGAGCCTCGCTCAGCCGGCGTGACGCTTTGCGGGCGGCGCTCGGCGGGCGGACCCGGTACGGCGGCGGGGGCGGGCCCGGGGCCGCATGGCGCGGGTCCGGGTGAAACTTGCAGGGGCGACCTGGCACTTCGCGGCTTCGCCCGGTCACGGTCTCGACACGCGGCGACGCGTGCGTTTACCGTCCGCGCACCGGTACGGCCGATACGGCCGGGCGACCGGGTGATGCCCATCCCCTCTCCCAGGGAGTCACCATGCGACGGCCGCTTCTCCGCGCACTCCTCGCGGCGCTCACCCTGCTGGCCGGGCTCGTGGTGAGCACACCCGCGCTCTCCGCGGCGGCCCCCGTGCGGATCATGCCACTCGGCGACTCCATCACCGGCGGGCCCGGCTGCTGGCGGGCTCTGCTCTGGGACCGTCTGCAACGTACGGGCTTCACGAACATCGACTTCGTCGGCA
>NZ_BMNT01000014.1:82147-191233 GCF_014646695.1 Sphaerisporangium melleum
CCCTGCCGGGCGGCGGTTGCTCGGTGGCGCACGACGGAGACAACGAGGGGCACGGGGGGTTCCAGGCCACCGGCATCGCGAACCAGAACCAGCTTCCACCGTGGCTCGCCGCCACGCGGCCGGACGTCGTGCTCATGCACCTGGGCACCAACGACATCTGGGCCAACACCCCGGCCACCTCTATCCTCGCCGCGTACGGCACACTCGTCGACCAGATGCGTGCCGCCAACCCGAACATGAAGATCATCCTCGCGAAGATCATTCCGATGGAACCGGCCGGCTGCACCTGGTGCCCGCCGGGCGTGGCCGCGCTCAACAACGCCATCCCCGGCTGGGCGGCGGCTAAGACCACGGCCCAGTCGCCGATCACGGTGGTCGACCAGTTCACCGGCTTCGACCCCGTGGCCGACACGATCGGCGACGGGGTGCACCCGGACGACTCCGGCTTCCAGAAGATGTCCGACCGCTGGTACCCGGCGCTGACCGCCATCCTCGGCGGCGGCACCCCGCCCGCCGACACCACTCCGCCGACGGTCCCCTCCGGGCTGGCGGTCACCGTGAGCTGCACCTTGACGGTGACGCTGCGCTGGACCGCCTCGACCGACAACGTCGGAGTCACCGGCTACGACATCTACCACGCCTCCAACGGCGGCACGTTCACCCCTGCCGGTACGACCACGGCCACCTCCTTCAGCGAGCCCTTCAACGGGCTGTTCCAGTACCAGGTACGCGCGCGCGACGCCGCAGGCAACACCTCCGCCTTCACCGCGCCGGTCACCGCCGTGCCGCCGCCGTGCCCGACCAGCCCGCCGCCGGACACCCAGCCGCCCACCACGCCGGGCACACCGACCGCGACCGTCACCTGCGGCTCGGTGACGCTGAGCTGGGCCGCGTCGGCCGACAACGTCGCGGTCACCGGGTACGAGATCTGGCGGGCGTCCGGCACCACCGGTGGCACGTTCTCCTCCGTCGGTACCTCGACGACCACGTCGTTCACGCAGACCGGCGTGGGGGGCTTCCGGTACCAGATCCGGGCCCGGGACGCCGCCGGGAACACCTCACCCTTCACCTCGCCCATCACCGTCATGACCCCGGCCTGCCCGACGCCCTCGCCCAGCGGCGCGTGCACCGCCGTGTACAGCCAGGCCGGCGACTGGCCGGGGGCGTTCCAGGGACAGGTGACCGTGACCAACACCGGCGGCACCGCGACCACGGGGTGGACGGTGACACTCACCTTCCCGGGCGGCCGGCAGATCACGCAGATCTGGGGCGGCCGCACCGACGGCACCACCGGCCCCTACACGATCACGAACGAGAACTACAACGGGACGCTCGCTCCCGGCGCCTCCACCACGTTCGGCTTCCTGGCGAGCGGCACCGCCGCCTCGCCCACGCTCACCTGCACCCGGACCCCGCCGGCCTAGCCTCCGTTCTCCGCACGACCACCGCGGCCGGCCGTATCACATGCCGGCCGAGCGCGCAGGCCCTGAGCTGCGAGAACGCGGCCCATGACCTGTTCTCGCACGGGGCCTGTCCCTGTCGGCTACTGCTCAGAGGTGCTTGAGACGGGAGCCGGACCTGCGTAGAAGGTGTAGGTACGGCTGTAGCTCGCGTAGCCGGAGCCGTCCACGCTGGTGACGACAAGGCTGTTCAGCCCGGCCACGCCGGGTGTCACGGTGACCTCGGCTGTTCCCTCGTCGCCGGCCGGCACTTCCGTGAAGGCACCGGTGTTCAGGCGGTAGCGGTAGGCGACGACGTCCTGTGCGCCGTTGAGGGTGAAGGTGAACCTCCCCGGGACCCCGGAACCGCCGGAGTACCGCCCCTCCGGGTAGTCCGCCGAGGACACGGCGGGCGACGGGTTCCGCCCGACGGTGAACTCGTAGGTCCGGTCAGGGCTCCGATGGCCGGCGCGATCGATGCTCGTCACCGTCAGTGTGTACCGAGCGGGCAACGTGAAGGTCATCGTCACGGCCGCCGTTCCATCGGCCCGTGCCGCCACGGTGCCCCAGTCCCCGGAGGGGAAGAACGAGTACTCGTACTCGATGACGTCCGTGGATCCGCCGGGGGAGAAGACCAACTCCCCGGGGCTTCCTATGCGGCCGCCCGTCTGCTTCTCGGGGAAGACGGCCGACGACACCTCCGGACGCTCCGGGGCCGTGACGTCGACCGTGAACTCCCGCCACGGGCTCCATTCCCCCGTGTCGCTTCCGAGTTCCAAGGTGCCGGGTACTTGGTACTGGTCTTCGGCGCGCACACGCCACAGGTAGGTCTTCCCGTCGGCCAGCTCGTCGGCGGGCACCCGGACACATTGCCGGGAATCCACGTACTGGAAATCGGTGACCATTTCGCCGAGCGTCTCGCCGCCGGGCTCCGCCCACTGGAACCGTCCCCGCATCTGCTGCCGGTCCACGTCGGGGTCGGTGAACCTGGCGCTGAGCGCCGGAGTCGTCGTCGAGCTGTAGACGTGCTCGCCGGTGTTCACGGTGTCACAGCCGTCGTCCGCCGAGCCGAGCCCCAGCTCGGAAGGCACATCCGGTGCCGTGTTGTATTGGGTGTAGAGGTAAGGGCTGACGACTTGGCCGAAATAGGGGTGGGTGGCGACGTCGGTCTCGAAGACGTGCAGCCGGTTCAGGGTGCGCTCGTCGGTGGCACGCAGACCGAAGGTGACGTACCGGTCGCCACGCGCGGCCGCCTCGGCGACGACGCCGGTGGTCGGCCAGCCGACCATACAGGCGCCGAACTCGTCGGAGGCGGTCGCGGCGTCGAGTTTCCGCAGCCATCGCGGCTGTCGCAGCCAGGTGGTGTTCGAGCCGATCTCGCCGGTCACCCACAGCTCGACTCCGGGTTCGCAGGGCCCGCTGTGCTGGTACGCCTGAAAAGTGGCTCGCAGGATGTGCGTGCCGATGACCGTGGAGGTGTCCATCTGGAAGAAGGCCCGGAACCTGCCCGTCCCCCTCGCTCCTCTGCCCACCGGGGCGTCGTCCGGAGTGTCCCAGTACGACTTCGACGGATGCCGGGACGACACGTACGTCCAGTCGAGCTTCGTCCCCGGCCTCGAGTCCGCCGCCGCGGCGGTGCCCGGCGCGGCGAGCAGCATGGTGGCGATCAGAGCGAGCGCCGTCATCGCCGAGGGCGGCGCCGCACGCAGAAGGGACGGCAGTGGTAAGCGGAATCTCATCGGAATTCTCCCCGTGACGATCGCCCCGTCCGGTCTCGCGTCCGGCGATTTCCGTTGGCCGGAGTCATGCTCCCGGAACGCCGGGAACCGCTGATGCGGACCGAGATCACGATGTGATCAAAATGGAAACTACCTCACCATTTCCGGCACGAAATGGGGCATGTGCATAACGAACGATCAACGATCCATGGGGCGGAAGGGACGGAGCCGCTGAACCACCTGCACCGCAGGGGGGACCGTGGCGCCATGTCGTCCCGGACGGCCACCGCCCGTCGCCGCCGATCTCCGCCGGGAGCCGCGCCCCTGCCCCGCCGCGCTCACCGCTTCGCATGAAGCGTGACGAGGGATGCGAGCCGGTCCTACCAGGCTTGCAACGGTCTGGTCTCGGACCCTTGACGATCGCTTGTGGCGGCGGATGCGATGTCACACACCATGCCGGCGTGCGTTCTCAGGGAGATTCACGATGGGCGAATCGCGCTTAGCCACGATCTGGTCGCTCGCGGCGGCCGTGACCATACTGACGGCCGGATGCGGCCAGGGGCTCCTCGGTGGCGGTCAGGAGGGCGGTGACCAGGGGCCGATCGCCCTCGGGATGCTCGTCCCCCAGTCGGGCAGCGAGGCGGCCGTCGGCCCGTACATGCGCAACGCGGCGCAGTTCGCGGTGGACGAGATCAACGGCAAGGGCGGCGTCCTCGGCCGGAAGCTGGAGCTGAAGGTCGCCGACGACGCCTGCGACGCCCAGACGGCCGTGGCGGGCGCCGGCAAACTGGTCACCGAGGGCGTGGTGGTCTCGGTCGGCGGCTACTGCTCGGGCGCCACGCTGCCCACCCTGCCGGTCTTCGGCAAGGCCGGCATTCCCATGATCATCCCGGCCGCGAACTCCCAGGAACTGGTCGACCAGCACCTCGGCCACGTCTTCCTGATCAACGGCACCGGCACCCAGCAGGCGGCCGCCGCCATGGCCTGGATCACCAAGCAGGGCGCCACGAAGGTCGCCCTGATGCACGACAACACCAGCTACTCCAAGGACATCGCCGTCCGCACCAAGAAGCTCCTGGACGAGCCCGGCGGGCCGGAGACCGCGATCCTGGAGGCGGTCACCCCCAAGGAGAGCGACTACAGCGCCAACATCACCAACGTCCTGGGCGCGAAGCCGGACTTCGTCTACTGGACCGGCTATTTCCAGGAGGGCGGGCTGATCACCCGGCAACTCCGTCAGGCGGGGTACAAGGACGCGATCATGGTGGGCGACGGCTCGGTCTCCGGCAAGCTCGCCGAGATCGCCGGGCCGGAGGCCGCCGAGGGCGTGTACGCCACGATGACGCAGACTCCGGAGACCCTGCAGGGCGCCGGGAACTGGATCGAGGCCTACACCAAGAAGTTCGGCTCGCCCCCCGGCCCCTACTCCAACCAGTCCTACGACGCCGTCCGGCTGGCCGCCGAAGCGCTGAAGAACGCCGGGTCCACCGACGGCACCAAGGTGATCGCGGCACTGGAGGCGATCAACGGCTTCCCGATGTTCTCCGGCCCGCTGAAGTTCACCGCCGACCACACCCTGTCGGCAGGCGGCTTCCAGATCCTGGTCATCAGGTCCGGCAGGTTCGTCCTCCAGGACGCGCTCAAGTGACCGCACGCGCCCCGCACCCCGCGCCGGCCGCCGCCCCCGGAGAAAGGCCGCCATGTCACAGCTGATCTGGAACGGCCTGTTCGTCGGCTCGTTCTACGCGCTGGTGGCGCTCGGCTACACCATGGTCTACGGGGTCATGAAGCTGCTCAACTTCGCGCACGGCGACCTGTACATGCTCGGCGCCTTCACCGGCTTCGCGGTCCTCGGCGCGGCGGGCGGCGTCCCGCCCGGCATGGCGCTGCCCGCGCTGCTCGGCGTGCTCGTCGTCACCATGGCCGTCACCGGTCTGGCCGGTGTGGCCCTCGAACGCGTCGCCTACCGCCCGCTGCGCGCCGCCCCCCGGCTGTCGCTGCTCATCACCGCGGTCGGCGCCTCGTTCGCCCTGGAGTACGGCATGCGGGCGGTCGCGGGGGCCGAGCCCCGGGTCTACCCGGTGCGGCTCGGCGGCAGCGCGGCCGAGGTGCTCGGCGCCCGGATCACGGTGCAGCAGATCGCGCTCGTCGTCGTCGCCGTGCTCCTGATGACCGGGCTGAACCTGCTGGTCACCCGCACCCGCGAGGGCCGGGCGATGCGCGCCATCGCCCTGGACCCGCGCACCAGCGCGCTGATGGGCATCAACGTCGACGCGGTCATCTCGCGCACCTTCTTCCTCGGCTCGGCGCTCGCGGGCGCCGCCGGAGTGATGGCGGGCGCGTACTACGGCAAGATCGACTTCCTGATGGGATTCCTCATCGGCCTGAAGGCGTTCACCGCCGCGGTCATCGGCGGCATCGGCAACATCCCGGGCACCATGCTCGGCGGCCTGCTGCTCGGCCTGCTGGAGTCGTTCGGCACCTGGTGGCTCGGCGGCCAGTGGCGCGACGTCTTCGCCTTCGGCGTGCTCATCCTGTTCCTGACCGTGCGGCCGACCGGGCTGCTCGGCGAGCGCGTGACGGAGCGGGTGTGAGCGCCGGAGCCAGGACGCGCGGGCCCGGCACCCGGCTCGGCCGCGCGGTCTCCCGGCTGCTGGACAGCGGGTGGGCGGGGCTGACGGGCCTGGCCGCCGCCCTGCTCGCCCCGTTCGTCATCGCCACCCCGTACGCCTTGTCGATCATGACCAGCGCGGCCGTCTTCGTCATGCTCGCCTCCGGGCTGAACATCGTCGTCGGCTTCTGCGGCCTGCTCGATCTGGGATATGTGGCCTTCTTCGCCGCCGGCGCCTACACCGCGGGCGTGCTCAGCACGCGGTTCGGCCTGCCGCTCCTGGCGACCGTTCCCGCCGTGATCGCGGTCACCGTGGTCGCCGGCGTGGTGATCGGCGCTCCCACTCTGCGGCTGCGCAGCGACTACCTGGCCATCGTGACCCTCGGCTTCGGCGAGATCATCCGGATCACCGCCGGCAACCTTTCGGTCACCGGCGGCCCGTCCGGCATCTACGGCATCCCCGGCCTGGTCGACGGCCCCGTGGCCTTCTACTACCTCACCGTCGTGGTCGTCTCGCTGGCCGTGGCAGGCGCCTCCCGGCTCGGCCGCTCCCGCCTCGGCCGCGCCTGGCGGTTCGTCCGGGAGGACGAGGACGCCGCCGAGGCGATGGGCGTGCACACCTACCGGGTGAAGCTGGCCGCCTATGTCGCCGGCGCGGTCTGGGGCGGGCTGGCCGGCGTGCTGTTCGCCGCGCAGCTGTCGGCCATCTCCCCAGGCAGTTTCACCTTCCTGCGCTCGGCCCTGGTGCTGATGGCCGTCGTGCTGGGCGGCATGGGCTCGACGCCGGGCGTCGTCGCCGGCGCCATCGTGATCAGCCTGCTGCCCGAGGTGCTGCGCGACCTCGCCGACTACCAGTTCTTCGCCTTCGGGGTGCTGCTCATCGTGGTCATGCTGGTCCGCCCGCAGGGGCTGTGGCCGCACCGGTCCAGGGAGGCGGCCCCATGACGCTGCTGTCGGTCGAAGGGCTGCGGCTGTCGTTCGGCGGCCTGCCGGCCATCGACGGCCTGTCGTTCACGGTGGGTGAGGCCGAGATCGTCTCGGTGATCGGGCCCAACGGCGCGGGGAAGACCTCCGCGTTCAACTGTGTCACCGGCTTCTACACGCCCACGGCCGGGCGTGTGATGGTGGCCGGGCGGGACGTCACGGGCCTGCGGCCCTCCCGCGTCGCGGCCCTGGGCGTGGCCCGGACGTTCCAGAACCTGCGGCTGTTCGGTGAGATGTCGGTGCTGGACAACGTGCGGGCCGGTACGCACCTGTGGCTGCGGCAGAACTTCCTCGACGCGCTACTGCACACCCCCCGCTACCGCCGCACCGAGCGGGAGGCCACCGAGGAGGCCCATCGCTGGCTCGACTTCACCGGGCTGCGCGGCGACCGGTACGGCCAGGCGCGCCACCTGTCCTACGGCGAGCAGCGCCGGGTCGAGATCGCCCGCGCGCTGGCCCGCCGGCCGCGGCTGCTGCTGCTCGACGAGCCCGCGGCCGGGCTCAACCGGGGCGAGAAGGCCGAGATGCTCGGCCTGATCCGCCGGATCCGGGACCTCGGTGTGGCGATCGTGCTGATCGAGCACGACATGGGGCTGGTCATGGAGGTGTCCGAGCGCGTGGTCGTGCTCAACTTCGGCCGCGAGATCGCCGACGGCCGCCCCGAGGACGTCCGCCGCGACCCCGCCGTCATCGAGGCGTACCTGGGCCGCGACGAGGACGATGACCACACCCCCGGGGTACGACAACCCCCGGGCGACGGTGACGCCGGGCGGACGGGAGGAGGCCGTGATGGCGGCGCTTGAGATCGACGGGCTGGACGTCCACTACGGCGGCGTCCACGCCCTGCGCGGCCTGACGCTCACCGTCGGGGAAGGCGAGGTCGTCGCGCTGCTCGGCAACAACGGCGCCGGCAAGACCACCACCCTGTCGGCCGTCTCGGGCCTGGTCCGGCCGTCCGCCGGCACGGTCGTCTTCATGGGGCGGGACATCACCCGGGCCCGGCCCGAGGCCATCGTCCGCGCCGGGCTCGTGCACGTGCCCGAGGGCCGCCGCGTGTTCAGCACCCTCACCGTGCACGAGAACCTCCAGCTCGGCGGCCACCTGGTGCGCGACCAGGCGGAGCTGCGCCGCCGGGTCGAGCGGGTGTACGCGCTGCTGCCGCGCCTGGCCGAGCGGCGCACCCAGCAGGGCGGCACGCTCTCGGGCGGCGAGCAGCAGATGCTCGCCATCGGCCGCGCGCTGGTCTCCGGGCCGCGGCTGCTGCTGCTCGACGAGCCGTCGATGGGCCTCGCCCCGCTCGTGGTCGCCTCGGTGATGGATCTGATCCGCCGGATCAACGCCGAGGGCGTCACGGTGCTGCTGGTCGAGCAGAACGCCAAGGCCGCACTGAAGATCGCCCACCGCGGCTACGTGATCGAGGACGGGCGGTGCGCGCTCGGCGGGCCGGCCGCCGAACTGGCCGGCGACCCCCGTGTCGTCGAGGCCTACCTGGGAGGAGCACGGCCGTGACGGGCAGGCGCATCGGCGCGGTGGCCGGGCCCGGCGCCGCTCGCGGTCGGAGGGGTCCGCGTGGCCTGGGAGGATCTGGTCGTGGCGGCCGCCGCCCGCGTGGCGTGGGCGGGCCGACGAGCATGGGGAGTGATGCCGGCATGGCGAGCGGGTCCGAGCGGGACGACCGGGCGGGCGCGTCCGGCCCGAGTGTCCGGGCGGGCTGGGGCGAGCGGGGAGGCAGGGCGTGAGCGAGGACGGCGGCGGGCCGCGCCTGCCCGTCATGACGGGGCGGCAGAGCCTGCGCGAGCAGGTCGCCCAGGCGTTGCGCGACGCGCTCGTCGCCGCCGAGATGCGCCCCGGCGTGGTGTACTCCGCCCCGGTGCTGGCCGCGCAGTTCGGGGTGTCGGCCACCCCGGTGCGCGAGGCGATGCTCGACCTGGCCAAGGAAGGGCTGGTCGAGGCGGTGCGCAACAAGGGGTTCCGGGTCACCGAGCTGTCCGAGCGCGACCTGGACGAGCTGACCGAGATCCGCAGGCTGCTGGAGGTGCCGACGGTCACCCGGCTGGCCGGGACATGCCCGCCGGAGGACATCGAGCGGCTGCGCCCGGTCGCCGAGGAGATGGTCGCCGCCGCCGAACGCGGCGACCTGCTCGCCTACGTCAACGCCGACCTGCGCTTCCACATGGACCTGCTGGGCCTGGCCGGCAACGCCCACCTGGTCGAGCTGGCCCGCGACCTGCGCTACCGCGCCCGGCTGTACGGCCTGCGCACGATGTCGCAGCGGGGCACCCTGGCCGGCTCCGCCCGCGAGCACCTGGACATCCTTTCCGCCCTGGCCCGTGGCGACGCCGAGGCGACCCGCACCCTCATGGACCACCACATCCAGCACGTCCGCGGCATCTGGGCCGACCGCCCCGAGTGACCCCGGCGCCGCCGCTTCCGGTCAGGAGGTTCGGGTGGCGCCGGCGGAGGCGATGACGACACAGCCGATGGCGGCCCACTCGCGCAGGTGGAGGATCTCGCCGAGGACGACCAGGCCGACCAGGGCCGCCGCGGCCGGTTCCAGGCTCATCAGGATGCCGAACACCCGCTTGGGCATGCGGCGCAGGGCCTCCAGCTCCAGGCTGTAGGGGATCACCGAGGACAGCAGGCCGACACCCGCGCCCAGCAGCAGCAGCTCGGGGGTCAGCAGGTCCGCGCCACCGGTGGTGATCCCGACCGGCGCGGTGAGGGCGGTCGCGACCAGCATGGCGATCGACAGACCGGTCGTCCCCGCGATCCGGCCGCCCACCGCGGCCGAGAGCACGATGTACCCGGCCCAGCACAGCCCCGCCAGCGCGGCGAACCCGATGCCCGCCCAGCGCAGCCCGCCGGCCTGCCCCCAGGGCGCCAGCAGCACGATGCCGGCGGCGGCGAGCAGCACCCACAGCACGTCGCTGCGGCGCCGCGAGGCCGCGACCGCGACTCCGAGCGGCCCGAGGAACTCGATGGTCACGCAGATCCCCATCGGCAACTGGGCCAGCGCCTCGTAGAAGGACAGGTTCATCACCGCCAGCGTCGCGCCGAAGGCCGCCCCGAGGGCCAGGTCGCGCCGGCCCAGCCCACGCAGGCGGGGCCGGGCGAGCAGCGTGAGGATGGCCGCGCCGGCCGCGATGCGCAGGAACACCACCGCGCTCGGCGGCAGCGTGGCGAACAGGTTCTTGGCCAGGCCCGCGCCGATCTGCACCGAGAAGATGCCCAGGATCACCAGCCCGGACGGGGGAACCGCGCCGGCACCCGCCCGCAGGAGGGCGCCGGGCCGCAGGCGGCCGGAAGGATAGGAGCCGGTGGGGGAGGACAGGGCGGGCGCGGGGATGCGGAGGGGCATGGGGAACCGGTCTCGTGTCTCCGCACGCGGCGGCGTGCGGTCGGGGTAGGCGGTGGGGCCGGACGGGCCCGTCCTGGGGGCCCGTCCGGCACGTCAGAGCATAAGCCGCCACGTCGTGTCATGGTCCACTGGGGCGGGACGGCGCGGCGCACCGTCACGGTGCGAGCGCGTACCGGAAAACAGCACCGTGGCGCAGCGCGGGGGCGGGGTCGCCATGCCGGGCCGGCGTGCCCGCATGCGACCTCATCTGCCGGTCCGGGCGCGGCGTGCCTGTCGCGTGCCTCGCGGCGGGTGGTGTGGTCCGGCGCGAGGGCCGAGAGGTCACTCCCAGCGGAAGAAGCGGGAGGCCAGGCCCAGCGAGAGCACGGCCCAGACCAGCAGGACGAGCAGGTCGCGCACCGGAAGGCCGCTTCCGTGGGCCAGCACGGCGCGCAGGCCCTCGGTCAGCGCCGTGATCGGCAGCAGCTCGACGACGGCGCGCAGGGCGTGCGGGAACGCCGTCACCGGCACCACCACCCCGCCCAGCCCGAGCAGCACCAGGTAGACCAGGTTGGCCGCGGCCAGGGTCGCCTCGGCGCGCAGGGTGCCCGCCATCAGCAGCGCCAGACCGCTGAAGGCCGCCGTGCCGAGCACGAGCAGCGCCACCGCCCACAGCGCACCGCCCTGCGGCCGCCACCCCATCGCCAGCGCCACGGCGGCGATCACCACGACCTGCAGCGCCTCCACGGCGACCACGGCGAGTGTCTTGGCGAGCATCAGGCCGGAACGGGACAGGGGAGTGGCGCCGAGCCGCTTGAGCACCCCGTACCGCCGTTCGAACCCGGTGCCGATCGCCTGCCCGGTGAACGCCGTCGACATGATCGCCAGCGCCAGCACGCCGGGGGTGACGAAGTCGACCCGCCTGCCCGGCACCTCCAGCAGCGGGATGGCGGAGAAGCCGACCAGCACCAGGACCGGGATGATCAGCGTGAGCAGGAGCTGCTCCCCGTTGCGCAGCACGGCCCTGATCTCGGCGGCAGCCTGCGCCAGGACCATCCGGCGCAGCGGCGCCGCTCCCGGCGCCGGCGTGAAGTCGAGCGCGGGCGCGGTCACCGGGACCATCCTCCGGTCAGTGGGCGGGGACGGCCCGGGCGGCGGGTCGGGCTCAACGCAGCTCCCTTCCGGTCAGTTCCAGGAAGACGTCTTCCAGAGTGCGTCGCTCGACGCTCAGGTCGTCGGCGGTGACCCCCTCGGCGGCGCACCACGCGGTCACGGTGCCGAGCAACTCGGGCCCGACGTGGCCCTCGATGACGTAGTGGCCGCTCGGCGACTCCTTGGCGGCGCTGCCCGCGGGCAGCGCGTTGAGCAGCTCGTCGAGGTTCAGGCCGGGCCGGGCGCGGAAGCGCAGCTGCCGCTCGGCGCCGGTGAGCGAGCGCGGGCTGCCCTCGGCCACGACCGTGCCCCGGTCGATGATGACGACCTTGTCGGCGAGCTTCTCGGCCTCGTCCATGTGGTGGGTGGTCAGCACGGCCGACACCCCGCGGGCGCGCAGCTCGGCGATGACGTCCCAGCAGGCGTGCCGCGCCTGCGGGTCCAGGCCGGCGGTGGGCTCGTCCAGGAAGACCAGCTCGGGGCGGCCGATGACGGCGGCGGCGAGCGAGAGCCGCTGCTGCTGGCCGCCGGACAGGCGGCGGTAGGGCGTGCGGGCGTGCTCGGTCAGGCCGAGCCGGGCCAGCAGCGCGCCGGGGTCCAGCGGATGGGCGTGGAAGCGGGCCACCAGGCGCAGCCACTCCCCGGCGCGGACCGCGGGCGGCACGCCGCCGGACTGCGGCATCACGCCGACCCGGGGCTTCAGGGCGGCCCCGTCGCGCGCCGGGTCCAGGCCGAGGACGCGCACGGTGCCGGAGTCGGCCCGGCGGAACCCCTCGCAGATCTCCACGGTGGAGGTCTTGCCCGCCCCGTTGGGGCCGAGGATCGCGGTGACCGCGCCGCGCTCGGCGGTGAGGGACAGTCCGTCGATCGCGGTCGTGCGGCCGTATCGCTTGACCAGGTCGGTGAGCGCGACCGCTGGGGCGTTCATGAGGACGAGTCTAGGGACCGCGAGGGCCGGTCTCCGCACCCGGCCGGGAGACCTCCGGCCGGGTGCGGGTAAAGCTTCGCCGCACTTCATACCAAGGGGGTAGGTCGCCCGACATGTCGGCCCGTGCGCCGTGTGAGGCTGACCCCGCCCCCTGCCGCGCCCGCGCGACCAGCAGGCGGGCGGCGGCGGGGGCGCGCGCAACGTCCGCCGTCAAGGAGGTCGGCATGCCGACGCGTACCGGTTACAGGCCAGGCGTGCCCTGCTGGGTGGATCTCGCCAGTCCCGACCTGCCCGTCTCGGCGGCCTTCTACGAGGCGTTGTTCGGCTGGCGAGCCGTGTTCGACAGCGGAGCCGAGACCGGGCTGTACGGCCGCTTCGTCCAGGACGGCAAGCTCGTCGCGGGCATCGGCCCGACATTCGCCCCCGGCCGGCCGTCGGCCTGGAACACCTACTTCGCCACCGCGGACGCCGTGTCGGTGGCCGAAAAGGTCCAGGAGGCCGGCGGCAGGGTCCAGGTGGGGCCCGCCCAGGTGTCGGACGAGGGCACCATGGCGGTGCTGGAGGACCCGCAGGGCGCGTCCTTCCTGGTCTGGGAGCCGGTGCGGCACCAGGGCGCCCAGTTGATGGACGAGCCGGTCGCGCTGTGCCGCAGCGAGCTCGCCTGCCGGGATCCCGAGGAGGCCAGGACCTTCTACCGGGAGGTCTTCGGCTGGAGCGCGCGGGGCGCCTCGCGCGGGCGGGGCGGGGCGCGCGACGAGTGGCTGGTGGACGGGCGGCCGATCGCCGGGCTGCTGCCCCTGGGCGAGTCGTATTCCGGGGCGGAGGCCCCGCACTGGCTGCCCGTCTTCGCCGTGACCGACTGCGACGCCGGCGCCGATCAGGCCGCGCGGTGCGGCGGCGCCGTGCTGCGCGCGCCGCACGAGCTGCCGGCGGGCCGGTACGCCGTGCTCGCCGACGCGTGCGGGGCCGCCTTCGCCGTCCTGACCCCTGACCCCGGCCGGTAAGCGCAGGGTGGCGGCCGGTACGGCTGAGATGATCTTCCGGGGGACAGGCGGGACGGAGGTCCAGGGAAACGTTTGTGCAGGTTAGGTAAGCCTTACCTGCGTGACGAACCCCATGAATGTGGGGCGACATCGAGTTGTGGGCCGGGAAGGAATTACGGCACACTGATGTTGTGAAAAACGTGGGAGGGACGAGCGCGGAGAAGGGGACCGAGCGCGGCACACGCGCGCGGGTCGCCCGGCTCATCCTGGAACACGGCCCGATCAACGCCGCCGCGCTGGGCGAGCGCCTCGGGTTGACCCCGGCGGCGGTGCGCAGGCACCTGGACGCGCTGCTCGCCGAAGGCATGATAGAGCCTCGCACGGCTCGCCCCCGCGGTCAGCGAGGGCGCGGGCGGCCCGCCAAGCTGTTCGTGATCACCGACGCCGGGCGCAGCGCGTTCGTGCACGCCTACGACGGGCTGGCCGGCAACGCGCTTCGGTTCCTGGCCGAGCGCGCCGGTGCAGACGCCGTCGCCGAGTTCGCCAGATCCCAGGTCGGCGGCCTGGTACGGCGGCTGTCCCCGGCGATGCGCGAGGTGCCCGCCGACCAGCGGGTGCGCGTGCTCGCCGAGGCGCTGACCCTCGACGGCTATGCCGCCTCGGCCAGCCAGGCCAAGTCCGGCGGCGAGCAACTATGCCAGCACCACTGCCCGGTCGCGCACGTGGCGGCGGAGTTCCCGCAGCTCTGCGAGGCCGAGACCGAGGCGTTCGGGCAGCTGCTCGGCACGCCCGTGCAGCGACTTGCGACCATCGCCCACGGCGACGGGGTGTGCACCACCCACGTGAGCCCGCCGGCGCTGGCCGAGCAGAGGAACCAATCCGTGAACCCCCGGCGGAGCGCGACCGTAGACACGTCAGACGGCTCCGGCGACGTGACCATAAGCACTTCGCGGAACGCGATCGAGAGCAAGGAGACCGGAAGGTGACCGTCACCGACCGCCCGGAGCTTGAAGGCCTCGGGAATTACAAGTTCGGCTGGGCCGACACCGACGTGGCCGGCGCCACCGCGCGCCGCGGCCTGTCCGAAGAGGTCGTGCGCAACATCTCCGGGCTGAAGAACGAGCCCGAGTGGATGCTCGACCTCCGGCTGAAGGGCCTGCGCCTGTTCGGCAAGAAGCCCATGCCCAACTGGGGATCCGACCTCTCCGGCATCGACTTCGACAACATCAAGTACTTCGTCCGCTCCACCGAGAAGCAGGCCGCCTCCTGGGACGAGCTGCCGGCGGACATCAAGAACACCTACGACAAGCTCGGCATCCCCGAGGCGGAGAAGCAGCGCCTCGTCGCCGGCGTCGCCGCCCAGTACGAGTCCGAGGTCGTCTATCACAAGATCCGTGAGGACCTCGAGGAGAAGGGCGTCATCTTCCTCGACACCGACACCGGCCTCAAGGAGCACCCCGAGATCTTCAAGGAGTACTTCGGGTCGGTCATCCCGGTCGGCGACAACAAGTTCGCCTCGCTGAACACCGCGGTGTGGTCGGGCGGCTCGTTCATCTACGTGCCGCCGAACGTGCACGTCGAGATCCCGCTGCAGGCCTACTTCCGGATCAACACCGAGAACATGGGCCAGTTCGAGCGGACGCTGATCATCGTCGACGAGGGCTCCTACGTCCACTACGTCGAGGGCTGCACGGCGCCGATCTACTCCTCCGACTCGCTGCACAGCGCGGTCGTCGAGATCATCGTGAAGAAGAACGCCCGCTGCCGTTACACGACCATCCAGAACTGGTCGAACAACGTCTACAACCTGGTCACCAAGCGCGCCGTCGCCTACGAGGGCGCCACCATGGAGTGGATCGACGGCAACATCGGTTCCAAGGTCACGATGAAGTACCCCGCCGTCTACCTCATGGGCGAGCACGCCAAGGGCGAGACGCTGAGCGTCGCCTTCGCCGGCGAGGGCCAGCACCAGGACGCCGGCGCCAAGATGGTGCACCTGGCGCCCAAGACCTCCTCCACGATCGTCTCCAAGTCGGTCGCGCGGGGCGGTGGCCGCACCTCCTACCGCGGCCTGGTCCAGATCGAGGAGGGCGCGGCCGGCTCGGCGTCCACCGTCAAGTGCGACGCCCTGCTCATCGACCAGATCAGCCGGTCGGACACCTACCCCTACGTCGACGTCCGCGAGGACGACGTCTCCATGGGCCACGAGGCGACCGTCTCCAAGGTCTCCGAGGACCAGCTGTTCTATCTGATGAGCCGCGGCCTCAACGAGGACGAGGCGATGGCGATGATCGTGCGCGGCTTCGTCGAGCCGATCGCGCGTGAGCTGCCCATGGAGTACGCCCTCGAGCTCAACCGGCTGATCGAGCTGCAGATGGAAGGAGCGGTGGGCTGACCATGGGCCTGGACTCCAAGCCTTCGTCGACTCTGCACGGCACGGCTTCCCACGACCTGGCGGACTTCCCGGTGCCCACCGGCCGCGAGGAGAACTGGCGCTTCACGCCGCTGTCCCGCCTGCGCGGCCTGCACGACGGCACCGCCGCCGGCTCGGGCACCGTGGTGGTCAACGTGGACGCCGCGCCGGAGGTCACCGTGGAGACCGTCGGCCGCGACGACCCGCGCATCGGCCGGGCGTTCGTGCCGGCCGACCGCGTCAGCGCGCAGGCGTTCACCTCCTTCGAGAAGGCCACCGTCATCACGGTGCCCAAGGAGGCCGTGACCACCAGGCCGACCGTGGTCACCCTGCGCGGTGAGGGCGGCGGCGCGGTGTACGGCCACGTCGTGGTGGCCGTCGAGCCGCTCGCCGAGGCGGTCGTGGTGTTCGACCACCAGGGCAGCGCGGTGTACGCCGACAACGTCGAGTTCGTCGTCGGCGACGGCGCGACGCTGAAGGTCGTCAGCCTGCAGGACTGGGCCGACGACGCCGTGCACGTCTCCCAGCACCACGCCCACCTGGGCAAGGACGCCACCTACAAGAGCTTCGTCGTCACTCTCGGCGGCGACCTGGTGCGGCTGTCGCCGTCGGTGTCCTACACCGGGCGCGGCGCCGACGCCGACCTGAGCGGGCTGTACTTCGCCGACGCGGGCCAGCACATCGAGCACCGCCTGCTGGTCGACCACACCGTGCCCGACTGCCGCAGCAACGTCGACTACCGCGGCGCGCTGCAGGGCGACGACGCGCACGCCGTGTGGATCGGCGACGTGATCATCAGGGTCGAGGCCACCGGCACCGACACCTACGAGCTCAACCGCAACCTGCTCCTGACCGACGGCGCCCGCGCCGACTCGGTGCCGAACCTGGAGATCCTCACCGGTGAGGTCGCCGGAGCCGGTCACGCGTCGGCCTCGGGCCGCCTGGACGACGAGCACCTGTTCTACCTGCAGGCGCGGGGCATCCCCTACGACGAGGCGCGCCGCCTGGTCATCCGCGGGTTCTTCGCCCAGCTGATCCAGAAGATCGAGGTGGACGAGATCCGCGAGCGCGTGCTGGGCGCAGTGGAGGCGGAGCTCGGCTCATGACGTTCGTCAAGGTCTGCACGGTCTCCGACATCCCCGACGGCGGGGTCACCGGCGTCGAGGTGGCGGGCACCCCGGTCGCGCTGGTCCGCAGGGACGGCGAGGTGTTCGCCCTGCACGACGTCTGCTCGCACGCCGAGGTGCGCCTCAGCGAGGGCGACGTCTACGACGGCACCCTGGAGTGCTGGCTGCACGGGTCGTGCTTCGACGTGCGCACCGGCAAGCCGACCGGCCCGCCGGCCACCCGGCCCGTCCCTGTCTACCGAGTGAAGCTGGACGGCGACGACGTGCTCGTCTCGCTCGACAGCGCCGACCATGCTGAAAATGGGGAGTCTTAAGTGTCCACCCTGGAAATCCGTGACCTGCACGTCGCCGTCGAGGACAAGGAGATCCTCCGCGGCGTGAATCTCACCGTCCGCGCCGGCGAGACCCACGCCCTCATGGGCCCGAACGGGTCGGGCAAGTCGACGCTCGCCTACGCCGTCGCCGGCCACCCGAAGTACACCATCACCTCCGGCACGGTCACCCTGGACGGCGAGGACGTGCTGTCGATGTCGGTGGACGAGCGCGCCCGCGCCGGGCTGTTCCTCGCCATGCAGTATCCCGTCGAGGTGCCCGGCGTCTCGGTGTCGAACTTCCTGCGCAGCGCGGTCACCGCCGTCCGCGGCGAGGCGCCCAAGCTGCGGGTGTTCACCAAGGAGCTCAAGGAGGGCATGGACGCGCTGTCCATCGACCCCGCCTTCGCGCAGCGCAACCTGAACGAGGGGTTCTCCGGCGGCGAGAAGAAGCGCCACGAGATCCTCCAGCTCGAGCTGCTCAAGCCGAAGATCGCCATCCTGGACGAGACCGACTCCGGCCTGGACGTCGACGCCCTGCGCGTGGTCTCCGAGGGGGTCAACCGGTTCGGCGCCTCCGGCGAGACCGGCGTCCTGCTGATCACCCACTACACCCGCATCCTGCGCTACGTGAAGCCGGACTTCGTCCATGTCTTCGCGGGCGGCCGGGTCGTCGAAGAGGGCGGTCCGGAGCTTGCCGACCAGCTCGAGGCCGAGGGCTACGAGCGTTACACGAAGGCGACCGCATGACCGACGGCATGTTCGACGTGGACAGGATCAGGAAGGACTTCCCGATTCTGTCGCGCGAGCTGCCCGGGGGGAGGCCGCTGGTCTACCTCGACTCGGGCAACTCCTCCCAGAAACCCGCGCAGGTCATCGCGACGATGCGCGAGGAGATGGAACGGCACTACAGCAACGTCGGCCGGGCCCTGCACACGCTGGGCGCCGAGTCGACCGCGGCCTACGAGGCCGCGCGGGACAAGGTGGCGGCCTTCATCGGCGCGCCCGGCCGTGACGAGGTCATCTTCACCAAGAACGCCTCGGAGGCGCTCAACCTGGTGGCGTACTCTTTCGGCAACCCCACCTGCGACGACGAGCGCTTCCGCATGGGGCCCGGCGACGAGATCGTCATCTCCGAGATGGAGCACCACTCCAACATCGTGCCCTGGCAGCTGCTCGCGCAGCGCACCGGCGCGACGCTGCGCTGGTTCCCGGTGACCGACGAGGGCCGCCTGGACCTGTCGCGGCTGGAGGAACTGGTCAACGAGCGCACCAAGATCGTCTCGGTGGTCCACCAGTCCAACGTCCTCGGCACGGTCAACCCGGTGGACGGCATCCTCGCCCGGGCCCGTCAGGTGGGCGCGCTGATGATGCTCGACGCCTCCCAGTCGGTGCCGCACCGCGCGGTGGACGTCGCGGCGCTCGGCGCCGACTTCGTCGCCTTCACCGGGCACAAGATGCTCGGCCCGTCCGGCATCGGCGTGCTGTGGGGCCGGCACGATTTGTTGTCCGCCATGCCGCCGTTCCTCGGCGGCGGCGAAATGATCGAAGCGGTCTGGATGGACCACTCGACTTTCGCTCCGGTACCCCACAAATTCGAGGCCGGCACCCCACCTATCGTGGAGGCGATCGGGCTCGGCGCGGCCGTCGATTATCTGACGGCGGTCGGCATGGACGAGGTCCTGCGGCACGAACACGAGCTCACCGTTTACGGTTTGAAGGCGTTGTCCGAGGTCCCGGGCCTGCGCATCATCGGCCCCACCACAGCCGAGGATCGCGGCGGCGTGCTGTCGTTCACCATTCCGGACATTCACCCCCATGATGTGGGGCAGATATTGGACGACAATTTCGGGGTGGCGGTGCGAGTGGGGCACCACTGCGCGCGGCCGCTGCACCTGCGCTTCGGAATACCGGCGACCACCCGTGCGTCTTTCTATCTGTACAACACCACGGACGAGATCGACGCGCTGGTCCGGGGCCTCCATCACGTGCAGAAGGTGTTCGGATAACAGATGATCGCCGAATCGCTGTACCAGGAGCTGATCCTGGAGCACTACAAGCATCCGCAGGGCCGTGGCCTGCGCGATCCGTACGACGCCGAGGTGCACCACGTGAACCCCACGTGTGGTGACGAGGTGACGATGCGGGTCAAGCTGGGCGATGGCGGCAAGGTGGAGGACGTCTCCTACGACGGCCAGGGCTGTTCGATCAGTCAGGCCGCGGCCTCCGTGCTGCACGAGCTGGCCACCGGTTCGACCGTGGGCCACTCGCTGGAGGTGGTGGAGGAGTTCACCCGGCTCATGCAGGGCCGGGGACAGGTGGAGCCCGACGAGGACGTCCTGGGCGACGCCGTGGCATTCGCGGGAGTGGCCAAGTTCCCGGCCAGGGTGAAGTGCGCCCTGCTCGCCTGGATGGCCTACAAGGACGCGGTGGCGAGGAGCTCGGCGTGAGCATCCCGCGGTTCGACGGTACGAGCGGCCCCGGACGAAGGGCCGCAGCGGTGTGGTGTGGCGAGGAGGCGGCGTGAGCAAGCCCGTGGAGACCCCGACGACCGGGTTCGACGGCGATACGAACCTGGACGAAGTCCTCGAGGCGCTCAAGGACGTCGTCGACCCCGAGCTGGGGATCAACGTCGTCGACCTGGGCCTGGTCTACGGGGTCAACCTCGACGAGGGCGAGCCCGGCGCGCCGCCGGTCGCCACGCTCGACATGACGCTGACCAGCGCCGCCTGCCCGCTCACCGATGTCATCGAGGAGCAGGCGCACTCGGCACTGGAAGGCATGGTGTCCGACGTCAAGATCAACTGGGTCTGGCTGCCCCCGTGGGGCCCTGACAAGATCACCGATGAGGGCCGCGAGCAGCTGCGCATGCTCGGCTTCAACGTCTGACCGCCCTGCCTGGGCGCCGGCTCGTCCCGCGAGGTCTGCGATCCCTGATCGGCACGCCACCGCGGTGACGTGCGCGCGTGACGACGGTTTTCGTCCCGGCGGCCGTGCTCGCCGGAGCCGTCCCGGCGCGCCGATCCGGCGTTCCCGGTGTCGTGGCGGGAACGGTGAACGCGTACTTCGGCCGGGTACCGCCGTGCCGCTGACCGCGCGCGCGGGGCCCGCGTCACCGCGGCGGGCCACGCCGTCACGCCGTTGCGGTGGGTCGACATGTCGATCGACGGCGCGTGGGGATCCTTGATCTCCCAGGCCGGTCCGGTACGCCGGAGGGGGCCGGGCGGGCGTTGACCGCCCGGCGCCTGCTCCAACGAGGTGCGGGACCCTGTGGTCCCTGGTCCACGACGCC
Organism: Sphaerisporangium melleum; assembly: GCF_014646695.1. GTDB lineage: Bacteria > Actinomycetota > Actinomycetes > Streptosporangiales > Streptosporangiaceae > Sphaerisporangium > Sphaerisporangium melleum. The sequence goes on from NZ_BMNT01000014.1 coordinate 102,443, forward strand.
CTTTCCGGCTCGCGTCGCCGGTGTGGCGTCCGGCTGAGCACGCCCCCGGTGATCGTGACCCCGCAGAGTGGGCTAGACTCTTATCCGGCCACTTTCAGACGTGGTGTTCATGTGCGTGCGCGACCGACGCGCCGCCTCGGTGTCCTCCACGGACGCCTTCCCCGTTTCACGCGCGGCACGGGCCGCGCGCCCCGGCTCGTCCTTTCGCAGAAGTGACGTGCCATGTCTTTTCGACCGAAAGGCACGACCTATCGTGACCAGCACCAACACCGCCATGCCCGCCGACGCCCCCGTCGCGGAGGCGACCGGCGGCCCCGCCGCCGAAGCGGCCGTCGCACCGGCGGAGTTCTCCCTGCTCGGCCTGCCGAAGCCCCTGATCAACGCGCTCGCCCGGCAGGGCATCACCAGCCCGTTCCCCATCCAGCGGGCCACCATCCCCGACATCCTCTCCGGCCGGCACGTGCTCGGCCGCGGCCAGACCGGCTCGGGCAAGACCCTCGCGTTCGGCCTGCCCACCCTGACCCGGGTCGCCGGGGTGAAGGCGGCGCCGCGCCGCCCGCTCGCCGTGATCCTGGTCCCCACCCGTGAGCTGGCCATGCAGGTGACCGACGCCCTCGAGCCGCTGGGCCGGGGCCTGTCCCTGCGGACCAAGACCGTCGTCGGCGGCATGTCCATGGGCCGGCAGATCGAGGCGCTGCGGCGGGGCGTCGAGATCGTCGTCGCCACCCCCGGGCGGCTCACCGACCTGATCCAGCAGGGCGAGTGCTCGCTGGAGGACGTGCGGGTCACGGTGATCGACGAGGCCGACCACATGTGCGACCTCGGCTTCTTCCCGGTCGTCAGCGCCCTGCTGGAGCGCACTCCGGCCGACGGGCAGCGTCTGCTGTTCTCCGCCACGCTGGACGGGGACGTCGACAAGCTCGTCCGCCGCTTCCTGACCGACCCGGTGACCCACTCCCTGGCCCCGGCCACCTCGCCGGTCGAGACGATGGAGCACCACGTGCTCCAGGTCAGCAAGGACGACAAGTTCCCCATCACCGCCGAGATCGCCAGCCGCGAGGGCCGCACGATCATGTTCGTGCGCACCCAGCACGGCGTGGACCGGCTGGTCAAGCAGCTCGCCCGGGTCGGCGTCCGCTCCGGCGGCCTGCACGGCGGCAAGCGGCAGAACCAGCGCACGCGCATCCTGTCGGAGTTCCGCGAGGGCAAGGTCGACGTGCTGGTCTGCACCGACGTCGCCGCCCGCGGCATCCACGTGGACGACGTCAGCCTCGTCCTGCACGTGGACCCGCCCATGGACCACAAGAGCTACCTGCACCGCGGCGGCCGTACCGCCCGGGCCGGCGAGCGCGGCACGGTCATGACCCTCGTGCTGCCCGACGAGCGCCGTTCCACCGACTCGATGACCCGCCGCGCCGGCATCCGGCCGTTCCGGCTGAAGGCCACGCCGGGACACCCGCGCCTGGCCGAGGTCGCGGGCGCGCAGACGCCGAGCGGCGTGGCCGTACCGGTGTGGGAGCCGGCCCCGGTCGCCGCCAAGCGTCCCCGCCGTGAGGGCGGCCAGGGCGGCGGTGACCGCCGGCCGCGCCGCTTCCACGACCGCGCCCGTGAGGACGGCGACCGCCGCGACGGCGCGCCCGCCGGGCACGACCGCCCCCGCGGCCACCAGGGCGACCGTCCGGCGCGCGGCTACCAGGGCGAGCGCCCCGGCCGGGGGTTCCAGAGCGAGCGCCCGTCCCGCGACGCGCGCAACAGCCCCCGCCGTGGCCACAGCTCCCCCCGCTGACCGGCCCATCGCCTCGATCGAAGGCGCAGTCGCTTCCCGCGACTGCGCCTTCGGCGTATACGGAGGGACAGGACCGGAGTGCCCGGCCTCGCCGCCGTCAACGGCGCAGATGGGCTAGACCGGCGGGGGAGCGGTGCTGCCGCGGGGGGTGAGGCGGGCCGGGTCGTCCTCGTAGGCGCTGACGGGATCGCCGGAGATCAGGGAGAGCAGGCGGCGCGCGGCGTGCGCGCCGTAGGCCGGGATGTCACGGGTGAGCGCGGTGAGCGGCGGGCGGACCACCTGCGCGAGCGGGGAGTCGTCCCAGGCGACGATCGACAGGTCGCCCGGGACGTCCAGGCGCATCTCCTGGGCGACCGACAGCCCGGCCACGGCCATGATGTCGTTGTCGTAGACCACGGCGGTCGGCCGCGCGGCCGAGCTGAGCAGCCTGCGGGTCGCGCGGGCGCCCTGCTCGCCGGTGTAGTCGGTGTGCACGGTGGCCGCCTCGTCCAGGCCGAGGCCGGCGCAGACGGCGCGGAACGCCTCGTCCCGCAGCACGGTGTGCAGCAGCCTGGGCAGTCCGGCGACCCGGGCGATGCGGCGGTGGCCGAGTGCGCTGAGGTACTCCACGGTCTCGCGGACCGCCGCCTCCTCGTCGGACCACACCGGCAGCAGCGACCCCGAGCCGGAGGGGTCCCCGAGCACCACCGCCGGCATGCCCATGGCCTCCACCTCGCCCACCCGCGCGTCACCGGTGTGCAGGTCGACGAGGATGGCGCCGTCGACGCGGCGCTCGCCCCACCAGCGGCGGTACACCGCCATCTCCTCGTCGTGGTCGGTGACCACCTGGAGCATCAGCGCGTACGACCGGGCCGACAGCTCGCCCTCGATGCCGCTGATGAGCTCCATGAAGAACGGCTCGACGCCGAGGAAGCGCGCCGGCCGGCACAGGGCCAGGCCGATGGTGTTGGCCCGCGCGCCGTTCAGCGCCCGTGCCGCGCTGTTCGGCCGCCAGCCGATCTCGTCGGCGATCGCCAGAATGCGCGCCCGGGTGGACGCCGACACCCCCGGCTGGCCGTTCAGCGCGTACGAGACCGCCCCCTTCGACACCCCCGCCTGACGGGCGATGTCGGCGATCGTCGGGCGTTTCACGGCGGCTCCCTCACTGAACCGGTCTAGACCGATCGGGTCTGCCGGTACCTTACTACGCTCCCATCCCCGCGGAACGGCCGGTCATCGGCGGTGCGGCGGCCGGCGCCCGGCCCCGCGGGGAGAGCCGCGCGCCGCCCGCCTCCCCGCGCGCGGAAGGCGTCGCGGGCCGTGAATCGGGAGCGCCGGTGACGAGCCGTTGACACCCTTGACACGCGAACCGTAGTTTCACGGTGCTTATCCGGTTCAGAGTCGTCCGATTTCCGAAAGGACAAGGCGTGTTCCAAGGACCGGCGCCGCCCCGCCGGTCGGCCGCCCCGTGACGAGCACCGCGTACGCGGGCCGTCCCGCCCTCGATCGCCGAAGGCCCGTTCCCGAAGGAGAGAACACTTGGGCATGTACCGTCCGCTGCACGACGGCTGGACCCTGACCGCCGTATCGGACGAGGTGGACATCGCCGGCATCCCGGCGGCCGTCCCCGGCTGCGTGCACACCGACCTGCTCGCGGCCGGTCTCATCGACGATCCCTACCTGGACGACAACGAGAGCCGGCTCACCTGGATCGGCCGCACCACCTGGGCCTACGAGACGACGTTCGACTGGAGCGGGGCGCAGGACGCCGAGCGGGTGGACCTGGTCTGCGCGGGGCTGGACACCGTCGCGACCCTCCACCTCAACGGCGCCGAGGTGGGCGCCACGGCGAACATGCACCGCTCCTACCGCTTCCCGGTGCGCGACCTGCTGCGCGAGGGCGCCAACACCCTGCGGGTCGTGTTCACCTCCCCGTACACCTACGCCGAGGGGCAGCGTGCGCGGCTGGGCGATCGCCCCGGGGCCTACGACGAGCCCTACCAGTTCATCCGCAAGATGGCCTGCAACTTCGGCTGGGACTGGGGTCCCACCCTGGTCACCTCCGGCATCTGGCGGCCGATCGGCCTGCACGCCTGGGACGGCGCCCGCCTGTCCGCCGTACGGCCGCAGGTCACCGCCGAGGGGCGCGACGGCCGGGTCGAGGCGCACGTGACCGTGGAGCGGGCCGACGGTGACGGCCCCGCGGCCCCGCTCGCCGTCACCGCCTCGGTGGCGGGAGTGAGCGCGCGCGCCCTGCTCGCGCCGGGGGAGCGGGAGGCCGTGCTCACCCTGAAGGTGCCCGAGCCGGAGCTGTGGTGGCCCCGCGGCCACGGCGGCCGGCCGCTGTACCCGCTGGAGGTGCGCCTTGCGGAGGAGACCGCTTCGGGCGCCTCCGCCGAGGGCGCGCCGCTGGACTCCTGGCGCAGACGGGTCGGGTTCCGCGCCGTGCGACTGGACCGCTCAGGCGACGGTTTCACCCTGGTCGTCAACGACGTCCCGGTGTTCGCCCGGGGCGTCAACTGGATCCCCGACGACTGCTTCCCCGCCCGCGTCACCCGCGAGCGCCTGGTGAGGCGGCTGGACCAGGCGTGCGAGGCCGGCGTCAACCTGGTGCGCGTCTGGGGCGGCGGCCTGTACGAGAGCGACGACTTCTACGAGCTGTGCGACCGGCGCGGCCTGCTGGTCTGGCAGGACTTCCCGTTCGCCTGCGCCGCCTACCCCGAGGAGGAGCCGTTCGCCTCGGAGGTCGAGGCCGAGGCCCGCGACAACATCACCCGCCTGGCCCCGCACCCCAGCCTGGTGCTGTGGAACGGCAACAACGAGAACATCGAGGGCTTCGCCGACTGGGGCTGGCGCGACCGCCTCGGCGGGCGCACCTGGGGCGCCGGGTTCTACTTCGACCTGCTGCCCCGCCTGGTGGCCGAGCTCGACCCGGCGCGGCCCTACTGGCCGGGCAGCCCGTACTCCGGCTCCCCGGAGCTGCCGCCGAACGACCCCGCCCGCGGCACCGTCCACATCTGGGACGTGTGGAACCGCGAGGACTACCTGCGCTACGCGGCCTACCGTCCGCGGTTCGTCGCCGAGTACGGCTTCCAGGGCCCGCCCGCCTACGCCACGCTGCGCCGCGCGCTGAGCGACGACCCGCTCACCCCGGCCTCGCCCGGTCTGGCCCACCACCAGAAGGCCGTCGACGGCGCCGAGAAGCTGATGCGCGGCCTGCGCGCCCACCTGCCCGCGCCGGCCACCTTCGACGACTGGCACTACCTCACCCAGCTCAACCAGGCGCGCGCCATCGCCTTTGGTATCGAACGATTCCGCGCGCTCGCGCCGCACTGCATGGGCAGCGTCGTGTGGCAGCTCAACGACTGCTGGCCGGTGGTCTCCTGGTCGGCGGTGGACGGCGACGGCCGGCGCAAACCCCTGTGGTACGCGCTGCGCCGGGCCTACGCCGACCGGCTGCTGACCTTCCAGGACGGCGCACTCGTGCTGGTCAACGACGCGCCGGGCGAGTGGGCCGGGGAGCTCGCGGTGACCCGGCGCGGGCTCGGCGGCGAGCCGCTGGCCGAGGAGCGGCTGGCGGTCGCGGTGCCCGCCCGCGGCACGCTGCCGGTGCGCCTGCCCGCCCGGCTGGCCGAGCCGGGCGATGCGGCCAAGGAACTGCTGACGGCCCGCTTGGAGGGGCACACCGCCCTGCGGTTCTTCGCCGAGGACACCGAGGCAGCTCTTCCGGAGGCGGAGTTCGACGCGGTGGCCGAGCCCGTCGCCGGCGGCGCGCGGGTCACGGTCACGGCGCGGACCCTGGTGCGCGAGCTGGCGCTGTTCCCCGACCGGCTGGACCCGGCCGCCGAGGTGGACGACATGCTGCGCACCCTGTTGCCCGGCGAGAGCGTCACCTTCACGGTGCGCTCGCCGGGCGGCCTGGACCTCGCGGCGCTGACCGCCCACCCGGTGCTGCGCTGTGTGAACGAGCCCCGGCCGTGACCGCCACGTCGCCCGCCCGGCGCGGCGTACCGGGCGAGGCCGCCGCACCAGGCCGCGGCGCTGATTCGGCGGCCGGCCGCAGCTGCTTACTGAACCGGTTGAGAAATGAAAGTTTCATCGGCTTGACGGAAGTCGTGTAAAAGGCCCGCCCCCCGACCCTTTGGAGAAGCGATGCGACGAACCACCCCCCGGCGGCTTCCCGGCGTGCTCACAGGCGCGATGCTGGCGCTCGGCCTGACCGCCGCCTGCACCGGCGGCGGGGCCCCACCGGTCGCCGCGGGCGGCGGAGCCACGGCGGGTTCCACGTCCTCGGCCGCGGCCGCCACGCGGATCCTGGACGTCTACACCGGGGCCAGCGGGCAGAACACGGCCAACTTCAACCCCTTCACCCCGACGCCCCTGCACGGCGTGCAGGGGATGATCTACGAGCCGCTGATGTTCTTCAACCAGGCCAAGGCCGGGGACGTCCAGCCGCAGCTCGCCACCGCCTACCGGTTCGCCGACGGCGGCAGGACGCTCACCTTCACCCTGCGTCCCGGCGTCAAGTGGAGCGACGGGCGGCCGCTCACCGCCGAGGACGTCGCGTTCAGCTTCGAACTGGCCAAGAAGAACCCCAAGCTCAACAGCGGTATCAACTCCGGCGGCAACGTCATGACCTCGGTCGAGGCCACCGGCGCCACCGAGGTCACGCTGAAGTTCAAGGAGCCCGCCTACACCCGGCTGTGGAACATCGCCGGCCAGTCGTGGATCGTCCCCAGGCACATCTGGGAGAAGATCAAGGACCCGGCCACCGACCCGAACAAGAACCCGGTCGGCACCGGCCCGTTCGTGCTGGGCGACTTCTCCCCGCAGACCTACGTGCTGAAGAAGAACCCGCAGTACTGGGAGACCGGCAAGCCGAAGATCGCCGGCATGCGGTTCTACTCCTTCAACGGCGGCGACGCCGCGACCACCGCCCTGGCCGCCGGGCAGCTCGACTGGAGCGGGCTGTTCATGCCCGACATCGACAAGCAGTACGTCGCCAAGGATCCCGAGCACAACAAGTACAAGAACGAGTCCTTCCTCTACGTCACCAACCTGGTGCCCAACCTGAAGAAGGCGCCGTTCACCGACGTGGCCGTCCGGCGGGCCGTCAACGTCGCCCTGGACCGCAAGAAGATCATCGACCTGGCCTTCGCCGGCCTCGGCAAGATGCCGAACCCGCTCGGCCTGGTGTTGCCCCAGTACCAGGACTACATCGCGCCGCAGTTCGCGAACACCCAGCTGGAGTACGACCCGGCCAAGGCCCGGCAGATCCTGGAGCAGGCGGGCTACCAGCGCGGCGCCGACGGCGTCTACGCCAAGGACGGCAAGCGGCTGTCGATCACCTGCACCGTCGTCACCGGCTGGACCGACTACATCAGCACCATGCAGATCGTCAAGCAGCAGCTCAAGGAGGTGGGCATCGAGTTCAAGTCCAAGGAGGTGTCCTTCAACGCCTTCAGCGCGGCGCAGACCAGCGGCGACTTCCAGATGCACATCTGGAACGCCTGGGGCGGCCCCGGCCCGTACTACATGTACAACAACATCCTGAACAGCGCGAACGTCCCGCCGGCCGGCCAGAACCAGGCCCGCTGGAAGAACGACGTGGTCGACGCCGCGCTGAGCACGATCGCCCAGACCCCGCCGGAGGACACCGAGGCGGTCAAGCAGGCGATCCAGCGGATCCAGGAGCAGGTGGTGGCCGAGGTCCCCTACATCCCGATCCAGCAGTCCAGCGCGCTCGCCGAGTTCCGCACCCTGCACGCCACCGGATGGCCCAGCGAGGAGAACCCCTACGCCCTGGCCCTGCCGTTCTACGTGCCCGACGGCGCGATCGTCGCCAAGAACCTGGTGCCGGTTCCCTGACCCCGAACGCGCCCGGGCGGCGCCGGCCGGGCGCCGGCGCCGCCCGGGAAGGAAAGGAGGGGCGATGGGATACCTGCGCCGCAAGATCGTTTTCTACGCGGTCGCGCTCTGGGCGGCCGTGACGCTGAACTTCGCGATCCCGCGCCTGATCAAGGGCAACCCGGTCGACATCATGCTGGCGCGGGCCGCCCAGGGCGGCCAGCCGATGCCCGCCGAGGCGCGGCACGCGCTGGAGCTGCAGTTCGGGGTGAGCGACGACCCGCTCTGGCAGCAGTACCTGGGCTACGTGGGCAACCTGCTGCACGGCCGGCTCGGGCTGTCGGTCACCTACTACCCGACCCCCGTGAGCACGGTGATCGCCCAGTCGCTGCCCTGGACGCTCGGCCTGGCCGGGGTGGCCCTGCTGGTCACCGTGGTCCTCGGACTCGGGCTCGGCATGCTGGCCGGGTGGCGCCGGGGCGGCGCGGTGGACGCGCTCATCCCGGCCACGACCTTCCTGGCCGCGATCCCGTACTTCTGGCTCGCGCTGATCCTGCTCTACGTGCTCGGCCTCGGACTCGGCTGGTTCCCGCTCAACGGCGGCTACGACTACGCCGGCGTGCAGATGGGCCCGACCCTGGCGTTCGCCGCCAGCGTCGCCTCCCACGGAGCGCTGCCCGCGCTGACCGTGGTGGCGTCCTCGGTCGCCGGATGGATGCTCGGCATGCGCAACATGATGGTGTCCACCATGGCCGAGGACTACGTGGTCATGGCCGAGGCCAAGGGCCTGTCGCCGCGGCGGGTCATGCTCGCCTACGCCGCGCGCAACGCCGTGCTCCCCAGCGTCGCCGGATTCGCGATCTCGCTGGGCTTCGTGGTGAGCGGGCTGCTGGCCACCGAGGTCGTGTTCGCCTACCCCGGCATCGGCTTCGCCCTGCTGCAAGGGGTGCAGAACGCCGACTACCCGCTCATGCAGGGCATCTTCCTGATCATCTCGCTGGCCGTGCTCGGCGCCAACCTGCTGGTCGACCTGCTGTACGGCGTCATCGACCCCCGGACCCGGAAGGCGTGAGCCGATGACCATCCCCGCATCCGAGCCGGCGACGGTTCCCGGGCACGCGCAGGGCGTGCGCCGATGACCGCCGTCACCGCCCCCGCCGTCACCGCCGAGCCCGCCGGCCCCCGGCGGCCGCTGCGCTCCGGCAAGCTCATCGCCGGCCTCGCCGTGGCCGGGTTCTTCGTCCTGGCGGGCGTGCTCGGCCCGCTGTTCGCCGGCGACCCCGAGGAGATCGGGTACGAGCGGCTGATGCCACCCTCGGCCGGCCACTGGCTCGGCACCACCAACACCGGCCAGGACGTCCTCGCGCAACTGCTCGTCGCCACCCGCGGCTCGCTGACGATCGGCGTGGTCGTCGGGGTGCTCGCCACCGTGATCTCGCTGCTGGTCGGCGTGCTCGGCGCCTACCTCGGCGGCTGGCTGGACGAGGGCTTCTCGCTGCTGAGCAACGTGTTCCTGGTGATCCCCGGCCTGCCGCTGGTCATCCTGATCACCGACTACCTGGAGACCGGCGGGCCGGTCGCGCTCGCACTGACCATCACGATCACGAGCTGGGCCGGGCCCGCCCGGGTGATCAGGGCGCAGACCCTGTCACTGCGCGGGCGCGACTACGTCGACGCCGCCCGGGTCAGCGGCGAGCGCGGCTGGCGGATCATGGTGTTCGAGATCCTGCCCAACCTGGTGCCCATCATCGCCGCCCAGCTCGTCTTCGCCGTCATCGGCGGCATCCTGCTGGACGCCGCGCTGTCGTTCCTCGGACTGGCCGGCGGCTCGGCGGGCTCGTGGGGCAGCATGCTGTACTTCGCCCAGAACGCCTCGGCGCTGTCCACCGGGGCCTGGTGGTGGTTCGTCCCGCCCGGGCTGTGCATCGCCGTGCTCGGCGCGGGCCTGTCCCTGATCAACTTCGGCATCGACGAGATCATCGACCCGCGACTGCGGAGGGCCACCTCATGAGCGTCCTGTCGGTGCGCGACCTCAGCGTCGTCTACGGCGGCCCGCGCCCCACCCACGCCGTGCGCGGCGTCAGCCTGGAACTGGACCGCGGAGAGGTCCTCGGCATCGCCGGGGAGAGCGGCTGCGGCAAGTCCACCCTCGCCTACGCCCTCACCCGGCTGCTGCGCCCCCCGGCGTCGGTGACCGGCGGCGAGATCGTCTTTCGCGCCGGGGACGGCGAGGAGGTGGACGTGCTGGCCCTGCGCGGCGAGGAACTGCGCCGGTTCCGCTGGCGCCGCATCGCCATGGTCTTCCAGAGCGCCATGAACGCCCTCAACCCGGTCATCAGCGTCCGCAGGCAACTCGCCGACGTGCTCGCCACCCACGAGCCGGGAATGAGCCGCCGCGCCCGCGAGGAACGCTGCGGGGAACTGCTCGACCTGGTCGGCATCGACCGCGCCCGCCTGTCGTCCTACCCGCACGAACTGTCCGGCGGCATGCGCCAGCGGGTGCTCATCGCGATGGCCATGGCGCTCAACCCCGACGTCGTCGTGCTGGACGAGCCGACCACCGCCCTGGACGTGGTGGTGCAGCGCGAGATCCTCCAGGAGATCGACCGGCTGCGCGCGATGTTCGGCTTCGCCGTCGTGTTCATCACCCACGACCTGTCACTGCTGCTGGAGATCAGCGACCGGCTCGCCGTCATGTACGGCGGGCGCATCGTGGAGTCGGGGACCGCGCGCGACCTGATGGCCGCACCCGCGCACCCCTACACCGTCGGCCTGCTCGGTTCCTTCCCCAGTCTGCGCGGCGAGCGGCGGGTGCTGCACGGCATCCCCGGCAGCCCGCCCGACCTGTCGCTGGTCGAGCCGGGCTGCTCCTTCGCGCCCCGCTGCCCGTACGCCTTCGACGCCTGCGGCGAGGTCACCCCGGCGCCGCTGCCCGTCGGGGCGACCACCGCCGCCTGCCTGCAGCACGACCGTACGCTGCGCCCGGCCGGTCCCGATCCCGGCCTCGCGGCGCGCCGCTTCACCGCGGAGGACGCCGGCGGCCTCCGCCCGTCGCGGCCGCCCGGCGACCCTGAACCCGGCGGCCACCAGACCGGCGTCCGCGACCACGGAGGTGCCCGCACATGACCACGACCCTGACCGTGACGGACCTGAGCAAGCACTTCCCGGTGCGCGACGGGCGGCGCAGGCGGACACTGCGCGCGGTCGACGGGGTGTCCTTCACCCTCACCGCGGGGCGGACCACGGCCCTGGTGGGGGAGAGCGGCAGCGGCAAGTCCACCATCGTCCGCGTGCTCGCCCGGCTGACCCGCCCCACCTCCGGGGAGATCCTGCTGGACGGCGACCCGGTGCGCTCCACCCGCCGCTACCGCAAGGACGTCCAGATGGTGTTCCAGGACCCCTTCGCCTCGCTCAACCCCGCCCACACGGTCGGCCACCACCTGCGCCGGCCGCTGCGCATCCACGGCGTGACCGGAGACGTCCGGCACGGAGTGCACGAGTTGCTGGAGCGGGTCAACCTCACCCCGGCGGAGGTGTACGCGCGGCGGTACCCGCACGAGCTGTCCGGCGGGCAGCGCCAGCGCGTCGCCATCGCCCGCGCGCTCGCGCCGCGCCCGAAGGTGCTGCTGGCCGACGAACCGGTCTCGATGCTGGACGTGTCGATCAGGCTGGAGATCCTCAACCTGATCGACCGGCTCAAGCGCGAGCAGGACCTCGCCGTGCTGTACGTGACCCACGACCTGGCCACCGCCCGCTACTTCTCCTCGGAGATCATGGTGATGTACGGCGGGCGCATCGTCGAGCGCGGGCCCGCCGACGAGGTGATCCTCCGCCCCGCCCACCCCTACACCCGCCTGCTGGAGAGCGCCGCCCCCGACCCCGCCACGCCGCGCGCGGCCCGGGAGCGGGATGACGGCGACGCCGCCGCGCGGCGGCGCGGCGTGCGGCCGCCGCTGCCGCAGGCCGGCTGCCCGTTCCGGCCGCGCTGCCCGCACGCGACCGACGCGTGCGCCGGGGAGATCCCCACGGTCGCCGTGGGCGAGGGCCATCAGGTCGCCTGCCTCCTGCACGCCGGCGCACCGTCCCACCGCTCCTGACCGCCTGCTCCGCCAGCGGCGACTCCCCGCACGTCCGAGGACAGGAACCCCGCGATCGCCGTGCGTCCTTGGCGGTCCGGCGGAACGCGGCGGAGGAGGCCGGGTCCGGCTCATCCTCGTAGCCACTTTTTTGTGGGTACTTGTCGGCCAGGCCAAGCCGACCGGAAGCTTGGTCGTGGGCGACCGAAGGGCCGCCGGATGCGGGCGAGACGAGGAGGTTGCCGCGCTAGGAGACCGGCTGGGTCTCGCTCAGTTTCTCCAGGCGACGATGACCCCAGTCTGAAACAGGCGCCAGCGCTTCGGAGAGTTCGCGGCCGAACACGGTCAGTGAGTACACGGTCTTCAGCGGCCGTACATCGTGCACCTCTCGGTGGACCAGCCCGTCGGCCTCCATCTCCCGAAGTGTCTGCGTCAGCACCTTCTCCGTGAGCCCCGGCAATCGCCGGCGCAGCTCCCCGGGACGGTGCGGGCGACCCTCCAGGAGCCAGAGCAGAGTCGTCTTCCACTTGCCGTCGATCACGGCGATCGCGGCGGTCACCCCGCAGACATTCGGGTCCCGAGCCCGGCTTCGCGTCATCTTCACCGCCCGTTCATTGTATTTGCCGACATCTATGCAGGAGTTGCGTGATGATCTCGCATCGAGAACAGTCTGCCGTCACCGTGCTCGGTCTGGGACCCATGGGCCGGGCATTGGCCGGCGCCTTCCTGGATGCCGGACTGCCCCTCACGGTCTGGAACCGGACGCCGGGCACCGGCCGGGAGGTGGTCGAGCGAGGCGCGTTCGGCGCCGGGTCGCCCGAAGAGGCGGTCGCCGCGAGCGGGCTGACGGTGATCTGCGTGGTGAACTACGACGCGGCCGACGCCGTCGTTCGCCGCGGCACGGTCACCGAAGCGCTCAAGGGGCGTACGGTCGTCAACCTGACCGCCGATACCCCTGACCGGGCCCGGGACACTGCGGCCTGGGCGGCCGAGCACGGCATCGGCTACCTGGACGGCGCCATCATGACGCCGACCCCGACCATCGGAACTCCGGCTGCGGTGTTCCTCCACAGTGGCCCGGCAGAGCTTTACCAGAAGCACCGGCCGGTACTGGAGGCTCTGGGGGGCACGCACACCCACCTTGGCGAGGACATCGGCAGGGCGGCCGCGTACGACATCGCCTTGCTCGACATCTTCTGGACTGCGATGACGGGTTATGCCCATGCCCTGGCGGTGGCGAGGACGGAGGGGATCACCGCGCGGGAGCTGGCGCCGTTCGCCAAGGGAATCGGCGCCGTCCTGCCGCCGCTCTTCGGACAGGGCGCGCAGGACGTGGACGACGGCAGGTTCTCCGGCGAAGGCAACCCGATCACTTCGGCGGTGTCGTCCATGGCCCATATCGTCCGCTGGTCCGAGTCGCATGGCATCGAGGCGGGTGTGATGCGCGCGGCCGAGGGCCTGGCCCGCCGGGCCATCGGCCGTGGGCACGGTACGGACGGGTTTCTCCGGATCACCGAGATCCTCAACCCTCGAGGAGCCGAACGCTGAGCCGGCAGGACTCCGGCCCCTGCCCGGGGGTGGCCGCGCCGAGCCGGGCGGCCGGTTCCCCGGGGGCAGGCCGTCTCGCCGCCAGAGCACTTCGAGCACGAGAGCCCGCCGCGACCCCACCGGGGCGGCGGATCGGGGGCTCCCCGCCGGACGGGGTGGCGAGCACGGCCCGCCCCGCTCGCCGACTACTCTTGACGGGCAGGCCCACCGACGTGAGAGAGACAATGAAGACCTTCGAAGAGCTGTTCGCCGAGCTGTCAGAGAAGGCCCGCACCCGTCCCGCCGGTTCGGGCACCGTCGCCGCCCTGGACGCCGGTGTCCATGCGATCGGCAAGAAGGTCGTGGAGGAGGCCGCCGAGAGCTGGATGGCGGCCGAGCACGAGTCCACCGACCGGGCGGCCGAAGAGATCTCCCAGCTGCTCTACCACGTCCAGGTCCTCATGATCGCCAGGGGCATCGGCCTCGACGAGGTCTACAAGCATCTTTAGGCCGGCCCGCCCGGCCCGCGCCGACGACATCGTCCCCCGACGACCTGTTCCCCGATCAGAAGGGACCGCCGAAACCCATGCTCAGACTCGCCGTACCGAACAAGGGCGCGCTCACCGAGTCCGCCCAGGCCATGCTGAAGGAGGCGGGCTACCGCCCCCGCAGAGACTCCAAGGAACTCGTGGTCATCGACCCCGACAACTCCTGCGAGCTGTTCTTCCTGCGCCCGCGCGACATCGCCGTCTACGTCGGCGAGGGCACGCTGGACGCCGGCATCACCGGAGTGGACATGCTCGCCGACTCCGGCGCCCCCGCCGAGGAGATCATGCCGCTCGGCTTCGGGGTCTCCACCTTCCGCTTCGCCGCCAGACCCGGCGCGTTCGCCACGGTCAAAGACCTCCAGGGCATGCGCATCGCCACCTCCTACGCCGGGCTGCTCGGCAAGCACCTGGCCGAGATGGGCGTCGACGCCCGGGTGATCAAGCTCGACGGCGCGGTGGAGACCGCGATCAGGCTCGGCGTCGCCGACGCCGTGGCCGACGTCGTCGAGACCGGCACCACCCTGCGCAACGTCGGCCTGGAGGTCTTCGGCGAGCCGATCGCCCACTCCCAGGCCGCGCTGATCAAGCAGGCCGGCGCCGAGGAGACCCCGGGGGTCAGGCAGCTCGTCCGCCGGCTGCAGGGCGTGCTGGTCGCCCGCGACTACGTCATGATCGACTACGACATCCGGGCCGAGCGCATCGACGAGGCCATCGCGATCACCCCGGGCATGGAGGGCCCCACCGTCTCGCCGCTGCACCGCGAGGGCTGGGTCGCCGTCCGCGCCATGGTGCCGCGCAAGGGCCACCAGCAGATCATGGACCAGCTCTGGGAGCTCGGCGCCAAGGCCGTCCTGGCCACCGCGATCTTCGCCTGCCGCCTCTGAGCCCGCGGTCCCTGAGCTCGCGGTCCTGCGGTCACTGAGCCGGCGGTCCTTGAGCCCGCGGGCGCCGGCCGCACCACGTCCGAGCCCGGTGTTCCCGCCCGGTCGTCACCGGCGCCCCGGGCGGGACGCTGTTCACCACGCCGAGCCCGGCCCGGCCTTGTTGCCTCTTCTCGCCCCGCGAGCGGAGTGCGAGGCCGGGCCGGGCGCCCGGGCCGTCTGACAAATGTCATCCCGAAGGCCGGACGGGCGGCACTGAGCATCTCCCGCGGCGCGTTTTAGCGTGAACGCCATGAACGCCATCTCCCTAGCCGGTGTGCGCAAGAGCTATGGCGAGGTCCTCGCGGTGGACGGCCTGGACCTCACCATGGAGCCGGGGCGCACGGTCGCGCTGCTCGGCCCGAACGGCGCCGGCAAGTCCACGACGATCAACATGCTGCTCGGCCTGACCCGGCCCACCGCCGGGGAGGTCCGGGTCTTCGGCCGCACCCCCGACGATGCCGTCGCCGCGGGCGACGTCGGCGCGATGCTCCAGGAAGGGACGCTGATCCCCGAGCTCACCGTCCGCGAACTGGTGGACTTCGTCCGGCGCCTCTACCCCGACCCCCTGCCGCTCACCGAACTGCTGCGGGTCACCGGCCTGACCGATCTGGCCTCGCGCCGCGCCGACCGGCTGTCCGGCGGCCAGGCCCAGCGGGTACGCTTCGCCCTGGCCATCGCCGGCTCACCCAGGCTGCTGGTGCTCGACGAGCCGACCGCCGCCATGGACGTCGAGTCCAGGCGCACCTTCTGGCAGGACATGCGTGCCTATGCCGCCGAAGGCCGCACCGTACTGTTCGCCACCCACTACCTGGAGGAGGCCGACGAGAACTCCGACCGGGTGATCGTCATCGCCCGCGGCCAGGTGGTCGCCGACGGCACGGCCGCCCAGATCAAGGCCGACGCCGGCGGCACGTCGGTAGAGTTCTTCCTCGGGGCCCAGCCGGCCGCCCGGCTCGACGCGCTGCCCGGCGTCACCGGCGTCACCATCCTGTCCGGCCGGGCGACGCTGCGCACCACCGACACCGACGCGACCGTGGCGGCGCTCTACCGGGCGACCACACTGGAGATCAGCGACCTGCGGATCCATGGAGCCGACCTGGAGGACGCGTTCCTCGCTCTGACCCGGCCTTCGGAGGCGTGACAATGCCGCACTACCTCAAGATCGAAGCTCTCCGGATGCTGCGCAACAAGCGCTTCATCATCTTCGTCGTGGCGTTCCCGCTCGCCTTCTACCTGCTGTACGCCAACCTCTACGGCGACCAGACCGACCAGAGCACCGGCACGCGTGCGGCCGTGATCCTGATGGTGTCGATGGGCGCGTACGGCGCTCTGGCCGCCTCCATCATGTCCACCGCCGTGCCCTGGGCCCAGGAGCGGCACAGCGGCTGGCTACGCCAGCTCCAGATCACCCCGCTGCCCAACTGGATGATCATCGCGGTGAAGCTCCTCTCCGCGCTGGTGCTGGTGCTGCCCGCACTGCTGCTGGTCGTGCTGGCCGCGGTGCTCACCCAGCACGTGTCGCTGTCGGCGGGGCAGTGGGCCGCGCTGATCCCGGCCATGTGGGTGGGCACGATCCCGTTCGCCGCGCTCGGCCTGGCCATCGGATCGCTGACGCGGCCGGACACCGCCCAGCCGATCGCGATGATCGGCATGTTCGGCCTGGCACTGCTGGGCGGCCTGTGGTTCCCCGTCGACATGCTTCCCTCGGCCATGCAGACCATCGCCCGCGCACTGCCGTCCTACGACTACGCCTCCATCGGCTGGGAGATCGTCGCCGGCCGCACACCGCCGGGGTCGTCGGTCGCCGCGCTCGCGGGCTGGGCCGTCGCGCTCGGCGGGCTGGCGGTCTTCGCCTACCGCAGGGCCACGGTGCGGGCCTGACATCATGGGGCGTCTGAGCAGCGTGTTGACCTTCGGCGGGGTGGAGGGCAGGGCACCCCGCTGGCGGCGCCTCATGGGCACCTCCTTCGGCCTGGTCTACCTGTTCTACCCGGTGTCCGACATCGTCTCGGGTGCCCTGACCGGAGCCAAGGCGTACTGGGCGGTGGCCGCACTGGTGGCCTTCGTCGCCTGCTACATCGCCACGGTGCTGAGCCCGAAGGGCTATGGCGAGCCCGGACGGTGGACCCACCCGCTGCTGGCCGTGTTCGTCCTGATGGCCGTGGTGTTCCCGTTGATCTTCCAAGGTGGCTGGGTGGCGCTGCCCATTTACGCCACCGTCGTGATGAGCATGGCCCTGCCCATGCGAGCGGCCCTGGCCGGCATCGCCGGCATGGCCGTCGTCGTGCTGGTCGACTGCCTCGTCGCCGACGCCGACGGCGACACCGTGGTGCTCCTTGTGGTGGAGGTCGTCACGCTGGGCGTGCTGTTCATCAGCGTGCGCAACACCCGGGTGCTGGTGAACCGGCTGCACAGGGCGCAGAGCGAGGTGGCGCGGCTGGCGGCGAGTGAGGAGCGCCTGCGCATCGCCCGCGACCTGCACGACCTGCTCGGCCACAGTCTGTCGCTCATCGTGCTCAAGAGCGAGCTGGCCGGCCGGCTCGCCGAGGCCGGCTCGCCGGACGCCGTCCGCGAGATCGGCGACGTGGAGCAGGTGGCCCGTTCGGCGCTGCGGGAGGTCCGCGAAGCGGTCACCGGCTACCGGCGGCGCGCCCTGGCGGAGGAGCTCGACAGCGCCCGTGCCGCCCTGGACGCCGCCGGAGTGACCGCCACGGTGCGCACCGTCGGCACACCACTGCCGGACGCGCTGGACGACCTGTTCGGCTGGGCGGTGCGGGAAGGCGTCACCAACGTCGTCCGCCATGCCCGCGCCCGCAGGTGCGAGATCGCCGTGACCCACCACGAGGGCACGGCCGGTCTTGAGGTCACCGACGACGGCCATGGGAGCGGCCCCTGCGAGCCGGGCAGCGGCCTGGCCGGGCTCGCCGAGCGCGTCCAGGCCGCCGGCGGCACCCTGGACGCGGGCGCCTCCGCCGGTGGCGGCTTCCACCTGCGCGTCACCGTCCCGGCCCCGGTCGGAACCCCCGCATGACCCGGCGCACGGCCCACCCGGGCATGATCCGGCGCAGCCAGTACGCGCGCATGATGCGGAGCACCGAGTACGCGCACGTGACCTGGCGCAGCGAGCATCCGCGCGTGGTCCGGCGCACTCACCGGCCGCGCCGCGTCACGCCGGTGCCCGGCGTCCACACCCCCGGGAGCGGCGCATGATCAGAGTGGTGCTGGCCGAGGATCAGGCGATGGTCAGGGGCGCTCTGGCCACCCTGCTCGGCCTGGAGGCCGACATCGAGGTCGTCGGCGAGGCCGCCACCGGGGAGGAGGCCGTCGCCGTCGTGCGCGAGACCAAGCCCGACATCGCCCTGCTGGACATCGAGATGCCGGTGATGGACGGCATCACGGCCGCCGCCGAGATCGCCCGTACGACGCCCGGCTGCCGGGTGATGATCCTCACGACGTTCGGCCGGCCCGGCTACCTGCGCCGGGCGATGGAGGCGGGCGCGGTGGCGTTCATGGTCAAGGACAGCCCGGCCCGGGAGCTCGCCGCGGCGATCAGGCGCGTACGGGCGGGCGAGCGGTTGATCGACCCGGCTCTCGCCGCCGCCGCCCTCAGCGCCGGCCCGAACCCGCTGTCCCCGCGCGAACGCGACGTGCTGTCCGCCGCCGCCGACGGTTCCACCATCGGCGACATCGCCCTGCGCCTCCACCTGTCCGAGGGCACCGTCCGCAACTACCTGTCCACGGCCATCCAGAAGACCCACACCCGCAACCGCATGGAAGCCGTCCAAAGAGCCCAATCCCAAGGCTGGCTCTGACCGCCCCATTGGGGAAGTGACTCGCACGCAGGTGCGAAACCCCCCGCTCGCCGACCGGCCCTGGCCGGTGTCCTGCGCGGAAATCCGTCGGCGAAGTCGCCTGCGATGCAGCAGGTCGAACGGAGAAGACCCATCGGGATCACCGGCCTGGCGGGTGAACTTCCGGCGCGGGACACCAGTGCCCTGATCACCTGCGTTCATCGGGGGGCGGCCGTCCCCTCCGGCAACGTGCTGGAGATGATCGGCGCCGGGTCGGCGGGTCGTGGTACGGCGATGCCGGCGCCTGCCACGGCGCCCGAGCCGGTGAACGTTCATGGACGGCGCACCGGCTAGGCCGGGGGCTCGACGACCACCGACAACATGCGGGTGACCTGGGCCGTCAGCAGGCCGGGATCGGCGTCGCGCAGCGCCGAGGTGCCGACGAGGCGGCGCAGCAGCCAGGTGCCGGCCAGCAGGGCGAGCCCCAGCTCGGCGCGTTCCCGCGCGTGAGGGCCATTCAGGGCGGCGGTGAAACGGGCGCCGACGTGCTTCTCGATGCCGGCCCGGATGATCTCCGCCGCTCTCGGGTTGGCCGCCGACCTGAGCATCAGCTCGAACGGTCCAAGGTGGTCCGCCTCAGGGGCGGTGCGGGCCACCAGCGCGCCGGCGGTCTCGGCCGCCAGGTCGGCCGGGCCGGGCGGGACCATCGTGGGCTCGGCGAACGAGACGTCCACCACCTCGGTGAACAGCCCTTCCTTGGAGCCGAAGTAGCGGTTGACCAGCATGGCCGTCACTCCGGCGTCCGCGGCTATGTCGCGGACGCCCACCCCGTCGTATCCGTGCCGAGTGAAGGCCGTGATCGCCGAGGTCAGGATGGCCTGCCGGGTGGCCGCGGCGTTGCGGGGCCGGGCGGTGGGGTGCGTCATGCCGGCAAGTCTACAGCTGATAACTTGTCATGTAGTCTACGAATGTAGACAAAGTTTCGGCTCAAGGAGTTCTCATGGATCTGCAGCTCACCGGGCGTCGCGCCCTGATCACCGGATCGACGTCCGGACTCGGCGAGGCCACCGCCCGGCTGCTCGCCCGGGAAGGTGCCGCGGTCGTGATCCACGGCCGCAACGCCGAGCGGGCACAGGCGGTCGCCGACTCGATCGCCGCCGGCGGCGGAAAGGCGTCGGTCGCGGTGGGCGACCTTGCCACCGACGCCGGTGCGGACGCGACGGCCGAGAGCGCTCTGGCCGGCGGCGACGTCGACATCCTGGTCAACAACGCCGGCGCGTACGAGCACCTCAACTGGACCGACGCCACCGCCGACGTCTGGCAGGACACCTACAACACCAATGTCGTGTCCGGGGTGCGGATGATCCAGCGTCTGGTTCCCGCCATGCGTGATCGCGACTACGGGCGGGTCGTCACCATCGGAGGCGGCCTGAGCACGCAACCGTTCAGCAGCCACCCGCACTACAACGCCTCCCTCGCGGCCCGGCACAACCTCGCCGTCTCGCTCGCCCGCGACCTGGCCGGCACCCGCGTCACCTCCAACGTCGTGGCACCCGGCGCGATCCTCGTCCCGGCCGTGCGGGACTTCCTGGTCAAGCTGTCGCCCGGGCGCGGCTGGGGAGAGACCTGGGAGGAGATCGAGTACAACTCCGTCCGCGAGATCGTGCCCAACGACCGGGTGCGTTACGGCAGGCCCGAGGAGATCGCGGGCGCCGTCGCCTACCTGTGCGGCCCCTATGCCGAGTACATCAGCGGCGCGACCATCCGCGTCGACGGCGGCACGGTCCGCGGCGCCTTCTGAACGCACCAGGCCAGGTCATCGCCTGTTCCGGAGAGTCCGCCCCTGAAGGCCTCCGCCGCCGGCTCGCGTGTGGCCGCGCGAGCCGGCGGCGAGCGGACTACGCGACTCAGGCCACCTCGCCGGTCTTCGTGGCGTGGAGGAACTTCGCCCAGGCCTCCGGGGGGAAGGTCAGGACGGGGCCGCTGGGATTCTTGGAGTCGCGGACGGCGACGACCCCGGGCAGGTTGGCCGCCACCTCGACGCACATGCCGCCGTCGTCGCCGGACTTACTCGACTTGCGCCACCGGGCCTGGCTCAGGTCCATTTCCGCACCGCTTCCTCGATCATCCGCAAAGACAGTGACTGGGAGTGGGCTTCGCCGCGAATGGCGTCGTACCGGGTGACGAGCTTGGCGATCATTCCTCGTTCGCCGATCGTCCGGCCATGTGGCTGAGCCTCCACATATACCGTATATGGGACACCGCGCATTTCCGCTATGCCGAATGCGCCGATCAGTCCCGCCCCGGCCTTTGCGCCGTAGGGCACTATCTGGATGGTCACCTTAGGGTGCTGCGCAACCTCCGCGAGATATTCCAATTGCCGGCGAATGGCCGCAGCATGGCCGATCGGCCGATGGAGAACGCCCTCGTCGAGGAGTGCCAGCACCATGGGGCCGTCGTCGAGCGTCAGCGCCTTCTTACGCTGCATTCGGCCCGCCACGCGTCGGTCGATCTCCTCGGCCGTGATCCCAGGGGCACATTCGATGATCCATCGGGCGTACTGTTCGGTTTGGAACAGGCCGGGGATCAGAAGTGGGTCCCACAGGCGCAGTGCGGTCGCGCGGAGTTCCTCGGCGGCCCAGTCGCGGAAATGCTCGGGAACCGGGGGCAGCGGTGGCCAGGCATCCAGGTAGAGGGCGTGCATGACGCCGTCGAGGCCGAAGACCTGGTCGCACAACTGGGCGAGGCCTTCTGTGGGGATGCGTCGGCAGGTCTCGACCATGCCGATCAGGCTCTCGGAGTAGCCGACCCTGCGGCCGAACTGCTCCTGGGTCAGACCCGCCTTGAGCCGGTGCCGCCGTAGCTCGTACGAGAACCGGGCCGCGCCCGATGAATGCGGGTCGATATCGGTCAATCTGCCCATCTATCCCTCGCCTTCGCCATGCCATGGCACGCCCCACAAGCTCACCACGGCATCACCGGGGGAGTGCCTTTCGGTGAGTTCATTCGGCTACGGAAAGTATCCGGCCGACTACAGGATGGTAAGGCGAATTCGTGCCCGGCGGCAGAGGATTTTCGACTGCGACCGTAATTGGACGCTCCGCATCGCCGGGCACCTGACATCCGACTCGTATCGTGGAGGCGGCCGATGGGCGGCGGCAGAGCGCGGGAGCAGTACCTGGAGATCAAGGCCGAACCGGAGGCCGCGTCCCACGCGCGCGAACACGTCAGGCGCGTGCTATCGAAGTGGTGCAGGCAGGACATCCTCGAGACCGCCGAGCTCATCGCCTCGGAGCTCGCGACCAACGCCGTCAAGGCGACGTGGGAGATCGGCGCGCTGGAAGGCTACGCCGGCCCCGGTCACATCTGGATCGACCTCCACCAGGCGGGTGCCCTGGTCGTGCTCGAAGTGTGGGACGCCGGCCGCAGCCTTCCCCGGCTCAAGGCGGCGGCACCGGACGACGAGGGCGGCCGGGGTCTGTGGCTGGTGAACGCTCTGGCCGCCCGCTGGGGATGCCGCTACCCCCTCGGTGGCGGCAAGATCATCTGGTGTGCTGTGGCGGGCTGAGGTTCCGGCGGTGCGCCATGAGCCGGGTGGCGGTGACCGTTACCGCGGTCTTCTCCTGCCGCCGCTGAGCTTGCGGTCGCTTTGGAGCGCTCGGGCGGCCCGGATCGGTGGCGCCGTCTCGCCGTCCGTTATCGGCCGCAGACGGGGCAGCCGGGCTCGCCGGAGGGGAACTCGGCGAAGATCGGCTGCTCTGGGGCGATGAGGTTGACGCCCTGGATGAAGCCGGCTCTGACCGGTGGGACCTCGGTGATCAGCCGGATGATCCCGTGGGCGACCAGGTGGCCGCACATCCCGGCCGATGTGGCGATCACCCCCGGGCCGCCGAGATTCACCGGATGCCCCGTCGCGCCGGGTGGCAGGCCCGCGAGTCGTGCCCGCC
This sequence comes from Sphaerisporangium melleum, assembly GCF_014646695.1. GTDB lineage: Bacteria > Actinomycetota > Actinomycetes > Streptosporangiales > Streptosporangiaceae > Sphaerisporangium > Sphaerisporangium melleum. Next base: position 124,867 of record NZ_BMNT01000014.1, read on the forward strand.
TGCGCTCCTCGATGCGCTGGACGCACTGGTAGCAGGCCCCGCGGCCCGGCACGTAGACGCCGGTGCTCACGATCGGGCCGCTGTAGCCGCCGCCCACCCAGGGGATCCCGGCGGCGAAGCCGGCCCGGCTCGCCCACACCCTGATGCCGTCATCCCCGCGGGGTTCGTCGGCGCACATGGCCACCACGTCGAACCCCGGCAGCAGAGCGGCCAGGTCCCGCTCGCTGCGCAGGCGCAGGACCTGGCCGGTGACCTCGATGTCGGAGTTCAGTGATCGCAGCCGCTCGGCGGCCGCGGTCGCCTTGGGGCGGCCGATGTCGGACTCGGTGAAGACGATCTGGCGGTTGAGGTTGGACAGCTCGACCCGGTCGTCGTCGACCAGGTGCAGGAATCCCACGCCGGACGCGGCCAGCGCCTGCGCTGCGGAGGCGCCGACGCCGCCGACGCCGATCACCAGGACCCGTGATGCCCGGAGCCGGAGCTGGGCGTCCCAGCCGTGCTCGCGCGGCGTGACGTCCGCCCAGCGGAAGAAGGCGCGGCCGCGGCTGTACCGGTCGCGCTCGCGGATGCTCAGCTCGGGGGCGTTCGCCGCTCCCGCGTCCTCTACGTGGCCCGAGCCGATGAGCTGCGCGACGATCGACTCCGCCGCGCACCGGGTGAGCTCGGGGAAGTCGGCGAGCAGCAGCGCGGTGATGTCGGCGCTGGTCCGCGTGCCGTTCATGGCCGCCAGCGCGGTCCACACCCAGCCGCGGGGGTCGGCGATCTCGTGGGCCAGCCCGTAGATGTCACCGCCGATGCGGATGCGGCCGTCATCGGCACGGTAGGGCGTGTGTTCGGGTTTCACTCTCGGCAACCGCAATACGGCCTCCCCGAAAAGGGCGGAACCCTGGTGTCGACCCCCGCGGCCCGCGTTCCGGCACGTCCGGGATGCCTGCAGGGGGACGCGCGGAGCCGCGGCCGGGACCGAATGGTCCGGCCGTGACCCGCTCAGGTCTTCCGGGTCAGGACCCGGAAGGGTTGCTGATGAGACCGGTGGTCTCGAGCTGGTCCAGCCTGCGGATTTCGATCTTGACCGTCTCGGGGGAGCCGGCGCTGTCCGCGGCGGTGTTCTCGTCGAAGGAATCCCTGGGATCGCTCACGAGTCGCCTCTTCTCGTCGATACGCTCGGCCGTTTCGCCGACGTGCTGGCATGTTCGACGGTCGTCCGACCGTTCGTCACTATAGATCGCACCCGGTGAAAGTGAAAGATCTTTTTCTGCGAGGAATGTCCGTAACGCATTCCGGGCTCACCATAAATCGCCGATCGTCCTGCCCTTCGGGCCGCGGCCGATTTCGCCGCCGGAATGTGGCCGGCGCCCGCCGGGGTGATGTCGCTGCGGAAATGCGGCATTCCGTGCAGGAGGAGGGTGGCGAGCGGTACGGCGAATCCGGCGACCGCGCTGATCATCAGCAGCGCCGAGCGGCCGGTCGCCGCGCTGATCGGACCGGTCAGCGCCAGCCCGAGAGGTGTGGTGAACGAGGAGGCGAGCCAGTCCACCGAGGTGACCCGTGCGAGGCGTTCGGGTGGGATCTCCCGCTGCAGGTTCACCGACCACTGCACGGCGTAGACCTCCAGCCCGAAACCGGCGAGGGCGTAGCACGCGTACAGCGACGCCGGCGAGGCGTGCCCGGCGAGCGCGAGCGGCACGGCGCCGTAGAGCGCGACGCCGACGACCGCGGCCAGGCCCGGGCGGGCGGGCTTCCAGCGCATGCTGATCAGCCCGCCCGCCAGTCCGCCGACCGAGAGCATCGCGAGAGCGCTCCCATAGACGGCATCCCCGCCGAAGGCGTCCCGGGAGATGAGCGGCAACAGGACCATCGTCGGCGCGATGACCAGCATCTGCTGCAGCGCGATGACGGTGATGCCGCCGGTGACCCAGGGCCGCCGGGACACCTCCGACAGGCCGTCGGCGATCTCCCGGACGGCCGAGGCCCGCGGCGACGGCGGCACCGCGGGCTCGCGCAGTGGCAGGAGAAGGGCGAGGCCGACGAGGTAGGCGGCCAGTACGGCGAGGAACCCGATGCGGGGAGACCCCGCCGTGACCACGTACGCGCCGAGGCCGGGCCCGACGATGGCGCCGAGCCGCCACGAGACCGCCACCAGCGCCGCGGCGGCCGGGCGCTGGCCGGGTTCCAGGACCGACGACAGGCACGCCTGGTACGCCGGCCGGTGGAACGCCTCTCCCGCTCCGGCGAGGAAGACCAGCGAGGCGAGGAGCCAGGTGGAGGTCCCGCCCTGCAGACCCACGGCGACCGCGCAGCACTGGAAGGCCAGCGAGGCGACCATGACCGTCCGTCGCGGCAACCGGTCCGCCCACAGCCCGCCGAGCAGCGCGAACATGATCAACGCGATCCATCGGCCGGTGAAGATCGCCCCCACTGTCGAGGCGCTGCCGCCCGCGTTGAGCGCCGCGATGGTCACGGTGACCGGAAAGATCTGGTCGGCCGCCACCGACATCGAGAAGCTGAACCACAGCAGGCGGAACTCGCGATTGCGTGCCACCGAACCGCGGATGGGGCGGACCCGGCGGGCAGGCTTCCTCGACAGAACCGGCATGCCAAGAATCAACCGTGAACGGTTAAGTCGCGCAAGGTGCATTGTTCGAGAAATTCGCCGTGGATTTCCGGCTGTTCATCACGATGCCACAGGATGATCCGGTGTTCGTCGGGATCGGGCAGTTCGTGTGTGCGGTGCGTGCGGTCGCTGTGGCATCCCGGCGCCGGCGCCGGCCGGTGGCGGTCCCGGTACGACGCGGCGGCGTCTGAAGCGTTCATCGCACAGGGCCGTCGCGGCGATGGTGAGCGGGTGCGGAACGGGCGGTCAGCGCGGCCGTTCGGGGCCGGGCTCGTGCACGATGAGCCAGACGGCGACGGCCTGCTCGGTGGCGGACCGGTTGCCCGCGACGTGGGGCCGGCCGGGAAGGTGATCGAGTCGCCGGCGGACAGGGTGACCACCTCGCGAAGCCGCCACGGTGATCACGGCCTCGTGGCCATGGTCGCGTTCGAGCGGCTCTCGCCCCGCATCACCGGCCTGGACCGCGACCTGGCCGCGGCCTCCGACGACCTCCGGCCGACCTCGAACCCGGCAGGCCCGCCGGGGCTCGTCCCGGCGATCAGAGCCGTGCGCTCGATCGTGTGTCCCGGTGCCTGCCTTCCGGTGGGAAGGCCGCATGGTGCCTTCAGCACCGCCCGTGGCCCGAGCGGCCTCTATCAACTGCCGCTGACTTTCTGTAGTCATGTGACTACTCATCGGATACGCTGTGTCGCGGCCCCTCCGACCATGGTGGGCGTCTCTCGAGCAACCCCCTCTCGAACGGAGACACCATGTCAAGCGACCAGCTCAGCGTCGAGACCCGGCGAGGCGTCGAACGGCTTCTGAGGTTCTCCGGGAACGTCGGCGGGCTGAAGGAGGACGACGTCCTGGCCGTCCTGCGCGAGGCGGGCATCACCACGCTGGAGTCGCTGGTCCAGCACGCCCTGGCGGTGCCGCCGCCCGCCGAGCCCGAGCCGCTCGACCCCATCCGCCTTCTCGCGCCCGCTTCCGCGGACGCCGCCCCGTCGTCCGCGCCGCTGTCACACCGGGTGCCGCAGGTGGCCGTGGTCGTCGACGGCGTCGAGTACGACCCGGCCGACATCACCCGCTTCGACGGCCAGGAGCTGACCTTCGTGGCCGACGGTTCCCCCGACCGCGTCCTCGCCTTCACCGACGACAGGCCGCTGCGCACGGCGATATGGGCGGCCACGGCGATCGGCCGGTCGAGCACGAGCACCGCCGCGCCCGGCGACACGCGCACCGGCACCCGGCCGCCCACGATCGGCGAGGTGCAGATGTTCGAGCACCACTTCTACGGCGGCGACTGGTTCTGGCTGGGCGCCAGGCTCGGCTGGCCCGACCTGACCGGGGTCAGGCACGGCTCCTGGCCCGGCTCCGACTGGAACGACACCATCAGCTCGGTCGGCGCGACCAACTGCCTGGTCTTCTACTACGAGCACATCAACTACGGCGGCATCAAGCTGTACGGCACGCCGGGCATCGACCTCCCCGACCTGGAGCGGATCGGCTGGAACGACCGCATCTCCTCGGTCGCCAACTACGGCCCCATCGGCGGCTGAGGGCAGGACCTTCCGGAGACACCACCGACCCAGCGGGGCCTCCTGGCCGAGGTCCCGCCACGGCATTCACCGATCCGCGGCGGAGCGGCCGTGCCGGTCGTCCCCGCGTCCCTCCGGCGTCCGCCGGGAGCCTCACGTGTGCGCCGAACGGTGCAGGAGCATCACGCCGAGCATCAGCGGGAGCATGGCCAGGTGCGCGAGCACCATGAGGGTGCCCCCGTCGATCACGCCGAGCCAGAGCAGCGGGAACAGCGGGACGGCCGGGGCGAACATCGCCGCGCACATCTCCAGGGTGTGCCGCCAGGAGTGGCCGCGCACCCGCATCCACACGGCCATGCCGACCGACATGTCGAAGGCCATCAGCAGGTAGCCGAGATCGGGGTGTCGTGAGTGGGAGACCTCCAGGCCCGCCGCGGATCGGAGGAACCCCAGGACGGCCATTCCGGCGGCCATCGCGAGGATCATCTCGACGTAGTGCAGGGTGAACCGGAGCCGGCCGCCGCGCCGGTTCGTGGACGTCGATGTCGTCGTTGTCTGCGTCATGGTCCGACTATGTGAGCCGGGCGCGCCGCGCCCAAGGAACGCCGGCGGGAAGGTCGGAAATCTTGGGCCGCCGGTCCTTTCGGCCTACAGTCGGGGCATGGACGCGCGGGATTTCGTGATCGTCGGCTACGCCGCCGCCGAGTTACTCGACATCGCCTGCGTCGTGGCGAGCCTCGAATGCGCCAACTGGCACGGCGCGGCCCCCTACTACAGGGTCCGCTTCGCCACACCGGGCGCGCGGCCCATCGACTGCGGCCCGACCGTGACGTTGCAGCCCGGCGAGATACTCGAACGGATCACCGGCCCGATCGACACGCTGCTCGTGTCCGGCGGGAGCGGCAGCCAGGACGCGGCGGGCGACCGGCTGATCGTCGGGCACGTCCGGCGGCTCGCGGCGGAGAGCCGCCGGGTGGCGTCGGTGTGCACCGGTACGTGGATCCTGGCCGCCGCGGGGCTCCTGGACGGCCGCCGGACCACGACCCACTGGCGCTGGGCGGGCGAGCTCGCCGCCGCACATCCGAAGGTCCGCGTGGACGCCGACCCCATCTTCATCCGGGACGGCAACGTCTACACCTCCGCCGGCGTGACCAGCGCCCTGGACCTGACGCTCGCCCTCATCGAGGAGGACAACGGTCCCGAGCTGGCGCGCGTTGTGGCCCGACAGCTCGTCACCTACCTGCAACGCCCGGGCAACCAGGCGCAGATGAGCGTGTTCACCGCCCCGCCGCCCCCGTCCGACGGCCTGGTCAGAAAGGTGGTCGACCACATCACCGCCCACCTTTCCGCCGACCTGGCAGTCGCGACGCTCGCCGCCCACGCGGGCGTGAGCGAGCGTCACCTGACCCGGCTGTTCCTGCGGCACTTCGGGCAGCCGCCGGGCAGGTTCGTGCGGCAGGCCCGGGTCGAGGCGGCGGCCCACCTGCTGACCTCCACCACCCTGCCCATGGCCGCTGTGGCCGGCCGCTGCGGTCTGGGCACGGCCGAATCCCTCCGCCAGGCCTTCCTGGACCGCTACGGCGTCTCCCCCTCCCACTACCGCCGCACCCAGTCCCGCCACCCCGAATAGGCCGCCGTTCAGCGCACTGCGTGCGGGGTCCTGCGGTGATGACGCGGCGTCGCCGCACATCGACGCCGGCGAGCGGAACCTCCCGGAATGCCACTGGCCGACTCTGACCACACCGCCGAGGTCCGCTCCGGCGTTCAGCAGGCAGGCAGAGTGGTGCGGTCGTGCCGGTGGGATCAGACGGTCTCGGTTCCGATGGCGAACGCCTCGATCAGGCGGATCGCGCCGGCCGGGCCGGCGTCCGCCGTGAGCAGGGCGCGTTGGCGGTCGGCGCCGGTGCCGGTGCGGGCCAGGGCGGTGAGCAGGCGGTCGACCTCCTCCTCGTCCCCCATCGCCCGCAGCGCGGGGCGGATCCGGTCGAGCATCTCGTCCACGAGCGCGGTGGCCGGGACGCTGCCGCCCGTCGTGGGGTGCACGCCGTCGCCGTTCAGCCCGAAGCGGGCGGCGGCCCACAGCGCGGCCCGCAGGATCTCCCCGTCGCCCGGGTCGGCCGTGTCGGCGCCCGCCGTCAGCTCGGCGCAGGCGGTGCGCACCAGCGCCCGCGACAGGGCGGCCTGCAGCACCGCCTCGTCCACCGTGGCGGGCACGTCCGCGACCCGGATCTCCACGGTCGGGAACCGCCCCGAGACCCTGGCCAGCCAGTAAGGGTGCGCGGAGGCGGCCAGCGTGCCGCTGCGGTGCAGCATGGCCGTCACCTGGTCGTAGTGCGCGGCACTGGAGAAGTGCGGGGGGATGTCGGTCGCGGGCCAGCGCGACAGGGCGACGGTGCGCCAGCTCGCGTACCCGGTGTCGGCGCCGTCGCAGAACGGCGAGTTGGCCGAGATCGCCAGCAGGGTCGGCAGCCAGGGCCTGAGCCGATTGACCACCGCCACCGCCATCTCCCGGTCGGCCACGCCGACATGGACGTGCAACCCGCACGTCTCCTGCTGGGTGACCAGCAGGCCGTAGAGATCGCGCAACTCGCGGTACCGCGTCTTGTCCGACACGGCGCGGGGGACGGCCGGCGGGGTGACCGGAGCGCCGACGGCCAGGACGCGCAGGCCCACCTCGGCCGCCGCGCCTCCCAGCCGGGCACGGCCCGCGGTCAGCACCTCACGAAGTCCGCCCAGGTCCGTCCGCACGGGGGACACCGTCTCGATCATGGACGCCAGCAACTCGGCCTCGAACGCGGTCACGGACCCCGCCGGCTCGGCGGCCGGACCCGCCGCCGTGAGATCGCCCGAGCCGGTCGCCGCGGACGCCTCCGCCTGCCGGCCGGCCACGTGCGCGGGCTCGACGGCCCGTCGCCCGCCGAGCTCGTCCAGCAGCCGTGCGTTGCCGGGGACGGGGCGGCCGTCCGTGGCATCGACGAGCAGGAACTCCTCCTCGACACCGAGGGTCACCCCGTCGCCCTCGGCCGGATGATAGGACCGCGCGAAGCTCATCTACACCGCCCCGGGCCACGAAGGGAAGGCCGCCGGCAGCCCAGGACGACCCGGACACCTACGCGACACGGCCGGCATCCGGCGCTTCGGCTCGTTCATCAACATCATTGTAAAACCGCCTCCTCCCGCCCACGAGGCTCGCCGGGCATTGATCGCTCACGCCGCCGGGTACGGCCGACCGGACCGTGCTCACGGGAAGTGCCGTCAGCCGGGCGGGGCCGTTTCCGCGAGGCGGCCGACCAGAAACGACCGTTCGGCCTCGTTGCCGGTCAGCGCGATCGCCCGCTCGTACTCCGCGGCGGCCTCGGCCCCGCGTCCCGTGCGGCGCAGCAGGTCCGCTCGGACGGCCGCCAGGTACGGGTACCCGGCGAGCCGCCCCTCCCGGTCAAGGCGCTCGACCTCGGCCAGCGCGTCGGCCGGTCCGCTGGTCATGGCCACCGCCACCGCCCGGTTGAGCGCGACCACCGGGGACGGCCACACCCGCGCCAGCTCGTCGTACAGCACCAGGATCTGCGCCCAGTCGGTGGCCTCGTAGGCGGGCGCGGTGGCGTGCAGCGCCGCGATGGCGGCCTGCAGGGCGAACCGGCCGGGCCGACCGCCCCGCAGCGCCCCGACGACGAGGTCGTGCGCCTCGGCGATGGCGGCCCGGTCCCAGGCCGAACGGTCCTGCTCCTCCAGCGGCAGCAGCCGCCCGTCCGCCGTCGTGCGGGTGGCGCGGCGGGCGTGACCGGCCAGCAGCAGGGCGAGCAGCCCGCGCACCTCCCGCTCGCCCGGCATCAGATCGCGCAGCATGCGCGCCAGCTCCAGCGCGCGGCCCGCGAGGTCGTCCTTGGTCAGGGTCGGCCCCGCCGGCGCGGTGTGGCCGGTGGTGAACAGCAGGTGGATCACGGTGAGGGCGGCGTCCAGCCGGCCCGGCAGATCTGCCGGCGCGGGCATCCGGAAGGGGATCCGCGCCGCCGCGATCTTCTTCTTGGCCCGGGTGACGCGGGCCGCCATGGTCGTCTCCGGCACCAGGAACGCCCTGGCGATCTCCGGCGTGGTCATGCCGCAGACCAGCCGGAGCGTCAGCGCGACCTGGGCCTCGGCGGCCAGCGCCGGGTGACAGCACAGGAAGACGAGCCGCAGCCGGTCGTCACCCGCCGCGGCGCCGTCCCGAAGATCCGCACCGGAGACGTCCGGGCCGGGGGAGGACGCCGGCTCCACCAGCAGGTGCAGCTTCGACCGTAACGTACCGGCCCGGCGCAGGGCGTCCAGCGCGTTGTGCCGGGCCGCCGTGGTCAGCCACGCGCCCGGCCGGTCGGGCACGCCGCCCCTCGTCCAGGCGTCGAGCGCGTCGGCATAGGCGTCCTGGACGCACTCCTCGGCCAGCTCCAGGTCACGGGTGACGCGCACCGTCGCGGCGAGCACTCTGGCCCACTCGCGGCGGTGCGCGTCGGCGACCACGTCGGCGACCGAGGTCACGGAGCGAGCAGCGGCCGCACCTCGACGGCGCCGTCCATGATCGGCAGCAGCCGGCCGATGGCGATCGCCTGGTCGAGGTCGGCGGCCTCGACCACGAAGAACCCGGCGATCACCTCCTTGCTCTCGATGAACGGGCCGTCGGTGACCATGCCGCCCTTGTGGATCGTCCGGGTGGTGGCGCTGGGCTGCAGCGCGTGCTCGGTGACGACCTTCGCGCCCATCGCCGCGATGTGCTCCCCGGCGCGCAGGTTGGCCTCCATCACCTCCGGCGGGATGTCGGCCACCCCACCGGGGGTCTCCTTCTCGTAGATCAGAATCGCGTACTGCGGCATGGCAGCCCCCTTCGCCTCGCTTCGGTGATCACCAGTTGCCGGTCTCCGGGCCCATCGCACCGTACTGGAGGCCGCCGGCCCGCGCGTACGTACCGACCACCACCCCGGTGGCGGTCATCGTGACACCGGCCGGCCTGAGCCCGGCCGGGATCGTCCCGCCGGCGAACAGCCGCTTGCCGGAGCCGAGGAGCACGGGGAAGACCAGCAGATGGAACTCGTCGACGAGATCGTGCCGCAGGAGCGTCTGGACCAGCCCCCCGCTGCCGTGGACCTGGATCTCGCCGCCCTCGCCGCGCTTGAGTTCGCGTACCTCCTTGGCGACGTCGCCGCCGAGCAGCGTGGAGTTCCGCCACGACACCGTCTCCAGCGTCCGCGATGCCACGTACTTGCGCACGCCGTTCAGCTTCGCCCCGATCGGGTCGTCGTCCCCGGCCAGCGGCCAGGTCGCGGCGAACGACTCGTAGGTGGTGCGCCCCAGCAGGAGCGCGTCCGCCCGCCGGGTCAGTTCGCCTATCGCGCCGATCATCTCCCGGTCCATGTGCGGCACGGCCCAGCCGCCGTGCTCGAACCCTCCGTCGAGGTCCTCGTCCGCGCCGCCCGGCGCCTGCACGACCCCGTCCAGCGACATGAAGGCCATCACCATCAGTTTGCGCATGCCGTCGTCTCCTCCGCTCGCGCGAGCCGGGGCGTCACCGCGACGCCCTCACCCTCACGGCGAACGAGCCCCGGCGTAATCGACAGCACCTCGCGGAATTTCTGGGCGCCCATCCCGGGACGGCCGCCACGGCACGCATCGTCAAGCACTCGGCGCTCAGCGGTAACGACACTCCTTCTGGTTCCCCCGATCCTGGAAGCGGCGCCCGTGAAGGAGGCGCCGTGATTCGCCGGCGGGATCATGCGCGATCGCGCCGGCTCGAATCGGCCGGGCCGGGCCCCGGGGAACGGGTCCCGGTGGCCCCGGACAGGCTCACGACCTGGACGCCGAGCACCAGGAGCGCGAGCCCCGACCACCAGCAGCCCTCATCGAGTACAAGGGGTCCCATTAATGCTCAAGTTTGTTCGCAGTGCGAAGAGATCGGCCGTCGCCATGGCGGGGGTGGCGGTGCTGACCGCCGGCCTGGGCACCGCCGCGCTCATCGCCCCGTCACCGGCCGCCGCGGACACCAACTGCGGTTCCAGCAGCACCGGATGGTTCCCGTACGACGTACGGGTCAAGGTCGTGATCGTCAACCAGTATCAGTCCAACGAGCGCGCAGTGGAGTTGAACCTCACGAACGACCAGGTGTCCGACCACTCCTACGCGTCCATCGGCTATGGCTACAAGTCGGGTGACCAGACCTGGGTGGACCGCAGCTACGACGGCGGCAGCACGTGGACGCAGTGCGGCCCGTTCAAGCGCGACTACTCCAACACCTTGAAGAACGTCGGCAACTGGATGCGCGCGTGCTTCCGTCCGGTCGACTACGCGCAGTCCTACTGCACCAGTTGGTACTACGACCAGGACTGATACGCGGCCTCGGCGGCCGGCGCTCCGAACCGGCAGCACGGCCGCTCCGCCGCCCTGTCGCGCGAACTGAGCCAGGTGCACCCGCACCGATCGCTTCGGAAGTCTTCCCATCTTGCTCGATGGCCTTCCCGGCACTGCCGGGGAGGCCATCTCCGCGTACCGCGCCGAGGCTGGTGGGCGCGCCGGGGCTGAGGCAGGTGCAATTGGGTGGTGGGCGGTGTGTCGCGTTGGAGGAATACATGGTCGAGATATTTGGGGGTATGCTTCTAACCCCTGTGCGGGTTATAACTACTATGTAACCCGTAGCTCTCGGCTGAGGAGATGGCCGTGCCGAAGATCAATGTGTATCTGCCCGACGAGTTGGCGGAGGCGGTCAAGGAGATGGGGGTGCCGGTGTCCGCGATCTGCCAGCGGGCGCTGGAGCAGGCCGTACGCAGGATCGCCGCGATCCGGCAGACCGCCGTGGGCGAGCTGGACACCGGCGAGCTGGCCGAACGGCTGCCGCACTTCACGCCCCGGTGCCGTGCGGTGGTCAAGATGGCGATCGACCGGGCTCGGGAGCGGGGCGAGGCCGGCGTCGGCACCGGGCACCTGCTCGCGGGCATGGTGGACGAGGGCTCGAACCTCGCCCTGCACGTGCTGCGCGCCATGGAGATCGACCCCGCCCACGTGTCGCGCGAGCTGGAGCGCCTGGCCATCCGCGAGGAGGGGGCCGCAGGGGAAGGCGGCCCGGACGGCGGGGGAGGGCCGGCGCGACGCTCCGCGGCCGAAGCCGGCGGTACGGGCGACGATGCGGGGCCGGCGGGCCTGGCCGGAGCCGGGACTGCGGGGGCGATGCGGTTCAGCGGGCCGGCCGCCGCCGCGCTGGAGCTGGCCGTGACCGAGGCGACCGCGCTCGGGCACAACTACGTCGGCTGCGAGCATCTGCTGCTCGGCTTCGTCGCCGAGCCGGACGGCGCCGCCGGGCAGGTGCTCCGGGCCTTGGGCGCCGAACCGCGGCTCACCCGCCGCGCGGTGAACGCGGCCCTGGCCGGCTATGTTCACCTGCGCGCCCAGACCTCGGCCCAGACACCCGTGCAGGGTGCCGCCGGCGCTCCGGCCGACCCGATGCAGGCGCTGGCCGCGGCCGTGTCCCGCCAGCTCCAGCCGCTCATCGCCCGCATCGAACGGCTGGAGCGGCGCGCCGGCGCCGGCTCGGCCGCGGAGCCGGGTTCCGGTTCCCGCTCGGGTGAGTGAACGCAATGGCCGCACCGGCTCGGACGGGAGACGGCGATGGCCGGGCGGCGGCCTTCGGCCCCGAGGATGGCGATGGGTGGTCGAGAGCGTCGGGCTCTGGGCGCGTGCCGTGTGGGATCCGCGTCGTATCGCGCACGGCGGCTCTGGCCGTCTTCTGGCTGCTGTTCCTGGCGCCGTTGCTGCTCGCTTGCCGGTAAGGCCACAGTCGTTGTGGTTATGATCTACGATGTAAAGCCGTCGTTGTCGGACGAGTGCCACCCGGGCGGACGGCCGGCGGGGCTGGACACCGAACACGATGGGCACGGTCCGACGAGACGACCGAGCGCGGGCGTTGGTCAGCGGGTCATGGGGTTGAGGCGGGCCACGTGGCGGATCAGGTCGCCGACGTGGACCACGCCCATGCAGCGCCCCACCTCGTCGGTGACCACCAGGTCGTCGTACACCCGGGCGTCGTCCTTGCCCGCCACCTGCATGGCCGCTATGGCCGGGGTGGTCTTCGGCACGACGCGGGGCGGGTCGGCGAGGCGGTGCGCGGGCTTTTTGGCGTGCAGGGCGTGGCCGTACGGGCCGGCGATGCTCAGCAGGAACCTGCTGCGCTCGATGCTCGCACGCGGGCGCTGGTACTCGTCGACCAGGATGACGCTGGTGATCGACGGCTCGGTGCCGAACGCCTCCACCACGTCCTCGGCTGTGGCGTTCATGTCGAGGGTGACCGCCGGCAGCAGGAACTCCTGCACCCGGGGGCCGAGGTCGATCAAGGGTGACTCCGGCTCCGCGGGCACCGGCAGCGGCACGTGCACCCGGCCGTGCGAGGGACGCCAGTCGAGCGGGGCCAGCAGCGGCCCCTGAGCCAGGCGCACGCCCCAGCCGCGCAGTGTCGTGAGCTGCGCTTCCTCCCGCACCTGCGGGGCCAGGACGTGGACGCCCAGGCTCTTGGCCATGTGCGCCACGGCCTCGCCGACGGCGTTGCGCCGCGCGTCGCGGGGCACCCGTTCCATCAGCTCGGGCGAGAGCACCAGCGCGTACGGCGCGGCGTCGGCGATCAGGTCCAGCGGGACGTGCGAGGTGCCGAGGCCGCCGATGGCGACCAGGTAGCCGATGGTCCGCAGACCGTCGAGGCCGGTCAACAGAGCCCGCCGGTCCGTCGCCGCGACGTCGCCGGTGATCACCAGGATCACCTCGCGGGGGCGGCGGCTGGTCGCGCGCATGGCCTCGTGCAGGGGGGCGAGGGCTCCGGAGCCCTGGACGACCGCGTCCGAGGGGACGGCGAGCAGCAGCGGCAGCAGCGCCTCCTCGCGGGCGGCCGCGTAGATGCCGGCGACGGGCCCCGAGACGTCGCCGGAGATCCTGATGGAGGGCACCTCGGCGGTCGCCTCGACGGCGATCACTCCTCCGGTGTCCAGGTCGACGATCGGGAAGAAGGTCGCCGCGCGTGCGGCCCCCGGCGTCCCCGGCCCTGACGACCCCGAACCCTCGGAGAAGGTGAAGCCCGGACCGCCTCGCTCCGTGGGGCCGGAGGTGACCGAGCCCGGATGCTCCGCCGCGGCCGGCGCGGAGAAGGACGGATGTCCCGCCGCGTCAGGGGAGGGGAAGCGCGGGTACGCCACGCCGGGCTGTCCGGACCCCGGCACGGGGTGTCCCGAGGGGAACGTCTCGGGGCCGTGGTGGCCGGGGAAGGGCACGCCGGGATGTCCCGGTGTAGCGGGAGGGGCCATGGAGGCTCCCGTCGGTGCGTCGTCATGGGTGGCGGTCGCCAGGGTCGAGGCGGCCGGGGAAGAGGTTCTGAGGACCGTCACCCATGGATTGTGCTGCGGTTTTATCGGTAAGAAGCCACCTGAAGGGCGAAATTCACGGATAGTTCTCCCGCTGTTGGAAGGAAGGATTTCTTTACCGACAGTCGGGATTCCAGTCACCCCCAGTAGCGGATCTCTCCGGGTCGGCCGTCCCCCACGGGCCTCCCCGATCGGGGACGGAACCGGCGGGCGCGGCGCGAGACCGCCGGGGTCCGGCGGGGGTACGGGTGCGGTGCGGCGGATCAGGAAGCGGGGTCCAGAAGCCGGACGCGGACGGCGCGGAAGCTCTTCGGGGTGTCCTGCAGGACGGCGAGCCGTGGGTCCGGTACGTCGAGGAAGGGCGCGGTCTCCCGCGCGAAGATCGCGGCGAGCCGGCGGTCGGCGCGCAGGGCGTCGACGGCGCGCCGGTCTCCCCCGAGCACCACCGCGTCCAGCGTGTCCGCCCGCGGCACGAGCACCCGGACGGCCACTTCGGCCGCGGCCTGTGACGCCTCGCTCGCCTGCTTCTCCCTGCGGCGGGCGAAACGGTGCTGCGACCAGCCCCCGGCCGCGCTGCGGCCGTGGACCAGCCGTGAGCCGACCTTCGAGGCGACCAACCGGCGCCCCTCGAACACCCCGGCGGCATGACCGCCGAGCCGTACCAGCAGGACTCCGACCACGCGATCGACGGCCGCGTGCGCTACGAGTGCCCGGAGGAGCCCGTCGGCGGTCTCGCTGTGGGCGGCGGCCTCGGCGGAAAGCGCGGTGCCCGAGGAGGAGAGGGAGCCGGTGTCGCAGGGCAAGGGAGGGAAGGGAACGTGGAGTTCGGCCACGGCGCCGTCGAGGCCGCGCAGCCGTACGATCTCGCCGAGCAGGACCGCCTCCGGCGCGCCGTGCCGTTCGGTGAACCCGCTCAGCCAGCCCGCGAGTCGCTCGGGCGCCACGGAGACCCATCGTCCCCCGCCCGCCGCCGGTCGTTGCGCCATGACGAGCGACAGTACCGGACCCGCCGCCCGCCCAGGCGAGCGCTGCGTGCGGGCATTCTCACCCTCCCCGTCTGCTCGTCCCCATCGCTTCTTCGCGAGCAAGGCGGGGGAGGGGAGACCTTTCGGTCCGCTGGGCGGACTCAGGAGGCGCCGCGGATGCCGCCGCCGTCCGGGATGGAGGGCCCTGGCGAGGGTGAAGCCGCTCGTGAGCCGGGAAACGGCATCAACCGCGGGCGGGGGCTACCCGTACACTAGGACTCATGCGCACTCCCGACTGATCGGCGCACTCACGAAGAGGGCCGAGCCACGTGGCCGCCCTGCCGCATTCCGGTATCCACCGACAGCACGTCCTTCGACCTTGTTCCCCGCTCTGGGAGTGTTCCCTCATCATGATCATCGCCTCCGACATCGAACTGCGCGCCGGTTCCCGCCTGCTCATCGAGGGGGCGAGCTTCCGGGTCAATCCCGGCGACAAGATCGGCCTGGTGGGCCGCAACGGGGCGGGCAAGACCACGCTGACCAAGGTGCTCGCGGGTGAGGGCCTGCCGGCCACCGGCACCGTGACCACCACCGGCAGCGTCGGCTACCTCCCGCAGGACCCCCGCACCGGAGATCTCTCGGTGCTCGCCCGCGACCGCATCCTCTCGGCCCGCGGCCTGGACGAGGTGCTGCGCGAGCTGCGCGAGGCGGAGGTCGGCATGGCCTCCGACGACTTGCGGGTGCGCGACCGGGCGGTGCGCGCGTACGGCCGCCTGGAGGACCGCCTGCACGTCCTCGGGGGGTACTCCGCCGAGTCGGAGGCCGCCTCGATCGCCTCCAGCCTGGGCCTGCCCGACCGCGTGCTCGCGCAACCCCTGCAGACGCTGTCCGGCGGCCAGCGCAGGCGGGTGGAACTGGCCCGCATCCTGTTCTCCGGAGCGGAGACTCTCCTGCTCGACGAGCCGACAAACCACCTCGATGCGGACTCAATCGGGTGGCTTCGTGATTTTTTACGATCTCACCAGGGCGGTTTGATCATTATCAGCCACGATGTCGGGCTTCTTGAAGCGACGGTCAACCGTGTCCTGCACCTCGACGCCAACCGCTGCGTCATCGACACCTACAACGTCGGCTGGACCACCTATCTGGCCCAGCGCGAGAGCGATGAGCGGCGCAGGAAGCGCGAGCGCGCCAACGCCGAGCGCCAGGCGTCCCAGTTGCTCTCGCAGGCCGACCGCATGCGCGCCAAGGCCACCAAGGCCAAGGCCGCGCAGGACATGGAGCGCCGGGCCCGGCGTCTGCTGGCGGGCGTGGAGGAGGAGCGCCGCTCGGACAAGGTGGCCAAGCTGCGCTTCCCCGATCCCGCGCCGTGCGGGCGCACTCCGCTGACGGCCACCGGCCTGTCGAAGTCCTACGGCTCGCTGGAGGTCTTCACCGACGTCGACGCCGCGGTCGACCGCGGCAGCCGGGTCGTCGTGCTCGGCCTCAACGGAGCGGGCAAGACCACGCTGCTGCGCATGCTGGGCGGCCTGGAGAAGCCCGACTCCGGGGAGGTCCGGCCCGGTCACGGCCTCAAGCTCGGCTACTACGCGCAGGAGCACGAGACGCTGGATCCCGCGCGCAGCGTGCTGGAGAACATGCGCTCGGCCGGTCCCGACGTGCCCGACGTGGCGCTGCGCAAGGTGCTCGGCTCGTTCCTGTTCTCCGGGGACGACGCCGACAAGCCGGCGGGCGTGCTGTCCGGCGGGGAGAAGACCCGGCTGGCCCTGGCCACGCTGGTGCTCTCGAGCGCCAACGTCCTGCTGCTGGACGAGCCCACGAACAACCTCGATCCCTTGAGCCGCGACCAGGTGCTTTCCGCGCTAAGGTCCTATTCGGGGGCAATTGTCCTTGTTACTCACGATGAGGGCGCTGTTGAGGCGCTGCAGCCAGATAGGGTGATCTTGCTACCAGACGGAGTCGAAGACGCTTGGAGCGATGAATTTTCCGATCTTGTGGCACTTGCCTGATCTTAATTTGAGCGGGTACGGATCTTTTCCCATGGAGTAGGTAGCCGATCCGGCTGAAATGACTGATCATGGCGTGAGTAACGCTGCGGAAGTCTGGCACTACAGGAGGTACTCGTGGCCGAGACGCTCAAGAAGGGCACCCGGGTGACCGGGGCCGACCGTGAAAAACTGGCCGCCGATCTCAAGAAGCGGTATGCCGCGGGTGAGAGCATCCGTGCGCTCGCCGCTTCGACCGGCCGGTCATATGGGTTCATCCACCGCATCCTCAGCGAGTCCGGCGTGACTCTGCGCGGGCGCGGCGGAGCCACCCGGGGCAAGTCCAAGCGCTAGCGGACGTCTCGGGGGCACGCGCGACCGCAGCCGCTCGTCCCGTTCAGCCGAAGCCCGTCCCGCCCGCGCCGGTAGAATCTCGTTCTGGAACCTGCATCGGGTTCGGGCGAGACGGGACTGTGACCCATGGGCGGAGCGTGCGATGGCGGTGGCGGAGACAGGGGGGAACGCGGCGGAGGTCTCGGTGAGCGACGAGGCCGGGCCGGGCACACAGCGGGCGTCTTCGCGCGCCGGCGGAGTGCGCGGCGTGCCAGGCGCAGGAGCCCCTGAGAGTGAACGATTCGCGGAGATCGGTCTGCGCTTCGAGGTGGACGGCGAGATCGCGACGATCACACTGGACCGGCCGGAGAGGCGGAACGCACAAACGTTCGCCACCTGGTCCGCTCTGGCCGAGATCGGCAGAACGCTGCCGGAACAGGTGCGTGTCGTCGTGGTCCGAGGCGAGGGGCCGTCCTTCTCAGCCGGCATCGACCTGCGGATGTTCACACCCGAGGGTGTCCCCGGGCAGGGGTCGTTCGCGGCGGAGGCCGTGCTCGACGATGAGACCTTCGAGCGGCACGTCAAGGAGTTCCAGCAGGGTTTCCTGTGGCTGCGCGACCCCGGCATCGTGTCGGTGGCCGCGGTGCAGGGGCATGCGATCGGAGCGGGCTTCCAGCTTGCCCTCGCCTGTGACCTGCGGATTCTCGCCGAGGATGCCAAGCTGTGCATGAAGGAGCCGGCACTCGGGCTGGTGCCCGACCTGACCGGCACCAAGCCGCTCGTCGACCTGGTGGGCCTGTCCAGGGCCGTGGAGATCTGCCTGACCGCGCGTGTGGTGGACGCCGGTGAGGCGGCGCGCATCGGCCTGGCCGAGCGGGTCGTCCCGGCCGGGGAGCTGCGGGCCGCGACGCGGGAGCTCGCAACGGCGCTGCTGGCGACCGACCGGGCCGCCGCGGCGGCGACCAAGCGGCTGCTGCAGCAGGCCGCGCACCATACGATCGAGGAGCAGGCGGCGGCCGAGCGGGCCGCGCAGGCCGTCCGGGTCAGGGCGCTGTTTCGCGGCGCCGTGGACGGGGGGTAGACCGCCGGGCGGGGACGAGGCGTCCGGCCGCCGGAGGCGGATGATCGTTCGCCGTGAGCTGACCGGGGAATCACCAGGCCGCTTCCCTTGCTCAGCGGGAGACAGAGCCCCGGGGGAACATCCCGGGCCACGCTCGGGGAGAGGATCGGCGAGCCACCACGATGACCATGCTGGGCGGGGGATACGGCCCCCAGGTGATGCGGTCCCTGCGCCGGGACAGCTCCGTGACCAAGGAGCGGCTGACCCCGGGCACCGTGCCGCGCATCGCGAGGTACGCCCGGCCCTACCGCTGGCAGATCTCGGCCTTCCTGGCGCTGGTCGTGCTGGACGCGGTCATCGTGATCGCCAACCCGCTGCTGCTCAAGGCGATCATCGACGCCGGCATCATCCCGCGCCGTCCCGATGTCGTGGTGATGCTGTCGCTGGTCATCGCGGCCCTGGCCGTGGTGGACGCCGGGCTCGGCCTGGCCCAGCGGTGGTTCTCCTCCCGCATCGGCGAAGGGCTGATCTTCGACCTGCGCACCGAGGTCTTCGACCACGTCCAGCGCATGCCGGTGGCGTTCTTCATGCGCGCCCAGACCGGCGCGCTGGTCTCCCGGCTCAACAGCGACGTCATCGGCGCGCAGCGCGCCATCACCAGCACCCTGTCGTCCGTGGTGTCCAACGTGGTCAGCCTGATCATGGTGCTCGGCGCCATGCTGATCCTGTCGTGGCAGGTCACCCTGGTCGCCCTGGTGCTGCTGCCGATCTTCATCTTCCCGGCCCGCTACGTCGGGCGGCGCATGTCCGGGCTCACCCGGGAGCAGATGCAGCTCGACGCCGAGATGAGCTCGGTGATGACCGAGCGGTTCAACGTCGCCGGGGCCATGGTCGCCAAGCTGTACGGCCGCCCGGACGACGAGGCGGCGTACTTCGGCGAGCGGGCGGGCCGGGTGCGCGACGTCGGCATCACGGTCGGCATGTACGGCACGGTGTTCCGCGTCGCCCTCGGCCTGGTCGCCGCGCTCGCCACCGCACTGGTGTACGGCGCGGGCGGCGTGCTGGTGGTGGACGGCGCCTTCCCGCTCGGCACGCTGGTCGCACTGGCGGCGATGCTCATGCGCCTGTACGGGCCGCTGACCAGCCTCTCCAACGTCCACGTCGACGTGATGACCGCCCTGGTGAGCTTCGACCGGGTCTTCGAGGTGCTGGACCTGCGGCCCATGGTCGCCGAGCGCGCCGGTGCCCGGCCGCTGCCCGAGGGGCCGGTCACCATCGAGTTCGACGACGTCCAGTTCCGCTACCCGGCGGCCGAGGAGGTCTCCCTGGCCTCCCTGGAGTCGGTCGCCCGGCCCGACACCGGCCCGAGCCAGGAGGTCCTCAAGGGGGTCACCTTCACCGCGCGGCCGGGCCAGCTGATCGCGCTGGTGGGGCCCTCGGGGGCGGGCAAGACGACGATCACCTCGCTGGTGTCCCGGCTGTACGACGTGACCGGCGGCGCGGTGCGCGTCAACGACCTGGACGTGCGCGACGCCACCCTGGCCTCGCTGCGCGACACGGTCGGCGTCGTCATGCAGGACGCCCACCTGTTCCACGACACCATCGCGGCCAACCTGCGCTACGCCCGGCCCGGCGCGGCCGACGAGGAGATCTGGGAGGCCCTGCGCGCGGCGCAGATCTCCGAGCTGGTCCAGGCGCTGCCCGACGGGCTGGACACCGTCGTCGGCGACCGCGGCTACCGGCTGTCCGGCGGGGAGAAGCAGCGCATCGCGCTGGCCCGGCTGCTGCTCAAGGCGCCGCGGGTGGTCGTGCTGGACGAGGCCACCGCCCACCTGGACTCCGAGTCGGAGGCCGCCGTGCAGGAGGCGCTGAAGACCGCGCTGTCCGGCCGCACCTCACTGGTCATCGCGCACCGGCTGTCCACCATCCGCGAGGCCGACGAGATCCTGGTCGTCCAGGACGGCCAGGTGGTCGAGCGCGGCCGGCACGAGGACCTGCTCGCCGCGGGCGGCGCCTACGCCGAGCTCTACCGCACGCAGTTCGAGCACCAGCGCTGACCGCCGCGCCGCCCCGTTCGCGAGCCCTGCGTTCGGGGCGGGCCGGTCACAGGTAGCCGAGCCGGGTCAGCTCGTCCTTGGCGATCTTCTCTACCAGCTCGGCCTCCTCGGGCCGCAGCCGCGACCGCCACGCGCCCACCTTGGGGGCCGACGCGCTGTACAGCGCGACCTTGGAGACCCGGCTCTCCAGGAACTCCGAGACCGTGGCGATCGTGCGGTCCGGAGCGGCGGCCATCTCCTCGTAGCGCAGCGTGAGGAGCTGGTCCGCGGGCATCTCCTGGCGGAGCGCGGCGCTCAGCCGTACGGCGCTGCGCCAGCGCAGGGCGCACTTGCCCGCCGATCGCATCGCCGCCCACCTGTCGCGGTGCTCGACGGAGTTGACCCCGAGGAACGGGTTGGGGAACTCGGTCTCGTCGCTCAGCATGCTGGTGCGGAACAGGCCCATGGCGGCGCGGTCGGCGAGCATGTCGGCCGCGACGTCCCGGCCGTCGCGGATCAGCTGGACGAACCGGGCGTCGGGGAACGCCTGCAGCAGCACCGGCGCGCTGTACAGCAGGTCGGGGCCGGCATCGCCGAACCGGACGACGCCGCCGGGGGCGACGCACGGCCCGCCGCCGGTGACCGCCCCGGCCTCGCGGCAGGCCGCCGGGCACTCGGCGCACGCCCCCGGCACGATCTGCCACGCCTCGGCCAGCGCGTCGCGCAGCACCCGCACCGCGCCGCCGCCCTTCCTGCGCATGATCGACGGACGGCGGGCGAAGGCGTAGACGACGTGGGCCACCGAGGCCCGGCCCATGGTGACGTGGAAGCCCGGGGAGCGTTTCAGCGCACGCCCCAGCAGGTCCGTGCCGGAGTGCGGGGCGCCCAGGACGAACACCGGCCTGCGGACCTTGATGCCGTTGACCACGAGGATGTGGGTCGGGGGTCGCATAAGTGAGGACAGTCTGACACCCTTTGCGAGGTGAACGAACCGGCTACGCCCGCCCGTCGGTGGTACAGGGCGTCGCCGGGGTAAGCGTACTCACAACAGCGACGTTTTCCGGACATTCACGGTTTTCGGGGGCCAAGTACCAGGAAATCCCACGGGCAGGAGGCGGGCGATGAAGGACAGGCGGCTGTGGGTCCCGGGCCGGCTCCACCGCGGCGACCGGGTGGCCGTCGTCGCGCCGTCCGGGCCGGTCGACCCGGTGCGCCTGGCGCGGGGCCGCCAGGTGCTCACCGAGCTCGGCCTGGACGTGGTGGTCATGCCCCGGGTGCTCAACCGGCGGGGCTACCTGGCCGGGTCGGACGCCGGCCGGGCGGCCGACCTGCAGGAGGCCTGGTGCGACCCGGACGTGCGGGCGGTGATCTGCGCCCGCGGCGGGTACGGGGCGACCCGGCTGCTCGACCTGCTCGACTGGCCGGCCATGGCCGCCGCCCGGCCCAAGATCCTGCTCGGGTCGAGCGACATCACCGCGCTGCACCAGGCCTTCGCCACCAGGCTCGGCGTGGCGAGCTGCTTCGGCCCGATGCCCGCCAGCGCGATCCTGGGCGACCCGGGCGGGCCGGAGGAGGGCAGCCTCGCCCACCTGCGCGCGTCGCTGTTCGAGAGCGAGATGCCCGACCCGGTGACCGGCGAGGTGGTCATCGCCCCCGGGCACGCCGAAGGGCCGCTCACCGGCGGCAATCTGGCGCTGCTGGCGGCACTGTGCGGCACCCCGTACGCCATGCGCGCCCAGGGGCACATCGTGCTGCTGGAGGACGTCGGCGAGGAGCCCTACCGCGTCGACCGCATGCTGACCCAGCTCCTGCAGACCGGCTGCCTGACCGGCGCCCTCGGCATCGTGCTCGGTTCGTGGGTCGACTGCGGAGAGGTGATGCCGGTGCTGGTCGACCGGCTCGCCCCGCTCGGCGTTCCCATGATCGCCGGAGTGCCGATCGGTCACGGTACGCCGCAGTACACCGCCTGGATGGGGGCGGATGCGGTCATTGATACCGAATCGTGCTCTTTGACTTGCCTGTTCCGCGACCCGGCCACGGCACTGTAGGCCCAGGTCAGGGGATCACCGGCAGTTGGGAGCCACGCGTGGGCGTGTTCAGGCGGTACCGGGACCGGCGGGCCGCCGCGGCGCGGCGATCCACCGAGGACGCCGACCTCGACTCCCTGCTCGAACTGGTGGCCGAGAGCCTGGGCTACGTTCCCGCGTTCCGGGACGACGGCGCCACGCTCGCGCTGTCCGGCCCCCGGCAGGTCACCGTGCGGCTTTCAGGCCTGCGCCGCGAGGCCGGGCGGCGCTCCCGCGAGGACTGGCCGATGCTGGTCTCCGGGCACCTGGCACGCACGGTGGCCCGGCCGCACGACCTGCCCGACGTGTGCGACCACGACCAGATCAAGGGGCTGCTGCGCACGGCCGTGGTGCCCGCCGACGGGATGGCCGATGATCCCTCCCGGCTGATCGGCCGGCATCTCGGCCCCGACCTCATCGAGGTCCTCACCGTGTCGGGCCGTCCGGTGCGGCCCGAGGAGGCGTTCTGCTGGCCGGTCTCCCCGGCCCAGGCGCTGGAGGAGGCCACGGGCAACGTGCTCGCCGACGAACGGCTGACCGCCGAGCGCCTGGACCTGGACGGCATCACCGCCTACGCGCTGACCGGCTCGCCGGCCGGCGCGGCCGTCCACCTGCGCGCGATCGGGCGCTACCTGGTGGTCTCCCCGGACGGGCTGATCGTCGCGCTTCCCCGGCCCGGTGAGATGGTGGTCCACCCCATCGACGGCCTGTCGGTGATGCGGGCGATCGAGCGGCTGTGGCTGCTGGCCCGCCGTGAGCACGGCGCGGCCGACGACGGGCTCAGCCCGCACGTGTACTGGTGGCACGACGGCCGGCTCACCCGCATCCAGGCCGACCTGGTCGTGCAGAACGGCCAGCGCCGGCTGGTCGTCGCTCCGCCCCCCGACTTCGCCCAGTTGCTCGCCGCCCTGGCCCGCGGCCGCTAGAGCGGCCGGGCGCCCTGCTCAGGCCCGCTCGCCGTCCTGCTCCTGCTCGCGCTCGCCGCCGAGGATCTCGGTGTACCGGGGGGTGCAGCCGGGCCGGGTCAGGGTGTGCGCGGTGTGGATCAGCGGGACGTGGCTGAACGCCTGCGGGAAGTTGCCCACCAGCCGCTCGTAGCGCGGGTCGTACTCTTCGGCCAGCAGCCCCACGTCGTTGCGCAGCGACAGCAGTTTCTCGAACAGCTCGACGGCCTCCTTGCGCCTGCCCACCATCGCCCGGGCCTCGGCCAGCCAGAAGCTGCACGCCAGGAACGCCCCCTCACCGCCGGTCAGGCCGTCCACGGAGTTCTCCTGGGCGATCGGATAGCGCAGCACGAAGCCGTCGGCCATCAGCTCGCGCTCGATCGCGTCGATCGTGCCGGTGACCCGCGGGTCGTGCGGCGGCAGGAACCCGGTCTGCGGGATCAGCAGCAGCGAGGCGTCCAGCTCGGCGGACCCGTAGGACTGGGTGAAGGTGTTGCGCTCGGGGTCGTAGCCCTTCTCCAGGATCTCGGCGTGGATGCGCTCGCGCAGCGCCCGCCAGCGGTCGAGCGGCCCGTGCTGGCCGAACCGCTCCACCTGGCGGATCACCCGGTCGGTGGCGACCCAGGCCATCACCTTGGAGTGGACGAAGTGCCGGCGCGGCCCGCGGACCTCCCACAATCCCTCGTCCGGCTCGTCCCAGTGCGACTCCAGAAAGTCCATCAGCGACCGCTGGATCGCCCAGGTGCGCGAGATGGCCAGCAGCCCCGAGGCGCGGGCCAGGTAGAGGCAGTTCATCACCTCGCCGTACACGTCGAGCTGGAGCTGGTCGACGGCGGCGTTGCCCAGGCGCACCGGGCGCGACTCCTCGTAGCCCTCCAGCCAGGGCAGCTCCATCTCCGGCAGCCGGCGCTCGCCGGCCACGCCGTACATGATCTGCAGGTCCTGCGGGCGGCCGGCGATGGCGCGCAGCAGCCACTCGCGCCAGTCGCGGGCCTCCTCGACGTACCCGGCGCCGAGCAGCGCGTCCAGGGTCATGCTGGCGTCGCGCAGCCAGCAGTAGCGGTAGTCCCAGTTGCGGACGCCGCCGAGGTCCTCGGGCAGGGAGGTGGTGGGCGCGGCCACGATGCCGCCGGTGGGGGCGTAGGTCAGCGCCTTGAGCGTGATCAGCGAGCGGGTCACGGCGTCCCGCCAGCGGTCCTCGGTGTGGGTGGAGCTCTGTGCCACCCACTCGGTCCAGATGGCCTCGGTCTCGGCGAGCTCGGCCTCCGGGTCGATCTGGTGCGGCGCGGGGGAGTGGGAGGGATGCCAGGTGAACACGAACGCCAGCCGGTCGCCGGCCGACACGCGGAAGGTCGCCTTGTGGGCGTAGTCACCGCCCTGCAGCGGCACCGGGGAGTGCAGCCAGACGGAGTCGGGGCCGCCGATGGCCTGCAGCAGGCCGTCGGTGCGGCGCACCCAGGGCACGATGCGGCCGTAGTCGAACCGGATGCGGATGTGGGTGCCCATCTCGACGGTGCCGGCCACGCACTCGACGATGCGCACCAGGTCGGGGTTCGCCTGCCGGGGAGGCATGAAGTCGGTCACCCGGACCGTGCCGCTCTCGGTGTCCCACTCGGTCTCCAGGATCAGCGTGTTCTCCCGGTAGCGGCGCCGGCTGCTCAGCCGCGGCCCCGGCCCGGACGGGCCGATCCACCAGTGGCCGTTGCGCTCGTCGCCCAGCAGGGAGGCGAAACAGGCGGGGGAGTCGAAACGGGGCAGGCACAGCCAGTCGACGGAACCGTTCCGCCCGACCAGGGCGGCCGACTGCATGTCACCGATGAGCGCGTAGTCCTCGATCCGCATGCCGTCACGCTAGTACGCCGGAGCGGCGCCGACGCACTTCGCGACGGCCCGCGATCCGCGGTCCCCGAGCCGGTGATCCCACGGACGCGGGTCAGCCGCGGGGGCGCAGGCGCGGCATGAAGTACTGGGTGAGCGGGCCGATCAGCAGCGCGAAGACGATCGTGCCCACCCCGGCGGTGCCGCCGAGCAGCCATCCGGTGGCCAGTACGATCAGCTCGACCAGGGTGCGCGCCACGCGGATGGACAGCCCGAGCCGGTGCAGCCCGGTCATCAGCCCGTCCCGGGGGCCGGGGCCGAGACCGGCGCCGATGTACAGGCCGGTGGCGGCGGCGATCAGCACGACGGCCGACAGCAGATAGGCCCAGCGTACGAGCAGGTGTCCGGGCGTGGGCAGCAGCCAGATCGTCAGGTCGGCGAACAGCCCGAGGAACAGCACGTTGCTCAGCGTGCCGATGCCCGGGCGCTGCTTCAGCGGGATCCAGAAGACCATGACCGCGGCGCCGACCACGATGATCCAGGTGCCGATCGACCAGCCGAAGCGCACCGACAGGCCCTGGTGGAAGACGTCCCAGGGGTCGTTGCCCAGCCCGGACTCCACCTGGAGCGCGATGCCCGCCCCGTAGAGGAACAGGCCGGCGTACAGGCGCAGCAGACGGGCCGGGAACGGGCCCAGCGAGGGCACGGAGATCTCACTCATGGCCCACCAATTCACCAGGCCATTGCTTGCAGATAAAGGGCCAATCAGAGAAAGTGGCCTTATGGAGCGTTATGTCAGTGGGCCATGGCTGGCCCGATCGGTCGACCTGCCGCCGGACACGCGCCCGTACTACAAGGCACTGGCCGGTCGCGTGCGGGCGCTCATCCTGGACGGCCGGCTGGCCACCCGGGTGCGCATGCCGGCCGAGCGGCATCTGGCCGCGGCGCTCGGCGTGAGCCGCACCACGGTGACCGCCGCCTACGACCGGCTGCGCGAGCAGGGGTACCTCGACAGCCGCCAGGGCTCGGGGAGCTGGACGGCCCTGCCAGGGCCGGGCGCTCTCGGCGTCGACAACCCCTGGGTGGCCGGCGCCGCCGACGACGGGCTGATCCCGTTCCACTGCGCCGCCCCGCCGGCGATCTCCTCGCTGCCCGGCGCGGTGGCCGCCGCCGCTGCGGACTACCCGCGCCACGGCCTCGGCGCCGGATACGACCCGGTGGGCCTGCCGGCGCTGCGCGAGGCGATCGCCGCCCGCTACAGCGCGCGAGGGCTGGCCACCCGCCCGGACCAGATCCTCGTCACCTCCGGGGCCCAGCATGGCATCCACCTGGTCATGACGCTGCTGGCCGGGCCGGGCGACCGGGTGCTGGTCGAGTCGCCGACCTACCACCACGTGCTGGACGCCATCCGGCTGGCCGGCGCCCATCTGGTGCCGGTCGGCTTCCCCGGTGACACCTGGGACGTCGGCCTGATGGCCTCGGCGATGCGCCAGTCGGCCACCCGCCTGGCCTATGTCGTTCCCGACTTCCACAACCCGATGGGCCTGCTGATGGGCGAGGGGGACCGGGCCGCGCTGGTCGAGGCCGCCCGCCGGTACGGCACGACCCTGGTGACCGACGAGTGCTGGGCCGAGCTGGCCATCGACGAGCCGTCGCAGGTCCGCCCGCTTGCCGCGTTCGACACCGACGGCCGGGTGATCAGCATCGGGTCGTCCGCCAAGCTGTGGTGGGGCGGGCTGCGCATCGGCTGGATCCGCGCCACCAGCGCGCTGGTGCGGCGCCTGGCCGTGCTGCGCGCCGGCATCGACATCGCCACGCCGATCTTCGAGCAACTGGTGGTCACCCACCTGTTCGAGGGCATCGAGGAGGCCAGGGCCGAGCGCGCCCGCGGTCTCGGCGCCTCGCGCGACGTCCTGGTCGCGGCGCTGCGCGCCGAACTGCCCGGGTGGCGGTTCACCGAGCCGCGCGGCGGCGGATCGCTGTGGGTGCGGCTGGACGCGCCGGTGGCCACCCCGCTCGCCGATGCGGCGGCCGGGCTCGGGGTCCGGCTCGCGCCCGGCCCGTGGTTCGGCGTGGACGGCACGCTGGAGCGCTATCTTCGCCTGCCCTACACCATGCCGCCGCAGGCCCTGGCCGAGGCGGTGCCGCGCCTTTCCGCCGCCGCGCGGGCCGTGGCCGACCCCGGCTCGGTGCCCGCCTTCCCGCCGCCCGCCACGCCGCCGCTCACCCCCGCCCTGTGACCGGGCGGCCCGGCGGGCTCAGGCCGTGATCTCGCCCATCAGCACCCGCAGCCGGCGGGCGAAGGCCAGCAGGACGGCCGCGGCGGCCAGCGCGATGGCGGCGAGCGTCGCGAAGTAGGCCGGCTGGGACATGTACGCCAGCAGGCGCGCCGTCTGGCCGCCGACGGCGTCCCCGACCGCGAACGACAGGAACCAGACGCCGAGCATCTGGCTGCGGAACGCCAGCGGGGCCAGCTCCACGGTCACCGACAGCCCGACCGGGCTGAGGGAAAGCTCGCCGAAGACCTGGATGAGGTACACCAGGAACAGCCACCAGACCGAGATGCGGCCGGCTTCGGCGAGCTGGGCGGCGAAGGCCATCGCCACGAAGCTCACGCCGATCATGAACAGGCCGAAGGCGAACTTCTGCGACGCCCCCACCCGGGAGCCGAGCCGCACCCACAGGGCGGCGAAGACCGGCACGAAGACCATGATGAGCAGCGGGTTGAACGACTGGGTGGTCGCGGCGGTGATGGAGTGCCCGAACATCCGCAGGTCGGTGCGCTCGGCCGCGAAGTCGTTGAGCACGGTGGGGGCCAGGTCGTAGATCATCCAGAAGATCGCGGCGGCGACGAACAGCCAGATGTAGGCCTTCATCTTCGTCCGCTCGACCGGGGTCAGGTTGTGGCTCCCGAGCAGGATGTAGGCGAAGTAGCCGATCGGCACCAGGATCGTCGCGACGGTGAGGACCACCGTGAACCGGTCGATCGTGAAGGTGCCGCTCCAGGCCCACAGGGCCAGCGCCACCGCCGCGCCGCCCAGCCCGCCCGCCGCCACCCGCCCGAAGCGCCGCCGCTCGGCGGGGGTGAGGCGGTGCCCGGGTGTCTCGCCCGCGCCCCGCAGGTGGCGTCCCCCGGCGACGTACTGCGCCAGGCCGATGGCCATGCCGACCGCGGCGGCGCCGAAGCCGAGGTGCCAGCGGCCGTCCGCCGCCAGGTTGCTCACCACGTACGGGGCGGCGAACGCGCCGAGGTTGATCCCGAGGTAGAAGATCGAGAAGCCCGCGTCGCGGCGGGCGTTGTCCCCCTCGGCGTACAGGCCGCCGACCATGGTGGAGATGTTCGGCTTGAGCAGGCCGGTGCCGGCCACGATGAGCCCGAGTCCGAGCCATACGAACACCTGCCCGCCGGCCGGGATCGCCATGCTGATGTGGCCGAGCATGATGACGACGCCGCCGGTCAGCACGGCGCGCCGGGCGCCGAGCACCCGGTCGGCGAGCCAGCCGCCCGGCAGGGCCAGCAGGTAGATCAGCGCGCCGTACACCCCGACCACGGCCGTCGCGGTCGGCTTGGGCAGCCCGAGGCCGCCGTCGGCGAGGGTGGCGGCGAGGAAGAAGAAGAGGATGGCCCGCAGCCCGTAGAAGCTGAAGCGCTCCCACATCTCGGTGAGGAAGAGGGTGACGATGCCGCGCGGGTGCCCGAAGACCCTGCGTTCTTCTGTCTGCGTGCCGACCTGTTGCGCCATGCGTCCCCCCGTCACCGTGTCCCCGTCGGATGCGTGCTTCGTGAAGTCAACGCGACGTGTGCCGGATTTATTGCTTAATGTCCGATTTATTGCTCTGGTGGCCGGGGGATGGCCGCATTCCGAGCGTAATGGCGAGACCCTTTGCCGCAGGCCCGAAGCGGACGCGTGTCTTTCACCTCACTCCGAGGGGTTGTCTGCTGTTGAGTACCTGTGGTGCGATGCAAGCCACTTCGGGTAAGTGAGCACTTTGGAGGCACAATGGGCGACCCCCGGGCCCTTGCCGAACGCGCGGAGATCGAGCAGGAGATCGCCGGTCACACGATTTGTGAACAGCTCAGACGGACGGCGGACCGTTTTCCGGACGCACCCGCCTACTCGGACCGGTCCGGCGACGGCTGGACCACGCTGACCTACGCGCAGGCCCGCCGGCGGGTGCTCGCCATCGCCTCCGGCTTCGCCGCGCTCGGCCTCGGCCGCGGTGAGGCGGTCGCGCTGATGATGGTCAACCGCACCGAGCACGTGCTCGCCGACCTCGGTGCCGTCCACGCCGGCGGGCTCGCGTGCTCGATCTACGCGACCTTCGCCTCCGAGCAGATCGCCTTCGCCGCCCGGGACGTCGGAGCCAAGATCGCGGTGCTCGGGGGTGCCGCCGAGCTCGCGCGCTGGCTGCCGATCCTCGGCGAGCTGCCCGGCCTGCGCAAGGTCATCGTCCTTTCGCCCCTTGCCGGGGACGAGCGGTACGCGGGGCTCGGCGACCTGCTCATGAGCTGGGATGAGTTCCTCGCGCTCGGCGAGCGGGAACTGGCCGCCGACCCCGGCGCCGCCGAGGCCCGCGCCGCGGCGGTCGGCGCGGACGACGTGCTGACCGTCCTGTACACCTCGGGCACCACCGGCAACCCCAAGGGCGTGCCGCTGACCCACGCCAACATCTGCTTCGAGGTCACGACCAGCGTGCGGCTGACCGGCCTGCCCGACCACGGCTCGCAGATCTCCTACCTGACCTACGCCCACATCGCCGAGCGCGTGCTCAGCATGTACATCCCGCTGTTCAAGGTCTACCACGTCCACTTCTGCCCTGACCTGGCCGAACTCGGCACCGTGCTCGGCCAGGTCAAGCCGCTGTTCTTCTTCGGCGTGCCACGCGTCTGGGAGAAGATGATGGCCAGGCTGCAGGCGCTGCTCGCCACCCAGCCCGAAGAGCAGCAGGAGAAGGTCCGCGCGGCCATGGCCGCGGGCCTGGCCCACGTCGAGGCCTGCCAGAGCGGCGGCACGCCGAGCGCGGAGGTGGCCGCCGCTTACGAGCAGGCCGACGCCGCGCTGCTGTCGATCATCCGCGCGATGATCGGTTTCGAGAACGCGTTGTGGCTGGCCTCCGCGGCGGCCCCGATGCCGCCGGAGGTGCAGCGCTTCTTCGCCGGGCTCGGCATGCGCGTGGTCGACGTCTATGGGATGACCGAGACCAGCGGCGCGTTCACCGGCAACAGCACCGAGGACTACAAGCTCGGCACGGTCGGCCGGCGGCTGCCCGGGGTGGAGGTGCGCATCGCCGAGGACGGCGAGATCCTCACCCGCAGCCCGGCCAACACCGCCGGCTACCTGGGCCGGCCGGAGGCCACCGCCGACCTGATCGACGGCGACGGCTGGCTGCACACCGGCGACGTCGGCTCCATCGACGAGGACGGCTACGTGCGCATCGTCGACCGGAAGAAGGAGCTGATCATCACGGCCGGCGGCGAGAACATCTCACCGGCCAACACCGAGGGGCTGCTGAAGGAACACCCGCTCATCGGGCAGGCGCTCACCTACGGCGACCGCAGGCCGTACTGCGTGGCGATCCTCACCCTGGACGGCGAGGTCGCCCCGGCGTGGGCCACGGCACGCGGCATCACGTTCTCCTCGCTCGCCGACCTGGCCGGGCACCCCGACGTGCTCAAGGAGGTGGAGGCGGCCGTCGCGGCGGCCAACGACCGGCTCGCGCGCGTGCAGCAGGTGAAGCGGTGGCGGCTGCTGCCGGTCGAGTGGACCGCCGAGAGCGCCGAACTCACTCCGAGCCTCAAGCTCAAGCGCCGCGTCGTCCACGCCAGGTACGCCGACATCATCGAGGAGATGTACCAGAGCTGAGCCCGGCCAGCGTCGCGCCGGAAATCGGCCGATATCCGGCGCGACGCCGCTAAATATTCTGACATGCATCTCGAAAGCGGACATAGAGGAACATAGCTCTATATAACAATATTGTTTCGTATAGCTTGCATCGTGCAACTTTTGTCGGCCTCGTGGAGTCTACGACGTAGGCACACCCTCTCTGGGATGCCTTTCTCTACGGGGAGAGGAAGTTCCGCATGATGAAACGCATCGCCACCGCTCTGGTGGCGGCCGCCATGGGCGCTTCCGCGCTCAGCGTGGCGGCACCGGCGATGGCGGATGAGACGCCCGGTTCCACGGTGAGCATCGAGTCCTTCCAGGTGACCCCCGATCCGGTGGTCATCAAGGGACGCGATCGCGTCTCGGTGACGGCCACGGTCACGACCGTGGGCGCCGAGAGCGTGGAGTTCGACTTCGACCCCACAGGGCAGGGCGGTCAGCCCGACTGCAACCCCTGCCCTGGGGCCGCGAAGGCGTCCGGTAGCGGCACGGGCTGGAAGAGGTGGGACAAGACCATCGTCCTGGACCGGAACGATCCGGCCGGGAAGTGGCTCGTCCGCGTCGTGGCGACCGGTGAGAACGGCGCCGTCGCCAAGGCGACCTCGTCCTTCTTCGTCAAGGTCGTGCAGGCTCGCCCGCACCAGGGACCGCGTGCCACGCGGATCACCGGGTTCGACGCGAGCCCCGAGCCGGTCAAGAAGGGCCGCAAGCTCTCGCTCTCGGGCAAGCTGCAGACGGCCCGGTGCTACGACGGCTGGTGGTGGGACGGTGACGCCTACGTCGTGGGCGGCGACCGTTGCCGCGACGACCACCGCTGGCACAACTGGCGCTGGCTCGGCTGGCAGAAGATCAACGTGTACTTCCACCGGGCCCACGGTGGCAAGTGGGAGTACGTCGACACGATCGAGACCAACCCGGACGGGAGCTTCTACACGAAGATCCCGGCCTACTGGTCCGGTACATGGAAGGTCGTCTTCGAGGGCTCGCGCGGCCTGTACGGGTCGTCGGCGACCGACTATGTGAAGGTCGTCCGCTAGTCCTCGGCGAATCTGCCGTGCGATGACGCCCGGCGCCCGGACTCCCCGGGCGCCGGGCGTTCCTCGTTCACCGCGACTCCCGCCGCCTCACAGACCGGTCTCCCGCGCGAGCTCCAGAGCGGTGAGGTCCAGGGCGCTCAGCGTGAGGATGTTGGCGATCTGCTCCAGCGGCATGCCCGCGTCGCCGAGCTGGGTGATGGTGACCGCCGTACGCAGGAAGATGCGGCCGATCACGACCTCGTCCACGTCCGGCATGTCCTTGCGGAAGAAGTCGGCGAGCTGCTGGCCCACCTCCCGGTCGGCGTGGACGCGCGGGTCGTTCAGCTCGGGGCTGGCCAATATGTCCTGCAGATCCCTGCGTTCGTCGTCCGTGAGCTTGCTCAAGAGGTCGCCTCCCCGCGGCCATGTCGTTATTGGGAGACTATGCGCTCACGCCTTCCTGGAGAACGCCCGGGGGGCGACAAAGATCGGCCGGTACGAAGAGGTGGCGGCAGGGCTCGGCCGGGGCCGGCGGGTGGGGGAGCGCCGCGGCTCCCCGCACCGCCGGGCCGATCAGGCCGAGACCGCCTCGACCAGCTTGCGGCGCTGCTGCGTGCCGAGGCCGCCGATGCGCCTGCGGTCGTCGACGCCGGCCCGCTCCATGAGCGCCGCCGCCTTGGTCGGGCCGATGCCCGAGAGCGCGCGCAGCGCCTGGGACACCTTGATCTTCTTGGCCGTTTCGTCGTCGCGATCGAACAATTCGGCCAGGCTGATGTCGCCGCTCTTGAGCTTCGCGAGCAGCGCCGCCCGCGCCTGCCGGGCCTCGGTCGCCTTGACGAGAGCGGCCTGCCGCTGTTCGGGGGTGAGAACGGGAAGGGTCATGAGGATTCTTTCTCCTTGGGGGATCGATCCGTGTGGCCGTTCCGGCCGAGGTTCGGTCGGCGTGGTGCTACCCCCGTGGACGGCGCTAATCATGGCTTGCGCAGGTTTTCGCCGCTTTCCGGCCGCCTGCGTCCTCCTCGGCGTCTCGGAGCACCCACAAAATTGGGTCTTCAAAGTTTCGACGGTTGACCTGACTCTCAGTGCAGGCGTGTGACAACCCCCCCAAAGCACGCCCTTCAAGGAGGAATCAGGTGAGACGTCGTCTGCTCGCAGGGTTGGCGATCCTGGCCCTGCTGTGCACCAGCGGGATCACCGGGGCCGGGGCCTCGGCCGAGCCGTCCCCCGCCTACCAGTACCGGGTCGACGGACCCGCCACGGCCGTCCAGCGGACCGAGATCGCGGCCACCGGCGCCGCCATCGACGAGGTGCTGAACACCTCGGTCGTGATCACCGCCTCGGAGGCGGAGGTCTCCGCCGTCAAGGCCCTCGGCTACCAGGTCACCCGCATCCCCCGCCCCCTGTCGCCCGTCCTGCCCACGCCGCAGGACTTCCCCTCGGCCGACTCCGGCTACCACAACTACGCCGAGATGACCGCCGAGATCAACCGGGTGGTGGCCGCGTACCCGTCCATCGCCAGGAAGTACAGCTACGGCACCTCCTACGGAGGCCGCGACCTGGTCGCCATCAAGATCAGTGACAATGTCGCGACCGACGAGAGCGAGCCGGAGGTGCTGTTCACCGCCCACCAGCACGCCCGCGAGCACCTCACCGTCGAGATGGCGCTCTACCTGCTCAACCTGTTCACCGGAAGCTACGCCTCCGACAGCCGGGTCGCCGGCCTGGTGAACTCGCGGGAGATCTGGATCCTGCCCGACCTCAACCCCGACGGCGGCGAGTACGACATCGCCACCGGCTCCTACCGCTCCTGGCGCAAGAACCGCCAGCCCAACTCGGGGTCCCCCTCCGTGGGCACCGACCTCAACCGCAACTGGGCCTACCGGTGGGGATGCTGCGGAGGCTCCTCCGGGTCGGCGTCCAGCGAGACCTACCGCGGCGCGTCGGCCGAGTCGGCCCCCGAGGTGCGGGCGCTGGCCAACTGGGTGCGCGGCCGGGTGGTCGGCGGCGTGCAGCAGATCAAGAGCAACATCGACTTCCACACCTACAGCGAGCTGATCCTGTGGCCCTACGGCTACACCTACAGCGACACCGACACGGGCCTGACCGCCGATGACCAGAGCGCCTTCGCCACGCTCGGCCGCAACATGGCGGGCACCAACGGGTACACCGCCCAGCAGTCCAGCGACCTGTACATCACCGACGGGACCATCAACGACTGGCTGTGGGCCAACTACAAGATCTTCAGCTACACCTTCGAGATGTACCCCCGGGGCGGCTCGCCCGGCTTCTACCCGCCGGACGAGCAGATCGTGACCCAGACGACCCGCAACAAGGAGGCCGTGCTGCGCTTCCTGGAGTACTCCGACTGCGTCTACCGGATCATCGGCAAGCAGGCACAGTACTGCTGACCCGTGATCGCCGGTAGCACCGCGACCCCTTCGTGACCACCGGGCCGGCCGCCCCGCTGCGCGCGCGGCCGGCCCGGTGCCCGTACTGCCGTCAAGCCTCGCCTTGGTGGCGCTTTGAGGCGGCTTTTCACCCGGCCGGTGCAGCGGTGATGGCGCCGGGCGCGGCGAGGCGCGAAGATCTCCAGAGAGGGATCAAGCGGCCGTCACCCTCCGCACGGGGACGGATCGTGGATATGGCGAAAAAGGGAGTTCACCAATGCGACAGCGCCGGTTGGGCGGCCAAGGGCTCAGCGTCTCCGCCGAGGGTCTCGGCTGCATGGGGATGAGCACGGTCTACGGCCCCGCGGACCAGAAGGAGGCGACCGCCACCATCCACCGCGCGCTCGACCTCGGCATCACCTTCCTCGACACCGCCGACATGTACGGGGCGGGAGGCAACGAGAGCCTGGTCGGCCGCGCCATCGCCGGCCGCCGCGACGAGGTCGTGCTCGCCACCAAGTTCGGCAACGAGGTGGTGGACGGGCGCGTGACCGGCAGGATCAACGGACGCCCCGACTACCTGCGCCGGGCGCTGGAGGACTCCCTGCGCCGCCTCGGCGTCGACCACGTCGACCTGTACTACCAGCACCGCGTGGACCCCGGCGTCCCGGTCGAGGAGACCTTCGGCGCGCTGTCGAAGCTGGTCGCCGAGGGCAAGGTCCGCCACCTCGGCATCTCCGAAGCCGCCCCCGAGACCATCCGGCGTGCCCACGCCGTCCACCCGCTGACCGCGCTGCAGACCGAGTACTCGCTGTTCACCCGGGATGTCGAGAGCAACGGCGTGCTGGCCACCACCCGCGAGCTCGGCATCGGATTCGTCGCCTACAGCCCGCTCGGCCGCGGCTTCCTCACCGGCACGATCCGCAGCGCCGATGAACTGGCCGAGGGCGACCGCAGGAACGAGCACCCGCGCTTCCAGGGGGACAACTTCGCCAGGAACCTCGCCGTGGCCGACCGCGTCCGGGTGCTGGCCGACGCCAAGGGCGTCACCTCCTCCCAGCTCGCGCTGGCCTGGGTGCTGGCGCGCGGCGAGGACGTCGTCGCGATCCCGGGCACCAAGCGCCGCGCCTACCTGGAGGCCAACGCCGCGGCCGCCGAGATCACCCTCACCCCGGACGACCTGGCCGCCATCGACGCGGTCGCGCCCCCCGGAGTGGCCTCCGGCGACCGCTACCCCGCCGACGCCATGCGCGCCGTCCACCGCTGATCTCCTTTGCTCCGTGTCGCTCGCCGGGCGACGAGGCCGGCAGCCGGTCCGGCAGGAGTCGGCGTGGGCTCACGCCCGGCCCCGCTGGGCGCGGTCAGGCCCCTCACGGCCGGCGGTCAGGACGCGGACGGAGCCGGAGGTGTCGGTGCGCGGGCCCTGGCGGTCAGGTCGCGGACGGAGCCGGAGGTCAGGACAAGGGGGCCAACAGGTTGGAACCCGGACGGAGCCGGTGGTGTCAGCGCGTGGAGCCCGGAGGTCAGGACGCGGGCGGGGCCGGCGGCAGGACGACCGTGTCACGCAGGCGGCGGAACTCGGCCGTGAGCGCGGGCAGGGTGTAGTGCGCGTTCAGCCCGCTCGGGTTGGGCAGCACCCACAGGCGCGCGGCGCCCACCGTCTCCTCAGCCGGGCCGATGCGCGCCTTCGGACGGTCGAAGGCCACCCGGTAGGCCGACACACCGACGACCGCCACCACCTCGACCCCCGTCCCGGTGGCGGCCAGGCGGGCGAGCCGCGCCGGCGCCAGGCGCAGCTCGTCCTGCGACAGCTCCGCGGCCCGCGCCGTCGGGCGCGGCACCAGGTTCGTGATGCCCAGCCCGTACGAGGGCAGCAGGCGCTGCTCGCTCGGATGCAGCAGCCGGGGCGTGAAACCCGACAGATGGAGTGCCGGCCAGAATCGGTTGCCCGGACGGGCGAAGTGGTGGCCGGTCGCGGCGGAGTACAGGCCGGGGTTGATACCGCAGAACAGCACGACCGTCCGCGGCCCGAGCACGTCGTCGAGCGTGCGTCCCCGCGCCGTCTCCAGATCCGCCTTCATCCCGGTCATGGTACGCGCCGTCAGCGCCGCGGCCCCGGGTTGCGGCGGACGATCGCGGCGTTGAGCGCCGTGGCGAACAGCGTCCAGCCGGCGTAGGGGAGCAGCAGCAGACCGGCGGGCCGGTCGGCGCGCAGAGCGCGGCGGGTGAGGACGGCGTTGGAGAGGTTCAGCACCGCGAGCTCGGCCAGCGCGGCCCTGGGGGAGCGCAGCCGGAAGAAGATCGGCGTCCAGGCCGCGTTCAGCGCCAGATTGACCCCCAGCGCGCGGGCGAGCGCCCGCCGGTCCTCCTCGCCCGAGCGGGCCAGCGCCCGGGCGGAGGCGTAGGCGATCAGCGCGTACAGCGGCGTCCACACCGCGGCGTAGGCGGGCGGCGGCGGCTGCCAGGCAGGCTTGCGCAACCGCCGGTACCAGGCGGAGTCCGGATCGGTCGCCACCCCACCCGCCACGGCCGCCGCCCCCACCGCCAACGAGGTCTTCACAAGAGTCCGCATCACCCCACCTCCGTGCCCCCCCACCGCCCCGCCACACCGAAGAACACAAATCGCCTGATTGCATACATCCTCCCGCAGGCTGATCACGGTTGAGACTGTCATCGACGCGGGTGGAGACGGATTCGGTGCAATCGGGTACGCCCTGGCAGTACGGCGCATCGGTTCGGTCCTGCCGTCCGGCAATATGAACTGCCGTTCCGGCTGGTGTCCCGGCCACGCCTAGGACGGCTTGCCATCCTCCTCGCTTACAGGGTTGTCATCGTCCGGCGTGCCTGTGTGGGTGGTGATGCTGAAGTTTCCGACCGACTCTATGTTCCTGACCGACTCTATGATCCCGACTGACTCGACCGGCCGGAGGATGAGCTGCCGGATACTCTCCATCTCGGCTTCCTGGATCAGGTCGTTGTCCACCATCTTGTTGAACAACTCGATGCGGGACTGCATGGTCATCTCCTTACGCCGACGGATGTCGGCGATGACATCGCCGACCCGGTCGGGAGCGCGCTGGAGGAGCATCAGGATGAGGTCCTCCTCCGTGCGGAGTTGGGAACGCAAGCCGAAGACGGCCATCCGGGCAGCGGCCGTCTGCTCGCTGACCGGCCGCTTTTGGGCGACTTGGGCGGAGAAGCGGAACATCGAGATGCCTTCGGGGTAGTCGTGCACCCGGCCGAGCCCGAGCGACTCGGTGAGATGGCGTTCCAGCGCGCTGTCCTCCTCGATCTCGTAGCCGCGGCAGATCGGCCGCACGGCCTCGGTCACCCTGGAAAGGACGATCTCGTTGCCGTCGCGGATGCGCGACTTCACGATCCTGACCGGGTCGGTGACCCGCCATCCGACGTCGATCACCAGCCGGAATCTGGAGGCCTCGGACCTGCTCGGCACCTCCACACGGAAGGTCACGTAGTGGTCGGACAGGTCCACCTCGTACCGGAACCGGTAGCGCCTCCAGGGGTAGGACATCGGCGGCCTCGGCAGGTGGTGAACCTCACCGGTCACGTCTGAGTACAGCAGGGCCCGGCCCGGCACGATCGGCGCCTGGCTCGCCGAGGCCACAGGTTCCTCGAGAAGAATCAGAGGTACCGGTGGTGGCCGGTACCTGTTCCAGTGATGGATGTTCTGTGTGTTCGCGATCTGCCGCAGGTCAGCGGCAAAGTCGAGTGGACGTCGGGGCGCAACCTCGTCCGGCCCCTGCTCGCGTCCTGTTGTCGGCTTGGTGTCCAGTGCGGTGGCGTTCAGGTCTGGGGTCGCTGGCTCGGACACGTCTAATGAACTGACATCCTGTCTGATTTGTGTGGAGCCACTGCCGGAAAAATCGACGGTCATACTGTCGGATGCCTGCCGAGCCCCTGCTGCCACCAGGAGTCGCGCCAACCAGGGCGAGGCGGTCACGCGTAGCCACGGTCGCCCGGGACCTTGCGTTCGGGCGAGTTTCGCGAGTAGTCCGTTAGATCGCAACCTCACCACTACCGTCACCTCCTGGAGTGATCTCGGCCGGTGTTTCCGCCGACTGCGCAACCCCAGTGGATTTGTCGTCCTTCCGTTCGACCACCTCGACACGGGAAAGTAATCCCCGCACGATCGATGGTGCGCCGAGCCCCATGATGAAAGCCGGCCAGGCACCGCTCATGTCTCTGTGAGCGGCGCCGGCGACGAGCGCACCGAGGATCAGGCCGCAGCCGATCACGAAGAGTTGACCCCATGCCTGTTCACGGTCCCAGGGCCAACGGAAGTTCGACTCGCTCACCGCCACCATCAGTGTCAGCAGTCCTGCGGCGAGTCCGCCGGCCACACCCCAGGCGCCTGCTTCAAACAGCCCCATGCACTGAACGTAACGCCTGCGACGCGGATTGTCTGGGCAAAGCGGGCAACCTACGACGCCCGCGCGGTGAGCGGCATTCGGTCGGTGACCGGAGGATCGTCATGGCTCGATCGAATCATCGATGATCCGTTAGCAGGACGTAGCCGCTCAGAGGTGATGGAAATCGAACTCGCCGTTCTTGACGCCGGCGATGAAGGCTTGCCATTCGGCTCGGGTGTAGATGATGACCTCGCCGTCCGGGTGATGGCTGTGGCGCACGGCGACGCGTCCGCTTCCGTCGACCAGTGGCCCGGCCTCCACGCAGCTTCCGCCGCCGTTGTCGCTCTTCGTGCTGATGTGCCATGAGATCGATGCCATGTCCGCGGGGTGTGGTTCGCCGTGATCTTCCATTGCGTTCACAGCAACTCCTCTGCCAATGCGGTGATCAGCCTGGCCGACTCGTCGGGGCTGAGTGCCCGGTTTCGCAGTTCATCGTACGTCCGTACCAGACGCTGGCTATCTGGCGATTCCAAGTAGATGGCACCCTTTGGGGTCTCCGCGTACCCCACCTCGGGGAATGGTGCCGTCATACCGAAAACTCGGAAGGCACCACTGGGGCTGGCATGTGCCCCGGCACTGAACGGAAGTACGCGAAGTTCGATGTTCGGCTGCCCGGCATGCTCGGCGAGACGGTGTAGCTGTGCGGCCATGCACTCCCGGCCACCGACCTGTCGGTGCAGTGCCGCCTCGTCGATGATGAAGCCGAGGCGTGGTGGGTCATTGGCGTGGAGGACGGTCTGGCGGTGCATGCGGAGTTGAACCCACCGGTCTATCTGTTCGGCCCCGGCGTCGAGTTCCGCCGCCGTGATGCAGGCGCGAGCGTACTCCACCGTTTGTAGGAGGCCGGGCAGCAAGGTGTTGTCGAACGCGCGGATTTCCTGCGCTCTGGACTCCAGCCAGACGTAGTCGATGAAGTGTCCGCCGACCTCGTCGGCGTAGCCATCCCACCAGCCCTTCTGCCACACGTCTTGGCTCAGTTTGACGAGTTCCTCGCGCCTCCGGCCGTTGGCCACGCCGTACAGGTCGAGGAGCGCCAGTAGGTCGGGCCGCCTGATCGGATAGCCGCCCGATTCGAACCGGCTGACCGTGCCCGGATCACGCTGCAGGTACTCGGCGGCGTCCCTGAGCAGCAGATCATTCGCCTCGCGCAACTCGCGGAGATGTTGCCCCAGCCACTGTGCTCGCAAAGTTACCCATTTCGGAGCAGCCATCCATCTCATCCCTTCCCGGCTCGGTGCTGGTGACGCAGGTGGCACAACAAGTTGGAGACACAACTTGTGCACCGACTCTGATGCATGGAACTATACAGAGGGTAGTTATGTGATCACGAATCGTGCGGGATCTCGACATCTATGCGGCGATCGGGGCTGCCTCGGGTTCCGTGCGGGTCAAGACGGACCGGTCGGGGCTCGGCCCTTGCGTCGGCATGGTGCTCCGGCAAGCGGCAAAGGAGAGGGTGAGTGTATGGACCACATTGCTGGTTTCGGTGATACGTCCGGCCATTTCGCCGCGATCTCGGCTCGCGGTATGGAACGTGACAATGAGGAGCTTCCTCCTCTGAACGAGTGTTCCGAGCCCCGGTCCGAGATCGTTCGAGCGCTGTTGGGAGGTGTCCCGCGCCTGTTCGCGCTGATTCGAGATGAGGGTGACGACAAGCCCGCCATGCGAGTGATCGCTCTTGGTGTGTCGTTGCCGCATGGGGGCGCGGCGACCGTCGGGATGGACGGTCACGGGTTCGGCAGGTGGGGGAGCGTCCAGCGAGCTGCGTTCGGTCTCGGATGCGAGTATGTCTGGCTCGGTGGCGCCTGATCCCTTCTGGGGAGTACTGCCCGTCCGACCCCGTCCAGTTGATGCCGGGGCGGTGCCCACCCATGGCCTCGTCACACGGCGGCGGACGGACGGATGAAGACGCTCGAGCCGTTGTGGCTGCTCACAAAGGTGGTATCAGGAGCAGGTCGCCGGAGTTCAGGACGGCGAGGCCGAGGGTGGCGGTCAGGAGCGGGGCGGCGATGATCGCGGCCCGGCGGGCGGCCGGACGATGGGACCAGGTGAGGGCCGGGAGAAAGGCCGTCGCGGTGGCAACGGTGAAGACGATCAAAATGATCATGCCCAGAGCTGGGACGGTGAGCGACCGGATGGCGCCGATGGGATCGGACGACTTCGCCAGATAGTGCAGCCATCCCACCGTGGCGGCCAGGACGGTCGCGGTCGTGGCGGCGGTGATGCCCGCTGCCAGACCGGCCCTGCCCTCCAGTACCAGCAGGACGAGGAGGCATGTCAGACCCGCACAGACCGGTGCGAGATAGTCGAATTGTCCGGCGTAGAAGAGGACGCCCTTCTCTGCGGGAGAGGTGACGAACCAGCGGATGATGGCGGCGCTCACCGCCGCCGAGCCGCTCAGGACGATGAGGAAGGTGGCGTACGACCAAGGTGGGCGAACCTGCGACATGTGCTCACGCGCTGGAGGGCGGGGGATCCCGCGTTCCCGGATGATCCACCACCACACCAGCACGGTCGTGATCGCCAGCCCGGCGGCGGGAACACCCTCCGAGTCCGAGAACGCGCCGCTGACCAGATACGCCTTCAACCAGCCACCGAGATGTTCTCGCTGAGCGAGCAGCACCGCGGTGTCGCCACCGATCCAGAATCCGCCGACGAACACCACGATGTTGACCACCAGGGCGGCCCCGTAGCCGGGGCGGCTGAGGGGTGCCGGCCGCCGGTTCAGGATCCATCTCCTGGCGAGGGCGGTACTGCAGACGCCCGCGGCGGCCACGGCCATGGGCAGAATCGCGAACATCAGGGTGTTCGACGCCCGGATGGTGGTGAGGGTCGTGGCCGTGTTCCAGACCGACACCACCTGACCGAGGAACGCGCCGCCGCACATCGCCAGGGTCGCCCGCCAGCTGGAGGGGGCGCGGCCCTCGATCGGCGCGGCGGCGCGCCACAGGGCCGTACCCCACCCCAGCGCCAGCACCAGGCCGGCTGCCGTTCCCGCCACGCGCATCGTGCCGCCCAGGTGCAGATTCTCGCCGAAGCCGTTGGGGAGCATGGCTCTCAGGTCGCGGAAGACCATCGTCGCCAGCAGGCTCACCACGAAGGCGTCGATGGCGGGGCTGCCCAGGACGAAGGCGGGGTGCTCCAGGGCGGCCAGGCGGCGGGCGGGCGTGGGATGTATCGCCGTCAGACGCCGCCACCAGGAGTGGTGGTCCTCCGGCCGGCGGCGCAGCAGGCTCGCGAGTGGTCCGGACGATCGGCCTTGGACGGCCCGCAGGTCGGCCTCGTGCTCGCGGGAGCGCAGTACCGCAAGCGAGACCATCGCCGCGACGGCGAGCAGCAGGGCCGCCCGGGTGATGTAGTCACTGATGAGCGACTGAGGCAGCATGCGGAGGGTCAGGTCCCCGATCGATCCGAGCTTCGCGGATACGGTGTCGTCGCCGGTGAGGAGCCTCCCGGCGAAACCACGGAGGATCGGCCCGTAGACGACGGTCAGGGGGACCAGCAGGACCGGGGGCAGGGCCAACCAGACCCCTCGGGTCAGCCACACCAGGCTGACGTCGCCGGCGCGGACATGGGCGAGTTCGTGACGGATGACGGCGTCGGCCTGGGCGGGTGGCAGGGCCACGATCCCGGGAGGCAGGACGATCTTGGCTCGGCCGGGCGGGCCGGCGGTGAACGGCTCGCGCAGCCGCAGCGACCCGAACACCACGCGCGGAGCGCGCCGCAGGCCCATGTCCGTGGCCGCCGCGCGCACGCGGGCGGTCCACGACGGGGGTGCGGCGCGCAAGGGCCCGGCGCGGAGCAGCAGCCGGTAGGGCAGCAGCACCATCAGGATCGCGCCCAGGACCAGGACCGCCACTGCCCCACCCAGAGCCGACAGAGCCCTTCGCCGTTCCACCGGACCCGTGCAGTCCAGGATCCGCTGGTAGTTGCGCTTCACCGTTTCGCCGTGCCGGACGATGTCCGCAGGATCCGGAGACCCCCTTCCAGGGGCGGCTCCCTCGATGTCCCCCCGCAGGCACCGATCCATGGTGGTCATCCACGTCTCCGCCCACATCTGATGGTGCACCTGCTGGCCGGCGTAGGCGCCGGCCAGCAGCATGACGATCACCAGCATCAGGTAGCGGCCACGGGCCGGTGACGGCAGTGCGAGCGGGTCGGGGGCAGGAGGAAGCGGGGGATCGATGCCTCGATCACGATGCGAGCCGGGGCTCTCGTCGCGATCGGAGGGGGTGGTCACGCCTTCGGGGCCTGGTCGCTCTCGTCGCTCTCATGCCCCGGAGGGCGGAGCCAGTCGATCACGTCCTCCGCCAATTGGCATGCGTCGGCCTCGGCCAGTCCAGATGACGTCAAATGGTCGACCAATATTTCGGCGAGCTCGTGTTCCTGTGCCGAACTCAGGGAAGGCGCGGTCTTTTCCCCATGCGCCGGTACGGACTCCGGGGCGGCGGAGACGCTTTCCCCGGCAGAGTGCCGGTCGATGCGGTGACGGAGCAGCGCGGCGAGTTTCTCGCGAATGGCAGGGCCGAGTTTGCCGATCGCCGCGTCGACCACCGCGTCGGCGGCGCGGTCAACGACGCGGGTGGTCACCGCTCCGAACAAGAAGGTCATGACCCACATCACGTAGGTGGCCATGACGGTGAGTTCGGCGCCGGCGCCGACCGGGGCGCGCAATGGCGTACGGCCGAGAACGCGACGAGGGTCGATCCGGTACTCCGCGACGACCTGGTCGAACAGCTCCAGTTCGCGAGGGTGGTACGCCGCGACCACCTCGCGGGCGCTGTCCACCTGAGCCTGCCAATACGGTGTTTCCTGAGCGCCAGGGGGTGATAAGTCGGCTGAGGCCGATTTTTTGGGCCGTCTGCGGAGCCCGAACATGTCGCTCCCTTTCTCCAGCGGTATCCGGCCTATGCGGAGATTCGCCCTCTATGTCGGTGGATCGGGACACCGCATGTGTGCGTTACGGTGGTAACGCTGCCCGGATGGGATAAGTGCCCGAACCGGCAGGGATCGACGTGCCGGAACTGGTGATCATGAAATGCGCAGAATTGCTATCGAAATCCGCCTGGACGTGACCATGGGCTTCGGCGAACGTGCGCCATGAGGGCTCCGGCACGCCCGACCGCTCCTTGTCCGACACGCGAGATGGGTATCACAGCGCTGGTTCTGTCAGGTGACGCCCACCCGCCGATCATGCCCGGGAAGCGGCCGCGCCCCCTGAGGAGGCCGTCACGGACCTGGCATCGAGTGGGCTGGCGTAAAATCGGGTGTCCCGTAAGCGGGGAAAAGGCTGCTCCAGACTCAGAGCGGCGTCCTCGTGCGTCCGGCGGCACGCTGTGCCGGAGCGGATCTTCCGTCGGTGTGGTCCCCCGGCGGTCGGGAAGTATGCCAGAGCGTTGAAACATGGTGGGACCACCTGTGCCGTACGCGTCCCCCGGAACGAGGAGCCCGATCATGACCCCCGACGCCACCGAAGACGTCATGACCTTCGCTGACCTTGGGCTGCGTCCCGAGCTTCTGAAGGCCCTGTCAACGCTGGGCTACGAGGAGCCCACGCCGATCCAGCGTGAGGCGATCGGCCCGCTGATCGAGGGACGCGACCTGCTCGGCCAGGCCGCCACCGGCACCGGCAAGACCGCGGCCTTCGCGCTGCCGATCCTCCAGCGCATGCCCGAGGGCGGCGGCAACGGCGACCCCTTCGCCCTGGTGCTCGTGCCCACGCGTGAGCTGGCCGTCCAGGTCTCCGAGGCGGTGCACCGTTACGGCCGCGAGCTCGGCACCCGGGTGCTGCCGATCTACGGAGGCCAGCCCATCGGGCGGCAGCTGCGCGAGTTGCAGCGCGGCGTGGACGTCGTGGTCGCCACCCCCGGCCGCGCGCTGGACCACATCGGCCGCAAGACCCTGCGTCTGGAGGGGCTGCGCATCGTCGTGCTCGACGAGGCCGACGAGATGCTCGACATGGGCTTCGCCGACGACATCGAGGCGATCCTGCAGGAGACGCCGCAGGAGCGGCAGACCGTCCTGTTCTCGGCCACCATGCCGCCGCGCATCAACTCCATCGCCCGTCAGCACCTCACCGACCCGGTGCGCATCCAGATCGAACGCGAGACCGCAGCCCCCGGCGAGGCACCGCGCGTCCGCCAGGTCGCCTACGTCGTGCCGCGGGCGCACAAGCCGACGGCGCTCGGCCGCGTGCTGGACGT
Organism: Sphaerisporangium melleum; assembly: GCF_014646695.1. GTDB lineage: Bacteria > Actinomycetota > Actinomycetes > Streptosporangiales > Streptosporangiaceae > Sphaerisporangium > Sphaerisporangium melleum. Next base: position 169,485 of record NZ_BMNT01000014.1, read on the forward strand.
CGAGGCACCGGAGGCGGCGATCGTGTTCTGCCGCACCCGTGAAGAGGTCGACCAGCTCACCGAGACCATGAACGGCCGGGGCTACCGTGCCGAGGCACTGCACGGCGGCATGGGGCAGGAGCAGCGCGACCGGGTGATGGGACGCCTGCGGTCGGGCACCGCCGATCTGCTGGTGGCCACCGACGTCGCCGCCCGCGGGCTGGACATCGAGCAGCTCACCCACGTGGTCAACTACAACGTCCCCTCCGCCCCCGAGACCTACGTCCACCGCATCGGCCGGGTGGGGCGCGCCGGGCGCGAGGGCGTGGCCATCACGCTGGCCGAGCCGCGTGAGCACCGGATGCTCAAGACCATCGAACGGGTCACCAAGACGCGCATCACCGTGGAGAAGGTCCCGACGGTCGCCGATCTGCGCGCCCGCAGGCTGGAGCTCACCCGCTCGGCCCTTGAGGAGAGCATGCTGGAGGACGACCTGGAGCAGTTCCGGGTCGTGGTCGAGACGCTCGCCGACGAGTTCGACCTGATGGAGATCGCCATGGCCGCGGTCAAGCTGGCGCACGAGGCCAGCGGGGCCGCCGCCGACGAGGAGGAGATCCCGGACGTGCCGCTGCGGCCCGAGCGCGAGGGACGCGGCGGGCGGCGCGAGCAGGGGCCCGCGCGCGAGGAGCGGCGGGGTCGGGGCCCCTCCGAGGGCATGACCCGCGTCTTCATCGGCGCCGGCCGCACCGGCGGGGTGCGCCCGCAGGACCTGGTCGGAGCCATCGCCAACGAGTCCAGCCTCTCCGGACGCGACATCGGTGCCATCGAGATCGCCGACCGCTTCTCCCTGGTGGAGGTGCCCAACCACGCGGTGGAGGACGTGATCTCCTCGCTGCGCCAGACCACCATCAAGGGCAAGCGCGTCACCGTCCGCCGCGAGCGCTTCAACTCCCGCTGACCCCGCCTCCGCCTCCTGCCGCCGGCCCTCCGCGCGACCGGATCCGACATGCGCGAGTGCCACGGTCAGGAGGTGGGGGACCGGGGCCTGCCGCGGGTGCGGAGCCGGCGGGAAGGACGCGTCCCGGCCGGTGGGAGCCGTCGCCGGCCGTGCTCGCGCGGGCTCCGGCGAGAGGCCGCCCGGCTCCGTGTCACGCCGCACCCGCATGACGGGCGGTGCGGGACATCAGTGGCGTGCCGGGGGCCTGTCAGGCGAGGGCGTTCACCGCTGCGGTGAAGACGGCGGGCAGCCGATGGGCCGCGGGGACGATCAGGCGGGCGGGCAGCGGATGCCGGCGGGCGGCCAGCAACGCGCCGGTCAGCACCCGGTGGCGCAGCGACAGCCGCCGCCATGCCGCCTCGTACGCCTCGGGCCGCCCGGCGCGCAGGCAGCCGACCAGGGCGCGGGCGGACAGCAGGCTCAGCGAGACGCCCTCGCCGGTGAGCGCGTCCATGTACCCGGCGGCGTCTCCGGCCAGCAGCACCCGTCCGGCGACGCGGGCGCTGGCCCGCTGCCGCAGCGGACCGGCGCCGCGTACCGGCGTCACGGCCGGCCCGTCCAGGTGGGCGAGCAGGTCCGGGAACCGCGCCAGGTGCTCGTCGTAGCCGCGCCGCTCACTGCTCAGCACCGCCACCCCCACCAGGTCGCCGCCCACCGGCGTCACGTACGCCTCGCCTCCGGCCGCCCAGTGGACCTCCACGAAGTCGGTCCAGGGGGCGATCCGGAAGTGCCGCCGCAGACCGTACCGGCGCGGTGCCGGCCCGGGCGGCGCCTCCAGGCCGAGCGCGCGGCGCAACGGCGAGTGCAGGCCGTCGGCGGCGACCAGCCAGCGGGCGCGCATCCCCGCCGCCTCCACCCGGTCCGGGTGCCGGCGCACCTCGTCCACCCGTCCGCGGACGATCTTCACCCCCACCTCGGCCGCCCGTTCGGCCAGCGCGGCGTGCAGGTGGGTGCGGCGCACGCCGAGTCCCGGTCCGCGCCGGAACGGCGCGTCCGCGCTGTGCCGTCCGTCCAGGTAGCGGATGCCGCGCAGCGGGTGCCCGCTGACCTCGCGTACGCCGAGGGCGCGCAGTGCGGCGACCCCGGACGGCATGAGGCCCTCGCCGCACGCCTTGTCCACCGGCGCGGGCCGCGGCTCGACCACCACTACCTCCATCCCGGCCAGGGCCGCGTGGATGGCCGTCGCCAGCCCCGCCGGTCCGCCCCCGGCCACCAGGACGTCGATCACCCCGCCCCGCCGGGGCCGCCTGAGCTCTGCCTCCGGTCGCGGGACTTCGGCGGCTCGCCGGCCGCGTCCGGCCCCGGTCCGGGCAGGGTGACCGGCGCACCGGCCGTGGCGGCGGCTCCGCCGTCTCCCGGCGCCGCACCGGCGCTGGTGCCGGGCAAGGATGTGGCCCAGGCCATGGCGGTCTCCTCGCAGCGGATGCGGACCACCATCAGGGCGGCGTTCAGCACGGTGAAGGCGAGGGCCGTCACCCACGCGTCGTGGACCAGCGGCAGCGCCGCGCCCTCGACGGCGACCGCCACATAGTTGGGGTGGCGCAGCCACCGCAACCGGTAGGGCCCGCGGGTGACCAGCGGCAGGCCCGGTACGACGATGACCTCGGTGTTCCAGCGTGGCCCGAGCGCGGTGATGCACCACCACCGCAACCCCTGGGAGGCGGCGACCAGCACGAGCATCGGCCAGCCGAGAGCCGGGACGAACGGCCGCTGCGCCAGGCCGGCCTCCAGCAGGCAACCGGCGAGCAGACCGGTGTGCAGGGCCACCATCCAGGGATAGTGGCCGCGCCCGAAGACCCGCCCGCCCCGGGCCAGGCTCCAGCGGGCGTTGCGCCGGGCCACGACCAGCTCGGCCAGGCGTTCGGCGCCCACGAGCAGGACCAGCAGCAGGTACCAGAACAGGGTTCCCTGGGACATGTCCAGAGACGATACGGCCATCGCCGCCGGGATGAGAGCCACCGCGGCCGCTACCAGCGCAGCAGGACGAGCTCGGAGCAGAAGCCCGGGCCCATCGCGATCATCAGGCCGGGCGTGCCCGGCGAGGGCGGGCGCAGTGCCAGGGTGTCGCGCAGTACGTGCAGCACTGAGGAGGAGGACAGGTTGCCGACGTCCCGCAGCGACCGCCAGGTCAGGTCGAGGGCCCCATCGGGCAGGCCGAGGGTCTCGGCGACCGCGTCCAGCACCTTGGGCCCGCCCGGGTGGCACACCCACGCGGTCACGTCCCGGGTGGTGAGCCCGTGGTCGGCGAGGAACCCCTCCACGTCACCCGCCAGATAGGTGCGCACGACGTCCGGGACGGCGGCGGACAGCACGATCCGGAACCCGCTGTCGGAGACCTCCCACCCCATCACGTTCTCGGAGTCCGGGTAAAGGTGGCTGCGGGTGGCGACCACGACCGGCCCGCCCCGCCCGTGTCCTTCAGGTGCGGCGCGGTCCGCGCCGCAGGCGACCACGGCGGCGGCGCCGTCGCCGAACAGGCCGCTCGCCACCAGGTTCACGATGGAGGAGTCGCCGCGTTGCAGGGTGAGCGAGCACAGCTCGACCGAGAGCAGGACGGCCACGTGGCCAGGCCAGCCGCGCAGGTAGTCGTGCAGGCGGGCGACGCCCGCCGCCCCGGCGACGCAGCCGAGGCCGAACACCGGCAGCCGCTTGACGTCCGGGCGCAGGCCGAGACGGGCGGCCAGCCGGGCGTCCACCGAGGGGGCGGCGATGCCGGTCACCGAGGTGAACATGATCATGTCGATGTCGGCGGGAGTGAGACCGGCCGCGTCGAGGGCGGCGCTCACCGCTTCGGCGCCGAGGTCGACCGCCGCTTCCACGAAGACGTCGTTGGCCGCTCCGAAGCCGTCCAGCTTGTCGTACTCGTCGAGCGGCAGGACCAGGTGGCGGTGGTCGACCCGGGCGGAGGTGTGCAGCCGGTCCAGCAGGCGGCGATCGGTGCCCGGGGGCAGGCAGATGCGGGCGAAGGTGTCGGTGATCTCTGCTTGGGGATGGCGGTTGGGAGGAAGGGCACCGCGGACAGCCACAATTCGCGTCATAGGTTCCCGCTTCAGAGAAGTGGAGGACACCCAGACTCTTGCCCACCGTGCTCCCTGGCATGCCTCATAGATCGCCACCGGCTCCTTCCCGTCACGCCGCCGTGCCCGAAGCCGTCCCTCGATGCTCATCTCGCGGTGACCGCCTGTCGCGGCCTTCCGCGGCTTGGTCCTGGTGCGTTCGAACGAATGGCGCTGATGGAGCCCTCAGCAACCGGTGGGGCGGCCTGAGCACCTCAGGCCGCCCCACCGGCCTTTTTAGTTCCGGTACGGCTTCCGCCAGTTGGCCGGGCACTCACCGCGGCCGGTCAGGTGCGGACTGGGCCAGTTCGAACCAGACCAGAGTGCCGGACGGCCGTCGTTCGAAGCCCCAGCGCGCCGAGAGGTCATCGACGATCGCGAGTCCCCGCCCGTCGGTCTCGTCGTCGCCCGGCCTGCGTACGTGCGGGATCTTGGATGAGCCGCCGTCCTCGACCGCGACCAGCACACCGGTGGCGGGGAAGGCCACCGACACCAGGAAGTCACGCTCGATGGCGTGCCGTACCACGTTGGCCGCGAGCTCGCTGGTCAGCAGCATGGCATCGTCCCGGCAGGGATGCTCCTCGCCGAGCAGCCCGGCGACGAAGGCCCGCGCGGGCCTCACCTGCGCGGCCGAGGGCGCGAACCGGTGCGAGATCACCGGAAGCCCCGTGAACGCCGCCGGGTCGCTGAAGGGCCGTGCTCGGGCATTCGCCGTGTCCCGGCGCCCGGAGCGCGAGGTGAGGCGGAGGAACGCGGTGACGCCACCCAGAGCGGAGGCCAGAGCGCGAGGACGCATTGCGATCATCGGGATGCTTCCCTTTCGGTCATGAGAACGTTCCAGGACGTGCGGACATGTTCAGCGCTGTGCGGCCTCGTCCAGGGATGATGGGCCTGGGTGATCAGGTGCCTCATCGGAGCCGTCGGGTCGTCGACCGGAGGCGAACAGGTGGGCCATCTCGATCTGGTTCATCCGGAGCACGAGTTCCTCGGCGCTTCCCGCCTCGATCAGACCGACCAGGCCATGGCCCCAGCGTGGCGCGAGCGCCCACCACCGCCCGGTCGCACTGCCGTACCAGACGCTCCACCCGCCGAACCGACGATTGAGTACCCGCACGGTCCTCACCGGGTCGTTCGCTGGATCTTCATGACTACGAACCGCTGGTCCGGCGCCCATGGCATTCACCTCCTGGCAGCACTCGGGTCCTTGATCACTTTCTGGAGGATCGACACGTTCATGTTGACTCTCTGTGTACGATCCGTAGCTGAAAGATGTCATGTCCCACACAACTTTGGAGGCTGGATCGCATAGAAAGACAAATTTGTATCTGCACAAAAAGGGCATATGTCTGCAATGTGGCAAGGGGGTAAGGCTTTGAACGCCAAGCGAGCGATGACACTGAGGGCCCAGTGGCTCGGCCGACACCTGCGCGAGCTGCGTGAGATAAGTGGTCTCACCCTCAAGGAGGTCGGCGGCTTCATCCAGCGTGACGTCGGGACGGTGAGCCGAATCGAGGCCGGGATCTATCCCGCGAGAACCCCGGACGTGCTCGCGATGTTGGACCTGTACGGGGTCACGGAAGCCCGCCGTCGCGATGGATTGCTGAAGCTCGCAGGGGAGGTGTGGCAGAGCGGGTGGTGGGACGGCTATACGGAGGACCTGTCCAAAGTCATGGTCGACTACGCGTGGGTGGAGTCGCGCGCCCGTCGTATCAGTTCCTTCGATGCGCTGGTGATCCCGGGCCTGCTGCAGACTCGCGCGTACATGGAAGCGGTGCAGACGGCCATCGTCGACTCATCTCCGAACCAGATCACCTCTGGAATCCGTTTCCGACTCACGCGTCAGCAGATTCTGACGGCTCCTGAGCCGCCGTTCATCGAGGCGATCTTGGACGAGAGCCTCCTGCGCCGATCCCCAGGAGGTCACACCGTGCTCCAGGCGCAGCTGGAGCATCTGCTGGTGCTGGCCGAACAGTCCCACATAGAGATCCGTGTGCTGCCCTTCTCCTCTGGTGCGCACGCAAGTCCGGAAGGGGCCTTCAGGATCTTCGAAATGCCTGAGCCGTACCCTGAGGTCGCCTACATGGACACGCCCGCGGGAGGCATCTACGTGGAGTCAGCTGAAGTCGGGCGATTCATGCTTAAACTTGAACATATCCGGGAGGCCACTTTGGAACCGCTGGAGGCGCGCAAGTTCATTCGCGAGATCGCTGACAACCTGCCATAGGTCTGGACGAGGAAAAGTGATGAGCTCTCCACAGAAGCCCTTAGCAGCGTGGCACGTAAGTAGTTTCAGCCCTGATGGAGGACCGAACTGCGTCGAGGCGGGTCCCTTGCTCGACGGCAGTGGGCGGATCGCCGTACGGCACAGCCGTCACCCCGACGGTCCGATGATCGTCTACACCAGGACCGAGTGGGATGCCTTCCTGGCCGGCGTTCGCGCAGACGAGTTCGATTTCCAGTGAGTTCGGTGGGTGGTGTGGTGGGGAGTCGTTCGACCGATCCTCAGCGTGAGCAAGCTGCGGCGTGGCATATAAGCAGCTTCAGTCCCAACGGCGGCTCCAACTGCGTCGAGGCGGGTCCACTGCTTGACGGGAGTGGGCGGATCGCGGTGCGGCATAGCCGCCACCCCGACGGCCCGGTGATCGTCTACACCCGGGCCGAGTGGGACGCCTTCCTCGCCGGCGTCCGCGCCGAGGAGTTCGACTTCCAGTAGAACCGGATCCCGGCTGGGCTCTTCGATCTCTGTGGCGTCGCCCTGGCCTGTGTGTGGCGGTTCGTTCCCGCACCTGATCGTTGAGCGGAACATCCCATTCGCCATGCGCGAGAACCGCCGGGCCACGTCGCCGCGCCGGAACGTAAGGGCACTGCGACGTGAGGGCGAGGAGCAGCCGAACGGTGGAGGCCGAGCCGCGTGTTCAGGCGATCGGCTCTACCCGGCACATCCGGAGCGGAGGGCTTGGGTTTCGGGGCGTGCCGAAAGCGGGTTACGCGGGTTGCGGAACGGTGCTGTTCGCCGTTCGTGATCGAGTGGAAACGCAACGGGTTGCCCGCTCGCCGGTGATGGGCTGTACAAACGAGGGGAGCCCTTTACCGAAGAACCGGGGAATCCTTGACCGGACTGCGACTGGAACTCGACGACCTGCTGTGGGAGCACGGCGGTGGCCGGCGGGCGCTGAGCCCGCGCCGGCTCGCCGCCGCGCCGGGGCGGGTGGCCGTCGTGCTGGCGCCGGACTCCGGGGAGGCGGACGCCTTCACCGATCTGCTGGTGGGGGAGTCATGGCCGCGCAAGGGCACCATCCGCATCTCCGGGCAGGAGATCACCTCGCTGGGCGGGGAGGACCGCGGCATCGCCCTGGTGCCCGCAGGCGGCGGGCTGTTCCCGCATCTGACCGTCGAGCAGAACATCGCGTTCGGCATGCGCGAGGATCGCCGCGGCGCCTACCGCCGGGGCTATGTCGCCTACGTGGCCGGCCGGCTGAACCTCCAGGGCATGCTCGCCATCGGCGCGCACGAGCTGTCGCCGGACGAGCGGCTGCGTGTGGCACTGGCCCGGGCCATGTGCCGGTGGCAGGCGGCCAGGGCGGTGGTCGTGGAGGACCGTACCGGCCACCCGCCCTGCCACGCCGCGGTCAGCGAGACGCTGAACGCCTATCCCGACCTGCCGGTCGTGGTGGTGAGCGACGACGGAGACCGGGTCGCGGCGCTGCGCGGCCCCGCGCTTTCCTGGGAGGTCGTGGCCGCCGATGGACCGTAGGGGTGCGCTCACTCTGCTGGCCGGTGCCGCCGCGACGGTGGCCGTCGGATGCGGCGGCGCGCCGCCGGTGCGCATCGCGGTGGTGTGGAGCGGGTGGGAGCTGAGCCGCTTCCGGGAGGTCCTGGGCCTGCCCGGCGCCGTGGTCTTCTCGGCGGGGGACAACATCGACGCCCTGCTCGGCGGCCCGGTCGTCCCGGCGGCCATCCCGGACATGGCGATCGTGCCGCGGGGCGCGCTGGTCACCGACACGGCGGCCGTCTCCCAGTTGCGCCCGGTGCCCGCGTCCGGCCCGGACGCCTGGCAGGAGCTCCTGCCGGCCGGGCCCGACGGCGCCAAGCGCGGCGCCTGGTTCAAGGTCGCCCACAAGTCGCTGGTCTGGTACCGCCCCGAAGCCCTGCCGACGTCGGCCCGGCCCGCCCACTGGGAAGACTGGGTGGGCTGGTGCAAGGCCCGGGCCCGGGCCGGACGGCCGCCGCTGGCCATCGGCGCCGCCGACGGCTGGATGCTCACCGACTGGTTCGAGAACGTGCTGGCCGGCCTCGACCGGGGCGTCTACCAGAGCCTGCGCGACCGGACCAACCTGGTGGCCTGGTCGCACGTCAAGGTCCGGGACGCGCTCACCCGCCTCGCGAACCTGTGGTCGATCAGAGGCCTCATGCCCGGAGGCGGGCGGCGGGCGCTGGTCACGCAGTTCCCCGACGCGGTCCTGGACGTCTTCGTCCACGGCCGCGCGGACATGGTCGCCGCGCCCGACTTCGCCTGGCCGGTCATCGCCGGCCACGCCCCCGCACGGGCGGCCGGCTGCGGGTCCGATCAGCGGACGGCGTGCCGGGTCGAGCGGTTCCGGTTCCCCGGCCCGCGGCACCAGCCCGCCCCGCCGGTCATCGCGGGTGGCGACGTCGCGGTGGCGCTGACCCCCGCGGGCGTGCGCGCCGTGCGCAGGCTCGTCGGGGACGGTGAGAGCGCCCCGCCGTCGCCGGACGACACCGTCACCCGCCTGGAACGCTGGGCGGCCAAGGGCGGCTTCCTGTCGCTGGACCCGCGCGTGCGCTACCCGCGGGTCCTTTCCGGCGTGGCCGCCGACCTGTACGAGGACTTCGAATTCGACCTGTCCGACCGGCTGACCGGCCCGCTCGCGGGTGGTGACGGGCGGGGGCTGTGGCGGGTGCTCACCGACCTGTTCACCGCCGTCACCGTCGACTGGGACGACGGCGACGCCGCCGCGGGCGACGGTGCCCCCGAGGAGGTCGTCACCGCGGCCGTGAACGGTGCGATGGACGCCCTGGCGGCGCTGGCCGGAGGGAGTGCGGGCCCATGACCGGCGGCGACGCGTTCTTGTTCGACCTCACCCCGCACCACGACGTGCGGGCACCCGCCCGATGGCAGGGGACGGGCCGGCACGGCGGCTGGGTGTACCTGCTGCCCGCGGCGGCGCTGGTGTCGGCCGTCCTGCTGGCGCCGCTGGCGGTGACCGCGGTGACCAGCCTGACCGGCGGCCCGTCCGCCTACCTCTCCGTGCTGACCGACCAGGACGTCCGGTTCGCCCTGCTGCACAGCCTCGGATGGCTGCTGCTGGCCCTCGGCGTCTGCGGGCTCGGGCTCGGCCTGGCCCGCCTCGCCCAGGACGCCGGCCCGCGCACGCGGGCGCTGCTGCTCGCCGCGCTGGCCCTGCCGGCCGTCACCTCCCCGCTCACCGCCGGGACGGCGTTCCGGCTGATCTTCGACGCCGATCCCGCCCGCGGCACGGTGTCGGCGCTGCTACCCGGCGGCGCGCCGTTCCTCGGCCCGGGATGGATCTGGCTGGTGCTCGGCCTGGCCTTCGTCTGGCAGTGGACCGGCCTGGCCTGCCTCGCCTTCCAGGTGGGCCTGGCCAACCTGCCCACCGGGCTGCTGCGGGTGGCGCGCGTCTTCGGCGCCGGGCGGCTGCGCCGGTTCCGCGCGGTCGTGGCCCCAGCCCTGTTCCCGACGGCGGGCCTGGTGATGCTCGTCGTGCTCACCGCCGCCGTCCGCGTCTTCGAGCTGGTGCTGGTCGGCGCGCCCGGCTCGGTCCAGGCCCGGGTCGACGTGGTCGGCCTGTTCTGGTGGCGCCACCGCGGCGATCTCGGGGACGGCCCCGCCGCGGCGCTCGGGGTCCTGCTGACCGTCATGGCGATGGCCGTCGCCGCGGTGACGGCCCTGCTGTGGCGGGTGCGCCGCAACTGGACCGACGCCGGCCCTCCAGCCCGGCTCGCCGCTCCACCGACTAGGCGGCGCGGCCCGGCGGCCCTGACCGGCGCCGCCGCCGTCGCCATCGCCCTGATCTGGGCCTTACCGTTCGCCGTGCTGCTGCTGACCTCCTTACGCTCCCCGGAGGCCGTGGCGACCTCCGGGTGGTGGACCGGCGGGTACGGCCTGGGGTCGTTCAGGGAGGCGTTCGAAGGCGGCGTCTTCGCGGGCGCGCTCGGCGCCACGGCCGAGCGCGCCGTGCTGGTGGCGGCGCTGGTCGTCCTGTTCGCCGTCCCCGCCGCCTACGCCCTGACCCCCGGGCGGCTCCCCGCCCGGGCGCAGCGGATCGCCGCCGCCGTGGCCGTCCTGCTCGCGGTCCTGCCTCCCCAGGTGGCGGCCATGCCGCTCGCCGAGATGCTCGGCGCCCTCGTCGGCGTCACCGTCGTGCTGGCCGTGATCCAGGCCGCGCTGGTGCTCCCCTTGGGCGTGCTGCTGCTGCGCGGCGCCTTCATCGCCGTGCCCCGCCCGGTGGTGCTGCGTCCGCTCGCGGAGGGCCGCTCCGCGATCGCCCGCATGACCGTCGAGAGCGGTCCGGCGGTGCTCGCGGTGGCCGTGCTGGCCTTCGTGCTGGCCTGGAACGACCTGGTGGCCGGCCTGCTGCTGAACTGGCCGGCGGCCGACCAGGCGCCGCTCGTCGTCCTGCAGCAGACCCGCCACTTCTCCACCTCCGCCGGGGCGTTCGCCGCCCAGGAGGTCGTGCTCACCGTGGTGCCCGTAGTGCTCGCGCTGGCCACCGGCAGGGTGCTGGCCCGCGGTCTGACCCGGGGAGTGCGCCGGTGACCCCGCCCGCCGGTGGGCCGCGCCCGCGTCCGCGTCACCGCAAGCGGGACCGGCTGTCGGCCCTGGTGCCGAGGAGCCTCAGCGAGACGGTGACGGCCGTCATCGTCCTGGGTTCCGCCTGCGGTGGCGCGATCTTGAAGGAGATGGCGGCCAACGCCGTCCTGTCACGGGTGCCCACCTGGCTGCTCTTCGTGACCGCGCCGCTCCTGGTGGCCGGAGGGTGGGCGTGGCAGCGTCACCGCCGGGAGCGGCCCCCGCGATCTCCGGCCGTCCCCCGGCACCTGCCGCCGCGGGCCGAGCCGTTCGTCGGCCGGGACGCCGAGGTGGCCGCGGTCGCCGCCCGGGCCCGCGAGCGCGGCCTGGTCGCGGTGCGGGGCCCGGCGGGAGTCGGCACCTCCGCCGTCGCCGTCGCCGCCGGCTGGGAACTCGCCCCGGACATCGCCGGGCAGCACTACGCCGACCTGCGCGGGCAGGACCGTGACGCGCCGGAGGACGCCCGCAGCGTCGTGGAGCGGGTGCTGCGCACGCTCGGCCGCCCGATCGCCGCCGCGGGAGACTCCGAGGTGGCGGCCCAGGAGGTGCTCGCCGCGCTGGAGGGCACCGGAACGGTGCTGCTGCTCGACAACGTCGAGCGGTGGGAGCAGGTGTCCTGGCTGCCCCGCCACGTGCCCGGCGCGTTCGTGATGGTCGCCGGCGACCTGGACACCGGCCCGGACGAGACCCTGCCGGGGGAGGTGTCCGTCGTCCAGATCGGGCCGCTCACCCCCGCGGCCGGCGAACGGCTGCTGCGCGCCCACGTCACCGCGGGCCTCCTGGAGACCGACCCGGCCGCGACCGCCCGGCTGGCGGAGCTGTTCCTGCGCCGGCCCGCGATCATCACCGGCATCGCCCGATGGCTGGCCGGCAACCCGCGCGTGCCCATCGCCGCGCTGCTCAAAAGCCTGGAGGAGGGGCCGCGCGACCAGGGGCTGCAGACGCTGCTCGCGGGGCAACTGCGCCGGGTGCGCCCCCAGCCCCGCCGTCTGCTGGCGCTGCTCGCCCGCACGCCGCTCGCCGAACTCGGCCGCGACGGCGCCGCAGCCCTGCTCGGCGCCCATGAACGCGACGTCGAGCGGTGCATGGAGGAGCTCAGCCGGCACGGGCTGGTGGAGCGGGTCCGCGAGGCGCGGGTCCGCGTGGTCGAGGCCGCCCGCGCGATCGTGCCGCCCCCGGGGGACTGGGAGGCCGCCTGGCGGCGGCTGGCGCACCGGTTCGCCGAACTGGCCGACTACCACGCCGAGCGGTTGCCCGGGGAGGACGCCCGGGCCTGGTTCGGCCTGGAGGACAAGGCGCTGCTGCAGATCCTGCGCGCCCGATGGCCCGGTTCGGGCGCTTCTGCGGGCCCGCTGTGGCGCATCGCCGACGCCCTGGAGGTCTGGTTCCTGCTGGAACAGCGCCACAAGGAGCGGCGCGAGGCGGCCACCGCGCTGGCCGCCGCCGCGCGGGCGGTCGGCGACACCGGGGCGCAGGCGACCGCCGAGCTGCGGCTGTGCCTGGTCGCGCTCGCGCTCGGCGAGCCGCGGCTGGCCCAGGAGCACCTGGACGGCGCGACCCGGCTGCAGGGCGCGGGCGGCATCGAGAGCTGGCCCGCGCAGATCCACCTGGCCCGCGCCGCCACGCTGCTGACCGCCGGGGACGAGTTCGCCGCCGTCGAGGCGTCCCTGGTCCGGTACGGGCAGGCGCTGGCGGGCGGCGACGCCACCGGCCAGGCCATCCGGTGGATCGACATGGCCGTGCTGCGCATGCGGCGGGGGCAGGTGTGCGCCGCCGAGCACCGCGGCCCCGAGGCCGACCGCCTCTACGTGGACGCCCAGGGCATGCTGGTGCGGGCGCTCGCCGTCGCCCGCGAGGCCGCGGACCTCTCCGCCGAGGCGCACGCCCGTGAGCTGCTGGCTGTCGTCCACTGGTACCTGGGCAGGGCTCGTGAGGCCGGGGAGGGCTGGGAGGAGGCCGTCCGGCTGCACCGGGCGGCCGGTGACGGCGTCGGCGAGGCCCGCTGTCAGGTGCAGCAGGCGGCGGCGCTCACCGCCGAGCGCCGCGGAGAGGCCGCGCGGCTGCTGCGTTCGGCGCTGGCCAAGCTTCCCCCGACCGGGGTGAGCACCGCGCTGGCCCGGCTGCGCCTGGCGGAGGCCGAGCCGCGCAACGCCCGCGCCCACCGCGACAAGGGCCTGGCCGCGCTCGCCCCCTGGGACGGCATCGCCGAGCCCCTCCAGATCGCCGAGATCCGCCGCCGCCTGATGAAACCCGCCCCGGCGGAGGAGAGCTGACCGCCCATGCCCGCGGGCGACGGGCGCCACGGCCGCCTCGCGTCAGCCGGTCTGGGCGAGCAGAGACTCGCGGGCGCGCGCCGCGCGGACGGCGGCCTTCAGCGTGACGATGTCGTACGCGCCGTGGTGGCGCCGGCCGTTGACGAAGAACGTCGGGGTGCCGGACACCCCGCTCAGGTCGGCGGAGTCGACGTCCTCGGCGATGCGCGCGGCGCCGGCGTGCTCCTCCAGGTCACGGCGGAACCGCTCCACGTCCAGCCCGATCTGCTCGGCGTAGTCCAGCAGGTGCGGCGGCAGCAGTTCGCCCTGGTGCTCCAGCAGCACGTCGTGCATCTCCCAGAAGGCGTCCTGCACCGCGGCGGCCTCACTGGCCTCGGCGGCGAGCTGTGCCGAGGGGTGCACGTCGTGCAGCGGCAGGTGGCGCCAGACGTACCGGACGTCGCCTTCCCCGGCGAGCAGCTCGCGCACGACGGGCTCGGCCAGCCCGCAGAACGGGCACTCGAAGTCGCCGTACTCGACGACGGTCACCGGCGCGCCCATCGGGCCGCGTACATGGTCGCGCTCGGGGTCGACGGGGGAGGCGAGGTCGATGATGCTCTCCGCGGTGCCGAGCAGCGCCCGCGCCCGGGTCCCGGACGGCAGCCGGACCGTCACTCGGGAGATGATCCAGGTCACCACCGACGCGCCCAGGGCGGCGGTCAGGATGCCGAACTTGGCCTCCTCCAGCCGGGGGCCCTCGAAGGCGAGGGTGGCGATCAGCAGCGACACGGTGAAGCCGATGCCGGCGATCGTCCCGCCGCCGGTCACCGCCGCCCAGCCGACCGGCGGGCGCACCCGTCCCCGGCTCAGCCGGGTGACCAGCCACGTCGCGCCGACGATGCCGACCGGCTTGCCGAGCACGTAGGCGGCGACGATGCCGAGGGTGACCGGCGAGGTCAGCGCCCGGGCCACGAACTCCCCGTCGATCACGATGCCCGCGTTGGCCAGCGCGAACAGCGGGACGATCAGGTAGCTCGTCCACGGGTGGTAGAGCTGCTGCAGCCGGTGGTTGGGCGAGATGGCCTTGGCCACCCCCACGCTGGCCGACCGGGCCAGCGCGGCGGTCGGCTGCTCGCGGAACAGCCGGAACAGGTCGCTCGCCCGCTCCAGGTCGTCGCGGGTGGCCGGCGAGGCGTAGGTCAGCAGGCCCATGGCCAGGCCGATGACCACCGGCTCGACCCCGGACGCCAGCAGAGCCGCCCAGGCCGCCACGCCGAAGGCCGCGACCAGCATGCCGTTGCGCACTCCGAAGACGTACTTCACCACCAGCATGGCCGCGAAGATCGCGATCGCGGTCAGCAGCGGCGCCACCCGCACCTGCTCGCTGTAGAAGACCGCGATGACCAGCAGCGCCACCAGGTCGTCGACGACGGTGACGGTCAGCAGGTAGGTGCGGGCGCGGGCCGGGAAGCGGGAGGCCACCAGGGCGAGCATGCCCATGGCGAACGCCGTGTCCGTCGACATCGCCGCACCCCAGCCGTGCGCCGCCGGCCCGCCCCCGTTGACCAGCAGGTACACCGCGATCGGCACGAGCATGCCGCCCACGCCCGCCACGACGGGCAGCACCAGCCGCCGCCGGTCGCGCAGCTCGCCCATGTCGAACTCGCGCCGCGCCTCAAGACCCACGACGAAGAAGAACAGCGTCATCAGCCCGGTGTTCACCCAGTGCCGCAGATCCTGGGAGACGCCGGTGCCGCCGAGCCGGACGGACAGCTCCGTCCCCCACAGCGCCTGGTAGGACGGCAGGTGCGCGTTCGCCCATACGAGGGCGGCCAGCGTCGCGGCCAGCAGGAACGCGGCGCTGCCGGTCTCCGTGCGCAGGAACTGGCGCAGCGGGGTCTCGAACCGCCGCGCCCATGTGGTCTCGCCGAGGAACGGCGCCTGTCTGGGTACGGTCACGTCAAATGCGACACCCAGCGCTCCCGAGACATTCCCGCGAGCGATGACAACCTGATGACGAAAACGACAAAACTCCTCTTCCGTCGCCTCCTGCCGGCTGGGCTCGCGAGGGCGATACCCCGTCATCGCAGGACGAGAACAGAGCCCTCGCCGGTCCAGCCCGTGCCCCCGGTCAGAGCCGTCGCCCCGTCCCGTCGCCGCAGGGTGAGACAGGCTTCCCTCCCGGTCAGTGCCGTCGCCCTCCCGCACTGCCCGGCCGGGTACAGGGCCGCCCTGCGCCACTCCGCCCGGCCAGGCTGAAGCGCCGCGCTGCTCCGCTCGGCACGGCCGGGCTGCCGGGGCCGGCGCCGCCTTCTCCCGGGCTCCGGGCCGGTGTAGGGTCGCCTTCGTGCTCCCGCCCGCCGAGCCCGAGCCGTCCTCGCCGCCCGCCGAGCTCGCATCCGCCGAGTCCGCGCAGGTGCGGCCCCTGCCCGCCTCGTCCGAGCCGGTCGCCTCAGCTCCGGTCGCTCCTGTGCCAGAGCCGCCGGGGCCGATCGCCTCGGTGCCGGCCGGGCTCGACCCCGCCGTGCTGGAGCTGTACAAGACGGCCGTCGAGATGGCCGACCGGGTCTCGGCCCGCCGCGGCACGGCCAACGCCTTCTTCCTGACCGCGCAGACCACCTTCGTCGCCGTCGTCGGGCTCACCGTCCCGGACCTGGCCAGGTCCCCCTGGGTGGTCTCGGTGGCCGTGGCGGTCGCCGGAATACTGCTCTCTGCCGCCTGGTGGCTGCAACTGCGCAGCTACCGCCTGCTCAACGGAGCGAAGTTCCAGGTGATCAACGAGATCGAGCGGCGGCTGCCGGTCCGGCCGTACACCGACGAGTGGGCTCTGCTCGCGCCCCGCCCCACCGCCGGACGGCGCGGCAGGTACGCCGAGCTGGGCACCGCCGAGCGGCTGCTGCCCTGGATGTTCGCCCTGCTTCACGCGCTGCTGCTCACCGGAACGTTGCCGCGCTGATCGCCGGCCCCGCCCTCCCGTCGCCGGCGCGGGCCGCCCGTCCGCGCGTGGCGGCGCGAACAGGTTGGCGTCGGGCCACCAATGGGGAACACTGCCATCACGGCGTTCTTTCGAGGAGACTCGAGGGGAGAATGGTCACCGCATGAAACTGCAGCCGCGCCAGCAGCTCCTCGACGTGTGGGAGGCCGCCGCGCGGGTCTCCTTCCGTGACGGGCAGTGGGTGTGGGGCGGGCGCGACGGGTCCAACTCACTCTCGGACGCCGAGCAACTGCTGTGCTTCACCTTCCCGTCCACCGAGCTGTCGGCGTTACGCGTCGACACTCCGGACGAGACCGCCGACGACGTGCTGGACGCCCTGCGGACACTGGGGGACAGCGTCGAGATCCCCCGCCTGCTGCTGCGGGTGTTCCGGGAGTACCTCGAGACCTATACCGGCATCGACGGAGCCCCGATCTTCGCCGGGGGCGGCTACTTCCGGCCTGCAGCCGGTGCTTGCCCAGCCGCACCGCCTCGCGGTACTCCAGTTCGGTGACCGACCGGTCGTGGCCCGGCGGCGGCGGGCCGTACCGCCAGGCGAGGATGCCGATGTAGACGTCGCACTCGGCGACGTCGCGCAGGCACCGGTCCACCGCGGGCTCGGAGTCGGTGACGTAGTGCTCCATCGCGACGTCCTCGATGCCGAGTCTGCGCAGTGCCCCGAGCACCTGCCCGCGGCACTCGCGTAGGTCGGGGTACGTCGATGACACGTAGACCCGCGTCATGCCGCACCCGCGGATCCGCCCGTCATACCGGCATCTAACCCCGATTACCCCGCACCCGTCACCGTCTCGCCACACTCGGCCACCGGGTGCGGGCCGGTGGGACGCGCTCAGCCGGCGGCGTCGCGGGCGTCGCGGCGCCACTCGTCCAGGCCCGCCTCGGACAGGACGGCGTCGAAGGCGAGCTCGGCCGCGCCGCGCATGCTGCCGTCATCGGGGAACCGGGCGGGCACCAGCGGGGGAGGGGTGCGGCGGCGGAAGCCCATCAGACCCGCCAGGTAGGCGGCGCGCACGGCCGGCCCGGCGAGGTCCGCGATCACCACCGCCAGCCCGGAGAGCGTCACCACCTGCGGATCCAGCGCGTTGACCAGGCCGGCGACGCCGCGCCCGAGGTTGCCGGCCACCCGGTCGAGGGCCGCGCGGGCGGCGGCGTCCCCGGTACGGGCCCTGTGCAGGACGGCGCCGGCCGCGGTGCGCGGCGCGGCGGGGGGCGGCTCCTCCAGGTAGCGGGCGAGGGCCCGCCCGTCGACCTCCAGATCCCAGCAGCCGTGCGCCCCGCAGGGGCAGGGCAGGGCCGGGTCGCCGAACGGCATGTGCCCGAACTCTCCGCCGGCCCCGGTGGCGCCGGTCGCGGCGCGCCCGCGCTCCAGCAGCACCCCTCCGATGCCGACCTCGACGGTCAGGAAGAGGGCCACGCCGGCGTCGGCCGCGCTGCCCCGGCGCGCCTCGGCGACGCCGGCCATCGTGGCGTCGTTGCCGGTGATGACCGGCATGGAGAACGGGATGCCGAGTCCTCGGGCGATGTCGACGTCCCGCCAGCCCAGCGTGGCCGCGGCCACCAGCCGCCCGTCGCTGACCGTGCCCGGCAGGGCGATCCCGACGGCCCGCAGCCGGGTCCCGTAGGCGGCCTGGACCTCGCGCAGGGCCGCGCCCATCCGGGCCAGGACGTCCTCGGGCGCGCCCGGCCGATCGTGGCGCTCACGGCGCACCGGGCACAGCTCGCCGCCCAGATGGGCGATCGCCACCCCCCAGGACTCATGGGAGAGCTCGGCGACCGCGACGACCGGCCCGCGGTCGTGGCGGTGCACCACCCGGGTGGGCCGGCCGCGCGCCCCGGTGGGCTCGGCGCCGCTCTCGGCGACCAGGCGCAGCGCGTGCAACCGCGCGATGATCTCGGCGGCCGAGCCGCGGCTGAGGCCGAGGTCGCGGGCGAGCCGGGCCCGGGTGGTCGCCGGGTGCGCGTGGACGTGCCGCAGCACCGCGAGCATCCCCTGCACCTGGATGGCACGTGCCCGTCCGACCTCTCCGACCTCCATAGGGGGCATTGTGCCGGATCTCCGCGCCGATTATGCTCGTTACGCGAACAAAATCGGAGGGAAGCCGTGATAACCGTTCTCGGCCTGGTCGCGGGGGTCCTGACCACCGCGTCGTGGCTGCCGCAACTGCGCCGCTCCTGGCGCACCCGCTCCACCGGCGATCTCTCCTGGACCTACCTGGTGATGCTCAGCGTCGGCGTCGGCCTGTGGCTCACCTACGGCGTCGCGGTGGCCGACGTCGCCGTGCTCGCCGCCAACGCCCTGACGCTCGCGGCGCTGACGACGCTCATGGTGCTCAAGGTCGTGCACCACCACGCGCCGGGCGAGGCGCGATGACCCGCCTCGGCGCCCGGCAGGACGATCGCGTGGCCGCGCTGCGCGATGTCCGCGCCGTACTGCTCGACATGGACGGCACGCTGGTCGACTCCGACGCCGCGGTTGATCGGGCCTGGGGCGCCTGGGCGGCGATGCACGGCATCCCCGCCGAGGCGCTCACGGACGACCTGCGCGGCCACCCGGGCCCGTACGGCGTCCGCCGCCTGCTGCCGCACCTGACCGAGCCGGAGCAGGCGCGCGCGGCCCAGGCACTGCTCGACCTGGAATGCGCCGACCTCGACGGTGTGGCGCCTGCCGCGGGCGCCGCTGACCTCTTCGGCGTGCTGGCCGGGCGCCGGCTGCCGTGGGCCGTCGTCACCGGCTCCGGCCGGCGGCTGGCGGTGTCGCGGCTCGCCGCCGCCGGCATCGACCCGCCGCTGCTGGTCACCCATGACGACGTCGCCCGCGGCAAGCCCGACCCGGAGGGCTATCTCAAGGCCGCCGCGGCGCTCGGGGTGCCGCCCGACGGCTGCCTGGTGGTCGAGGACTCCCCGCCCGGCTTCGCGGCGGGGGTGGCCGCCGGCATGCGCGTCGCCACGCTGCGGGGCCTGCCCGGCGAGCTTCCGATCAGCGATCTGGCCGACCTGGCCGCGCTGCTCCACGCCGCCGCCTGAGCCCGCCCCGGCTGACGAGCCGTGCTGTCAGCCGGGGCGGCGCAGGACGCGGCGCGCGGCCAGGCCGCCGAGCACCACCGACGCGAGCGTCAGGATCCCCGCCTCGGTCCACTGGAAGCGCCAGAACCTGGACGGCGGATGGTAGTAGACCGCGTACCGGTACCCCTTGCCGAACAGGCATTCCTCCCACGTCCTGGCGTTCTTCTCGCTCCGTCCCGCGTCCACCTGGCGCGGGCAGCCACTGCCCGACGGCTCGGCGACCTCCCTCCCGGACGGTTCCACCCAGGCGCCGCCCACCAGACGGGCGTCGGGATCGTCCAGCACCACGGTGCCGGACAACTCGGCACGCGCCGGCTCGGCATAGTGGTCGCTCAGCTGGAACATCGTGAACATCGTCACCGTCACCCCGGCCACGACCAGCGCCATCGCCGGTAGCGTACGCCGGAACAGGGCGCCGGCCGCGGTGCCCAGCGCGAACGCGTACAGCCACCACACCGCCGGGGCCACCCCGACCATGTTGAACACGCCGATGTTGCCGAACGTGGAGTCGACCCCGGCCCTGAACACCGGCCGCCACAGGCTCACCATGAGCGACAGCAGCAGCCCGCCGGCCACGACCGCTCCGCCGAGGACCGACAGTTCGACCAGCAGCCACCGCCGCACGGACACCGACTGGGTCCAGGCCAGGCGGTGGGTACCGCGCTCGTACTCGCGGCCGAGCAGCGGCGCGCCCCAGAACGCCCCGATCAACGCGGGCGCCACCAGGGGCATCCAGCCGAACACCGAGTACACGGCGTCGTAGCGCCGCTCGAGCGCCACCGCCAGGTCTCCGCACGTCACGCCAGGCCCCGGACAGCCGGGCGCGGCGTGCTCGGCGACGTACCGGCCCGCCTCCACGGCCGACCCCAGCAGCAGCGCCCCCAGCAGCGCCAGAAGCCCCGCCGTCACGACGATCTGCGCCCGGTGCCGGCGCCACGTCACCCAGATCACGCGCTCGCCTCCACCGGTCTCGGCAGCGCCGCCGACTCGGGGCTGCGCAGGTAGGCCATGACGAGCTCCTCCAGCCCGGGGCGCCGCGCCCGCCACCGCGGATCGAGCGGGGGTGCGCCCCTGACCAGCATGCCGACCTGCCTGCCGGTACGGCTCGCGCTCACCACCTGCGCCGTCGCCGCCGACGCCTCGCCGGGCCCGGTGAGCACGAGATGCCCGTCGAGCAACTCCTCGATGTCGCCACTGACCTGCGGCCGGCCCTCGTTCAGCACGACCAGCCAGTCGCAGGTCTCCTCCAGGTCGGAGACGACGTGCGAGGACAGCAGCACGGTCAGCTCTCCTCCTGCCACCTCCGCCATGATCGAACGCATCACGTCGTGGCGAGCGAGGGGATCGAGGTTGGCGAGCGGCTCGTCCAGCACGAGCAGGTCGGGCCGGCGGGCCAGCGCCAGCGTGACCGCCACCTGCGCCCGCTGCCCGCCCGACAGACCGCCCACCTTCCGCTTGAGCGGGATGCCGAGTTCCGCGAGCCGGTCGGCGGCCGCGGCGCCGTCCCAGCGCCGGTTCATCCGGCGGCCGAAGGTGAGCGTCTCGGCGACGGAGAAGTCGTCGTACAGGGGCTTGTCCTGGGCCACGAACGCCACCTCGCCGGCCACGCGGACACGTCCCCGCGCGGGCCGTAGCAGGCCGACGGTCGCGTGCATGAGCGTGGTCTTGCCCGCGCCGTTGGGCCCGACGAGCGCCGCCACGCGTCCCGTGGGCACCGACAGCGAGCAGTCGCGCAGCACCCATGTGCGGCGATAGCGGACCGCCAGCCCGGTCACCTCCAGCGCGGGAGTCATGCCACGCCCTTCTTCGCGGCGTCGGCCAGGACCACGGTGAACAGCGCCCGCAGGTCCTCCTGGTCGAGTCCGGCCGCGAACGCGTCGCGTACCCACGTCTCCAGACCGCGCCGCAGCCGCGTGTGCTCGGCGAGTGTCGCACCCGCGATGCCGTGCCGGACGAACGTGCCCATCCCCGGCCGTCCCTCGACCAGCCCGTCGCGCTCCAGTTCCCGGTACGCCTTGAGCACGGTGTTGGGGTTGATGGCCAGGCTCTCGACCACCTCGCGCGCGGTCGGCAACTGGTCACCGGGCCGTAGCGTGCCGAGCCGGAGCGCCTGTTTGACCTGGTGTACGAGCTGCAGGTACGTCGAGACGCCAGAGCGGCGGTCCAGGTCGAACTCGATCAACAGAACCCTCCTTTCACTATTCGACTAGTGAAAGGGTGTTGGGTCCGGCCGTCCGCTGTCAACCCGTGGCCGCACGCGAGCCGGGGGACAGGCTCGGCGGTCTCGCGCAGGATGCCGTGCGGCGGTCCTCCGCGACATGGGGGCCGCACGCGGGCGGTCTGATGAGAACGGTCCCGCTTCCATCTGCCAGCAGGTCGCTGACCTGCGGTGATGCGGGCCGGCGGCGGTCCGTGCCGGTTGTCCGCCCGCCGTGGCAGGAAGCGGTCACGGGTGTGCAGCTTGCTGCCGTCGTTTTCTCTGTTCCGAGGGCTTGTCTTGCCGGAAAGTTGTGAGTGCAAGGACGAAACAAGAAGCCCTGAAGAAAAGGACCGAGAAAATGACCGGAACCGCTTT
>NZ_BMNT01000015.1:0-26802 GCF_014646695.1 Sphaerisporangium melleum
GCAGGGCTTGCCCTTCGCGACGCCGCGGAAGCGGCTTAGCGAGAAGCCGCTCCCTTCAAGGAGCGGAGGAGTCACGTGACCGTCCTGTTACCGGTCGAGTGTCCAGGATGATCCCGGCGGGGCCGTCGAGTAACCTGGCAGCGGCTGCGTCGATCACCGGCCGCGGGCCGCAGGTCATCCGACAAGTGCACGATGTCCCCTGCGTCAAGTGATATGGCGCACTCAGCCGCCTTGGGTGGCATGGTCGGGGGAACATAGGGCAAATGCCTATCCGGGTGGTGACATGATCGAAATTTGGCCCGGCGATCCGTATCCGCTCGGGGCTACATACGACGGCGCGGGAACCAACTTCGCGCTCTACACAGAGGTGGGCGAGCGAGTCGAGCTCTGCCTCTTCGACGACGATGACAGGGAGGAACGGGTAACCCTCACCGAGTGCGAGGGGTTCGTGTGGCACGGCTACCTGCCCGGCATCGGCCCGGGGCAGCGTTACGGCTACCGCGTCCACGGCCCGTACGACCCGGCGCAGGGGCAACGCTGCAATCCGAACAAGCTCCTGCTCGACCCGTACGCCAAGGCGATCGAGGGCGCGGTCGACTGGGACCAGGCCGTGTACGGCTACCGCTTCGGCGAGCCCGACAGCCGCGACGACACCGACTCGGCCGCCTTCGTGCCGAAGTCCGTCGTGGTCAACCCGTTCTTCGGCTGGGGGCACGACCGGCCGCCCGCGACCCCGTACCACGACACCGTGATCTACGAGGCCCACGTCCGCGGTCTGACCATCGATCATCCGCGGATCCCCGAGCGCATCAGAGGCACCTACGCCGCGCTCGGGCATCCCGAGATCATCGACCATCTCACCGGGCTCGGCGTGACCGCGATCGAGCTGATGCCGGTGCACCAGTTCGTCACCGACGACACGCTGCAGCAGCGCGGCCTCACCAACTACTGGGGCTACAACACCATCGGCTTCTTCGCCCCGCACAACGCCTACTCCAGCTCCGGTCAGCGGGGCGGGCAGGTGCTGGAGTTCAAGGCGATGGTGAAGGCCCTGCACGAGGCGAGCATCGAGGTCATCCTCGACGTCGTCTACAACCACACCGCCGAGGGCAACCACCTCGGGCCGACGCTCAGCATGCGCGGCATCGACAACGAGGCGTACTACCGGCTCGTGGACGACGACCAGCGCTATTACATGGACACCACGGGCACCGGCAACAGCCTGCTGATGCGCTCGCCGCACACCCTGCAGATGATCATGGACTCGCTGCGCTACTGGGTCATCGAGATGCACGTGGACGGCTTCCGGTTCGACCTCGCCTCGACGCTCGCCCGCGAGCTGCACGAGGTGGACCGGCTGTCGGCGTTCTTCGACCTCGTGCAGCAGGACCCGGTGCTCAGCCAGGTCAAGCTGATCGCCGAGCCGTGGGACGTCGGGCCGGGCGGTTACCAGGTGGGCAACTTCCCGCCCCGCTGGACCGAGTGGAACGGCCGCTACCGCGACACGATCCGCGACATGTGGCGCGGCGAGCCGGCGGCGCTGCCGGAGTTCGCCTCGCGGCTCACCGGCTCCAGCGACCTCTACCAGGACGACAGCCGGCGCCCGGCGGCGTCCATCAACTTCGTCACCTGCCACGACGGGTTCACCCTGCAGGACCTGGTGTCCTACAACACCAAGCACAACGAGGCCAACGGCGAGGGCAACCGGGACGGCACGGACGACAACCGGTCGTGGAACTGCGGCGAGGAGGGGCCGGCGAGCGTCGAGGTGGAGGCGCTACGCGAGCAGCAGAAGCGCAACTTCCTCACCACGCTGTTCCTGTCGCAGGGCGTGCCGATGCTCTCGCACGGCGACGAGCTCGGCCGCACGCAGCAGGGCAACAACAACGCCTACTGCCAGGACAACGAGATCAGCTGGGTCGACTGGTCCGACATCAAGGAGAACTGGCTGCTGCTGGAGTTCACCCAGCGGCTGGCCCGGCTGCGGCGCGACCACCCGGTGTTCCGGCGCAGGAGGTTCTTCTTCGGCCGCGCCGTGCGCGGGTCGGGCGACGATCTCACCGACATCGCGTGGCTCACCCCGGCCGGCGTCGAGATGGCCGACGCCGACTGGCACAACGGCTACGCCCGCTCGCTGTGCGTCTTCCTCAACGGTGAGGCGATCACCGAGCCGGACCGCCGCGGCCGCCGGGTGGTGGACGACTCCTTCCTGCTGATGTTCAACGCCCACCACGAGACCATCCGGTTCACCATCCCCAAGGAGCTGGGCGACGCCTGGATCCCCGAGATCGACACCGCCGAGCCGATCGCCGTGGACACCAAGCTCTACCGGGCGGCGGAGGAGGTCCCGGTGGCGGGCCGGTCGGTCCGCGTGCTGCGCCGGGCCTGAACGGCGCCCTCCCTGCCAGGCGACCAGAAGGAACCAGAAGGAACCAGAAGGAAACGACGTGACCGAGCCCGCGAAGCCCACGGCGACCTACCGGCTGCAGCTCACCCCGGACTTCGGCTTCCAGGAGGCCGCCGACCTGGTCGGCTACCTCACCGAGCTGGGGGTGAGCCACCTGTACCTCTCGCCGATCCTGCAGGCGGTGCCCACGTCCCAGCACGGGTACGACGTGACCGACCACACCCGGGTCCGCGCGGAGTTCGGCGGACCGGACGGGTTGCGCGCGCTCGCGGCCGCGGGCCTGCCGCTGGTCGTCGACATCGTGCCGAACCACATGACCGTGCCGGTCCCCGAGTCGGGCAACGCCCGGCTGTGGGACGTGCTCGCGGGCGGCCCGCGGGCCGAGTCGGCGCGGTGGTTCGACATCGACTGGGCGGGCGGCGACGGCAAGGTCGCGCTGCCGGTGCTCGGCGATGACGCCGACCTTGCGACCGATGTGGTCGCCGACGGCGACGTGCTGCGCTACCACGACCACGCCTTCCCGGTGCGGCCCGGCAGCGGGGGGCGGCTCGCCGACCAGCACTACCGGCTGGTGGGGTGGCGTGAGCCTCCCGGCTACCGGCGGTTCTTCGACGTCACCTCGCTCATCGGGCTGCGCGTGGAGGACCCCGAGGTCTTCGCGGCGACGCACGAGGTGATCCTCGGCCTGGTCGCCGAAGGGGTGATCAGCGGGTTGCGGGTGGACCACCCCGACGGCCTGGCCGACCCCCGCGGCTACCTGGCCCGGCTGCGCGAGGCGGCGCCGGTGTGGACGGTCGCCGAGAAGATCCTGATCGACGACGAGCGGCTGCCAGGCGACTGGGCGTGCGCGGGGACCACCGGGTACGACGCGCTGAACATGGTGACCCGGCTGTTCGTCGACCCCGCGGGCGCCGAGCCGCTCGTGGACCTGTTCGTCCGGCACACCGCCTTCCCCCGCGACTACGACACCGTCCGCCACGAGGCGAAGAAGCAGGTGCTCGCGCAGTTCTTCACCGGGGAGGTCGAACGGCTGACCCGCGACGTCCCGCAGCTGCGCCAGGCCGTGACCGAGCTGCTCGCCGCCATGCCGGTGTACCGCGCCTACACCGTCCCCGGCGAGGAGCCGCCCGCCGAGACCGTGCGGGTGCTGCGCGAGGCCGCCGAGCGTGCCGCCCGGCACGCCGATCCGGCCGACGTGGAGCGGGCCGTCGAGCTGGTGCTGCACGGCCCGGCCGAGACGGTCGTCCGGTTCCAGCAGACCTGCGGCCCGGTCATGGCCAAGGGCGTGGAGGACACCGCCCTCTACCGGTGGTATCCGCTGGCCTGCCTGAACGAGGTCGGCGGCGAGCCCGACCGCTTCGGTGTCTCGGCCGGGGAGTTCCACGCCTACTGCGCCGCGATGGCGCCGGGCACGATGACGACCCTGTCCACGCACGACACCAAGCGCTCGGAGGACGTGCGGGCCCGGCTCGCCGTGCTGTCGGAGCTGCCCGATGAGTGGGCCGAGGCGGTCGCCGGATGGTCCGAGCAGGTGTCCTTCGACCCCAAGCTCGACTATTTCGCCTGGCAGAACCTCATGGCGGCCTGGCCGATCAGCGTGGAGCGTTTCAGCGACTACCTGTACAAGGCGGCCAGGGAGGCCAAGACCTCCATCTCCTGGATCGCGCCCGACGCGGCGTACGAGAAGGGCGTGCGCGACTTCGCGGCGCGGGCGATCGACGTGTGCGGGCCCTCGGTGGCGGCGTTCACCGAGCGCGTCGACCGGTACGCCAGGGTGAACTCCCTGGGCCAGAAGCTCGTACAGCTCATGATGCCCGGCGTCCCCGACGTGTACCAGGGCAGCGAGACCACCGACTTCTCGCTGGTGGACCCGGACAACCGCCGCCCGGTGGACTTCGCCTACCGGCGCACGCTGCTCGCCGCGCCCGGCGCGGGAAGCTGGGACGCCGGCAAGCTCCTGGTCACCTCGCAGGCGCTGCGGCTGCGCGCCAGGCTCGGGCCCGACGCCTCGTACGCGCCGCTGTCCACCGGGGAGTCGGGCGCCGGCCGCGACCACGCGATCGCCTTCACCCGCGGCGAGCAGGCGGTGGCGGTGGCCACCCGGCTGCCGGCCGGGCTCGCGCGGCGCGGCGGCTGGGGCGCGGCGACGATCACCCTGCCTCCGGGACGCTGGCATGACCTGCTGTCCGGGGCCCGGCACACCGGGCGTGTCCCGTTCGCGCACCTTCTGGCGCGTCATCCCGTGGCACTGCTGGAAAAGGAATAGCAGGCGAGCCCCGGCAGGGCCGGGGCCGTCGTCCGCCGACATCACGGGGAGGAACATGTTCCAGGTCTGGGCGCCGGCCGCCGGCCGCGTCGAGGTGGAGATCGACAGGGCGCAGCGGCACGAGATGGTCCGCGGAGAGGGCGGCTGGTGGTCGGCCGAGGTGCCCGGCGCCACGCACGGCACCGACTACGCCTTCCGGGTGGACGGCGGCGAGGCGTTCCCCGACCCCCGCACCCGGCGCCAGCCGTACGGCGTCTTCGGGCCGAGCCGGGTGCATGAGCACGATCGATACGTCTGGGGCGACCAGGCGTGGCGCGGCCGGGCCCTGCCCGGCTCGGTGATCTACGAGCTGCACGTCGGCACGTTCACCGCCGAGGGCACCTTCGACGCCGCCATCGGCAAGATCGACCACCTGGTCCGGCTGGGCGTCGACTTCGTCGAGCTGCTGCCGGTGCCGCCGGTTCCCGGGCGGCGCAACTGGGGGTACGACGGCGTCGACCTGTACGCCGTGTACGAGGAGTACGGCGGGCCGGACGGGCTGAAGCGGTTCGTGGACGCCTGCCACCAGGCGGGCCTCGGCGTGCTGCTCGACGTCGTGTACAACCACCTCGGCCCGTCGGGCAACTTCCTCGCCCAGTTCGGGCCCTACTTCCACGAGAGCGCCTCCTCCTTCTGGGGACAGGCGGTCAATCTGGACGGCAAGCACTCCGACGAGGTGCGCCGCTACTTCATCGGCAACGCCGTCCAGTGGCTGCGCGACTACCACATCGACGGCCTGCGGCTGGACGCCGTGCACGCCTTCCACGACAGCCGTGCCGTGCATTTCCTGGAGGAGCTCGCCGTCGAGGTGGACGCGCTGTCGGCCGCGCTCGGCCGGCCGCTGACCCTGATCGCCGAGTCCGACCTGAACGACCCCCGGCTGGTCACCCCGCGCGAGGCCGGCGGGTACGGGCTGGCCGCGGTCTGGGACGACGACGTGCACCACGCCCTGCACTCCGCGCTGACCGGGGAGCGGCACGGGTACTACTGTGACTTCGGGCCGATGGACGTGCTCGCCAAGGTCCTGACCTCGGCCTACCTGCACGACGGCACCTACTCCACCTTCCGCGGGCGCACCCACGGCCGTCCGGTGGACCGCCTGCGCGTCTCCGGCCACCGGTTCGTGTGCTGCCTGCAGAACCACGACCAGATCGGCAACCGGGCGGCGGGCGACCGGTTGCCGCCCGAGGTGCTCAGAGTGGGCGCCGGCCTGCTGCTCACCTCGCCGTTCACCCCGATGCTGTTCATGGGGGAGGAGTGGGGGGCGAGCACGCCGTTCCTGTTCTTCACCGACCACGAGGAGCCGCACCTCGCGCAGGGCGAGGGCGAGCGCAGGGAGCGGGAGTTCGTCGGCTTCGGCTACGACGACTGGGGGGCCACCGCCCCCGAGCCGCAGCACGAGGAGACCTTCCTGCGCTCGAAGCTGGACTGGAGCGAGCCGTCGGCTCCGGTGCACGCCGAGCTGCTCGACTGGTACCGCGAGCTGATCGCCCTGCGCCGGTCCTGCCCTGACCTGTCCGACCCGCGGCTCTCCCTGGTCTCGGTCGACACCGACGAGCAGGGCCGCTGGATCATCGTGCACCGCGGCGCGCACCGCGTGGCCGCCAACCTGGGCGACGCCCCGGTCACTCTGCCCCTCGGCCCCGGCACCGTCGTCCTGGCCTCCGATCCCAAGATCGCCCTGACCGCCGACGGTCTGTCCCTGCCACCACGTACGCTCGCCATCGTCCGCACCGGCTGATCGAGGCCGGTGGCACGAAGGGCTCAGGCCGCGCGCGGGGCGAGGATCGCCGACAGGCGGTGCAGGCCGCGCGCGGTGCGGGCCTTCACGGTGCCGAGCGGCAGGTCGAGCCGCTCGGCGATCTCGCGCTGGGTGAGCTCGCAGAAGTAGGCCAGTTCGATCGCCTCACGCTGGGGCGCGGGCAGCACCGCGAGGGCCCGGCGCACCTGGTCACGCCTGCCCAGCACCTCGGCGGTGTCCCGTCCGTCCCCGCCGGCGGGTTCGCCCACGCTCTCCAGCGGGACGGTCGCGACGCCGCGTGCGCGCAGATGGTCGATCGCCCGGTTGCGGGCGATGCCGAGCAGCCACGCCTCCAGGCTGCGGCGCGGGTCGTAGCGGTGGCGTGAGCGCCAGGCCTCGGAGAAGACCACCTGCCGCACGTCCTCGATGTCCTGCGCGGGGACGAACCTGCGCAGGTAGCCGGCGACCAGGGCCGCGTGGGTTCGATAGCACTCCGCCAGCGCGGCCTCCTCGCCGCGCGCCAGACGGATACCGAGCGTTCCGGCCATGGTCTCACCACCCTCGACATAGAACTTATTCAAAACCTATTCATAGTCGGCGATGGTCGCCCGCACAACCAACCCCGCGTCAACCTCGTCCCTCGTCGCGGCCAACTCCCGCCCTCGCGTGGCCACGCGGCCGCCCCGGCGAAGGCTCCAGCGCCGGGCGCTCACATGCCGCGATCGGTGTTCGCGTCCAGGCCGGGCGCCGCGACCATGGCGGCTCCGTCGCGGGTCAGTGGCCGAGGGCGGCGCGGATCAGGGCGACGGCGGCCGGGAGCGAGGACGCGTGGGCGACGCCCGGCGGCAGCGCGTCGTGCCACCACCCGGGGCCGCCCGCGACGATCCGGCTGGCCGGCCGCAGCACGGGGAGCGCCCGCAGCGCCGCCGGGTCGCCGGTCGCCGCCCGCTGGGACCAGACGAACACCGCCGACGGCCCCATGCGGCGCATGGCGTCCGCGAGCGCCGAGGGCGGAG
This sequence comes from Sphaerisporangium melleum, assembly GCF_014646695.1. GTDB lineage: Bacteria > Actinomycetota > Actinomycetes > Streptosporangiales > Streptosporangiaceae > Sphaerisporangium > Sphaerisporangium melleum. The sequence goes on from NZ_BMNT01000015.1 coordinate 7,470, forward strand.
TCCGGGGGCCGAGCACCCGGGTCTCCAGCCCGTCCGCCGAGGTCAGCGCGGCGGCCAGCGCGTACACCGCCAGGCAGTGCTGCTCCTCCTGCGCGCACGCCAGCAGCACCGGCCGGGGGTGGGCGGGCCGCTCCGGCCGCGCGGCCCGCCCCACCAGCGCGCTCAGCAGGCGTTCGCTGAACAGGTGCTCGATCTCGATGCCGCGTCCGGACAGTTCCTGGCGCCGGGTGATGGCCGCGTAGACCGGCAGCACGAGCCGTTCCCAGGTCCAGGCCACACCGTGCCGGTCCAGCGCGGCGTCCAGGCCCGCGACCACGGCCCGGTCGTCCAGGTTCAGCGCCGCCCTGACCAGCCCGGTGACCTGCGGCACCGCCTCGCCCGCTGAGTCGGGCGAGGGCGGGTGCTCCTGATCCGCCGTTCCCCCGGAGACCGCGGTCCGGCCGCGTTCCCCCTTGTCGGCGCCGGAGTCCAGGCCGGTCACCGGCGGGGCGACCTGGACTGGGAACGCGGCCCGGGTGAACTCCTGGAGGGGGCGCAACGCGGCCCGCGCCGCCTCGGCCGGCGGCACGCCCGCCTTGACCAGGCGGTCCATCTCCTCCAGCCGCCGCAGGTCCACGGCGTCGTAGCGGCGGTGCCCGCCGGCGCTGCGCCGGCTCGGGCCGATGCCGTACCGCAGATTCCAGGTGCGCAGAGTGGACGCGGGCACGCCGAGCCGCCGGGCGACGGCGCCGATCCCGTACTCCACCTCGGTGCCCGCCCTGGCGACGGCCTCGCCGGCGCGTGTCGCGGTGCTCTCGTCCATCGGCCCGCTCCGATTCCGTCCTGCGGCTTCACCTCGTGAATACTTCGGAGCCGGACCCCTCCGCGGACGCAACCGGCCTCGGCCGGCCGCGCGAAGACATGGATGTGGACACCGTCATCGTGCTGCTGACCAGGGACCTTCGGGTGCACGACCATCCGGCGCTGGCCGAGGCATGCGCGCGGGCCCGCTGGGTCGTGCCGCTGTTCGTGCTGGACCCGGGCATCGACCCCCGGCATCGCCGGGGCTTCCTGGCCGAGACGCTGCGCGACCTGCGGTCGTCGCTGCGTGACCGCGGCGGCGACCTGATCGTACGGGCCGGCGACCCGGTGACCGAGACCGTGCGACTGGCCGGGCGGATCCACGCCACCGCGGTGTTCACCTCCGCCGACGTCAGCGCGTACGCCCGCCGGCGCGAGCGCCGCCTGGCCGAGGCGTGCGCCGCCCACCGCCTGCTGCTGCGGCTGTTCCCCGGGGTCACCGTCGTGCCGCCGGACGCGCTGCGGCCGGTGGGCGGCGACCACTACCGGGTGTTCACCCCGTACTGGCGGGCCTGGTCGGCCATGCCGCGCCGCCCCCTGCTGCCGCCGCCGGACCTGGTGCGGCTGCCGCCGTCCATCGAACCCGGTGAGCCGCCGGAGGCGCCGACCCTGCCCTACGGCGCCCTGCCCGGTGGTGAGACCGCCGCGCGCTGGCGGCTGGAGCACTGGCTGGCGCTCGGCCTGGCCGGTTACGCCGAGCACCACGACGACCTCTCGTGCGCGCGGACCTCCATGCTCAGCCCCTACCTGCGCTTCGGCTGCCTGTCGCCGGCCGAGGTGGTCGCGCGGGCGGCCGACCGGCCCGGGGGCGAGGCGTTCACCCGCCAGTTGTGCTGGCGCGACTTCTACCACCAGGTCACGCTGGCCTTCCCCGACCTGCCCCGGCGCGACTACCGGAGCCGGGACGTCGACTGGACCGGCGACGGGGAGGCGGCGCAGGCGTGGCGCGCGGGGATGACCGGAGTCCCCATCGTGGACGCCGGCATGCGCCAGCTCGCGGCCGAGGGATGGATGCACAACCGTGCCCGGCTCATCACCGGCTCCTACCTGACCAAGCGGTTGAAGGTCCACTGGCGGATCGGGGGCGAACACTTCGCCGACCTGCTGCTGGACGCCGACATCGCCGACAACTGGGGCAACTGGCAGTGGGTGGCGGGCACCGGGAACGACACCCGGCCGAACCGCATGCTGAACCCGATCAGGCAGGCCAAGAAGTTCGACCCGACCGGTGACTATGTGCGGCGGTACGTCCCGGAGCTGGCCGACGTGCCGGCCGAGGCGATCCACGAGCCCTGGCGGCTGCCCACGGCGGTACCCGGCTACCCCGCTCCCATCGGCGGCCTCGACAATGGGTGAATGATCGTAGCTTTCTCGGTGACCCCCCTCGGGGTGGGCGAAGGCGTCTCGGAGCCGGTGGCCAGGGCGGTGCGCGTCGTGCGCGAGAGCGGCCTGCCCAACAGCACCGACGCCATGTTCACCACCGTCGAGGGCGAGTGGGATGAGGTGATGGACGTGGTCCGCCGCGCCGTCGAGGCGGTCGCGGAGGTCGCGCCCCGGGTGAGCCTGGTGCTCAAGGCCGACGTCCGCCAGGGCGTGTCCGGCGCCATGACCGCCAAGATCGAGTCCCTGGAACGCCACCTGACCACCCCCGACGAGTGAACCTCCGCTCGGCGGCCTTCGCCCCGGCCGAGGGCCTCACCTTCCCGCTGCTCTCCGACATGGACGCCCGCCTCGCCGCCGCACTGCGGTTGCCGACCTTCCGGGCGGGACAGGCGCTCAGGCTCAAGCGCGTGATCCTCGTGGTGGACGCGACCCGGCTGGTGCGCCATGTGATCTACCCCGTGCTGGACATCTCGGCCGCCCTGCGGGAGGCCGTCGCGGCCGCCGAGGAACGGGCCATGGCCGGGCATGGGGGAGTGGATGAGGTTTGAGTACGATCGGCCGGGGACGCCCGCGCTGAGGCACGTATGCCGTATGAGGCGGATCTCTCCGGGGTAGTGCCCACCTGATCGGTAGCGGAGACGAGGAGATCGCATGGTGCACGAGCGCGCCGGGCAGCCGGCCCAGGCGTCCGATCTGGTAGACGTGCCGCGTCTCGTGACGGCGTACTACAGCCTGCATCCCGACCCGGGGCGCGCCGAGCAGCGGGTGGCCTTCGGCACCTCCGGCCACCGCGGCTCGTCGCTGAACGCGGCCTTCAACGAGGAGCACATCCTCGCGACCAGCCAGGCCATCTGCGAGTACCGCGCGTGGCAGGGCACCGACGGGCCGCTGTTCCTCGGCGTCGACACGCACGCGCTCTCCGAGCCGGCGCGGGTCACCGCCCTTGAGGTGTTCGCCGCGAACGGCGTCACCGTCCTGATCGACGAGCGCGGCGGCTACACCCCGACCCCCGCGGTGTCGCACGCGACCCTCACCCACAACCGCGGCCGTTCCACCGGCCTGGCCGACGGAGTCGTGGTCACTCCCTCGCACAACCCGCCCAGCGACGGCGGCTACAAGTACAACCCGCCGAACGGCGGCCCGGCCGACACCGACGCCACCTCCTGGATCCAGGACCGCGCCAACGCCCTGATCGCCGGCGGGCTCAAGGAGGTCAAGCGCGTCCCCTACGAGCGCGCCGTGGCGGCCGCGACCACCGGGCGGTACGACTTCCTCGGCGCCTACGTGGACGACCTGCCGTCGGTGATCGACGTGGAGGCGATCCGCGGCGCCGCGGTCCGCATCGGCGCCGACCCGCTGGGCGGCGCGAGCGTCGCGTACTGGGGGGAGATCGCCGAACGGCACGGGCTCGACCTGACCGTGGTGAACCCCGAGGTGGACCCGACCTGGCGGTTCATGACGCTCGACTGGGACGGCAAGGTCCGCATGGACTGCTCCTCGCCGTACGCGATGGCCTCGCTGATCGCCGCCCGGTCGGCGTTCCAGGTGTCCACCGGCAACGACGCCGACGCCGACCGGCACGGCATCGTCACCCCCGACGGCGGCCTGATGAACCCCAACCACTACCTGGCCGCCGCGATCTCCTACCTGTGGTCGCACCGCCCGGGATGGCCGGCCGGGGCCCGCATCGGCAAGACGATGGTCAGCAGCAGCATGATCGACCGGGTGGCCGCCGACCTCGGCCGCGAGCTGTACGAGGTGCCGGTCGGCTTCAAGTGGTTCGTCGGCGGCCTGCTCGACGGCACTCTCGGCTTCGGCGGCGAGGAGAGCGCCGGGGCGTCCCTGCTCCGCCGCGACGGCTCGGTGTGGACCACCGACAAGGACGGCATCGTCCTCGCCCTGCTGGCCTCGGAGATCATCGCGGTGACCGGCCGTACGCCGAGCGAGCACTACGCGGACCTGACCGGCCGCTTCGGCGCCCCCGCCTACGCCCGGGTGGACGCGCCGGCCTCCCGCGAGCAGAAGGCCGTGCTCGCCCGGCTGTCGGCCGGCGACGTCCCTGCGGACACGCTCGCGGGGGCGCCGGTGACCGCGGTCCAGACCTCGGCCCCCGGTAACGGCGCCCCCCTCGGAGGGATCAAGGTCTCCACCGCCGAGGCCTGGTTCGCGGCCCGGCCCTCCGGTACGGAGGACGTGTACAAGATCTACGCCGAGTCCTTCCAGGGGCCGGAGCATCTCGCCCGCGTCCAGGACGAGGCCCGCACCCTCGTCAACGCAACCCTCACCCGCGCCTCCAGCTGACCCACCTCCCGCCCGGCTTGCCCGTCGCGGCGCAGGCCACCCGTCCGGTTGCCGTCCTGCCCCTGCTACCCGTCCCATCCAGTGCTGCCCGTGGGGCACCGCCCCTGCTCGCCGATTCGGTGCTGTCGCTTTCTCCCGCCCACGCGGTGGCTGTGACGGCGCCGGGTCGGCGGGGTGTGGTGCGGCGATGCCGGCGCCGAGGTACGGCGCCCGGCCGTCGGGCCCCGGTGGGGGACGGCCGGGCGCCGGGGTGGGTCAGGCCGGGCCGGGGGTGAGGGCCGCTCCGCCGCCGTAGGCCTGCACCCGGCACTTGTTCTGGATCTTCTCGATGTCCACGTCGTCACCGGGGAGGCTGTCGTAGATCCAGGAGATCGAGTTGGGGTCCGAGCCCTGCGCCGGGACCAGGTGCACCTTGAAGCCGTGCCCCTGCAGGCACTTCACCTCACGCCGGACGGCGTCGGCGTAGTGCGGGTTCTTCTTCGGGTCCATCTCCGGCGGCAGCAGCGGCACCTTGTCCGCGCACGCCCGGCGCGCGGCCTCGTACGCCCGCTCCTCCGCCGGGGTCATCTTCGTGCCGGGTGTGTCCGGGGAGCCGTGCTCCGTCAGGCAGTCGGCGTACGCCTTCCGGTAGCGGTGCACCTCCTCCTCGGTGCTGTCGAGCCGCAGTTGGGGACGCCCCTCGTACGCCGCCTTCGAGGTCGTGCCGGCGGGCGCGGCCTCGCTCTGCGTGCCGGTGCCCGAAGCCGCGGCCGCCTGGGAGGACGCGGCGACGGGGGCCGGGTCCTGCTGTCCGGAGTCCTGGGCCGCCGCGGTGCCGCAGGCGGCCAGCGCGAAGGAGCCGGCGACGAGTGCGGCGGCGAGCCCGGAGCCGCGGAGCAGGGACGTTCTGGTACGTGGGTCGTGTGCTGTGCGAAGAATCATGGGGATGACGATGCCGGGCGGATGTGAGGAACCTGTCAGGGAATCATCAGATGTCCTTGGTCCCGGCCATCGTCGCCCGCCGCGGTTCCGAGATCGTCCCGCCCCGCGAAATGTCAGGAACCCGTGAGGAAGCGGTTGCCGTCCCGTGATCCCCTCCCACCTGGGGAGGAAGCGGGCGAAGCCAGCCCGCGGTGCCGCCTAGGCTCGCCGTCATGTGCGCATATGTCGTGGTCGCCGAGGACGACGTCAAGCAGGCCGAGCTGGTCCGCCGCTACCTCGAGCACGAGGGGCACCAGGTCGTCGCGGTCCACGACGGACGGGCGGCCCTGGACACCGTCCGCCGCCGTTCGCCCGACCTGCTGGTGCTGGACGTCATGATGCCCAAGGTGGACGGGCTGGACGTGTGCCGCATCCTGCGGGCCGAGTCGGACGTGCCGGTGCTCATGCTGACCGCGCGCTCCACCGAGGACGACCTGCTGCTCGGCCTGGATCTCGGCGCCGACGACTACGTGACCAAGCCGTACAGCCCGCGCGAGCTGATGGCCCGCGTCCGCACCCTGCTGCGGCGGGCCCGGCCGGCCGCCGGGGGCGCCTCCGCGGCGGACGCCGTGCTGCGGGCGGGCGCGGTCACCGTGGACCCGGCCCGGCACGAGGTACGGGTGGACGGCCGGCCGGTGGAGTGCACGCCGGGGGAGTTCCAGGTGCTGGAGCTGCTGGCGTCCCAGCCCGAGCGGGTCTTCACCCGGGAGCAGATCCTCGGCCATCTGCACGGCTTCGACCGGTACATCACCTCGCGCACCGTGGACGTCCACGTGATGAACCTGCGCAGGAAGATCGAGCCCGACCCGCGCCGCCCGGCCCGGCTGGTCACCGTGTACGGCGTGGGGTACAAGCTGACCTGCCCCCCCTCGGGGAAGGACCGGCGGGACGTGGCGCGCGATGCGTGAGGTGCCGCTGCGGCACAGCCTGCTCGTGCGGCTGCTGGCGGTGTCGGTGCTGGTGTCGTTGTGCTCGATCGCGGCGACCGCCTGGCTGACCGTGCGCGGCACGAGCGTGGCGATCAGCCAGGAGCAGGGGCAGGCGCTCGCCGACGACGCCCGGGTCTACGACGCCCTCCTCGGCTACGCGGGCGGGCACACCTCGTGGGAGGGCGCGGCGGCGATGGTGACCCGCCTGGCCCGGCAGGTCGGCCACCGGATCACCCTCACCACCGAGGACCGCAGGCCGATCCTCGACTCCGACGCCGGGCCGGTGTCGCTGCCCACCCGGCCCACGGCCGTCATCGAGCCGCTCGCGGTGGACTCCGCGCTCGTCGCCGGCGCCCCGTCCGACCGCATCGACCCGCGCGCGGTGGGACCGTACCGGCTGCCCCGGCGCGAGCGCGAGCAACTGCGCGTCGCGGCCGAGCAGCGCGCCACCTGCCTGCGCGCGGTCTTCGGCACCCCGGCCGAGATCGTGTACGGCCCGAGCGGACGGCCGCGGGTGGAGATGCACGACCTCGGCCTCAGCCTCGGTTCGCGGTGTGAGAGCCTGGCGCTGGACCGGCCCACCCCCACCGAGGCCAAGGCGCTGGGCGCACTGACCAAGCTGGTGAACACCTGCCTCGGCCGGCAGGGAGCGCCCGAGGTGCGGCTCGGCCCCGACTTCACCTGGACCCCGCCGCCCGGGCCCGCCCCGGGGCAGGATCGGGCGGCGGCCGCTCGGGCGGCCGTGACGACGGGCAGGTACGTACAGGAGTGCATCGCCGCCGGCCGCCGCGAACAACTGGCCCCGTACGTCGCGCCGACCGCGCTGCTGTTCGTCGGCAACCGTGGCACGGACGCCTCGACGATCTTCGACTTCTCGCCGGCCAGCCAGGCGCGCATCGCCGGGGTCGCGGCGCTGGTGCTGCTCATCACCGTGACCGTGACCGTCCTGGTGGGCGTGCGGCTCGTCCGGCCGCTGCGCGCGCTGACCGGCGCGGCCCGGCGCATGGAGGAGGGCGATGTGACCGCGCGGGTGGGGGTGACCGGCAGGGACGAGATCGCCCGGCTGGCGGCGGCCTTCAACGCGATGTCCGCGCGGCGTGAGCGGCTGGAGGAGCTGCGCACGGCGATGGTCGGCGACGTCGCGCACGAGCTGCGCACGCCGCTGAGCAACATCCGCGGCTGGCTGGAGGCGAGCGAGGACGGCATCGTCGACCCCGACAGGGAGCTGGTGGCCTCGCTGCTGGAGGAGGCGCTGCTGCTGCAGCACGTCGTGGACGACCTGCAGGACCTGGCGCTCGCGGACGCGGGCGAACTGCGGCTGCGCACGGAGCGCATCGACCTGGCCGACCTGCTGGAGCAGGTCGCGACCGTGCACCGCGGCCGGGCGGAGGCGGCGGGCGTCACCCTGACCACGCGGGTGCCGGGCGAGGTGTGGCTGACCGCGGACCCGGTGCGGCTGCGCCAGGCCGTGGGCAACCTGGTGTCCAACGCGGTCCGGCACACTCCGCCCGGCGGGATCGTGGCCCTGCGCGCCCACGCCGACGGCCCGGACGTGGTGATCGAGGTCGCCGACACCGGCAGCGGCATCACCCCCGAGGACGTGCCGCTGGTCTTCGAACGGTTCTGGCGGGCCGACCGGTCCCGCAGCCGGCGTACCGGCGGCAGCGGCCTCGGCCTCGCCATCGTGCGCAAGCTCGCCGAGGCCCACGGCGGCACGGTCGCCGCCGCGAGCGTCCTCGGCGAGGGCTCGGTCTTCACCCTCACGCTGCCCGCCCACCGCTGACCGGGCCGCGGCCGGGTGGCCGGGCTCAGGTCAGGTGCGGCCGCCGGTCAGGGGAGCTTCCACTCCACCGGGGCGGCGCCCTGCTGCTCCAGCAGCTGGTTGGCACGGCTGAACGGCCGGCTGCCGAAGAAGCCGTTGCGGGCCGACAGCGGGCTCGGGTGCGCGGACTCCACGCACGGCACCGGGCCGAGCATCGGCTTGAGCGAGCGGGCGTCGCGGCCCCACAGGATGGCGACCAGCGGCGTGCCGCGGGCGACGAGCGCGTGGATGGCCTGCTCGGTGACCTCCTCCCAGCCCTTGCCGCGGTGGGAGGCCGGCTTGCCGGGGGCGACGGTGAGCACCCGGTTGAGCAGCAGCACGCCCTGCTCGGTCCACGGCGTGAGGTCGCCGTTGGACGGCGCCGGCAGGCCGAGGTCGGCGGTGTACTCCTTGAAGATGTTCAGCAGGCTGCCCGGCAGCGGCCGCACGTCCGGGGCGACGGAGAAGCTCAGGCCGACCGGGTGCCCCGGGGTCGGGTAGGGATCCTGCCCCACGATGAGCACGCGCACCTGGTCGAAGGGCTGCTGGAAGGCCCTGAGCACGTTCTGTCCGGCCGGGAGGTACGGCCGGCCTTCGGTGATCTCGTTGCGGAGGAAGTCTCCGAGCGCCGCGATGCGCGGGGCGACCGGTTCGAGCGCGGTGGCCCAGCCGGGTTCGACGACTTCGGTTAAGGGACGAGCGGTCATGCCGGGATCTTAGTGGTGCCGCCGCCCTCCCGGGTGCGAGTCGCGGCCAGGCGCACCGCGCCGTCCGGTGCGGATGGCGCCCGGCGTATTTGGTCGTCGCCCGGCTTGCCCTGCCATGGCCCCCTTCGCCGCCGGGCCCGGGCGCCCGCCTGCCCCCGTGAGACGGGCACCCGGGGCGGTGCGGTCACTTCACCGAGCCGGCGAGCAGGCCCTGGACGAAGTACCGCTGGAAGGCGAAGAACAGAACGAGCGGAATGATCAGCGACAGGAAGGCTCCGGGCGCCAGGATGTCGACGTTGGTCCCGAACTGCCGCATCTGTGACTGCAGGGCCTTGGTCATCGGCTGCGCCTCGGTGTCGGCGAACACCAGCGCGACGAGCAGGTCGTTCCACACCCACAGGAACTGGAAGATGCCGAGCGAGGCGACCGCGGGCTTGGCCAGCGGGAACACCACGGTCGCGAAGATCTTCCACTCCGCCGCCCCGTCCATGCGCGCGGCCTCCAGCAGCTCCTTGGGGATGCCGACGAAGAAGTTGCGCAGCAGGAAGATGGCGAAGGGCAGGCCGAAGGCCACGTGGAACAGCACCACTCCCGGGATGGAGCCGAAGATGCCGAGGAACCCGTACATCTTGGCGATCGGGATCAGCGCGATCTGGATGGGCACCACCAGCAGGGCGATGACCACCATGAACAGCGCGTCACGCCCCGGGAACTCGATCCAGGCGAACGCGTACGCCGCCATCGCGGCGAACCCGATGACCAGGAGCGTCGCGGGCACCGTGATGGCCACGGTGTTCCAGAACGAGGCGGTGAACCCGCTGGCCAGCAGGTTGCTGTAGTTGTCGAAGGTGAGCTGGGCCGGTTTGGTGAAGAACGTCCACCACCCGGTGGAGTTGTTGTCCTCGTCGGCGCGCAGCGACACCACCAGCAGGCCGAGCGTCGGGAGCAGCCAGAACAGCGCCAGCACGATGAGGACGAGCTGGACCAGCCCGCCACCGGCCTTGTCGATGATCCGCGACAGGACGCCGCGGCGCAGCGCGCCCGCGCTGTTCGACGTGCCGGCGGGGGACGCGGTGAGGGTCGTCATGACTGCTCCCTCCGGAACCGCCGGATATTGATGATCATGAATGGCAGGACCAGCACGAGCAGGAAGATCGCCAGTGCGCTGCCCAGCCCCTGGTTCCCGCCGCCGCCGAACGACACGCGCCACATCTCCAGTGCGATCACGTTGGCGTTGGGCTGCACCGACCCGGGGGCGATCACGAAGACCAGGTCGAAGACCTTCAGCGTGTTGATGATCATCGTGACCAGTACGACGACCAGCACCGGGGACAGCAGCGGGATGGTGATGCGGCGGAACACCTGCCACTCCGTCGCGCCGTCGATGCGGGCCGCCTCCAGCGCGTCACGCGGGATGGCCGACAGGCCCGCCGCGATCAGCACCATGGCGAACCCGGCCCACACCCAGATGAACGCGCCGATGATCGCCGGCGTGATCAGCGCGGGGCCGAGCCAGGTGAGCCCGCCGAACGGCTGGGCGAAGTTCGACTGCGGCAGCCGCACCTGGTACGCGCCCGCCGGCAGCCCGGAGAAGCGGAAGGTGCCGTCCGGGGCGGTCGTGGCCGTGGCCTTGACCGCGCCGCCGGAGACCGCCTCCACGGTCACCTCGGGCAGGCCCTTCTCGGTGCCGTCGATCTGGTTCACCGTGCCGCCACCGGGGGTGAAGTCCAGCCAGACCGTGCCGGTGATCTCCCCGGGCGCGGCCGGGGCCTGCTTGGCCGGGGCGGCGTCCCCGGGCAGCGCGTCGGCCTTCATCCCGACCAGTGGGATGAGCACGGGCTGTCCCGCCTGCGCGGGCTGCCGGGTCAGGACGGCGCCCTTGTCCACCACGGCGGGCGCCTGGTCGTTCTCCCGAGGACGTGCGCCGGGATAGCCGCTGCTGCGGGCGAACACGTCGTGCACCGAGGTGATGATGGCGTTGGCCACGCCCTTGTCCGGGTCCTGCTCGTACACCAGGCGGAAGATGACACCGGAGGCCAGCAGCGACACCGCCATGGGCATGAACACGACCAGCTTGAACGCGGTCGCCCAGCGGACCCGCTCGGTCAGCACCGCGAAGATCAGGCCGAGGACGGTGACCAGGCTGGGCGCCACCACCACCCAGATCAGGTTGTTCCTGATCGTGGTGAGCGTGCCCGAGTCGCTGAAGATCGCGCCGTAGTTGTCCAGCCCGACGAAACCGCCGCCGTTGGCGTCGTACAGGCTGCGGATGATCGAGTACACGATCGGGTAGACCACCCAGGCGCCCAGCAGGACGAACGCCGGGAGCAGGAAGAACGTCGCCACCTTGGGAGAGGGGCCGAGGTTGCCCGAGCGTCCGAAGCCGCCCGCGGCCGGGGCCGCGCCGCCGGCCGCGAGCTCCGGCCTGGCACCGCCCGTCACGTCGTCGTCGCCGGAGGCCACGTCCCGCAGCGCCGGATGCGTCCCGCCCGGCTCGGCGGGCTGCGCCGGCGGGGCGGGCCGCTCCGCGGTCTCGGCGGTCTCACTCGTCTGTGCGCCGCTCTCGCCCGCGCGGGTCTCGTTCGTCTGTGCGCCGGTCTCGCTCGCCTGCGAGGCCGTGTCGGGTCCGGGGGAGGCCCCGCGGGCGACGTCGTCGTCGCCGCGCGGGGTCTGCGGGCCGTCCAACCGTTCGGTCACGGCCGCCGTCCCTACTTCTTCCAGGCCTTGGCGGCGTCGGACTCGAGCTGCTCCTGCGCGCCCTTGATGTCCTTGGGGTCGCGCAGGAAGTCCTGCAGGGCCTTCCACTCGCCCTTGCCGTCGGTGCCGCCGAAGGCGCTGGGCGCCAGGTCGGACATGTCGTACCGCACCGACTCACCGGCCGAGATGATCGTCTGGGCGAGTTGCTTGGTCAGCTCGTCGGGGTAGTTGTCCGGGGAGACGTTGCGGTTCGGCGACAGGTAACCCGGCGTCTTCGCCCACACCGAGCCGCCCTCGGCCGACGCGAGGTACTCCAGCAGCGCCATGGCGCCCTTGGAGTCCTTCAGGGCCACCGCGACGTCGCCGCCCAGCACGACCGGCGCGGTGTCCCCGGCCTTCGGGAACGGCATGATCTTGGCGTCCTCGCCGACCTTGGCGCCGGACTGCACGGCCGAGGAGGCGACGAAGTCGGCCTCGATGACCATGGCGGCCTTCTTCTGGCCGAAGACCTGCGTGGCGCAGGTCGGGAAGTCGGTCTGCAGGGCGCCGGAGGAGCCGCCGAGCATGAACTCCTTCTTGCCGAAGATCTGCGCCATCTTCTCCAGCGCCGTGGCCACCGAGGGGTCGGTCCACGGGATCTCGTGCTTGGAGAGCTTGTCGTAGTTCTCCGGGCCGGCGCTGGACAGGTAGACGTTCTCGAACAGGTCGGTGAGCGTCCAGCCGGAGGCGGCGCACAGCGCGAACGGCGCGGTGCCGGAGTCCGACAGTGTCTGCGCGGTCTTGCCGATCAGCTCGTCCCAGGTGGTCGCGGGCTGGGCGCCGGCGTCCTCGAACGCGGGGGCGCGGTACCAGATCAGCGACTTGTGCGCGGCCTTGACCAGCACGCCGTACACCTGGCCCTTGGCGGAGCCGAGTTCCTTCCAGTACGGGGTGTAGTTCTGGTCGATCTGGGTCTGCACCTCGGTGGACAGCGGCTTGAGCGAGTTCTGCTCGGCGTACTGCTGCACCAGGCCCGGCTGCGGCAGGACGGCGACGTCCGGCGGGTTGCCGCCCTGGATGCGCGGGCCGAGGTAGGCGCCGGTGTCCTCACCGGTCGAGGCGTAGGTGACCTTGGCGCCGGTCTTGGCCTCGAAGGCGCGCAGCACCTTCTCGAAGTTGGCCTGCTCCTCGCCGGTCCACTTGGCGGCGATCTCGATGGTCGTCCCGGCCAGGGGCTGGGCCGCCGGGGCGCTGCCGGTGTCGCCTCCGGCCGACGGCGTGGTCTCGCCGGACTGGCCGCCGCCGCACGCGGCGACGGCGAGCATGAGCCCGGCGACCACCGCTGTGGTCTTTGCGCGCATAGTGGTGCTACCTCCTCGTTGAGGGTTGAACGCGAATTTCGATGGGGCGGGATGAAGGATGGGCGGGGGGATCGCCCCTGCCTATGGGGTGCGAATGATCTCGCTGAGCTGCTGCTTCAGGGTGGCGACGGTCTCGTCGCCGGGTCTTCTGAAAGTGAGCGCGTCCGAGACGGCGCTCGCGATCACCAGGCTGACCTGGTCGTATTTGGCACTGACCGGCCGGGGCCTGGCGGACATGATGCTCTGCTTGAGCACCGGGAGATACGGATAACGCTTGATGAGGGCCGGGTCGTCGTACAGCTCGGCCCACACCGGGGGGAAGGACCCCTCGGTGAGCACGCTCCGCTCGTTGGCCAGGCCGGTGAAGTAGCGGATGAACTCAAGGGCCGACTTCTGGTGCTTGGAGTAGGCGCTGATGGCGAGGTTGAGCCCGCCCAGCGTGCTCGACCCGGGCCCGTCGGGGCCGGGCAGCCGGGTCACCCCGAACTTCCCGCCGATGCCCGAGCGGGTGGCCGGGCCGTACGCGTGCGGCCAGTTGCGGGCGAACAGCAGCCTGCCCTGCTGGAAGGCCAGGCGGGACTCCTCCTCCTTGTAGGAGAGGGACTCCTGCGGGATCCAGCCCTCGCGCAGCCCGGTGACCAGGAAGTCGAGGCCGGTGGTGGCACTGCGCAGGTCCAGGGTGACCTTGGTGCCGTCCGGGCTGAGGATCTCGCCGCCCGCCGAGTGGACGGCCTCGGCGAAGTTGACGGTGAGGCCCTCGTAGGGCAGGAACTGCCCGGCGTAGCCGTCCAGCTTGTACTTCCCGCCGAGGCGGCTCGCCTGCTCGCGCAGCTCGGCCCACGTCCTCGGCGGCTTGAGGTGCTCGCGGTCGAGGATGTCCTTGCGGTAGTAGAGCAGGCCGGCGTTGCTGGTGTAGGGCACCGCGTAGAGCTTGCCCTGGTACAGCGCCGTGTCCGCGACGGGCGGCAGCAGCTTGTCCAGGGGGAACATGCTGCGGTCCAGGGGGACGATCCAGCCCGCGTCCGCGAACTCCGCCGTCCACACCACGTCGAGGCCGAGCACGTCGTACCGCTCGCTCCTGGCCTGCAGGTTGGCCACCATCTGGGCCCGCTGCTCGTCCGCCGCCTCGGGGAGCTCAAGGAGGGTGACCGGCTCCCCGGGGTGGGCGCGGTTCCACTTGTCGATCAGCGGCTGGATGTAGCCGGTCGTGTCGCGGCCGGTCGCGAAGGTCATCGGACCCGTGCCGTCCGCGCCTGCCGTGCGCACGGTGTCGCGCTCCCCGGTGAACCCGGCGCAGCCGCTGACCAGCAGCGCTGCGACGAGAACGGGGGCGAGACGGCGCACGTGTCCTCCGGGTGTGCATTGGGTTACATGCGTGTTATGTAGATGCATGCATGTTATGCATAGCGATAATGTGAACGTCAACGGATGAGCGCGTAACACCTAGGTAACGCAGAGGCCTGAGGGAGGTGGGGCGTGCGGCTCCAGTTGCTGGCGCTCCTGGCGAAGGAACCTGCCCACGGGTACGAGCTGAAACAGGCGCTCGAACAGATCTTCGGCAGTGCCTATCCCTCTCCCAACATCGGGCAGATCTACGTCACCCTCGGCCGGCTGGAGAAGGACGGCCTGGTCCGCGGCGTCGACGTCGAGCAGTCCAACCGCCCGAACAAGAAGGTCTACTACTGCACCGCCGCCGGCCGGGAGGCGCTGGACGAGTGGGTCGACGCGCCCAGCGAAGGGCCGCGGGTCCGCGACGAGTTCTTCATGAAGCTCGTGCTCGCGCCGATGACCGGCATCGCCGACCGCATGGCGCTCATCAACAGGCAGCGCCGGCACTACCTCGGGATCATGCGAGATCTGGTAGAACTCGCCGAGCAGACCGATCGGGACAACCGCCCCGCCCAGCTGCTGATCGAGGGAGCCATGCTCCACCTCCAGGCGGACCTCGACTGGCTGGAGCGTTGCCAGGAGGATCTGCTCTGAGGCGAGCGAACCAGACAGAAATGTGGTGAACGGCCCGTGACCACCGCGCCCTCCGGCCCTCCGGCCCTGCAGACGGTCAACCTGGTGAAGATCTACCAGACCGGTGGCCTGCCGGTGCCGGCGGTGCGCGGGGTCGACCTGCGGGTCGAGCGCGGTGAGTTCGTCGCGATCATGGGCCCGTCCGGTTCGGGCAAGTCCACCCTGGTCCACATGCTCGGCGGGCTGGACACCCGCACCAGCGGCGAGATCTGGATCGACGGCCGGCGCGCCGACACCCTCAGCGAGAGCGCCTGGGCGATCCTGCGCCGGCAGAAGATCGGCTTCGTCTTCCAGTTCTTCAACCTGGTCGGCAACATGACCGTCGCCGACAACGTCGAGCTGCCCGCGCTGCTGTCCGGCGCCTCGCCGAAGCACGCCCGTGAGCGCCGGGAATACCTCCTGGGCGAGCTGAACCTCACCGACAAGGCCGACGAGGCGCCCGGCAGGCTGTCCGGCGGCGAGCAGCAGCGCGTCGCCCTGGCCCGGGCGCTCGCCAACCAGCCGCAGGTCCTGCTCGCCGACGAGCCCACCGGCAACCTCGACAGCCGCAACACCCGTGACGTGCTCCGCCTGCTCGGCCAGGTCCACCGGCAGGGCCAGACGATCGTCATGGTCACCCACGAGGCCCGGGTCGCCGGCCTCGCCGACCGGGTCGTCACCCTCCTCGACGGTCAGATCGTGGACGACGGCGCCGTCGCCCCCGCCCGCCGCCGCAAACAAGGCCCCGGCGACGTCGTGGAGTTGCACGGATGACCGCCACGCGGGAGCGGAGCGAGCGCCGATGAACGGGCGAGGTCGCGCCGGTGTTCTGAGGGAGGAGGCCGGGAGTGCGAGGGACGAGTGCTTCCGGGGGACGACCGAAGGGCGCCGGCTCAAGGGCGGCGTCGCCACGCGGGAGCGGAGCGAGCGCCAATGAACACGGCGGAGCGCAGGTGGATCTTCGCTGACCTGCGGGCACGGCGGGCGCAGGCGGCGTTGACGGTGCTGGCGGTCGCCGGCATCGTGACGGCGCTGATCACCGCGGCCACCCTGCTGGAGGACGGCACCAACCCGTGGCGCGGCCTGTTCACCCGGGGCAACGGCGCGCACATCTGGCTGCACACCAGGGACGCCCCCGACCCCGCGGCGCTCCGGGCGCTGGACGGCGTCACCGACGTCGCCGGGCCGTACCGCGGTGCTCCGGCGACCCTGGTGCAGGGCGGCAAGAAGACTCCGGTGGCGTTGCAGGAGATGGCGCCGGTGCTGCCGGCCGTCGGCCGTCCCATCGTTCGCGAGGGACGCTGGCTGGACGCCGGCGACGCGCGCGGGGTGGTGCTGGAGCGCTCGTTCGCCCGCGCCGTCGGCCTGGGCACGGGCGGCCGGTTCTCGGTGATCGGGCTGAACGGCGCCACCCACGACCTCACGGTGATCGGGCTGGCCGAGAGCGGTGACCAGGGCTTCTATCCCGAGTGGACGCCCGGCCTGGCCTGGACGCTGGAGAGCACGCTGGAGCAGGTGGAGCCGGCGCTCGGCCGCAGCGAGTCGGTGACCGGCCTGCGGCTGGCCGATCCGGACGACACCTCGCTGGTCGTCCAGCGGACGATCACCAAGCTGGCGGGTCAGGTGCAGCGGGTGTCCACCTGGCGTGAGGTGCGGGCCTCGATGGAGCTGGACAACCGGCTGCTGGGCGTGCTGCTGGCGCTGTTCGGCGTGGCCGGCCTGGTGGCGGCGGCGCTGGCCATCGCCAACGCGACCGGCGGCCGGGTGCTGACCCAGCGGCGCGACATCGCCACGCTGAAGTCCCTGGGGTTCACCCGCCGCCAGGTGGTGCGCATGCTGCTCGCCGAGCACGGCCTGCTGGGCTTGGCCGGCATCGCGGCCGGAGTGCTGTGCGGCCGGCTGATCACGGTGTACGCGCTGGCGGACACCGTCGTGGTGCCGCTGTCGTCGGCCCCGCTGCTGGCGATCGCGCTCGGCACGGCCCTGGTGGTGCTGGTCGCGGTCTGGCTGCCCGCCTGGCGCGGCGGCCGCACCCCGCCGATCCCGGCCGCCCCGGTGGCGCCGCCGCGGGGACACCTGTCCCACCTGGCTCGCCTCGCCCTGCTGGTGCGGCTGCCACCCGCCCTGGTGCTCGGAGCCAGGGACGCCTTCACTCGCAGGCTGCCGGCCCTGCTGACCACGTTCGGCCTGGCGATCCCGATGATGCTGATCACGATCGGCCTCGGCTGCTGGGCGACGCTGGACGCCTTCCGGGCCCATCCCGAGCAGGTCGGCCAGGCCGCCGCGCTCATCGTCCGCCCCGGAAGCGTGCCCGCCACCGCGGACGCCGGCCGGCCCGCCGAGCTCGCGCTCGCCGACCCGGACGTGGTGGCGGTCTTCCCCGGCACCGAGGTCGACGCGCTCGTTCCCGGCCAGACCCGCACCGTGCGCGCCCGCGCGGTCGGCACGGTCAGCGACCCCTACCCGTACTCCGTGGTCGAGGGGCGCATGTTCCGCGACCGCGGCGAGGCCGTGGCGGGGCAGGGGCTGCTCGACCTGCTGAACGTCCGCATCGGCGACCGCACCCGGCTGACCATCGGCGGCACTCCGCTGATCGTGCGCATCGTCGGCCGGGTGCTGGAGCCCGAGCAGGACGGTGAGGTGCTGTCGGTCCCGCTGGACACCCTGGCGCCCAAGGACGCGCTGCCGCCGCAGTTCTACAGCCTGGCGCTGCGGCAGGGCGCCGAGCCGGAGGCGGTGCGCGCCCGGTTGCAGGGGCAGGGGCTGGAGGTGTCCCAGGTGGTGAACCCGGCCGACCGGCTGTCGGTGATCCGGATCATCATCGTGGCGCTGGTGGCGGTGCTGGCCCTGCTGGGGCTGGCCAACCTGCTGACCGCGAGCGCGGTGGGCCTGCGCGACCACGCCGCCGACCTCGCCGTGCTGAAGGCCATGGGCCTGACCCCGCGCCAGGTGATGGCCACGCTGGTCACCGGGACCGGGCTGCTGGTGGTGATCGGCGTCGGCGCCGGCGCGGCGGCCGGATCCTTCGTGTCGGCCGGCCTGATCGACCTGCAGGGGGCGGCGAGCGGCGTCGGCGCCGGCATCGGCCGCGCGCCGACGCCGGCCATGCTGTTGCCGGCGGTGCTCACGGCCGTCGGGGCGGCGCTGCTCGTCGCGCTCATCCCCGCCCGCAGGGCCGCCCGGGCCCGGGTCCCGGTGACGCCGCGCTGACCCCGTCCGTGCGCGGCCGGGCGGAGACGTGCCCGCCCGGCCGAGTCGTCACTGCTGGTCGAGCGAGAACCAGTAGAAGCCGTGTCCGGGCAGGGTGAGCAGGTAGGGCAGCTCACCGATGACCGGGAACGGCACCCCGCCGCGGCACTCGACCGGCGTCATGCCCGCGAACCGCCGCAGGTCCAGCTCGACCGGCTGCGGGTGCTTGGACAGGTTGTTGACGCACAGCATGCGGTCGTCGCCCTCTTCGCGGACGAAGGCCAGCACGCTGTAGTTCGGCGACCACAGCTCGGTGTAGGCGCCGGTGCCGAACACCGGGTGCTGCCGCCGCACCTCCAGCATCTTCTTGGTGAAGTGCAGCAGCGACGAGGTGCTCTTCATCTGGGCCTCGACGTTGACGGCCTGGTAGCCGTAGATCGGGTCCATGATCGTCGGCAGGTACAGCCGTCCCGGGTCGCCGCTGGAGAAGCCGGCGTTGCGGTCCGGGCTCCACTGCATCGGCGTGCGGACCGAGTCGCGGTCCTCCAGCCAGATGTTGTCGCCCATGCCGATCTCGTCGCCGTAGTACATGACCGGCGAGCCGGGCATGGACAGCAGCAGCGCGGTGAACAGCTCGATCTGGTCGCGGTCGTTGTCCAGCAGTGGGGCCAGGCGGCGGCGGATGCCGAGGTAGGCGCGCATGCGCGGGTCCTTGGCGTACTCCGCGTGCATGTAGTCGCGTTCTTCCTCGGTGACCGTCTCCAGGGTCAGCTCGTCATGGTTGCGGAGGAAGATGCCCCACTGCGCGTTCTCCGGGAGCTTCGGGGTGCGGGACATGATCTCGGAGATCGGCTCGCGGGACTGCCGGCGCACGGCCATGAAGATCCGCGGCATGAGCGGGAAGTGGAAGGCCATGTGGCACTCGTCGCCGCCGGTCGTCGGGTCGCCGAAGTACTCCACGACGTCCTCCGGCCAGCCGTTGGCCTCGGCCAGCAGCACCCGGTCGGGGTACAGGCGGTCCACCTCGGCCCGGATGCGCTTGAGGTAGGCGTGGGTCTCGGGCAGGCCCGAGCACGAGGTGCCCTCGCGTTCGAACAGGTACGGGACCGCGTCCAGCCGGAAGCCGTCGATGCCGAGGTCCAGCCAGAAGTTCAGCACCTCGACCATGGCGTCCTGGACCGCGGG
>NZ_BMNT01000015.1:26849-116996 GCF_014646695.1 Sphaerisporangium melleum
GTTCTCGTAGTTCAGGTCCGGCTGGTGATGGAAGAACCGGTGCCAGTAGTACTGGCCGCGCACCGGGTCGTAGGTCCAGTTGGACTCCTCGGCGCCGACGAAGATGATCGGCGCGTCCGCGTAGCGCGTGGGGTCGTCGGACCAGACGTAGAAGTCGCCGTAGGGGCCGGTCGGGTCGTGCCGGGACGCCTGGAACCACGGGTGCTTGTCGCTGGTGTGGTTCATCACCAGGTCGGTGATGATCCGGATGCCCCGCTTGTGCGCCTCCTCGATCAGCTCCACGAAGTCGGCCAGGTCGCCGAACTCCCGGAGGATCTTCATGTAGTCGGCGATGTCGTACCCGCCGTCTTTGAGGGGCGACTCGTACAGCGGCAGTAGCCAAAGACAGTCGACGCCGAGCCACTGCAGGTAGTCGAGCTTCTCGATCAGACCGCGCAGGTCGCCGGTGCCGTCACCGTTGGAATCGCGGAAGCCGCGGACCAGCACCTCGTAGAAGACCGCCCGCTTGTACCACCGGGGGTCGGATGAGATGAAGTCCTCGGAAACCGATTCCGGGCAGGGTGAAGCGCTCATAGGTATCGCTCGCATCAAGGGAAGTAGGGCAATACGAACAAAGGGGGGTCGACGCCGACGGTGCCGTCATCCCCCGGCTCCCGCCCGACGCCGTCACCGAAGGGGTGGCTCGGTGTTCAGCGTGTTTCGGCGCTGTTTCGCGGAAGACTAGCAGGCGGTTAGGGTCCGCTGGAGACGATCAGTGAACGTCACACAGCGTGCTAACCACGTAATCGGCCGCACTCTCCGCAATGTACGCGTATTCCACCCGGCATCGCGGGTGTCTCCGCTGGTGGCACGCGGTTTTCGCCGGACTTGGTGAATCGGTTCACAATGTCCCGGCCCAGGGAGGTGTGATGTCGTTCAGTTTATCGGCGTAGTCGGTCAGCCAGGAACCGAAAAGCACCAATCCGCGCAGCCAGAACCGGGAGTTCCACGTCCCGAATCCGGTCAGCGCGTCCGGACCCGCGGCGACCACGTCGAGCATCCGCTCCGACAGCAGGCCCGGCACCGTCGCGGTCTTCACCAGCATGCGGTGGTTCCACTCCCGCGCGGCCGGCCCGTTCGAGCGCAACGGCACCCGCCGGTGCGGCAGCGCGCCGTTGGTGGACGGCAGCGCCGCGACACGCGGGTCGGCCGCGCGCAGGATCTCCCGGTAGAACCGCCCGCCCTCCTTGCGGTCCACCGGCACCGACAGCGCGGCGTCGAAGAACTCCGGGTGCAGGAAGGGGAAGACCGGGGTGGCCTCCGGGCCGACCAGGTTCACCGGGGAACGGGCGATGCCGCGCGCCGTACGGGTGTGCAGCACGCTGAGCGGCAGCTCCGAACGGTGGCCGCGCAGCATGGACGTCGCCTGGGTGAAGGCCGTCTCCACCCGGTCGTCCACGAAGGCGAGCGCCCGCTCCGACAGCACGGGCAGGTGCGGCTCGCCGGTCGCCAGCGCGGCCAGCAGCGCGGCCCGCCGATCGGTGGTGGTCCCCGCGCCCACGGCGTCCGCGGTGATCAGGAAGTTCTTCATCAGCGGGCCGCCCGCCAGCCCGTCCACCACGGCGCGGCCCGCCCCGTGCACCTCCCGCGCGAAGGGGGAGTACCACGCGTGGTGGCTGGTCAGGTACTCCAGCCTGCGGGCCGCCCAGCGCGCCTCCTCGGGATAGGCCGCCGCGTCTTGGCCGACGATGCGGTGCGGGATGCCGAGCGCGCGGGTGATGTACCGGGCGAAGTCGATGTCGTTGTCCAGCCCGTCGTCCGGGCTGGTCGTCCAGGACACCACGTCCATCTTGCGGGCCACCGCCACCGAGGCGAGCAGCCGCGAGTCGTACCCGCCGCTCACCGGCACCAGCAGCGGCCGGTCGTCGTACGGCTTGAGCGCCTCGTGCAGCAGCGCCACCATGTCCCGCCCGGTGACGCCCCGGTCGAACGGCTCCTCGCGCACCCAGCGCGGGGCCCGCCGGTCCACCGAGATCCGCCGGGTGGCGCGGGACCACACCAGCGCCGTCGAGCCGGGCAGCCGCTTGACCTGCCGGTAGGGGGTGTCCTCCAGCAGCGGATAGGTCAGCTTGAGTATCGCCGCCCAGGCGTCCCAGTTGACCTCGTACGGAGACCGGGCCAGCGCCAGCAGCGGCTCGATGTTCCCCGCGAAGTAGACCGCCTCGCCCTCCGGGCCGGTCTCGCTCAGGTAGTAGACGTCGATCAGCCCGAAGGCCCCGGTGTGCAGGCTCACCGCGGCCGGCTCGTCGATCAGGCCGGGCGCCTCGCAGGTCTCGGCCACCGCCCACCACGGCATGGCCCCCGCGGGCCGTGCCTCCGCCCACGCGAACCGCGCCTCGGCACCGGCCGGCCGGCCCTCGCCCTCGCTTCCGGGGGAGGAATCGGCGATTGCGGGCGGATTCTGACCGTCGGCCGGGGACCAGAACCCCGGGGAGGCGGCGTACGGAGCCAGCGGGGCCGAGCTCAGCAGCGCCGCGCCCGGCGCCCGGTACGCCTCGCGCACCTGCGGCCCCGCGCCGGCGAGCGCCGCCAGCCGCGCCGGATCGTAGGCTCCGATGGCACCGCAGACGTACGGCCGCGCGGCGTACCGCGGCCATGTTCCGTCGCGCACCCGACGTCCCCCCTCGACGATCTCGACGTCCTTGCCGGCACGTACGCGGTCGCCCGCCAGCACGTACGTGCCGAGTGTACGGACTTGTGGCGGTTCGAGAGGGCGGAGCGCGGTCTGCGACTATTCTTGGCTCGACCTCTGGGGACACGGTGATGGCATGAATGAAGAGTTGGAGAGCACCCGTCGGGCCCTCGAAGCGGCCGTGGCGGCGGCTTCGGGTGCGGCCGAGCTCACCCGTCTGCTGGCCGACTACCAGGAGCGGCTCGCCAGGGCCGCCGCCTCAGAGGCCGAGGCACTGACCCGCCTGCGCGAGGCCGAGGCGAAGCTCAAGACCACCGAGAGGCAGGTCACCCAGCTCGCCAAGAACCTCGCCGAACAGCGCTACCAGACCGAGGCCGCCCAGTGGCGGCTGGAGTCGGTGCAGGCCAGCCGGTGGTCCAAGCTCGGGGACGCCATCCACACCAAGAACCCCGGCCAGGTCGCCCGCACCCTGCGCGCCCCGATCAGCAAGCGCCCCGCCCCCAAGCGGTCCGACTTCAAGCCCGCCCCGCCGGCCGTCGAGGCGCCGCCGGTCCAGCCGGTCACGCCCCAGACGGCCGGGCCCGAGGTCTCCACCGCCATGGCCGAGGGCTTCGTCGTGCCCAAGGGCCCGCTGACCCGGCCGTACCTCACCGTCGCCGCCATCGTCGACCGGCAGTCGGAGGCCCTGTTCCGCTACGAGTGGCGGCAGGTCACCAACTTCGGCCCGGACAACTGGCAGGCCATGCTCGACCAGCACCGGCCCCACCTGCTGTTCGTCGAGTCGGTCCGCCCCGGGCCACGCCAGGGCAACGGCGGCCGGTGGCTGGAGGAACTGGCCGGCAACGCGCGCGGCCTGCGCGACCTGGTCGAGGAGTGCTCCCGCCGCGGCATCCGCACCGTCTTCTGGCACTCCGGCGGCCCGCTCTCCGCCGCCGTCCCGATGGCCTCCTACTTCGACCACGTCCTGGCCACCTCCGAGGCCAGGGCCCGTGAATGGCGGGCCGCGCTACGCCACGACCGCGTCGGCATCCTGCCGCACGCCGTGCAGCCGCGCGTCCACAACCGGATCCGCGCCGCCGGCGACCGGCACGGCGTGGGCCTGCTCGGCACCGCCCTGCAGGGCGACCTGCCCGCCGACGCCGGCTGGCGGCCGCTGATCACCGACGCGGCGACGTACGACGACCTGCTGACCACCTACCGCGAGGTCGAGATGGTGCTCGCCGGGCCGGACGCCGACGCGCGCACCGTCGAGGAGATCTCCGCCTGCGGCACGCCGATCATGCAGCTCACCGGCCCCGTCGACCAGGCGTCGCTGCCCCGGACGATGCAGGCCGTCCGCGACAACCTCGCCGCGGACGCCGAGTGCGCCGCCGAGGCCCACCTGGCCTGGCGGTCCACCGCATCGGTGACTCCGCTCCTGGACCCGCTCCTGGACACCGTGGGGCTGCCCTCGGTACGCAACGCCGGCACGATCACCGCCATCGCCGCCGTCACCGGCCCGGCCGAACTGGACCACCTGCTCGCCCAGCTCGCCGGGCAGTCCCGGCTCCCCGGCCAGCTCGTCATCGTCGCCGACGGCCTGGACGCGGCCGTCGTGGCCAAGGCCGCCCGCGACCGCCTGGCCGAAGTCCGCTCCAAGACCCCCGGAACCCTGCCCGCCGACCACCCGGCCCCCGGCACCATGACCGGCGGCCATCAGGCGCCCGAAACCAGGGCCGGCGGCCACGACCCGGCACCCGGCACTGTGGCGGACGGCCCGGCGGCGCCCGTCGCCGGCTCACCGTTCTTCGAGGACCTGATCGTTCGCCAGGCCGGGACCCCCCTGACCCGCGGCGCGGCCCTCGACCGCGCGCTGCGCCTGGCCGACGGCGACCTGGTCGCCGTCCTCGACCCCCGCGACCTGTACGGCGAGCACTACCTGGCCGACCTGGCCCGGTACTTCACCGCCGTGGACGCCGAGATCGTCGGCAAGGCGTCGTTCTACGCCCACATCACCGACACCGGCGCCACCGTGCTGCGCCAGCCGGGCGCCGACCACCGCTTCCTCCCCGAGGTCGCCGGCGGCACCCTGCTCGCCCGCCGCCCGGCTCTGGTGGAGCTCGGCATCGCGGACGTCTCAGAAGAGTGGGACGAGGTCCTGATGCGCCAGTGCCGCACCGACGGCGTCCGCGTCTACTCGGCCGACCGCTACTCCTACGTCTGCCGCCGCCCCGCCACCGAAGGCCGCCTCCTAGCCTCCGCCCACTTCGAAGGCTACGTCCACCCAACCCCCCTGGCCCTCATCTGAAGGGCCTCGCCTCCGCGCCCCGGGGGCGCTCCGGCTCGGACTGTATCCCCCAGGGGGCTTCCGCCCCCTTCGACCCCCGAAACCTCGGCAAGTCGTCCTTCAAGCGGTGAACTGGGACAGCCAGGCCGGCTCCGCCGCCGGTGAGTTGGCCTGGTTCTGGGATGACAGCCAAATACGGCTCAGGCAGCGTGCGCCTCGAACGCCACCGACCCCACGTCATGGCCGGCAGTGAGCCGCACGTCGGCGTTCAGTGCCGCTGCCAGGCGTCTCAGTAGCGCGATCGTCGGGGGCGTCCCACCCTCTTCGATGCACTCGATCGCGTCCTGGCTCATGCCTGCCCGCTGGGCCAACTGCTCCGTGCTGAGGCCCAGTTCAGTACGCCGGTCGTACAAGGCCTTGCCGAAGGCAAGTGCCTCACGGATCGCAACCCGTTCAGGATCTTCGGCCAGAGCCTCAGGACGCCCCCAGCGGGCGTGGTGACCCATCAGACCGGTCCTCCCCGCGTCTCAAGACCGCTGGCCTTAGGTGATCGAATCATCTCGCAGCGTAGTGGAAGTCAGAACGCGAGTTCAGCCCAGTCGATGACCATGGGGATGGGATTGGTGACTCTGGGAGCCTCGCCGAACTCGGACTCGTCCTTCATGAAGGTGCCGATGTGCTTGTAGAGCATCGCCGCTCGGTCCAGCCGGTAGCGCTCGATGATGGAGACGCCGGTCCGATCCAAGCGGACGATCCAATAATGCGGGATGCCGGCCTTGGCGTACTCGCCCAGCTTGTCGGTCGTGTCCTGCGTCTCGGACCCGGGGGACACGATCTCGACCACCAGCAGGGTGTTCTCGGCACGCAAGCGCTCACCCCGTTCCCGATCAAGACACCGGTAGAGGGCGATGTCGGGCCGCCGGTTCAGCAACGGCAGATCACGGAGGCGCAGGTCCACGTCGGTGTTCACGGTCAGGCATTCGTGCCCCGCGCCCATCGCCGCCTTCGCGTGACGTTCCAGCAGGTTCGCCAGCCTTCTGGCAGCCGTCTGATGGTCGGGTGTCGGTGCCGCGCAGTAGACCACGTAGCCGTCGACGATCTCGATGGCTCTGGCGATCTCTTCAGGGAGTGCGTCGTATTCCTCGCCGGTGACCCGCGCCGGTTGCGGGCGGATCGTGAGAAGCCAGCTCTCGTCTGGCAGGGCTGTCATCCGGCGTCTCCTCGTCACTGTCCGCACTTACGCTCCAAGCCTACGGGCCGGCGCCGAGGCCGCTGCGGTATGCGACCACTTCGGCGGCGTCGAATGTGCCGCGGCTGCTGTAGAGAAGCCACGGTGGCAGAGGGGATGTCCGGTGCTGGCGAACCGGCGCCGGGCACGGTGTGCCAGCGGAGGCCGGTGGCTCTGTGATGGTTCCGGTGCTGGTGATGCCGGTGGAGTCGCTCGCGGTCGCGCGCAGCGCTGATCTCAGCGGTCGTTGCTCTCATGATCGTTTGCAGTCGGCATGACGCCTTCTGGTGCAGGCCTGGAACGAGGGATGGAAATCTGGGCTGCGACTGTGGTCCTGGGCGGCCCGTCGGTCAGGGGCCATCGGGCCCAGATGGTCTTGCCTGGTCCGGTGGAGTGGGGGACGACGCCGAAGTCGTGGGCGAGGGCGGCGATGATCGGCAGCCCTCGGCCGTGTACCGCTTCCGTATTTGTAGGCAGCTGACGCGGCCGTCCCTCGCCGTGGTCGGTGACCCGTACGCAGAGATCTTCCGCCGCACCCCACAAGGACAGCCGGATCGGCGGGGCGCCGTGCCTGATCGCGTTGCTCAGCAGTTCTGCGACCACAAGGACGACATCGTCCGCGAGGTCGTCGAGTCCCCATGTGGTCAGCACCTCCTTCACCTGTTCCCGAGCTCCGCTCACTGCCGCCGGATCGTGCGCCACATCCCAACAGGCGGTACGAATACCGGACTTATCGCTCATGAAGTCTCCTTCAAGGGGGGGCGGGACGCGGACTGCCGCGCCGTGGCCAAGCGGATCGTGACGATCCGAATGCGGATCGTAATGACAGCTGTCAGGATGGCAGCATCGCGCGGACAGAAAAGCTTGGCAAGCCAAGCCAGACAGTTTGTCAAAACTAGTTGGTGACCCAACTGGGACGACCATGTATAGGAGGCGAAAGGTGCGCAACTCCAGTCCGCTTGCACAGCGCCGCAGGCTCGCGCAAGAGTTGCGTCGGCTACGAAGTGGTCATGGCATCAGCCTGGAGGAGGTCGCCCGGGAGTTGGAGTGCGACTCCTCTTGGTTGAGCCGTGTCGAAAGAGCTGAACGTGGCATCAGGCCCAAAGACGTCAAAAGCCTGCTCGACCTGTACCGGGTCACGGACAGTGCCCAGCGGGAGGAACTGCTCGAACTGTCTCGGCGGGCCGGCACCCGAGACTGGTGGCATCGTTTCCGCAAGGGGCTGAAACCGAAGTTCGAGGTCTATCTGGGCCTTGAAGCGGAAGCCTCGACGATCAGGAGTTACCAGACGCAGGTGGTGCCCGGGATACTGCAGACTCCCGATTACGCTCAGGCGGTGATCGCGGCCACCGACGTGGACGGAGTGGTCGACACCGAGCAGACGATCAAAGTTCGGCAGACGCGGCAGGAGATGCTCACCAAAGAGGGGCGTTCCGTCCAGCTCTTCGTGGTGCTGGACGAGGCCGTGCTCCTGCGCCAGGTCGGCAGCGAGCGTACGATGCGCGGCCAGCTTCGGCATCTGCTGGAGATGGCGCGGCTCCCGAACGTGGTCGTACAGGTGCTGCCGTTCGCGGCGGGAGCGCATGCGGCGATGGCTGGAGCATTCGACCTGCTGGAGTTCCCCGAGTCCGCAGAGTTGGGGGTGGCCTATGTCGAGCAAGCAACAAGTGGCCTTGTCCTCCAGTCTGAACGTGAGGTTCGCCGATATACCCTCATGTGGGGAAACATAGCGGGCAGGGCCTTGAGTCCACAGGACTCGGCGGACCTGATCGAGTCCTTGTCCTGTACGCAGACCTCGTGACCGGTCCCGGAGAGGAGGCGTGGGATGCCCCCGACATCGGACTCCCGTGCTGGGAGAAAGTCCACCTTCAGCACCGAGAACGGCAATTGTGTCGTAGTCGCCATGCAGCACGATCACGTGCTCGTATGGGATTCCAAGGACCCCGGCGGTCCGGCGTTACGCTTCACGCCGGGCGAATACGTGGCCTTCTGGCGGGGGGTGCTCAATCGCGAGTTCGATCCGCCTGCCGACTGGCTCGATGGGGCTCCTTCCCATGACGCCTCCGGCCGCGATGGTGAGCATCAACCCCTGCGCTGATCTAGGTGGGACGACGGAGAAACGCCGGGAGAGAGCAGCGTCTTGCGTACGGCGGGGCGAGCGTCGGCCCAAGGTTCACCAGTTGCTGAACAGCCGGTTGAACCGAAGGGCGCGAGCGACTGTGGTCAAGGGGGTGGCCGGCGCCGGCGAACCGGCGCCGGCCACAGTGGGTCAGCGGAGGCCGGTGGCTCGGGTGATGGTTTGGGTGATGGTGTTGCCGGCCGAGTCGGCCGCGGTCGCTCTCAGGGAGAGGAACGAGGCCTTCTTCGGGGCGGACAGGCGGTAGCGGCCGTCGTGGTCGCAGGTGGACCGGTGCCAGGTCTTGCCGTCGTCGTAGGACAGCTCCAGCGTGATCGGGCCGATGCGGCCCGCCCCGGCGGCGCGGGGTAGCGACGTGGCCGAGACGGTCAGGGTGGCGTTGCGTGCCGCCTTGCCCGCGTCGTCGGTCGCGATCCGGTAGTCGAGCTGGATCAGCGGGAGGACCGCCTGGGCGTCCTGCTCGGGCTCCTGTGAGGTGAACGTCCAGTCGGTGCGGGTGGTGGAGGAGTACGGGCTGAACGCCGCCTCCCGGGCGGTCTCCACGACCAGGCGGTAGGGCAGCCGGCCCGCGCCGGGGGCCGTCGCCCCGACGTTGGTGCCGGTGCTCTGTGCCAGCATCGTCTCGCCCTGGTAGAGGGTGGTGGTCTGGTGGGTGAGCTGGTAGTCCATCGACATGCCGACGTGGTCGGCGCCGCCGTGGCCGGGGACGTCCAGGCTCAGCCAGCTCCCGCTACGCGTCGGGAGCTTGAAGTTGTCGTTCAGGTGGGGGCGCTCGATCGGCTTGAACCACTCCTGTGACTGGGTGCTGCCGGGCCGGTAGGTCATGCGCGGCTCGATCTCGTAGATCAGCCCGTCCACGTAGGCCTCCTGCCCCCACGTGTTCTCGCCGATGGTGGAGACCCAGTCGACGCGCCGCCCGTTCACCGGTTCGCGCATGGTGAGGCCGATGCCCCAGTTGGAGTAGGCAGGCCAGTCGAAGCGGTACTCGCCGCCGCCCCGCGCGGGGTCCGGGCTGGCGAAGGTGACGTCCACGCGGGCGAGGTTCTTCGGGCCGCCCTGGACGACCAGGTCGGACGGGATCTTGTTGTGCCAGGTCCGCATGAGGTCGTAGACGTACGGGCTGACCGGCTGCGACTCGACGGTGAGCGTGCTCCGGCCGCCGCGCACCCGCTGGATGAGCTTCTCGCCCTCGTCGGTGCTGAGCAGCGCGACGTCGAGCGGAGCGGGGGTGGACCAGTCGATCCGGTAGGAGCGGAACCGCCGCCCCGGCTCGTCGTTCTGGACCAGCAGCAGTTTCGCGCCGGCCTGCGCCGCCGCGATCGCCTGGTCCACGTCGCTCACCGTGCCGTTGCGGCGGACGACGACGGCCTTGCCGCGCGCGTCGAGCCCGGCGTAGTCGGTGCTCGCGCCGTCGCCGGCGAAGACGGCGGGCAGCTTGTAGCGGCCCGCGGGCAGCGGGGTGATCCCGTCCTGCCGCAGCACGTCGGTGAAGTCGGTGTTGCCCGTGGAGACGCTCAGCTCGGGGAGTTCCTTGCGCCAGCGCGCGGCGAGGTAGAAGTCGCCGTGGGTGACCTTGTCCGTCGTGGGCTCGGCCCAGAGGCTGTCGTAGCTGGTCTGGACCTCCATGTAGTCGCGCCAGGACCGGCCGCCCATCGAGCGGAAGTACTCCAGGCGCTGGTAGGTCACCTCGGACTTCTGCGGGGTCGTCATGTCCACCCGGCGGAGCTTCGCCGGGTCAAGGGTGACCGTGGTGTCGCGGTCCATGGTGACCTCGGGGTCGCCGAGCAGTGCCATGCCCTGCGAGTTCGGGCCGTGTACGCCTTCCACCATGCGCCAGGACAGCACCGAGTACACGTCGCGGGGCAGGTATCCCGCACCGGTGCCGGAGTCGTCGATGAGCCAGAACTCGGGGAAGTCCTCGCCGGACCTGAGGACCTGGACGACACCGTGCGCCGGCCTGCCCTGCGCGTCCTTGAGGACCACGGTCAGCTTGTGCGCCACGTCACCCAGCGACACGGCGGTGTGCGCCGCGGCGTTCCCGTCCGGGCCGGTCGCCACGATCTGCCCGCTGTAGCGGCCCTGACCGTTCACCCGGGACCCGTCGATCGTGACGGTGACCTCGGCGGTGCCGTGCGCGGGCACGTCGATCCGGCCGGCCGACAGCCGGAACGTGCCTTCGGGGGCGTCCGGCGCCTCGACGGCCAGGGTGAGGGTGACCGGGGAGCCGGTGGTGTTGGTGTAGGTCACCGGGCGCTGGACGGCGCCGCCCGCCTCGACCTGCCCGGCGGAGGCGGTCGCCGTGGCGAAGACGCCCGCGCGCGCGGCGGCGGCCACGTCGAGTCTGCCGCTGCCGCCCTGGAAGGCGTCGTACGACGGGGTGCGCAGGGAGGTGCTGGTCAGCAGGTCCTTGAGCCGGTCACCGGTCAGTTCCGGGTGGGCGGCGGCCAGCAGGGCCGCCGCGCCCGCCACGTGCGGGGTGGCCATGGAGGTGCCGCTGAGCGTCTGGTACGCGCCCTCGCCCTCGGGGGCGTACTGCGAGCGCGCCGCGAGGACGTCCACGCCGGGCGCGGTGATCTCGGGCTTGAGGGCGCCGTCGCCGACCCGCGGGCCCTGGCTGGAGAAGTACGCCAGCGAGTCGGTGGAGTCGACCGCGCCCACGGTGAGCGCCGCGTCCGCCGCTCCGGGGCCGCTGATGCTGTTGGGGGCGCCGGTGTTGCCCGCGGCGACGACGAAGAGCGCGCCGGTCTGGGCGCTGAGGCGGTCCACCGCCGCGCTCAGCGGGTCGCTGCCGTCGGACGGTACGCCCGAGCCGAGGCTCATGTTGATCACCTTGGCGTGCTGGTCGACCGCGGCCCATTCCATGCCGGCGAGCACCCAGGAGTCCATCCCGCTGCCGCCGTCGGACAGCACCTTGCCGATGTGCAGTTCGGCGCCGGGCGCCACGCCCTTCTCCCGGCCCGCCGAGGCGGCGCCGGTGCCGGCGATGGTGGAGGCGACGTGGGTGCCGTGCCCGTTGCGGTCGGTCACGTCCTGCTCGGGCACGAAGCTGCGGGTGGCGGCGATGCGGCCGGCCAGGTCCGGGTGCTCGGTGTCCGCGCCGGTGTCCAGCACGGCGACGTCCACGCCCTGCCCGGTGTCGCCGCCCGCCCACACCTCGGGGGCGCCGATCTGGGCGGTGGTGTCGGCGAGGTCGGCCCGCACGGTGCCGTCCAGCCAGATGCGCGCGATGCCGCCGCCGAACGCGGGTGCCGCGCCGGCGCCGGACCGGCCGGTGGGGGCGGGGGCGCCGGCGGTGACGGCGTTCCAGAAGTCGGCAGGCCGGGCGCGGTCCTGGGAGATCGCGGCGCCCTGGACGCTCGGCAGGTCGCGTACGCGGGTGGTGCCCGGCGGCGGGCCGCTCGGGCGCAGTCCGGAGGCCTTGTCGGTGTAGGAGACGATCAGCGGCAGCCGGTCGCGGCGCGTGTCGTCGTACCCGTCGGCGACCAGGTCGCTGATGTCGAACAGCCGCCGGTCCAGGATGCCCTTGGCCACGTAGGGGAGGACGGACTCGGGGTAGACGTACAGGTCGCCGCCCGCCTCCATGATGCGTGCCTGGGCGGGCGCGCCGCCGGGGCCGTGGACGGCGACCGTGCCGCCGGTCCGTCCCGAGCCGGTGGTCTGGCGGGTGGTGACGACGTCCCCGGTGATCAGCGTGACCGAGTGGGTGCCCGGCGGCACGCCGACCGGCGTGGCCTGGGCCTGACCGGAAGAAGCGGAGGCGGGGGAACGCGGGGTGTCCGGCGAAGCGGTGGCCGGGCTCGCCAGGGCGAGGACCACGGCGCCGGCGATCACCGGCACGCTCCAGCGGGTAGGTGCTTGTCTCAAGGGAGTCCCTGCAATTGATCAACAGTGCAGGGGTAATTGTTGCTTCAAGTGGCGCAACGCAACATATGTGATTAATGCCGGGTTTATCTCGTTTTGGCGTCTCGTCTCACCTGAAGGCATCCCTCTCAGAAGGGGGAACGAGGTGTCGGCCGATCACTCGGAAGGCAGGAGGTAGCGCCAGGAGAGGGCGTAGGTGCGGGCGTGACGGTCCCGATGCAGAGGCCAGGCGCCGCCCTGGCCCGAGGTGGGCCGGATGAGACGGACCGCAGCGTCGGCCTGGGCGCCGGAGAGGTCCTCGGTCACGATGGGCCCGGTGGCCGTGGCCGGGGGCTCCGGGACGGAGGCGGGCCAGGGGCGTCCCTCCTGACCGGGCCGGACCTGGGCGATCAGGCGCACGCGGTGGGCGGTGTACGGCGTGCCGGCGCGGGTGGCGCGGTCGGCGAGGGCGGTCATCGCGTCGAGCGCGTGGTACAGGGGACTGGGGTAGGCGTGCTCCGACCGGGTCTCCTGGAGGGCGTACGCGGTGACCGATCGCATGGCGCCGCCGGTGGAGCGGACGCTGAGCACGGTGGTGGTGGCGTCGAAGACGCGCGGGCCGGCGGTGGGGGAGGGTGTCGCGGGCCCGTCGGCCAGGTCGCGGCGCAGGGTGCCTACCAGGGTCGTCACCTCGGCTCGGGGCAGGGTGAGCCGGCGCGCCGCGTCGGCCACCACCAGCCCGTCCTCGTAGACCGCCAGGCGCGGTGGCCTGATCCCCTTGCGCGACGTGGCGGCCAGCCCGCCGTACGACTCCCACTGCGCCACCAGACGGGTGGGAGGCGGGGTGCCGTCCGTGGTGGCGGTGCCCTCGGCGCTGCCGCCCAGGCAGCCCGCGAGGGCCATGACCAGCGACGCGATGGTCAGCGTGTGGGGCGGACGTCTCATCGTGACTCCTCCTTCACTGCTCCGGCCCGGCGGATGGCACAGGGGACCGACCTCCCAGGTGAATGTTCTCGCGCCGGACGCGGAGGCGGGTGCCGACGCGCCGTCGCCGTGACCGGACATCCCCCGTGCCCCGCCGTCCAACCGGAACGCGGATGCCGTCCGTTGACATGTGACCAATGGGTCACATAAGTTGAAGTCGTGACGGACGACGACCGCGTGTTCAAGGCGCTCGCCGACCCGACCCGTCGCTTCCTGCTCGACCTGCTCTTCGCGCGTGACGGCCGCACGCTCACCGAGCTGGAGTCCGAGCTGGAGATGACCCGCTTCGGCGTGATGAAGCACCTGAAGGTGCTCGAAGAGGCAGGGCTCGTCGTCACGCGGCGGTCGGGCCGGGAGAAGCTCCACTTCCTCAACCCGGTGCCGATCCGGTTGATCCACGACCGGTGGATCGACAAGTACACCGAGCGTCAGGTGACGGCGCTCGTGGACCTCAAGGCAGAGTTGGAGAGCGAATCATGACCGTTGCGCAGCTGGCCACCACGGTGACCACCCAGGTCTACCGCGTCTATATCAAGGCGACTCCCGAGCGCATCTGGGACGCGATCACCAAGCCCGAATGGACCGCCCGGTACGGCTACACCGGTCTGGCCGACTATGACCTGCGCCCGGGCGGCGCGTACAAGGTCCGGCCCACCGACCAGTTCAGGGCGGAGGCCGCCGCCAAGGGGCACGAACTGCCGGACGTGGTCATCGAGGGCGAGGTGCTGGAGGCCGACCCGCCGCGCAAGCTCGTCACGACCTTCCACATGCTCATGGACCCGCAGATCGCCGCCGAAGGCACCACCGTGATCACTCACGAGATCAAGGAGCTTCCGGACGGGGTCTGCTCCCTGACCCTCACCCATGAGCTGGAGGGTGCGCCCACGCTCGCCCTGATCGTGGGCGGCCGGCTGGAGGACCAGGGCGCGGGCGGGGGCCACGCCTGGGTGCTCAGCGACCTCAAGACCCTCCTGGAGACCGGCAAGACCTTCGCGGAGTAACGGCCCGGAGCGCCGGGCCGCCCCGATCGCTCCCGGAGAGCCGACTTGCCGCCGTGGGTCCCGTACCGGTACGGGACCCACGGCGGGCGGTGCCGGAACTTCCGTGCACGGCCCGTGGTCGCTGAGGAGCGAACACCGGCCGGCCCTGATCACGTGCACCCCTCAGGCGCGCCCGGTCATGGACTGGAGCAGGTGAGGGCCGGGGTGGCCTGGGTGCCGTTGGCGGTGAAGCCGAAGTCGGTGCTGCCGCCGGCCGCGATGGAGCCGTTGTAGCTCTCGTTGCCGACGATCACCTGGGCGCCGGAGCCGGAACGGACGCCGTTCCACAGGCTCGTGACGCTCTGCGAGCCCGGCCATGTCCAGCGGACCGTCCAGCCGCTCACCGGCGCGCCGGTGGAGCGGACGGTGACCGACGCCTGGAAGCCGCCGCTCCATGAGTTGGTCACCTGCATCGTCGCCGCGCACACTCCGTTCGGTGTCGGTGTCGGTGTCGGTGTCGGTGTCGGCGTGGGCGTGGGCGTGGGCGTCGGCGTCGGCGTCGGTGTCGGCGTGGGCGTGGGCGTCGGGGTGGGCGTGGGTGTGGGTGTCGGAGTGGGAGTGGAGTCGGACACGAAGTGGCTCTCCGGGGGGCCGAGATAGCTCTCGGCCAGGCCACCGGTGTTGACCACCAGCTTCTGCACCACCACGGTGGGGTCGACCATCCAGAACTTCACCGTGTGCACGCCGGGCGTGGACACCGTGAAGGTGGTGGACGTCCGGTTCACCGCGTCCGCGGTGTTGAGCGACCAGCCCGCGTTCATGGCGATGTCGTCCGAGCCGGTGGCCGTGGTGATGTTCACCGTCTTCGGCGCCTGGTCGTCGATGGACACCGCGTACCGCACGCCGCTGCCGGGCAGGACGTTGTTCCTCGGCGACAGGTAGGCCCAGACCGTGTACGTGCCCGTCGAGGTGGTGTTGATCCGGTACTCCAGCCGCGGGGCGCTCCCGCCCGGTGTCTGGCTCGCCGACGTGGGCGGCCAGGGGGTCATGCCGGAGCCGGTGCGGCCGATGCCGGGGATGCGCAGCCACGAGACGGCGCCGGTGCCGGCGGCCGCGGTGTGGTGGTCGGCCTCCATCGACACGTAGCCGTTGGCCTCCACGAATCCGCGCAGCGGGGACGGCAGGCCGGTCGGGTTCTGCACCGGAGCCTGGACGGTGACGGTGCGGCCGGCCCCGGTGACGGTGATCGGCACCTGGGTCGTGCCCTGGGGTGCCCGCGACCAGTCGACGCGGACGGTGGCGCGTACCTGCTTGGCCACCGTGCCGCTGGACGGGGTCACCGTCATCCAGGGCACCGACGGGCTGATCTGGTAGGTGAACGAGGTCGCGCCCCGGTTGAAGAGCTCGATGTACTGCGCCGGTTGGGTCTGGTACGGGCTGAAGGCCGGCAGCACCGCCTGGGCGGTGGAGTTCGGCCACCAACTGGACGACCCGGAGATGGCGACCCCCATCTGGGCGGCGCTCGGCACGGTGACGCGTTGCACCGGCGGGTAGATCTGGTCGGGCGCCGGTGGCTCCTGCCAGCTCGCGTCAGCGTACCGAGCACTGTCGCCGTAGCCGAACTTGGTCTGGGTCTGCCAGCCCCGCCACTTACCGCCGGCGAGGGTGTTGTTGTAGTAGTTCGACATCGCCACGTCGTCGGCCAGCCGTGCCTCGGCCGCCGCGGCCTGGTCGTTGGCGGCCGCCCGTCCCTGCGACGCGTAGCGCCGGCTGAGGAACTCCGCCTGCCGCAGGGCGTACAGGTTCGCGGTCGCCTTCACCGGATACAGCACGAGCTGGTAGTAGGCGTCCTGGTCGGCGGCGGGAAGGGTGGCCCGGACCTGTTCGGCCCGCGTCGCCAGTTGCTGCCACTCGGTGGTGACCCCTTCGAGTTCGGCGTAGTTGTCGAGGCTGAAGGGGCTGCTGGTGTTGTCGGTGCTGATCGCCCCATTGGCGGCGCGGGTGAACTTGCGGTTGGTCGACTCGGGCTTGCGGCGCGACTGGAGCACGCTGTAGGTGTGTAGTACCTCGGCGACCGCGGGCGCGGCCGTGGTGCCGAAGTTCTGCTCCGCGTACCGCCGCGTCCATTCGTCGATGCCGTCCGCCGTGATCGCGTCCGGGTTCCAGGCGTAGTCGAGGAAGAACTGCGTCGGCGCCTCCTCGTTCTTCAGGTCGCCGACGTTGACCACCCACAGCCGGTCCACGCCGTAGCGGTAGGCGGTGCTCAGCTGCTCCCAGGTGTTGGCCAGATTGACGGTGTCGGCCCACTTGTAGTTGCGGCTCGCGCCCACGTAGTCGAAGTGGTAGTACATGCCGTAGCCGCCGCTGCGCGGGGGCAGCGCCCGGTCCGGCAGCTTGCGCATGTTGCCCCAGTTGTCGTCGGCGAACACGACGGTGACGTCGTCCGGCGCCCGCAGACCCTGGTCCCAGTAGCGCTGGACCTCCTTGTACAGCGTCCACACCTGCGGGATCTGGGTGATCGGCTTGCCACCCTCCTCGGTGAGGATCTGCCGCTGCGCGGAGATGATCTGTTGCATCAACTGGACGCCGTCGCCGTCGGGCAGGCTGGTGTCCCCGTTGCCGCGCATACCCAGGGTGACCACGCCCTCGAAGTCCTGCTGCCGCATGCGCCGGATGCCGTCGCGCCAGTACGCTCGGACGGCGGCGCCGTTGCGGACGTAGCTCCACTCGCCCGTGCCGCCGTAGGCGGTCGTGTGCCTGTTCCACTCCTCGATGCCGCGCATCATCGGCGCCTCGTGCGAGGTGCCCATCACCACGCCGTATCGCTTGGCGGTGGCATGGTTGTCCGGGTCGTCCTCGGCGAAGGCGCGGCCCCACACCGCCGGCCACAGGTAGTTGGCCTTGAGCCGCAGCATGACCTCGAAGACCTTCGCGTAGTACGCGGAGGTCAGGCCCCCGGGGTAACCGGAGGCCTTGCCGGGCCCGAACTGGTTGCGGGCCCAGGTGCCGGTCGCGGGGTTCTCGTCGTTGATGAAGAAGCCGCGGTACTTCACCGCCGGAGTGCCCTGGGTGTGCGCGCCGGGCCGGACGTACACGGCGCTGTGCCGGCGGGCGGGGACGTCGTCCCACCAGTACCAGGGGGAGACGCCGATCCGGCGGGACACGTCGTATATCCCATAGATGGTCCCGCGCTGGTCGCTGCCGGCGATCACCAGCGCCCTGCCGATTCCCGGCGCGGGGTTGTCGACCACCTGCTGCAGAGAGGTCTCCCATTTGCCGCGGATGCCGGTGACATCCAGCTTGCCGGTGGAGACCAGCCCGTCGATGAGCGCGCTGTGGCCGATGGTGCCGATCAGTACGGCGTCGCCGGACGACGGGACGGTACCGGAGACGGCCGGCTGGACGCCGGTGACCCGCTGGACGTCGTCGCGGAAGTCGTTGACGGTCCGGGTGACGCCCGGGAAGTCATCGCCGCCTACCACCAGCGGGGCCGCCCGGCCTGCCGCGGCGAGGGTGAACCCGCCGTCGACCGGTTCGAACGAGATGTACTCCCCGGCATCGGCTGCGGAAGCCGGCCGGACGGGTAGGGCGACAGCGGCCGGCGGTGCCGCGACCGAGAGGAGCGCGATGACCAGGACCACGGATCGCAAGCGCGTCACCGCGTGCCATGGGCGGCGGCCGGGCGGTCGGCCGCCGCTGCGCATGTGAGCGCTAACAACAGCAGGCATGTGAACGCTCCTCAGGGCGCACCGTCTTGCTGGGACGTCGCATCGACCTCTCCTGGGGTGGGGCGGGCGGGCGTCCAGAAGTTATCCGCGGCCATCGCGCCTCACAATATTTTTCCGGCCTCGGTCCTTTCCGCCGCCACGACCAGGCGAATCGCTTCTCCACAAGCGATCCCACCCTGAAATTTTCAGTTCTCTCACGACCCAAAGTGCGAAAAACGATGATCCGGCCGTTGTTCTCGTTCCGCGCGGGCCCGGCCGATCGCGAGTCTCCGAAAGAAGGGGGGTTCTCGGTCATCGAGATCAACTCCGCGCCGCACGTGGAGCACGAGGTCCCGGCGTGGCCCACGCCTCGGTCTGAAGGTGATGCGAGCGCCGTAGCCTGAGGCCTGACGACCACTCGGGCAGGAGGTGACGGTGAAGGCGTTGCGGGACGTTCTCGGGGCGCCGCCGGTGCCCGATGGGTCGTGGGAGCGCGAGGCGGTGTACGTGTCGCCGGCGGCGCTGCGGCTCGGGCGGCTGAAGGGACGAGAGGGCGCGCCGGTCCTGGAGGTGGCCGAGGGGCTGGCGGCGCGGGTGCGTGCCGTCCCGGGCGTGCGGGCGGTGCGCGTACGGCCGCCCGGCTTCCTGGTGATCGAGGTGGCCGTCCCCGGTGAGATCGTCCGGGAGATCCTCGCCGAGACCGCCGTCGGCCCGCGGCCCGCCCTGCCTTCCGAGCGGGTGGCGATCGGTCCGGACGACGCCGGACCGGCCGTCCGGGGGAGCTCCGTGTGGGCGGACGCGCCGCGGACGTGGGGTAATCCCGGGTTCGTGGTGCGGTACGCCTATGTGCGGGCCGGGTGGGTCCAGCGGTGGGCGCGCGATCTCGGTATGACCGCGGTCTCCGGGGATGGGAGCGGCGCGCGGGCGACCAGGGTGTCGAGGGATCAGTGGGGCGACCCGGGAGGGCCGGGGGAAGGCGGGGGGTTCCGGCCCGAGTTGCTCGGCGACCCGCGTGACCGAGCCGTGCTGCGGGTGCTGGCCGAGCTGCCGAGCAGGCGGGCGGAGCGGGACCCCGCGCGGGGGCGGCGACCGGGAGGCGGCCGCGAAGAGCCGGGGCGGGGCGCCGGCTGGGTGGCGTACCTGGAGCGGCTGGCCGAGACGTACCACGACGCCTTCGAGCACGCACCGGCCCTGCCGAAAGGGGGCGAGGAGCCCACCGCCACTCATGTCGCCCGCCTGTGGATGGCACAGGCGGTGCGGAAGGTCCTAGGGGAGGGCTTGACGGGACTCGGGGTGGCCCCTCCCGCGAAAATCTGACCAAATGCGGCGAATGTCGGGAAGTGGTACGCCGCGCCGGGGTCCTGTGGAGAATATCTTCCTTATCGCCGTCTCGCCAGGTGGGCACAGGGCGCGGGCGGATCACAGGGTCGGATAGCCTCGTTCGGGTGAGTCGATTCGCCCATCCCGCCGGTGACCGGCACGCCGAAGTGCTGCCCGAGGAGCGCCCTCCTCACGCGCCCACCGACCTCAACACGCTCCTTCCCACCATCTGGCCGCGAACGTCCGGCCGGGTGGACGGCGCCGTCACCATCGCCGGCGTGGACGTTCGCGACCTGGCCCGCGAGTACGGCACGCCGCTGTACGTCGTGGACGAGGACGACTTCCGCTCGCGGTGCCGCGACTACAAGGCGGCCTTCCAGGGCGACGAGGTCTACTACGCGGGCAAGGCGTTCCTGTGCAAGGAGGTCGCCCGCTGGGTCGACCAGGAGGGCCTGGGGCTGGACGTCTGCAGCGGCGGCGAGCTGGCCGTGGCGCTCAGCGTCGGTTTCCCGCCCGAGCGCATCGCCCTGCACGGCAACAACAAGTCCTACGCCGAGCTCGAGCGGGCGATGCGCGCCGGGGTGGGGCACATCGTGGTCGACTCCTTCGAGGAGATCGCCCGGGTCGGCTACCTCGCCGAGCGGCTCGGCGTGCGGCCCAAGATCCAGATCCGGGTCACCACCGGCGTCGAGGCGCACACCCACGAGTTCATCGCCACCGCCCACGACGACCAGAAGTTCGGCCTGTCGCTGAACAGCGGGGCCGCGGCCGAGGCCGTGCGCCGGGTGCTGGCGCTGCCGCAGCTGGAGCTGGTCGGCCTGCACTCCCACATCGGCTCGCAGATCTTCGACACCGCCGGCTTCGAGGTGGCCGCCCGGCGGCTCGCCGTGCTGCTGACCCAGATCAAGGAGGAGCACGGCATCGTGCTCCCCGAGCTCGACCTCGGCGGCGGGTACGGCATCGCGTACGTGGACGGCGACGACGCGCCCGACATCAAGGTCATCGCCGACAGCCTCCGCATGATCGTCAGCCGGGTCTGCGAGGACGCCGGCCTGCCCGTCCCCCGGCTGACCGTCGAGCCCGGCCGCGCCATCGCCGGGCCGGGCGGCGTGACGATCTACGAGGTCGGCACGGTCAAGGACGTCGAAGGGCTGCGGTCCTACGTCAGCGTCGACGGCGGCATGAGCGACAACCTGCGCACGGCGCTGTACGGCGCGGAGTACACCTGCGTGCTGGCCTCGCGGTCCAGCGACGCGCGGCCCGCGCTGTCGCGCGTGGTCGGCAAGCACTGCGAGAGCGGCGACATCGTCGTGCGCGACGTGTGGCTGCCGGAGGACCTCACCGCGGGCGACCTGCTCGCCGTGCCCGCGACCGGGGCGTACTGCCGGTCGCTCGCGCACAACTACAACTACCTTCTCAAGCCCGCGGTGGTGGCGGTCAAGAACGGCGCGGCACGGGTGATCATGCACAGGGAGACCGAGGAAGACCTGCTGAGGGGGCAAGTATGAATCCGGTCGGGCCCGAAGGGCAGCGGGAGCCGCACGCCGCGGCCGGTGGCGGCGAAGCGCAGGAGGGCGAGGGCAGGCGGGGCAGGCACGAGCGGCCCGGCGAGGCGCCGGCGTCCGCGCCGCTGAAGGTCGCCCTGCTCGGCTGCGGCGTCGTCGGCTCCCAGGTCGTGCGGCTGATGCACGAGCAGGCGGACGACCTCGCCGCCCGGGTCGGCGCCCCGCTGCGGCTCGCCGGGGTCGCCGTCCGGCGCCCGGGGCGCAAACGCGACGGAGACGTCGACCCCGCCCTGATCACCACCGACGCCGAGGCCCTGGTCACCCGGGACGACATCGACATCGTCATCGAGGTGATCGGCGGCATCGAGCCGGCCCGCTCGCTCATGCTGGCCGCCATGGCCGGCGGCAAGTCCGTCGTCACGGCCAACAAGGCCCTGCTCGCCGAGGACGGCGCCACCGTCCACGGCGCCGCCAAGGCGGGCGGCGTCGACCTGTACTACGAGGCCAGCGTGGCCGGGGCCATCCCGCTGCTGCGCCCGCTGCGCGAGTCGCTGGCCGGCGACCGGGTGCACCGCGTGCTCGGCATCGTCAACGGCACCACCAACTACATCCTCGACAAGATGGACTCCACCGGAGCCTCGTTCACCGACGCGCTGGAGGAGGCCCAGGCGCTCGGGTACGCCGAGGCCGACCCGACGGCCGACGTCGAGGGCTTCGACGCCGCCGCCAAGGCCGCCATCCTCGCCGAGCTGGCCTTCCACAGCCGGGTGACCGCCGCGGACGTCCACCGCCAGGGCATCACCGAGATCACCGCGACCGACGTGGCCAGCGCGAAGGCCATGGGGTACGTCATCAAACTGCTGGCGATCTGCGCCCGCTCCGAGGACGGCCGCTCGGTCGGCGTCCGCGTGCACCCCGCGATGATCCCGCGCAGCCACCCGCTGGCCGGGGTCCGCGAGGCGTACAACGCGGTCTTCGTCGAGGCCGAGTCCGCCGGGCAGCTCATGTTCTACGGCAAGGGCGCGGGCGGGGCCCCGACGGCCTCGGCGGTGCTCGGCGACCTGGTCGCCGTCGCGCGCAACCGCCTCGCCGGCACCCGCGGCCCCCAGGCGTCCACCTACGCCGACCTGGCCGTCCACCCGATGGGCGAGACGGTCACCCGCTACCACGTCTCGCTGGACGTCGCCGACAAGCCGGGCGTGCTCGCCACCGTCGCCGAGATGTTCGCCAAGCATGACGTCTCCATCCAGACCGTGCGCCAGGAGGGCCATGGGGACGACGCCCAGCTCGTCCTGGTCTCGCACCGGGCGAGCGACGCCGCGCTCTCCGCAACCATCGAGGGGCTGCGCGAGCTCGACATCGTCAGAGGCGTGACGAGCGTGATGCGCGTCGAGGGCGACGACATCCGCTGACCTCGCCGGGCCCCTTTCGCGACGTCCGCCCGCGCTCGCGGACCCCGGGACGACCCGGCCTGGCCTTCCGGGGCCGGCCGGGTGTCCGTCCCCGGCCGCGCCATGTCGAGGCGAGCCCCGGCCCGGCAGACCGAGGAGCGTCCGGAGCGGGCAAGCCTGGCGCCCGGCCTGAGCTTCGGAGGCCAGGGGGTCCGAGCCGCGATGGCTGAGGCGGGTCCGTCCGGCCCTGCGCCGCCGGGGTGCCTCAGCCTGGTGTCCCGCGGTACGTTCCGCTCTCGTGAGTCACGAAGTGTTCCCCGCGCCACCCCGGCGGGGCCGGTGATGAAAGGTGAGGCGTTGGCAGAGGGCGACCCGACACCGCTCGGCTACGTGCGCACTCCGTCGGCCGGCGCGGCCGAGCTGTCCTTCCAGGACGGCCGGCCGCTGCCGGCCGGGCAGGAGGCACGGCTCCCGCTCACCGCGGCCGACATCGTGCCCCTGCGCGGGTACGCCGGGCTGCGCGTCCGCTGGCCGGCCGGCCCCGAGGGCGTGCTGGAGACGATCCTCGCCCTGGCCGCGGCCGGGGTGCCCGTTCACGGCGGCGACGCCCCGGGCTGGCTCCAGGACGCCGATCCCGGCCTCGCCCGGCTGCTCGCCTCCTGGGAGCCCGGTCCTGGCGACCCGTCCGTGCGCTCGGTGAGCGACCTGCGCAGGGAGGAGCACAGCGTACGGCTGCGCCGCCACGCCTTCCGCCGCGCCACGGCCACTGCGCCGGTCCTTACCGGGAACGGCGGAGCCCTCGGCGCCGGCACGACCGCGGGCTCCGCGCTGAGGGACACCGGAGCCGGAGGACTCGGCGCCACGGCGAGCGGTGCCGCCCCGACGCCCAAGGTGAGCGTCGTGATGTCCAGCAGGCGCCCCACTCTGCTCGGGTCGGCGCTCGCCCAGATCGCCCGCCAGCGCCACGTCGAGGTGGAGGTCCTGCTCGGCCTGCACGGTGTCCCCGCCGCCCACCCGGACGTGCGCCGCGCCGTCGAGGCGTTCCCGCTGCCGCTCACCGTGGTCGAGGCGGACGCCGCCACGCCGTTCGGCCGGGTCCTGCACGACGTGGCGGCCCGGGCGAGCGGCGACGACATCGCCAAATGGGACGACGACGACTGGTACTCCCCCGAGCACCTCGCCGATCTGCTGATGGCCCGCGCCTACAGCGGGGCCGACATCGTGGGCACCGCCGCGGAGTTCTTCTACCTGGAGCCGCTGAACACGACGGTCCGCCGCACCGACTACACCAGCGAGGTCTGGTCCGACCACGTGGCCGGCGGTACGATCCTGCTCGCTCGGGAGACATACCAGCACATCGGCGGCTTCGAGGGGGTGGAGCGGGGGGTGGACGCCCAGCTCCTCAAGACCGCCCACACCGCCGGAGCCCGCATCTACCGCACCCACGGCCTCGGCTACGTCCTGCGCCGCACGCTCGCCGCCGGTCACACCTGGCAACTGCCCCTGGCGCACTTCCTGCGCGTCTCGGCGAACCAATGGCGAGGTTTCCGGCCGAGTCGCATTCTGGAGACCGCGTGATCCAGCACACCCCACCCCACGGCTCCCCGCCGCCGGACCCCGCCACGCCCGGCCCTACGGGCTCCGGCTCCGCGACGTCCGGGACCGTGCCTGCCTCTGCGGAGGCCGCGCTGTCGACCATGTCCGCGGGGCGTGCAGAAGGCGAGGAAGATCCGTTGCGTTCCACGGGCGGTGGCGGGGTGGCGCGTCCAGGAGCGGCGCGGGTGCGCGGCAACGACCACACCGTGCTCGACCCGCCCGCCCTCGGCGCGTGGACGCCCAGGCTGCGGGTGAGCATCGTCGTGCCGGCCTACAACGGTCAGGACAAGCTCGACCTGGTCCTCGCCGGGCTGGCCGCCCAGACCTACCCCGCCGGCCTGACCGAGGTCATCGTGGTGGACAACGGCAGCGTCCCGCCGCTGCGGCTGCCCGAGATCCGCCCGCCCGCCACCCGCCTGATCGTCTGTGACACGCCGGGGCGGGCGGACGCCCGCAACGCCGGCCTGGCCGCCGCCACCGGCGACGTCGTCCACTGGCTGGACTCCGACGTCGTCCCCGACCGGCACGAGGTCGAGGCGCACATGCGGTGGCACCACCTGGCCCCATACCTGGTCGTGACCAGCTACCTGCGGTTCACCACCGCCCCGCTGCCCACGCCCGGGGCCGTCGCCGCCACCGGCGACCTGGCGGCGATCTTCGAGCCGGCCGAGCCGCACGAGTGGCTGGTCGACCTCGTCCAACGGAGCAACGGGCTCACCGACGCGCCGAGCCGCGCCTTCAGCCTGCACGTCGGCGGAGCCACCTCGGTCGGCCGCCGGCTGTTCGATGAGGCCGGCCCGATGGACGATGAGCTGGTCCTCGGGCAGGACACCGAGATGGGGTACCGCCTGGCGCAGGCCGGCGCGGTGTTCGTCCCCGAGCCGCTCGCCCGCGGCTACCACCTCGGCCCGTCCATGCGGATGCGCGACAAGCAGCCGATCGACCGGGTCAGCCACGCGCTCATCGGCGACCGCATCCCGCAGTACCGCTGGCTCCGCACCCACCCCGCCCGGCAGTGGAAGGTCCCCTACCTGGAGGTCGTGATCGAGGCCGCCGGGTACGAGGACACCCGCGCCACCGTCGACGCCGTCCTGGCCGGCACGCTTCCGGACCTGTCGGTGCTGCTCACCGGCCCGTGGGACACCCTCGTGCCCGAACGGCGCGCCCCGCTCACCGATCCCTTCCTGGACCTCGTGCTGATCCGGGGACACTACGCGCACGAGAGCCGCGTCCGCTTCGCCGCGCCCTCGGCGCCCGCCGCCGAGCGGGTGGCGCCGTTCCGGCTGCGCCTCCCCGCCGGATGGGTGCCGGGGGAGGACACCCTGGCCGCACTGCTCGACCTGGCGGTCGAAGGCGGGCACGGGCTGGTGGGGGTCCTGCTCGATGAGACGCCCGAGGGCTTGGTCGCCGCCCGCCTGGAGCGCCGGGCGGCGTTCGCCCGCGCCGCTCTCCTGCTCGAAGGGGAACGGCAG
This sequence comes from Sphaerisporangium melleum, assembly GCF_014646695.1. Taxonomy (GTDB): domain Bacteria; phylum Actinomycetota; class Actinomycetes; order Streptosporangiales; family Streptosporangiaceae; genus Sphaerisporangium; species Sphaerisporangium melleum. The sequence continues at coordinate 51,947 of NZ_BMNT01000015.1, forward strand.
GCGGACCTTGTGGACGACCTTGTGGACGAGGTCTACGGCGCGCTCTGGACGGACGGCGAGACGCTCGGCTTCGTGCCCGCGGCTCAGGCGGTCCCCGTGAAGGGACGGCGAACGGCCTACCGTGCCCGGGTCGAGACCGAGGCCGAGCTCGCCAAGCTGACCAAGGAGGTCGAGCGGCTGCGCGGCCAGGTCGGCAAGTGGCGCGAGGAGGCGGGACGCTGGCGCAAGAGCGCTGTCGACCTGCGGCGGGAGGTCGGCGAGCTGCGCCGCGAGGCCGGCGGCCTGCGGCGGGAGCTGACCCGGCTCAAGGCCGGACGCCTGCGCACCATGATCAAGCGGATCTCCGTCCGGCGCACCGCGCCCGCTCCCAGCGAGCCGCTGACCGCCGCGCCGCAGGCCGCTTCCGGTGATCCGGCGAGCTCCACGCCACCGGGTCCGGCCGGCCACGCGGCCAGTGCCGTCCCGCCGAGCGGCGAGCCTCCGGCCGGCACCACGACCGGTCCCCGGTAGAACCGGCGGCGTCCCAGGGCCGTCCCTGCCTCGGCCGGCCGGTGCCGTGGTGCGCCCGCCGGCCGGTGGCGGCGGAGCATGCGCCGACGGGGAGGCGGGTGCGGAGGGACGCGATGGGCGCGCTCACGGAATCGGTGCGGGCCCGAAGGCGGCGGTCTCGGGCCCGGTGTCGTACGGTCTCAGGTCCGGTGCGTGGTGGTCGCCCTGCGGCTCCGTGTCCGGTGTGGTGCGGAGCGGTATCAGGGTCCGGTGTGGCGGTCGGGTGGTGCGGTTCCCGGGCCGCGCGACGCGGGGCGTGGCGGCTTTCGTATGGCTCGGGCCGGGACCATCGGTTGTGGTCGGTGATCTGGGCGCGGACCGGGCGCCGGTCGATCGGGTAAAGGCCCATGTCAGGATCAGGGCGCCAGGAGATCTCCGGCACCGGGGGAAGATCGGCAGGTGGTGGCGGCCGGAGGCTCTCATGAAGCTCACAGTTTCCTTGAGTAGAGTCGGCTCCGGCGGCGAACGGAACCGACGAAGGAGCGATCATCTTGACCGCCTCCCCAGGGATGATTCCGGAGGCCGAAGGCCCGGCGCGCGACCGCGACGAGGGCCGGGCCGCTGTCGGCCGGCCGGTGATCCGCCACAACGACTACTCGCCGCTCACCCCGCCCCCGCTCGGCCAGTGGGTCCCCTCCCTGCCCGTGAGCGTGGTCATCCCCGCGTACGGCGGGCAGCATCGGCTCGACCTGGCCCTCGCGGCCCTGGCCGCGCAGACCTACCCCGCGGGCCTGATGGAGGTCATCGTCGTCGACGACGGCAGTGAGCCGCCGCTGCGCCTCCCCGAGATCCGCCCCGCCGACACCCGCCTGGTCCCGGCCGGGCCCGGTGGCTGGGGCATCGCGCACGCCCTCAACACCGGCGTGCGCCAGGCCACCGGAGAGGTCGTCCAACGCCTGGACTCCGACATGGTGGTCTGCCGGGAGCACATCGAGGCGCTCATGCGGTGGCACCATCTCACCGACTACGTCGTCACCATCGGCGGCAAGGTCTTCCTCGAAGAGCCCGAGCGCACCGCCGAGCAGGTGTACGCCGCCGTGCGTGACGACGGCCTCGACGGCCTCTTCGACATGACGGGCGCGGTGCCGAGCTCGACCGACGAGACGATCCGGCGGCTGGACGGGCTCCGCACGAGCAAGAACCCCTACCACGTCTGCACCGGCCCGACCGTCTCCTTCCGCCGCGAGCTCTTCGAACGGGTCGGCGGCCTCGACCCCGCGGTGGTCAGGGGCGAGGACACCGAGTTCGCCTACCGGATGGCGATGACCGGCGCGGTGTTCGTGCCCGACGCGCAGGCGAGGGCCGTCCACCTCGGGCTTCCCGCGCAGCGGCGCGACACCGGCACCGCCGTCCGTGTCGTGGCGCCGTACCTCGCCCACCGCATCCCGCTGCGCCGCGATCTGCGCAAGGAGAACGGCCGGCGCTGGCTGGTGCCGTACGTCGAGGTGGTCCTGGACGCGGCCGGCCACGACGAGCCGCAGGTGCGCGAGGCGGTGGCCGCGGCGCTCGGTGGCAGCCTGCCCGACGTCCGGGTGACGCTCGCCGGGCCGTGGGACCGGCTGGCGCCGGGGCGTCGCCGCGTCCTGGACGACCCCGACTTCGAGCTGCGGCTGATCCAGGAGCAGTTCCGGCACGACGATGGTGTGCTGCTCGCCTCGGCGCCGGTTCCCGATCCGGCTCCGGTGCCCTTCCGCTACACCGGCCCGGTGGACGTGCCGCTGCACCGCCGTTCGCTGGAAGTGATGATCAGGATGCTCAACGAGACACGCGCCGGGCTGCTCGTGGTCGAGTTCCCCGACGGCCGTAGGGCCCGCCTCGAACGCACCGACGCCGTCAACCGCGCCCGCCTGCTCGCCGCGCCCGGCGAAGCCCTCGACCAGGTGATCGAACGCACCCACGGCGTGCGGCGCGCTCCCGCCGCCAAGTTCTGGCCCGCCGCCTCATCCCGTTCCCGCGCTCCGGAGCCGTCATCGGCCGGCGCGAACGAGCCCGAGCCGGAGCCCCGTGCCGCAGGCGGTGGCCGCGCGACTTCGGTGCCCAAGCCCCGCCTGGCGTCCGAGAAGCTCGTCCGGCGCCTGCGCACCGCCCTCCGCGGACGCTGAAGGGTTTTCGGCTGGCGGTTCGTGGAGCTGTGACCGGGGCTTGGTCGGGCCGGGGCGGGGGCCCGAGGTGCTACGGCGAGGAGGTGGTGCGGCTCCTGCCGTGGTCGATGATCGGGGCGACGGCGGCCGCGTGACAGGCGCCGCGCCCGTCCGCTCGTGCGCGGACGCGTCCGTCCGCGACGCGGACGGCGGTCTCGGTCGTGTCGCCGACGGCGGGCACGCCGGCCGCCGCCGCGAGGGCACCCGTTTCGTCGAGGACCACCCGCAGGCCGGGCCACGCCGTGGCCGGAAATGCCCGGCACAGGCAGGTGCGCAGCTCGGCGATGGTCAGCCGGGCCAGCGGGCCCAGCTCGCCGGGGTCCGCGGTGACCAGGACGGCGGTGACCATGGCGCCGGGCGGCGCCGCCCGCACGGCCTCCTCGACCGCCTCCAGCCGGTGCAGCCCGACGATCGCCACCACGCCGTCCTCGGTGAGCGGCGCGGGCTCGCGGCGGATGACGTCGTGGGCGGGCGGCGGCGTCCACGGCTCGTCGGTGAGGCGCGCCTGCGGAGTGTAGTGGAGGTACAAGGGCCCCCACTGGTCGTCCAGGTCGAGGCCGGCGAGCCGCTCGCACACTCTGACCACGTCGAAGGGCTCGACGAAGCCGGGCGCCGCGGTGGCGAGCTGGGTGGCGCCGTGCAGGGTGGTGAGCACGGACTCCGCCAGCCGCACCTGACGCCCGGCCGGTGTCCGCAGTCCTTCCAGGGCGAGCCCGAGCAAGATCGCATTGAGCTTCATCAACTGGGCGAACGGACGGCGGGTGTGCTCGTCGGCATGGATCTCCGACATCAGATCCATGCCGAGCCGGTCCATGGCGGGCGGCTCGGCGCCGGCCAGCGGGAGCCGGGCCAGCCAGGCACGCGCGAAGGCGCCGAGCGCCTCCCTGACATCGGGCCGGGCGCCGGAGCGGTTGCCGGGCTGAGCGTGTCGCAGGTGCGCCGGCCGCTCGCCGTCCTGGCCGGCGGCAGCGAAGGACGGGTCGGGGACGTGTTCGGACAGGTCGGCGAGGACGGCGAAGTAGAGGGCACGCTTGCCCGGAAAGTTGGAGTAGACGGCGCCCCGGGTGAGCTCGGCTCGCTCGGCGATCATGTCGATCTTCGCGTCGCGGAAGCCGCGCTCGGCGAACTCGTCCCTGGCCGCGGCGAGCACCTTGGCCCGGTTGCGCTCCTGTGCCTGCGCCCTGGTCAGCCGCCCCATCTCGCTCCCCGTTCCGCGCCGCCGTCCGTGCGGTGCCAACATACCGACGGCGTCCCTGCGATCAGGCCCTCTGGACGGACGCCCAGAACGCCCTTCGTGTCCTGCGTCCAGCCGGGGGGCGACCGGTGCCGCGCCGGGATCAGCGTTCGCCGCTGCCCGGAAGAGAGGGGTGGCTGCCGGGGAGAGGAGAGGTGGAGCCGCCGACCGCGGCCGGGCCTGTCACCGCGATGGCGTGCCGCGCGGGGGCCGCCGGCGCCGCCTGCCGGGCCGCGGAGTAGCGCACCCGGCGGTAGGCCGTGATCAGCCGCCAGGCGCGGGAGCGGCGCAGCCGCGCGATCAGCTCGCGATACTCCGCGAGGCGGCCCTCCAGGTGCCGTACCCGTTGCCCGAGGTGCCTGGTCTGGGCGCGCAGCTCCGCGTTGCGTCCGCGCAGGTCCTGTCCCGTACGGGCGAGGGCGGACTCCCGGGCGGCCAGTTCCTCGCACAGCGCGCGCAACTCGGCGATCTCCCCGTGTAACAGGCGCTCCCGCTGGAGGAACGCCGTCTCGGCCCGGCTGAGCGCGAACCCCGGCGTGCCGCGCGCCTCGTCGCGCCGGATCGCCACCCCGGCGAGGTGATGGCGCAAGACGGTCAGTTCACGGATCTCGAAGAGAGGCTCCACCAGGTGGCGCAGGCTGCCGTGGTAGAAGACCCGCCGCCGGTCGGCGTCGTCCACCCCGGCGTCAGCCGGCCCGGCCTCGTCCGCCTCGTCCGTCCCGTCCGTGCCGGACGCCAGGTCCGCCGGATCCGTCGCCCGGACATCGGCTTCGACATCGGCCCGGTCGGTCGCGCCGGGCTGCGGGCCCGCCATGCCGGGCGGCGGCTCCAACGCGCGAAGCGGCGATTCGTCCTCGCCTGCGGCATGGGCGATGCGCAGGATCTCCTCGTTCACGCCGTACGGCACGGTGAAGACCAGCGTCGCGCCGGGCCGCAGCGTCCGGTGCAGCGCTTCGAGCACCCGTACCGGGTCGCCGACCCGGTCGAGGATCTCGCCGGCCACGGCGGCGTCGAACGCGCCGTCGGGGACGCAGTCCAGATCATGGGCGTCGCCGGTCGTGAACGACAACCGGCCGGCGACGTCGGCGGGCAGCCGGCCCGCTCTGCGGCGCGCCTCGGCGATGGCCCCCGCCGTGCGATCGACGCCGGTGACCAGGTCGCCGCGCTCGGCGAGCATCAGGGACAGCCCGCCTTCCGCGCAGCCGAGGTCGAGGACGACGACCGGGCGCCCCGGCCGGCTCGCGGGCAGGTGATCGAGGAGCCAGTGCAGGCGGTCACGGTCGCGGTCGCTCGCTTCCCGGATCCTGCTCGCGGCGGTCACGGCGACGTTTCCTTCCGGGCATGTGGATGTTGCCCCAATTGTGCGGCAAGAGAGGTTAAAGAGACAGTGTGCTTTTCCTGTTCTTCCGGTTCTCGTCTTGGCAGGTTCGCGGACCGTACAGGGCGTGTCCGGTCGATCATTGACCGCGAGGGGTGGAAAAGACGTCCACCCTGTGGACAAAAGACGCGCGGAGCCACGGCCCACCCGTAGACTCATTGCCTGATACCGCTGGTAGCGGAACCAATGGTTACGCGTCGTGCCCGCTCGTGCCGGGCCGGGCGCGGGAGGAGTGACAATGCTCAGGGCTTGGCGTGGCCTGATCGAGGAATACCGCGACCGGCTTCCCGTGACCACGACGACGCCCGTGGTCACCCTGCTCGAAGGCGGCACGCCGCTCATCCCGGCCAAGCGCGTCTCCGCGCTGACCGGGTGCGAGGTGTATCTCAAGGTCGAGGGTCTCAACCCCACTGGAAGTTTCAAAGACCGTGGCATGACGGTGGCCATCAGCAAGGCGCTCGAAGAAGGCGCCAAAGCGGTCATCTGCGCATCCACCGGCAACACCAGTGCGTCGGCCGCGGCCTATGCCGTCCGGGCGGGCATCACCTGCGCGGTGCTGGTGCCCCGAGGCAAGATCGCCATGGGCAAGCTCGCCCAGGCACTCGTGCACGGCGCCCGGCTGCTCCAGGTGGACGGCTCGTTCGACGACTGCCTCGAGATGACGCGCAAGCTCGCGGAGAACTACCCGATCGCCCTGGTCAACTCGGTGAATCCGCATCGGCTCCAGGGGCAGAAGACCGCCGCGTTCGAGATCGTCGACGTGCTCGGCGACGCACCCGACGTCCACTGCATCCCGGTGGGCAACGCCGGCAACATCTCGGCCTACTGGATGGGCTACCGCGAGTACGCCGCCGACGGCATCGCCACCCGCCTCCCGCGCATGCTCGGGTTCCAGGCCAGCGGGTCGGCGCCCATCGTCGACGGCGCCCCGGTGACCCACCCGCAGACGATCGCCACGGCGATCCGCATCGGCAACCCGGCCTCGTGGAAGCTGGCCGAGTCCGCGCGCGACGAGTCCTCGGGCGTCATCCAGGCCGTCACCGACCGGCAGATCGCCGCCGCGTACAAGCTGCTCGCCCAGGAGGAGGGCGTCTTCGTCGAGCTGGCCTCGGCGGCGAGCGTCGCCGGGCTGCTGCGGGCGTACGAGCAGGGCCTGGTCCGGCCGGGGGAGCGCGTGGTGTGCACCGTCACCGGCAACGGTCTCAAAGATCCCGACTGGGCGATCTCGGGCGCGCCGGCCCCGGTGACCGTCCCGGCCGACGCGTTCGCGGCCGCCGCCGCGCTCGAACTGGCCTAGGCGTCCCGGACTCGCGCGCCGATCGGTTCCTCGTCCCCGTCCGAGCCGCTTTCGAAGGGCTCCGGCCCCGCATTCCGGCCGGCGGGGACGAGTGTCAGGCGGGGCAGGATCACGCACATTGCCGGACGCGACCGCGCCTGCGGGGCCGGTCGCGGAGAACGACGCCGGGCGGCGCATCGTCCCAGCGTGAGGTGACCTCCCTCCCTCGCAGCCGTTCCGGCGGGACGCGGGCTCCCTCGGTGCGGAAGGCGGCGGGTGTGCGGGCGGGGTCGCCCCACGGCGAGACACACGGCGGCGACCCTGCGACGCGCCGCCTTCGCCCTGACCGTATGATCGGCCGAGATCGGCCAGACTCTCGAGGAACCGCATGTCACCGAGCAGAACAGTCGTGGTCCGCGTGCCCGCCACCAGCGCCAATCTCGGGCCGGGGTTCGACTCACTGGGGCTCGCCCTCAGCCTGTACGACGAGGTCGAGGTCGGCCTCGTCTCCGACGACGGGCCGGACGCCGGGCAGGGCTCAGGCGTCGAGGTGCACGTCGAAGGCGAGGGCGCCGGTGAGCTCGACACCGGTGAGGGGCATCTCATCGTCCGCGCGATCCGCGCCACGCTCGATCTGGCGGGAGCGCCGCAGCCGCGCCACCTGCGGCTGCGCTGCCGCAACCGCATCCCGCACGCGCGCGGCCTCGGCTCCTCCTCGGCGGCCATCTGCGCCGGCATCCTCGCGGCCCGGGCACTCGCCGCCCCCTGGCTGTCGGACGACGAGGTGTTCGCGCTGGCCACGCGCATGGAAGGGCATCCGGACAACGTCGCCCCCTGCCTGTCCGGCGGGCTGACCATCGCGTGGAGCGACAGGTCCGGGACACCGCATAAGCTGGAGTTGAGTCCGCATGGCGGCGTCCAGCCTGTGGTGTGCGTGCCGAGAACCCGGCTCTCCACCGAGGAGGCGCGCGGGCTCCTGCCGAAGGACGTGCCGCACGCCGACGCTGCGGCCAACGCCGGACGCGCGGCTCTGCTCATCGCGGCGCTCACCCAGCGGCCCGAGAGCGGGCTGTTGCTCGCCGCCACCGAAGACCGTCTGCACCAGACCTACCGCGCGCCTGCGATGCCGGCGACGGCTGATCTGGTAGAACGGCTGCGCGTGGCAGGGGTTCCCGCCGTCGTTTCAGGAGCCGGTCCAACGGTTCTGGTGTTCGGCACGGCGGATACCCATGATTTGATCGCGTCAGAAGTGGGTAGTGACTGGCACATCCAGCGATTGGACGTCGACCGGTCCGGCGCGAGCGTTGAATCTCCCGAGACACGCTGACGAATCTTCGACCTTCAGGGAATAGCTGTGTGCGCTGGTGATGTTAGGCTGATAGCCGCACCAGATGCCCCCGTTGCGGGTGCGTGCTTGTCAGCCATACATCGCTGCATCGCGCCTTGTGTCGCAAGACGCAGGCCGCACAGCGGGCTTCCCGAATTCATCGCCTCCGGTTGGTCCACATCCGGTTGGTGCGTCGAGAAGCGGCGTAATCGGGGACATGCGCGTTCGACTGACATCGACATCTGGTCGGCGGTAACCAGCCGGGGGGCGACCCCCGGGCCCCCAACGGCTCACGAATCTCCACGGTGACGGCCACGTGCCGGTTCGACGCACCGGTTTGCCGACACCTTAGGAATTCGTCCAGCCCGACCCGGTCTGTCCCGCCGGGTCGCACCACCGGGACGCCTGGCTGATCGTGGCCGACGCCCGACCCCTGGGAAGGACCTTTTAGTTGAGCGACACCACCGAACTCCTCTCCGACGCCACCGGCGCAGCGGCGCCGGCCGCCGGCGACACCCCCACCCGCGCCGCGGCCAGGCCGCGTCGTCGCTCCGGCACCGGCCTCGCGGCCATGGTGCTGCCCGAGCTGCAGGCTCTCGCGTCGAGCCTCGGCATCAGCGGGACCGGACGGATGCGCAAGAGCCAGCTGATCGCGGCCATCCAGGAGAAGCAGGGCGTATCCGCCGACGGTGCCTCCACCGCCGCCCCGGCCGAGCCCGCCGTGGCCGCCGCGCCCGCGCCGGCCGCCGCCGAGCCCGTGGTCGAGCGCCCCGCCCGTACCCGCCGGGAACGTTCCCGCCCGGTGCAGGCCGAGGCCGTCACCGAGGCCCGTGAGGAGCGCGCTCCCGCCGAGCAGGCGCAGCCCGCCGAGCAGGCTCCGGCCGCCGCGGCCGCCGCGTCCGCACCCGCCGAGGCCCCGCAGGCCGAGGGGCGCGCCGAGCGTGGCGAGTCCCGCCGTGAGCGTGGCGAGCGCCGTCGCGGCGACCGTCGCGAGCGTGGCGACAACCGCCCCGACAACCGCAACGACAACAGCCGCCCCGAGCAGCGCGCCGCCGACGCGGGCGACGCTCCGGGCCGCCGTGAGCAGACGCGCGATCAGGGCCGTGACCAGGGTCGCGACCAGGGCCGTGAGCAGACGCGTGACCAGGGTCGCGACCAGAGCCGTGACCAGGGCCGTGAGCAGACGCGTGACCAGGGCCGTGACCAGGGTCGCGACCTTCAGGGCGACGATGACCGCCGCGGTCGCCGTGGCCGGTTCCGGGAGCGCAACCGTCGCGGGCGTGACCGCTTCGACAGCAACGAGCCCGTGATCGGCGACGACGACGTCCTGATCCCGATCGCCGGCATCCTCGACATCCTCGACAACTACGCGTTCGTCCGCACCAGCGGCTACCTGCCGGGCGCCAACGACGTGTACGTCTCGCTCGCGCAGATCCGCCGCAACGGCCTGCGCAAGGGCGACGTCATCACCGGAGCGGTGCGCCAGCCCCGCGAAGGGGAGCGCCGCGAGAAGTTCAACGCCCTCGTACGGCTCGACACCGTCAACGGCATGGACCCCGAGCAGTCGCGCAACCGTCCGGAGTTCTCCAAGCTCACCCCGCTCTACCCGCAGGAGCGGCTGCGCCTGGAGACCGACCCCAACATCCTGACCACGCGCATCATCGACCTGGTCGCTCCCATCGGCAAGGGCCAGCGCGGTCTCATCGTCTCCCCGCCGAAGGCCGGTAAGACGATGGTGCTCCAGGCGATCGCCAACGCGATCACCCGGAACAACCCCGAGTGCCACCTGATGGTCGTCCTGGTCGACGAGCGTCCCGAAGAGGTCACCGACATGCAGCGGTCGGTGAAGGGCGAGGTCATCCACTCGACCTTCGACCGTCCCGCCGAGGACCACACCACCGTCGCCGAGCTCGCCATCGAGCGTGCCAAGCGCCTGGTGGAGCTGGGCCACGACGTGGTCGTCCTGCTCGACTCCATCACCCGCCTCGGCCGCGCCTACAACCTGGCCGCCCCGGCGTCCGGGCGCATCCTGTCCGGTGGTGTCGACTCGACCGCGCTCTACCCGCCGAAGCGGTTCTTCGGCGCCGCCCGCAACATCGAGAACGGCGGCTCGCTGACGATCCTCGCCACGGCGCTGGTCGAGACCGGCTCCAAGATGGACGAGGTCATCTTCGAGGAGTTCAAGGGCACCGGCAACGCCGAGCTGAAGCTCAACCGCTCCCTGGCCGACAAGCGGATCTTCCCCGCGGTGGACGTCGACGCGTCCGGCACCCGCAAGGAAGAGATCCTGATGTCCCGGGACGAGCTGCAGATCGTCTGGAAGCTCCGCCGGGTGCTCCACGCCCTCGACATGCAGCAGGCGCTCGAGCTGCTGCTGGAGAAGATGCGCGAGACGCAGTCCAACGCCGAGTTCCTGCTGCAGGTGCAGAAGACCACGGTCAGCTCCGACCGCGACTGACGCGACCACCGGCCCGGCCCGTCGCCGCGCCCGTCCGCGCCGATTCCTTCCCCTCGGCCGGCGGGCCCGCCGCCCGGCCGGGTCGCACGCGGCGCCGCCTCACCGCCGCCCCGGGCTTTTCCACCCGCGGGCGGCGGTCGCGTTTCCCAGACCGCCGGTCCAGCGGCCTCCGACGGGCCGTGCTCGGCGAACCTGCCTTGGCGGGAAGCGCCGTTCGCCGCTGCGGCGATCCGCCGGACCCGCTCGCGGGATCTGACGGACCGCTGAGGCGGTCGGGTGCTCCTACCCGTGGGATCCGGCGGACGACCGCGAGCTCTGGCCGGCCTGTCCCGTGGCGATCCCCTGAAGCTTTCCGCCGGGTGAGGGTGGAGCCGGCCTTACCTCATGAGGGGTGCCGACTCCATGGCGCGCGGCGGCCCGGTTTTGGCAGGCTCTTTCCCGTAGGCGCCGCCCGGCCGACGGACGGCGACGGCTCCGCAGGGGAGGGGGCGTGGCATGGCCGGGGAGGCGGTGACGGGGCGTCCGCCGCTGCGTTCCAGGGTGCCGCTGGGCCCTCGCGGGCCGCTAGGCCTGCTCCTCGATCCGCTGACCTGGCGGGCGGCGCCCTATCTCCTGCTCAGCATGTTCTGGGGCGTGGCCTGGTTCGTCATCCTGATCACCGGTCTGACCGTCTCACTGTCGCTCGTGGTCATCTGGGTGGGCCTGCCGCTGCTCGTGTTCACCATGGCCGTCTGGCGGGTGGGAGCCATGCTGGAACGCCGCCTGCTCCGCCTGGCCTTCGGCATCACCATCCCCGATCCGTACCGGCCGCGGCCTGAACGAGGCGTTCTCCGCCACCTGGGCTGGGTCCTCGGCGATCCGGCCACCTACAAGGATCTCGGCTACCTCTTCCTGCTCCTGCCCCTCGGCCTGATGGAGTTCCTCGCGTCGTTGCTGCTGTGGCTCTGCTCCGCCGACCTGCTCGCCCAGCCGTTCCTGGTGATGGCCGGTGTGCACACCCAGATCACCGACCGCCTGGTGATCAGCACCGTGCCCGCGGCGTTGCCCTGGGCCCTGTGCGGGCTGCTGCTGTTCGTCATCACGCTCTACGTGGTACGCGGCATGGCCTGGGTGCACGGCATGCTGGCCGCGGCACTCCTCGGGCCGGACGACCAGGCGCAGGTGCGGCACCTGCGGGCCAGCCGGGCGCGGGGCGTGGACGCCGCCGAGGCCGAACGCCGCAAGATCGAGCGAGACCTGCACGACGGCGCGCAGCAGAGGCTGCTCGCCGTCGCCCTCGACCTCGGCCGGGCGCAGGCGAAGTTCGACTCCGACCCCGAGGAGGCGCGAGATCTGCTCGCCCAGGCGCACGCGGGAGCAAAGGCGGCGATCGCCGAGTTGCGCGATCTCGCGCGCGGCATCTACCCGGCGATCCTCACCGACCGCGGCCTGGACGCCGCCCTGTCGGCGCTGGCCGCTCGCGCCCCGGTCCGCGTCGATGTCACCGTGGACATCGCCGTCCGTCCGCCCGCGGCCGTGGAGAGCATCGCGTACTTCATCGTCGCCGAGTCACTGGCCAACATCGCCAAGCACGCGGTGGCCACCGAGGCGTCGGTCCGCGTGGGCAGGCAGGGAGAACGCGTCGTGGTGGAGATCGGCGACAACGGGGTGGGCGGCGCCTGGCCCAGACCGGGCGGCGGCCTCGCCGGGCTGGGCGACCGCGCGGCGACCATCGACGGCACCCTGAGCATCGACAGCCCCCAAGGCGGCCCCACGATCATCCGTGCCGAACTGCCCTGCGAGTGGTGACCTTTCGTGATCACAAGATCGTCACCATGCGGGTGAGCGTGTGATGCGGTAGGGGAGAGGGTGGCGTGCGGGGCGGCGGAGGGAGTGCCGGGATGCGGGTGGTGATCGCGGAGGATTCCGTACTGCTGCGGGAAGGTCTGGTCCGGCTGCTGGGCGACGGCGGCATCGAGACCGTGGCGGCGGTGGGCGACGGTCCCGGGCTCGTCGAGGCCGTCCGCGTCCACCGGCCCGACCTCGCCGTGGTCGATGTGCGCATGCCGCCGAGCCACACCGACGAAGGGCTCCGCGCGGCGCTGGAGGCTCGTTCCCTGATGCCCGGCCTGGCCGTGCTGGTGCTGTCCCAGTACGTCGAGGAGCGGTACGCCACCGAGCTGATCGGACGAGGCGCCGCCGCGGTGGGTTACCTGCTCAAAGAACGGGTGGCCGACGTGGGGGAGTTCCTGGCCGCCGTCCGCAGGGTGGCCGCCGGTGGCACGGTGATCGACCCGGAGGTCGTGACCCAGTTGCTCGGCCGCCGCATCGGGCACGAGCCGCTGGACTCCCTGACTCCCCGGGAGTCGGAGGTGCTCGCGCTGATGGCCGAAGGCCGGTCCAACAACGCGATCGCCGGCCGGCTCGGCGTCAGCGAGGGGGCCGTGGAGAAGCACATCTCCGGCATATTCGGGAAACTCGGCCTCGACCCCGCTCCTGACGACCACCGCCGGGTCCTCGCCGTCCTCGCCTACCTCCGCCGCACCTGACCACCTCGTCCACCCGCTCTCCAGAGACGGCCGCGCGAGGGGAACGGGCGCCGGGGAGGCGGGTGGGAATGGGTGATGGACCGGCGGGGTTACAGGATCTGGCACACTGGTAGCCGACCGAACGGCGGTTCCGGTTCCCGCCCCGGCCGCGTGTCATCCGACCGCGAGCGACGAAGGCGACCCGGCGACCGCACCAGAGAGGAAAGCGATGAAGCCCGACATTCACCCCGAGTACGGCGTCACCCAGGTGACCTGCAGCTGTGGCAGCAGCTTCACGACCCGCAGCACCGCGAAGAACGGCGTGATCCACGCCGACGTGTGCTCCGCCTGCCACCCCTTCTACACGGGCAAGCAGAAGATCCTCGACACCGGTGGCCGGGTGGCCCGCTTCGAGAAGCGTTTCGGCAAGAAGCCCGCGAGCAAGTAGCTCCGCGCCTGACGCCGGCTCGGCACGCCCCCGCTCATGCGGGGGTGTGCCCGGGTCGGCGTTCTTGGTGATGGACCGACTTCTCGCCGGTTGTTGAAGGAAGAAGGACGCACGGTGAATCTCGACGAGTTGCTCAACGAGTACGCGGAGCTTGAGCAGAAGCTCGCAGATCCCGCTGTGCACGCGGACCAGAACCAGGCGCGCACCCTGGGCAGGCGCTACGCCCAGCTCACCCCGGTCGTGACGACCTACCGCGAGCTGGAAGGCGTCCGCGCCGACCTCGAGGCGGCCAAGGAGCTCGCCACCGAGGACCCCGCGTTCGCCGAGGAGGCCGGGCAGCTCGAGGCGCGCATCGCGCCACTGGAAGAGCGGCTCCGCCATCTGCTGATCCCCCGCGATCCCAGTGATGACAAGGACATCATCATGGAGATCAAGGCCGGGGAGGGCGGCGAGGAGTCCGCGCTGTTCGCCGGTGACCTGCTGCGCATGTACCTCCGGTACGCCGAGCGCGTCGGCTGGAAGACCGAGATCATCGACGCGCAGCACTCCGACCTCGGCGGCTACAAGGACGTCACGGTCGCGGTGAAGGGCAAGGGCGCCGACGGCGTCTGGTCGCGCCTGAAGTACGAGGGCGGCGTCCACCGCGTGCAGCGCGTCCCGGTCACCGAGTCGCAGGGCCGCATCCACACCTCCGCGGCCGGTGTGCTGGTGTACCCCGAGGCCGAGGAGGTCGACGTCCAGATCGACCCCAACGACCTGCGCATCGACGTGTTCCGCAGCTCCGGCCCCGGCGGGCAGAGCGTCAACACCACCGACTCGGCGGTCCGGATCACCCATGTCCCGACCGGCGTGGTGGTCTCCTGCCAGAACGAGAAGAGCCAGCTGCAGAACAAGGAGTCGGCGCTGCGCATCCTGCGCGCGCGACTGCTGAGCATCGCGCAGGAGGAGGCCGACGCCGCCGCCTCGGCGGAACGCAAGTCGCAGGTGCGCACGGTCGACCGGTCCGAGCGCGTCCGCACCTACAACTATCCGGAGAACCGCATCTCCGACCACCGAGTAGGGTTCAAGGCCTATAACCTCGACCAGGTGCTGGACGGCGACCTGTCCGCGGTCATCCAGGCCCTCACCGACGCCGAGATGGCCGAGAAACTCGCCGCGCACTCCTGACCGACCAGGAGCGCGCCCGCACCACACGGAGCCCGAAGTCCACGACCACGCCCGACGACGCACCTCACGAAAATTTCCATGACGCTGCTGATGGACGAGATAGCCCTCGCCACCGCCCGGCTCGCCGAGGCGGGGGTGCCGTCACCGCGCACGGACGCCGAAGAGATCGCGGCGTTCGTCCACGGCGTGCGGCGCGGCCAGCTCCACACGGTGCCCGATTCGGAGTTCGACGCCCTGTTCTGGGAGGGCATCGCCCGTCGCGAGGCACGTGAGCCGCTCCAGCACATCACCGGGCGCGCCTACTTCCGCTACCTGTCACTCGAAGTCGGCCCCGGGGTGTTCGTCCCGCGCCCGGAGACCGAGGTCGTGGCGGGCTGGGCCATCGACCGGCTGCGTGAGATGGACGTCGCCTCACCGCTCGTGGTCGACCTCGGCACCGGTTCGGGCGCCATCGCCCTGTCGATCGCCCAGGAGGTCGCGCTCGCGCAGGTTCACGCGGTCGAGGTCGACCCGGTGGCCTACGGCTGGGCCAAGCGCAACATCGTCGAGCACGGGCAGGGCCGGGTGTCCCTGCACCCCGAGGACCTCGCCGACTGCCTGCCCGAGCTGAACGGCCAGGTGGATCTGGTGATCTCCAACCCGCCCTACATCCCGCCGGGGGCGGTGCCGCGCGACCCCGAGGTGCGCGACTACGACCCCTCCCGCGCCCTGTACGGCTCGGGCGAGGACGGTCTCGACGAGGTCCGCGCCGTCGAGCGGACCGCCCGCCGGCTGCTGCGCCCGGGCGGGCTGGTCGCGGTCGAGCACGCCGACCAGCAGGGGTCGGCCGTCTACCTGGAGTTCTCCGAGGAGCGCGGCTGGCGGGACGCCCGAAGCCACGCCGATCTGGCGGAACGTGACCGGTTCATCACGGCACGCTACGGCCAGGAGTGAGACTACCGGGGGATCCTGGTCCGGGCGTGCCCGCCCACGTGGAAGGATGACGAGTCGTGAGTCGACGTTATGACTGTTCCAAGTCCGAGCAGCGCGCCGAGGGGATCGCCGAGGCCGCGTCCGCGATCAGATCGGGCCAGCTCGTGGTCATCCCGACGGACACGGTCTACGGCATCGGGGCCGACGCTTTCACGCCCTCGGCCGTCAACGCCCTGCTCGACGCCAAGGGCCGCGGCAGGGACATGCCCGTCCCCGTGCTGGTCGGCACCGTACGGGCCGCGACCGCCCTCATCGATGACCTCGGCACCTTCGGGCAGGACCTGATCGACAACTTCTGGCCCGGTCCGCTGACCCTCATCTGCCGGGCGGGCCGCTCGCTGAACTGGGATCTCGGCGACACCAAGGGCACGGTCGCGATCCGCATGCCACTGCACGCGGTCGCGCTCGAACTGCTCAAGGAGACCGGGCCGATGGCCGTGAGCAGCGCGAACCGCTCCGGTGCGCCGCCCGCGACCACGGCGGCCGATGCCGAGGAGCAGCTCGGCGAGTCGGTCGCGGTCTACCTCGACGGCGGCGCCTGCGCGGACGACGTCCCCTCCACGATCGTCGATCTGACCACCGCGGTGCCCCGGGTGCTGCGCCGGGGGGCCATCCCGGTCGAGAAACTGCGCACCGTGATCGGGTACGTCGCGACCGACGCCGAACCCGATACCGATGTGTCCGAGCACAAGGGCGCGCAGGAGGCGCTCGCCGAGGCGGCCGGTGCGGAGAAGCCCTCCGCCGAAGCGGCCACGGCGGAGCCGGAGCCGTCCGGTCCGACCGCCGCCGCCGCGACGGAGGCCGCCGCCGAGATCGGCAAGCCCGGTACGGCCGACAACGCCGCCAAGAGCGACGACGCCGCCAAGAGCGACGACGCCGCCAAGAGCGACGACGCCGCCAAGAGCGACGACGCCGCGAAGGCCGACGGCGCGGACCGGGCTGACCTCGGGCCGGACAAGGCCGATGAGGCCGGGGAGACCAAGGCACCTGCTAAGGCGGACAAGACGTCGGACACGGTGGCGGAGGAGGAGCCGCAGTTGCCCGGCAAGGCCGAGCCGGTGGGCGAGGCAAGGCCGGCGGACAAGGCCGGGCCCGCGGACAAGCCGGGAACCGACGGCGGCGCTCGATAGCAGGGGCCGGCTCACCGGGGCATTCCCTGGCGACGCCGACTGCGGATCACGGCCGTACCGGGCCGGGCCGGGGTGCGGCCTGTGCCTGGTGGCGGCCGTGGGTCCCGCTCCACCGCCTGGATCGGGCTTCCCTGACTCATGCCGTATGGCTATCGTGCCGTCGATGGCACCGGTGCGTCAGTAGCGTGAGGTGCCTCTGTGCTCTTGAGCGACGAGCTGTGGCGAGGGAGCATGGCTGCGAGCGAACGCGAGCCCTCTTGGATGCGCACCAGGGGAGCGGCGGTCACGACCACGGGAGACGCTCATGGGCAAGCTGGAAGGAATGGACCCGAAGCTGGTCCGTGAGTTGCTGGCCGAAGTGGGTCGCGCCGGCAAGCAGATGCGCGGCGCCGAGGCACGCGTCGCCCAGTTGACCGGCGCCGCCGGGCTGTCGGTCCCCGTGACCTACCGGCCCGCGCAGGTCGCGGACGCCGCCGAGACCCTGGTCCGGGACGTCGGCACCCGGCTCGCACTGCTGGAGAAGAAGGAGAAGCAGAAGGAGCCGGCGACCGGTCCCAAGAGCATGGACAAGACCGCGCCCGACAAGCAGGACTCCACGCCCCAGCACGACAAGTCCGACAAGGACGGCACCGCCAAGGGCGACAAGAACGACAAGGGTGACTCGCCGAAGGGGAACGCCGACAAGGACGAGTCCCCCAAGAACGACAAGAGCGACACTCCAAAGGGCGACAAGAACGACAAGGGCGAGAAGCATGACGCCCCCAAGGCCGACAAGGACGACTCGCCCAAGAACGACAAGGATCACAAGAACGACGCCTCGCAGGGCGACAAGGGCGAGAAGGACCACGCGTCGAAGGACAAGGGCGGCAAGGACGACGCGCCGAAGGGCGACAAGGGCGACAAGACGCACAAGGTCGAGTCCCATCTCGACAAGTGGGAGTCCCAGGACCACCCGCCCCCCAAGACGGACAAGCCTGACGGGCACGAGGCTCCGCGAGCCGAGCGGCCGGACGGCCACGAGGCGCCGAAGGCCGAGAAGCCCGACAAGCCGGACGCTCCGCATGGCGACAAGCCGGACGCTCCGCAGGGGGATAAGCCGGATAAGCCCGATAAGCCCGACAGGCATCCGGCGCCCAAGCATGATGCCCCCGATCCCGCTCCCAAGGCGGAGAAGCCCGACGCGGCACCCCGAGGGGAGCCTGGGCCCCAGAGCGGCGAGCCGCAGTACGTTTCTCCGCTCGGGGAGGACCCACAGTCGGCCCCGCACGGCCGGCTGGACATGCCGGATCAGCAGCCGGACGTGCAACCCCAGGATCAGCGGCCGGACACGCAGGACCCGCCGTCGCAGGGTCCGGATCAGCAAGTTCCTGATCAGCCGTCCGATCCCCAGGGGCAGCAGCCGCAGGGGCCCGACCAGCAGAGCGATCCGCGGGGTCCGGATCAGCAGCAGGTTCCTGAGCAGCGGTCCGATCCGCAGGGGCAGCAGCCGCAGGCACCTGATCAGCAGGCCGATCCGCAGGGGCAGGACCAGTGGCGGTCGCCTGATCAGGAGCGTACGGACGTGCAGGAGGGGCGGCCGCAGGCGCCCGACCAGCAGGTCGACCAGCAGGGTCAGGATCAGCGGCCTGATGGGCAGGATCCGCGGTCGCAGGGTCCGGATCAGCAGCAGGTTCCTGAGCAGCGGTCCGACCCGCAGGGGCAGCAGCCGCAGGCGTCCGATCAGCAGGCCGATCCGCAGGGACAGGGGCCCGAGCAGCGGTCTGATTCGCAGGGGCAGCAGGCGCCTGATCAGCGGCTCGACACTCCCAAGGCGGACAACTCACACGACATCGACACCTCGCAGGAGCGCACGCGGGTGATCGATGTCGACGGGGTCCGGGTGGTCGAGGTGACCATGAAGCCACCGAGCACCCAGCACCTGCAGTGGCTGATGCAGCACATGGACAAGATCCAGCCCATGGAGCAGCCGGTGGTGGTGCCGCACGGTGCCGAGGGGGGGCACCCCAAGCCGGACGGCCCGGTCGGCTACATCCAGCCGGGCGACCCGTCCGGATCGGCACACCCGTCGGCTCCGCAGGCCCCTGATTCGCCCGGCGCGGCAGCCGATCCCGGCGCCGCCGCCTCCACCGGGGCCGGCACCTCCTCGTCCTCCGGCTCCGGCGCAGGGCCCAACGGCGCCGCCGGGCCCACCGGCGCCGTTGGGCCCACCGGGGGCGACGCGTCTGGAGATCCTGGCGGGTCGTCCGCAGGTGGCTCCCCCCCATCCGGCGGGCCGGATTCCGGATGGCCGCGCGACCCCGCCGCCGATCCCCGTGGTTGGCCCGGTGAGCAGGCGCTGCAGGCCCCCCAGGGCGACGTACAGGAGGTCGGGCCGGTCCACACGGGTCTGTACTCCCACGGGGGCGGTGACGCCGGGCACGACCGTTTCAGCGGCGATGGCGGGCACCTGATGTCCGGAGCGGAGCCCCGCATCTTCGACGCGCACCACGGCCCCGGCGGTGGCGCGCACTCCGACCCCGCCGGTGGGCGAGATTCGTCCGCCGATGGCGTGCCGGACCGCACGTCCGGCCCGTCACCCCAGGCCGGTTCCGCCTCGCCGTCCGGTTCGTGAAGGAGCCTTCCGAGATGTACGCCGACCCCCCGGCTCCGAAGCCGCTCCAGCCCGGCGAGACGCCGCCGGCGTCATCGGCCGACCCGTTCAGCCCGGACGGTCAGGCCACGAGCTGGCGGTTCAACCCCGAGTACCAGAAGCTGGTCGACCTGTGGCAGCAGGTGCTACCGCTGCTCGAATCGCTCACCACGTCCGTGGACAAGCCGCTGCAGATGGCGCGGAGCCGGGACGTCTGGGACGCGCCGGTGGCGGAGCGCTACGTGCAGGACATGGGCGAGTGGCGCAACCGGCTCGGGATGTACCGGCAGGCCGTGCTGACGGCCATCAGCGACCAGGCCGCCGACACTCCCCGGTGGATCCCGGTGGCCGCCGGCGCCCCGCACGCCTACAGCTGACCGCTGCCGGCCGCTTCCGAACCTTCAGAGGGCACCACCGCGGGCCGCTCGTCACCTCACGGCGGTCCCGGCTCCGTCGGTCGCGCGTGGCCTGATGATCTTCGCGGCGCCGCCGGGCGGTCAGTCGTGTGCGGGGTGGGCGTTCTGGCCGGTCAGGCCGGGGGCGTCCTGCTGGGCGAAGGTGATCACGATGTCCCTGCCGTTGGCGTAACTGACCACGGGCCGCTGGAGCAGGTCGCCCACCCTGCGGGCGACCGCCTGGAACAGGTCCACCATCTCGGGAGTCTCGGCGGTCACCCGGAACCGCCCCTTCTCCAGGAGCATCTGTGCGACGAGCGGAGTGAAGTTCGCCTCGCCGCGCGTCCGCTCCTCCGCTGTGAGAGGGGTACGCCGCAGAGCGGGCTGCGTGCCGAGAGGGTGGGCCATCGCTGATCTCCTTGTGGTCGCCGTCCGCCCAGCATGCCACGCGCGCCGCACTGCGGAAGCGAGCCCTGTCGCATGTCGGGAAATCGCCATGACGACGTGAGCGCACCGGCTCTCCGCGGGATGGGACCAGCGGGCAGGTAGGGCGGGCGGGGCCGGGCTTAGAGTGAGGAGATCGGTGTACCTGCCACATGCCGTCCGTTCCGCGGAAGGAAAGGTGGTGAGCCGGCCATGCGGGGATCCCGGCGCGACCACGAACAGCCGGAGCGGCCGCGCGGCTTCGATCGGCGAGCGGTCACCGGGGAGCCCGGTTCCGCCGGTGACCCTCCGGGCGACCCGCGTGCCCCGAGGCCCTGCGATGACTTCTACGGGCCCGACTTCGGGATGTTGCGGCGGGAGGATCCCGAGGTCGCGCAGGTGCTGCTCGACGAGGTGGAACGCCTGCGCGGCGGCCTGCAGCTCGTCGCGAGCGAGAACCTCGCCTCGCCCGCGGTGATCGCGGCGCTCGGTTCCACGCTCACCAACAAGTACGCCGAGGGCTACCCCGGCAGGCGGTACTACGGCGGCTGCGAGGTCGTGGACCGCGCCGAGCGGCTGGCGATCGACCGGGCCGAAGCGCTGTTCGGCGCCGATCACGTCAACGTGCAGCCGCATTCGGGCGCCTCGGCCAACCTCGCCGCGTACGCGGCGCTGCTGCGGCCGGGGGACACGGTGCTGGCGATGGCGCTGGCGCACGGGGGTCACCTGACGCACGGCTCCCCGGTCAACTTCTCCGGGCGCTGGTTCGATGTCGTGGCGTACGGGGTGCGGCGGGACACCGAGACCATCGACTACGACGAGGTGCGCGACCTGGCCCTGCGGCACCGGCCCAAGATGATCATCTGCGGGGCGGCGGCGTACCCGCGGCTGATCGACCACGCCGTGTTCCGCTGCGTCGCCGACGAGGTGGGCGCGTGGCTGCTGGTGGACGCCGCGCACACGATCGGGCTGGTCGCCGGGGGTGCGGTCCCCTCACCGGTGCCGTACGCCGACGTGGTCACCTTCACCACCCACAAGACGCTGCGCGGCCCGCGCGGTGGAGGCATCTTGTGCACCGGCGAGCTGGCGGCGCGCATCGACCGGGCCGTTTTCCCGTTCACGCAGTCCGGCCCGCTGATGCACGCGGTCGCGGCGAAGGCCGTCGCGTTCGGCGAGGCGTCACGGCCGGAGTTCCGTGCGTACGCCGAGCAGGTGGTGGTGAACTCCCGGGCGCTGACCGGCGCGCTGGCCGCCCAGGGCATGCGCCCGGTGTCCGGCGGGACCGACACCCACCTGGCGCTCATCGATCTGCGCGGGCTCGGGGTGACGGGCGCGCAGGCCGAGCGGCGCTGCGCGGAGGCCGGCATCATCCTCAACCGCAACGCCATTCCCTACGATCCGGAGCCGCCGACGACGACCTCGGGCATCCGGGTCGGCACCCCGTGCGTGACCACCCAGGGCATGGGTGTGGACGAGATGGAGGAGATCGCGTCGCTGGTGGCGCGGGCCGTGTGCCGTACTGGTGCGATAACGTCGGTGGCCGAGCGGGTGACTCGCCTCACACGCGGTCATCCGGCGTATCCACGTGGTTAATGTGCAGTACTGTGCAATTTTTCGGTCACATTTGACCGAACAATCCGGGAAACTGGGGTCGTGCGCGAATACCTCCTCATGGCGTCGGTGGCGGCGGTGGTCACCTATCTCCTGGTCCCCCTGGTCAGGGTCTTCGCCCTCCGCATCGGGGCCGCGCCGGAGATCCGCGAGAGAGACGTGCACACCGTGCGCACCCCGCGGCTCGGTGGGCTGGCGATGTACGCCGGCATGCTCGCGGGGCTCTTCGTGGCCAGCAGGCTGGACCACATCGGGCCCAAGCTCGCCGACCCCCGCATGGGCGACGGCCACACGGTGATCGCCCTGGCCCTGGCGGGCGGCATCATCGTGCTCGTCGGCTTCCTGGACGACTGGTGGGGGATGGACGCCTTCGTCAAGCTGGGCGGCCAGATCGCGGCGGCCGGGCTGCTGGTGGTGTTCAAGCTGACCCTGCTGTGGATCCCGCTGCCCAACGGCGGGACGGTCAGCCTGGACAACACGCTGACCACGATCATCACCATTCTCGTCGTCGTCGTGGCGATCAACGCCGTGAACTTCGTGGACGGCCTGGACGGCCTGGCGGCGGGCATCGTCTGCATCGCCGCCATGGCGACCTTCGCCTGGACGGTCGCGCTGACCGACAGCCTCGACCAGGGCCGGCTGAGCGTCACGGCCGCGATCACCGCGATCCTGATCGGGATGTGCCTGGGCTTCCTGCCGCACAACTTCCATCCCGCGAAGATCTTCATGGGCGACACCGGCGCCATGCTGATCGGCCTGGTGCTGGCGACCTCGGTGGTCACGGTGACCGGCACCGTGGACTACAACGGGGCGGCCGGCGACATCAACCGCTTCCCGGTCGTCCTGCCCATCCTGCTCCCGCTGGCGGTGATGGTGCTCCCGCTGGCGGACCTGATCATGGCGGTCGTGCGGCGCACCTCCTACGGCAAGTCGCCGTTCGCGCCCGACCGCGGCCACCTGCACCACCGGCTGCTGCAGATCGGCCACTCGCATCGCCGCACCGTCCTGATCATGTACGCGTGGACGTTCCTGTTCGCCGCGACCGTGGTCGGCCTGTCGGTCGGCGGCGTGCCGCTGATCGTCTTCCCGGTGGTCGTGCTGCTGGCCCTCGCGGTGCTGGTCATGATGAGCCTGCCGATGTGGCGCTCGGGCCGCGGGACACGCGGCTCCGGCGGTGCGGGCGGCCACGCCGTCCCCCGGGGGCCCGTGGGCGGCGGCGGTACGGGTGCTGCGGCGGCCACGCCGGCGACCGCCGAGGCCGCGGGGGAGCAGGGCGTCGCCGGTTCGGCCCCGGCCTCGCGCGCCGCCGCCGGCACGGGCGGCTGACCCGCGGGGCGCCGACCAGGCGTGGCCGCACCGGCTCGCCGCCGGTCGTTCATCCGCACGAAATAGCAGGTAAAGGCAGCACTCCCGGAGCTTGTGATATCTTTCACTAGCAGTGGCCCCGGCAAGGGCCGGGCAACGTTCGCCTTGTAAGGTAGCAATCGCTCGCTTGACAACTGATGCTCTGGAGCAGCCGATGCAGGACAACGATCTCCGAATACTGAGAGCGGCCGCGATCCCGACCGCCCTGCTCGGCCTGATCGCTGTCGTCGCCGCCGCGCTCATCGCCGGCTCCAAGGGAGCGCTCGGCGCCGGCATCGGCGCCCTGGTCGTCGGCGTCTTCTTCACCATCGGCATGGTCGCCGTGGCCTACGCGGCGCGCATCTCGCCGACGATCATGATGGCCGCCGCCATGGGCACCTACCTCGTCAAGATCCTCCTGCTCGCGGTGCTGCTCGAACGCTTCTCGGACGCCACCGTCTGGGACTCCCAGTCGTTCAGCCTGACCGTCATCGCCTGCACGATCTGCTGGACGATCGGCGAAGCGCGCGGTTTCCTGCGCCTTCGCATGCTCTACGTCGATCCCGAGGTCAAAGTTCCCGGCCACGTCGAGGAGAAGAGGTGAGCCGTCATGCTCCGCCCGGCCGCTTCCCTTACACTCTCATCGGCAGACGAGGTGCGACCGGTCGCCGTCCGGCTCGGGGGACGAAGATCTCCGAAGGCTGGCACGATATGACTAGTCACAGCCGCGCCTGCTATTGTCGCGTGCGCGGTAAACAAGGTTGGGGAACTTCTGTCGGAGCCATCGAGCCCTGGCCTCCTCGCCCTCTTTCGACTTCTCATCCGGCCCGCCCGTCCGTGGCGAGGCCATTGGATGGCCACTTGACCGATCAACACGACGAAGGGAACGACGAGTGAGCGCCACGCTGACGCCTCTCGCCTCCGATGAGTTCCAGGCTCCGGGGCTCGGCATTTTCGACTGGCCGCCGCTCGTCCAGGGGCAGGAGTGGTTCAACAAGCCCGCTCTGCTCGCTCTGGTCGGCACGCTACTGGTCATGGTCCTCGTCTACGCCGCCTTCTCCCGGCCCAAGCTCGTGCCGCGCGGCTTCCAGAACGTCGGCGAGCTCGCCTACCAGTTCGTCCGTGAGCAGATCGCCCGGCCGAACCTCGGCAAGGACAGCGACCGCTGGATGCCGCTGCTGTTCAGCATGTTCCTGTTCGTGCTGGTCATGAACCTCTTCGGGTCGATCATCTTCATCCAGTTCCCGGTGATGTCGCACATCGGTTACCCGGCGATCCTGGCGATCTTCGTGTGGCTGCTGGTGATGTACCTGGGCATCAAGCACCAGGGCCCCATCGGCTTCTTCAAGAACGTGATGTTCCCTCCGGGCCTGCCGGGCTGGATCTATGTGCTGATGGCCCCGATCGAGTTCATCTCGACCTTCTTCCTGCGCCACATCACCCACGCGGTCCGGCTCTTCGCCACCATGATGGCCGGCCACCTGATCATCGCGCTGTTCTCCGAGGTCGGCTGGCACTTCCTGTTCGTGACGCTGACCCCGCTCGGTGCGCCGCTCGGCGTCCTCGGCGTCGCGATGACCATCGTGCTGACCGCCTTCGAGCTGTTCATCCAGGCGCTGCAGGCCTACGTCTTCGCGCTGCTGGCCGCGATGTACATCAACGACGCGATGCACCCCGCGCACTGAGCCCCAGCCGGCGGCGCCCCGCAGGTTTTCGCCCCGCCCGACAACTCCAGTGGTCCGAGTCCACTGGCCCGATAGAAAAGGAAACCTAAGCATGTCTGGTGTTCTCGCCGAAGTGACCGGCAACCTCGGTTCCATCGGTTACGGCCTCGCCGCGATCGGCCCCGGCATCGGCATCGGCATCATCTTCGGCCAGGGCGTGCAGGCCATCGCCCGTCAGCCGGAGGCCTACGGCCTGATCCGGCAGAACATGCTCCTTGGCTTCGTTTTCGCCGAGGCGCTCGCGCTGATCGGTATCGCGCTCGCGTTCGCCTTCCAGGCGTGACGTTCGACCGGCTCTGAAGGAGGGCGGCAATCATGTACGCACTAGCGGCAGAGGAAGCGGCGAACCCGCTCCTTCCCCACCCGGCCGAGCTGGTCATCGGTGGCCTGTCGTTCCTGGTCGTTCTGTTCTTCGTCGGCCGCCTCCTTGTGCCCCGCATCCAGAAGACCCTGGAGATGCGGACCGAGGCCATCGAGGGCGGTCTCAAGAAGGCGGAGGAGGCCCAGGCAGAAGCCCAGCGCACGCTGGAGGACTACCGGGCCAAGCTCGCCGAGGCCCGGCACGAGGCCGCCCGCATGCGCGAGGAGGCCCGCGAGCAGGCCGCGCAGATCAAGGCCGAGCTGCGCGAGGAGGCCCAGGCCGAGGCCCGGCGCCTCATCGAGGCGGCGCACGCCCAGATCGAGGCCGACCGCCAGCAGGCGTTCACGCAGCTGCGCGCCGAGCTCGGCCGGCTGTCCATCGAGCTGGCGAGCCGCATCGTCGGCGAGTCGCTCGAGGACCAGGCCCGGCAGACCGGCGTCGTCGACCGCTTCCTCGACGAGCTGGAGTCCGCCGGCGAGGCGGCGGTGCGCTGATGAGGGGCCTGAGCCGCAGCTCGTTCGCCGAGGTGGAGGAGCGCTTCAACGCGGCGGCCGGCGCGGCCGACCTCGGCCGGCTGGCCGACGACCTGGACGCCGTCGCCGTCCTGCTCGACAACGAGCACGGGCTGCGCCGCAACCTCGCCGACCCGGCCCGCCCGGCCGAGCAGAAGGCGGACGTCGTGCGCATCCTGCTGACCGGCAAGGTCGGCGAAGCCGCTCTGGAGACGGTCGTCGCGGCCGTCTCCGTCAAGTGGTCGAGGCCGGCCGACCTGGCCGACGCGCTGGAAAGGCTCAGCGTCGTCGCCTCGGCGGCCGAGGCCGAGTCGGCCGGCAGGCTCGACGACGTGGAGGACGAGCTCTTCCGCTTCGGCCGCATCGTCGAGGCCAACCCCTCGCTGCGCATGGCGGTCGTCGACCCCGCCGTCCCCGCGGACGCCAAGCGGGGGCTGCTCGACGACCTGCTGCGCGACAGGGTGGCGGCCACGTCGCTGCGCCTGATCACGCAGCTCGCGCTGTACCCGCGAGGGCGTAGTTTGGAACGTGGGCTGGAGGAGTACGGCCGGCTCGTGGCGGAGCAGCGGCAGCAGCTCGTCGCCGTGGTGCGCAGCGCGGTTCCGCTGAGCGAGGAGCAGAGACAGCGCCTCGCCGCCTGGTTGCGCGCCACCTACGGGCGCGATGTCCACCTCAACACCGAGGTGGACCCGCGAGTGCTCGGTGGGTTCTCGGTCCGGCTCGGCGACGAGCTGATCGACACCACCATCGCAGGACGTATTGAAGAAGTCCGCCGCCGGTTGGCCGGCTAGGAGTGTCAGGGCGGCCGATGATTAGGGAGACTGAAGAGAGATGGCGGAGCTGACGATCCGGCCGGACGAGATCCGGGACGCGCTTGAGCGCTTCGTCCAGGCGTACGAGCCGGAAGGCGCGGCGCGCGAGGAGATCGGGACCGTTGTCGACGCCGGCGACGGAATCGCCCACATCTCCGGCCTTCCCTCGGCGATGGCGAACGAACTGCTTGAGTTCGAGGACGGTACGCGCGGCCTGGCACTGAACCTGGACGTCCGGGAGATCGGTGCGGTCGTCCTGGGCGAGTTCAGCGGCATCGAGGAGGGCCAGTCGGTCCGGCGCACGGGCGAGGTCCTGTCGGTGCCGGTCGGCGACGGGTTCCTCGGCCGCGTGGTGGACCCGCTGGGCAACCCGCTCGACGGCAAGGGCGCGATCGAGGCCGAGGGGCGTCGTGCCCTCGAGCTGCAGGCGCCGTCCGTCGTCCAGCGGCAGCCGGTGAAGGAGCCGCTGCAGACCGGCCTCAAGGCGATCGACGCCATGACGCCGATCGGCCGCGGCCAGCGCCAGCTGATCATCGGCGACCGCGGCACCGGCAAGACCGCGATCGCCGTGGACACGATCCTCAACCAGCGCGAGAACTGGGCCACCGGCGACCCGACCAAGCAGGTCCGCTGCGTCTACGTCGCCGTCGGCCAGAAGGGCTCGACGATCGCGCAGGTGCGGGCCCGCCTGGAGGAGGCGGGCGCGATGGAGTACACCACCATCGTCGCCGCCCCGGCCTCCGACCCGGCCGGTTACAAGTACCTCTCCCCGTACACCGGTTCCGCCATCGGGCAGCACTGGATGTACCAGGGCAAGCACGTGCTCATCGTGTTCGACGACCTGACCAAGCAGGCCGACGCCTACCGCGCCGTCTCCCTGCTGCTGCGCCGTCCGCCGGGCCGCGAGGCGTTCCCCGGCGACGTCTTCTACTTGCACTCCCGGCTGCTCGAGCGCTGCGCCAAGCTCTCGGACGACCTGGGCGCGGGCTCGATGACCGGCCTGCCGATCATCGAGACCAAGGGCAACGACGTCTCGGCCTTCATCCCGACCAACGTGATCTCCATCACCGACGGTCAGTGCTTCCTGGAGACCGACCTGTTCAACGCCGGCGTCCGCCCGGCGATCAACGTCGGTGTCTCGGTGTCCCGAGTCGGTGGCTCCGCGCAGATCAAGGCGATGCGCAAGGTCGCCGGCACGCTGCGTCTGTCGCTGTCGCAGTACCGCGACCTGGAGGCCTTCGCGGCCTTCGCCTCCGACCTCGACGCGGCCTCCCGCGCCCAGCTCGAGCGCGGCGCCCGCCTGGTCGAGCTGCTCAAGCAGCCGCAGTACACCCCCTTCGCGGTCGAGAGGGAGGTCGTCTCGGTCTGGGCCGGCACCAGCGGCGAGCTGGACGACGTCCCGCTCGAGGACATCCGCCGCTTCGAGTCGGAGTTCCTGGAGACCCTCGCCACCTCCTACAAGGGCGTCCTCGACGCCATCCGGGAGACCAAGGAGCTCGGCGACGACACGGTCACGACCCTGAAGGACGCGATCACCGAGTTCAAGAAGGGCTTCCAGACCTCCTCGGGCGAGCTGCTCGTCAAGGACGAGCCGGTCGAGGCCCTGGGCGCCGACGAGGTCGGCCAGGAGAAGATCGTGAAGCACGTCCGTCCGGTTGAGAAGAAGTAGTCCATGGGTGCCCAGCTAAGACTGCTGCGGCGGCGGATCAGGTCGGTCAAGTCCACCGCCAAGATCACCCGTGCCCAGGAGCTCATCGCCTCCTCGCGCATCATCAAGGCGCAGCAGCGCATGGAGGCGGCGGTGCCCTACGAGCGCGAGATCACTCGCGCCGTGTCGGCCGTCCTGAGCAACAGCGCGGACATCGACCACCCGCTGACCGTCGCCAAGGAGCAGCCGGCCAGCGCCGGTGTGCTGATCGTGACCAGTGACCGCGGCTTCGCCGGAGGCTTCAACGCCAACGTCCTGCGCGAGGCCGAGGCGCTGGCCGGGCACCTGCGCGCCCGCAACGTACAGATCAAGCCGTACGTCGTCGGGCGCAAGGGCATCACCTGGCACCGCTTCCGCAGCCGGCCGATGAGCGGCGAGTGGGCGGGGTTCTCCGACAGCCCCTCCTACGCGCACGCCAAGGAGATCGCCGAAGCGCTGGTCGCGGCCTTCGAGGACGACAACGGGATCGACGAGATCCACATCGTCTACACCGGGTTCGTTTCGATGCTGACCCAGGATGTGCGGGTCACCCGCGTCCTGCCGCTCGAGGTCGAGGAGACCACCGAGCAGCCGGCGGAGGGCCCGCTGCCGTACTACGAGTTCGAGCCGACCGCGGGCGAGGTGCTCAACCAGCTCCTGCCCCGCTACATCGAGTCGCGCATCTTCAACGCGCTGCTCCAGTCGGCCGCCTCGGAGCACGCCTCGCGCCGCCGGGCGATGAAGTCGGCGACCGACAACGCCAACGAGCTCATCCGCGTGTTCACCCAGCAGATGAACCAGGCTCGCCAGGCCGAGATCACCCAGGAAATCAGCGAGATCGTCGGCGGAGCGAACGCGCTCGCCGACGCCTCTGCGGGGAAAGAGTGAGAAACCACAATGACTGTTGAGACCGTCGCGACCGCCGTAGGTCGTGTGGCCCGCGTCACGGGTCCCGTCGTCGACGTGGAGTTCCCCGTCGAGGCCATGCCGGACATCTACAACGCGCTGACCGTCGAGGTGAACCTCGGTGACCAGAGCAGGACGCTGACCATGGAGGTCGCCCAGCACCTGGGCGACAACCTGGTCCGCGCCATCTCCATGCAGCCCACCGACGGCCTGGTGCGCGGCGCCGCCGTCACCGACACCGGTGACCCGATCACCGTGCCGGTCGGCGACGTCGTCAAGGGCCACGTGTGGAACGCCCTCGGCGAGCCGCTCGACACCGACAAGGCGTCGCTGCAGGTGTCCGAGCGCTGGGGCATCCACCGCCCGTCCCCGGCCTTCGACCAGCTCGAGTCGCGCACCGAGATGCTGCCCACCGGCATCAAGGTCATCGACCTGCTCACCCCGTACGTCAAGGGTGGCAAGATCGGCCTGTTCGGCGGCGCCGGCGTCGGCAAGACCGTCCTCATCCAGGAGATGATCCGCCGCGTCGCGCTGAAGTTCTCCGGCACCTCGGTGTTCGCCGGTGTCGGCGAGCGCACCCGTGAGGGCAACGACCTGTGGCTGGAGATGGACGAGGCGGACGTCCTCAAGGACACCGCCCTGGTGTTCGGCCAGATGGACGAGCCGCCGGGCACCCGCCTGCGCGTCGCCCTGTCCGCGCTGACCATGGCGGAGTACTTCCGCGACGTGCAGAAGCAGGACGTTCTGCTGTTCATCGACAACATCTTCCGGTTCACCCAGGCCGGTTCCGAGGTGTCGACCCTGCTCGGCCGCATGCCCTCCGCCGTGGGTTACCAGCCGACGCTGGCCGACGAGATGGGCGTGCTGCAGGAGCGCATCACCTCCACGCGTGGTCACTCGATCACCTCCATGCAGGCGATCTACGTCCCCGCGGACGACATCACCGACCCGGCCCCGCACAACGCGTTCGCCCACCTGGACGCGCAGACCGTTCTCTCCCGGCCGATCTCGGAGAAGGGCATCTACCCCGCGGTGGACCCGCTCGACTCCACCTCCCGCATCCTCGACCCGCAGGTCGTCGGCGAGGAGCACTACCGGGTCGCCCAGGAGACCAAGCGGATCCTGCAGAAGTACAAGGAACTGCAGGACATCATCGCGATCCTCGGTATCGACGAGCTCTCCGAAGAGGACAAGGTCACCGTCCAGCGGGCCCGTCGCATCGAGCGCTTCCTGTCCCACCCGATGTACGCCGCCGAGGCGTTCACCGGGCAGCCGGGAGAGTTCGTGCCGGTGGACGAGACCATCCACTCCTTCAAGGGTCTGTGCGAGGGCGAGTACGACCACCTGCCCGAGCAGGCGTTCTTCATGGTCGGCGGCATCGACCAGGCCATCGCCAAGGCCAAGGAACTGGCCCGCTGACGACTGGATGCCGGCACGGCGGCGCCGTGCCGGCATTCGAGGAAGGTGTGTGATGGCAAAGCTCCGCATCGGAGTGGTATCGCCGGAACGTGAGATCTGGGCCGGCGAGGCCGACATGGTGATTGCCAAGACCGTGGACGGCGAGATCGGTATCATGCCGAATCATGCGCCCGTGCTCGGCGTCCTCGTCGAGGGCGGCGTTCTGCGCATCCGGCGCGGCGACGGTGACGACATCGTGGCCGCGGTGCACGGCGGGTTCATCTCGGTGGCCAACAACGACGTGTCGGTGCTCGCCGAGACGGCCGAGCTCGGCTCCGAGGTGGACGTGGCGGCGGCACGCGACGCGCTCCAGCGCGCGCTCGCCTCCGTCGAGGCCGACAACGAGAACGCCGAGGCTCAGATCGAGGCGAAGCGAGCTCGGGCCCGGCTGCGTGCGGCCGGCGAAGAGGTCTGATAGATACACCGACATGAACGTGGGGGCGGCTATGGCGGCGCTTGACATCGTGGTGAGCGTCGTGGTGGTCGCCGCCCTGCTCGTACTCCGCGGGATCCTGCTCGCACGATCCCGGGGCAATGTCGTATGCAGCCTGAGGACGGGCGACCGTGCCTGGCGCAGCGGGGTGGCCCGCTACGCCGGCGGGGAGCTCCACTGGATCCCCTTCCTGGGTCTGCGACTGAGGCCGCGCCACGCTATCGCGAGGCGCGGCCTCACTGTTTCCACCCGCCGCCCGCTCGCCGGTGGCGAGGGCCCCGCGGGTTACTGGACGGTCGACTGCGCCGGCGTCTCCCTGGCCATGAGCGAGGACGCCCTCACCGGCTTCCTCGCCTGGGTGGAGTCCGCCCCGCCCAGCGCCCACCTCGACGCCGCGTAATACTGTGCTTCCTTGCCTCGCTTCGCTCGGCGGCTCGTGTCGCCCTTGAGGCGGTTACGGCTAGCGGGTGGCGCCGGGTTTCCAGAGGAGTTCGCCGCCGGTGGCGGTGATGCGGCACAGGATGAACATCAGGTCGCTGAGGCGGTTGAGGTAGGTCGCGGTCAGCGGGTTCACGTCGTCGTGGGCCTCCAGGGCCGACCATGCCGTGCGCTCGGCTCGCCGCACCACGGTGCGGGCGACGTGCATCAGCGCCGTGCCGGGGGAGCCGCCGGGCAGGATGAAACTGCGCAGAGGCTTGAGCTCGGCGTTGAAGCGGTCGCACTGCTCCTCCAGCCATGCGATGTACGACGGCTCGACGCGCAGCGGGGGGAACTCCGGGTCCGGGGTGACCGGCGTGCACAGGTCGGCGCCCACGTCGAACAGCTCGTTCTGCACCCGGGCCAGCACCTCGGCGACCTCGCCGGGCAGGTCGCCCATGGCCATCGCGACACCGATGGCCGCGTTGGCCTCCTCCACGTCGGCGTAGGCGGCGAGCCGGGGGTCGGTCTTGCTGGTGCGGCTCATGTCGCCGAGGCTCGTGGTGCCGTCGTCCCCGGTGCGGGTGTAGATCTTCGAGAGGACGACCGGCTTGTCATTGTCAGCTCGCGTCATGCCGCCAGCGTAACGACCCCTGCCACGCCGAAGGCGAGGTGGCGGCGGCGTCCGTGTGCCTCGTCCGGCCCAGGGGTGCGGCCTGACCCTCCGGTACCTCTTTCATGGGCTGTGCGGCCTTCTCAGCGGCTTCTGGAGGGGCTGCTGGGGCTGAGGGGGCTCTGGACACCGCCGGCTGGGAGGCATGGGCCGCGCGGAAGCGGGCAGGGAGACGATGCGGCCTCAAGGCGGGTCGCCGGACATGAGGAGGCGGCATGCGAGGCCGGATGGGTCCGGGATGCCAGGAGGTCCGCGTCGGGTCCCGGCTCGACGTGGGCACCGTCGCGACGCTGCGGCCGTGCCTGCACGAGGCGGTCGAGAGCGGCGAGGGTGACGTGATCGTCGATCTCTCCGATCTGGAGATGATCGACTCCGCCGGTCTGGGAGTCCTCGTCGGCACGCATCGCCGCGCGCTACGCGCGGGACGCCGCCTCGTGCTACGGGGGGTGCCACCGCGGGTCATGCGGTTGCTCGCCATCACCCGGTTGCACCGGGTGCTCCGGGTCGAGCAGCCTGTGGCCGCCGTGGCCTGATCGCGTCGCCGGCGCGCCGGGGGAGCGCCGCAGGTGGCGTGGGATATGAGGGAGGCGCTCGCCGCCGACCTCCGTGTCATCGAGGGCGGGCGCCCGCGGGCCGCCCGCCCTCCGGCCGGACGCGGCGGCGCTCAGGCGCCGAAGCAGCGGCGGAGGATGTGCAGAGCCGTCTCGATGAGGTGGTCCAGGGGCGGCCGGTCGTCGGCCAGCACCCACTCGATCAGCAGCTCCTGCAGCGCCCCGACCACCGCGAGCGCGAGCAGGTGCGTCCGGCCCGGCAGCCCGTTGGGCAGTTCGCCCATGGTCTGTTCGATGATCTCGGTGAAGCTGTTGACGGCGCGCTGCCGCTCCATCGTGAGGATGTCGCCCGCCCGCCGCACTTCCAGGTGCAGGATGCGGGCACGCCGGATGTCCCGGGTGACGAAGGTGATGTAGGCGGTGATGCCCGCGCAGAGCCGGCTGTCGGGATCGGGGCCGGCCTCGCCGATCGCCTTGCTGACCGTGATGACCGTCTCCTCGACGCAGCGCTCGTAGACCGCCCGCATGAGCTCTTCGCGTCCGGTGAAACATTCATAGAACGCGCGGTTGGAGATGCGCGCCGAGGCGCACAGCCGCTCGATCGTGGTCGCGCCGAATCCCACGCCGGAGAACAGCGTGTACGCGGCGGTCACCAGCCGTTCCCTGCGATCGGCTAATCGCTGCTCCGCCGTCATTCCGCGGTAGTCGCGTCCGCTGGCCACTGCTCACCTCGCGTCCTGCTGGCCCCGTAGGAACCCATCATTATGGACGCAAGATCGTTTTTCGGGAAGTATAGGACAGCTACCTTCTGCGTCGGCCGTGCACGAAAGTGATCAGTTTCACAAGGCGTGCCATCTCGGCGGGAGTCCTCCGGAAGGTGGTGATGTGCATGCCGGGCAGCGGGAAACGCTGGCGGCTGACGGCCTTCGGACGGGCGAACTCGCGCAGCCCGTCCGCGCCGTGGATCCGCCCGAATCCCGAGTCGCCGATCCCGCCGAACGGCAACGCCGGCACGCCCGCGAACGAGATGATCGAGTTGATCGCCGTCATGCCGCTGAGCATGGCCCGGGCGAGCTCCATGGCGCGCCGGGGATTCCCGGAGAAGATCGTGCCGCCCAGGCCGTAGGACACCGCGTTGGCCCGCTCCAGCGCCTCCTCCGCGTCGGCCACCTTGCGTACGGTGAGGGTCGGCCCGAAGGTCTCCTCCCGCACCGCGCTGGAGTCCTCCGGCACGTCGGTGAGCACCACCGGGTCCACGTACGGCGGCCGGACGGCGTCCGCGCCGCCCACCACGGCCCGGCCGCCCTTGGCGAGGGCGTCGTCCAGGTGCCGGCGGATCACCTCCGTCTGGGCGGGCATGGTGATCGGCCCGTAGTCCTCGCCGCTGCGCACCGCCGCGGCCCGCTCGGTGAGCTCACGCATGAACGCGTCGTAGACGGGCTCCACGACGTACACCCGCTCGACGCCGACGCAGGTCTGCCCGGCGTTGGACATGGCCCCCCACAACGCGGCGTCCGCGGCGGCGGCGACGTCGGCATCGGCGTCCACGATGAGCGCGTCCTTGCCGCCGCACTCGGCGACCAGCGGTGTGAGGTTGGCCGCGCACGCCGCCATGACCCGCTTGGCGGTGGCCGTCGAACCGGTGAACGCGATCTTGCCGACGCCCGGGTCGGCCGCCAGCGCGGCGCCGGTCTCGCCGAGACCGGTGACCACCTGGAAGACCTCCCGCTCCGGGACGCTCTCCCGGAACAGCTCGGCCAGCAGCACGCCGACGCCCGGGGTGAGCTCGCTCGGCTTGAACACCACGGCGTTGCCCGCGGCGAGCGCGTAGGAGATGGACCCCATCGGGGTGAACACCGGGTAGTTCCACGGCCCGATCACTCCGACGACGCCCAGCGGGAGGTACTCCAGCGTGGCGGCGAGGTTGGCGCCGAGCAGCCCGGGGGAGACGCGGCGGGGGCCGAGCACCTTGCGGGCGTGGCGCGCCGCCCAGTCGAGGTGGGTGATGGTGAGCACGGTCTCCAGGGTGGCGTCGCCGATCGGCTTGCCGGTCTCCTCGCGCACCAGGCCGGCGATGCGGGGGAGCTCCCGGACCAGGACGGCCTTGTAGTCCAGCAGCCGCCGCCTGCGCCCTTCGAAGCCGAGGCCGGCCCACCAGCGCGCCGCCTCGCCCGCCCGTTCGACGGTGCGGTGGACGGCCGCCGCGTCGTGGCGGGGGTGGGTGCCCACGACCGCCCCGGTGGCGG
This sequence comes from Sphaerisporangium melleum, assembly GCF_014646695.1. Classification (GTDB taxonomy): domain Bacteria; phylum Actinomycetota; class Actinomycetes; order Streptosporangiales; family Streptosporangiaceae; genus Sphaerisporangium; species Sphaerisporangium melleum. The sequence goes on from NZ_BMNT01000015.1 coordinate 86,716, forward strand.
GATTGAGGGAGTCGAAGGTCCGCTGCTCGGTCGCCTCGGTCGCCGTCGTCATCCGCGTCTCCTCCTCGCGGCCGCAGCCGCCGTACTCGCGCCTGGACCGTCCCCGTCCGGCCCGGGCCGGACGGCCGGGCGGAGCGGCGGTGCGGTGCTTCGCCGGTCTCGGGACACAAGGCGCGCCCCGCCCCTCCCCGGGGTCCGCACGCCGTGACCGCGAGCCTGGAGTCACCTTAGCCCTGAGGTCACGGCCGAAACCATCGACGCGGAATATTGTTCGGCTTTCGTGTCCCGGACGTGCTCGGCCAGGCCTCGTCAGGTGGAGAAGGGCGTACTCCTGTGTGGAGCAGGGGCGAGCGCGCCCGCCGGGTCAGGCCGTGGTGCCGAGCGAGCACGCGGGCAGCGGCCCGCCCTCCTCCAGCTCGGCGAGCAGGGCCCGCCACCGTGCGCCGATCACCTCGACGTCATAGTCCGCGGCGGTGCGCAGCGCGTTGGCGCCCATCCTGTGGCGCAACTCCTCGTCCTCGATGACCCGGCAGATGCCGGCGGCGAGCGACGCGGCCTTCTTGGAGCGCACGAGCAGTCCGTCGTGCTCATGGGTGATGATCTCCCTCGGCCCGTGCGGGCAGTCGAAGCTCACCACCGGCACGCCCTTGCTCATGGCCTCCAGAATGGTCATGCCGAAGCCCTCGTAGCGGGAGCTCACGGCGTAGATCGACGACTTGGACAGCTCGACGCCGATCTCCGGGGTGCTGCCCATCAGGAAGATCTTCTCCGACAGCCCCGCCTCCTCGATGCGCTGCCGCAGTCGCTCCTCGCGCTCGGGGGTGCCGCCGCCGTAGATGCGCAGCACCCAGTCGGGGTGCGCTCGTGCGACCGTCTTCCAGGCGTTGACCAGCCGGTCGAAGCCCTTGGCCCACACCACCCGGCCGATGGCGACGACGACCTTCTCCTCCAGGGAGGACACGTCGCCTGCCAGGTCGGGGATCGCGTTGGGGATGCGCAGCAGGCGCTGCGGCGGACGCGCCTTGAGTGTCTTGGTGTAGTCCTTCAGGTCGGCCTCGGTGAGCGTCACGAACGCGTCGAACCTGCCGTAGCGGCGCTTGATCTGTGCCTGGAGCTCCGGGCCGTGCGACTCCAGGGTGACGTGCTCCTGGCCGATGGTGAGCACCTCGGGCGGGGCGAACAGGCCCATGACGATGTTGAAGACCGGGCGCGTCCCGATGACCGCCCCGCCGCGCAGCGAGCGCAGGTAGCGGATGAGCCGCAGGTCGGTCAGCAGGCTCAGGTTCAGGTACGCCTTCTCCTCCTGCGACACCAGCCGGCTCGGGCGGCGCGCGAGGAATTCGGCGAACCGGCCGCGGGGCGCCATCCGGTCGTCCAGGAACCGCACCCGCACCCCGGGCGGCAGGGGGAAGAAGGGCTCCTCGTTGGTGCGCGTCAGGCTGACGATCTCCACCTCATGGTCGCGGGCGAGGTAGGCGGCCAGGTTCAGCACCGTACGGATCGTGCCGCCCATCCCGTACGCGTGCAGGAGCAGGATGTGCACCTGCCGGGCGTTCCTGGGCGGGGCCTTGCGTGCCCGCCTCCGGTTGGCGAGTTCGAGCGATTTCAGCGCCATCCGTGCGATGAGCCTGCGCCCCGTGGCTAACACCTCGAATGCCCCCTTCGATGCCGGCGGACATGCCATGCCCCCCGTAGGTCGTCGTATCGGCATATGCCTGGCCACCTGGCGGGCACCCGTCACCTCTGGGGGAGATGACCAGATTCCTCCGCCGCAGGTAAGAGCTCGATAAGCCGCCTCGCGGCACGCCCGTCCCTGTCCGGCCCCCGTTCGTAGGTTCTAGACGCTCACTGACCGGTGGTTCGTTGCAGGAATTTCCCAGAAATTCATTAAGTAGTCAGGTGATAGCGGAGTGCGCGGCGATATGGCCGAGTTATGGCAGATAAGGGGAATGGATCGGCGAATGCCGGGTTGGTGGGCTCGCGGGCGGGTTGTGGCGGTGCTGAGCGTCAGCGGGACGGCCGGTCACCCGGACGCTGGAGCGCCGCACCGGCTCGCCTGGTCCGGGCGGAGGGCAGGCCGAACAGAACAGCCGGCCGGTCAACGGGACGGGAGCCTGCTCAGAAGAGGGTGTCGGTGCGCTCGATGCCGCGCAGCGCGTCGTAGTCGAGCGTCACGCACTCGATGCCCCGGTCGCCGGCGAGCACCCGGGCCTGCGGCCTGATCTCCTGGGCGGCGAACACGCCCTTCACCGGTGCCAGCAGGCTGTCGCGGTTGAGCAGCTCCAGATAGCGCGTGAGCTGCTCGACCCCGTCGATCTCCCCGCGCCGCTTGATCTCGATGGCGACCGTACCGCCGAGGTGGTCGCGGCACAGGATGTCCACCGGCCCGATCGCGGTCGGGTACTCCCTGCGGATCAGCGTCCAGCCGGTGCCCAGGGTGGTGATGTTGTCGGCCAGCAGCTCCTGCAGGTGCGCCTCGACGCCGTCCTTCTGCAGGCCGGGGTCGATGCCCAGCTCGTGCGAGGAGTCGTGCAGGATCTCCTCGATGGTCAGGATGAGCTGCTCGCCGGTCTTACCGTGGGTGACCGTCCAGCGGCCCTCCTCCTCGCGCACCTTGCAGGGAGGATTCATCCAGTTGAGCGGCTTGAACGCCCGGTCATCTGCATGGATTGACACCGAACCGTCCGCTTTGAGCAAGATCAGCCGGGGTGCCATCGGGAGGTGCGCCGTGAGGCGTCCCACGTAATCCACGCTGCAACGCGCGATGACCAGCCGCATGTCGGCCAACCCTACCGTCCGCCGCGGACGCCGGGGCGCGGTTCGCGCGGCGTCCGCGGGACGGCCATGCCCGGACGCCGGTGGGAGCGGTTCGCCGGCTGGGGATCACGGGCGCGCCGCCGGGTGGCCGGTGCGGGCCGGGTCGCCGCGTTCTGGGAGACTTGCCGCCAGGACGGCAGGACGGCGAGGGCGGAGGACATGATGGCGCGCACGTTCCAGACCGTCGGCGTCGTGGGCCTCGGCACCATGGGCGCCGGCATCGCCGAGGTGTTCGCGCGGGCGGGGCTGCGGGTGATCGGGGTCGAGGTGGACGGCCGGGCGCTCGATCGTGGGCGGGCGACCCTGCACCGGTCCGTCGAGCGGGCGCTGAGCCGGGGCCGGCTCAGCGAGGAGGAACGCGACGGCGTCCTCGCGCGGCTCTCCTTCGCCGGCTCGCTTGAGGACCTGCGGGACGCCGACCTGGTGGTCGAGGCCATCCCCGAGGTCATGGAGTACAAGCGCGCCCTGTTCGCCGACCTCGACCGCGTCTGCCGGCCCGAGGTGGTGCTGGCGACCAACACCTCCTCGCTGCCCGTCACCGCGATCGCGGCCACCACCTCCCGTCCCGGCCGGGTCGTCGGCATGCACTTCTTCAACCCGGCGCCGGTCATGCGGCTCGTCGAGGTCGTGCGCACGGTGGTCACCGAGGACGGCCTGGCCGAGGAGGTCGCGGGCCTGGCCCGGCGCGTCGGCAAGACGCCGGTCGTCGTGGGCGACCGGGCGGGGTTCGTGGTCAACCGGCTGCTGCTCGGCTACCTCAACCACGCGGCGACGCTGCTGGAACGCCGGGTCGCGGCCATGGAGGACATCGACACGGCCATGAAGGCCGGTGCCGGCCTGCCGATGGGCCCGTTCGCCCTGCTCGACCTGATCGGGCTGGACGTCTCGCGCGAGGTGTGCGAGGTGCTGTTCGAGGAGAGCCGCGACCGCGTGTACGCCCCCGCTCCCATCCTGCGCGAGCTGGTGGCCGCCGGGCTGCTCGGGCGCAAGAGCGGCCGGGGCTTCCACGACTACGACGCCGTCCCGGCGCCCCCGGCGGCCGAGCCCGGCGGCAAGCTCACCGTGGGGTCGGTCCACGTGCTCGGTGCGGGGGCCGAGGACCTCACGGCGCGGCTGTCGGCGGCGGGCTTCAAGTGGGGCGAGGCGGACGAGGCCGACGTGGTGATCGCGTTGTCCGCCGGTCCGCTGGCCGAGCGGGCCCGGCTGCTGCCGCATCCCGAACGCCTTGCCGGGCTCCATCTGATCGGCGACCGGCTCGCGGAGGTGGTCTCCACGGTGCTGACCGCCCCCGAGGTGGCGCGCGCCGTCGCGGGCCTGGCCAGGCTGGTCGGGCGCACCCCTGTCGCGTGCGCCGACCGCGCCGGGCGGGTGGTGGACGCGCTGCTGTACCCCTACCTCAACGACGCGGTGCGCATGTACGACTCGGGCTACGCCTCGATGGAGGACATCGACACCGCGATGCGGCTCGGCTGCGGCTATCCCGCCGGGCCGTTCGAGACGCTGGACGCCATCGGCCTGCGCGTCGTGCGCGACGGCCTGCTGGAGCTGTACGCCGAGTACCGCGAGCCGTTCTTCGCGCCCGCCCCGCTGCTCGACCGCCTGGTGACGGCCGGTGTGACGAGCATCCGGGATCGGTGACGGAAGAACACCCGCGATATCGACGTTCGTGCCGATATGAGCCCCCGCCGTGCCCGCCGTGCCGACCCGCGAGCCGACCCCCGTGGTGGCAAGGGCCGTGGCCGTGACGCCCCGCGTCCGCTGGAGGACGCCCTGCGCGGCATGGAGCGGGTGGAGGAGGGGCCCGACGGCGAGTGGAAGGTGCGCAACGTTTCCGGGGCCGCCTCCGGGAAGGTGTACCGCTGCCCCGGTTGCGACCAGGAGATCCCTTCGGGGCTGCCGCACGTGGTGAGCTGGCCCAACTGGGTGGGCGGTGAGGGGGAGCGCCGTCACTGGCACACCGCCTGCTGGCGCAAGCGCTGGGATCGCGGTCCCGGCCGCTTCCGCTACTGAGCCCCGACTTTCACTGAAACCTTCCGAGCTTTCCAGGGAGTCCGCATTGGAGATTCGCGCGTCCACGGTGCTGCCCGCCGTGCGGGAGGACATCGAGCTGCACACGGCCGATGGCCTCACGCTGGTGGGCGAGCTGGCGTTGCCCGCCGAGGGGAGGCCGGTGGCCACGCTCATCTGCCTCCACCCGCTGCCCACGGCGGAGGGCATGATGGACAGCCACGTGCTGCGCAAGGCGTCCTACCGGCTGCCGGCCCTGGCCGGCGTCGCCGTGCTGCGCTTCAACACCCGCGGCACCGCCTCGGCGCGCGGCCGGTCGGAGGGGAAGTTCGAGGAGGGCGAGGGCGAGCGGTTCGACGTGGCGGCGGCGCTGGAGTACGCCGAGTTCCACGATCTGCCGAATCCCTGGCTGCTCGGCTGGTCGTTCGGCACCGAGCTGGCGCTGAAGTGGGGGCACGATCCGCTGGTCCACGGTGCGATCCTGCTGTCGCCCCCGCTCAAGCGGGCCCAGGACGCCGATCTGGCCGCCTGGGCGGAGTTCGGGCGGCCGCTGGTGGCGCTGGTGCCGGAGTTCGACGACTACCTGCGTCCGGAGGAGGCGCGGCGGCGGTTCGCGGCGGTTCCGCAGGCCGAGGTGGTGGCCGTGGACGGCGCCAAGCACCTGTGGGTCGGTGAGCCGTACGTGCGCATCGTGCTGAACGAGATCGTCAGGCGGGTCAATCCGGCGGCCCATCCGCTTCCCACGGAGGTGTGACGGCGGGCCCGGCACCCCGTAGAATCTTGTTCGGTTTCGACTGAGGAGGGTGCCGTGCAGGCGTTCGATCTATCCGGGCGGAACGCGTTCGTCACCGGCGCGTCGCGGGGCATCGGCCGGGCCATCGCCCTGGCCTACGCCGAGGCGGGCGCCGACGTGGCGCTGGTCGCGCGCACGCCTGAGACGCTGGCGGAGGTCGCCAAGGAGGTCGAGGCGTTCGGTCGCCGGGCCTTGGTCGTCCCGTGCGACATGACCGACCGCGAGGCGGCGGCCGCGGCGGTGGCGCGGGCGATCGAGGGGCTCGGGCATCTGGACATCGTGGTCAACAACGCCGGTGGCTCGAACTTCATCGTGCCGTTCAAGGATCTGCGGCTGTCCGGCTGGGACAAGATCATCAAGCTGAACCTGGACTCGGCCATGGCCGTGTGCCACGCGGTGGCGCCGCACCTGCTCGAACGCGGGAGCGGGTCGGTGATCAACGTCGCGTCGGTCGCCGCCCTGGGCGCCCCCTTCATGGCCCCGTACGCCGCGGCCAAGGCGGGCGTGGTCGCGCTCACCAAGACCCTGGCGATCGAATGGGCCGGCAGCGGCGTTCGGGTGAACGCCCTGTGCCCCGGCTGGACGGCCACCGACCTCAACCGCAACCTGTGGGAGGACGAGAACGCCGGTCCGGCCATGGTGGCGAACGTTCCCATGGCCCGCTGGGGGACTCCCGGCGAGATGGCCGCCCCGGCGGTCTTCCTGGCCGGGACGGCCTCGTCGTACCTGACCGGGCAGGTGCTCTACGTCGACGGCGGCCTCACCGCCGCTCACTGATCGCGCCGCGCCGGTCGCGTTCGCCCTCCGTCGGGCCCGGCTAGAGCTGGGCCTGACGGGGCAGGACGACCTCGCGGATGATCAGTGCCACCGCGGCGGCCACCGGGATGGCCAGCAGTGCTCCCACGGCGCCGAGCAGCGCGCCGCCGAACAGGGCGGCGATCACCGACACCGCCGGGGCCACGTCCACCGACCGGCTCATCACCCGCGGGTAGATGACGTAGTTCTCCACCTGCTGGTACACCACGAAGAAGATCACGCAGGCGATACCGAGCGGCCCCGACTGCAGGAAGCCCACCGCCGACACGATCACGGCGCCGACCGTCGCGCCCACCAGCGGGATCAGGTCGGTCACGGCGACGACCAGGGCGAGCGCCAGCGCGTACGGGGCACCCGCGAAGGTCAGGAACAGCCACGACAGCGCGCCCGCGATCACCGAGATCAGCACGTTGCCGGCCACGTATCCGCCGATGCCGTCCAGGATCTGGTCGCCGATCGCGCCGGTGCGCCGCCGGCGGCTGGCCGGCACCAGCAGCAGCAGGTACTCCTTGATGGTGGGCAGCGACCCGAGGAAATAGAGCGTCAGCACGAGCAGGGTGAAGCCCGAGAAGAACGCGTCGAGGACGACCGCGCCCGCGCCGACGATGCCCCCGGCCACCGTCGCGCCGAGTCCGCCGCTGGTGATGTAGGTCTGCAGGTTGGCGAGGATCTGGTAGTCCTCGTCCAGTTGCTTGATGGTCGGGTTGGACAGCAACTCCTGCATGTACCCCGGGACGGCGCCGACGAAGTCGGTCAGCTGCTGGCTGACCGGCGGGATGATCGCCAGGCCGAAGAGCGCGAACATCACGATCACCCCGAGGAACACCAGGGAGATCGCCCAGCGCCGGTGCAGGCCGCGCCGTTGCAGCGCCTCCACGACGGGGTTGAGCCCCACCGCCAGGAAGCCGGCCACCACGATCAGCACGATCACGTTGCGCGCACTGATCAGCGCCTGGGCCAGCCCCCAGGCGGTCAGCACGCCGAGCGCCGCGGTGAGCCCCCACAGGAACGGCCCTCTGGTCAGCGGCTTGCCCGGCACGCCGAACGGCGCGTCCTCGCCGGGCTCGGCCTCGCTATCGGCCTCCGGCTCGGCCGCGCGGCCGGCGGGGACGGCGCGGCGTGCCGTCCCCGCGCCCGCCCAAAGATCTCCGGTCCGCGGATCCGCGGCCGGTCGCGGGGACGGCGCGGGCCCGCGCGGGGCGGGAGCCGTCGCGGGGAGGATGTCGGTCACCTCGGCCGCGCCGGCGCGTGCGTCGCGCGCGAGCCTGGCCTTCCCGGGCACATCGGGCGCGGGGACCGCGTCCGGAGGAAGGTCGCGCACGTTCTGCTCCTGAGGGGTCGAAGGGGTTGACGGGCGCGGTCACCCCGCGAACGGGTCGCGCGCGGGGGAAGGCGGTGGCCCGAGTGGCGGGCGCGGGCCGCCGGCAAGCGCCGGAAAGGGGCGGACAACGAAGGAGAGCCTAGCGACCAGGTGATCGCCAGGCTCTCCGGTAGCCGTCATGCCGTGCAGTCGCCTCGCGGCGTGGCCGCCCCGCGTCGCCCCGTGCGGCGCGGCCTGTGCCCTGTTACCCGGCCTCGCCCACTCCGGCGGCCGGACGGCGCCGTGGAGTCGTATGCCGCCGCTCGGCGGGTGCCTCCTGGGCCGTGCCGGCCGGCCTCGGCGTGCGAGGCGGGCGGGTCGTCACTCCTGCCACCACTCCGAGTCGTCGTCGGCGGGGGCGGCCGTGGCACGCTGCGGCGCCGGGGCGGGAGAGGGCTTCTCGCTGACCGAAGGCGTGGCCGCGAGCGCGGGCTTCGGCGCCGGGGCGGGGACCGCCGGCGGCTCGTCCATGCTCGGCAGCGGGGCCCCACCGAGCAGCTGACGGAGCTGCGCGAGGTGGCTGGTGATGCTGTCGCGCTGGCGGGTCAGCTCGTCCACCTGGCGCTGGGCGACGCTGCGGTTGCGCTCGGCCTCGGACTTGGCCTCCGAGACGATCGACTCGGCGCTGGACTTGGCCTCGGCGACGAGCTGGTCGGCGTTCTTGCGGGCGTTGGCCAGCAGCTGCTTGGCGTGGGTGTCGGCCTCGCGGCGGGTCTGCTCGGCCTGCTGGGTGGCCTTGGTGGCGCGCTGCTCGGCGGTCGCGGCGCGCTGCTCGGCCTCGGCGACCAGCTTCTGCGTCGCGGCCTGGGCGGTGGCGTGGCGCTCGGACTCCTGGCGCTCGGCCTCCTCGCGGCGGGCGGCGAGCTGGATCTCGAACTCGGCCTCGTCCTGGGCGCGCTTGGCCTCGGACTCCTCCAGGACACGCTGCGCCTGGGCGCGCATCTCGTCGGCCTGGCGCTTGGCGGTGGTGAGGATCTCGTCGCGCTCACGCTTGGTCGAGGCGCGGAGCTGAGCCACCTCGCGCTCGGTGGTCGTGCGCAGCTTGGCGATCTCGCGCTCGGCGTCGGCGCGCTTCTCGGCGACCTCGTGGTCGGCGGTGGCGCGGAGCTTGGCGACCTCGCGCTCGGTGGTCGAGGTCAGCTCGTCGGACTCGCGGCGGGCGGTCGAGCGGATCTCCTCGGCCTCGCGCTCGGCGGTGGTGCGCATCTCGTCGGCCTCGCGGGTGGCCAGAGCGCGCTTCTCGGCCGCCTCGTGCTCGGCCGCGGCCCGGACGTCCGCCGCATCGACCTTCGCCGCGGCCTTGATCTCGTTCGCCTCGGCCCGTGCGGCCTGGACGAGCTCGGTGGCCTGTTCCTCCGCCAGACGCAGCAACTGCTCGATGCGGGCGCCGAGACCGGAGTAGGTCGGGCGCTCCTGCTCCTGCAGCTGACGCTGGGAGTCGGAGAGCTCGCGCTGCAACGCGGAGAGTTGCTCGCGGGCCTGTCGCAGATCGGTGTCGAGCTGCTTGAGGTGGTCGTGGACCTGGTGCCGGTCGTAGCCACGGAGAACCACGTCGAATTCCCGCGTGGGGGCGTCTTCAAAGAAATTGTTCAGCTGGGCGTCGATGTCGGACTGCATGAGGCTCGATCCTGGGTTGTCGAGACGGCTACACGGGCCGGACGGGGGGCGGACATCCGGGGGCACGGACCCGAGCCCCCGCCGGGCGCGTCCGGGCACTTCCTCGCAGGGGCGCGCGATCGCTCGCCCCTGGGATGCTCGTGCCCGGCTGCCCGGCCATGGCGGGTCCACGTACCGGATGGTAGGCCAGCGTACTCCGGTGCTGCCGAATTGGAGGTCCCGTCCGACTTTCTGCGCGACTTGTTACGAATAAGCCATTGTTAAGTTTCGTCAGCTAGGACGGACGAGGAGGGGACTCGACCAGCTCTGTCAAGACTCCTCCCACGTCTTTCGGATGAAGAAACGCGATTGAGGTGCCCATTGCGCCATGCCGCGGGTGAAGGTCCACCAAGCGGACGCCCTTGGCGCCGATGGCCTCCATGGCCTTGGTGACGTCGCTCACACCGTAGGCGACGTGGTGGATGCCCTCACCGCGCTTGGCCAGGAACTTGCCCACGGGCGAGCCGGCGCTCAGCGGTTCCAGAAGCTGGATGTAGGAGCCGCCCCCCTCGCCGTCCGCCACATGCAGCATGGCCTCTTTCACACCTTGCTCCTCGTTGACCTCGCGGCTGACCACGGTCACGCCGAAGGTCGACTCGTAGAACGCGATCTTCTCGTCGAGATTCTCGCAGGCGATGCCCACGTGGTCGATTCTCAACAGCATTGCGTGTCCTCCGCCTTCGCCCGGCCGTGCGGGCCGGACTGCTCGTGAGGCTCGGACGGAGACGCGCCGCGGCGTTCCGGCGAGACCTCGGTGGGGTCGTGCTGTGCGTCGTAGGTATGGTGGCAAAGTCGCCGAAGACCCCATCATGGAGGCCCTGGTGTCCCGTTCGCCCGCCGTCCCGTCCGCCTCGTCCACCATGTCGCGATCGGTCATCGTCGCGGGCGCCCGCACTCCCATCGGCCGCCTGCTCGGCGCGCTGTCGGGGCTGTCCGCCGTCGAGCTCGGCGGCCTGGCGATCAAGGCCGCGCTGGAGCGCGCCGGGGTGGGTCCCGAGCAGGTCCAGTACGTGATCATGGGCCAGGTGCTGCAGGCGGGGCAGGGGCAGATCCCGTCCCGGCAGGCCGCGGTGAAGGCCGGCGTCCCGATGAGCGTGCCGTCGCTGACGATCAACAAGGTGTGCCTGTCGGGCCTGGACGCCATCGCGCTGGCCGACCAGCTCATCAGGGCCGGGGAGTTCGACATCGTGGTCGCGGGCGGCATGGAGTCGATGACCAACGCCCCCCATCTGCTGCCCGGGCTGCGCAAGGGCGTGAAGTACGGCGGAGCCGACATCATCGACGCGATGGCGTTCGACGGGCTCACAGACGTATTCGATCAGGTATCGATGGGCGAGTCCACCGAACGGCACAACACCCGCCTCGGCATCGCCCGCGAGGAGCAGGACGCCTTCTCCGCCCGTTCCCACCAGCTCGCCGCGGCGGCCGCCAAGGACGGCAGGTTCGACGACGAGATCGTCCCGGTGACCCTGCCTCAGCGCAAGGGCGACCCCGTGGTGGTCACCGCCGACGAGGGCGTACGGCCGGACACCACCGTGGAGACGCTGGCGCGGCTGCGGCCGGCGTTCGCCAAGGACGGGACGATCACGGCGGGCTCCTCCTCCCAGATCTCCGACGGCGCCTGCGCCGTGGTGGTGATGTCCAAGGCCAAGGCCGAAGAGCTCGGCCTCACCTGGCTCGCCGAGATCGGCGCCCACGGCAACGTCGCCGGCCCGGACAACTCCCTGCACTCCCAGCCGGCCAACGCCATCCGTCACGCCCTGGGCAAGCAGGGGCTTTCGGTGGACGACCTCGACCTCGTCGAGATCAACGAGGCGTTCGCGGCGGTCGTGCTCCAGTCGGCCAAGGAGCTCGGCCTGCCCGAGGACAAGGTCAACGTGAACGGCGGCGGCATCGCGATCGGCCACCCGATCGGCGCCTCGGGCGCGCGCGTCGTTCTGGCCCTCGCGCACGAGCTGCGCCGTCGCGGCGGCGGCACGGGCGCGGCGGCCCTGTGCGGCGGCGGCGGGCAGGGCGACGCGCTGATCCTCACCGTGCCCGCCTCCTAGGCGCCGCGGGCACACGAGCCCTCAGGCGGCTCGCGCCACGCCCCGATCGGGTACGTCCGTGCCGGTCAGTGGGGACGGGACGCGGCCGCGATGATCAGGATGATCCCCAGCGCGGCCACCGACAGGTTCGCGTACAGCTCGTACCCGGCGAGGAAGCCCACCCGGGGGATGACCACCCGGTTGACGACGTTCAGCACGACACCGGCGATGGGCTGGACGGCGAGGTGGTCGATGGCTCCGCTGATGCCCATGGCCGCCAGGAGGAACCCGGCGAACTGGATGTTCTTCCGCATGTCCTGAACGCTAGAGAGCCGCCCCCCGCGGCCGGATCGGCCGTCCGCACCGCGCGCCCCGACCGCCGTACCGGTCCGCCGTGCCCGGCACCGGCCGAAGTACCGGTCCCGCCCGCCCTGCGGCCCTACCGAAGTATCCGCCGGTACCCGCGCGGCCCGACTTCGGTATCGCCGTCTCCGCCGCGCTGGGCGGGGCCGGCGGGGCCGCCGTAGGCTCGGCGCAGGATGAACGGACCCGTCACCGCCTCCCCTCCCCGGCGCCCCGTGCGCGACCGCGTCGTGGATGTGGCCATCTTCGTGCTCGTCATCGCCTTCGGCCTGCTGACGGCGATCGAGCGGGGCAAGGAGCCCCTGCCCGAGCCGTCGTGGCTGCTCCAGCTCGACCAGGCCATCGGCGTGCTGAGTTGCGCCGCGCTGCTGCTGCGCCGCCGCCGGCCGGTGGAGCTCGCCGTGGTGCTGGTCGTGGTCTCGGCCTGGTCGGAGTTCGTGGCGGGCGCGTTGCTGGTGGCGCTGTTCACGGTCGCCGTGCACCGGCCGCCGCGCGTCTCGGGGGCCGTCTTCGCGCTCAGCGTCGTGTCCGCGCTGGCCTATGTGCTGCTGCGGCCCGAGCCGGCGGTGCCGCCGCTGATGATGTTCCTGTTCGGCCTGGCCATCCAGGGCGCGGCGGTGGGCTGGGGACTGTTCGTCCACCACCGGCGGCATCTGGTGCTGTCGCTGCGCGACCGTGCGGCGCGGGCCGAGACCGAGGCCCACCTGCGTGCCCTCCAGGCCCAGCACCAGGCGCGCGAGGCGATCGCCCGCGAGATCCACGACGTCCTCGGCCACCGCCTGTCCCTGCTGAGCGTGCACGCGGGCGCGCTGGAGTACCACCCCGGCGCCTCGCCGGAGGACATCAGCCGGGCGGCGAAGGTCATCCGCGAGAGCGCCCACCAGGCGTTGCAGGACCTGCGCGAGGTCATCGGCGTCCTGCGCGCCCCGGTGGGCGAGCTGCCCGGCTCCGGCCTGGCCGACCTGCGCACCCTGGTCGCCGAGTCGCGGCTGGCGGGCATGCGGGTCGAGCTCGCCGAGGAGCTCGCCGGGCCCGCTCCCGGCGAGGCGGGTCACACCGCCTACCGGATCGTGCAGGAGGGCCTGACCAACGCCCGTAAGCACGCCCCCCGGTCGGCGGTGCGCGTCCGGCTGTCCGGCGCCCCGGGCCGCGGCCTGGAGGTGGAGATCCGCAACCCGCTCCCCGCCCGCGCCGCGGCCGCGCCTCCCGCGCGTGCGGGGGATGCCCGCGCCGTCACCGGCGGGCAGGGGCTCGCCGGGCTGGCCGAACGGGTCTCGCTCGCGGGCGGCGGTCTTGAGCACGGCCCCACCGGCGAAGGTGACTGGCGGCTGGCGGCCCGGTTACCGTGGCCCCCATGACCTCGGCGCGTGCAGGGACCGTCCGCGTGCTCATCGTCGACGACGACCCGCTGGTGCGCGCCGGCCTGGCGATGATGCTGGGCGGAGCCGCCGACATCAGCGTGGTCGGCGAGGCCGGCGACGGCGCGCAGGTGCAGGCCCTGGTGGAGCGGCTCGCGCCCGAGGTGGTCCTGATGGACATCCGCATGCCGGTGATGGACGGTCTGGCCGCCACCGAGGCGCTGCGGTCCCGGCCCGGTGCTCCCGAGGTCATTGTGCTGACCACCTTCGACGCCGACGAGCACGTGCTCGGCGCCCTGCGCGCCGGAGCCGCGGGCTTCCTGCTCAAGGACACCCCGCCCGGCGAGATCGTGGCCGCCGTCCGGCAGGTCGCGATCGGGCATCCGGTGCTGTCACCGGCGGTGACCCGCCGCCTGATGGCCAGGGTCGCCGAGTCGGGCCGCGACCGGCGGCGTGACCGGGCCAGGGAGCGTCTGGCACTGCTCAACGACCGCGAGCGCCAGGTCGCCCTCGCGGTCGGCCAGGGCAGGTCGAACGCCGAGATCGCCGCGACCCTCTACCTGGGCGTGCCCACCGTCAAGACCCACGTGTCCAGTGCCCTCACCAAGCTGGGCCTGAACAACCGCGTCCAGATCGCGCTGCTGGTCCACGACGCGGGGCTGCTGGACGATGAGGAGTGACGGCCACGGGCGGGTCAGGGGTCGGCGGTGTAGACGATGGTGACCTTGGTGAAGCCGAGGGCCTTCAGCATGCCCTCCAGCATCAGCTTGGTGTTCTGGTCGGCGCGGGCCCGCAGGTCGCTCGCGCGGGCGGCCTCGGCGATCTTCTGCTCGGCCAGGACGTAGAGCTCCTGCTGGTTCTGCGGCGAACTGGACAGCATGTCCTGCACCCGGTCGAGCAGCCCGCGCTGCTGGGCGAAGACGTAGGACCGCTTGTTGTCGAGGTTGGGCTTCTCCAGTTGCGCGTGCGGGATGCGCACGGTGACCTCGGTGCGGTCGGGGGAGACCGTGATCGCGTCCTTGGCCAGGCGGGAGAAGTCGACGTAGGCGTCCACGCCGCCCGCGCCGACGAACAGCGTGCGCGAGCCCTTGACGGCGTCCGGCAGGAAGGGCGCGTCCTTCTCCAGGTCCACGATGACCTGGAAGTCGCCCGTGGCGGCCTCGAACCGGCTCATGTTCTGGATCGACAGCAGCAGCGCGGGCTGGCTGCGGTCGATGGTGCGGTCCGCGAGCGGGTTGAGGTACGACCAGGCCAGCTTGGCGCCCACCAGGAGGAGCACCAGCACGGTGAGCACCCCTGCCAGGTAGCGCCAGCCGCGGCGGGACCGGCGAGACCCCGGCTGCGCGGCCGTCGGCGTCTGGGGGGGAGACGTCTGGCGGTTCACGGCGGTTCTCCTTCCCGTCCGCGACCGTTTCTCACCTTTGCGAGGTCAGGGCATGCTCCGGCCGCGACGGCATGCCCGGAGCGGACATGGTCGGATAGGGCGGGCCGGGGACGGGCGAGCCGGCGGGGTACCCGGCGCCGTCGGTGGGCATCGCCCGCGCGGCCTGCCACCGGCCCCCGGTCCGCTCGCCGCCGCTGCGGAACCGCTGACGGCCCGGGTGGGCGTCGGAGAAACCGCTGACCGTGGCTCGGCCGGTGGCCGCGGACCGGTCGCCGGGGACGGCGGCCGGACCGGTCGCCCCGCCGCCGAAGTGCGACGCCTTCAGCCGGCAGGTGGCGAAGTCGGCGTAGAACATGCGCAGCCAGTCGCGCCGCTGGCTCTCGGTGAGCGCCGAGAACCACCCGGCCGCGGCCTGGTGACCGCGCAACGGCCCGCTCGGCAGCGGCTCGCCGCGCAGCCAGGCCGTCACGATGGCGCGGTAGCCGCCGGCCGTGACGTCCGGGCACCGCCCGGCCAGCCGCTCCACGAACTCCGCGGCGGCCCGCCCGGCGTACCCCGGGGTGAGGTCGTCGACGTGGATGACCACCGTCCCCGCCGGCACCGGCCGGGCGTCGTCGCGCGGGCGCTGCTCGACCCGGGAGAACGCGGCGGGCGTGCCGGTCAGGCGGGCGGCGATCGTGGTGAACGCGGCCCCCAGCTCGGTCAGCCCGCTCTGCACGCCGGGATGGACGCACACGGTGATCGGCCACTCCTGGCAGATGTAGACCATGGGCTCGGTGGCGGCGACGGCCCGCGGCTCGCCCAGCACGCGCGCCATGCCCGTGCCGGCGGCGAGCACCGCCGCCAGCGCCGCGCCCAGCGCCAGCGCACGGCGGGTCACGACGGCCGTCCAGGTGAGCAGCAGCGCGGTGGTGAGACCGAGCAGCCACAGCGACTGGTCGGTGAAGGCCGCCCGGCCGAGCCCTTCGAACGGGCCGTACGGCTCGGGCGTCACGGGCGCGAGCCTGACCGCCCACCCCGCCCCCGAGGTCAGCGACGCGAACAGCCCGTAGCTGCCGATGCCCGCGATGAGCGGGGTGCCCCGCCAGGGCGCGGCCCAGCCGGTGATCCACCCGATCACCGCGTAGAGCGCGAGCCCCGCCGCGCCCACGGCGAGCCCGGGAGGCGACAGATGCCCCGCCTGCTCGGTCAGCGCGGCCTTGACCGCGAGGATGGTGACGGTCGCGCCGAACGCGCCGACGACGACCACCAGGACCGCCATCGGGGCGCGCAGGACCTGCCAAGCGCCCAGCGTGCGCCCGGCCAGCGCCCGGCGTTTGCGCACGGCCACCCATGCGGCGAACGCCGCGGCGACCGGTCCGGTCAGCCGCAGCGAGCCGATGACCGCGACGACGATGTTCTCCCATCCGGAAACGCCCGGAACCAGGACGCTCCACGCGGCGAGCAGACCGAGCGCCAGCAGCATCCCCATCGCCGCCAGCGCGCTGTGCTTCAGCTCTTCGCGCGCAACGCCCCTCTGCTCAAGCACGGCCCCGCGTGGACCGGAGCCCCGGCCACGTCCCCCGTGCCTTCGCACACATGCTCTTCATTTGCCAAACCCCCGTGCCTGGATGAGCGGCGCGTCTCGGCATCGGTGCCGGCCCCTCGGCACCCGGCGCCCGACCCAGGCCCCCGTCGCGCCGTACGCGCGGGATCGCGTCCCACGTCGGACGGCACGGCTTTCCCCTTGCTTTTGGTCGGGCTTTGCCGCGCCTCACCTCTTGACATGCCAACCATAACGGAGCGTGATGTTTGGCGTCCCGGTTCTTGGGTACTCCGTGGAAACCCGGTGACCCTGCGTCAGTGCCGCCGACACGCGCTAGCGTAGCGTTGTGTCCATCGGTGTACCGAAGCCGCTTAACCTGCCGTTCGACCCCATCGAGCGCGCCGCTGATACCTGGCGCGCCCGCTTCGGGCCGTCCTCCGCCATGGCAGCCGTCACATCGATCATGAGAGCGCACCAGATCCTCCTCGGGCAACTGGACACGCTGCTGAGGCCGCACGACTTGACCTTCGCCCGCTACGAGGCGCTGGTGCTGCTCACCTTCAGCCGCACCGGCGCGCTGTCGCTGTCGCGCATCGGCGAGCGGCTCATGGTGCACCCGACGAGCGTGACCAACACCATCGACCGTCTCGAGCGCGCCGGGCTGGTGCGTCGCATGCGCAACCCCAAGGACGGGCGCGGCGTGCTCGCCGAGATCACCGACAAGGGGCGCGAGGTGGTCGGGCGCGCGACGGCCGACCTGATGGACGCCGACTTCTGCATGACGATGTACGGCGAGGGCGATCTCACCGAGATGTTCTCCCTGCTGCGCACCATGCGCGTGGCCGCCGGCGACTTCGCGGCGCGCGAGGAGGGCGACCTGCCCGTCCCGCGGGCCGCAGGCGCCCGGCGGGGCGAGAACGGCGTTCCGCGCGGGAACGCGGAAGGGCCCGTCCCGGAGGACGGGCCCGTAGAGACTCGCTGACCGGCCCGGCGCGGGTCACGTCCTGGACGTGCGCCGCGCCGGGGGCGGCCTGGCGTCCTCCGCCGGCCGGCGGAGGACGGATCAGGCGCGGCTACCGGCCGATGGCGCGCAGGGCGTCCACGATGCCCTTGCCGTAGAAGCCGTTGGAGCCGGTGGTCCCCTCGCACAGGTGCGTGTCGGTGACCGTGGTGCCGGCCGGCAGGTGGCGGGTGTAGGTGTAGGCGGGCGGGTTCGGGCAGGCCGTCTTGGTGGCGGTGCCCTTCAGGACGGTCTCGACGATCGCGGGCGGCAGCGTCTTGCCGCCGTGGCGGAGGTCGCGCACGCCGTACCTGCTGACGATCAGCGCGGCGACGCCGGTGGCGCGCGGCGAGGCCATCGAGGTGCCCTGCAGGTACTGGTAGTACGCGCAGGTCGTCCCGGCGCAGTCCTTGACCACGTAGTTCACCGTCGGGTCGCCGTTCTCGTCGATCTCGCCGTTGGCGATGGCGAGCGACTTGGGATAGGCCGACAGCGTGGCCTTGGTGATGTCACGGGTGTTGTCCGGCGTGTCGTACACGTCGCCGCCGGGGGAGGCCACGTCGACATGCCCGTTGCCGTAGCTGGAGTAGTACGCCTTGCGCTTGCTGATGCCGGTCGAGGACACGGCGACCACGTGCTCGCCCTCGGTCGGCATGGAGACGCAGCTCGGCGGAATGGTGCGGCTGCGGGGAGCCTCACCCGGCACGTCGGCGAAGTCAGGGCTGCTGGTGTCGACGTACGTCTTGGTGTAGTCGGTCGCCTGGTTGCCGGCCGCCGCGATCAGGGTCACCCCGTGCCGATGGGCGTAGTCGAGGGCGCGCTGGGTGGCCTTGATGATCGTGGACTGCTCGATCCGGTCCTCGGGGGAGTCGGCCGGGTTGTCGACGCAGTTGAACAGCCAGGGGTCGATGTAGTAGCTCATGTTGACCACGTCGACACCGATGTCACCGGCGTAGGTCAGCGCGTCCACGGTCGGCTGCAGGAAGAAGTAGCCGGAGTCCTGGCCGGCGCGCAGGTTGACCAGCGTCACCTTCGGGGCCACGCCCGCGATGCCGAGCTTGTTGACCGGCGAGGCGATCGAGGAGGCCACGTGCGTGCCGTGCCCGTCCTCGTCCACGTCGGCCGGGTCGTTGCAGGACTGGTCGGGCTCGTCCTCACACGGGCCGTCGACGACATCGCCGTTGGCGTCGTAGGGGACGTCCACGGTGAAGTTGCGGCTCAGCCGCTTGTTGAAGTTCGGGGCGATGTCGGGGTGCGAGCCGTCGATGCCGGTGTCGAGCACGCCGACGAGCACACCGGGGTCGCCCGGCTCGTACTTGTGCGCCTCCTCGGCGCGGATCTGCTTCATGTCCCACTGCAGATCGGCGAGCGGCTCGGCCTTCGGGGACGGGCCGTGCTTGCCTTGCTTGCCGATGCCGCGCTCGCGGCCCTCGCGCTCGACCGCCCGGGTGTCCCTGGCGGTACGGCCGGTCAGTGCGGCGCGCGCCGTGGTCTTCGGCACGCTGCCGATCACCCGGTCGCGGGCGACGCCCTCGATCCCCGGGGCGGCCGCGACGGCGGAGGCGAACCCCGCGGCGGCGGACGTGACCGTGGCCACTCCGACGGCCTCGTTCGACCGGACCACCGTGCCGCCCGCCGCCTCGATGGCCTTCTGGGCGTCGGCGGCCGCGACGCCCTCCTTGTACAGGACGACGTACTGGGTCGTCGCCGCGGTGTCGGCAGCCGTTCGGGCGGCCTGCGCCGGGAACGCCACTGTCGCGGCGATCACGGCGGCCGCGGCGGTAACGACGAAGACGCGTCTCACACCCACCTCCAAGTGAGCTGAATTCATGCCGAAAGACATCGTTCGCGATAACTGTGCTTTATGACAGATCCGTGAGAATTTGCGATGAAGGCGTGACATAGCGGAGCCCTGTCCTCCGGACCGCCAGCCCGGCGACCATGAGTACGCGCGGGATGCGGCAGGATTGGACTATGAGCCCAGCGGACTTCACTCGACCGGCATCATTGCAGGGGGCCATCGACCTCGGCGCGCGAAAGCAGGCGCTCGAGGCCCAGGCCCGTCGTGAGACGGCGGCGAAGCAGGCCGCCGCGGGCGGCGGAGCCACGGCGCCGGCCGCCGGTGTGATCATCGATGTCACCGACGAGACCTTCGCCACCGAGGTGATCGAGCGCTCCATGCGCACGCCGGTGATCCTCGACCTGTGGGCCACCTGGTGCGAGCCGTGCAAGCAGCTCAGCCCCATCCTGGAGAAGCTGGCCGCCGAGGCGGCCGGCCGGTGGGTGCTCGCCAAGGTCGACGTCGACGGAAGCCCGCAGATCAGCGGTGCGCTGCAGGTGCAGAGCATCCCGACCGTGCTGGCCGTCTTCCAGGGCCAGGCCGTGACCGGGTTCCAGGGCGCGCTCCCCGAGGCGCAGGTGCGCCAGTGGCTCGACCAGCTCATGCAGGCGCTCGCGCAGTACCTTCCCCCCGTCCCCGAGGGGGCGCCGGACGACCAGGGCGCCGCGCCGCAGCCGCAGGCCGACCCCGATCTGCTGGCCGCCGAGAAGGCCATCGAGGACGGCGACCTGGACGCCGCCGCGGCGGCCTACGAGCGGTTGCTCGCCCGCTCCCCGGCCGACGAGGACGCCAAGATCGGCCTGGCCGGGGTGGGACTGGTGCGCCGCACGCAGGACCTGGACGCCGGCGACGTCCTGCGCCGGGCCGCCGCGGACCCGGCGGACGTCGAGGTGCAGACGCAGGCCGCCGACATCGAGATGCTGAGCGGCAGGGTGGACGAGGCCTTCGCGCGGCTGATCGAGACCATCCGCCGCGCCTCCGGCGACCAGCGCGACCGCGCCCGCCGCCACCTGCTCGGCCTGTTCGACACCCTCCCCGCCGGCGACCCCTCGGTGGCCAAGGCCCGCCGCGGCCTCGCCAGCGTCCTCTTCTAGCGCCGCCCCGCCACGCCGGTCTTGCAGAACGGCGCCCTGAGAAGAAGCGAGCGAGCGCGAGACGAGCGCTCGCGAACAACGACGAAGGGCGCCACGAGCACGCCGAGCGGAGCGAGGCCATTAGCACTGCTCGTGGCGCGGCGGTGCTCGGAGGAGGAGGGAGGGTGAGGAACGAGCCCGTACGACGACGAGGAGCGCCGCCTCAAAGGCGCCACGAGCCGCCGAGCGGAGCGAGGCCATTAGACGCAGCACGTCGGGATAAGGCCCTGGTGTCTGGCACGATGGATACTCCCAAGGGGGAGCAGGCGAGCCGGATGCGCCACAGCGAGCACCCGTGCGAGCGCGACCACCACACCCGCAAAGGAGCGGATAGACGTGGCCACCGTGCCGAGCGTGTCGTACTCGATAACCGTCCGTCTTGAGGTGCCCGCGGGGGGCAAGGCCGTCAGCCTGCTCACCCACGCGGTGGAGAACGCCGGGGGCGTGGTGACCGCGCTCGACGTGACCAACGCCGGTCACGAGAAGCTGCGCATCGACGTCACCTGTGCCGCCAGGGACACCGACCACGCGCAGACCATCGTGGACAGCCTCGACGCCGTGGAGGGCGTCGTCATCCACAAGGTCAGCGACCGTACGTTCCTCATGCACCTCGGCGGCAAGATCGAGATGCAGTCGAAGGTGCCGCTGCGCAACCGTGACGAGCTGTCGATGGCGTACACGCCGGGGGTGGCCCGGGTGTCGCTGGCCATCGCCCGCAACCCGGAGGACGCCCGCCGCCTGACCATCAAGCGGAACACGGTCGCGGTGGTGACCGACGGTTCGGCGGTGCTCGGGCTCGGGAACATCGGGCCGGCCGCGGCGCTGCCGGTGATGGAGGGCAAGGCGGCGCTGTTCAAGCGGTTCGCCGGCATCGACGCCTGGCCGATCTGCCTGGACACCCAGGACGTCGACAAGATCGTCGAGGTGGTGCAGGCGATCGCCCCGGGCTTCGGCGGCATCAACCTGGAGGACATCTCGGCGCCGCGTTGCTTCGAGATCGAGCGCCGGCTGCGCGAGCTGCTGGACATCCCGGTGTTCCATGATGACCAGCACGGCACGGCCATCTGCGTGCTGGCCGCGCTCACCAACGCGCTGCGGGTCGTGGGCAAGTCGCTGCCCGAGGTCAAGATCACGATGGCCGGCGCGGGGGCGGCGGGCACGGCGGTGCTGCGCCTGCTGCTCGCGGCCGGGGCGCGCAACGTCGTGGTGTGCGACTACCTGGGCGCGGTGCACAAGGGCCGGTCCGACCTGGACGCCTCGCTGATGTGGATCGCGGAGAACACCAACGCCGACGGGTACAGCGGTGACCTGCGCGGCGCGGTCAAGGGCGCGGACGTGTTCATCGGCGTGTCGGCGCCCGGCATCCTGACCGGTGACGACATCGCGACGATGGCCGACAAGGCCGTGGTGTTCGCCCTGGCGAACCCCGAGCCGGAGGTCTCGCCGGACGACGCCCGGGAGCACGCGGCGGTGGTGGCCACCGGCCGGTCGGACTACCCGAACCAGATCAACAACGTGCTGGCGTTCCCGGGTGTCTTCCGCGGCCTGCTGGACGCGCAGTCGCGCACGGTCACCGAGTCCATGCTGCTGGCGGCGGCCAACGCCCTGGCCAACGTGGTCGCCGTCGAGGAGCTCGGCCCGAACTACATCGTCCCGAGCGTGTTCCACCCCGATGTCGCGACCGCGGTCGCGGCGGCGGTGCGCGACTCGGCGGGCGGCCGGGCGCGCGGCTTCACCGAGGCCTGACCGGCGCGGTCGTTCTCGTCCCGCACTCCTGGCCATGACGGGCCGGGAGAGCGGGGAACGAGGACGTCAGCCGAGCGGGGTGGGGTGACGGCGCGGGCCATAGATGGGGCGGGGGCGCATCAGCGGCCCGGCGGGGACGCGGCGCGGCCAGATCACCGCGACCCCCCACAGCATGCCGCCGAACAGGACGAGCGCGACGGCGGTCGCCATCTTGCCGTACAGGTCGGCGGACGGGCCGGTGTAGGGGAGCCGGTCGACGCCATGCCGGTGCAGCAGCGGGTTGTACCGGTGGGCGCGCAGCGGGTTGTCGCGCCGCTCCGCGTGGCTCTCCCCGCGGCTCTCGTCGTCGCTCGAACCGTCGCTCTCGGTGTAGACGCTCTCGCGGTAGACGCCGTACTCGCGCGGCCCGGACTCCCCGGACGGCTCCGACCGCCCGGCGCCGGTCTCGCAGCCGGAGTAGATGCGGTAGGTGGTGGTGCCCTGGCCGTGGATGGCGACGGCGACGCGCTCGCTGCGGCCGGGTTCGAGATAGACGGGGACGGCGCGCTGCACGCCGGGCCACAGCACGCCGTTGCGGATCAGTGTGCCGCCCCGGTGGACGGAGTATTCGGTGACGTCGCGACCGCGCGGGGCGGTCATGATGACGTCGGCTCGGCCGGACGGGCACTCGACCCGCGAGACGCGCACCTCGATGCGCCCGCCCGCCGGGTCGCTCGCGTCGCGGCCCGTGAGGCCGGCGGCGTACGAGGCCCCGGCGGCGGGGACCCCGGCGGCCGCCCCCGCCGTGAGGAGAGCCAGCAGCATGAGGCGGTTCATCTGGGCCCTTCCTTTCCCGCATGGCGCGGAGTCGCCGAACCGATGTGATCCTCCAGGCCTCGATCCTACATACCGACAGTGCCCGATCGGCAGCATGGAGTAACATATGGCGAGGTGACAGCCACATGAGGGCAGGGGCGGGCGCACATTCGCCACCTGACACGTCATGATGGATGCATGGCGGAGGCGATCTACGTCGGCGGGCTGCTCGTGGCGACGCCACTGCTTGACGACCCGAACTTCCGGCGCGGTGTCGTGCTGATCCTGGAGCACGACGAAGACGGTGGCACGCTGGGCGTCATGCTGAACCGTCCGAGTGAGATCAGCGTGACCCAGGTGCTCCCTTCGTGGGACTCCCTGGTGTCGGGTCCTCCGGTGCTCTTCGAGGGAGGGCCGGTGCAGACCGACAGCGCGCTCGCTCTGGCGTCGGTGCCGAGCGGTCAGGAGCCGCTCGGCTGGCGGCGGCTCCACGCGGCCGGTTCGGCGGTGTCGAAGCTCGGCACGGTGGACCTCGACGCGCCCCCCGAGATCCTGGCCGGCGAGATCACGCAGATGCGCATCTTCGCCGGGTACGCCGGTTGGACGGCGGGTCAGCTCGAGAACGAGATCCGCGAGGGCTCCTGGTACGTCGTGGAGGCCGAGCCGGGCGACACCTTCGACTCGCGGCCGGCGAACCTCTGGCGGTCGGTGCTGCGGCGTCAGCCCGGCGAGCTGGCGTTCGTGGCGACCTGCCCGGACGATCCCAAGCTGAACTGATCCCAGCCGGGGCGCAGCGCCGCCTCGGCGAGGCATAGCGCGTTCTCCACGCTCGTGACCAGGTCGTCGAGGTAGGCCTCGCCGTCGACGGAGCATTCCATGCCCACGCGGACCGCGGACGTGACGAACGCGACGAGCAGGCGAGGGCGCGGGTCGGTGCCCGGGTCGGTGCCCTGGCGCCGGGCGATCTCGGCGGTGAGCCGCTTCTCGATCTCGATCATCCGGGCGATGCTGGTGCACAGCAGGCCGGGGTTGGCCTCGATGACCCGGCGGTGCCGCACGAAGCGTTCGGCGGACTCGGCGGTGTCGGCCTCCATCGAGTGGACATAGGCGCGGAAGGCGTGCGCGAGGGCGGTGAACGGCGGCTCGTCCGGCGGCCGCGCGGCCAGGGCGCCGGTGACGCGCTCGGCGTAGTCGACGGTGAAGTCGAGGGCGAGGTCTTCCTTGCTGCCGAAGTAGCGGAAGAACGTGCGCGGTGAGATCTCGACGGCGGCGGCGATCTGGTCGACCGTGGTGGCCTCGTACCCCTGGTCCAGGAACAGCCGTGTGCCGGCGTCGATGAGGGCCTGCCGGGTCTGGTGCTTCTTGCGTTCGCGCAGACCCATGTCCGTTACCTCCTTGTCACCTTCGCTTCACATTATGCCATAAGTCATGATCTGTCGTATAAAACCGTTTGTCAGATGTCACGCTCTGCCATAAATTACGGGAAGTCGACTCATCTTTCGAAACGGGGGAGTTCTTCCATGGCTCAAGCGCTGGCCGCGCCGGCGGACGCGCCGGCCCGACGCGGCCACGGGCATCCGTGGCTCACACTGCTCGCGGTCGCGCTCGGCGTGATCATGGTGATGCTCGACGGAACGGTCGTGGCCATCGCCAACCCGGTCATCGGCCGGGATCTCGGGGCCTCGCTCTCCGACCTGCAGTGGATCACCAGTGGCTACCTGCTCGCCCTGGCCGTCTTCCTGATCACCGCGGGCAAGCTGGGTGACCTGTTCGGGCACAAGCGGGTCTTCCTGGTGGGCATCGCCGGTTTCGCCGTCACCTCGCTCGCCATCGGCCTGACCTCCTCCATCGGCGTGCTGATCGCTCTGCGGGTGCTGCAGGGCCTGTTCGGCGCGCTGCTCCAGCCCGCCGCGCTCGCGCTGCTGCGCGCCGCCTTCCCCGCCGAGCGGCTGAACATGGCGATCGGCATCTGGGGCGCCGCGATCGGCGTGTCCAGCGCCGCGGGCCCGATCGTCGGCGGCCTGCTGGTGGAGAACGTGAGCTGGCAGTCGGTCTTCTTCATCAACGTCCCGGTCGGCGTGGTGGCGCTGCTGGTCGGCCTGTGGGTCGTCAAGGAGAGCAGGTCCGAGTCGCTGTCCAAGGTGGACGCGCCGGGCGTGGTGCTGCTGTCGGGTGCGATGTTCTGCCTGGTCTGGGCGATCATCAAGGCCCCCGAGTACGGCTGGGGCGACGCCAGGACGATCGCGTTCTTCGCGGGGGCCATCGTGCTGGCCGCGGCCTTCGTCTTCTGGCAGACCCGCGCGGCCGAGCCGCTGCTGCCGCTCAGCCTGTTCCGCAACGCGTCGGTCGCGATCGGCACCGTCCTGATGGTGCTGATGGCCTTCTCCATGTTCGGCGCGATGTTCTTCCTCACGTTCTACTTCCAGGGCGTCCACGGGCTGTCGCCGCTGGAGTCGGGCCTGCGGATGCTGCCCATGAGCGCCGGCATGATCGTCGCCTCACCGCTGGCCGGCGCGGCGCTGAGCAGGTTCGGGCCCAAGATCCCGATCGCGGCCGGCATGGCGATCACCGCGGTCTCGATGTTCCTGCTCTCCCGCCTTGGACTCACGGCCGGCTACGCCGACACCGCGATCCCGTTCGTGCTGCTCGCGTTCGGTCTGTCCCCGGTCATGGTCGGCGCGACCGAGGTCATCGTCGGCAACTCCCCCGAGGAGCACAGCGGCGTCGCGGGCGGCATGCAGCAGTCGGCCATGCAGGTGGGCGGCTCGCTGGGCACCGCCGTGCTGGGCGCGCTGATCACCGCCAAGGTGGCCGACGTGCTGCCCGGCCACCTGGCCGCCGTGCACATCCCGGCCACGCCGGCGCAGGTGGAGGCGATGAAGAACGCCGTCGCGCTCGGCGTCGCCCCGGTGCCGCCGGGCAGTCCGCAGGCCGTCGCCGACGCGCTGACCCAGGCCGCCCACTCCTCGTTCCTGGACGGCATGCACTTCGGCTTCACCGTGAGCGTCGCGGTCGCCGTGCTGGCCGCGATCCTCGCCCTGTTCGTCAAGGCCGGCCGCAAGACGCAGGACGCCGCGATCCACCTGGCGTGAGCCGTCCCCGTCCGCCACGGCGGACGCCCCGCGTTCCCGCCCGGGCTTCGATCACCGGGCCCGGGCCGGACGCGGGGTTCGCCCGTCCGAGGGGCCCTTGGCGCACGTAGACTCGGATGTCGTGAGCACGAAGATCCTTCCCGAGAGCGAAGTCCGGCCGAACCTCTCGCACGGTGACGAGGGTGACCACGAGCGCTTCTCGCACTACGCCGACAAGAACAAGATCACCGAGAGCATGGTGACCGGCACCCCGATCAGGGCCCTGTGCGGCAAGATCTGGGTGCCCAGCCGCGACCCGAAGAAGTACCCGGTGTGCCCCGAGTGCAAAGAGATATACGAGGGCCTGCCGAAGGGCGAGCCGGCCGAGTGACCGCCGCGCCACGGCCACGCCGGGCGTAACGAGGTCAAGCCGCACAGCTCGTGGCGCGACGAAGGGCGCCGCCCCGAAGGCGCCACGAGCCCGCCGGGCGGAGCGAGGCCAAGAAGCGCTGCTCGTGGCGCGGCGGTGTCCTGAGGAGGAGTGAGCGAGTGCGAGGGACGAGCGCTCGTGAACGACGACGAGGGGCGCCGCCTCAAGGGCGCCACGAGCCCGCCGAGCGGAGTGAGGCCAAGAAGCACAGCGGAATGCGGAGCGTTATCCGCTGACCGAGTGTTGTTACCGGCCGATCGGGGCCGCGAGGGCTAGCGTCAGCACTCTGACCTGAGCAAACGGGGGAGTGCATGGTGCGGCGCACGGTGGCCGTGTCTTTGGCGTGCCTTTTCGCGATCGTGGGCCTGCCCGGCCCCGTGCGCGCGAAGGCCGCGCGCGGGTGCGGCCAGGCCGCCGGCCCGTCGTGGTCGGCGAGCCGAGGACCTGAGCCGCACGGGAGCAGTGGTGAGACGGCCGGGCCGCCGCGGATGGCGGGCCGGGGCCCCGAGCCGCGGGCGATGAACGGCCAGGAGGCCGCCCGCATGCTCGCCGAGATGCGCCGGCGGCTGCAGGCGCTGCCCCCCGGTGCGCGCGCGAGCACCGTGACCGTGCCGCTGTGGGTGCACGTGATCACCGATGGCCAGGCGGGGGCGCCCGCCGCCGCGGTGACCACCCAGGTGGAGACGCTGAACGCCGCCTACGGGGGGCGTCTGGGCGGGGTGGACACCGGGGTGCGGTTCGTGCTGAAGGGGGTGACCCGCACCGAGAACCGGGTGTGGTTCCACCAGCCGCTCGCCAACGAGGGCGAGATGAAGCAGCGGCTGCGCAAGGGCGGTCCCGAGACGCTGAACCTCTACGTCGCGCAGTTCGGCGAGCTCGTGCTCGGCTACGCGACCTACCCGCACTGGTACCAGACCCATCCGGCCATGGACGGGGTGGTGGTCGACTGGCGCAGCCTGCCGGGCGGCGCGCTGCGCGACTTCGGCAAGGGGTACACGGCGGTACACGAGATCGGTCACTGGCTCGGCCTGCTGCACACCTTCGAGAACGGCTGCGCCGCGCCGGGCGACTCGGTGGACGACACCCCGCCCGAGGAGACCCCGACCCAAGGGTGCCCGGACCGCAAGGACACCTGTACCGAGCCCGGCGACGACCCGGTGCACAATTTCATGGACTACGCCCACGACAGCTGCATGTCGGAGTTCACCGCGGGCCAGGCCGCCCGCATGCGCGACATGCTGGCCGCCTACCGCAGCTCGCCCGCCTGAACCGTCCCCGCCGGGTCGTGTGACCCAGGGTGGGCCTTTCACGGGACGGCCGGTCGGCGTACGGCGCCGCCGGGCGGAGCCGCGTGGCCGATCATCCGCACCTGCCGTGCCGGAACGGTCTTCGACCCGATGGGCGCACCGGACAATATCGCCATGTCCACATTTGCCCACAGAGCCGCCGTGACGCCCGCGATGGACGGGCACTGGGTCAGCACCTGGGGGGCGATGCCGCAGCTCACCGAGCCGGACAACATGCCACCGGCCCCGTTCGCCGAGGACGGCCTGGTGTTCGCCGACAGCACCCTGCGGCAGACCGTCCGCACCAGCATCGGCGGGCGGCAGACGCGGCTGCGCTTCTCCAACGCCTTCGGTGGCACGGCGCTGCCCATCACCCGGATCGCGGTCGCGCTGCCGGTCGGCGGGCGGGCCGGCGTCGGCGGCATCAGGCCCGCCACCTCCCGGCCGGTGACCTTCCACGGCAGGCCCGGCGTCGTCATCCCGGCCGGGGCGCTGGCCGTTTCCGACCCGCTGGACTTCGAGCTCGGCCCACGGTCCAACGTCACGGTGACGGTGCACCTGGCCGAAGGGCAGGCGGGCGACGCCGTCACCTCCCACCCCGGTTCCCGGACCACCTCGTACCTGGTGCGCGGCGACCACGTGGACGACGCGGACCTGCCGGGGGCGGCGCGCACCGACCACTGGTATCTCCTCAGCGGGCTGGAGGTGTGGGCCGGGCACACCACCGCGGCGGCGGTGATCGTGGGCGACTCGCTCACCGACGGCCGGGGCTCCACTGTCAACGGCAACGACCGCTGGCCGGACCGGCTCGCCGACCGCCTGCACGCCCGGCCCGGCGGCGGCGAGGTGGCGATCGTGAACCAGGCCGCGGGCGGCAACCGGGTGCTCGACGACGGTCTCGGCCCGAACGCCCTGTCCCGGCTCGACCGCGACGTCTTCGCGCAGAGCGGCGTGAGGTGGCAGGTCGTCTTCGAGGGCGTCAACGACATCGGCACCGCCGCGGCGAGCGAGGCCGCGCAGCGGAAGGTCGCGGGCGACCTGATCGCCGCCTACGACCAGATGATCCTGCGCGCCCACGCCCAGGGCATCCGGATCTACGGCGCGACGCTGACCCCGATCGGCGGCAACGAGTCCTACGACGACCCGGGAGGGCACCGCGAGGCGGCCCGGCAGGCGGTCAACCGGTGGATCCGTACCAGCGGCCGGTTCGACGCCGTCATCGACTTCGACGAGGCCGCCCGCGACCCGGCCGACCCACGGCGGCTCATGCCCGCCTATGACGTCGGTGACCACCTGCACCTCACCCCGGCCGGCTACCGGGCCCTGGCCGACGCCGTCCCCCTCGACCTGTTCCGCGACGCCCCGCTCCCCTGGGGCTTCGCCTTCGGCTGACCCCGGCTCCGCGCCCGCCGGGTGCCGAAAGTGACCGCGCTTTCGCCTTCGGTGGCCGACTTGGCGACCATTCATCGGTTTTCCGTTGACGCGGGGGGCGTACCGGTGCGGATACTCGGTGCACGGAGGAGGTGGCGTGGACGAGCACCGCACCGGGCGGCGGCCGTACGGTGACCCCGTGTGGCCACCGCCGGAGGAGGAAGGGCTGCCGCCGTCGGCGCGGCTGTACGGCGCCCCCGCGACGCCTTCGGGGGTCAGGGTGCCCTTCTGGGTCCGGCGGACGGCGCTGTTCGCCGCCGCCGTGGCCGTGGGGGCGGCGCTGGTGGCGGGAGTGGTCGCCTTCGTGGCGGGCCGGCTGAACCAGCCCGCGGTCCCGGTCGTGGTCCAGGACGGCATCGCCGGGGTGAGCTACACGGCGCCGCCGGGGTGGCGGCTCGGAACGGTCCCGCCGGTCACGGGGTTCACCTCGGCGGTGACCCTGGGCGAGTCGGCGGTCGTGATGGCCCGGCCCGGTGACGGCGTGCCCACGGGCGGGCCGCGCGCCGCCGCGCTCCAGTTGGCCGACGTGTACGGGCGGCTGCTGCTGCACGGCGACACCGTGGGGGTGGTGGACGACCGGGCGGTCGAGGCGAACGGGTGGACCGGCCACTCCCGGGCGCTGCGCGCGACCTACAGCGACGTGGTGAACCAGCCGTCCTATCTCCGGGTGACCTTGCTCACCAAAGACGGCGAGAGCGTGGTCATGCTGGGCCTCGCCCAGCCGGACACGCCCGAGCGCCGGGCCGAGATGGACGCCGTTCTGGCAGGCGTTCGCTGATGCCCGGTGACCTGCGAGGAAGGGAGCGGGTGCCGCCGCGGCGGGTGCCGCGGGACGGCGGGCATGCGCGGGGGAGGGCGCGCGCCGGCGGTGTCCCCGCTATCGTGGCTTCACTGTGAGGGAGCCAAACGAGCGCGACGAGATCGACTTTGGGGGCGCGGGCCGAGCCGGGGTCCGCGGAGACCGTCTGGCAAGGAGGGCGGCGTGAGCTCCTTTGCCGCGTCCCATCTGTCACCTTCCTATCCCGACCGCGCCGCATGGGGCACCGCCCCCAAGCTACGCGCCTGGCAGCAGGAGGCCTTCGACCTCTACTTCCGGCGCGAGCCGCGCGACTTCCTGACCGTCGCGACGCCCGGCGCCGGCAAGACGACCTACGCGCTGCGCATCGCCAGTGAGCTGCTCAGCCGGGGCATCGTGCGGGCGGTCACCATCGTCTGTCCCACCGAGCACCTCAAGCGCCAGTGGGCCGACGCCGCGGGCCGGGTCGGCATCGCGGTCGACCCCGAGTTCAAGAACAGCCAGGGCGTCACCTCGCGCGACTACACCGGCGTCGCGCTGACCTACGCCCAGGTGTCGATGCACCCCGCGCTGCACCGCGCCCGCACCGAGGCCCGCAGGACTCTGGTGATCTTCGATGAGATCCACCACGCCGGTGACGCCAAGTC
>NZ_BMNT01000015.1:117018-188568 GCF_014646695.1 Sphaerisporangium melleum
CTGGGGCGACGGCGTCCGCGAGGCGTTCGAGCCGGCGACGAGGCGGCTGGCGCTCACCGGCACCCCGTTCCGGTCCGACACCAACCCCATCCCGTTCGTCACCTACGCCGAGGACGGCGAGGGGGTGCGCCGCAGCGTCTCCGACTACTCCTACGGCTATGGCCCCGCGCTCGCCGACGGCGTCGTCCGTCCGGTGATCTTCCTGGCGTACGCCGGCGAGATGCGCTGGCGCACCCGCGCCGGCGACGAGATCACCGCCACGCTCGGCACGCCGCTCACCAAGGACCAGATGGGCCAGGCGTGGCGGGCCGCCCTGGACCCGAAGGGCGACTGGATCCGCCAGGTGCTGCGCGCGGCCGACAAGCGGCTGACCGAGGTGCGCCGGCACGTGCCCGACGCCGGCGCGATGGTCATCGCCACCGACCACGAGACGGCCCGGGCGTACGCCCGGCACCTGCGCGCGATCACCGGTGAGGGCGCCACCGTCGTGCTGTCGGACGACCCCGGCGCCTCTGACAAGATCAAGCAGTACAGCGCGTCCGAGGAGCGCTGGCTGGTGGCCGTCCGCATGGTCTCCGAGGGCGTGGACATCCCGCGCCTGGCCGTCGGCGTGTACGCCACGAGCGTGTCCACCCCGCTGTTCTTCGCCCAGGCGGTCGGGCGCTTCGTCCGCGCCAGGCGGCGCGGCGAGACGGCCTCGGTGTTCGTCCCCTCGGTGCCGACCCTCATGGGCCTGGCCGGCGAGATGGAGGCCGAGCGCGACCACGTCCTCGACCGCAAGATCCCCGAGGAGGGTCTGGACGACTTCCTGGTCGACGAGGCCCGTCAGAAGAAGGACAACCCGGACGTCGTCGGCGACGAGCTGCCGTTCGAGACCGTCGAGGCGTCCGCCACCTTCGACCGGGTGCTGTTCGACGGCGGCGAGTTCGGCACGGCCGCCGAGCCGGGTTCGCCCGAGGAGGAGGACTTCCTCGGCCTGCCCGGCCTGCTGGAGCCCGACCAGGTGGCCGTGCTGCTGCGCAAGCACCAGGCCGAGCAGCAGGCGGCCCGGCGGCGCAAGGCCGCGGACGCCCCGGCTCCGGCGCCGTCTCCGCACGAGGAGATCGCGGCCCTGCGCAA
This sequence comes from Sphaerisporangium melleum, assembly GCF_014646695.1. GTDB lineage: Bacteria > Actinomycetota > Actinomycetes > Streptosporangiales > Streptosporangiaceae > Sphaerisporangium > Sphaerisporangium melleum. The sequence goes on from NZ_BMNT01000015.1 coordinate 118,138, forward strand.
GGAGCTCAACGGCCTGGTGGGCGCCTGGAACCACCGCACCGGCCAGCCGCACGGCGTCATCCACGCCGAGCTGCGCCGGGCCTGCGGTGGGCCGCCGATCGCCCAGGCGACCGCCGAGCAGATCCGCGACCGCATCGACACCATCCGCAAGTGGGCCACCCAGCGCTCCCGCTGATCCGCTTCACCGGTGGCCCCGCCGGGTGATCGGCGGGCCGGCGGTGCCGGAGTTCACGCGCGGGGGCCCGGCGTGGTCCGGTGCCGCGTGGCGGTTCGCGGCGGGGGATGCGTGGAAGGGATGACGTCGTGGACCTCGCCCGGCGACACGACGGGCCGCGCACGCCGCCGGCGCGGCGCCCGGCGCCCTCGTCCGCCCTGGGCGCCGCCGGCCGCCCGTCTCCCGCCGTCGGCCCCCACCCGCACGCCGTCGCTCGCGAGGCCGCCGGCTCGGGTCCCCCGTCCGGCACGGGGCCGTCGTCATGACGGTGCAGCAGGTCATCGAGTCGGTGGGCACGGCGCTCGACCTGTTCGGCGTGCTGGTCATCGCCCTGGGCACCGTCGTCGCCACCGTCGCCTTCTGCGGCCGGGCGGTGCGCGGGACCTCCGGCGCGTACACGCTGTACCGGCAGGGCGTGGGGCGGGCCATCCTTCTCGGGCTGGAGCTGCTGGTCGCGGCCGACATCATCAGGACCGTGGCCATCTCGCCCACCTTCACTTCGGTGGGCGTGCTGGCGGTGGTCGTGCTCATCCGCACGTTCCTCAGCGTCTCGCTCCAGGTCGAACTGGAGGGCCGCCCACCGTGGCAGAAGGCTCAGCGCGGCTGAGCCCTCCGCCACCGCCGTGCTCGCTGAGGCGGAGAGATCGGCTCGCCGGCTCCGCCCCGGCGCGGTGACACCAGGGTTCGCCGGGGCATCGTCGTACCGGGCCGCCGGTGTCCGCCGTGCGTCGTCCCGCCGCGGTGCCGATCGGACGAGGTCGGCAACGGAGGGAAGAGGCCGCCCCGGAAGGTGAGGGCTACGGCACTAGGCGGGCCTGAGCACGGGGGTGCCGGTGAGCTCGACGCCGGCGGCGGCCAGTTCGGCCAGGGCCGTCTCGGTGGTGGCGGGGGCGACTCCGGCGGTCAGGTCGAGGAGCACGCGCACCGCGAAGCCGTTCCCGGCGGCGTCCAGCGCGGTGGCCCGCACGCAGTGGTCGGTGGCGATGCCGACCACGTCCACCCGCTCGACCCCGCGCGCCGACAGCCACTCGGCGAGGCCGGTGCCCTGCCCGCCGACGCCCTCGAACCCGCTGTAGGCGGCGCTGTGCCGTCCCTTGCTGAACACCTCCTCCACCGCCGAGGTGTCCAGGGCGGGGTGGAAGTCGGCGCCGGCGGTGCCCACGACGCAGTGCGCGGGCCAGGTGCGCACGTAGTCGGGGTGCTCGGCGAAGTGGTCGCCGGGGTCCACGTGGTAGTCACGGGTCGCGACGACGTGGTCGTACCCGCCGGCGGCGGCACGCGGCCCGATGGCGGCGGCGACCTCGGCCCCGCCGCCCACCGGGAGGCTGCCGCCTTCGCAGAAGTCGTTCTGCACGTCGACGATGACGAGCGCGGTCTTCATACCGGTCTCCTTACGTGCTTCGAGCGGGTCGGGAGGCGTGCCCCGTTCCGTACGCCGGGGGCGTGCCGGAAGGTCGGGGCGGAGGAGAGGTCGGGAGGGGATGGCAGGGGTGTTACCAGGGCGGGGAGCGGTCAGGAGAAGACGGTGGGGATGACCGGGTCGCCCTGCGAGAGCTGGTGGGCCAGGACGGGGAGCTCGGCCACGGAGGCGAGGTGGCGTTCGCGCGCGGTGGCCAGCGGCTCGTGGCCGACGATCTCGCCCTCGCGCACCAGCGCGCGCAGCAGCGGCCGGGCGCCCTCCGGCGTGGCGGCGCCGGGCTCGGTGGTCACCAGCTCGGCCGCCGCGACGCCGTCCTCCAGCGCGCGGAAGGCCGTTTTGCGCCCCCCCTTGCTGGGTTTGCCGACCGATCTCTTGGCCACCGGTCGCAGGACGCCCTCGTCGTCCTCACGGGCGACGAGCTTGTACACCATGGCCGCGGTGGGCGCCCCCGACCCGGTGACGACCGAGGTGCCGACGCCGTACCCGTCGACGGGGGCCGCGGCGAGCGCGGCGATGGCGTACTCGTCCAGGTCGCTGGTGACGACGATGCGCGTCCGGGTGGCGCCCAGCCCGTCGAGCAGCCGGCGCACCTCGTGGGCGGCCACGGCGAGGTCCCCGGAGTCGATGCGCACGGCGCCGAGCCCCGGCCCGGCCAGTTCCACGGCCGTGCGCACGGCCTTGGCGACGTCGTAGGTGTCCACCAGCAGCGTGGTGCCGGTCCCGAGGGAGTCGATCTGTGCCTGGAAGGCCTCGTACTCACTGGCGTGCAGCAGCGTGAACGCGTGGGCGCTCGTGCCGGCCGTCGGCACGCCGTACGCGTGGCCGGCCATCAGGTTGGAGGTGGAGGCGAAGCCCGCGAGGTAGGCGGCCCGGGCCGCCGCGACCGCGGCGTACTCGTGGGTGCGCCGCGAGCCCATCTCGATGATCGGACGCCCGCCGGCCGCGTGCACCATGCGGGAGGCCGCGGAGGCGACGGCCGAGTCGTGGTTGAGGATGGACAGGATCACGGTCTCCAGCAGGACCGCCTCGGCGAACGTGCCGTCCACCACCATGATCGGCGAACCGGGGAAGTAGCACTCGCCCTCGCCGTAGCCGTGCACGTTCCCGGAGAACCGGTAGCCGGCCAGGAAGTCCAGCGTCGGCTCGTCCACCACGTGCCGCTCGCGCAGGAAGGCGAGCTCCTGCTCGCCGAACCGGAACTCGGCCAGGGCGTCCATGACGCGCCCGGTGCCCGCGACCACCCCGTAGCGGCGGCCGTGCGGCAGGCGGCGGGCGAAGACCTCGAACACGGCGCGTCGATGGGCCGCTCCGCTCCGCAGAGCCGCCTGCAGCATCGTCAGCTCATAGTGATCGGTGAGCAACGCGCTGCTCATGGGCATCTTCACAAGTCGAAGACTACGACCGGCGTAGGGCAGGATGGGAACGTGGGTAGTACCGCTCCGGTCGAGGTCGAGCGTCCCTCGGTGGACGTCCGCCCCGATCTTCCCTGGTTGACGATCGTGTGGAACGACCCGGTCAATCTGATGTCATACGTGACCTACGTCCTGCAGACGGTCTTCGGCTACCCCAAGGCCAAGGCCGAGAAGCTCATGCTGGACGTGCACCACAAGGGCAAGGCCGTCGTGGCCAGTGGCACCCGTGAGGAGATGGAACGCGACGTGCAGATCCTGCACTCTTACGGCCTGTGGGCCACCCTCCAGCAGGACTCGACGTGAGCATGGGCTTCACCGCCACCCGGGACGGCGGAGCGGCGATCCTGCTGGACGCGGGGGAGGCGTCGATTCTGCGCTCGCTGGTGGCGCAGGTGCTCGGCCTGGTGCAGCCGGGCTCGACCGATGACGACCCGCTGCAGCGGGCGCTCGGCATCGGCTCGGCGCAGGCGCCCTCCGATCCCGTGTTGGCCCGGCTGTTCCCCTCCGCGTACGCCGACGATGACGAGGCGGCGGCCGAGTTCCGCCGCTACACCGAGGCCACGCTGCGCGATGGGAAGCGCGCCGACGCCGAGGTGCTGCTGGAGACCGCCGAGCAGGGCAAGGTCGAGCTGAGCCCCGAGCAGGCGCAGTCGTGGCTGCGGGCGCTGAACGACGTGCGGCTGGCCCTCGGCGTGCGGCTGGAGGTCACGGAAGAGGTGCACGAGGAGCTGGCCGAGATGGCCGAGGACGACCCGCGCTACCCCGCGTACGTGACCTACGACTGGCTCACCTACCTGCAGGACACGCTGGTCCGCGCCCTTTGGTAACTTCCAGGCATGCTCACGATCTCACAGGAACTGGTCGACAAGATCATCGCCCATGCGTGGGCTGATCACCCGGACGAGGCCTGCGGCGTGGTCGCCGGTCCGGCCGGCTCCGACCGGCCCGAGCGTTTCGTCCCGATGGAGAACGCCGAGCGGTCGCCGACGTTCTACCGTTTCGACTCGATGGAGCAGTTCCGCGTCTGGCGGGAGATGGACGACCGGGACGAGGAGCCGGTGGTCATCTACCACTCGCACACCTCCACCGAGGCCTACCCTTCGCGCACCGACGCCAGCTACGCCTCCGAGCCGAACACGCACTACGTGCTGGTCTCGACCGCCGACCCGGACGACGTGCAGTTCCGCTCCTACCGGATCGTGGACGGCGTCATCACCGAAGAGGACGTCGAGATCGTCTCGCTCTGATGTCGCGCGCGGTGCGCCTCAGGGACACTCCCGGCGGGGCGGGACGGCTATCGGACACTCCCTGCCGAAGTTGTAGAGTTGGGTACATGCCGACGACCGACCCGGAATCTACGAGCGCCCGCGTGCGCCCTGGGCTGTCGTCCCCTGTGCAGAACCATCTTTTCGCGCACACTCCCTTCACCGTCGTCTACGACTGTTCCTGATCACAGGAATCCCCGCCCCACCCCACGTGTTCGCACACGTTGGGTTCCGTGACGACCATTCACCAAGGAGACGCCCCGCGATGGCCATTGAGGTTCGCATTCCGACCATTCTCCGTACCTACACCGACGGCGCCAAGGCGGTCACCGCCGACGGCGCGACGCTGTCGGACCTGATCGTCGACCTGGAGGCCCGCCACCCCGGCCTGAGGGAGCGCATCGTGGACGACTCCGGTCTGCGCCGGTTCGTCAACATCTACCTGAACGACGAGGACGTCCGCTTCCTCGGCGGCCTGGACACCCCCGTCGCCGACGGGGACACCGTGACCGTGCTGCCGGCGGTCGCCGGAGGCATGCGCTAGCCATGCGCTTCGACTCGCTGATCGACTCGGTCGGGCACACCCCTCTGGTGGGGCTGCCGCGGCTGTCCCCGTCCCCGGACGTCCGCGTGTGGGCCAAGCTGGAGGACCGCAACCCGACCGGGTCGGTCAAGGACCGCCCGGCGCTGTGGATGGTGGAGCAGGCGGAGAAGGACGGCCTGCTCACGCCCGGCTGCACCATCCTGGAGCCCACCTCCGGCAACACCGGCATCTCGCTCGCCATGTCGGCCCGGCTCAAGGGCTACAAGCTCATCTGCGTGATGCCGGAGAACACCAGCGAGGAGCGCCGCCAGCTCCTGCGCATGTGGGGCGCCGAGATCATCTCCTCGCCCGCGGCGGGCGGGTCCAACGAGGCGGTGCGGGTGGCCAAGCGGCTCGCCGCGGAGAACCCGTCCTGGGTCATGCTCTACCAGTACGGCAACCCGGCGAACTGGCGCGCCCACTACGAGTCGACCGGGCCGGAGATCCTGGAGGACCTCCCCTCCGTCACCCACTTCGTGGCGGGTCTCGGCACCACGGGCACCCTGATGGGCGTCGGGCGCTACCTGCGCGAGCACGTGCCCGGGGTGCAGATCGTGGCCGCCGAGCCGAGGTACGGCGAGCTGGTGTACGGCCTGCGCAACGTGGACGAGGGGTTCATCCCCGAGATCTACGACGCCGAGGTGCTGACCACGCGCTTCTCGGTGACCTCGGCGGACGCGCTGCGCCGCACGCGCGAGCTGCTGCACACCGAGGGCATCTTCGCCGGCGTCTCCACCGGGTGCGCGCTGCACGCCGCGCTCGGCCTGGCCGCCAAGGCGGTCAAGGCCGGGGAGCGGGCCGACATCGTCTTCATCGTCGCCGACGGCGGCTGGAAGTACCTCTCCACCGGAGCCTACGAGGGCACGCTCGACGAGGCGGAGGGGCGCCTCGAAGGCCAGCTCTGGGCCTGACCCGAGCCGGCCTGCGCACCGGCGCTCCAGGCACGGACGGCCCCGGGACGTGGTTCACGTCCCGGGGCCGTCCGCCGTCCGATCGCGGTCACGCCGAGCCGGTGCTCAGTTGAACAGCACCCGCAGGCTGAAGGACGTGAGGTCGCCGGTGCGCCGGGCACTGGCGCCCACGGCGCGCAGCGGACGCGCGTTCGCCTGCCCCTCCTCGCCCAGCCCGCTCAGGTAGTACTTCTCCAGCTTGTCCAGGTCGAGGTAGAACGCCGCCGTCGCGGTATCGGCGTCCGGGATCGCGGTCGTGAACGTCTCGCTCTCGCCCAGGGTGCCGTCGGCGGCCAGCCGGTCGGCGTACTCCTGCGAGCTCGCGACGACGAGCCGGCCGTCGCCCGGCACCCGGAAGACCTGCGGCGTCCCGGTCCCGGAGCCGGCCACGGCCTTCTCGATCTTGTCCAGGACCTGCTGCGCCTTGGCCGGGTCGGTGGCGAGGACGGCGCCCACGTTCGGGATCTGGCCGTCCAGCCCTGCCTCGTCCACCGCCACGGTGAGGTTCCTGCCGAGCAGCGTGGTGAGGTCCTCGGGCAGCGAGATGCCGTAGGACTGCCGCGCCTGCGCCACGATGTCGGAGAACGACGGGGAGCCGCCCGCGGCGTCCGCCGCCTCGGTGATCCGCGGCCACTGCTCGGTGACCAGCTCGCCGAGGCTCGACACCGACAGCGCGCCCACGGTCGAGGCGGGCAGCCGGGACAGCCGCGCGCCCTCGCCGCCCGCGGCGGCCCGCACCTGCCCGCCCCGGGTGAAGCCGGTGAGTTCGGCGTATCCGCTGTCGAAGCGCAGCGCGCCGGCGAAGCGCATGTTCTCCACCATGGCCACTGTGCCGTCCTCGGCGGTGGCGCCGGCGGCCCGCGCCGCCTTGGCGATCGCGCCGGCGTCGCCCCAGAACGACAGCACACCCGGCTCGCCCAGCGCCGCGCGGTCCTCGGCGAAGGCCGCCTCGCCCGACAGCGGCGCGCCCGCCGCGTACGCGTCGGCCTCCTGCTGCGTCTCGGCGAGGATCGCGTAGTCCTCGCGGAACGCAAGGCCCTTCAGGTCGCGTTCCCGGTCGAGCTTGCGCAGCCCGGCGCGGGCCTGGTCCTGGTCGGTCACCTGGACGGCCACGACCGGCCGCGGCGTCGTGTCCGGGGACTTCGGCGCGAGCACGCCCACCCCGATGCGGTCGCCCAGCCAGGGTGCGACGTCCCGGGCGTAGTCCACCTTCGCCAGGCCGGAGTCACCCTGGCGCAGCAGCTCGAACAGCGCCTTGCGCGGGTCCTCCCCGGTGAACGCGCCCCGGGTCGCGGAGAACTTCCGGGCGAGCTGGAACAGCGCCAGCTTCTGCCCGGCGGAAGGGTCGAGGTCCAGCCGCACGTACGCCATGGTCCCGGCGGGCAGCACGTCCTCGGGCTGGGTGCCGCCACCGCTGAGCAGCGACATCGCGTACACGCCGCCCCCGCCGACCAGGGCCACGACGACGGCCGCGATGATCGCCACCAGCCAGCCACGGCTCCGTCCGCTCCGCCCGTGCCGCCCGCGCCCCGCGGGCGGCACGGGCGGGCCCAGCTCCACCCGATCCCAGCCGGGCGCGGGCATGGCCGCGGGCATCCGCGCGGTGCCGCCCGGCTGCCCGCCGTAGGGCGGGCCGGCCTGCGGCGGCGCGCCGTAGGCGTAATGCCCGGCGGCGGGGCCGGTCGCCTCGGCGCCGCCGGGGGCCGGCCGCCGGTACGCCACGGTCCGGTCGGGGTCCTGGCTGAACGGGTACGGGGGAGGAGGTTGGCCTGCCATGACTCCGCTTTCGAGGACGGGACGGGGGTTCACCCGCCTGGGGAAGGACTGCGCCGCGAGACTAGATCGCGACGGTAGCGAGCCACTTGCAGACCACTTTCCACCCTTCCCGCCCGGATCGGCCGTCCTGTCCTCCGGCCCCCACCTCCGCGCCGCTCCGCCCCTCCTGCACTACCCCCCCGTCGCCTGGGCCGGCCCTGTCCCGCCCGCCATCGCCGCCCGATCGTCCTTCGCCGGGCCGTCCTGCGGAACCGTCCGGCACCGCCCCGGGACGAGGCGTGGAGGGCTCGGTAGGGTGTGAGGGCCAGAATAAGATTCGGTGCGGCCCTCGCCGGTGCGGCGAGGGGTCCGCGGAGCGGGGCGAAGAGGCGGATGACCAAGTTCGACGAGGCGACGCAGGCGATCAGGGTCGACGAGACCACCTACGACGTCTGTCTCGATCCCGGCTACGGGATCGGCGGGCCGCTCAACGGCGGTTACCTCATGGCCGTGATGCTGCGCGCGGCCGTGGACGCCTCGCCGTACGAGCACCCGGTGTCCACCGCCACCCAGTTCCTGCGGGCCGTGCCGCCGGGCCCGGCCCGCGTCCGGCTGGAGCCGCTCAAGACCGGCAGGACCGCCGCGATGACCCGGGCGACCCTCGTGCAGGACGGCACGGCCTACGTCGAGGCGCTGATCACCACCGCCACGCTCGGCGACGGCCCGGGCGACTGGGCCGGCGAGGTCCCGGTTCAGATGCCGCCGGTCGAGGAGTGCCTGCCGCTTCCCGCTCCGCGCCCGGAGTCGAACATGACCCTGAGCACCCGCATCGACCTGCGCTTCGACCCGCCCACCGTCGGCTGGTACACCGGAACGCCGAGCGGCCGGCCGGAGTCCCGGGCGTACTTCAGGATGGCCGAGCCGCAGGACCCCGACCCCTTCGTGCTGGCGCTCGCCATCGACGCGCTGCCGCCCGTCGTCTTCTCGGCCGGGGCCAGGGGGTGGGCGCCCACGGTCGAGCTGACCTGGCACCTGCGGGCGCTGCCCGCGCCCGGCTGGCTGAGGGTGCTCGGCCACGGCCGCCTGATCAGGGACGGATGGTTCGACGAGGACGTCGAGGTCTGGGACTCGGCGGGTAATCTGGTCGCCCAGTCACGCCAGCTCGCCCGCCTCGGCCGCGGCTGACCGGCCCGCCGGCCGGGTGCCCGCGGCCCGATCCCGGTGACGGGTTCGCCCGGGCTTGTCCAGGTCAGTGATTACTTCGATGTGAGCATTCTTACCAGGAGCGATTGTGAACGGTCCCCTAATGTTGGGATCATGGTGGATATCGGGAGCGTCGTCCACGCACCCTGGGTCAGCATGATCGAGGCGGCGGAGGAGCAGGACGGCCCGCCGGGCCCGGCGATCGGCATCTTCGACAGCGGTGTCGGCGGTCTCACGGTCGCCCGCGCGATCATCGACCAGCTCCCGAACGAGTCGATCCTGTACGTCGCCGACACCGCGCGCCAGCCGTACGGGCCCAAGCGCATCGCCGAGGTGCGCGCGTACGCCCTGGAGGTCATGGACCACCTGGTCGAGCACGACGTGAAGATGCTCGTGATCGCCTGCAACAGCGCCAGCGCCGCCGTGCTGCGCGACGCCCGTGAGCGGTACGACGTCCCGGTGGTCGAGGTCATCCAGCCGGCCGCGCGCCGGGCCGTCCGCGCCACCCGCAACGGCAGGGTCGGAGTGATCGCCACCCGGGCCACGATCGAGTCCATGGCCTACCACGACGCCTTCGCGGCGGCCCCGGACGTGCGGCTCACCGGCGTGGCGGCCCCGCGGTTCGTGGAGTTCGTCGAACGCGGCGAGACCATGAGCGAGGAGCTCATCGAGGCGGCCCGTGAGTACCTCCAGCCGGTCATCGACGACGGATGCGACACGCTGATCCTCGGCTGCACCCACTACCCGCTGCTCACCGGCGCCATCTCCTACGTCGCCGGCAACGATGTCACGCTGGTGTCCAGCGCGGACGAGACCGCCAAGGACGTCTACCGGGTGCTGCACGACCGCGGCCTGGCCGAGCAGGGCGGCGGCGCGCCCCGCCACCGGTTCAGGGCGACCGGTGACGGCACGCTGTTCGCCCAGCTCGGGCAGCGGTTCCTCGGACCCGAGATCAGCTCGGTCGAGCGCGCGCCCGTGGGGGACGTCCCGGGCGAGGAGGCACTGGCCGCGCCCAGCTAGCGGGCGGGCGAGGAACAGCCGGGGCCCCTTGCGGAAGCGGCGAGGCGGGTACGGAGCCGGGCGCCGATCACGCGCCCGGTGACGACGCGTCCGCGCATCCGCGCATACCGTGGGCGGACGGGGAGGCGCCGGCCCATGTAACTGTGAGAGGCGCGCGAGGCCGCGCCCGGTAAGGAGGCCGCCGTGAAGCTGACCATCGTGGGATGTTCGGGGAGTTTCCCCGGCCCGGACAGCCCCGCGTCCTGTTACCTGCTGGAAGCCGAGGGCTTCCGCCTGCTCCTGGACTTCGGCAACGGCTCGCTGGGAGCCCTGCAACGGCACATCGGCCTGTACGACGTGGACGCCATCTGCCTGTCGCACCTGCACGCCGACCACTGCCTGGACCTGTGCTCCTACCACGTGGTGCGCACCTACTCGCCGGCCGGGCCGCTGCCACGGGTGCCGGTCCACGCGCCGAAGGACGCGCCGCGCCGCCTCGCCGCCGCCTACGGCATGGACGACGAGCCGGGGCTGGACACCGCGTTCGACTTCTCCGCCCTCACGCCCGGTACGTTCTCGGCCGGTCCGTTCGAGGTGACGGCGGCGCCGATGAACCACCCGGTCGAGACCTACGGCTTCCGCGTCTCGCACGGCGGCCGTTCGGTCGCCTACTCCGGCGACACCGGCGAGTGCGCCGACCTGGTGAAGCTCGCCGACGGGGCCGATGTGCTGCTGTGCGAGGCGTCGTTCGTCGACCGGCCGGGCAATCCGGCCGACCTGCACATGAACGGCCGGCAGGCCGCCGAGCACGCCGCCCGGGCCGGCGTCGGCACGCTCGTGCTGACCCACCTGGTGCCCTGGAACGATCAGCGGGAGATCCTGGCGGACGCCCGCCGCGGCGGCTTCGAGGGGCGTACCGAACTCGCGCGGAGCGGGGCCGTATATGACCTAAGGTGAGGCTCATGGCACGCGAAGATGGACGCAGTCCCGGCCAGATCAGGCCGGTCACGATCACCCGCGACTGGCTGGCCCACGCCGAGGGCTCGGTCCTGGTGGAGTTCGGCGGCACCAAGGTGTTGTGCGCCGCCACGGTGCAAGACAGCGTCCCCCGGTGGCGCAGGGGGAGCGGGCTCGGCTGGATCACCGCCGAGTACGCCATGCTGCCCCGCTCCACCAACACCCGCACCGACCGTGAGTCCGTCCGGGGCAAGATCGGCGGCCGCACCCACGAGATCTCGCGGCTGATCGGGCGGTCGCTGCGCGCGTGCGTCGACTACAAGGCCCTCGGCGAGAACTCCATCGTGCTCGACTGCGACGTCCTGCAGGCCGACGGCGGCACGCGCACCGCCGCGATCACCGGGGCGTACGTCGCCCTGGCCGACGCCATCGGCTGGATGCGCAAGCGCAAGATGTGCTCCGGCGACCCGCTGGTCAACTCGGTCGCCGCCGTCTCGGTCGGCATCGTCGGCACCACCCCGCTGCTCGACCTGTGCTACACCGAGGACGTCGCCGCCGAGACCGACATGAACGTCGTCATGACCGGCACCGGGGAGTTCGTGGAGGTCCAGGGCACCGCCGAGGGTGTCCCGTTCGACCGCTCGACCCTCGACGCGCTGCTCGACCTGGCCGCCACCGGCTGCGCCGAGCTCACCCGGCTCCAGCGGGAGGCGCTGTCATGACCAAGGTGGTGCTCGCGACCCGCAACGAGGGCAAGATCGCGGAGCTGCGGCGCATCCTGGCCGAGGCCGACCAGCAGATCGAGCTGGTCGGGCTCGACGCCTTCCCCGAGATCGGCGAGATCGCCGAGACCGGGCTCACCTTCGCCGAGAACGCCCTGATCAAGGCGCACGCCGTCGCCTCGGCGAGCGGGCTGCCCGCCATCGCCGACGACTCCGGCCTGTGCGTGGACGCGCTGAACGGCATGCCCGGTGTCTTCTCGGCCCGGTGGTCCGGGGCGCACGGCGACGACGCGGCCAACCTGTGGCTGCTGCTCGCCCAGGTGTCGGACGTGCCCGACGGCCGGCGGGGCGCCCACTTCGCGTGCGCCGCGGCCCTCGCGCTGCCGTCCGGGCAGGAGCACGTCGTGGAGGGCACCATCACCGGCGAGGTGATCCGCGGCCCACGCGGCGCGGGCGGGTTCGGGTACGACCCGATCTTCGTGCCCGACGGCGAGACCCGCACGACCGCCGAGATGTCCGCCGCCGAGAAGGACGCCATCAGCCACCGCGGCCGTGCCTTCCGCGCGCTGGCCCCGGTGCTCAAGGAGGCCCTGGCCTCCTGACGGCCGGCCCGATGGGCACGTAACCGGGGCGTAAGATCCCGGCGGCCGGGACGGGCGTAGCGTTCGTGCTGTGAACCACAACCAGCCGCGCCCGGGCGGGCGCGCATGGGCGGCGGGGCTCCTCGGCCTGGTGGCCGGAGCCGTCGCCCTCGGCATCGGCCAGCTCGCCGCCGGGCTGATCGATCCGGGCGCGTCCCCGGTGATCGCGGTCGGCGACACGGCCGTCGACCGCTCACCGGCAGCCCTGAAGGAATGGGCGATCCAGACCTTCGGCGCCAACGACAAGCTCGTCCTCATCTCCGGCATCCTGCTGGTGCTGGCCCTCATCGCGGCGGGGATCGGCGTGCTCGCCCGCCGCCGTCCCGGCCACGGCACGACCGGGCTGCTGCTGTTCGGCGTCGTGGGCGCGGCGGCCGCCGTCACCAGGCCGGACGCCGGCCTGCTGGACGCGCTGCCGTCCCTCATCGGCGCGGCGGCCGGGGCGTGGGCGCTGCGCCTTCTGGTGCGCCGCACCTGGCCGGAGGCCGAGCCCGGTTTCTGGGACGACGACGCGCGCCGTGAGCCCGCCGCGAGCCGGACGGCGGGCGAGCAGTCCCTCGGAGGCCCGGAGGCTACCGGAGACGCCGTGGCGGACGCCGGCGCGGCCGCGGAGCGTCCGGTCGTCATGCGCGGCTCGTTCGAGCCGCTGAAGCTGGACCGGCGCGGCCTGCTGACCGGAGTCGCGGGCGGCGTCGTCATCGCCGGCGCCGGCGGCCTGGCCGGCCGGGCGCTCGGCGGCCGCCTGGACGTCTCCGCCGAACGCGCCGAGGTCGTGCTGCCCACGCCCGCGACGCCCGCCAAGCCGCTGCCCGCCGGGGTGGACCTCCGCCTGTCCGGACTGTCGCCCTTCACCACCCCGAACCGCGACTTCTACCGGGTCGACACCACGCTCGTCGTCCCGCAGGTGGACCCGAAGACCTGGACCCTGAAGATCCACGGCATGGTGGACCGGCCGATCGAGCTGACCTTCGCCGACCTGCTCAAGCGGCCGCTCATGGAGGCCGACGTCACCCTGACCTGCGTGTCCAACGACGTGGGCGGCCCTTACATCGGCAACGCCCGCTGGCTCGGCGCCCGGCTGGCCGACGTGCTGCGCGAGGCGGGCATCCGGTCCGGCGCCGACATGCTGCTGTCCACCTCCTCGGACGGCTGGACCGCGGGCACGCCGGTGGACGTCGTCATGGACGGCCGCGACGCGCTGCTCGCCATCGCGATGAACGGCGAGACGCTCCCCGTCTCGCACGGCTTCCCGGTGCGCCAGGTCGTCCCCGGCCTGTACGGGTACGTGTCGGCCACCAAGTGGGTCACCGACATCAAGGTGACCCGCTTCGACCAGGACGAGGCGTACTGGACCCCGCGCGGCTGGGCGCCCAAGGGGCCGATCAAGACCGAGTCCCGCATCGACCTGCCGCGCGGCGGCTCCACGATCGCCGCCGGGCGCACGGCCATCGCCGGGGTGGCCTGGGCGCAGCACCGGGGCATCGCCGCGGTCGAGGTGCGGGTGGACAAGGGGGAGTGGCGGCAGGCGCGGCTGGCCGAGGTGCCCGGTCCGGACACCTGGCGGCAGTGGGTCGTCGACGACTGGCAGGCCACGCCGGGCAAGCACACGATCGAGGTGCGGGCGACGGACGGGACCGGCCGGACCCAGACCTCCGAGTACGCGCCGCCCGCCCCGGACGGCGCGGCCGGCTGGCACTCCATCCTCGTCGTCGTGAAGTGACCCGGAAGCCCCGCCCCGCTCCATCGCCCGCAGAGTCCGGACCGGCACGAACCGATCAGCACGGCCGGCCGGGCGTCTCGAGGCGGGAGCTCACCACGCCCGAGCAGGTGGGCATCGCGCCCGGTGGCCCCCGCCGCAAGCCCGAAGCCCGCTAGTGTCCCGCGCCAGAAGTTCGTCCTCTAAGTCGATGGCTCAAATGACCAGGCCGGCGAGCGGTCCCCATGGATTCCGCCTGGCGGGAACCCGCATGATTTACCCGACGGATCTCCGACGCGGACACTAGTGCGGTGATCGCATATGTTCGCCGCGCGGCTCCCCACTCCGGCCATGTGCGGGATGTGATCGGCGCCGGGGCGGCGGGTCGTGGTACGGCGATGCCGGCGCCGGTCACGGCGTCCGACCGGTCAACGTACCTGGACAGCGCACCAGGTGATCCGGCGTGGTTCGGGCGGGCTGGGCGGTGCCCGTCGCAGGAGCCGGAGGTCCAGGCGGGATGTGGTTCCAGGTGAATGCCGGAATCCGGCAGCCGGGCCCGGACGCCGCCCCTACGATCGCCTCTGACCGGGTCGGTGCGCGATTTGGGGGGCACAATGACCGGAGCCAGTCATGGGGGCAGGCCGCGCGCGGGGGCGTCGCGGCGGCGGTCCTCCGAGACGGGGTACAACCCCGTCGTCACGTCCGACGGCGTCCGATGGCGTGACTACGAGTTCGCGGCGGAGCTCACCGCCGACGAGTGGCGGCCGCAGCGGCGGCCGCCGGTCATTCCGCCGGACGCCTTCCAGATCCTCCTGCGGGAAGGCGCCGCGCCGGGGGTGCGGCCGGTCCCGCGCGCTCACCCGGGAAGCGGCGAGGCGGGCGGAGAGGACTGGTTCGACGGCCTGGAGCGTCCGCCCCGGCTGGACCAGTCCCGGCCGTACGGCGTGCCCGGTGGGCTGGCCTGGCCCGATCCGCAGCTTCAGCGCGATCTGTGCCAGGCGCTGCCCGAAGGGGCGCGTTTCCCGGACCCGCGCGGCACCTGGATCCGCCTGATCAATGGCGAAGGGCCGGGCGAAGACCCGTTCCGGGCGACCAACGCGCTCGACTGCGCGCTCGCGGTGGTCTCGACCTGGCACGGCGAGCCCACGGTGGCCGCGCCGCGCCGGCCGGAGTACGACCGGCTCGGCAGGCCCTCGCTCGGCGGCGAGACCGGAGGGGCGGCGCGGGCCGAACGCTGGCTCGGGCACCGCTTCGAGTACGCCGGTCAGGGCCGCCGCGCGTACGCCACGGTCGCGCAGCGCCTGGCGGCGGGCGGACACGGCGCGGCGGCCGTCCTCATCACCCGCTGGCCGTCCGGCGGCGACCACGCGTGGAACGCGGTGAACACCGCCGGGGAGGTGGTCTGGATCGACGCCCAGCGCGGGCACACGTCGGTCGACCCGCCTCCCGGGCCGGTGTCCGAGGTGTTCTGCGTCGCTCTCGACCGCGGCGGGAGGCCGGTGTGACCCGCGACGCCTTCTCCGAACGGGCCGGCGAGGCCGTCGTGCGGGCCCGGCCGGTGTCGGCGGAGCAGGCGCGGCTGCTGGCGGAGGAGTACTTCAACGGCCCGCTCCCGCCCGACCAGGCCACCGAGGTCGGGCTGTACGCCTTCGACGAGGGGTACGTGGCCTGGGCCAGGCCCGCCGCCCCCGCCGAGCCCGGCACGCTGCCCGCCACCGTGGGTGGCGGCTGCGTGGTCATCGACCGCGCCACCGGGGAGATCTCCATCCGCCCGCTGCTCACCCCGGAGACCGTCGCCGAACAGTGGGCCGGGCGCCGCCCCCGATAGCAGGACGGCGCCCGGGCGCACCACCGGTCCGGGCGCGGCTTCGCGTCAGTCGGCGGCGAGGGAGCCGACGATGGAGGTACGGGCGGCCCGGCGGGCGGGCAGGACGGCCGCCAGCACACCGGCCGCGGCCGACAGCACGACGAACAGCGCCACCTGGCCCACGGGCACCCGGAACAGCACCTCGTCCATCAGGGTCCGCGCGGCGGCGTAGCCGTAGGCGATGCCGAGCACGACGCCGACGATGGCCCCGATGAGGCCGAGGATCATCGCCTCGACCGACAGCATCCGCCGCAACTGCGGCCGGGTGAGGCCGAGGGCCCGCAGCAGCGCCGACTCCCTGGTCCGCTCGTACACCGACAGGCTCAGCGTGTTGGCGATGCCGAGCAGCGAGATGAGGATCGCCAGTCCCAGCAGCCCGCCGACGATCAGCAACACCAGGTCCAGGGCCTCGTCGAACTGGCCGCGCACCTCGACGGCGCTGCGCACCTTGGCCGTCGGGTACGGCTGCGCGGCGGCCTCGACCGCCCGCCGGGACGCGTCGGCGGCCACCCCGTCCTTGGCGTTGACGTACAGCCGCACGTCGGCGAGCGGGCCGAAGTAGGCGTCCAGGGCCTGCTCCGGCACGGTGATCTCCGGCAGCGGCACCGTGTCCGGGTCGAACACGCCGAGCACCTTCAGCCGCACCGCGCCCGCCTCCGGGGTGGTGATCGTGATCGAGCCGCCCTGCCCGGTGCCCAGCCGTCCGGCGAGGTCCGCCGCGACCAGCGCCGACCCGGCGGTGAAGCCCTGCGTGGTGCCCGCGGTGAGCACGGGCTGGTACGGGCCGCTGAACGCGCCGACCTCGGCCGTGCGCCGGCCGCCGCCCGATTGCGGAGTGCCGCCGGTGGCCGCCCCGGAGCGGCCGGCCGCGGTGACCCGGGCGTCCGTGCTCCGGATCTCCACGATCGAGGTCAGCTCCGGGCGGGATCGTAGCGTGGTGGCGAGCGACCGCGGCAGGGTGGCGCCGGCCTCGGACATGGAGGCGAACTGCGGGGCGATCAGGTAGTCGATCGGGAACTGCTCGTCGAGCCGGGCCGTGTACGTCGCGCGCGTGGTCGCCGTGATCACGGCGATGAGCGTCATCAGCGTCACGCCGATGGTCAGCGCGACCGTCGTGGTCGCCGAGCGCCCGGGGTTGCGGTGGGAGTTGTCCAGGGCGAGCCGGCCGGGCACCCCGGCCAGCTTCGCGGGCAGCCACCCGGCGAACCTCGCGAGCGGCCGGACGATGACCGGTCCGAGGATCAGCACGGCGAGGAAGCTCAGCGCTCCGCCGCCCATCACGGCGTACAGGGCCGTCTCGCCCGGCTTGGCCAGCACGCCGGCGACGGTGACCCCGGCCCCGGCGAGCAGGAACACCGCGGCGAACACCACGCGCAGCACGCCGGTGCGGAAGGTGTGCTCGCCGGTCTGGACGCGCAGCGCGGCGACCGGGGCGACCCTGGTGGCGGTGCGCGCCGGCAGCAGCGCCGCGCCGACCGTGACGACCAGGCCGACGGCGAGGGCGAGCACGGTCGTGCGCGGGGTGAGCGTGACCTCGGCGGTGGTGGGGAAGTTCTGGCCGAACGCGCGGAGCGCGGCGAACGCCGCGGTGCCGAGCCCGAGGCCGGCCAGCAGGCCGAGGGCCGACGACAGCACCCCGACCACCGCCGACTCCAGCAGGACCGACCCGAACACCTGCCGCCGGGTCGCCCCGATGCAGCGCAGTAGCGCCATCTCCCTGGTGCGCTGAGCCACCAGGATGGTGAAGGTGTTGTAGATGACCAGGGCGGCGACCAGCATGGCGACCAGGCCGAACATCAGCAGCGCCACGGTCAGCACGTTGATGTCGGCCCCGTTGCTCTTGGCCAGCTCCTGCGCCAGCTCCTGGCCGGTGAGGACGCGCGCGCCCCGGCCGGCGAGGGCCGCGGTGACGGCGCCGCCGAGCCGCTCGGGGGTGACCCCGGCCGCCGCGACGTCGATCTCCACGAAGCCCTTCTCGCCGGTCATCGACCGTGCGGTCTCCGCGGTGAAACCGACCGCGCCGGTGTAGGCGAGCTGCTGGTCCACGCCCACGTCGAACAGCCCGACGACGCGGAAGGCGTGTGGCGCGCCCGTGGCGTCGAGCACCCGCGCGGTGTCGCCGATCGCGAAGCCCCGCGTCCGGGCGGTGTCCTCGTCGATGACCACCTGGTCGGCGGCGGACGGCGCGGCGCCGGAGGTGACCTGCGTACGGTTCAGCCTGCCGCCGATGACCGAGACGCCGGTGGTGGCGACGTCGCCGATGGCCTTGCCGTCCTTGCCGAGCAGGGCGGCGCCGCCGCGCACCAGCCCCTCGGCCTCGGCGACCCCCGGCGCCCGGCGGACGGCCGCCAGGTCGCCCGCCGACAGCAGCGCCGGCTTCTCGCCGCCCCCCGGCGGCGGCAGCACCGCCACGTCCACCTTGTCGGCCGAGGCGGCGATGCTGTGCGTCAGGCCCGCCTGCAGGGTGTCGGTCAGCACGAACGTCCCCACGATGAACCCCACGCCCAGCGCGATGGCCAGCGAGGTGAGCAGGAGCCGCAGCCGGTGCGCCAGCAGCCCGGCCAGAGTCGCGCGGATCACTCCTCAGCCCTCCAGCTTCAGCAGCGTGTCGAGCACGTTCTGCGGGGTCGGCCGCGCCAGCTCGGTCACCAGCAGCCCGTCGCGCAGGAAGACCACCCGGTCGGCGTAGGAGGCGGCGACCGGGTCGTGGGTTACCATGACGATGGTCTGGCCCAGCTCGCGCACCGAGGTCCGCAGGAAGGACAGCACCTCGGCGCCGCTGCGCGAGTCGAGGTTGCCGGTCGGCTCGTCGGCGAAGATGACCTGCGGTTTGCCGACCAGCGCCCGGGCGACCGCGACGCGCTGCTGCTGGCCGCCCGACAACTGGCTCGGCCGGTGCTTCAGCCGGTCGCCGAGCCCCACGGTGCGGATCACCATGTCGAACAGCTCCTGGTCGGCCTGGCGCCCGGCGATGTCCAGCGGCAGCCGGATGTTCTGCTCCGCGGTCAGCGTCGGCAGCAGGTTGAACGCCTGGAAGATGAACCCCACCCGCTCGCGCCGCAGCAGGGTGAGCCGCTTGTCGCCGAGCCGGGTGATGTCGGTGTCGCCGATGCGCACCTCGCCCTCGGTCACGCTGTCCAGACCGGCGAGGCAGTGCATCAGGGTGGACTTGCCGGAACCGGACGGGCCCATGATCGCGGTGAAGGCGCCGGTGCCGAACCGCACGTCCACCCCGCGCAGCGCGTGCACGGCCGCGTCGCCCCTGCCGTAGACCTTGGTCACTCCGGTGGCGACGACGGCGGCCGGCGCGGTCCGCGACCGGACGGCTCCCTCTCCGGTGATGGTCACTTCTGGCTCCTCGAAAGCGGGGGATGCTGATCGTCTGGGGATCTGGGGGTGAACCCGGTGGTCACCGCACGGGATCAACGCTATTGACGTGCCCGCCGCCTGCCATGGGCCATGGGAACGGACTTCGGGTAGCCCTGACGGCCATCCGGAAAGGGCCGGTGCGACCGGCGGGGTAGCCTTCGGTCCCACTTTCGGCCGACCCGGTGGGCCTCGCCTGCCTCGCGGGGCCCGCCCGTGACGGGCCGGCGCGCCGGGCGCAGCAGGTCAGGCGGCCCGTCCCCGGCCGGCCGGGGCATCGGCCGATCGGCCGGGTGGACGGCGGTGCGGCCCGGCCGTCCCGGTCACCGGTCCGAGGGCCTGCCGAGGGGGGTGATGAGGCCGGTCTCGTAGGCGTACACGACCGCCTGGGCGCGGTCGCGCACGCCGAGCTTGGCGAGCACCCGGCCCAGGTGGGTCTTCACCGTCGCCTCGGCCAGGGTCAGCCGCTGGGCGATCTCGGCGTTGGACAGGCCCCGGCCGACGAGCACCAGCACCTCGCGTTCGCGGGCCGTGAGCTGCCGCAGCGCCGCCGGCTCGGCGGCGCCCGCGCCGGGCAGGTGGACGGTGAAGCGCTCCAGCAGCCGCCGGGTGGTGCTCGGCGCGACGACGGCGTCACCGGCGTGCACCGAGTGGATGGCGCTGATGAGGTCGGAGGGCGGGACGTCCTTCAGCAGGAAGCCGGACGCCCCGGCCTTCAGCGCCGCGAACGCGTACTCGTCCAGGTCGAAGGTCGTCAGGATCAGCACCTTGGGCGCCCGCGGCATGGCGCGGATCAGCCGGGTGGCCTCCACGCCGTCCATCCGGGGCATGCGCACGTCCATCAGCACGACGTCCGCGGCCACCCGGCCGAGCAGCTCCACCGCCTCGGCGCCGTCGGCGGCCTCCCCGGCGACGTCGATGTCCGGTTGCGCGCCGAGGACCATGCGGAACCCGGCCCGGACGAGCCGCTGGTCGTCGACCAGCACCACCCGGACGCCCTCGCGCGCGTCGTGCGAGGCGGTCACGCGGCCCGCGCCAGCGGGAGTCGTACGGTCACCTGGAATCCTCCTCCCGGGGACGGGGACGCCTGCACACTGCCGTCGTACATCGCGACGCGCTCGCGCATGCCGATCAGGCCGTGCCCGTCGATGCTCCGCGGCGCGGCGGCGCCCCGCCCGTCGTCGCTCACCCGCAAGTGGATCTCGTGCGGGCCGTAGTCCATCTCGACGCCGGCCCGCGCCTTCGGGCCGCCGTGCTTGAGGGTGTTGGTCAGGGCCTCCTGCACGATGCGGTAGATCGCGAGCTGGACCCCCTCGGGCAGGTCACGCCGGACGCCGGTGACGGCGTACTCCACCGGGAGGCCGGACTGGCGGAAGTGCGCCAGCAGGTCGTCGAGGTCGGCCACTCCGGGCTGCGGCGCGTACTCCTCCTCGCCCGCGTCGTCCTTGCGCAGCACGCCGACCAGGCGCCGCATCTCGGCCAGCGCCTGCCTGCCGGTGCCGGAGATGGTCCGCATGGCGCGCCGCGCCTGCTCGGGGTCGCCGTCGATGGCGTACGCCGCGCCGTCCGCCTGCACGATCATCACGCTCACGTTGTGGGCGACCACGTCGTGCAGCTCGCGGGCGATGCGCGCCCGCTCGGCCGCGGCGGCGATGCGGACCTGCTGGTCGCGTTCGCGTTCGGCGCGTTCGGCCCGCTCCTCCAGGCCCTCCAGGTACCGCCGGCGGGTGCTGGCGTAGATGCCGGCGATCCAGGTGGCGGCGACGAACACCGAGCCGGAGGCGAGGGAGTACAGGCTGAGCCCGCCGTAGCGGGCCATCAGCAGGACGATGCCCAGCTCGGCGATCGCCCCGGCGGTGACCGACCAGCGCAGGGCGCAGGCCGACGCGACGGCGTACAGGGCCACCAGCACGGTGACGTTGGCCGGGATCGGCTGGACACCGGTCACCCACTGGACGAACGAGATGAGGGCGACCGCCGCGAACGCCGGGACGGGATGGCGGCGCCGCCACAGCAGCGGGAGCAGCAGCAGCCCGGTCATCACCAGGTATCCGGTGAGGCCGAGGGCGCGGGCGTGCGGCGGCGCGGACGCGCCGTCGAAGTTGCGCGCCGCGGTCAGGCAGATCAGCAGCAGCGAGCCGAAGACCAGGAGATCGGCCGCCCTGCCCTTGCCGGCGGCCCATGCGCGCACTTCGCCGATCACGTACCTCACCCTACGTTCGCGCAGTTCACCGCCTTTCCGACCGCAGGGGGATCTGCGCCTACGACCCAGGTCGTAGGCGCGGGAACCAGACCGGCAAACCGGGCGGATGGCTTACACCGGTCTTACGGGGCATCCGGCATATTTCTAAGTGGGAGCCCTCCTCCGGGAGGGAGTAAAGGGAGAAACGATGTCGGGCGGAAAAGACGACGGGTCGCGTGGCTGGGGGGACTGTCACGCGACCCGGACGGCCCAGATCTTCTCCTCCACCCACGCTTGACGCCCTCTGCCCAGCGGGCCGACGCGGATAGAGCCGCCTCCACCGACGTGGGGGCGGCTCTCCCTTTTGTACCCCCGGGAGATCGCGCCACCCTCGCGCACCGGTCGCCTGCCGGACGGCGGATCATCGGGTGGGGTCGGTGGGACTCGAACCCACACTGTCAGGTACCTAAAACCTGTGCCTCTGCCATTGGGCTACGACCCCGCGCCGCTCGGGCTTGCGCCATCCTAGTTCAGCACGCCGCCGTCGCCGTACGGATCAGGAGAGTCCGAGATCCTTACGCAACCGTGCCACGTGACCGGTGGCCTTCACGTTGTACAGCGCCTTCTCGATCTTGCCGTCGGCGTCGATCACGAAGGTCGAGCGCAGCACGCCGACCGTGGTCTTGCCGTACATCGTCTTCTCGCCGTACGCGGCGTACGCCTGGTGAACCCCGAGGCCGGGGTCGGACAGCAGCGGGAAGGTCAGCGCGTCGCGCTCGGCGAACTTGGCGAGCTTCTGCGGGGTGTCCTTCGACACGCCGAGCACCACGAACCCCGCCGCGGTGAGCGAGCCGAGGCTGTCGCGGAAATCGCACGCCTGCTTGGTGCACCCGGGCGTCATCGCCGCGGGGTAGAAGTAGAGGATGACCCGCTTGCCGCGAAAGGACGAAAGGCTGATCTCCTTGCCCTCGGAGTCGGGCAGGGTGAAGTCGGGTGCGGCATCGCCGGGCTCGAGTCTCGTCTGCGTCACGGCAACAACCTACCGGCACGCCCAGCGTGCCGGGCGGACGCGCGACCTGACAGACTGATCGCTGCAACGGACGCGGCGAGCCGGGCGAAAGCGGCTCGGCCGGGAGAAAGGGAAGGGGATCGTCATGGCGGACACCGATCCCGAGGCGCTCGAACGGGAGATCGAGCGCACCCGGGCGGAGCTTGCTGTCACCGTCGACGCCATCGTGGACCGCGTCAGCCCCAAGCGGGTGGCCGGGCGCGGCGTGGCCCGGGTCAAGGCCGACGCCGAGCACCTGGTGGCCACCGCCCGCGACATGGTCGGCCTCGGGCCGCGCCCGTGGACGTACGGGGAGACCTACGGGGAAGAGCCCGGCTGGCAGGAGGAGCGCTCCGCGCGCGACCTCGCCCCGGTCCTCATCGCCGTGGGCGCCGTCGTCGTGGTCGGCGCGGCCATCGCCCTGTGGCGCCGCCGCCGCTGACGCGTCACAGGAAGGTCCTGCCCTCGCCGCGGTAGGTCGGCACGGTCGCCGCCACCCGGTCGCCCTCGACCAGGTGCAGCGCGTCGAAGCGTTCGCACAGCTCGCCGGCCTTGGCGTGCCGGAACCACACCCGATCGCCGACCCGCAGGTCATGGGCGGCCCGGCCGAGCAGCGGGGTCTGCACCTCGCCCGCGCCTTCGCGTCCGTCGTAGCTCAGCCCGGCCGGCAGGTAGGGCTGCGGCAGCCGGGACGCCCCCGGGGAGCCGGAGGCGTGGTAGCCGCCGCCGAGCACGGTGACCACTCCCGCTGCGGGCACGCGCACCACGGGAAGCGCGAACAGCGCGGCCGGGCGGCCGGTGAAGCCCCGGTAGAAGTCGAACAGCCGCGGATGGTAGAAACCGGACCCGGTCGCCACCTCGGTGATCGCCTTCTCGCGCACGGTCTTCTCCACCGAGCCGGTGCCGCCGCCGTTCACGAACTCCAGGTCGGCCACCTGCCGGACCGCCTGGACGATCCGGCCCCTGCGCACGATGAGCTCACGCTGCGAGCGGGCCTGCATCCAGCGCACCACCCGGCCGTACGGGCCCGGCACCCGGTCGCCCACGCCCGCGATCTGCGCCTCGTACGCCATCAGGCCGGCCAGCCGGAAGCCCGGGCGCTTGGCCACCTGGGCGGCCAGGCCGGCGGCCTGCTCCGGCTCGCGGACCGGCGACCGCAGCACACCGGCCCGCAGCCGCCCGGCCAGGGCCCGGAACGCCGCGTCGATGTCCAGGCAGAGGCGGATCTCCTGCCGGGACCGTACGCCGGAGACGGCCGCGTCGATGAAGTCGAGATGCTCGGGGGAGTCGGCCATGAGGGTGATCTCGCGGGCCGCCTGCGGGTCGCCCGCGAGCCGGGCCAGCGCCGCCCGGTCGGCGGTCGGATACGCCACCAGGATGTCGGTGAAGCCCTCCTCGGCCAGCCACAGCGCCTCGGGGAGGGTGAACGCCATGACCCCGGCGAAACCGTCCATCTCCAGCACCATGCGCAGCACCGCCCGGCAGCGGATCGACTTGCTGGCCACCCTGATCGGCTTGCCCCCGGCCCGGCGGACCATGGACGCGGCGTTGGAGCGCAGCGCGTCGAGGTCGAGGATCGCGAAGGGAGGATCGAGGTCGGCGGTGGCCCGGTCGTAGCGCTGGCGCTCGTCCATGCCCGAAGCATAAGGCCACGGCCATAAATGAGCCTAGTTCACATTAGCCGGGACCGGCCGGGCCGGACGGAGTGGCCGCCGCACCGGCACCGGGCTGGAAACGCCGCCGGTAGGCGGGGTGCTCCATCACCCGGCCGACGATGTCGTCCAGATGACGGGGACCGATCCGGCCGTGCCGGTCGGTGAGAGCGGCGAAGAACTCCATCAGCGACCGGTGCACGAAGATGTACTCCTCGCCGACCGGACGCAGGAACAGGCACTCGGCGGCCAGACCGAGGAACGGCCTGCTCGGCAGCGGGAACAGGCCCTCCCGGCGCAGTCCCCGCCGGATCGCGGCCTGTTCGAGCACCGCCCAGCCGCCGAGCAGCCCGAGCCCGTACAGCGTGACCCCGAAGCCGACCAGCGCGGCGAACGCCAGGCCGCGACCGGGCCCCGCCGTCACCGCCACGACCAGCCCCGCGAACGCGCCGCAGGCGGCGCCCAGGGCGAGAGCCGTGCGCGCGCCGGTCGCCAGCACCGCCCACAGGTGCGGGCTCGGCACCTCGCTCCACCGCGTCCGGGGCGCGCTCTGCGCGACCGGCCTGGCGAACTGCTGGACGGCGGCCACGGTCACCATCATGACCACGGCGGTCGCCACCGCGTATCCCGCCAAGGCGACCACCGTCCCCCGCCCTCCGCCGAGCAGCGGGCCCAGCACCACGCCGAGCCCGAGGGCGATGAGATCCGGCCGGCGGCGCCGGCGTTCTTCTTTACGCAGCTCGTGCAGAATCTGCCAGCGCACGTCCCGGACGGTGAACAACCGGAAGTCGTACCTGAGCTGTCTGAAGGCGAACTCCCAAGCCGAGGGGAGGAGCGCGCCGGACGGCTCGGGCCGCCGTATCAGATCCTGTTCGACGGAGAGGACCAGCAGCTCGACGGGGAACGGGGCCAGCGGGCGCGGGCGCAGCGGGCGCCCGAACAACGCTCCCACGCAGACGGCGGCGAGCACACCATTCCAGCCGGAGACAACGTAGGCCGGGAGCACCAGCGCCAGGCATCCCGTCCAGCCCAGAATCGTCAGCTTCTTGAACCTGATGGTGGACTCCAGGCCCCAGATCTCCCGCACCCGGTCGGGCGTGAAGCTGACCTGCGCGTCCCGGTTCATCCAGTGCGCCAGGAACGCCAGCCAGGTCACCGTCTGCTGGAGGTGGAAACGCGAGCCGTGCCGGCGGGCCAGCATGGTGACCGTGTAATCGGAGAACAGTACGGCGCGCCGCCGCTCCACGGTGAGCGGCTCGGTGCCCGGCGCGGACACGCCGTCACGGTAGGCCAGGGCCATGACGCTCAGCAGCAGCGGAGAGTCCAGCAACTCCCACAGTTCCGGGTCGGCGTGCAGCGCCGCGCGCATCCCGGCCAGCCCGTCCCCGCCCCGGTCGAGGAAGCCCCGCACGGTCGCGCGGTCCAGAGGCAGGATGGTCAGCGTGCCGTACACCTCCAGGGCCGCGTTCAGCTTCTCGTAGTCGCGGGTCCGGCTGCACACGACGAGCGGGGTGAACCCGTGGTCGCGCCGGAACGCGTTGATCTCCCGGACGCAGTCCTCCCGATGCTCGGCCGCCACCTCGTCCAGGCCGTCCAGCAGCACCGCCAGCCGGTCCTCGGCGACCCACGCCTCGGCGTAGCGCAGCGGGATCTCGTACCGCCGGCCGATCTCCCGGGCCATCCACTGGGCGAGGGGCTCACGCTTGGCCGCCCAGCCGGGCAGTTGCAGGACGACCGGCAGGGGCTCGCTCTGGTCGGCCTGCGCCCGCGTGAGCAGCTCGCGCAGCAGCTCCAGCAGCAGGGTCGTCTTACCGGCTCCGGGCGCGCCGAGGAGCAGCACCACCTTGCCGAGCTCGTCGTACACCTGCGCGACCGCGTTGGCCGGGCGCCGCCCGCGATCCCGTCCGGCGCGGCGGGTCGCGGTCATCATCCGCCAGGGATGCGGCCGGTCGGCGGACACCGTCAGCCCGAGCTCGACCCGCGCCTCCTCGTACAGGGAATGCTCCAGCGCGCCTTCGATCCATACTTCGCGCAGGCGTTCCAGCAGCGCGGCCCGCGCCTGCGCGTGATCCCCGATGTATCCGGTGGCCGGCGCCGGCACGAACAGCAGCACGACCAGGACCGCCAGCGTCACCAGCCAGAGCGGCCAGATCACCCACCCCGGCAGCCCGAGGCCGTCCAGCAGGCTCGACGCGAGGTTCGTCACCAGGCCGAAGATCCCGCCGGCGACGACGCCCACGGTGGCGATCAGGATCGGTTTGGGCGCCCGCCATATCCGGAGGCGTCGCCAGGACGTTTTCGATAATCGGGGCCGGACCATCGGCGGCAGCCTCCACGAGACAGCTACTTGCAGGCGCTCAAGAAACGGCCGATATTACCGCGCTCCGCCCCGGGAGCGGGCGGCGCGGCGCAGGCCCGCGAAGGCCAGGCCCGCGGCCAGGCAGGCCACCGGCAGCACCGGGACGACGTAGCGGTGGTCGAACGCCGCGATCAGCGGCGGCAGGAAGAGCAGGGTCATCGCCACCGCCCAGGGCAGCAGCACCGGCCCGCCCAGCCGCCGCCACCGCGCCACCACCCCGGCCAGGCCGATGAGCAGGACGATCGCCAGGAACGGGCCGCGGAGGTACCCCTGCTCCTGGTAGGCGGTGAGCAGCCCCGCGTACGGCTCGGCCATCGTCGTGTCCGCGCGCTCACCCTGGTAGGCGGCGGTGAGCTGCGGCGCGGTGCGGCCCGAGGAGGCGATCTTGCCGGTGAACGGCTTCACCGAGGGCGGGAAGACGTACGCGCTCTGCGGGCCAGGCGTGGGGTAGACCCGGCGGGTCCACTCGAAGCTCCACAGGGCGTCCCGCAGGCCGGTGAGCAGGAAGTCGACCGGCTGCGCCATGATCGCCTCCTTGGCGAACACGCCGGTCAGCCGCTCACGGTCGGCGTCCTTCTTCACCTTGGCCAGCGGTGACTTCGCGTCCCAGATGTACGACGGGGGAGCGGGACGGCCGTCCGGAGGGCCTGCCGGGCACAGCACCCGCTCCTCCCCGGCCGGCCTGATCTGCGCGCAGTCGGCGAAGCTCATCGTGCGCGCCCACAGCCAGGCGTTGCTGCCGCCCATGCCGTACGTGCCGTACTCGCCCTGGTACCAGACCGTGTAGCCCCCGACGCCCACCGCCGCCGCCACCGCGCACGCGCCGACGGCCCGCCACCCCGCCCGCGAAAGCACCAGGCAGACGAGCACGACGACCAGCACCGGCAGCCCGACCGTGCGGGTGACCGTGGCGGCCACCAGCAGCAGCCCGGCCACGGCCGCCGTCCACACCGGGGGCCGGTCGCGCCACAGCAGCGCCGTCACCGCCGCCGTCACCAGGAACGTGAACAGCAGATCGGCCATGACCAGGTGTTCCAGCTGCACCAGGTGCACGTCCAGCAGCACGGGAAGCGCCGCGAGCGTCGCCCCCCAGCCGGGCAGCCGGGCGCGCCGCCGCAGCACCGCGTACACGCACACCGCCATGGCCAGGCCGAGGAGGTGCTGGACGGCGATCACGGCGGCGAAGCTCTGCAGCGGGCGCAGCGCCCACAGGAACAGGGAGTACCCCGCCGGGCGGGACTCCAGCGGGCGCACGTCGAGCGCCCCGTTGACGTACACGAACGAATCTGCCCAGAACCACAGCGCCGGGCGGTACCCGAGCATCGCCAGCAGCCGCAGCGCGGCCCCGGCGGCCAGGGCGATCAGGAAGACCCAGTGCGCCCGCGCGCCGGCCACCACCCGCCACGGCCCACCGGCCGGGACCTGAGGCGACGTGCCGCCGGCGGAAGAAGCCGTGGTCATGGACCCGGCGGTGTCCGAAGCCATGCCCGGCCGCACCGGAACCTCCTCACGCAGACGACAGGCTCACCATGCTAGGCCCGTGCTCCATGCCGCCGGTTCCCGGTTTTGATCTCTGGCGGCGGGCGGGGCATGTGCTATGCTGCTGCCGTTGCGGTTGTGGTACCCATATGAACTTAGTATGCGCCTGACGGTATGCGACGTCAGGCGCGTTTTGTTTTCCGGTCATCTCCGGATGGGCTTCATCGCAGCGACTCGGAGTCCGCAGGTGCGGATTCCTGCCTCTGCACCACCAAAAGGAGATAGACATGGCCAGCGG
The DNA here is from genome assembly GCF_014646695.1 of Sphaerisporangium melleum. Lineage (GTDB taxonomy): Bacteria > Actinomycetota > Actinomycetes > Streptosporangiales > Streptosporangiaceae > Sphaerisporangium > Sphaerisporangium melleum. The sequence continues at coordinate 146,206 of NZ_BMNT01000015.1, forward strand.
AACCGTGAAGTGGTTCAACTCGGAAAAGGGCTACGGCTTCATCCAGCAGGACAACGGCGGCGCCGACGTCTTCGCTCACTACTCGAACATCATCTCGCAGGGTGGCTACCGCGAGCTGCAGGAAGGCCAGCGCGTGGCCTTCGACGTCACCCAGGGCCAGAAGGGCCCGCAGGCCGAGAACATCGTTCCCGCCTGACGCGATAAGCGCATCGGCCGGGGCCCGCACCTTCACGGTGCGGGCCCCGGCTTCGTTTTTCCCCGGGCCTCTCCCCGGCGTCGTACAAAAACTTCTCCGGCCCTCCGGATCCATGTTTCCTTGGCCGCACGCTTTTTGCGGCTGGACGCCTCCTCGACCGGACGGGTCCCCTCCAGGCACGCTCCGCCCTTTACAGGCCGTACTCCTCCAGCAGGCGGAGCCAGATCTCGCTGACCGTCGGGAACGACGGGACCGCGTGCCACAGCCGCTCCAGCGGCACCTCCGCCGTCACCGCGATGGTCGCACTGTGCAGGAGATCGACCACCGCCGGCCCGACGAACGTCACGCCGAGCAGCACGCCGCGCGCCTGGTCGGCCACCAGCTTCGCCCGCCCGACGTAGCCGTCGGCCTGCAGATAGGCGCCCGAGACCGCGCCGATGTCGTACTCCACGGCCCGGACGGCGAACCCCTCGGCACTGGCCAGCTCCTCCGTACGCCCCACCGCGCACACCTGCGGGTCGGTGAAGATGACCTGCGGAGCCCCCTGCTCGTCGGCGGTGTCGCGGAGTGAGGGCAGATCGTCCGGCTGCCCGTTCACGCGGGCGGCGATCACGTCCCCGCAGATGCGGGCCTGGTACTTGCCCATGTGGGTGAGCAGGTTGCGCCCGTTGACGTCCCCGACGGCGTAGAGCCAGCCGTCCGGCACGTCCGTCGCGCGCATGCTCGCGTCCACCTCGATCGGGCCGCGGCCTTCCAGGCCGATCGTCTCCAGCCCGAGGTCCCGCACGGCCGGCCACCGGCCGAGGCCGACGAGGATCTCGTCCGCCTCGACCTGCGAGCCGTCGTCCAGGTACACGGTGACCGGGCCGTCGGGGACCGGCCGCTCGACCCGTTCGACGTTACGGCCGAGCCGCACGTCGATGCCCGACTCCTGGAACGACCTGGCGACCATCTCGCCGGCGAACGGCTCGGTGCGGGAGAGCAGGCGATCCCCGCGGACGATCAGCGTCGTCTCCAGGGCGCCGAGGGCGTGCAGGGCCTGGGACATCTCACAGCCGACCGCCCCGCCGCCCAAGGTGACCAGCCGCTTGGGTACCTGCTGCACGCTGGTCGCCTCCCGGTTCGACCACGGGCGTGCCTCCCGCAACCCCGGTATGCCGGGGATCGCCGGGTCGCTGCCGGTCGCGATGACCACCGCGTGCCGGGCGCGCAGGGGCCGGACGGCGCCGTCCGGCGTCGTCACCTCGACCCGCAGCGGCCCCGCCAGGCGGCCCCGTCCCCGGACGAAGGTGGCCGGGACGTTCTCGATCCAGCGCACCTGGCCCTGGTCGTCGAGGTACGACACGGCCTGGTCCCGGCGGGCCAGCACCGCGGCGGCGTCGATCGGACCCCGCAGCTCCAGGCCGGGCATCCGGCCCACCTCGGCCGCCAGCTCCACCGGCCGCAGCAGCGCCTTGCTCGGGATGCAGGCGTAGTACGCGCACTCGCCGCCCGCCAGCCGCTCCTCCACCACGGCCGCCGTCAGGCCACCCCGCACGGCCCGCGCCGCGGCGTTCTCCCCGACCGGCCCCGCCCCGATGACGATCACATCGAAGACGTCACCCTCGTCCCCCACGGACACCCGCATCCCCCATTTACCCGGCTCACGCCTGCTACGGGCGCCTTCCCTGTGAGCCTTCCCCCGCCGCGCCAACCCCCGGGAAACAGGCGGACAGCGACGCGTCATGAATCCCGCCCGCACCGGGCTGGCGGACGAAATCCCATATGCGCGGCAAGCAGGGATGCGCCCTCCCGGGCTTTCCCCTTCCTGCCCGGATCCCCGTTGCCGACTCAGCGGACAGGCAGGCACGGGAGAACCGGCCCCTGGCGGGTGCCGTTGCCGGGGGCCGGCGCATTCCCTGAGCATTGTGAACGGGTTATCGGCCGGAGCGGACCTCCTTTCTTAGCACTGGCAAAAGGGAAAGCCGTCCCCCCGGGGGATGGGGACGGCCTTGGCCGTCACTTGAGCGGACGCGTATATCGCACCTGGAACCACAGCGTCCGTCCGCCGGCGTCCTCGTACACGTCCCAGCGGTGCGACAGCGTCTCCACCAGCATCAGGCCGCGCCCGCCCTCGGCGTACAGGTCACCGCGCACGTGGGGGACGGTGTCGCCGCCCGCGTCCACCACGTCGACGTGGATGAGGTCATGGCAGTCGGCGATGGCCAGCCGTACCTTCCCACCGTTCCGCGAGTCCGAATGCACCACCGAATTCGTCACGGCCTCGGAAACCAGCAGCGTCACGTCATCGAGGGCCGGGTGCCCCGCTCCGAGCTTCTGCCGTACGAACTCGCGTGCCACGGACGCCGACTCTGGGATGCCGGCCAGTTCGATGACGCCGAGCAGGTTTCCCATCCTCATCGCTCGCCTTTTCCCTCGGGTCGCGGAAAAGTCCGCGCGGATCGGTGACTTTACTTCACCAGCGTGTCATCACAGGCTTACGATGGGTGACGGAAAACGGGCACCCTCTGTCCACAGTCCGAGTAAGTGAAAAGGTTTAGTGACGGAAATAATCCGTTTCGCATGGGTAGGTGAAAGTTGTCCCCCCAGAAGGAAATCGACCCGTACGAGTCCCCGCGCGCCGTCTTCGGCTTCGAGCTGCGCCGTCACCGGATGGCGGCCCACCTGTCACAGCGCCAGCTCGGCGAGCGCATGGGCTTCTCCGACTCGATGATCAACATGGTCGAGCTGGCCAAGCGTCCGCCGTCCCGCCGCTTCGCCGAGCTCTGCGACCAGATCTTCGGCCTCGACGGCACCATGCTCCGCCTCTACACCGCCACCACCTGGCACAAGGCCCCCGAATACCTCCGCCCCTGGCTGGAGGAAGAAGAACAGGCGACAAGCTTGCGCAGTTGGGAGCCGACCATCGTTCCGGGACTGCTCCAAACGCCCGCGTACGCGCGCGAGATCTTGGCCGTCACGCCAGGAATCACACCTGCGGAACTGGACGAGCGGCTGGCGAACCGCCTGCAACGGCAGAACGTCTTGCAGCGTGCCCAGCCGCCCGTGATGAACGTCGTCATCGACGAGGCTGTTCTCCACCGCGTCATCGGCGATGCGGTGATCATGCGCGAACAGCTCGTCCACCTGCTAGAGACGGCTAATCGTCCGCACGTGACCATCCAGATCGTGCCGTCCACGGTTCGGGCCCACTGCGGCTTGATGAGCGGGTTCATCATCGCCGAACGAAACGGCGTGCCTTATGCCGCATATACGGACGCGCAACCCTTCGGGCGTACTTTCGACGATCGCCAGTTGATCGCAGAATTGGTTCTACGGTACGACGCGCTCCGGGCGGAAGCCCTCCCATTCAGCCAGTCACTCCGCGTCATAGAGGAAGTGGTGCATCAAAGTGTCACAAGATCAACGGCGCTCACAGTGGCGCAAGAGTAGCTTCAGCGGCGACCAAGGCAACTGCGTAGAGGTAGCGGTCAACCTGCAAGGACTCCGTGCGGTCCGGGACAGCAAGAACATCGATCTTCCAGCACTCATCGTCGAGCCCACGGAGTGGACCGCTTTCCTCGACGGCGTCCGGCAGGGGGAGATGTGAACCGGCCGACATACGAGCGCGACGAATCGCGTACGGGAGAACCCCAGGCCGCACTGTGGCGCAAGAGCAGCCACAGCGCCGCCCAGGGCGAGTGTGTCGAGGTGGCCTCGAACCTTCCTGGGATGCGAGCGGTTCGGGACAGCAAGAACATCGCTCTTCCAGCACTTGCCGTCGCTCCCGCAGAGTGGGCCGCCTTCCTCGACGGTGTCAGGCAGGAAGCGGTGTGAAGCGGTCGGCGTGCGAACGGAACGGATCGCATGCGGGAGAAGACCTGGCCGTCGTGTAGCGCAAGAGCAGCCACAGCGGCGACCAGGGCAACTGCGTCGAGGTGGCTTCGAACCTTCCTGGGTACGTGCGGTTCGAGACAGTGGAAAACCAGCCATTCCGGCGCTCGTCGTCATTTCCACTGAATGGGTCGGCTTCTTGCGCAGCCTGAGAAGAGGAGAAGTTTGACCAACTCCAGAGCACAGGCGCCGTATCGGTGGGTCCGTGAGGGGGCACGGACGTTCAGCGGTTCACGGCGCTGCAGTAGTTGGTGACGGTGAGCATGGATTCACGGAAGGTGAACTTCGTGTCGCGGGCGGGCGGGTAGGCGGCCCTGCCCACCGCCACGAGGAACGGCCGATCGCTTTCCCCCAGGTGGGCGAACGCCGTGGCCCAGGTCACGTAGAAGTGTTCACCTCCCCAGACGGAGGTTGTGACCGCGCGGACAACCTCGGCGCAGGCGTCACGCGCCATCCGGGTCCCAGGAGGGCCGGGCGGGGGGACGGCCGAGGCCGCGCTGGTCTGGTTCAGCGAGGGTGGAGGTGGCGTCCGATATCCCGACTGTTCCAACCAGAGCGGCACCATCACGGCGAACCATCCGACTACGAGCACGACGGTGAGCAAGGCCAGGAGACCACGAGCCGAAGTACGGCCAGGGCGGGCCGTGTGATCGCGTGCACGCGGGTGCCTGCGTACCAAGTCGGCCAGGACGCGGAAGGCACTTACCATGCCGGCCCCGACAAGGGCGATCAGGATCCCGGTGAGCACTGTGGCCGACAGCGCCAAAGCAAGGCCGTTTCTCATCATGGTGACGTCGCACGAGAGGCGCCTGCCTGAGCACACAGCGGCCAGAGGCGGCACATAGATGACCAGAGCGGCGGCGACTCCAGCGGTCACGGCCGCCAGCACGGCGTGTGAGGGACCGAGCGCGGCTCGCCCGCCACCGGCTCTGACGGCCAGGAAGACGGCGGCTAAGCACTGGGCCGTCACGATGACCAGCATCAGCCCGCTGAACTGGGCCAGTAGGTCGCCGAGGTCGTCGCCGCCCGGCCGCATGCCCAGCGCGCGAACGATGGCGATCATCAGCCCGTTGGGCGTCACCAGGTTTCCGACGACTCCCGCTAACAGCAGAAGTGCCGCCGGAGTCAGCGCGAGCAACGGCCGCACCCGCACCGGCGTCAACAGGACGGAGGTGGATTGGTCCAGGTACAGATCGCGTCCGCGTCCGGGCCACCGCTGTCGCAGCCACGAGGCCAGCGGGTAGAGGGCCGCGCCCAGCAGGGCTGTCAGTAGCACCGGGTCAAGGAACTGGGCGAACGAGAAGGAGACCGAGATGGCGGGATCGCCCGTGTACATGGCGATCTTCATCGCCATGGACCAAGCATGCAGGCCAACGCCGAACACCAGGGCGGCCGGGACCAGCGCGGCCAGATAGGAGGGGACCAATCCGCGTCCCTGGGCGGCCGGGAGCCATGCGGTGGCCACTACCGTCAGCCACCGACACAGGACCAGGCACAACCCCAGCAGGATCATCGCCATGAATGTTGTGGTGAGAGGCGCTCTCGACATGTCCACAGCCCATGATCCGCTGATTTGGGATGGTGAGACGAGCAGGCCCAGGAGGATTCCTGCCGCCAGCGCGGCTCCGGCCGCGGTCCCCCGGGGTGCTCTCCGTCCGGCGCTCAGCGCACGCAACGTGGAGCGGTAGGCGCCGGCCAGGACGATCGCCGTCGCCGGGGCCGCGTACACGAGCGAGGAGATCAGCCACGCCGGACGTTCGTCGGAGAGGAGAAGCACGCGTAGTACCGAACTCAGGTGGGTCGCCCCCATACCGGCCGCGAGGCCGGCACCGAGAGCTTCCCCCGGAACCCATCGCATCAGGAGTCCGGGGTCGTGTACGACCTTCGCTCTACGGTCGTCCCGCGGATGCAGTGGGAGTAGCGCGCGCCACCACGCCGCCGACGGTGGCTCGGGTTCCGGTAGTCGGGCGCCCGCGATGGCGGCCCGTACGTCCGCGTAATGCTCTCGGGAGCGCAGGACGGCGGCGGCCAGTACGGCCACCAGCACGCTCGTGAGCAGCGTCCGCGTCGCGACGTCGAGGAGGTTCGCGGGGGCGGTGAGCGTCGTGTACACGATGATGGGCGCGCTGACCAGTGCCGGGAACACCCACACGGCGGCCTGGGTCAGGCCGGTGAGGTCGACGTCCCGGTTGCGCAGATGGGCCAGTTCGTGCAGGGCCACCGCCTCGACCACCCCGCCGCCGCCCGGCCTCCTGGCGCGATGGAGCGTACCGACGTTGAGCCTCAGGTAGTAGCGCGGGTAGTGCCCGAAGGCACGGCCACCGGGAGTGCGCCGGCTCGCGTCCAAGAGGATGCGCGGCACGCGCCGCAGCCCCTCGCTTTCGGCGAGTCGCCGCATGGTCGCGTGCAACTCGGTGTGTGTCTGTCGATCGGCCGGAACCAGGTGCTGCCGCCGGATGGTGATCCAGGGGCGTGCGAGGTAGACGGCCACGATCACCAGTGCGGTGACGGCCATCGCGCCGAAGCTCTGCAGCGCGGTCCGTAGGCCGAGATCCTCCAAGCAGGACAGGTAACTTTGGATCAGTGTGTCCGTGCCGCCCGCCTGCAGCGCTGCGGTGTCGGCAGTCCGGTTACAGCTCAGGTACACCCACCAGTGGGATGGGCCGCCGGCGATCAGGTCGAAGGTGGACCCGGCGGCCGAGAGGGTGATCGTGATCAACAGGATGAAGCGGGAGACGGTGGCGGCGGGCAGCAGGAACGGATTGACCGGCCGGTGCGCGGGCGGCGCGCCCCCCGTCTCTGGGACGAGCCCGGTGTCCTCACCGCCTGCGAGAGGGGCCGCGGGCCCGCCGTCGTCCGGTCGCCGTAAGCCGGTCATGCGGGCGGGGTCCAGTCTCGCTTGGCCCAGCGGTCGACCGCGCGTTCGGCGATGATCTCCGCATCGGGGAAGCGGGCCTTCGCCAGTTCGCCGGCCAGCAGCGCCTGGGCGGCGGGGCGCTGCTCGGGTGTCAGGGCGAGGAGCGGGGCGTCCGGGCCGGTGACCCGATTCTTGCGCCACCGCCGCCACCACGATCGGCCGTTCCTGGCCGTGATCAGGATGCCTTCGGCGGCCAGTCCGCCGACCACGTTCCACAGCAGGTTGGTCAGCGTGGGATCGCCGAGATCGATGCCGAGGGCGCCCGCCTCGTCCCTGGGCCGCCGGGCGCGGCGCGCGGCGGCGGGGGAGGCGAAGTACGCCTCGGTCATCAGGTCGAACTCCGGCAGTTCCTCGGGCGCGAACTCCGCCACGATCGCGCGCACGAACGCACGCCGATCCCCGGCCGGCGGCGTCATGCGTGATTCCTGAACGCCGTGACCCTGTCCGCCGGGCGCGTCGCCTGCTCTCCGCCGGTCGTCCGGCGGTCGCAGTGGTCGGTGTCGTACGGTACCCGCTCGCCGCCGTCGGAATGTGCCGGTAATCCGTAGTGCTCTGGTCTCTTCGCGGTGAATCGCACAGCCGACCCCACCTGTCGCGCGGTCCGTCCGGAACCGCGGTTGATGTCACGTCTCGTCCCTGCTATTGAGACGCTTCACCCGTTCGATGGATTACCGGGATTTCGTGCTGTGCCGGGACGGGCGTGGCGACGCCGACCGAGTGGTCAGGCGCTCGGCCGGCGCTTCGGGTGGTGCCCGCGTTCGCCTACTTCATGGTGTCGGCCAGGTCGACGATCGCGGTCGCGGCACGGAAGAACTTGTTGCGCCCCAGGTCGCCCACGGTCTTGATGTGGAAGGCCTCCATGAGCAGCTTCGCGTCCCCCTCGCTGACCCCGGCCAGCGCCGATATGGGGGCTTTGACCAGATCTGTGAGGCTCTTGTTCTCGAATTCTTTATCAAGCAGTTTTGACAATTCTACGGTAACCGCCATAGATCCTCCCCTGGCATGGCTTTCGACTGATTTGTCGAGCATTCCGGATCTTCCCCGTGTGGACTCCGGTCATGGTCATGAACCGACCAGGCCCGCTCAAAGTGCGCCTCCATGGTGAGCGGCACGATCAGTGGGCTCCGGCCGGCTCTTCCCGCACGCGGGCCAGATTGCGCCAACACCGCCGGATGGCGACGCGGCCTGTGGTAGTCAGGGGGGCACGTCTTGCGCGCTCGACGGATCGCCGGAAGTCACGGCGGTCCGGGGGAGCGGGGAAGGACCCGATCCGCCAGGGTCTCGATGATGCCGGCGATCTGCTGGGGATCCCGGAGGTCGGCGCCGTGGTCACGACCGCGCATGACGATCCGTTCCGCCTGCGGCATCACCTGTTGGACGGCGTCCAGCCGCCGGCGGAGGTGCGCGGGGCTGCGGTCGCCGTCGAGCAGGACGGTCGGCACCCTGATGGCGGCGTAGGCGTCGAGGCGTGCGCCGAGCCGGCTCAGCGCGTCGAGCGAGTCGAGTTGGGCGGGGACAAGCGCGCGGTACTTCGGGATGAGCGAGATGAACCCGCCGGCCAGGCGCGCCTGCCAGCCGGGCAGTCCGACCGAGCCGCGCATGAAGATCGCCATGGCCTTCCCGGGCCGGCCCGCCGCGAGCGCCTCGCGTGCCCGCGTCAGCACCTGCCCGTTCTCGCCGCTCAGCGGGCTCAGCGGCGGGCCGACATCGGCGGCCGGCTCGAAGATCACGGCACCGGCGAACGACGAGGGCGACGCGGCCAGGGCCTCCAGGGCGACCACTCCGCCGTCGCTGTGCCCGTACAGGACGACGGGTTCGCCGACCGCTCGCACCAGTGCGAGGACGTCCTCGACCTCTTGGGCGATCGTGACGGGCGAGCCGCCGAGCCGGGGGTCGGGTTTGAGGTCCATGCGGTACTGGCGGCGGTGCGGGCGCAGGACGCGGAAGCGCCGGGCGAGGATGCCGGCGAGCTTGGCCGGCCGCGTCCCGTCGTCAAGGCCTGGATGGAGCAGCACGATGACCGGCCCTTGTCCTTCGTCGTACGCACGCACGTCTGTGCCGTCCGGTGCTCGGGTGACGAACACGATGTCCTCCTGGGGGCCGGAGACCATCCGTCTCCTTAGCAGCGCTAAGCTAACTTAGCGCTGCTAAGGTGTCAACGATGGGTGCGAACAGGAAACCGGGGCTGAGCCGGCGGACGCTGGTCGAGACCGGGTTGCGGCTGCTGGACGAGGTCGGACTGGACGGGGTGACGGTGCGCCGGTTGGCGGCCGAGCTGGGCGTGCAGTCGCCGGCCCTGTACTGGCACGTGCGCACCAAGCAGGAACTTCTGGACGCCATGGCCGACGAGATCATCCATGCGGCGGGCATGGGCCCGCCCCGCGACGGCGAGTCCTGGCCGCACTGGCTCGCCCGGCGCGCCCGCGCCTACCGTGCCTCGCTGCTCGCCCATCGGGACGGCGCCCGCCTGGTCGCCACCGCGCGCGGCCTCGATCCGAGGACCGTCGGGCTCTTCGAGCAGGAGCTGGCCGCCATGGTCGGTCTGGGCTTCACTCCGGTGCTCGCCCTGCACACCATCACGGCGGTGAGCCACTACGTCACCGGCTTCGTCCTGCAGGAGCAGGGCGAACGCGAGCAGGCGGCGCGGCGGACGCCGAAGGAGTTCGGCGATTCGGCCGAACCGGATCTCCCGGTGACCCTGCTCGCCGCCATCCGCGAGGGGGGCGGCCCGGCGGGCGAGCGCGCCTTCGAGCACGGCCTGCGCGTGCTCATCGACGGCACCGCCGCCGCCCTGGCCCGCCGGGCGGACGGCGACCACCCGTCTTGACCTGGCTCACCAATCCGACAGGAGGATGCCCGTGTCCGATCCCGCTTCCCTGGCCGAGGTCCGTTCCCGGATCGACGCGCTCGATGGCGAGCTGGTCCGCCTCCTCGCGGACCGGCAGGCGCTGGTCCGCCGGGCGGCCGCGTTCAAGGCGGACGAGCAGGCCGTGCGCGCGCCCGGCCGCGTGGAGCAGGTCGTCGAGGCGGCCCGGGCCCGTGCCGCCGGCGCCGGCCTGTCCCCGGAGGTGGCCGAGGCCGTGTGGCGTGCCATGATCGCCGCCTTCATCGACCTCGAACTGGCCGAGCACAAGGCGGGGACGGCGGAACCCCGGCCCGGGAACCGGCACTGACCTTCCGTGTGTCGCGCATCACATCGGTCCCATGTCACGTCCGGCGCGCCTGCTCCCATCTCCTGGTCGTCAGCACGTGACCTAGGAGGACGAAATGATGAGGACACGGCAGGAGAGCGCGCACCACGTGGTGATCCTGGGGGCGGGGTACGCGGGCATGGCCGCGGCCATCCAGCTCGCGGCCCGGGCCAAGCGGCGCGCAGGGGTACAGGTGACCGTGGTGAACGCGCAGGAGCGGTTCACCGAGCGCATGCGGCTGCACATGGCGGCGACGGGGCAGCGGCTCGCCGAGCTGAGCATTCCGGAACTGCTGGAGGGCACGGGCGCGCGGTTCGTGCGCGGCTGGGTGACGGCGGTGGACGCGGACGCGAAGACCGTGCGGATCGACGATGACCGGGTGCTGCGCTACGACACGCTGGTGTACGGGCTGGGCAGCGTGGCCGACACGTCGCGGGTGCCGGGGGTCGAGGAGCACGCGTACACCCTGAGCGGCGCCCAGGAGGCCGAGCTGCTGGCCGACCGCCTGGCGCGGCTCGATGGCGGCACGGTGGTGGTCGCGGGCAGCGGGCTGACCGGCATCGAGTCGGCCGCGGAGATCGCCGAGCGGTATCCGCGGTCGAACGTCGTGCTGCTGGGCCGGGCCGAGCCAGGTGCGGCCATGAATCCCAGGGCCAAGGCGTACGTGCACGCCGCGCTCGACCGGCTCGGCGTGCAGGTGCGCTCCGGGGTCGAGGTGGTGAAGGTGCTGCCCGGCGCGGTCGAACTGGCAGGCGGGGAGACCATCGCCGCCGATGCGGTCCTGTGGACGAGCGGCACGAGGGTGTCGCCGCTGGCGGCCGCCGCCGGGCTGGCCGTCGACGAGCGCGGACTCGTCATCACCGACGCGGCGCTGCGATCGGTGTCCCACCCCGAGGTGTACGCGATCGGCGACGCCGCGGCGATCCGCCAGGGCTACGGCATCATGCACGGCACCTGTCAGGGCGGCATGCCGACCGGAGTGCACGCCGCGCTGTCGATCGACCGGTCGCTCAGCGGCAGGCGGCCCAAGCCGTTCCGCTTCGGTTACTACCACACGCCGGTGAGCCTGGGGCGTGGTGACGCCGTGGTGCAGTTCACCCGCCCCGATGACACTCCGCGCCGGGTCCGCCTCACCGGCCGCCTGGCCGTCCGATACAAGGAGACGGTGACCGCCTCGCCTTGGCCGACGTACGGCCGGATGAAGAAGATGCCCGCCTCGGGCGCGTTCTGGCCCCGTGGGGGCCGCTTCACCAAGATCCGGGACGGCCGGTGACCGGCGTGTCCGCCACTCCTGACCGGCAGGTCTTCCATGAGCACCGCAACCTGTTGTTCTCCGTGGCCTATCGTCTCCTCGGCACCGCGGCCGACGCCGAGGACGTGGTCCAGGACGCCTGGATCAAGTGGTCCGCCGCGGATCGCTCGCAGGTGGCCGACCCTAAGGCGTATCTGACGCGGATCGTCTCGAACCTGGCGCTGGAACTGCTGCGGTCCACCCGGTACAAGCGGGAGACCTATGTGGGGCCGTGGCTGCCGGAGCCCATCCTCACCGGCGGGGACGCCTCCACGATCGTCACGGACGCCGAGTCGGTGTCGATGGCCATGCTGGTGGTGCTCGAGACGCTCAGCCCGCTCGAACGCGCGGTGTTCGTGCTGAAGGAGGTCTTCGACTTCAGCCATGCCGAGATCGCCGAAGCGGTGGAGCGCTCGGAAGCCGCGGTGCGGCAGGCCGCGCACCGAGCCCGCGAGCACGTGCGGGCCCGGCGGCCGCGCTTCGCCGCCGACCGGTCTGCGCAGCGCGAGGCCGCCGAGCGGTTCTTCTCCGCCGCGACCGGCGGGGACGTCAACGCCCTGATGGAACTGCTCTCCCCGGAGGTCACCCTGTGGACCGACGGCGGCGGCAGGGTCCGTCAGGCCCTGCGCCCGGTCGTGGGCGCGGTCACGGTGGCCGCCTGGTTCGCCGCCATCGGCACCGTCACCTACCAGGGCGTCGAGCCCGCCGACCTGGAAGCCGAACTGGTCGAGATCAACGGCGGGCCGGGCATCGTGTTCAGCGGACCGGGACGCGTGATCGCGACCCTCACCTTCGACTTCGACGCCGACGGCCGCATCACCACCATCCACAACGTGGCCAACCCGGACAAACTCCAGGCCGTCGCCGAGGGCACCGCCTACGGCATCGGGACGCGGTGAGCGCCGTCACCGCCGGGAGCCCGTCCGGCATGAAACCCGCGCGCCGGAAAAATTGCGGCCGGTGATGTAGAAACGGGCGCCTGCTCGTTCGACGTACAGATGAGAAGGCCGCCCGGCAGGGTGATCGGGCGGCGCGCATCTGAGGAGGAAGCACATGAAGGTCATGGTCGTGATCAAGGTCAACGGCGCGGACGAGGGCAAGGTCATGCCGACGCCGGAGATGATGGCCCTGATGGAGGCCTACAACGACAAGCTGATCAAGGCGGGGGTCATGCTCGACGGCGGTGGCCTCAAGCCGAGCGCCGAGGGGGCGCAGGTCGTCTTCGAGGGTGGCACGACCTCGGTCGTCGACGGCCCGTTCACCGAGTCCAAGGAGATCATCGCCGGCTACTGGGTCTGGCAGGTCAGCTCCCTGGAAGAGGCGATCGAGTGGGCGCGGCAGTGCCCCAGCGACCCCGACAGTGGGATGCGGGAGGTCCTGGAAGTGCGCCCGTACTACGAGGATGCGGACTTCGAGGTCGCGAGCGCGCAGGGCTGAGGTCGTCGCTTCGAGTGCGGAGGAAGGTCCCATGGACGTGCGGCGCACGATCGAGGCGGTGTGGCGGATGGAGTCCGGGCCCCTGGTGGCTCACCTGGCCCGGGTGCTCCAGGACGTCGGGCTCGCCGAGGAGATCGCCCAGGAGGCGTTCGCCGGCGCCGTCGAACAGTGGCCGCGCGAGGGCGTCCCGCGCAATCCCGGCGCCTGGCTGACCACCACCGCCAAGCGCCGGGCGATCGACCTGATCAGGCGCGAGCGCATGCGGGACGAGAAGTACGCCCGGTTCGCCGCCGACCTCCTCGCCCCCGGGGCGGAGTCCGGCGGCGCGCGGGACGCGGAACTGCTGTCGCTGATCTTCGTCGCCTGCCACCCCGTCCTGTCCCGGGAGTCACGCGCGGCGCTGGCGCTGCGCCTGGTCGGCGGGCTCAGCACCGAGGAGATCGCCCGTGCGTTCCTGGTGCCCACCGGCACCATGGCACAGCGCATCACCCGGGCCAAGCGCACCCTGGCCGAGGCGCAGGTGCCGTTCGAGGTGCCCGGCGACGAGGAACTGCCCGTACGGCTGTCCGCCGTGCTGGAGGTCGTCTACCTCATCTTCAACGAGGGGTACGCGGGCACGTCCGGCGAGGCGTGGATCCGGCGGGACCTCGCGGAGGAGGCCATGCGCCTCGGCCGCATCCTGGCCGGCCTGATGCCCCGCGAGCCCGAGGTGCACGGGCTCGCGGCGCTGATGGAGCTCCAGGCATCCCGCTTCCGGGCCCGCACCGGCCCGGACGGGACGGCCGTGCTGCTCCAGGACCAGGACCGCTCACGCTGGGATCGCACGCTCATCACGCATGGACTGGCCTCCCTCGCGCAGGCGAGGAGAGCGGGCAGGCCGCTGGGTCCGTACACCGTGCAGGCGGCCATCGCCGCCTGCCACGCCCGCGCCCGCCGGTTCGAGGACACCGACTGGGAGGCCATCGTCGCGCTGTACGACGCCCTCGCCCAGCTCGCGCCCTCGCCCGTCGTGGAACTCAACCGCGCGGTCGCGGTGCTGCACGCGGACGGCCCGGAAGCGGCGCTGAAGACGCTCGACGCCATCGGCGAGGACCCGCGGATGGCCCGCTACCACCTGCTCGGCGCCGTACGCGGCGACGTCCTGCTACGCCTGGGCCGGCACGCCGAGGCCGCGGCGGAGCTTCAGCGCGCGGCCGACCTGGCCCCGACGGCCCGCGAACGCCTGCTCCTCAACGAACGAGCCGCCGCCGCGACCCCACCGACCCCCGCCGGCTGACCGGCGGTCGGTGCTGAACCTCTCCCAGGGAATGACGCGGTACGCAGGATGGCGCGGGTCTCTGGTCACCGTGGACGCGACCGGCCCTGTACGTGGCGATCTTCCGCTGTCTCAGCGTGTGGCGGGGGTGGCCCGGGTCGTGGCCCGGTGGTCGGCTGCGACGGTGGTGGCGGTCTGGACGAAGGAGGCCACCTCGCGGGAGCGGCTGTGCTCGGGCCAGGCGACCACCAGCGTGGTGGGGGTCGCGTCCACGACCGGGACGCAGGTGAGCTCCTCGCGCAGGTGGCCGCGGACCGACTCCGGCAGGACGGCGATCATCCGGTCCAGGGCGATGAGCTGCATGAGCTGGCCGCCGTCCTCCGGCACCGGGCCGCTGCCGGACTCCGCACGCCGGGGCCACCGCGGCAGGGTCTCGCCCGCCAGGTCCGCCATGGACACCGCGCCCAGCCCGGCCAGGCGGTGCCACTGCGGCACCACGGCCACCTGGTCTTCGACCAGGAGCTCCTCGACGGCCAGCCCGCTGAAGTCCTCGTAGGGGGCGTGCATCAACGCGACGTCGGCGCGCCCGTCGCGCAGCATGGCCCCACGTTCGCGGAAGCTGCACACCACCTCCACCTCCGGCGCGCCGGGACGCGCCGCGTACGCGTTCAGGACGGCCGGCAGCAGGCCGCCGTCGGCGGACGGTTTCATGGCCAGGACCAGGCGCGGGTCGGAATGCCCGGCCCGCTGGGTGCGCCGGGCCGCGGCCACGACGGCGTCGAGCGCGGCCCGCGCCTCACGCAGCAGCACCTCGCCGGCCGGGGTGAGGGTCACGATGCGGCTGGTGCGGTCGAGCAACGTCACTCCGAGCCGGCGTTCCAGTTGCTTGATCGCCCGGGACAGTGGTGGCTGGGCCATGCCGAGGCGCTGTGCCGCCCGGCCGAAATGCAGCTCCTCGGCCACGGCCACGAAGTACGCGAGCTGGCGCGTCTCCAGGGTGTCCATACCTCCAGGGTATTGACCGCGACCCGATCGGTCTTGGCCTCCCGCCGTACGCCGGTGGTGGGCTTGGGACATGAGCGAAGCCAACACGGGAAACGAACGACCGCACGTGACCGGCGATGCCGTGGTGGATGACGGCACGGCCTCGGGCACAGGTACGGCCGTCGCGGGCGGGGGCGAGGTGAGCGAGTCAGGTGTCGCCCTGGTGACCGGAGCCAACAAGGGGATCGGCTTCGAGGTCGCCAAGCAACTCGCCGAACGCGGGTTCACCGTCCTGCTCGCCGCGCGGGACCCGCGCCAGGGCGCCGACGCGGCCGCCGTGCTGAAGGAGGCCGGCCTGGACGTGCAGCCGGTGGTCCTCGACGTCACCGATCCGGTCACCATCGAGGCCGCCGCGGAGCTGGTCGCCCGGCAGGCCGGCCGTCTGGACGTCCTGGTGAACAACGCCGGCATCTCCGGCGGCTTCGGCAACGCGCCGAGCCAGGCCGACCTGGACGTCGTCCGGGAGGTCTTCGAGACCAACCTGTTCGGCGTCATCCGGGTCACCAACGCCATGCTGCCGCTGCTCAGGCGGTCACGTGCGGGCCGCATCGTGAATCTCTCCAGCGGCACGGCATCCCTGGCCGACATGGCCGACCCCGGCCACCACTTCGCGCACATGCCGCCCTCGGCCGCCTACCCGGTGTCCAAGACGGCGCTCAACATGCTGACCGTGCAGTACGCCAAGGAACTCCGCCCGGAGGGCATCCTGGTCAACGCCGCCGCCCCAGGTGCCTGCGCCACCGACTTCATCGCCGGCTTCGACCTCGCCATGGGAGGAGGCCGCCCGCCGATCAGCCGCACGGCGGCGCAGGGCGCGGCGATCGTGGTCCACCTGGCCACCCTGCCCGACGACGGCCCCACCGGCGCCTACCTCCACGACGACGGCCCCGTCCGCTGGTAGAGGCCACCTCCACTCGCCCGGCCGGTACGTACGGCTGTCGCGGCGGGAGAACTGTGTCGCACCGGCATGCAGGCCGAAATGAAAAAGAGGGGCAGTGGCCTTCCGGCGGTGCCCCTCTAAGTCTGCGATCAGCCTAACACGTCCGTCGCGGACCGGCTACGGTACTTACCGTGTTCGGGTCATCACACTTCGCATCTAACGAGCCTTATGCTCGCCATGCTCTTGCTCGCATGATCGACTTTTTCAAAGATGAGGGCACACCGTGGGCGCGGCGGCTATGGGACGTCGGCTCGCTGCTCGCGCTCGATGAGCTATGGGAGGCGGGAACGTGGCAGGCTCACGGGGTCCTCTCGCCGGCCGCGTGCGACTGGCAGCGTGCCGAACTCCGCACGATGATCGGGCCGGACCGCGGGCTCGGGGAACGTGAGCTGCGACAAGAGATCAATGTCCTGCTCGCGAGACCGCTCCCCGACCCGAGTCCCGCTCGCAGGCGCCTACGGGAGATCATCGACCACGCCTACCAGGGCTACCTGGAGCGTTGGACGGCTGCGGTGCTCTCGCCTGACCGTCCCGGCCCGGAGCGGTTCTCCCGCACCGTCGCCGCACACCTGCTCGATCTCGGGTACAGCAAGAATCACCTTCTGGCCTGGGCTCGGGACCTTTATTCCGGTCATGCGGAGACCCGTGACATCGCCGAGGGTGCGGCAGTGCTGGCCCGAGGCGAACCCAGGTCATTCGAAGTGCTGGTCGCCCTGTCCGGAGTGCCGCACCGCACGCTCGCAGAGCCGCTGGCGACCTGGCTGCCGAAGGAACAGGTGATGGAATGGTTGCGCAAATACGCACATGACACCACGGGCGTCCGGCCAGGAGGCGGCTTCCTGTACCGCCTTGCGGCGCTGGACGTGCATGGAGCGGCCGAGCAGGCTCGGCAGATGATCGAGCGTATGGTGGCTCGCTCGTCATATCTGCGGCATCACCGGGGAGGGATAACCCCGTTGCCGTACATCTGGATCGCCGGGCACGCAGAACCTATTGCCTCGAACCCACCGGCCCGAGGTGCCGATGTGGTGTCCCTCGTCAACGAGGGACATCTCTATGCCATCGAAGGCACGCGCAGCCGGATCGACGAGGCGCTCGAACTGGCGGCGCCGATCAACCAGGGGCCGCTCGGGCCGGCCGTGGCGGGGGCCTGGGCCGCCATCGAGGCGTTGCTCTCGCATCCGGACGACCCGCCGGAGGCCGAACGGTCGGGCAAGGCGGTCGCCGCCGATCGGCTTGCGGTGATCATCGCCTGCTCGTGGCCCAGGGCCGAGTTGACGGCGCTCGCGCACCATCACAGGCCACGGCAGCCGGACGATCTCGCACGTCGCATCGCCGACTGCGGGACCAATCGCGAGCGGGCCCGCTGCGTCGCCGAGGCGCTTCGCGCCTCCGGGCCCTCGGTCCTTGACTTCTCCGGCGCGCGCAGCAAGTACAGCGACGCGCCCGCCGCGCAGCGGATGGCCGCGCTGATGGCCGATCCGCGCCGGGTGCTGGGTGAGGTGATGAGCACCTACCGGGTGGCGCTGCGCCGGCTCTACCGGACGCGCAACATCGTCCTGCACGGGGGAGCCATGCGAGGCGTGGCGCTGGAGGCTTCTCTGCGCACCGCCGCGCCGCTGGTGGGAGCGGGCCTGGACCGCATCGTGCATGCCGACCAGGTGGAGGGGCTGGCTCCGCTCGATCTGGCGGCGCGGGCGGAGGTGGCCCCCAGCCTGGTGGGCGGGGAGACCGGGCTGTGCGTCGTCGATCTGCTGGAGCCGCGCATCGGTGTTCGGTGACGTCGACGGCGAGGGCGTGGAGCGGTCTGGGTGGTTCGCAGGGTGTCGTGTCGGTGTCGGACGCGCGCCGCGGGTGAAGGAGCGGCGTTGGCGGGACCGGGCTGAGGCGGGGCCGTCTTGTCGCTCGTGGTGCCCGTACGGCATCCGTGGTTTCAGTGCTCTCCTGCCGGAGCGATGAAAGCTCTTGACAATCCTGATCCTAATAGAGAGCATCGCTCTCATAAGTGAGCGCATGAGCCGGATGGCTGGTCGTCAGGAGGATCCCCCGTGAGCACCACCCCCTTGTCCCGATCCCGTCTCGGCGCCGTGGCCTTCGTGGCGGTCGGCGTGCTGTTCCTGCTGTATCCCGCGATACGGCCGTACTCCGACGAGTCGTCGATGGACGGCGCCGTCGCGATCGCCTCGCCGGCCTGGGTCGCGTCCCATCTGTTCGCGATGATCGGGTTCATCCTGCTGCCGCTGGGGCTGTTCGCTCTGCACCGCGTGCTCGGTCAGCGCCGCACCGCCCGCGCGCTCGTGGTGACGTGGCTCGGCGCGGGGCTCGTCCTGCCGTACTACGGCGCAGAGGACTTCGGGCTGAACGTGATCGCGGGCCAGGCCGTCCGGGACCAGAACGCGTCACTGCTGCGACTGGTGAGCGAGTTCCGCTTCGCGCCGGTGGCGGGCACGATGTTCCTGGGCGGCCTGGTGCTCCTCGCCGTGGGTGTGACGATGGCGGCGGTCGCGGTGGCGCGCTCGGGCGTGCTGTCCCGGTGGAGCGCCGTTCCGCTCGCCGCGGGGTTCGTGCTGTTCATCCCGCAGTTCTTCGGCTCGCCCGCCCTGCGCATCGCGCACGGCGTCCTGATCGCGGCCGGCGGGCTCTGGCTCGGCCTGGAGCTGTGGCGCGGCAGGACGGGTGCCGGGATCAGCACTCGATGACGTTGACGGCGAGGCCGCCGCGGCTGGTCTCCTTGTACTTGTCGAGCATGTCGCGGCCGGTGTCGCGCATGGTCTTGATGGCCTTGTCCAGGGCGACGAAGTGGCGGCCGTCGCCGCGCAGCGCGATGCGGGCCGCGGTGATGGCCTTGATCGAGGCGACCGCGTTGCGCTCGATGCACGGGATCTGCACCAGGCCGCCGATCGGGTCGCAGGTGAGGCCGAGGTTGTGCTCGATGCCGATCTCCGCGGCGTTCTCGACCTGCTCGGGGGTGCCGCCGAGCGCCTCGGTGAGGCCGGCGGCGGCCATCGAGCAGGCCGAGCCGACCTCGCCCTGGCAGCCGACCTCGGCGCCGGAGATGGAGGCGTTCTCCTTGAACAGCACGCCGATCGCGCCGGCGGTGAGCAGGAAACGGATCACGCCGTCCTCGTCGGAGCCCGGCGTGAACCGCTCGTAGTAGGTCAGCACGGCCGGGATGATGCCGGCCGCGCCGTTGGTGGGCGCGGTGACCACCCGTCCGCCGGCGGCGTTCTCCTCGTTGACGGCCAGGGCGAACAGCGTGACCCAGTCCATGGTCTGCAGCGGGTCCTTCTCGGGGGACTCGCTCTGCAGACGCCGGAGCATCTGGTTGGCCCGGCGCCTGACCTTCAGGCCGCCGGGGAGCACGCCCTCCTTGGCGGTGCCGCGGCGCACGCACTCGGACATGACGCCCCAGATGTTCAGCAGGCTCGTCCTGATCTCGGCCTCGGTGCGGCCGAAGGCCTTCTCGTTCTCCAGCATGAGCCCGGAGACCGACAGCCCGGTCTCCGCGCAGTGCCGCAGCAGGTCGGCGCCGGTGGTGAACGGGTAGGGCAGCTCGGTGTCGTCGGCCTTGATGCGGTCGGCCCCGGTGGCGTTCTCGTCCACCACGAACCCGCCGCCCACCGAGTAGTAGACCTTCTCGCGGAGCTGCTCGCCCTCGGCGGTGAAGGCGGTGAAGCGCATGCCGTTCGGATGCCCCGGCAGGGAGATCTTGCGCTCGAACACCAGGTGCTCGCCGACCACGAACGGGATCTCGTGCCTGCCGTACAGCGTGAGGGCGCCGGTCTCGCGGATGTGCGCGAGCTTGTCGTCGACGGTGTCCACGTCGACCAGTTCGGGCTTCTCGCCGGACAGCCCGAGCAGCACGGCCTTGTCGCTGCCGTGTCCCTTGCCGGTCAGGCCCAGCGAGCCGTAGAGGATGGCCTCGACCCGGGCGGTCTTCTCCAGCAGGCCGTCCTGGTGCAGGCCGCGGGCGAACTTGTGCGCCGCGGCCATGGGACCACCGGTGTGCGAGCTGGACGGCCCGATACCGATCTTGAACAGGTCGAAGACGCTGATCGCCATTGATCTTTCCGTCCTTCGGAACGTGACGTGCGAGGAATGCCCCGGAAGGCGCGGGTCATGCGGGATGCTCGAAATGTACGGGCCGACGCGGACCCTGCGGGCCGGGCACCCGGCGGGCGTGGTCCGCCGGGTCCGGTACGTCGGTCATCTCTGACGGGTTCGGCGCGCCGGCCGGGTGGGACCGGCCGGCGGCGCGTCGAGGATGCTCAGGACTCCGCGGTGGTGACCTGGGTGTACTCCTCGGCGGTGAGGAGGTCCTCGGGGGTGCCCTCCACCCGCACCTGGAACAGCCACCCCTCGCCGTAGGGGTCGGAGTTCACCAGCGACGGGTCGTCGACGACGACCTGGTTGACCGCGACGACCTCGCCGGTCACCGGCGCGTAGATGTCGCTGACGGACTTGGTGGACTCGACCTCGCCCACCGCGTCGCCCGCTTCCACCATGCCGCCGACCTCGGGCAACTGGACGAACACCACGTCGCCGAGGGACTCGGCGGCGAAGGCCGTGATGCCCACGGTCACGGTGAGGCCGTCGTCAAGACCGGCCACCCACTCGTGCTCCTTGGTGTAGCTGAGCTCCTCGGGAATGCTGCTCACTTGCTCCTCCGGTAAAAAGGCAGGTCAACCACGTCGACCGGTTCATGGCTACCACGGATGTCGACCGCCAGGCCCTCCGACACGTTGGTGTCGACGTAGGCCATCGCGATCGGCTTGCCGAGGGACTGAGAGGGTGCGCCGCTGGTGACCTCCCCAACGACGCTACCGTCGGTCAGCAGCACCACGGGGTAGCCGTGGCGCGGCACTCGGCGCCCGCGCGCTACCAGGCCGGTCAGGCGCCGGCGCGGCGGGACGTCCTTGAGCGGCGCGAGGGCCGCGCGGCCGACGAAGTCGCCCGGCTTGTCGAAACGTACGACGCGGCCGAGGCCGGCGTCGAAGGGGGTGAGCCCGGCGTTCAGCTCGTTGCCGTACAGCGGCATGCCGGCCTCAAGGCGCAGGGTGTCCCGGGCGGACAGGCCCGCCGGGCGCAGGCCGTGGGCGTCGCCGGCCTTGGCCAGCTCCTGCCACACGGTCACGGCGTCGCCCGCGGCGACGAACAGCTCGAAGCCGTCCTCACCGGTGTACCCGGTGCGGGCGATGAGGGCCTCGACCCCGGCGACGGTGCCGGGCAGCCCGGCGTAGTACTTCAACCCCGGCAGGTCGGCGTCGGTGAGAGTGGCGAGGATCTCCTGCGCGCGCGGCCCCTGGACGGCGACCAGCGCGTACTCGTCGGACCGGTCGGCGACCTCTGCCTGGAAGCCCTCGGCCCGGGCGGTGAGCTCGGCCGCGACGCGCTGGTAGTTGGAGGCGTTGGCCACCACCAGGAACTCCTCGGCGGCCAGGCGGTAGACGATCAGGTCGTCGAGCACGCCGCCGTCCGGCGCGCAGATCATGGTGTAGCGCGCCCGGCCGGGCTCCAGCACCGACAGGTGACCGACCAGAGCGTGATCGAGCGCCTCGCCGGCCTGCGGCCCGGTGAGGAAGATCTCTCCCATGTGGGAGAGGTCGAACAGCCCGGCGGCCGTGCGCACCGCGTTGTGCTCGGCGGACTCGCTGCCGTAGCGGAGCGGCATCAGCCAGCCGGCGAAGTCGGTGAGCGTCGCGCCGAGGCTCTCGTGCACCTCGCGGAGCGGTGTGGATCTGGACATGATGCGCACCTCAGACAGGGACGGATGAGAGCATCCTCCCCCTCTGTCATCGGTGCCTGAGAGTTTCGCCCGGTATTTACCGGACTTTCACCTTCGGCGAGGCCCCCAGAGGGGTCTGCTTTCCAGAGGTCACCTGGCCCGCGCGGTCCTTTGCCTTGTGAGGTTCGCGGGGAGGACTTGCTCCTTCAGGGGTCCTGACCGGCTGTCAGGACGCTCTCCCGCACGGGATCATCGGTGTCGCCGCCCACCCTACCAATGCCGCTCACCCGCACCAATGCCCGGTCGCAAGGCTCGCGCGGCGGTGACCAAAGCCTCGAACAGGCGGCTCTCCTCGGCGGCCTCCGGATGCCACTGGACGGCGAGCGCGAACGGGTGCCCGGCCAGCTCGACCGCCTCGATCGTCCCGTCGTCGCAGGTCGCCGACACCGTCAGCCCCACGCCGAGGCGGTCGACCGCCTGGTGGTGGTAGTGGGCGGCCTCGGCCTTCCCAGGCCCGAGCACCTCGGCCAGCCTGCTCCCCGGCTCGACGGTCACCGGCAGGTGGCCGAACTCGCCGGGGGCGGGGGAGTGCCCGTCGTGGCCGGTCACGTCGGGCAGATGCTGGTGCAGGGTGCCGCCCAGATGGACGTTCAGCACCTGCATGCCCCGGCACACGCCGAGGAGCGGCAGCCCGGCGTCCAAGGCGGCGCCCACCAGCGCGAACTCCGCCTCGTCGCGGAACTTCCTGATGTACCCGGTGCGCGGGTGCGGCGGCGCGGCGTACCGGCCGGGATCGACGTCCCCGCCACCGGCCACGATCAGCCCGTCCAGCCGCGCGGCCAGCGGAGCCGGATCGCCGGCCGGGGGCAGGATCACCGGCTGGCCGCCCGCCCGCTCGACGTGCTCGACGTAGCCGTAGGGCAGCAGCGCGGCCGGCATCCGCCACACGGTGAACGCGGCGGGCTCGACGTAGCAGGTGATCCCGATGACCGGTCGTGACATGGGCGCCACGCTACAGGGGAGTGACGTAGGCGCCGGAGATGCCGCCGTCCACCAGGAACTCCGCGCCGGTGATGAAGCTCGCGTCGTCGGAGGCCAGGAACGCGACCGCCGCGGCGATCTCGGACGCCTCGGCGAACCGCCCGAGCGGGATGTGCACCAGGCGCCGCTGGGCGCGCTCGGGGTCCTTGGCGAACAGCTCCTGCAGCAGCGGAGTGTTCACCGGTCCCGGGCACAGCGCGTTGACCCGGATGCCCTCGCGGGCGAACTGCACGCCCAGTTCGCGCGACATGGCGAGAACTCCGCCCTTGGAGGCGGTGTAGGAGATCTGCGAGGTCGCCGAGCCCATCACCGCCACGAAGGACGCGGTGTTGATGATCGAGCCCTTGCCCTGCCGCCGCATGTACGGGATGGCGTGCTTGCAGCACAGGTAGACGCTGGTGAGGTTGACGTCCTGCACCCGCCGCCAGGCGTCCATGCCGGTGGTGAGGATGGAGTCGTCGTCGGGCGGGGAGATGCCGGCGTTGTTGAACGCGACGTCCACGGAGCCGTAGGTCTCGAAGGCCGCCTGGAACAGCGCGGCGACGTCGTCCTCGCTGGTGACGTCGGTGCGGACGAAGAGGCCGCCGACCTCCTCGGCGATCTTGGCGCCGCCCTCCTCGTCGACGTCGGCGCACACGACCTTGGCGCCCTCCTCGGCGAAGCGGCGGGCCGTGGCGAGGCCGATGCCGCCCGCCGCACCGGTGATGACGGCGACGCGGTCGCGCAGACGTTGCATGGTGACGAACTCCCTGGTGCCGATGGTTTCCCCGCTCCCGGAATCGGAGCGTCAGTGGGCGATGAAGACGTTCTTGACCTCGGTGAACGCGGCGAGCGCGTCCGGGCCCAGCTCGCGGCCGAGCCCTGACTGCTTGTAGCCGCCGAACGGCGTCCAGTAGCGGACCGAGGAGTGCGAGTTGACCGACAGGTTGCCCGCCTCCACGGCGCGTGCCACGCGCAGCGCCCGCCCCACGTCCCGGGTCCAGATCGAGCCCGACAGCCCGTACCTGGTGTCGTTGGCGATGCGGACGGCCTCGGCCTCGCCGTCGAACGGGACGACGCTCACCACCGGCCCGAAGATCTCCTCGGTGAACGCGCGCTCGTCCAGGGAGTCGTGGGTCAGCACGGTCGGCGGGAACCAGAAGCCCTTGCCCGCCGGGCAGGAGCCCTGGTGGTGCGGGGTGCCGGTCACGAACGAGGCGACCCGCGCGCGGTGCTCGGCGCTGATCAGCGGCCCGAGGTCGGTGCCCGGGTCGCGCGGGTCGCCGACGGTGAGCCCGCCGATCGTGGCGACCAGGCGGTCCAGGAACTCCTCGTACACCGGCCGTTCGACGAGGATGCGCGAGCGGGCGCAGCAGTCCTGGCCGCTGTTGTCGAACACCGCCATCGGCGCGGTCGCCACGGCCCGTTCCAGGTCGGCGTCGGCGAAGACGATGTTGGCGCTCTTGCCGCCGAGCTCCAGGGTGACCCGCTTGACCTGTTCGGCGGCCCGGGCGGCGATGAGCCTGCCCACCTCGGTCGAGCCGGTGAACACGATCTTGCGTACGCCGGGGTGCTCGACCAGGCGCGCGCCCGCGACCTCCCCTTCTCCGGGCAGCACCTGGAGCACCCCCTCGGGCAGGCCCGCTTCGCGGGCCAGCTCGGCCAGCCGCAGCGCCGTCAGCGGGGTCCACTCGGCGGGCTTGACGATCACCGTGTTGCCCGCGGCCAGTGCCGGGGCCGCTCCCCAGGTCATGATGACCATCGGGAAGTTCCACGGCACGATCACGCCCACGACGCCGAGCGGCTCGGCGAAGGTGATGTCCACCCCGCCCGGCACCGGGATCTGCATTCCGTGGTTGCGCTCGGGCGCCCCGGCGTAGAAGTGCAGGACGTCGCGCACGTTGCCCGCCTCCCAGCGGGCGTTGCCGATCGGGTGCCCGGCGTTGGCCAGTTCGAGATCGGCCAGCTCGTCGCCGTGCCGGTCGACCAGGTCGGCGAAGCGCCGCAGCAGCCGCGCGCGGTCGCCCGGGGAGACCTCACGCCAGGCGGGGAACGCCGCGCGGGCGCGCTCGACGGCGCGGTCGGTCTCGGCGACGTCCGCGAACTCGACGTCGGCGAGGACGTCCTCGGTGGCCGGATTGATGATCTTCATGTCGCGCGCGCCCCGGTGGCCGGTCCGATGGTCCTCACGTCCTCACGCCCCCATGTCCTCGCGTCACATCCGCTCGAAGCCGCGGAACAGCTCCCAGTCGGTGA
The DNA here is from genome assembly GCF_014646695.1 of Sphaerisporangium melleum. Taxonomy (GTDB): domain Bacteria; phylum Actinomycetota; class Actinomycetes; order Streptosporangiales; family Streptosporangiaceae; genus Sphaerisporangium; species Sphaerisporangium melleum. The sequence continues at coordinate 171,351 of NZ_BMNT01000015.1, forward strand.
CCGCCGCGTCGAAGGCGGCCAGCTCGACGCGGGCGTTGTTCGCGTAGTGCTCGACGACCTGCTCGCCGAGCGCCTCCCTGGCGATCTTGGACCCCTCCCACAGGACGAGCGCGTCGCGCAGGCTGGCCGGCACGGTGGCCGCCCCGGCGCTGTAGGCGTTCCCCGCGTACGCCTCCTCCAACGGCAGCTCGTTGTCGATGCCGTACAACCCGGCCGCGATCAGCCCCGAGACGGCCAGGTAGGGGTTGACGTCGCCGCCCGGCACGCGGTTCTCGACCCGCAGCGCGGGGCCGTGCCCGACCAGGCGCAGGGCGCAGGTGCGGTTGTCCACCCCCCACTTGACCGCCGTCGGCGCGAAACTGCCCGGCACGTACCGCTTGTAGGAGTTGATGTTGGGCGCGTAGAGCAGGGTCAGCTCCCGCAGGGCGGCGAGCTGGCCGGCGATGAAGTGCTCGCCGAGCTCGGACAGCCCGTGCGGCCGGTCGCCGGCCATGACCGGCTCGCCGCCGGCGCCGCGCAGGGAGATGTGGATGTGGCAGGAGTTGCCCTCCCGATGGTTGGGCTTGGCCATGAAGGTGATCGACATGCCCTCCTGGGCGGCGATCTCCTTGGCGCCGTTCTTGTAGATCGCGTGGTTGTCGCACGTGGTGAGCGCCTCGGCGTACCGGAAGGCGATCTCGTGCTGGCCCAGGTTGCACTCGCCCTTGGCGGACTCGACGTACATGCCCGCGCCCTCCATGCCGAGCCGGACGCGGCGCAGCAGCGGCTCGACGCGGGCGCCGCCGAGCAGGGAGTAGTCGACGTTGTACTGGTTGGCGGGGGTCAGATCCCGGTAGGCCCGCGACCAGGCGCTCTCGTAGCTGTCGGTGTAGACGACGAACTCCAACTCGGTGCCCACGTAGGCCGCCAGGCCCCGTTCGGCCAGCCGGGCGGTCTGCCCGCGCAGGATCTGCCGCGGCGAGGCGGCGACGTCCGAGCCGTCCTCCCAGGCGAGGTCGGCCAGCAGCATGACCGTGCCCTCCTGCCAGGGCACCTTGCGCAGTGTGCCGAGGTCGGGGCGCATCACGAAGTCGCCGTAGCCGCGCTCCCAGGAGGACATGGTGTAGCCGCCGACGGTGTTCATGTCGACGTCCACGGCGAGGAGATAGTTGCAGCCCTCGGCGGCGTGGTGCAGCACCTCCTCCAGGAAGTACCGCGCGGACAGCCGCTTGCCCTGGAGACGTCCCTGCATGTCCACGATGGCCAGGAGCACGGTGTCGACCCGCCCGGCGGACACCTCTTCACGGAGACGGTCGACGGTGAGCACCGCGCTCCCTTCCAAAAGTCTGGAAACAGACCATTGGCGGCATGCAAGCACCAGCGACCGCCCCGCGTCAACGGCTCCGCGCGGCAAAGTGGCGAAAGGGGCTAATCTCAAACCATTTGCTGCGGGGTTGTGGGGGAGGACGTGATGGGCGAGCAGCCGCTCGTCGCGCTCCTTGGACCGGTCCGCGCCGGCAACGCGTTCGAGGAGACCGTCGAGCGGCTGCTGCAGGTCATCAAACTGGGAGTGGTCGCACCCGGCGGGAAGCTCCCGCCCGAGCGCGAGCTCGCCGTCCAGCTCGGCATCAGCCGGGTCACCCTGCGCGAGGCGATCCGCGCCCTGCAGGAGGCCGGCTACCTCGACGTGCGGCGCGGCCGGTACGGAGGGGCGTTCGTCGTGTACGAGCCGCCGCTGCCGGGCCGGGGCGACCTGCGCGAGGTCGTCCGGCGGATGGGACCGGGTGAGCTGGACGACGCGCTGACCTTCCGGATGGCGATCGAGTGCGGCGCGGCGCAGGTGCTCGCCACCACCGGCCTCACCGAGGGGCGCCGGGAGGTGCTGCGGCGCAGGCTGGCCGACGTCAACGACGCCGCCCCGGCCGACTACCGGCGGCTCGACACCGCCTTCCACCTGGCGATCGCCGAGCTGACCGGGTCGGCGCTGCTCGCCTCGGCCGCCGCCGACGCGCGGCTGCGGGTCACCGACCTGCTCAACGCCATCCCGGTGCTCGGCCCCAACATCGACCACGCCGCCGCCCAGCACGCCGCCATGGTCGCCGCCATCCTGGACGGCGACCCCGAGGCCGCGCGCAGGGCCGTGGTCGAGCACCTGGAGGGGACCGCGGCCCTGCTGCGCGCCTTCCTCGCCTGACCGGGGGACCAGGCGGCTCACGACGTGCCCGGCTGAGGCGGGGCGGGCACCACGAGGCCCGCCGAGCCGTTGGACCGGACGGAACCGGAGCGGCGCACGGGGCAGGAGGAGCGTTGGCGGAGCCGTAGCATCGGGTACTGGGGGTTGACTGTGGGAGCCTGGTTTCACGAACGCATCGTCGGCACCGGACGCCTGCCGCTGTTCTGCTTCCTGACGGCGCTGATCGTGACCTTCGTCTTCACCCGGGTCAACGTCCGGCTGATCCGCGCCAAGGTGGGCTGGTTCCGCGACGTCAACGTCGGTGACGTCCACGTCCACCACGTCGTGTTCGGCGTGGTCCTCATGCTGTTCGGCGGGGTGGCCGGGCTGGTCACCGCCGGGCTGTCCTCCGGCTGGTACGCCTGCACCGCGGCCGTCTTCGGGGTCGGCGCGGCGCTGGTGCTGGACGAGTTCGCGCTGATCCTGCACCTGCGCGACGTCTACTGGTCGGAGGAGGGCCGCACGTCCGTCGACGCGGTCTTCGTGGCGATCGCGGTGACGTTGCTCCTGCTGCTCGGCGTGCGCCCGTTCGGCTGGGAGGAGCCCGAGCCGTCGGCGGCCGGCAGGTGGTCGGCGGCCCTTCTGCTGCTGCTCAACCTTGTCCTCGCCGTGGTCACCCTGCTCAAGGGCAAGATCTGGACGGGTCTCGCCGGGCTGTTCGTACCGGTGCTGCTCATCGTCGGCGCGGTGCGGCTGGCGCGGCCCGGGTCGCCGTGGGCGCGCTGGTTCTTCGCCCCCGGCTCGCGCCGGCCGCGGCCCGCCAAGATGGCGAAGGCCGTGCACCGGGAGATCCGCTGGCGCCGCCCGGTCATCCGGGCGAAGATCGCCGTCCAGGAGTTCGTCTCAGGGCGTCACGACCTGCCGTCGGTGTGGAGCGGCGGCGTGCGCGGCGCGGCCGGGACGGCGGCGGGCACCCGCGGCGATGGGGTGTCCGACCCGCGGCCCGGCGGCGAGCACGGCCGCGTCACGGGCGCAGGTGGGTGAGCAGGCGCCTGACCTGCTCGGCGTAGTGCTCGGTGAACTCCGCGGAGGCCGGGTCGGCCCCGCAGATGACGCGCACCAGGTGCGGCAAGGCGACGCCCGCGCTGGCCAGAGCGAACAGCGCGATGCGGCGAAGGGTGCTGGCCTGATCACGAAGGGGGTCTGACCTGCCGTCCGGGGCGTCCCGTGCATGGATCGGCCGATCCGGGGGAGTGGGCCGGTGCCACGTCGATAGGTGAGGAGGCGGAGCACGATGGGACTGCTGGGAAGGTGGCGCATTCGTGAGCTGAAGGCCCGCGCCAAGCGGAGGCTCGGCGCGAGCACCGGGAACCGCACCTTGGCCGCGGAGGCACGCACCGAGGAGGCCGAAGCCCGGCTGCTGCAGACCCGCGAGCGCCTGGAGGAGGTCGCACGGCAGATCCGCCGCGAGTACGGCGTCCGGCACTGACCGCTCCTCGGCCCTGGGCCGCTCGCCTCCGCCGAACACGCGAACGCAGCCGGCCCGGCCCCACCCACCCGGAGCGGCCGTTCCCCTTCTGACCGGCTCCGTCACCTCGTCGCACCTCCTCCGCCGGCCCGAGCCAGGGCCACCGCCGGCCCACCCCGCCGGTGTCACCTCCACCGCCGGGAAATCCGCGATGGCCGTGCGACGAAAACGGGATGGCTCGGCGGCGGGGGACGGGTATGTTCGGGTTCTCCTCTGATGTACGCGATCACTCGGCGCATCGGCGGACGCCGCGGGGGCGGGGGCACCGGCGGGCGGGGCGGGATGAGGACGGCGGCCTTGTGCGTTGTCGATCGGCGGGGATGGCCGCCCCGGGGGCTGGAGGTGCAAGTGGCGGACGGGCTCGAACAGCTGATCGGGGACAGGCGTCTTTCCCCCGTGCAAAGGCGCATCGCCCTATATCTGGGCGAGAACCTTCCTGACGCGATCTTCCTGTCGAGCGTCGAACTGGCCGAGCGGGCCGGGGTCAGCCAGCCGTCGGTGACCCGGTTCGCGATCGCCCTGGGCTTCGCCGGATATCCGGAGTTCCGCCATGCGCTGCGCCCGCTCGTCCTCGGCGAGGCCGTCGGCGACCTCCCCCCGTCCCCCGCCGACGGCAACGGGGCGGCGCGCTCCCTGATCGAGATGATCGACCGCGAAATGCGCAACCTCACGGCGCTGCGCGAGCGCCTGGCCCCGCCGCCCGGCCGGCCCGCCGACGGGTTGTCCGGGCGCATCCGGGGCCTCGGCACGGCTCTGGCGGCCTGCGAGCCGCTTCCCGTGCTCGGACTGCGGGTGTCGTCCGGGCCGGTCATGACCTTCACCTACTACGCGCGGCGCATCCACCCCGACGTCCGGCCGCTCGTGCACGGCGGTTCCGAGCTGACCGACGGGCTGCACGCCGCACGCCGTGCGGGCTCGGAGTGGTTACTCGCCATCGTCCTGCCCCGATACCCGGTCGAGGCCGTGCAGGCGCTGGAGTACGCCGCCAAGCTCGGCCTGCGCACCGCGGTGATCACCGACCGGGCCGAGGTGCCGTTCCCGGCCGACGTGGTGCTGCCGGCGCCGATGGGCGAGCGGCCGGTGTGCGGTGCGCACGCGGCGCCGCTCACGCTGGCGATGCTCTTGCTGGAGGCCATGGCCGAGGCCGCGCCGCTGCGCACCCGTGCCCGCCTGGAAGAGGACGAGCGGATGAGCGGCCAGACAGGGGTGTTCCTCCGCCCGTGACCGCCCGCGGGCGGGGCGAGGGAGCCGGACGCCTCCCGGACGTCCGGTGGCAGTGATGATCATTATGAGCTTCGCGCTGGATAAGTCCCGGAAATGCCGAAAAGACGGTACGTAGAGCCCGCACATTAGGAAAGGTGCGAGGACTAGGAGAAAGTACGGCATTGGGAAAATGACCGAGGCGGCGCCGGGCGGCAAGGACGGACCGGGCGGCCAAGGCGGGCCGGGGTCCGGGAGCCGGATGGGCGGCGCCTAAGGTGAGCCGCATGACCGCACGACCCATCGCACTGATCACCGGGGGCTCCCGCGGAGTCGGGGAGGCCATCGCCCGGGCCCTCGCACCGGCCTACGACCTGATCCTCGGCGGACGCGACGGCACCGCGCTCCGCGCTCTCTGCGACGAGCTCGGGGCCCGGCCCTGGGCCGTGGAGCTGACCGACGAGCGCGCGGTCGCCGAGGCGGCGGCCGGCGTGGACCGGCTCGATCTGCTCGTGCACAGCGCGGGCGTGGCGCGCCTGGGCGCGCTGGCCGAGCTGTCGCTCCGCGACTGGCGGGAGTCGATGGAGGTCAACGTCATCGCGGTGGCGGGCCTGACCCGGCTGCTGCTGCCCCCGCTGCGCGCCTCGCACGGTCACGTGGTGCTGATCAACTCCGGGGCCGGGCAGCGCGCCAACCCCGGCTGGGGCGCCTACGCCGCGAGCAAGTTCGCACTGCGGGCCTTCGCCGACGTCCTCCGTCTGGAGGAGGAGCGGTACGGCGTACGGGTGACCACCGTGTACCCGGGGAGGATCGCCACCGATATGCAGCGCGAGGTGCGCGAGCACGAGGGCGGCGCGTACGAGCCGGAGCGCTATCTGCGGGCCGAGTCGGTCGCCGCGGCCGTCCTCGCGGCGGTGACCGCGAGCGGCGACGCCCACGTCACCGAGATCAGCGTGCGCCCCGCGGCCGGCCCGGTCTCCTGAGTCAACGAATCGATTCAGATAACGGGACATACGTTGACGTTTCCCCGGACAGATTGGGGGAGTGTCCGACCTTACCTACTGGTGCGAGCTGGCCTGGATGCCGCCAGGGACCCCGGTCGAGGGCGTCCTGGTCCGGGTGGAGGGCAACCGCTTCGCCGAGGTCGCGCAAGGGGTCGGCGCCGCCCCCAAGGGGGCCGTGCGCCTGAGCGGCCTGACGATGCCGGGCATGGCCAACGCGCACTCCCACGCCTTCCACCGCGCTCTGCGCGGGCAGGCCGAGGGCGGCTCGGAGAGCTTCCGCGGCTGGCGCGAGCGCATGTACGCCATCGCCGACCGGCTCGACCCCGGCACCTATCTCGACCTGGCCAGGGCGACCTACGCCGAGATGGCCATGGCCGGCGTCACCTGCGTCGGGGAGTTCCACTACCTGCACCGCGACCGGGGTGGCCGCCCGTACGCCGACCCCAACGCCATGGGCCACGCGCTCGTCCAGGCGGCCAGGGACGCCGGGCTGCGCATCACCCTGCTGCAGGCGTGCTATCTGTGCGACGGCATCGGCGCCGCTCCCAGCGGCCCGCAACTGCGCTTCGCCGACCGTGACGCCCACCAGTGGGCCGAGCGCGCGGACGCCCTCGCCGAGGAGTATGCCGGCAGCCCGGACGTGGTGGTCGGCGGGGCCGTCCACTCGGTGCGGGCCTGCCCGCCGGAGCAGATGCCGGTGGTCGCGGAGTTCGGCCACCGCAGGGCCGCCCCGGTGCACGCCCAGGTCTCCGAGCGGCGCACCGAGAACCGCCACTGCGTCGAGACCTACTGCGCGACGCCCGTCCAGGTGCTCTACGAGCACGGCGTCCTCGGGCCGCGCACGACCGCCGTCCACGCCACCCACCTGAGCGACGTGGACGTGGCGCTGCTCAGCGGGTCCTCCACCTATGTGTGCGTGTGCCCGACGACCGAGCGCGACCTGGCCGACGGGGTCGGCCCGGCGCGGCGGCTGCACGAGGCGGGGTCGCCGATCACCCTGGGCAGCGACAGCAACGTCATCATCGACCTGCTGGAGGAGGCGCGGGCGGTCGAGCTGGACGAGCGCCTGACCACGGGGGAGCGGGGTCACTGGAGGGCCGCCGACCTGCTCGACGCGGCCACGTCGGTCGGCCAGGCGTCCCTCGGCCACCCCGACGCGGGCTACATCGTCCCGGGCGCCTGGGCCGACCTGGTGTCGGTGCGGCTGGACTCGGTGCGCACCGCGGGTGCGCGCGCCGCCTCGCCCGCCGACACCGTCGTGTTCGGCGCGTCGGCCTGCGACGTCCACTCGGTGGTCTCCGGTGGCCGGCGGGTGGTCGTGGAGGGCGGCCACATCCTCGGCGACGTCGGGACTCTGCTGGCCGGCGCGATAACCGCACTGCGCGACGGGACGTACTGAAGCCGCCCCCCGAGGAGGTGCGCATGCTGGGGATCGCATTCCGATTTACTGGCGTTTAGCCGCTTTTTCCGGGGGCACATCATCCCTCTTCAGGTGCGAACTCATACCTGAGGAGGACGCCGGAAACCATTCTCCGGTCGCATCTCTTTGGGGAATCTTTGCCATGGACTGTTCGTTGATCCGGCAAAGAGGGGGAGAGCGCGTCGCTCCGGCACGGACGGCCGGCAGGGCGGGCTCACCCGCACACCAGGGCGGGCGAGACGAGGTGCCATCGGATGGCAAGGCCGACGGGGAATCGGGCTCAGGATCAGCAGGCTGCCGAGAGAGATCTTCTCGGCACCTACCTGGCCGAGATAGGACGAGTGCCCTTGCTCAGCGCCGACCAGGAGGTCGAGCTGGCCAAGCGCATCGAGGCGGGTCTGTACGCCGAGCAGCTCCTGGACACCGGGGATCCGGAGCCCAAGACGGCGGACGCGACCGATGAGGAGCTCGAGCGGCTGGCGGTGTCCGGCCGGCGCGCAAAGGACGACTTCATCCAGGCGAACCTCCGCCTGGTGGTGGCCGTCGCCAGGAAGTACAGCGGCCGGGGGATGCCGCTGATCGACCTGGTGCAGGAGGGCAACCTCGGCCTGGTGCGCGCCGTGGAGAAGTTCGACTACCGCCGCGGCTACAAGTTCTCCACCTACGCCACCTGGTGGATCCGCCAGTCGGTCGGGCGCGCCATCCACGAGCAGGCCCGGCCCGTCCGCCTGCCCACCCACGCCGGCGAGCAGATGACCCGCCTGATGCGCGTGCGCCGCGACATGATGGCCCAGATGGACGCCGAGCCGACCGACAAGGACCTCGCCGAGGTGCTCGACCTGCCCATCGAGCGGGTTCGCGAGCTGCGCCGCTGGGCCTCCGACCCGGTGTCGCTGCAGCTCGGGGTGGGCGACGAGGACGAGACCGAGCTCGGCGACATGATCGCCGACGAGACCTGGGCCGATCCCGAGCAGCAGGCCCTCGACACCCTCGAGCGCGAGCGCCTGGAAGACTGGCTGCAGGGCTTGGAGGGGCGCACGCGCGAGATGTTGCGGTGGCGTTACGGCCTCGTCGACGGCCGCGAGCACACCCTCACCGAGGTCGGCGAGCGCTACGGCATCGGCCGCGACCGCGCGCGGCGCATCGAGCGCGACGCCCTCGCCCGCCTGCGCAAACTCGCCCAGGCCGCCGCCTAACCCGGCGCGGGCGGCAGCCCGGTCGCCGAACATTCTCGTCATCGGCGCGTCGATTGGGACGCGCCGATGACGCTTCAGCAACCCTCCGAAACGTGGCCGAAACATCACTGTGGTGAGTTTCACGTACGTGAAACACGCAGGGTCCAGACCTGAAACGGCAGAAGAACACGCTTTCGCCCAACGTCAGTGTGCAGCCGGTCAATGAAGCCCTGGAGCGCCCACTGCGGGAGAAAACGGCCACACGCCATTTGTAAGGAGGGTCGCATCGGATGAAGATCGATAGCGGCACCACAGCCTGGATGCTCGCGGCCACCGCGCTGGTGCTGCTGATGACGCCGGGACTCGCGTTCTTCTACGGGGGCATGACCAGGGCCAAGAGCGTCCTGAACATGATGATGATGTCCTTCGTCAGCATCATCACCGTCAGCATCGCCTGGGCCCTTTACGGACACTCGCTGGCGTTCGGTACGAACGGCAGTGAACTGCTGAACCGCTTCGTGGGTGGCCTGGAGGCCGTCGGCCTGCAGAGCCTGGTGGACACCGCGACCAAGGACGACGGCACCGGCATGCCGAGCCTGGTGTTCTCGGCGTTCCAGCTCACCTTCGCCATCATCACCGTGGCACTGATCAGCGGTGCCATCGCCGACCGCGCCAAGTTCGGGGCGTGGGTGGTCTTCTCCATCGTCTGGGCGACGGTCGTCTACTTCCCGGTGGCCCACTGGGTGTGGGGCGGCGGCTGGCTGACCCAGCTCGGCATCGAGGACTTCGCCGGCGGCACGGTGGTCCACGTCAACGCCGGTGCGGCGGGCCTGGCGCTCGCGCTGGTGATCGGCAAGCGCAGCGGCTGGCGCAAGGACCCCATGCGTCCGCACAACCTGACCCTCGTGCTCCTCGGTGTCGGCCTGCTGTGGTTCGGCTGGTTCGGCTTCAACGCCGGCTCCGAGCTCGCGGTCGACGGCACCGCCGGCCTCGCCTTCATGAACACCCAGCTCGCGACCGCGGTGGCCGCCGGCGCCTGGATCCTGGTCGAGAAGCTCCGCGACGGCCACTCCACCACCCTCGGCGTCGCCTCCGGCGCGGTCGCCGGTCTGGTCGCCATCACTCCCGCCTGTGGTTTCGTCGACCCGTGGGCCGCGATGGTCATCGGCGCCATCGCCGGTGCCGCCTGTGCGTACGCGGTCGGCCTGAAGTACAAGCTCGGCTACGACGACTCGCTCGACGTGGTCGGCGTCCACCTGGTCGGCGGCGCGATCGGCGCCATCTCGCTGGGCTTCTTCGCCGCCTACCCGTTCCTGGACCCGCAGGCCCCCGGCCTGTTCTACGGCGGCGGGCTCACCCAGCTCGGGCGCCAGATCCTCGGTCCGGTCGTCGTCGGCATCTACTCCTTCGTTCTCGCCTGGATCATCGGCAAGATCATTGACAAGACGATGGGCTTCCGGGTCACTGAAGAGGACGAGGTCACCGGCATCGACATCACCACCCACGCCGAGACCGGCTACGACCTCGGCTCCGTTCACGCGTCCGGCGTCGCCGCCTCGCTGAACGGCCCTGTCCCATCAGTGGCGAAGAAGGTAGACGCATGAGGCTCATCACAGCGGTGATCAAGCCCTTCAAGCTCGACGACGTCAAGGCGGCCCTGGAGCAGTTCGGGGTCAAGGGCATGACGGTCAGCGAGACCAGCGGGTACGGCCGGCAGCGCGGCCACACCGAGGTCTACCGCGGCGCCGAGTACCAGGTCGACCTGGTGCCCAAGGTCCGCGTCGAGGTGCTGACCGAGGAGGAGGACGCCGAGGACGTCATCGACGTCATCGTCAAGGCGGCCCAGACCGGCAAGATCGGCGACGGCAAGGTCTGGTCGGTCCCCGTGGAGACCGTGGTCAGGGTGCGCACGGGAGAACGCGGACCGGAGGCGCTCTAACCGGATGATGAGAGGCGACGCTCGCTCATATGCCGCGACCCGCAAAGAGCGGTCCGCGGACATCGACCGCTGGCTGGCCGACCTCTTCCGTACAGCGTGTCCCGCGCCGTACGGGGGACGGGAAGGCCGGAACGGGCTCGGGGGGGCCAAGAGCGGGTTCTCCTCCGCTGACGAACGCGGCGCCGGAGCCTCCTTCGGGGGCCCCGGCGCCCCGTCGTCCGCGGCCCCCGCGGGGACCGGCATCGCGCTGGTCGCCGTCGGCAGTCTGGGCCGCGGCGAACTGGCTCCGGGCAGTGACCTGGACCTGGTCCTGCTGCACAACGGGCAGGAGGACATCGGCCGCATCGCCGACCGCATCTGGTACCCCATCTGGGACTCCGGTCTCGGCCTCGACCACTCGGTGCGCACGGTCGAAGAGTCCACCAAGGTGGCCCGCGAAGACCTCAAGGCCGTGCTCGGGCTGATCCAGGCCCGGCACATCGCCGGAGACCCCGAGCTCACCAGGGCCGCCCGCGAGGCGGTGCTCGCCGAGTGGCGGGCCGACTCCCGGCGCAGGCTGGCCGAGTTGCACGAGGCCGCCGACAAGCGCGCCGAGTCGGCGGGCGAGCTGGCCTTCCTCCTGGAACCCGACATCAGGGACTCCCGGGGTGGCCTGCGCGACGTGCAGGCCATGCAGGCCGTGGCCGCCGCCTGGGTCGCCTCCGCCCCCGGACCCCGGGTGCGCGAGGCCCACGAGTTCCTGCTCGACGTACGCCACGGGCTGCACCTGGTCACCGCGCGCGGCACCGACCGCCTGGTGCTGCAGGAGCAGGACGCCGTGGCGGGGGCGCTCGGCCTGCTGGACGCCGAGGCCCTGATGCGCCGCCTCGCCGAGGCCGGCCGCACCATCTCGCACGCCTTCGACGCCACCTGGCGCACGGTGGACCGCCTGCTGTCCGGGCCGGCGCCGCGCGGCCGGCGCCCGCTCGCCGACGGAGTGGTCGAGCACGGCGGTGAGGTCGTGCTCGCTCGCGGCGTCAATCCCAAGAACGACCCGGTGCTCGTGCTCCGGGCGGCGGCCGCCGCCGCCGAGGCCGGGCTGCCGATCGCCCCGGCCACCGTCTCGGTGCTCGCGGCCCAGTCCCCGCCGATGCCGGTCCCCTGGCCGGACGAGGCGCGCGACGCGCTGGTCGCCCTGCTCGGCACCGGCCGCGCGGCCGTACCGGTCTGGGAGGAGTTCGACCAGGCGGGCGTCATCGTCCGGCTCATCCCCGACTGGGAGCGCGTCCGGCACCGTCCGCAGCGCAACCCCGTCCACCGCTTCACCGTCGACCGGCACCTCATCGAGACGGCGGCCGGCGCGGCCTCGTTCACCCGCGAGGTGTCCCGGCCCGACCTGCTGCTGATCTCCGCTCTGCTGCACGACGTGGGCAAGGGCTGGCCGGGCGACCACTCTACGACCGGTGAGATCGTCGCCAGGGACATCGGAGCCCGCATGGGGTTGCCCCCGGCCGACGTCGAGACGCTGGCGACGGTGGTCCGCCATCACCTGCTGCTGCCCGAGACCGCCACCCGGCGCGACCTGGACGACCCGGTGACGATCTCGCGGGTCGCCGAGGCCGTGGGCAACCGCGAGGTGCTGGAGTTGCTGGCCGCGCTGGCCGTCGCCGACGGCAACGCCACCGGTCCGGCCGCCTGGAACTCCTGGAAGGCCTCCCTGGTCTCCGAACTGGTGCGCAAGGTGCGTTCGGTGCTGTCGGGCAGCCCGCCGGCGCCGGCGCCGGCGCTCTCTCCGCAGCAGGCGTCCCTGGCCAGGCACGGCGGCGGCGCCATACGGGTCAACGGCGGCGCGGTCACGGTGGTGGCCCCCGACCGGCCGGGCCTTCTGTGGCGGGCGGCCGGCGTGCTGGCGGCGCATCGCATGGTGGTCCGCTCGGCCTCGGCGGCCTCGGCGTCCTCCACCGCGGTCATCGAGTTCTCGGTGATCCCGGAGTACGGCACCCCGCCGGACCCCGCCACGCTGGAGGCCGATCTGCGCCTGGTGCTGGCCGGCCGGCTGGACATCGAGCAGCGGCTGGCCCGGCGGACCCGGTCGGTGCGTCCCGCGCGGGTCCCGGTCGCGCCGCCGAGGGTCAGCCTGGTCGACGACGCCTCGCAGACGGCGACGGTGGTCGAGGTCCGTGCCCATGACCGTCCCGGACTGCTGTGGCGCATCGGCCGGGCCTTCGGCGACTGCAACCTCGACGTGCGCGCGGCGCGCGTGGAGACACTGGGCGCCGAGGCGGTCGACGTCTTCTATGTCGTGGACCGCTCGGGCCGGCCCATCACCGACCCCGAGCAGCGCACGCAGGTGCGCGAGCACGTGCTCGCCGCCTTGCGCTGAGCCCTCCCGGAGGCGGCCTCCCCCTCCGCCGGCCCGAACCGGCGGACCGCCCGGGAAAACCGCAGGTCAGGCGAGCAAGATCGCGGCGCGATTCATAACAATTACGTTGGGTGTGCCGGTTCTGTGCTCGTCATCGGTGACCTTGTGGTCGAATTGTCGGGGTTATGTCCTTATCAGCCATGCCGTCATCCATGCATGGAAGAGCGCAGGGGGTGGCGCGTTGAGCATGTCGGAGCCCGAGTCCACGGCCATCCCCGAACCGGGAGCCGCGGCGGGACCGAACCGGCACAGGCGCGGGGGCGGGACGGGGAGCCAGGGGGGCTCGGCAGGGCACGGGCAGCACGGCCGGCGCGGCGTCGCCGACCGGCTCGCACCGCGCAACTGGCGGGTGTCGGCACGGCTCACCGCGCTCATCCTGGTGCCGACGTTCGTCGGCGTGCTGCTCGCCGGCCTGCGCGTGGTGGCGTCCGTCGACAGCGTCTCGGCCTACCAGCGCACCGCCGCCGAGGCCACCATCGCCGCTCACCTGCGCACCCTCAGCCTGCAACTCGGCTTGGAACGCGACAGGACGATCTGGTACCAGACCACCCGCCAGCAGCGGGCGGCGCTGCTCGACCAGCGCACCGCCGTGGACACGGCGATCGCCCGGGTCCGCGCCGACCTCGGTGAGGTGGACGCGGACTACGGCGTGCGCGCCGTCCAGGACGCCCAGCAGGTCGCCAGACGCCTGGACGCGATGCCGGTGATCCGCCAGGGCGGCCAGGCCGCCAAGTACGCCGACGTGATCTCCGCCCTGCTCCGCCTGCACGACGAGATCGCCCAGACGGGCCAGGACCCGCAGCTCGTCGGCGACCTGCGCGGCCTGAGCGCGCTCGCCCACGCCAAGGAGGAGATCTCCCAGCAGCGCGGCACGCTCATCGGCACGCTGGCCCGCGGTCAGCGGTTCACCCCGGACACGCTGGAGTCCTTCATCGCCTCCCGCTCGCGGCAGCGCGCCGCGTTCGCGACCTACAGCGGAGAGGCCGGGGCCGAGAACGGGCGTCTGCTCTCCGCCACGCTCGTGGGCGAGCAGGTGATCCGGGCCGAGCTCACCAAGTCGTGGGCCATCGCCCTGGCCTCGCGGAACCTGCCGGTACAGGCGAACGGAACCCGCGGCGTCACCGCGGTCCGGCAGTGGTTCGAGGACAACACCAAGACCATCGAGCTGCTGCAGAAGGTGGAGGACCAGGTCGCGGCCTCCGTCGCCGCCCGCGCCTCGGCGCTGGAGTCGACCGAGCGGCGCAACGCGATCATCGCCGGAGTGCTGATCCTCGCTCTGATCCTGCTGGTCCTCGCCACCACGGTGCTCATCGCCCGCTCGCTGGTGCGGCCGCTGCGCCGGCTGCGCGCGGAGGCGCTGGAGATCGCCGGGTTCCGGCTGCCGGGCGTCGTGCGGCGGATGCGCGAGACCGGAGACGTCCGTGAGTCCGCCGACGTGCAGCCCATCCTCGTGGGCACCCACGACGAGATCGGAGAGGTGGCCGCCGCCTTCGACGAGGTGCACCGCCAGGCCCTGCGGCTCGCCGCCGAGGAGTCGGAACTGCGCGGCAACGTCAACTCGATGTTCGTCAACCTCTCCCGGCGCATCCAGACCCTGGTCGAGCGGCAGATCTCGCTGATCGACGGCCTGGAGCGCGGCGAGCAGGACGGCAAGCGCCTGGCCGACCTGTTCAAGCTCGACCACCTGGCCACCCGCATGCGCCGCAACAGTGAGAACCTGCTGGTCCTCGCGGGTCACGAGGCCGCGCGCAAGCGCAGCCAGCCGGCCAAGCTGGTGGACGTCGTGCGGGCCTCGCTGTCGGAGGTCGAGGACTACGAGCGGGTGAGCGTCAAGGTGCACCGCGGCGCCGCCATCGCCGGGTACGCCGCCAACGACGTCGTCCACCTGGTCGCCGAACTGGTCGAGAACGCCCTGGCCTTCTCACCGGGCAACACGCGGGTCGTGGTGTCCAGCAGCATGATCGAGGGAGGCGGCGCGCTGCTCGCGGTCAGCGACTCCGGCATCGGCATGACGCCGGAGGAGATCGCCGAGACCAACCGCAAGCTCGCCGACCCGCCGGTCGTGAACGTCTCGGTGTCGCGCCGCATGGGACTGTTCGTGGTCGGCCGCCTCGCGCTGCGCCACGACATCCGCGTCCAGCTCCGCCGCGGGGACTCCGCCGGTCTCATCGCCATGGTGCTGTTCCCGCCGCAGCTCATCACGGTGGCCCCCTCGCGCGGGCCACTGCTGCCGCAGCGCGGCGCGACGGACACCGGCTCGCCGGCCCCCGTCGGGACCTCTCCCGCCTCCGGCGGGGTGTTCCCCTCCTCGAACGGCCATGGCGTGCCCGGCGGCGCCACCCCGGTCCCGAACGGCACCGGCGCGTACCCCCTGCCGGCCGGTACGGACGGGCATTCCCTGCTGAACGGGACGGGGCCCTTCTCGAACAACCCCTTCGAGGCGCACGACGGGCCCACGACCGCCGGCCGGACCGGGACGGGCGCCTTCGGCGGACCGACGCCCGCCGGCGGTTTCGCCGGCGCAACCCCCGCCGGCGACTTCGGCGGCCCGGTCACCGCCGGTGGCTTCGGCGGCCCGCCTACCGGGGAGCCCGGCCCGGCGGGACCCGGAGGCGGCGACTCCCGGCAGCCCGGTGAGCAGGTCTTCGGCGCGGTGGCGCGTGGTGACGAGCCGGTCTTCGGCCCGGTGGGGCCCTCCACCGGCCCGACGGCCGCCACCTCCAGGGCGCCGGGCACGGCCCAGGGGCTGCCCACGCGCTCGCCCGGCTCGCACACCCAGGCCGACCCGCCGACCGCCCCGTTCGCCTCCCCGCTCGCGCAGGCCGGACCTCCGGCGCCCGTCGCCCCGCCGGCCGGGCCGCGTACCGGTCCCGCGGCCGGAGCGGGCGCTCGTACCGGGCCGCTCAGCGGGCCGCAGGAGCCGTTCGGCGGTCCGGCCGGTCCGCGCACGCCCGTGCCGGCGTCCGGTGGGGCGGACGCGCCGCTGGATCGCGGAGACGAGTACCTGCCGATCTTCGCCTCGGTCGAGTCGGCCTGGTTCCGCCGCCCCGACTCCCGCGACATCGCCGCCGCCCGGGGACGGACCTCGGACGAGACCGCGGGCGTGCCCGGCCGGGAGGACGCCGAGGAGCCGGCCGCTCCTGCCGGGCGGCCCGCCCCTGAGCCCGCGAGCTCCGCGAGCTCCGCGAGCTCCGCGAGCTCCGCGGAAGCACCGGAGGCCGCCGCGCCCGCCGCGTCGTCGGAGGGGTGGGGCTCCACGGCCGACTCCGGCTGGCAGGCGGCCAACGCCGCACGGGAGCCGTCCCTCGGCGGGATCACGGCGGCCGGGTTGCCGAAGCGGACACCGAAGGCCAATCTGGTGCCCGGATCGGTCACCGGCACACCGGCCCCCGCGGCCGCCCCCGCGCCGGCCCCGCAGGTCTCCGCCGAGCTGGTCCGTGCCCGGATGTCGCGCTTCCAGCAGGGCATCCAGCGCGGGCGGGCGGACATCGGCGATGCGGCGGCCCGGGACGACGGCACCGGCAATCCTTGACCCACTTGATCCACCTGACCCACGTGGCACTGATGAGGAGGGGCTCGTGATCGACCTGAGTCACGAGGCACGCAGGTTCGACTGGCTGATCACCGAGTTCGTCAGCGGGACGCCGGGGGTGGCGCACGCGGTCGTCGTCTCGGCCGACGGCCTCCGGCTGGCCAACTCCGAGGGGTTCCCGCCGGACCGCGCCGACCAACTCGCCGCCGTGGCCGCGGGACTGCTCAGCCTCACCGTGGGGGCCTCGCGCGTGTTCGACGGCGGCGGGGTGACGCAGACCGTGGTCGAGATGCAGTACGGCATCATGCTGGTCATGGCGATCAGTGATGGTTCGTGCCTGGCCGTCCTGGCCTCGCCCGACTGTGACATGGGCCTGGTGGCCTACCAGATGACGATGCTCGTCGAGCGCGTCGGCCAGGTGCTCACCCCGGCCCTGCGGGCCGAGCTGCAGACCTCCAGGCTCCGGTGATGCTCGAGGGTGACGGGACCGAGGACGAGCCCCTGTTCCGTCCGTACGCCGTCACCGGGGGCCGGGCCGAACCGAACTACCACCTCGCAATGGAAACATTGGTCTCATCGGCCCCCATAATGGGCGATGATTTGTCCCTGCTCACTCCCGAGCAAGAAACGATCATCGTGCTCTGCCAGTCCGTCCGTTCGGTCGCCGAGGTCTCCGCGCTGCTGCGGGTGCCGCTCGGCGTGGCTCGCGTGCTGATCGCGGACATGGCGGACGAAGGTCTGGTACGGCTGCACCAGCCGCGGCTCAACCAGGGACAGCCAGACCACAACCTGCTGGAAAGGGTTCTCAGTGGACTTCGCAGGCTCTAGCCGGGGCCCGGCGCTGACGTCGACGAAGATCGTCGTCGC
>NZ_BMNT01000015.1:188578-189364 GCF_014646695.1 Sphaerisporangium melleum
GGCGGCCGACTGTGACATGGGTCTGGTGGCCTACCAGATGACGTTGCTGGTGGAGCGTGCGGGTCAGGTGCTGACCCCGGCCGTACGCGCCGAGCTCCAGGCGTCCCAACCCAGGTGAGGGGCCGATGACAGGAGGACGCTGTGGCACGCCGCGGCTGGACAGATGACGGCGACCCGCTGAACGCCGGCGCGCCGTATCCGCCGATCGATGACGTCCGCCGGTTCTCCGGCGCGGCGGTCTCCCATGCCATGCCGGAGCCTGCGGAACGGAGCAGTTCCCTGGTGCGGCCGTATGCGATGACCGGGGGCCGCACGGCCCCCAAGACGTCGCTCGCCCTTGAAGCCCTCGTCTCTTCCCTCACCTCGGTACATCAAGATCTCGCGACTCTCACCCCGGAAAAGCAGGCGATCAGTACGCTGTGCCGTCAGGTGCGGTCGGTCGCGGAGATCGCCGCGATGCTGCGCATGCCGCTCGGCGTGACTCGCGTCGTGATCGCCGACATGGCGGCCGAGGGCCTGGTCCAGGTGCATCACCCGCAGCTGGAGACGACGGGTAAGCCGGACCTCAACTTGCTGGAAAGGGTTCTCAGTGGACTTCGCAGGCTCTAGCCGGGGCCCGGCGCTGACGTCGACGAAGATCGTCGTCGCGGGTGGGTTCGGTGTCGGCAAGACGACCTTCGTCGGCGCTGTGTCGGAGATCGTCCCCCTCACCACCGAGGCGGTGATGACGGACGCGAGTGCGGGGATCGATGATCTGGGGTTGACGCCGCACAAGACCACGACGAC
>NZ_BMNT01000015.1:189396-189597 GCF_014646695.1 Sphaerisporangium melleum
GGTGGCGATGGACTTCGGCCGCGTCTCGCTGGATCAGGATCTGATTCTGTATCTGTTCGGTACGCCTGGTCAGCATCGGTTCTGGTTCATGTGGGATGACCTGGTGCGGGGTGCGATCGGGGCGGTGGTGCTGGTGGACACGCGGCGTCTGGCCGACTGTTTCCCGGCGATCGACTACTTCGAGGAGGCCGGGCTGCCCTT
>NZ_BMNT01000016.1:0-40611 GCF_014646695.1 Sphaerisporangium melleum
AGAAACGGACGCGTACACCACCCGGAAACCGACCCTTTAAGAGGTCCGGCCCCGGCCGGGGCGTTCATTTCGTTGTGTTGTGAACTTTACCAGTTTCCGTCGATCTCCGTCAAATCGCTGTGATCTGCCGGTAAACCTCAAAAACCGCTGAAGTTCACTGCCCCGTTGCCAGAGCAACCCGAGTAACGTACTCGATCGTCCACGCGATGCCAAACCGAACCAGCAGAGGTTCGAGCCGATCTCGCGAGGGCGACACATCAAACCGGCCCCTCCGTCGTGAGACGGGGTTCCGTGAGTGTGTCGGTCGGATTGCCCGGGAGTCAGGCGCCTCTGCGGCAGCCCGCCGTTCCCTGGGGCGAGACAGAACATTAAGCGGCGTCGGGAGCTCCGTCAAATCGATTCCCCGGATCCACCACCAGCTCAGCCTGCGTAGTCAGAAAGTCTCACTCATCCGCTACAAGACTGTTACCCGAGAACGGCGACGGCCCCGGCACCCACGAGGT
Source organism: Sphaerisporangium melleum (assembly GCF_014646695.1). Taxonomy (GTDB): domain Bacteria; phylum Actinomycetota; class Actinomycetes; order Streptosporangiales; family Streptosporangiaceae; genus Sphaerisporangium; species Sphaerisporangium melleum. The sequence continues at coordinate 504 of NZ_BMNT01000016.1, forward strand.
GTGCCGAGGCCGCATTCAAGATCACGTTATGTGCGCCGGCGCGCGGACCGCTCGAAGGCGGGCCGGCGCGGGACGACCGCCCTAACCGGCCGCCACCTCGACACCACCGACCGAGCGCTTCCCGCGGCGCAGCACCAGGAAGCGGCCGTGCAGCAGGTCGTCAGCGGTCGGGACGTACGCCTCGTCGGTGATGCGCACGTTGTTGAGGTAGGCACCGCCCTCCTTCACCGAGCGCCGGGCGGCCGACTTGCTCTCGGCCAGGCCGCTGTCGGCGAGCAGGTCCACGTACGAAGCGCCGAGCGCGGGCACGGTGGCATGGGGCACCTCGGCCAGCGCGGCGGCGAGGGTGCGTTCGGGCAGCTCCTCCAGTGACCCCTGGCCGAACAATGCCTTGGACGCCGCGATCACGGCGGCGCACTCGTCGGCTCCGTGCAGCAGTGTCGTGAACTCCTCCGCCAGCGCCCGCTGTGCCTCACGTGCCGCGGGGCGCTCGGATGCGCTCTTCTCCAGCGCCTCGATCTCGTCGCGCGACCGGAAGCTGAAGATCTTCAGGAACTTCACGACGTCCCGGTCGTCGGAGTTCAGCCAGAACTGGTAGAAGGCGTACGGCGAGGTCAGCTCGGCGTCGAGCCAGACCGCCCCACCGGCCGTCTTGCCGAACTTCGTGCCGTCGGCCTTGGTGATCAGCGGCACCGTCAGCGCGTGGACGTGAGCCCCCTCGACCCGCCGGATCAGGTCGCACCCGGCGGTGATGTTGCCCCACTGGTCACTGCCACCGATCTGCAGCGAGCAGCCGTGCCGGCGGTACAGCTCCAGGTAGTCGTTCGACTGGAGGATCTGGTAGCTGAACTCGGTGTAGCTCAGCCCCTCCCCCGCCAGCCGCGCCGAGACCGACTCGCGGGCGAGCATGCGGTTCACCGGGAAATGCTTGCCCACGTCGCGCAGGAAGTCGATCGCCGACAGCCCGGCCGTCCAGTCGAGGTTGCTGACCAGCGTGGCGCCCTCCGGGTCGGAGAAGTCGATGAACTTCTCCACCTGGACGCGGATGCGCCGCACCCACTCGGCGACCACCTCGGTGGAGTTGAGCGAGCGTTCCTCGCTCTTGCCGCTCGGGTCGCCGATGAGGCCGGTCGCCCCGCCGACCAGGCCGATGACGCGATGGCCGGCCCGCTGGATGCGGGTGAGCGTGAGCAGCGGGACGAGGTTGCCGACGTGCAAGGAGGGGGCTGTTGGGTCGAACCCGCAATAGACCGTGATCGGACCCTCGCTCATCGCCGTCCGCAGGGCGTCGATGTCGGTGGACTGCGCGATCAGGCCGCGCCACGCAAGGTCGTCGAGGATGTCGGTCACGATCCTGGCCTTCGTTGTCGTTGCCGGTTGGGATGAGAGTGCGGCTTTCGCCGTGCCTACAGCCTGCCCGATCATCGCACCACTCCGCCACTCGAAAGGCGCATGGGCCCCGCGCCGCGGATCTCAGGTGGGACGGGTGCGGGGCACGTGCTTGCGGTAGGGCGAGACGCTCGGGTCGCCGTCGATCCAGAACCGCCACGGGATGTCCGCGGCGGACGACACGCCGGTGCGCGGGCCGGAGCGGACCGACCCGGCGCCGGCGGGGTCGCCTTCCAGCACCAGCAGGCCCTCCGGCGCCGACTCCGAGCAGCAGTCGGCGCCGTTGTGCTCCCGGCCGATGCCAAGGGCCACGGCGAGCCGGGCGGGACCGCGGGCCAGGTCGCGCGCGGGAACCGCCCGGCCGGGCGCGGTGAGCGGCCCGGCCGTGCCGGGACGGTGGCGGCGGGTGCGGGCGGTCTCGACGCCGGAGATCACCTCGCCGGCGCGCAGGAGCACCCCTGAGCCCAGCCCTTCGGGCAGGCACACGAAGTTGGCGCAGTAGTGCATGCCGTAGGTGAAGTACACGTAGAGATGCCCGGGCGGGCCGAACATCACCGCGTTGCGCGGGGTGCGCCCGCGGTAGGTGTGCGAGGCCGGATCCTCTCCGGGCGGGCCGTACGCCTCGACCTCGGTGAGGCGTACGGCGACCGGGCCGTGGACGAGGACACGCCCGAGCAGCTCAGGCGCGACCTCGGGGGCGGGCCGGTCGAAGAACGCACGGTCCAGGACGCGCCCGCCGGCCTGCGCCGCCGGGCCCGCCACGGTGATCGGCCCGCCGCTGCCGGACTCCTGCCCGGCTACGATCCGCTCGCCCACGCCGCCTGGCCGTCGACGATCTCGCGGAGCGCCGTGATCTGGTCGCGGACGCGGTCGGGTGCGGTGCCGCCGTACGCCTTGCGCGCGGCGAGGGCCCCCTGGACGTTCAGCACCTCCAGCGGGCCGGGGACATCGCCACCGTCCTTCTCGCCGGCGGCGAAGTGCGGGGAGATCTTGGCGAGGTCCTCCTCGGTGAGCCGGTCGAGGGTGGTGTCGTTGACCTGGCACCACACCACCAGGTGACCGACGGCCTCGTGGGCGTCGCGGAAGGGCACTCCCTTGCGCACCAGCAGCTCGGCCAGGTCGGTGGCCAGGGCGAAGCCGTCGGGCGCGGAGGCCTCGAGACGCGCGGTGTTGACCCGCATGGTGGAGACCAGCCCCGAGACGGCCGGAAGCACCAGCAGCAGGGTGTCGACGGCGTCGAAGACCGGCTCCTTGTCCTCCTGCAGATCGCGGTTGTAGGTGAGCGGCAGTCCCTTGAGCGTGGTGAGCAGGGCCGTCAGGTCGCCGATCAGCCGGCCGGACTTGCCGCGGGCCAGCTCGGCGACGTCCGGGTTCTTCTTCTGCGGCATGATCGAGGAGCCGGTGGAGTAGGCGTCGTCCATCTCGATCCAGCGGAACTCCTGGGAGGCCCACAGGACGATCTCTTCACCCAGGCGCGAGAGGTGGACGCCGATGAGGGCCGCGCAGAACAGGAACTCGGCGGCGAAGTCGCGGTCGGCGACGGCGTCCATGGAGTTGGGCGCGGCCGAGTCGAAGCCGAGCTCCTGGGCGACGGCCTGCGGGTCGAGCGGCAGCGAGGACCCGGCGAGCGCGCCGGCGCCGAGCGGGGAGACGGCGGCGCGGCGGTCCCAGTCGCGCAGCCGGTCGACGTCCCGGGCGATGGCGTGGACGTGGGCGAGGAGCTGGTGGCCGAACGACACCGGCTGGGCGTGCTGCAGGTGGGTCATGCCGGGAGCGGCGGTGGCCGCGTGCTCCTCGGCCTGACCGATCAGCGCCGTCTCCAGCTCGACCAGCCGGGACACCAGGTACCGGACGTTGTCGCGCAGGTACAGGCGCAGGTCGGTGGCGACCTGGTCGTTGCGGCTGCGGCCGGCGCGCAGCTTGCCGCCGAGCGCGCCGAGGCGTTCGAGCAGGCCGCGCTCCAGCGCCGTGTGGACGTCCTCGTCGGCGACCGTCGGCCGGAACTCGCCCGACCGGCACGCCCCTTCGAGGTCGTCCAGTGCCGCGAGCATGCGCTCGAGCTCGCTCTCGCTCAGCAGCCCGGCGCGGTGGAGCACGCGGGCGTGCGCCCGCGACGCGAGCAGGTCGTAGGGCGCGAGCCGCCAGTCGAACTGCACGCTCACCGAGAGCCGTGTCAGCGCGTCCGCCGGACCGCCTTCGAACCTGCCGCCCCAGAGCCGCATGGGCTTGCCACCCTCAGCCACCGTTCTCCTCTTCCCGAGATCTCAACACGTCAATCCGCGACCCTAGCCGAATCGCCCGCCGCCGGCCGGGACGACCGTCCCGCGCCGTGACGATCTTCGAAAGGTATTCGAAGAGAGGTCGTCATTCCTGTTGTGCACGGCCCGGAGCTGTCCGGGCCGGCGCTTCGAGCGGCCTCACGCCGACTGGCCGCGTCGCTCGGTCAGCCTGAGCAGGGAATGCGCCAGCGCGGCGCCGCCCATCGGGTCCCGGCTGATCACGAGGATGGTGTCGTCGCCCGCGACCGTGCCGAGGATCGACTCCCAGTCGGCGTGGTCGAGGGCCGAGGCGAGGAACTGCGCGGCGCCGGGCGGGGTGCGCACGATCACCAGGTTCGCCGACGCGTCGGCGGAGACCAGCAGCTCTTCGGCCACCCGGCGCAGCCTGGCGGCCGGGGTCTCGGCGCCGGCCCCGGTGCGGGTCAGGGGGATGCGGGCGCCGCCCTCGCCGGGCAGCGCGTACACCAGGGTGCCGTCGTCGGCGCGCAGCTTGAGGGCGCCCAGCTCGTCCAGGTCGCGCGAGAGCGTCGCCTGGGTGACCTCCACCCCGCTCTCGGCCAGGAGCCTGGCGAGTTCGGGCTGGGAGCGCACCTTGTGCCGGTTGACCAGCTCGGCGATCTTGGAGAGGCGGCCCGCCTTGGTCAGCGGGACCGTCATCGGGTCACCAGCCAGTGGAGCAGTGCCTTCTGGGCGTGCAGGCGGTTCTCGGCCTCGTCCCAGACCGCGCTCCGCGGGCCGTCCAGCACCTCGGCGGTGACCTCCATGCCGCGATAGGCGGGCAGGCAGTGCAGCACGAAGGCGTCCGGGGCGGCCGAAGCGAGCAGCGCGGCGTTGATCTGGTACGGCGCGAGCGCGGCGACCCGCTCCTCTTTGCCGTCCTGTCCCATGGACACCCAGGTGTCGGTGGACAGGACGTGGGCGCCGGCCGCGGCCGCGGCGGGGTCGGTCAGCACGGTCACCGAGCCGCCGGTGCCGGCGGCGATGTCGGCGGCGCGGGCGAGGACGGCGGGGTCGGGGTGATAACCGGCCGGGGCGGCCACGCGCACGTGCATGCCGGCCGTGGCGCCGCCGAGCAGGTAGGAGTGGGCCATGTTGTTGGCGCCGTCCCCGAAGTAGGCGAAGGTCAGCCCGGCCAGCCGTCCGCACCGTTCACGCACGGTGAGCAGGTCGGCCAGCACCTGGCAGGGGTGGAACTCGTCGGTCAGCGCGTTGACGACCGGGACGGCGGACACCGACGCCATGGCCTCGATGCGTTCCTGCCCCGCTGTGCGCCACACGATCGCGGCGCACATGCGTTCGAGGACGCGGGTGGTGTCCTCGATGGGCTCGCCGCGGCCCATCTGCGAGCCGGCGGCGTCGATGACCAGGGGGTGACCGCCGAGTTCGGCGATGCCGACGGCGAAGGAGACCCGGGTGCGGGTGGAGTGCTTGTCGAACAGCACGGCGACGGTCCTCGGGCCCTCGAAGGGGCGGTGGCCGTGGCGGTCGCGCTTCATCGCCTCGGCGAGGTCGAGCACCTCGGCCTGCTCGGCGGGGGCGAGGTCGTCGTCGCGCAGGAAGTGCCGGACGGTGGTCGGGCCGGCTCCTGCCGCACCTGCCGACCCCCCGGTGCCCGCTGCCTGCATCACACCGCTCATGCGGCCACCTCCGACAGGATCGCCGGGAACGCGGCGAGGAAGGAGTCGATGTCGTCCAGGCCGATCACCAGGGGTGGGGCGAGGCGTACGGCGTCGGGCTGCACGGCGTTGACCAGGAACCCGGCCCGCTGGGCGGCGGCCTGGACGTCGGCGGCGCGGTCACCGGCGAGCACGGCGGCCAGCCACAGCCCCCGGCCGCGCACTCCGGCCAGCAGCGGGTGGTCCACGGCGGCGATGCCCTCGGCGAGCCGCCTGCCGGCTTCCCGGACGTGGCCGAGCAGTCCGTCACGTTCGATGGTGGTGAGCACCGCCAGCGCGGCGGCCGCCGCGACCGGGTTTCCGCCGAAGGTCGAGCCGTGGTCGCCCTTGGCGAAGAGCGTGGCCGCGTCGCCGATGCCGACGCAGGCTCCGATCGGCAGGCCGCCGCCGAGGCCCTTGGCCAGGGTGAGCACGTCGGGGAGGATGCCGTCGTTCTGGTGGGCGAACCAGTGGCCGGTGCGGCCGATGGCCGACTGGATCTCGTCCAGCACGAGCAGGGCGCCGGTGGCGTCGCAGATTTCGCGGGCGGCGGTGAAATAGCCGGCCGGCGGCGGCACGACTCCCGCCTCGCCCTGGGTGGGCTCCAGGAAGACGGCGGCGCAGTCGGGGGTGACGGCCTGCTTGAGCGCGTCGGCGTCACCGTAGGGGACGAAGCGGACGTCGAGCGGGAAGGGGCCGAACTGGTCGCGGATGGACGCCTTGCCGGTCAGCGACAGTGCGCCGAGGGTGCGGCCGTGGAAGCCGTTCTCAGCGGCGACGAAGTACGTGCGGCCGGTGGTCTTGGCGTGCTTGAGGGCGAGTTTGAGCGCCGCCTCGTTGGCCTCGGTGCCGGAGTTGGCGAGGAAGACCCGGGCCGGCGCCTTCAGCAGGCCGAGCAGGCGTTCGGCGAGCAGCACCTCGGGCTCGTTGATGAACAGGTTGGAGCTGTGGGCGAGCACGGCCGCCTGGTCGGAGACGGCGCGCACCAGAGCCGGGTGGCCGTGGCCGAGCGAGCTGACCGCGATGCCGGCGATCAGGTCGAGGTAGCGCCGGCCGTCGGCGTCCCAGACGTGGCACCCCTCGCCGCGCACCAGGACGGCGGGCGGGACGCCGTAGTTCGGCATGAAGGCCGCCTGGAACCGCTCGGTGAGCGAGGAGGCGCTCGCGCCGAGCAGGTCGCCTCCGGTGGTGGCGGCGGACACTGCGGCCCCGCTGACTTCGCTCACGACTCCTCCTCGGGCAGCACCATGGTCCCTATACCTTCATCGGTGAACATCTCCAGCAGCACCGCGTGCGGCACCCGGCCGTCCAGCACGTGTGCCTGCGGCACGCCGCCGGTGACGGCGGTCAGGCACGCCTCCATCTTGGGCGCCATGCCGCTGGACAGGGCGGGCAGCATCTCGGCGAGTTCGCCGGCGGTGAGCCGGCTGATCAGTTTGGTGGGGCCGCCGTCGCCGGAGGGCGGCCAGTCGGCGTACAGGCCCTCGACGTCGGTGAGGACGACGAGCTTGCCGGCGCCCAGCGCCACGGCGAGCGCCGCGGCGGCGGTGTCGGCGTTCACGTTGTAGATCTCGCCGTCCTCGCCGCGGGCGACGGAGGAGACCACCGGGATGCGGCCGTCGTCCAGCAGGGCCTGAACCGCGCCGGGCAGGACCTTGACGATCTCGCCGACCTGGCCGATGTCGACCCGCTCGCCGCCGACCTCGGCGTACTTGCGCTCGGCGGTGAACAGGTGGGCGTCCTCGCCGGACATGCCGACGGCGAACGGCCCGTGGCGGTTGATCAGCCCGACGACGTCCCGGTTGACCTGGCCGACGAGGACCATGCGGACGACCTGCATGGCCTCGGGCGTGGTGACCCGCAGCCCGGCCGTGAAGCCGGTCTCGATGCCGAGCCGGTCGAGATGGGCGTTGATCTGCGGGCCGCCGCCGTGGACGACCACCGGACGCAGTCCCGCGTGCAGCAGGAACACCATGTCGTCGGCGAAGCCGCGGCGCAGCTCCTCGTCGGTCATGGCGTTGCCGCCGTACTTGACCACGACGGTGCGGCCGCGGAAGCGCTCCAGCCAGGGCAGCGCCTCGATGAGGACGGCGGCCTTGGCGTGCGGGCCGACGAGGACCGGGCCGGTGGTGCCGGCCGCGGCGGCGGAGGGCAGCCCGGTCATGTCGAGTACGCCGAGTTCTCGTGGACGTACTCGGCGGTCAGGTCGGTGGTGTGCACGGTCGCGCTGTGCGGCCCGGCGGACAGGTCGATGGTGATGGTGACGTCACGCGGGCGCAGGTCCACCTTGGCGCGGTCGTCCCCGGCGGCGCCGCCCCGGCAGATCCAGATGCCGTTGATGGCCACGTTGAGCCGGTCGGGCTCGAAGACCGCGTCGGTGGTGCCGACGGCGGCGAGAACACGGCCCCAGTTGGGGTCCTCGCCGTGGATGGCGCACTTGAGCAGGTTGGACCGCGCCACCGCCCGTCCGACGGTCACCGCGTCGTCCTCGTGCGCGGCGCCCACGACCTCGATGGCGATGGCCTTGGTGGCGCCCTCGGCGTCGACCAGGAGCTGCCTGGCCAGGTCGGCGCACACCTCGGTGATCTTCTTCTCGAACTCGGCGGGGTCGGGGACGACGCCGGCGGCGCCGCTGGCCAGCAGCAGGACGGTGTCGTTGGTGGACATGCAGCCGTCGGTGTCCAGCCGGTCGAAGGTCACCGAGACGGCCTTGCGCAGCACGCGGTCGAGCTCGGCCGCGGGGACGTCGGCGTCGGTGGTGATGACGCTGAGCATCGTGGCCATGGCGGGGGCGAGCATGCCGGCGCCCTTGGCCATGCCGCCCGCCATGTAGCCCTCGCCGCGGCGGAAGGCGATCTTGGTGACGGTGTCGGTGGTACGGATCGCGTCGGCGGCGGCCAGCCCGCCGTCCCGGGAGAGCTGGGCGGCGGCGGAGTCGACGCCCAGCAGCAGCGCGTCCATGGGCAGCCGCTCACCGATCAGGCCGGTGGAGCACACGGCGATCTCACCGGCCGAGTCGCCGAGCACGCCGGCGACCTTCTCGGCGGTGGCATGGGTGTCCTGGAACCCGGCGGGGCCGGTGCAGGCGTTGGCGCCGCCGGAGTTCAGCACCACCGCCCTGACCCGTCCGCCGGTGAGCACCTGCTGGGTCCACAGGACGGGTGCGGCCTTGACGCGGTTGCGGGTGAAGACGCCGGCGGCGGCACGCGAGGGGCCGTCGTTGACGACCAGTGCCAGGTCGCGGGCGTCCTTGGACTTCAGGCCCGCGGCGACGCCTGCCGCGCGGAAGCCGAGGGGGGCGGTGACGCTCATGCCCGTCCCTCCGCCGGTGCCTGGTCGGAGTGGGTCGGGTGACTGCGCTGGCTCACGGGGCGACTCCATTGTGAGGAAGGCCGAGTTCTTCTGCCAGGCCGAGGGCGAGGTTGGCGCTTTGGATCGCGCCCCCCGCCGTGCCCTTGGTCAGGTTGTCGATGGCGATCACGGCGACCACGCGGCCGGCGCGCTCGTCGAGGGTCACCTGCAGTGCCGCGGTGTTGGCGCCGAGGGTCATGGCCGTGGCGGGCCAGGTGCCCTCGGGCAGCAGGCGCAGGAAGGGCTCGTCCTTCAGCGCGGCGGCGTAGGCCTCGCGCAGCGCCGCGGCGGTGAGGCCTGGCGTGGCGGGCGCGGTGCAGGTGGCGAGGATGCCGCGGCTCATCGGCGCGAGCAGCGGGGTGAAGGAGACCCGCACCGGCGCGCCGGCGACCTTGGCCAGGTTCTGTTCCATCTCGGGGATGTGGCGGTGGACGCCGCCGACGCCGTACGTGCCGACCGAGCCCATGACCTCGCTGCCGAGCAGATGGGGCTTGGGCGACCGGCCGGCGCCGGAGGTGCCGCTCGCGGCGACGACCACGACATCGGGCTCGGCGAGCCCGGCGGCGAAGGCGGGGAACATCGCGAGGGTGGCGGCGGTCGGATAGCACCCGGGGACGGCGATCCGCCGGGTGCCGCGCAGCACTTCGCGCTGGCCGGGCAGCTCGGGCAGCCCGTAGGGCCAGGTGCCGGCGTGTTCGCCGCCGTAGAAGCCGGCCCAGGCTGCGGGGTCCTCCAGCCGGAAGTCGGCGCCGCAGTCGACGATGAGCGGGTCCTCGCCGAGCTCGGCGAGCCGGGCGGCGACGGCGGCGGAGTGACCGTGCGGCAGGGCCAGGAAGACGATGTCGTGGCCGGCGAGCACCTCTGGTGTGGTGTCCAGCAGGACACGGCCGGCGAGGGCGGGCAGGTGGGGCTGGTGCTCGCCGAGCGTGCCGCCCGCACTGGAGCCGGCGGTCAGTGCGCCGATCTCGATGGCGGGGTGGGCCTGGAGCAGGCGCAGCAGCTCGCCTCCTGCGTAGCCACTGGCTCCCGCGACCGCCGCCTTCATCGATGCACCTCGCATAACCATGCACTCAACCTCATAAATCCTCGATGGAAAGAGTATGCACGCACCGGAATCATCATGCAAACGACCAGGGCCGAAGTCGAGCCCCACCCTCGTTCTGGTGCCTCCATCGGCCTGCGCCCTTCCATACACCCTCATCATGAGCCGCGCGGGCGGCGCCGGGCACGGCCCCCGGCCCGGGGCGGCCGGCGCACTCCTCTGTTATCCGTACCTACCGGTCGGTATCCTCACTATTCACCAGGCAGGCCCTCACCCCCGGGAGTATGCGCGTATGACTGTCAGTCCCGGCCGGATTCACCAGATACAGGCACAGCTCACCGGACCCGGCCAGCTCTTCGAAATGGAGGAGATCGAGGTGCGCGGGTCGACGGTCCGCACCTGGAAGCACGCCCCGGAGACCTTCCGCGCCCTGCTGGACAACAGCCGCCTGCACGGCGAGCAGATCTTCCTGGTCTACGAGGACGAGCGGATCAGCTACGAGGAGCACTACCGCCGTGCCGCCACCCTGGCGGTCCGGCTGGTCGAGGACTACGGCGTCGCCAAGGGGGACCGCGTCGCCATCGCCATGCGCAACTATCCCGAATGGGTCGTCGCGTTCTCGGCGGCCCTCGCGGCCGGGGCGATCGCCGTACCGCTGAACGCCTGGTGGACCGGCCCCGAGCTGGAGTACGGCCTGTCCGACTCGGGGGCCAAGGTGCTCATCGCCGACGGTGAGCGGGCCGAGCGGGCGCAGGGCGCCGGAGTGCCGATGATCGTCACCCGCGCCGCAGGCCCATTGCCGGCCGGGGCCCGCGCGTTCACCGATGTCCTCGGCGAGGTGCGCGCCGAGGTGACCCCGCCCCCGGTCGAGCAGGCTCCCGAGGATCCGGCCACGATCTTCTACACCTCGGGGACGACCGGCCGCCCCAAGGGCGCGCTCGGCACCCACCGCAACCTCGGCCAGTCGCCGATGAGCGTCGCCTACGCGCTGCTGCGCAGCGTCGCCCTGGCCGGCAAGGACCCGTCCACGGCCGCCGGGACCCGGCGGATCACCCTGCTCGCCGTGCCGCTGTTCCACGCCACCGGCTGCTTCGCGGTGATGGCGCCGACCATGTTCACCGGCGGCGGGCTGGTGCTGATGTACAAGTGGGACCCGGGGCAGGCGCTGCGGCTCATCGAGCGCGAGAAGGTCACCACCATGACCGGTGTGCCGACCAACGCCTGGCAGTTGCTCTCGCACCCGGACTTCGGCGACCACGACATCTCCAGCCTCGGCGGCATCAGCTACGGCGGCGCCCCCGCCCCGCCCAAGCTGCTGGAGCGCATCGGTGACCGGCTGCCCCGGCGCCAGGCGTCCAACGGATACGGGATGACCGAGACCACCGCCCTCGCCATCTACAACAGCGGGCCCACCTACCTGGCCAGGCCCGACAGCATCGGCCTGCCTCTGGCGGTGTGCGACGCACGCGTCCGCGACCCGCTGGGCGTAGAGGTGCCGGTGGGCCAGGTCGGCGAGCTGTGCCTGCGCGGGCCGAACGTGATCGCCGGGTACTGGAACCGGCCGGACTCGACCGCGGAGACCTTCATCGACGGCTGGCTGCACACCGGCGACCTCGCCAAGGTGGACGAGGACGGCTTCGTCTACATCGTGGACCGGGCCAAGGACATGGTGATCCGCGGCGGCGAGAACGTCTACTGCGCGGAGGTGGAGGCGGCGCTGTTCGAGCACCCCGCAGTGGACGACGCCGCCGTGATCGGCATCCCGGACGAGGAGTTGGGCGAACAGGTCGGCGCGGTCGTGCGGCTCAGGCCGGGCGCCTCGGCGGACGCGGAGGAGCTGCGGGGGTTCCTGGACGGCGTACTGGCCCCGTTCAAGATCCCGGTCCGCTTCTGGTTCCGCGAGACCGAACTGCCCCGCAACCCGGGCGGCAAGATCCTCAAGACCCATCTGCGCAAGGAGACCCTCGGCCTGTGAGCCCGGCGGCCGCCGGCCCGGAACAGGATGTGCCGTCCCCCCCGCCGCGTGGGCTTCGCGGCGAGCGGGTGGGCGAGCAGCCCGGGCGACCGTGGGCGCGGCGGAAAACCGGTTGCCGGAGGCCGGGACGGGCATTCACACTTGCCGCCTGTGCCGACCAGCCCATTGCCGTCCCTGAAGACCCTGCTGCTGCGCCTGCGCCTGGACATGAGCCCGCTGCGCGACTCGCGGGAGTTCCGGCTGCTGTTCTCCTCCAGCCTGATCACCATGCTCGGCAGCGTGCTGACCATGGTGGCCGTGCCCTACCAGATGAAGCAGCTCACCGGCTCCTACGTGGCGGTCGGCCTGGTCAGTCTGGCGGAGTTCGCGCCGATGGTGGTGTTCGGGCTGTGGGGCGGGGCGATCGCCGACGCGCTCGACCGGCGCAAGATCGTCGTGCTGTCCGAGCTCGGACTGTGCGCGGCCACCGCGCTGCTCCTGCTGAACGCCGTGCTGCTCCCGCCCGGAGCCCAGGTCCCGGGGCTGTACGTCCTGGCCGGGCTCGCGGCGGGCCTGTCCAGCCTGCGCGGGCCGAGCGAGCAGGCGATCATCAATCGCGTCCTCAAGCTGGACCAGATGGGCGCGGCCTTCGCGATCCAGGGCCTGGCGCGCAACGCCGGCATGATCATCGGCCCGGCCGCGGGCGGCCTCGTCGTCATCGCCTTCGGCCCGGCCACCGCCTACGGCATCGACGTCGCATCCTTCCTGCTCTCCCTGCTGCTGCTCCTGCGGGTGCGCCCGGTGCCCCGCCTGGGAGAACACACCCCGGCCTCGCTGCGCTCGCTGATCGAGGGAGTGCGGTACGCCACGCGGCGTCCCGACCTGATGGGCACCTACCTGGTGGACATCGCGGCCATGGCGTTCGCCTTCTCCAACGCGCTGTTCCCGTTCCTCGCCGACGAACTGCACGCCCCCGCGGCCCTCGGCGTGCTGTACGCCGCGGGTGGTGTCGGCTCGATGATCGCCTCGGCCACCTCGGGCTGGACCGCGCACATCCACCGGCACGGCAGGGCGGTGATCATCGCGGCCGCGGTGTGGGGCGCCGGGGTCGCCCTCGCCGCGGTCATGCCGAACATCTGGCTGATGGCCGCCCTGCTGGCCGTCGCCGGCGGCGCCGACATGATCAGCGGCGTGTTCCGCGGGATCATCTGGAACCAGACCATCCCCGACGAGTACCGCGGGCGGCTGGCCGGCATCGAGTTGCTGTCCTACTCCACCGGGCCGATGCTCGGTGACACCCGCGCCGGTCTGATGGCGGCCTATGGAGGCGCCCGCTTCTCCCTGGGTGCCGGAGGGCTGCTGTGCGTCGCCGCGGTCGCCGTGACGGCCGCCGTGCTTCCGCGCTTCCGCGCCTACGACGCGCGAACCGACGAGCACGCCCGGGCCGAGCGCGCCCGCCGCGAGCAGTCCGTCACCGCCTGACCGGGGCTTCGAGCCGGACAGGCGCCGTCGTTTTGTCCGGAACCAGCGATAAATGCACACCCTAAAAGGCGAACCTTCTGCAGAAATGTACTCTTTCGGGGATAGAAAACACCTCGTTCTCCGACAACGGCCTTCATCCCTGACGGATGGAAAGATTCACCTATATCATCGCCGTTCGTGGCTGAAGGCGATCTTTTGTGGCCCTCACTGGTCGATGATCTCTACTTTGTCCTGCACGACAGCGTGACGGGTCACGCGCGGCTGCACCCCCGCCTCACCAGCCTGGCGCTGGCGGGAGCCGCCCTGGCGGAGTTGACGCTCACCGAACAGGTGACCGTCGACCTCACCACGCCCCATGACCGCCTGTACGCGACCACCCAATACGCCACCGGCGATCCGCTCAGCCGAAGCCTGCTGGGCCACATCATCGCCGAGCCGCACCACCCGGTGGGCACGTGGCTTCTTTTCTTCGCCCGCACGATCTACGCCGACGTAAGGTCCCGGATGGTGGCCGGGAAACTGCTGAATCCGCCGGCACGGCACCTATTGAAACAGCAGCCCGCGGCCCCCGTGGACCCGAACAGGGCGGCGTGGCCGCTGTCCCGCCTCAACCTCACCGTCCAGCGAGGCGAGCCCCCGGCGATCGGGGACCGCGTCTTGTACGGGCTCCTGGCGGCCACCGGATGCGCCCAGCGGGTCATGTGGGAGCACGATCCCGCGTTCATGACCGCCATGACGGCCGCCCTCCCCGTACCGCTGCGGCGGCTCCTCGCCCAGACCAAGATCGCCGTCGGCCAAGCGGTCATCAGCCGCCGGTGAACCGCTTCCCCCCATCCCACGGAGTCCAGATGTCCCTGACAGAGCAACGGCCCGGAGCCGTCACCGCCGCACTGGCCAAGGATCGGCTCGGCATCCCGTCGATCGTCTTCTTCGTCGTCTCCGCGGCGGCGCCTTTGATGGTCGTCGCGGGTTCGGTCCCGACGGCGTACGCGGTGACGGGCGTCATCGGCGTGCCGTTCGCGTTCCTCATGCTGGGAGCGGTGTTCGCGCTCTTCGCCGTCGGTTACGTGACGATGGCCCGGCATGTGGTCAACGCGGGCGCCTTCTACGCCTACGCCGCCCAAGGACTCGGCCGGACGATGGGCGCGGCGGCGGCGTGGGTGGCGCTGCTGACCTACAACGCGCTGCAACTGGGCCTCTACGGCATCATCGGATCGGCGACCGAGCCGCTGCTCCTCGACTGGTTCGGCGCCTCGCCCCCATGGTGGATCATCGCGCTGGCGGCCTGGGCGCTGACCGGCGTGCTCGGCCTGCTGCGGGTGGACCTCAACGGCAGGATCCTGGCCATCCTGCTGGTGAGCGAGATCGCCATCGTTCTGCTGTTCGACATCGGCGACCTGGCACATGCCGCCCCGGGCGGCATCGACGTCACGGGGTTCACTCCCGGCTCGCTGTTCGTGCCCGGCGTCGGCGCCGCGCTCGCCACCGTCGTCGCGGGGTTCGCGGGGGTCGAGTCCTCGGTGGTCTTCGCCGAGGAGTCCAAGGACCGCCACAGGACGGTGCCGATCGCGACCTACGCGGGCATCGCGATCATCGCGCTCCTGTACTCGTTCTCCGCCTGGGCGCAGACCGTGCCGACCGGGCCGGACGGGATCGTCAAGGCGGCGACCGAGCAGGGACCGGTGCTCATCTTCAACCAGGCGGGCGCCCACCTGGGTTCGGCCGTCGCCACCATCGGCTCGGTCCTGTTCGTGACCAGCAGCATCGCCTGCATGATCGCCTTCCACAACACCACGGCCCGCTACATCTTCGCCCTGGGCCGCGAGAACGTGCTCCCCGCGGTGTTCGGGCGCACCTCCGCCCGCACCGCCGCGCCGATCGCCGGATCGGTGCTGCAGACCGCGCTCGGGCTGATCGTCATCACCGTCTACGCGATCTCCGGCCTCGATCCGGTCACGAAGCTGTTCTTCACGTTCGGCGCCTTCGGCGGCCTCGGGCTGCTGACCCTGCTCACCCTCACCTCGATCGCGGTGATCGCCTTCTTCGCCCGCGCCCCACGCGGGGAGACGGCATGGCGGACGCGCTTCGCCCCGGCCCTGTCGGCCCTCGCGCTGGGCGTGATCATCGGGCTCATGCTGATCAACTTCGACACGGTGCTCGGGGTCGCCCCCGACTCGGTCATCCGCTGGGTCCTGCCCGGCATCTTCGTCCTCGCGATCGTCCTCGGGGTGGCGTGGGCCCGGGTGCTGAAGGCGACCAGGCCCGAGGTGTACGCCAACATCGGCCTCGGCCCCCAAGCGCTCGACGGAGACACCAGGTGAGCCCCGAGATCGTCCGGATGACGGACGCCGCCCCGGTCGGCGAGCTCATCGCCGAGACGTTCAGCCCCGACTCGATCACACGCTGGCTCGTCCCGCCGGTACAGGACCGCCTGCCGATCCAGCGGTGGTTCTTCACCCTGCACGTCGCGCACGCGCTCGGCCACGGCGATGTGTACGGGATCCGGGAGTCGGGAGAGCTCGCCGGAGTCGCGGTGTGGTTCACCGCGCCGTTCCCCGAGATCGCCGGCTTGGACGAGCAGATCGCCTCCATCGCCGGGGAACACGCCGAGCGCTACCGGATCCTGGGGCAGCGGATGGACGAGATCCATCCGCACGAGCCGCACGGCTACCTGGCCTTCATCGCCATGGCGCAGGGCAGGACCGGCCGCGGCCTCGGCAGCCTGCTGCTGGAAGAGCACCACCGGCGGCTCGACGCGCAGGGGATGCCCGCCTATCTGGAGGCCAGCAGCGAGGACAGCCGCCGGCTCTATCTGCGTCACGGCTATGTGGACATGCCGGAACCGCTCAAGCTGCCGGGCGGCCCGGTCATGTACCCGATGTGGCGCGCCCCGCGCCCTTCAGCGGCACGCGGATGACGGGTCCGTCCGCGGCCCCGGGCATGCCGGACGGTGTCCGGGACAAGGCCCGTGCGGATGCCGGGGCCGCGGACGGTGGACGCACCGGGCCGGTGTGACGGACGGGCGGCGTCGCGCCCGCGCCCGCTCCCTGAAGGACAGCGGCCCGCGGGCGCCCCTCGCCCGGGCATGCCCACCTGCGGAGCGAGTGGCGTCGCTAACCGGCCAGGCTGCGCCGGTGAGCGCGCTGGCGGCAGGTCGGACCGCAGAAGCGGGGCGGCCTCCCGGTGGCCCGTACCGGCAGCGGCGCGCCGCATTCCCCGCAGCGCCGGGGAGCGGCGGTTTCGTGACCCGGCAGCGCGGGTGCGTCACGTAACGAGGCGGGTTTCGTGACAGGCCGGGCACGCAACCCGTCAAGCAGCAGCCGCACCAACCGGGCACCCCGGGCCGGGTCCCGGTGGGCCGAACGCAGCGCGACACCGCCGACGGCGATCGCCGACAGATCGTCCACCCGTACGTCGGCGCGTATCGCCCCGGCCTGTTTCGCATCGTGCATCAATCGCTCCAGGGCCTGGTGGAAGCGCTGGACGGCGGGGGTCAGCACGGCACGCGGCCAGCTCCGGTCGTCCGTGAGCGCATCGCACACGTGCTGGCGGTCCGCCGACTTCTCGATCACTTCGAGCAGGAAGCCGAACAGCGCCTCACCGGGAGCGGCGCGGGCGCTCCAGCGACGGGCGGCGGCCACCAGGACCTCGAGGTGCTCGGCGAGCACCGCCTCGACCAGGATGTCCTTGCTCGGGAAGTGCCGGTAGACGGTCCCGGCGCCGACCCCGGCGCGCTGAGCGATGCGGCCGAGAGACGCCTGCAGCCCTTCTTCGGCGATCACCCGCATCGCGGTGCGCAGCACGAGATCCCGATTGCGGCGGGCGTCGGCGCGCCCGGCGACCGGCGCTGCTGTCATGTCACGAAATCCTTGTCTGCGGCGGCGAAGCGGGTGGAGTATTCCGGACCGCAGCAGTATCCCGCACATCTCCGGAGGGCACCATGACCACTGCGGCACCAGCCGGCATCGACGCTCCGATCCTCGTCACCGGCGCCACCGGCAAGCAGGGCGGCGCCACCGCCCGGTTACTGCTCGCCCGGGGCCGGCGGGTACGGGCGCTGGTGCGCGACCTCACCGCGCCGGCCGCCGTGGCACTGGCCACCGCGGGCGCCCAGCTCGTGCGCGGCGACTTCGACGATCCGGCGAGCCTGCCGCCCGCGCTCGACGGTGCCGCCGCCGTGTTCGGCGTCCCGCCGGTGGCCTACGGCCCGGCCGGATCGGGAACGGAACTGGAGGTGGCCCGCGGCCGGGCGCTGATCGACGCCGCGGCCAGGGCGGGAATCGAGCAGGTCGTGTTCAGCACCGTCGCCTCCGCATCGGACACATCACCGATGACGGAGGGCAAGGCGCTGATCGAGGAGTACCTGCGCGACCACATCGCGCTGCCCACCGTGCTGCGCCCGGTCCGGTTCATGACGAACTATCTCGCCACCGGGGTCGCCGGCCTCGACGGCATCTCCCGCGACGGCGTGCACCGGCACCTCTTCGCGCCGCACCGGCCCATGCAGGTCATCGCGCTGGAGGACATCGCCGAGTTCGCGGCGCTCGCGTTCGCCGATCCGGCCCGGTTCGCGGGACGCACCCTGGAACTGGCCGGCGACGAGCCGACCCCCGTGCAGGCCGCCGCCGCGATCGCCGCGGCCACCGGCATCCCGATCCGGTACGAGCAGCTCACCGACGACGAGACCGCCCGGCTCGGCCCGGAGATCGCGGAGGTCAAGAAGCGCTGGCAGGCCGGTCATCGCTGGCAGGCCGACATCGAGGCACTGCGCGTCATCCATCCCGGTATGCGTACGCTCGCCGACTGGCTCGCCGAATCGGGCGCCGCCGCCATCCGCGCCCTCCTCACCGCTGCCTGAGCCGCCCCGACCAGCGTGAGGACGGCTTCCTCGGCCCGTCTCATCTCGTGCCGTCCTCACCCGAGCGCCCGGCGACCGGACCGATCCGTCACATCGGCCATTGCCGGGCTGTGGGCGCGAGCGTATGTTCCTCCCAAGATTCGAGTACACCTCATGTTCTGGGGGTTCTCTCAGATGCACGCACGCCTCCGGCGGACGATCACGGCGGCCTCCGCGCTGGTGATCCTCACGCTGGCATCCCCCGTCGTGCCCGCACCCGCCTCGGCGGCCGTCTACACCGCCGACGACTACTGCATCGGCCAGTGCGCGGACGTGCTGCCGCCCGGCCAGAACGGCAACGCGACCCTGGTCGAGATCCTCGCCAACCAGTCGCTCGGCACGATGCCGCGGCACTCGGGCGACCAGCTCGGCAAGTACGCCGGCCTCATCTCCGGGTACACCGGGCTCACCGGGGACCAGATCTCCGCGTTCTTCAACGACGCCTCCTTCGGCGTGCCGGCCGGGCAGGTGGAGAGCACGACCAGTCCCCGCTCGGACGTCACCATCGTCCGCGACAAGACCACCGGTGTCCCGCACATCACCGGCACCACCCGCGAGGGCACCATGTTCGGCGCCGGTTACGCGGGCGCCCAGGACCGCCTGTGGCTCATGGACCTCATGCGGCACGTCGGGCGCGGCGAGCTGACGCCCTTCGCCGGCGGCGCGCCCGGCAACCGCGACCTGGAGCAGAGCGTCTGGCGCAACTCCCCCTACACCGAGGCCGACCTGCAGGCGCAGATCACCCGGCTCAGGGACTCCGGTCCGCGCGGCGCCCAGCTCTACTCCGACGTGCAGAACTACGTCGGCGGCATCAACGCCTATATCGACCACTGCATGGCGGGCCGCAACTGCCCCGGCGAGTACGTGCTCACCGGGCACCTGGACGCGATCACCAACGCGGGCGGCCCCCAGGACTTCACGGTCACCGACGTGATCGCCGTCTCCGGCGTGATCGGCGGGCTGTTCGGCGGGGGCGGCGGCGCGGAGATGCAGTCGGCGCTGGTGCGTGTGGCGGCCCGCGCCAAGTACGGCACGGCGGCCGGCGACCAGGTGTGGGCGGCGTTCCGGGCGCAGAACGACCCCGAGACCACCCTCACCCTGCACAACGGGCAGAGCTTCCCGTTCGGCGCCGCCCCTGGCGCGACCGGGGTGGTCCTGCCGGACTCCGGCGCCACGGCTCCGGTGGACATCACCCAGAACGAGACCGGCTCGGCCACCACGTCGATCTCGCCCGCCAAGGGGGTGCTGGACGGCCTGACCGTCGACAACTCCAAGCCCGGCATGTCCAACGCCGTGGTGATCTCGGCCGCCGAGTCGGCGAGCGGGCACCCCATCGCGGTGTTCGGCCCGCAGACCGGCTACTTCGCCCCGCAGCTGCTCATGCTCCAGGAACTGTCCGGGCCGGGCATCCGCGCACGCGGCGTGGCCTTCGCCGGGCTCAACATGTACGTGCTGCTCGGCAGGGGCACCGACTACGCCTGGAGCGCGACCTCGGCCGGCGAGGACATCACCGACACCTACGCGCTGAAGCTGTGCGACCCTGCCGGCGGCCCGGTGACGACGTCGTCCGGCCACTACCTGTACCACGGGGTCTGCACGGCGATGGAGACGCTGCGCAAGACCAACTCCTGGAAGCCCACCGTGGCCGACGGGACCGCCGCGGGCTCCTACGACCTGGTGATCCAGCGCACCAAGTACGGCCTGGTCACCTGGCGCGGCACGGTAGGCGGCGAGCCGACGGCCTTCACCACGCTGCGCTCGACCTACCAGCACGAGGCCGACTCGGCGATCGGCTTCCAGATGTTCAACGAGCCCGCCCAGATGGGGGACGCCGCCGCATTCTCGGCCGCCGCCGCGCAGATCGGGTTCGCGTTCAACTGGTTCTACGTCAACTCCGCCCAGGCCGCCTACTACATGTCGGGCGCCGTCCCGGCCAGGTCCCCGGCCTCCGACCCCAACCTGCCGATGACCGCCGACGCGGCGCACGAGTGGGCGGGCTTCGACCCCGCGACGAACACCGCGACCTACCTGCCGGCCTCGGCCCATCCGCAGACCGCGAACCAGGACTACCTGGTGAGCTGGAACAACAAGCAGGCCGGGGACTTCGGCGCGGCCGACGGGAACTTCAGCTTCGGGCCGGTGCACCGGGTGGACCTGCTGGACCGGCCGGTGCAGGCGGCGCTGGCCGGGGCGGGCAAGCTCGACCGCGCCGGCACCGTGAAGATCATGGCGGAGGCGGCGGTCACCGACCTGCGGGGCAAGGAGGTGCTGCCCGACCTGCTGCGAGTGATCAACACCGCGACGGTCGCGGACCCGGCACTGGCCTCGGCGGTGGCCGAGCTGTCGGCGTGGGCGGCGAGCGGCGCCAGGCGGGTCGAGGCCACCCCGGGCGGCAGGGCGTACGCGCACGCCGACGCCGTCCGTGCCTTCGACGCCTGGTGGCCCCGACTGGTCAGGGCGCAGTTCCGGCCGGGCCTCGGCGACGGGCTCTACCAGGCGCTGGTCAACGCGCTGCAGATCAACGAGTCGCCCTCCGGCCGCCAGCAGGGCGACCTGTCGTCCCTGCCCACCTCGGCGAACGAGGCGCAGGCGCACAAGGGCTCGGCGTTCCAGTACGGCTGGTGGGGTCAGGTGAGCAAGGACATCAGGTCGGTGCTCGGCGACGCGGTCTCCGGGCCGCTGCCGGTCCGGTTCTGCGGCGACGGCACGGTGGCCGGGTGCCGCGCGGTCCTGCTGGAGAGCCTGTCGGCGGCGCTGGCCGAGCCGGCGACCACGACCTACCCGGGCGACGACGCGTGCGCGGCGGGCGACCAATGGTGCGCCGACTCCATCCGCCACTCCCCGCTCGGCGGGATCAAGCAGCAGCTGATCTCCTGGCAGAACCGGCCGACCTACCAGCAGGTGGTGGAGTTCCCCGCCCACCGCGGCGACCCGGTCGCCAATCTGGCCGCCGGCGGCGCCGCGAGCGCCTCCAGCAGCCAGCTGCTCCCGCCGTACCCGGCGAGCAGGGCGGTGGACGGCGACCCCACCAGCCGGTGGGCCAGCGCCTCCGGCGACGACCAGTGGCTGCGGGTGGACCTCGGCTCGGTCAAGACGGTGGCCCGGGTGGTGCTGCGCTGGGAGGCGGCCTACGGGGCCGCCTACCGGATCCAGACCTCCTCCGACGGGTCCTCCTGGACGACGGTGTTCTCCACCACCTCCGGCGACGGCGGGGTGGACAACGTGACCTTCCCCGCGACCGGCGCGCGGTACGTGCGGATGCAGGGCGTCACCCGGGGCACCTCCTACGGGTACTCGCTGTACGAGATGGAGGTCTACGCCCGCTGACCGGCCGGACCGGTCGCGGGCGGTGACGGCGATCACGTGGCCCGCGACCACCGCCGGAGCGCCCGGGCCCCGTCCTGCCGAACCGCCTGCCATGGGCTCGGTGTCCGGATCGGACGTGGCGACGAGCGGGCCCCATGGACAGCGGGACGGCTCCCCCGGCGGCCGGCCTCACGCAGGGCGGGCGGTGCGGCAGGGCGCCCGGCCGTCAGGGACGCGAAAGGGGGCGGCGGTGGGAGGACCACCGCCGCCCCCTACCGAGGCATCGCCGTGACCGGTCGCCGGTCAGGCGCCGCGCTGCTGCGCGCCGGTGCGCTCGCCCGCCAGGGCGACGGCGGCGTCGCGGGCCGCGGTGGTCTCCTCGACGGTCAGCGTGCGGTCGGCGGCCCGGAAGCGCAGGGTGTAGGCCAGGGACTTGTTGCCCTCGCCCACCTGAGCGCCGGTGTAGACGTCGAACAGCCGGATGGACTCCAGCAACTCGCCCGCGCCCTCGCGCAGAGCGGTCTCGACCTGCGCCACCGGGATTTCGGCCGGGACGACCAGCGCGACGTCCTGGGTGGCCACCGGGTAGGCCGAGACCGGCCGGGCCTGCACCGGGCCGGGCAGGGCGACCTCCAGGACGGTCAGCTCGAGCTCCATCGCGCAGGTGCGCGGCGGCAGGCCGAACGCCTCCACGACCCGCGGGTGCAGCTCTCCCGCATGGCCGATCAGCTCGTCACCGGCGTACAGCGCGGCGCACCGGCCGGGGTGCCACGGTGTGTGCCGGTCGGCACGGACCACCGGCTCCACGCCGGCCTCCCGCGCGACGATGCGCGCGGCCTCGATGGCGTCGGCCCAGCCCGCCGGGCGCCCCGCACCCCACCAGCCCGAGCGGTCGTGCTCGCCGGCGAGCACGACGCCCACCCGGAGCGGCTGGCGGGGAAGCGCCGCGGCGATGCCGGCCAGCTCGTCCTCGGCCGGTCTGCGGTCGACGCCGAGCACCGGCGCCTTGGCCGGGGCTCCCGGCTCGGGCAGGTAGACCAGGCCGGACTCGAACAGGGCCACGTCGCCGAAGCCGCGCCCCACGTTGCGCACCAGGGTCTTCAACAGCCCGGGCAGCAGGGTGGTGCGCATGAGCGGCTCGTCCTCGCTCAGCGGGTTGGCGAGCCGGACCGTGCGGCGCCGCGGGTCGTCCGCGGCGAGCTGCAGGCCGTCCAGATCGCGGGCGCCGATGAACGGGTAGGCGAGCGTCTCGACGTACCCGGCGGCGGCCAGGGCGCGCCCGACGCGGCGGCGCAGCCGCTGGGTCTCGGTGAGCCCCGCACCGGCCGGCGTGTCGGGCAGCACCGAGGGAAGCCGCTCGTAGCCCTCGAGGCGGACGACCTCCTCGGCCAGATCGTTGGGGTCGGTCAGGTCGGGACGCCAGGACGGCGGGGTGACGGTCAGCAACTCGGCGGGGTTCGGCCCGTCGAGCAGGTCGGCGGGCGCCTCGGCGCCCGCCTGGCCGCCCGCGGCCCCCTGCGCGACGACCGTGCAGCCGACCTGCTCCAAGCGGTGCACGACCGTCTCACGGCCGTAGGCGACGCCGGCCACCCGGTCGGGGTGATCGGCGGGGATGACGATGGTGTGCGGCTCGGCGTCGACGTAGGCATGGGTGAGCCCGGGGTCCGCCGTGCCACCGCCGAAGGCGACGAGCATCTGCACCGCGCGCCACGAGGCGTACAGCGGCAGCTCGCGGTCGACGCCCCGCTCGAACCGGCGGGAGGCCTCGCTGACCAGGTTGTGCCGCCGCGACATGCGGGCGGTGCCGGTGGCCGAGAAGTGCGCGGCCTCGATGATCAGCTCGGTGGACTCCCCGGAGATCTCGGTGGACAGGCCGCCCATCGTTCCGGCCATCGAGATCGGCCCGGAGGCGTCGGTGATCAGAATGTCCTCGGGGTGGAGCTCCCGGGTGACATGGTCGAGCGTCTCGAGCCGCTCACCCGGCTCGGCCCGGCGCACGACGATGGGCCCGGTGAGCTTGGTGCGGTCGAAGGCGTGCAGCGGCTGGCCCAGCTCGAGCATCAGGTAGTTGGTGACGTCGACGGCCAGCGACACCGGCCGCATGCCGGCCCGCGACAGGCGGACCTGCATCCACATCGGGGTCTCCGCCGACTGGTCGAAGCCGGAGACCGAGCGCAGGACGAACCGGTCGCAGGCCGTCGGGTCGGCGATGGAGGCCGGATAGGACTCCTCGTCGAAGGCCGGCGGCTCGATGTCGGCCGGGTCACGCCAGGGCACGCCGAAGGCGGTGGCGACCTCGCGGGCGACGCCCCTGATCGACAGGGCGTACCCGCGGTCGGGGGTGACCTCCAGCTCGATCACGTCGTCGCGCAGCCCGAGAAGCTCGACCACGTCGGCGCCGAGGTGGGTGCCGGCGGGCAGGATCAGGATGCCACTGTGGTCCTCGCCGATGCCGAGCTCGCGGGCCGAGCAGATCATGCCGTCGGACACCCGGCCGTAGGTCTTGCGGGAGCCGACCTCGAAGCCGCCGGGCAGCACGGCGCCGGGCAGCGCGACCGGGACCCGGTCGCCCACGGCGAAGTTGGTCGCGCCGCAGATGACCCAGCGCGGGGCGGCCTCGCCGACCTCCAGCGAGCAGTAGCGGATCGGCTTCTTGAAGTCGGTGAGCTCCTCGATGGACAGGACCTCGCCGACCACGACGTTCTTGATGTCATCGCCGACCGACTCGATGGCCTCCAGCTTGAGGCCGGCCGCGGTGAGCTTCTCGGCGACCTCGTGGGCGGTGGCCGCCGGCAGGTCGACGTACTCCCGCAGCCAGGAGAGCGGGAACTTCATCAGGCCTCCATACCGAACGGGAGCGTGAAGCGCACGTCTCCCTCGACCATGTCACGCATGTCCTCGGCGTTGTTGCGGAACATCAGCGTCCGCTCGACGCCCATGCCGAAGGCGAACCCGCTGTAGCGCTCGGGGTCGACACCGCAGGCCACCAGCACGCGCGGGTTGACCATGCCGCAGCCGCCCCATTCGATCCAGCCCTCGGACTTGCAGGTGCGGCAGGGCGGGTTGCCCGGGACCGCCGAGGCGCCCCGGCAGACGAAGCAGCGCAGGTCCATCTCGGCCGACGGCTCGGTGAAGGGGAAGTAGTTGGGGCGGAAGCGGGTGCTGATGCCCTCGCCGAACATCACCTCGGCGAACCTGTCGAGCGTGCCCTTCAGATGGGCCATCGTCAGGCCCTCGTCGACGGCCAGGCCCTCGACCTGGTGGAACACCGGCGTGTGGGTGGCGTCGAGCTCGTCGGTGCGGAACACCTTGCCCGGCGAGACGACGTACACCGGCAGCTCGCGCGACAGCAGCGCGCGGATCTGCACCGGTGAGGTCTGGGTGCGCAGCACCATGCCGGAGTCGACCGAGCCGACGAAGAAGGTGTCGTGCTCGGAACGCGCGGGGTGATCGGGCGCGATGTTGAGGGCGTCGAAGTTGAACCACTCGCCCTCCAGCTCAGGCCCCTCGGCGACCTCATAGCCCATCGCGACGAAGGCGTCGGCGATGCGCTCTTGCAGGGTCGTGAGCGGGTGGCGGGCGCCGCTCGGGCGGCGGTCCCACGGGAGGGTGACGTCGACCGTCTCTTCGACCAGGACGCGCTCGTCGCGCTCGGCGGCCAGCGCGGCCTGCCGGGCGGCGAGCGCCTCGCCGATGGCCTTGCGGGCACCGCCGATGCGCTTGCCCGCCTCGGCCCGGGCCTGGGGCGGCAGCGCGCCGATCTCGCGGTTGGCCAGGGCGATCGGGGACCGGTCACCGGCGTGGGCCAGCCGCACGTGCTTGAGTTCGTCGAGGTCGCTCGCCGCCTCGATGGCGGCTATGGCTTCGGCCTCCATGCGCGCCACCTCGTCGGCGTGCAACGGCGTCACCTCGACCGGGTCATAGGTGTTCGACAAGAGAGAGCTCCGTATCCAGGGCTTGAGCGGGCACGAGTCTAGTCCGTCCGCAGCGGCGGACCGGCCGCGGACGGGGTGCTGTGGACAACCTGCGCGATCTTGTGCGGACGACGCCGCACTCAGTGCCTCCGGTCGCGGCCGGGGTCCGTCGAGCTCGAGGCGGCGCCGGTCGTCGCCGGCGTGGTTCGGCCCACCGGCCGTCCCGACCCGTCAGCCGAAGTCAGGGGTGCCGGCGGGCATGGTAAATCGGAACTCGGCGCCCCCGCCGGGCGCCCGCTGCACGGAGATCGTGCCGCCGTGGGCCTCCACGAGGCCCTTGACGATGAACAGGCCGAGACCGGTGCCACCGCGGCGGCGCCCGTTGCCGCGCCAGAACTGCCGGAAGACGCGCGAGGCCAGCTCGGGCGCCACACCCTCGCCCTGGTCACGCACGGACACGGCAACTCCCCACTCGACGGGCTCCACCACTATCGTCACCGTACCTCGCCCGTGACGCACCGCGTTTTCCAGCAGGTTGCCGAGGATCTGGTCGATCTTGTCCTGGTCGAGCCACATCTCGGGCAGCTCGCCATCGACCTGCAGCCGGAAGCGCTCCTCGGGCTCCCCCGCCGCCACCCGGCCCTCGATGATCTTGCGTGCTCGGGCCGGGACGTCCACCACCTGGCGGTGGATCTGCAGCCGGCCGGACTCGATGCGCGACACGTCGAGCAGCTCGGTGATCAACCGGGTGACCCGGTCGGCGTCGGCGTTGACGGTCTCGAGCATCACGCGCTTCTGGTCGTCGGTGAAGCGGTCCCACTTGGCCAGCAGGGTGGCGGTGAACCCCTTGACGCTGGTGAGCGGGGAGCGCAGCTCGTGCGCGACGGTCGAGACCAGGTCGGCGCGGCTGCGCTCGAGGCGGGCGCGCGCGGCGGCGTCGCGCAGGGTGACCACGACGCGCACGACATCGCCGCCGCGAGCGGGCCTGCGGACGAAGCGGGCGGCGACCAGCAGCTCGTGGCCGCCGGGGAGGTAGAGCGAGCATTCGGGCTGGCGGCTGCGGATGCGCAGGCCCCCGTAGGCGTCCAGCCACTTCCACCAGTCGCGGCCGTCGTCGTCCCGGAAGGGCAGCACGTCGGGGAAGTGCTTGCCGACGACGTCGTCGTCCACCCCGGTCAGCCGGCACGCGGCGCGATTGACCGCGACCACCCGGCCACGGGCGTCGGCCACGATCACACCCTCGGGAAGGTCGTCGACGTCGATCGAGCACACGGCATCGGCGCTTCGCCGGTGGGTTTGCTCGCCGCGCACCATCGCCTCCCTCGACCCCTACAGCGCCGACAATAGCGGGTTTCCCGCACCGTGCGGCAGCCCCGCGCCGGGGCGGGACGGCCTACCATGCCCAGTAGGTGGCGACTTGTCCGGTAAGTAATTTTCGGACCGGCCACAGGGCTCAGCGGCCACGCCGCTCCCTCGCCGACGCGTACAGGCAGACGGCCGCGGCCGTCGCGAGGTTCAGGCTCTCGGCGCGTCCGTAGATGGGCACCCGGACCACCTCGTCGGCCAGGGCGAGGATCTCCTCCGGCAGGCCCCACGCCTCGTTGCCGAAGATCCAGGCCGTCGGCCCGGCCAGGTCCACGTCGTCGAGGGTCTTGCCGCCCGCGCCGTCGGCCGCCAGGACGCGCAGACCCTTGTCCTTCAGATGCCGCACCGTCTCGGCCACCGGGGCGGAGGTGACGACGGGCAGATGGAACAGGCTTCCCGCGCTCGCCCGGACGCACTTGCCGTTGTAGGGGTCCACCGAGGCGTCGGTGAACACCACGGCGTCGGCGCCCGCGGCGTCGGCCGTGCGCAGGACGGTGCCCGCGTTGCCCGGATCACGGACGTGGGCGAGCACGGCCACCAGGCCCGCGTCCTCGGTGACCGCCTCGGCCAAGGGGACGTGGACGAAGCGGCAGACGGCGAGCAGCCCTTGGGGGGTGACGGTCTGGGCGAGCTCCGCCATCACCTCACCGCTGGCCCCGAACACCGGCACGCCGGCCAGCCGCGCGGCGGTGACGATGTCGGCGTGCCTGCTCTCGGCCTCGGCCGTGGTGAACAGCTCCACGGCGACGCCCGGCAGGGCCAGGGCCTCCCGTACGGCCTGCGGGCCCTCGGCGAGGAAGGCGCGGTCGCGGTCTCTGAAGGCCCGCTTGGTCAGGCGCTTGGCGGCCTTGACCCGCGGGGACTTGATGTTGGTCAGCTCTGAACCGGCCATGTGCCCCCCTGTGGGACCCCAGGAGCGTCGCGGCGCCCGCGAGTCCCGCCCGGGCGCCGCCGCGAAAAGCGAACGACCCGCTCCCCGAGAGAACGAGTCGTTCACGGTCGTGCGTGGATCAGCCGGCGACCGGCGCGTTCACATCGGCCGGCAGTGCCTTCCTGGCGGCCTCGGCCAGCGCGGTGAAGGCCTGGCTGTCGTTGACGGCGAGGTCGGCGAGGATCTTACGGTCGACCTCCACACCGGCGGCCTTCAGGCCCTGGATGAACCGGTTGTAGGTGATGCCGTTCGCGCGCGCCGCGGCGTTGATGCGCTGGATCCACAGGCGCCGGAAGGTGCCCTTCTTGTCCTTGCGGTCGCGGTAGGCGTAGGTCAGAGAGTGGAGCATCTGCTCCTTGGCCTTGCGGTACAGCCGCGACCGCTGACCCCGGTAACCACTCGCCCGCTCGAGGACGACGCGGCGCTTCTTCTTGGCGTTGAGCGCCCGCTTTACGCGTGCCATTGTTCTATCTCCCCGGGGGTTCGGTTACTTGCCGAGCAACTTCTTGATCTTCTTGGTGTCGGCATCGGACATGACGACCTCAGGCTTCAGACGGCGCGTCAGCGTCGACGACTTCCACTCGTTGTAGTGGGCACGGTTCGCACGACGGCGAATGATCTTTCCGCTTCCGCTCAGGCGGAACCGCTTCTTCGCACCGCTGTGCGTCTTCATCTTCGGCATCTCAGCCGTCTCTCCCTCGTTCGTCCGTGCCGATATTCCGGGTCAAGGCGCCGCAGCCAGGCATATGCCCGGCTGTGGCACCTCACCCGGTGTCGGTGTTCTCTCGCTTCCCCGCCGGATCGTCAGGCGGGGTGCGTCACTCCTGCGATTCCGATGCCGGCGCCAACTCGGCGTCGACGTCGTGCTCCGGATCGCCGGGAGCGCCCGAGCGGGCCGCGGCCCGCTCGGCCTTGGCCTCGGCCTTCTTCTTGTGCGGCCCGATCACCATGATCATGTTCCGGCCGTCCTGCTTGGGCTGGGACTCGACGAAGCCGAGCTCCGTCACATCCTCCGCCAGCCGCTGCAGGAGCCGGAAACCCAGCTCGGGGCGGGACTGCTCACGCCCGCGGAACATGATCGTGACCTTGACCTTGTCCCCCGCTTTGAGGAACCGCACGACGTGACCCTTCTTGGTCTCGTAGTCGTGCGGATCGATCTTCGGCCGGAGCTTGATCTCCTTGATGATCGTGTGCGCCTGGTTGCGACGCGCCTCGCGTGCCTTCATCGCGGACTCGTACTTGAACTTGCCGTAGTCCATGAGCTTGCACACGGGCGGGCGAGCGGTGGCAGCGACCTCGACCAGATCGAGGTCGGACTCCTGGGCCAGCTTCAGGGCGTCCCCGATGGAGACGATGCCGACCTGCTCGCCGTTCGGGCCGACGAGGCGGACCTCGGGCACACGAATGCGCTCGTTGATGCGGGGCTCAGTGCTGATGGGACCTCCTAGGTACCTGGCATACTTCCGCGTTCGTGCTCGACCGTGCCCCGGGACCTCGCGCCGAACGCGAAAAAGCCCCGCACGTCGCGCATGCGGGGCCACCGAGCCCCCCGGCCGTGACCGGAGAACCCACCGGAGGAAGTCCGGCAGTGATCCTGTGACCCGTCGACCTCGCGGCCGATCAGGTGGGAGGAAGACCTCCGCTTGCGCGTCCGGCACTCACACCGGACCGATCAAGCAGTTACGTTACCACAACACGCCGCATCCACCGAATCATCCCCACCCCTGATCACGCAGCGCGATCAGGGGTGGCGTGGACGGGGAGCGATCAGCCGGCCGCACGGGCGAGGATCTCGGCCTCGCCCGCGGCACGGACGGGCTCCACGGGGACGGGCGAGCGTCCGGTGTACAGCTCGACCTGGCGGATGGCCTGGTGGAGCAGCATGGACAGACCGCCGATGACCGTCCCGCCCTTGTCGCGGACGGCGCGGGCGAGCGGTGTCGGCCAGGGGGCGTACACGACGTCGAAGACGGCCGGGACGGCGGCCAGCGCGCCCGCGTGGGCGTCCGCGGCGCCGGACGGCAGCGTCGAGATCGCCAGATCGGCCTCCAGAGCGGTGGCGAGTTCCCCGAAGCCGCGCACGGTCAGCGTCATGCCGAGCCGTTCGGCCGCCTCGGCGGTCTCCCTCGCCCGCGCGGCCTCCCGGACGACCAGCGTGGCCTCCCGCAGCCCCAGCTCGCGCAGCGCGGCCAGCGCCGACCCGGCCGTCGCCCCGCCGCCGAGGACGACCGCCGCCCGCGGGGCCGTCACCCCGGCCTCGGCGAGCGCCCGGACCATGCCGTACACGTCGGTGTTCTCGCCGTGCCGGGCGCCGTCACGGAAGATCACCGTGTTCACCGCACCCACCTGGACGGCGAGGTCGGCCACGGTGTCCAGCAGCGGGAACACCACCCGCTTGAGCGGCATGGTCAGCGACAGGCCGGCCCACTCGGGGCCGAGGCCCGCCAGCAGCCCGGCCAGGCCCTCCTCGCCGCACTCGATCGCGTCGTACCGCCATCCGCGCAGGCCGAGGGCCCGGTAGGCGGCGCGGTGCAGAGCGGGCGACAGGGAGTGGGCGATCGGGGAGCCGAGCACGGCCGCGCGTCGTTCCATCAGCCGGCCGCCTGGTTGCGGTTGAACTCCTCGACGAACTTGTCGTGCTCGGCCTGGGAGTCGGTGTACTTGGTGATGCCGCGCTTGGTGTCGACGGTCACGAAGAACAGCCAGGGACCGTCGGCCGGCTCGAGGGCGGCCTTGATGGCGTCCTCGCCCGGGTTGCCGATCGGGCCGGGCGGCAGGCCGGGGTGCGCGTAAGTGTTGTACCGCGACTTGTTCTTGGTCTCGGCGTGGGTGGCCGCGACGCCGAACTTGTTCAGCGCGTACATGACGGTGCTGTCCATCTGCAGCATCATCGGCGGCGTGCGCTCGAGGCGGTTGTAGATCACGCGGGCGATCTTCGCCATGTCGCGCTTGCTGCCGGACTCGGCCTGCACGATGCTCGCGATCGTCATGATCTCCATCGGCGTGTGACCGAGGCGTCTTGCCCCTTCGGCCAGCCCGACGTCGTCGGCGGCCTTCTTGTAACGGGCGACCATGGCGGCGAGCAGATCCTCCGGCGTGGACTTCGGCGACACCTCGTAGGTCGCCGGGAAGGCGAAGCCCTCCAGCCGCTTCCTGGCGTAGGAGGGCAGGTCGAGCGCCTCGGCGTCCTTGGCGGCCTTCTGGAAGTCGCGCACCGGCCGGCCGGTGGCCGTGGCTAGCTGCTGGAGGATCTGGGAGAGCCGCAGACCCTCGCGCAGGGTCAGCGTCGTCTGCAGGCGGCGCTCGGGGTCCAGCAGGGGGACGGCCGCCGCCGCGGACATGCCCTTGCGCAGCTTGTAGTCGCCGGGCTGCAGCGAGGCGCTCTTGCCGGCGGCGCCGATCGCGTTGATGAACGCCCGCTCGCTGGCGACGACACCCTGATCGACGAGGGTCTGGGCGACCTCCGAGGCGCTCTGCCCCTGCTTGATCTCCACGACGACCTCACCGGTGCCCTGCCCGGTGAAGTCCTTGGGGACCGCCACGCCCCGCAGCCAGTTGTAGCCGTAGTAGCCGCCGGCGCCGAGGACACCGACGATGATGACCATGGCGGCCAGGAACGCCACGTAGCCCTTGCGCCGCTGGCGGCGCTGGCGCTTCTTGCTGCGCCTCTGGGCCGATCGGGAACCACGAGACCGGCGCCGGGGACCCTCGTCGTCCTCGGCACCCAGCAAGCCATCGAGGTCGAGATCGTTCATAGGTGCGTTCGCCAATCTCCCGGTCGGACCGGCCCGCCGTCAAGCGAGTACCCAGAATCGGTCCGATTCACCGGGTGCGGGGTCGCTCCGACGCCGGGCGGCGCGCCGGCCCGGGTCGCCGGGCGCGTACGGGAGGAGTTCGCCGTACCTCCGGGCATCAGTGCCGCCCAACACGTTTGTGCAGCTCTTCGCGATACTTCACGAACTCACTCTCTTTATCAGTGAATTTCGTGATTCTATGCTGCGGGTCGACCGTGACAAACCAGTACCAATCACCCTTAGCCGGACGAAGCGCCGCAATGAGCGCCGCCTCCCCGGGGTTGCTGATCGGCCCGGGCGGCAGCCCGGGGCGCATGTAGGTGTTGTACGGGGTGTCGCGCTTGATCTCGGCGTTCGACGCCATGATGCCGTGCTTGCCCAGGCCGTACATCACCGTGCTGTCCATCTCCAGCTTGGCGCCGGAAGCGAGGCGATTGTAGATGACTCTCGCGATCTTCGGATAGTCGGCCTCCCTGCCGCCCTCGGCCTGGACGATGCTCGCGACCACCACGACCTCGCCGGGAGTGAGCCGCTGGCGTGCGGCGCCCTCCTGCAGCCCGACCGAGGCCGCGGCGCGCTCGAAGCGGCGGACCATCGCGCGCAGCAGCTCCCGGGGCGTCGTGGAACGCTCGATGTCGTAGGTCGCCGGGAACAGGAACCCCTCGGCGGCGCCCTTGGCGTAGGCGGGCAGGCCGAGCTCGGCGGGACGGGCCAGAATCTTCGACAGCTCGGCCGCGGGCAGCCCGGAGCCCTTGGCCAGGCGGGCGACCGTCTCGACGGCGCGCAGCCCTTCGGGCACCGTCACCCGCCTGCGGATGCGGGACTGCGGCGCGAGCAGCAGGTTCAGCGCCTCGACGGCCGCCATGCGCTTGCGCAGCCGGTAGCGTCCCGGGTGCAGGCCGCCCGACTTGCCGCGGTCCTCCACGGCCTGCACGAAGGCCCTGGCGCTGGCCACCACCTCGGCCTGGACGAGGACGTCCGCGACCTGCCCGGCGTTGGACCCTGGGAGGATCTCCACGACGACCGGCACCGTCCCCTTGCCCTCATAGTCGCCCGGCTTCATCAGCGGGCGCAGCACGGTGAACGCGCCGGCGAGCCCCGCGGCGATCACCGCGACGCTGCCTCCGCCGATGAGCAGGAGCAGCCCGCGCCTGCCGCGCCCTGCCCGTGCCCGACGCTCCTCCTCGTCCTCCTGATCGGCGGAGAACGCGATCAGGTCTCCGTCGTCCTCCTCGCCCACGCCCCCGGCAACTGGGTCGGCGCGCCGATCGCCCGGGTCGTCCGGAGCGGCACGCTCTGGAACGTTCCAAGGCGGTGATGACCGGCCGTCGCTCGCAGGGAGAACGGCGTCATCGGGACGGAACGCCGGTGCCCCGTCATCGGGCTCCGGCTGCCCGGCCCGGTCAGGACCGGTGGAGGGGTCGCCTCCGTCGCCGCCGGAGCCGGCCGGGCGGCTCACTTCGCGGGCCCGGTGCTCGATTCTCCGCCGGGGCGGCGCGGCTCGACGGGTCTCCCCGGTGGGGCCCCACTGGCACGCTCGGCGTCCAGGGCCGCTTGCAGCAGCACCACGGCCGCCGCCTGGTCGACCACCTCGCGCTGGTTCTTCGCCTTCACGCCGCTCGCGCGCAGGCTCTGCTGCGCGGACACCGTGGTCAGCCGCTCGTCGTACAGCCGGACCGGCGTCGGCGCGAGCCGTGCGGCCAGGCGGCCGGCGAACTCGCGCGCCGCCCCGGCGGCATGACTCTCGCGCCCCGACAGCGAGGTGGGCAGACCGACGACGACCTCGACCGCCTCGTGCTCAGCGGCGATGGCGGCGATGCGGTCGAGGTCGCCCCGGCCACGCCGCACGGTCTCGACCGGGGTGGCCAGCAGGCCGGACGGGTCGCTGCGCGCCACTCCGACGCGCACCGACCCGACATCGACGCCCAGCCGGGCCCCGGGCCTCACCAGGGCCGCCCGCGGCCGATGGCGAACGGCGGCGAAGGACAGCGCGGCGCCGGAGTCGCCGTGGCCCGCCGCGCCGGCTCGACGCCGTACGGGCCCTCCCCCGGGCG
The DNA here is from genome assembly GCF_014646695.1 of Sphaerisporangium melleum. GTDB lineage: Bacteria > Actinomycetota > Actinomycetes > Streptosporangiales > Streptosporangiaceae > Sphaerisporangium > Sphaerisporangium melleum. The sequence goes on from NZ_BMNT01000016.1 coordinate 33,917, forward strand.
GGACGGCACGGTGGGCCGGTCCGCCCGCGCGAAACGGGCGGACGGGCCGGCCGTGCGGACGGCCGGGGCCGGCGGGCAGGCGGCCCGGGGTGCCGCGGGTCCGCTCAGGACAGGGTCTCCCTGATCGCGTGCTCGACGGCCCCGAACGCCTCGCCGATCGCCTCCGGACGGGCTCCGCCGCCCTGCGCGACGTCATCCTTACCGCCACCGCCACCCCCAAGAGCCTTGGCGGCGGCGCCGACCAGTCGTCCGGCCTTGAGCCCCCGGGAGCGCCCCGCCTCGTTGACAGCCGCGACCACGACCGGCCGGTCGGCGGGAACACCGGCGATCACGATGATCGCTGCGCGGTCACCGGGGAACCGGCCCCGCACATCTAGGGCGAGTTTACGCAGGTCATCGGCCGAAGTGCCGTCAGGCGCGCGGTGGGTCACCACGGAGACGCCCTCGATGTCGCGCGCCGCGGCGGCGAGCTCGCCGGCCACCGCCAGCACCTGGGAGGAGCGGAGCTTCTCCAGCTCGCGCTCGGCGGCGCGCAGGCGGGTGACGATGCCCTCGACGCGCTCGGGCAGCTCTTCGCGGCGGGCCTTGAGCTGCTCGCTGATCTGCGCGACCAGAACGCTCTCGCGGGCCAGGAAGCGGAAGGCGTCCAGGCCGACCAGTGCCTCGACCCGGCGCACGCCGGCGCCGATCGAGGACTCGCCGAGCACCTTGACCAGGCCGAGCTGGCCGGAGCTCGCGACGTGGGTGCCGCCGCACAGCTCACGGGAGTAGTCGCCGACCTCGACGATGCGGACCTCGTCGCCGTACTTCTCACCGAACAGCGCCAGTGCGCCCATCGCGCGGGCCTCGTCGAGCGAGGTGTGGTACGCGTGGACCCGCAGGTCGTTGATCAGGATCGAGTTGACCTCGTCCTCGACGTCGCGCAGAACGCTGTGCGAGACGGCCCCCGCCGCGGTGAAGTCGAACCGGAAGCGGCCCGGGGAGTTCTCGGAACCGGCCTGCGCGGCGCTCTCGCCGAGCGCGTTGCGGAACCCGCGGTGCACCAGGTGGGTCGCGGTGTGGCTGCGGGAGATGGCCCGCCGCCGCTCGATGTCGATCTCGGCGTGCACCTGGTCGCCGACCCGGACCTCGCCGTCACGGACCTTGCCGCGGTGGACGACCAGGCCCGCGAACGGCGACTGGACGTCGGTGACGTCCACATGGGCGCCGCCGGTGGCGATCACGCCCTGGTCGGCGAGCTGACCGCCGCCCTCGGCGTAGAAGGGGGTGCGGTCCAGGACGATCTCGACCACGGTGCCGGCCCCCGCCGCCGGGACCGAGGCCCCGTCGACCAGCACGCCGATGACGGTGGCCTCCGCGGTGGTCTGGTCGTAGCCGAGGAAGTCGACCTTGCCCGCGCGGTCGAGCAGCTCGCCGAGCACCGAGATGTCGGCGTTGCCGGTCTTCTTGGCCGCGGAGTCGGCCTTGGCGCGGTCGCGCTGCTCGTTCATCAGGCGGCGGAAGCCGTCCTCGTCGACCCGCAGGCCCTGCTCGGCCGCCATCTCCAGGGTCAGGTCGATGGGGAAGCCGTAGGTGTCGTGGAGCTGGAACGCCTGGCCGCCCGCGAGAACCGCCGCGCCCTTGCGCTTGGTCTCCTCCACGGCGGCGTCGAAGATCGCGGTGCCGGTGCGCAGCGTGCCGAGGAAGGAGGTCTCCTCGGCGTCGATGACGGTGTGGATGTGCGCGGCGTCACCCTTGAGCTCGGGGTACTGCCGGCCCATCGCCTCGATGGTGGTGGCGGTGAGCTCGTGCAGGTAGCGCTCTTCGCCGGCGCCGAGCAGGCGCAGGTTGCGCACGGCGCGGCGCAGCATGCGGCGCAGGACGTAGCCGCGGCCCTCGTTGGAGGGCAGCACGCCGTCGCCCACGAGCATGACCCCGGCGCGCATGTGGTCGGCGATCACGCGCAGCGAGACGTCGGAGCGGTGGTCGCGCCCGTAGCGCGACTTGGTGAGCTCGGCCGCCCGGTCGAGGATCTTGTAGGTGGTGTCGATCTCGTAGATGTTGTCGACGCCCTGCAGGATGGCCGCCATGCGCTCCAGGCCCATGCCGGTGTCGACGCTCTTGGCGGGCAGCTCGCCGGCGATGTCGAAGTCGACCTTGCTGCGGACCGTGCTGAGCTGGAACTGCATGAAGACGTTGTTCCAGACCTCGAGGTAGCGGTTCTCGTCGGCGACCGGACCGCCGTCCCTGCCGTAGTCGGGGCCGCGGTCGTAGTAGATCTCGGTGCAGGGCCCGCCGGGACCGGGCACGCCCATGTGCCAGTAGTTGTCGGCCACGCCGCGGCGCTGGATGCGCTCGGCGGGGATGCCGACCTTGTTGTGCCAGATGTCGAACGCCTCGTCGTCCTCGTGGAAGACGGTGACCCACAGCAGGTGCTCGGGGAAGCCGAAACCGCCCTCGGACTCGGGCCTGGTCAGCAGCTCCCAGGCGTAGGGGATCGCCTGCTCTTTGAAGTAGTCGCCGAAGGAGAAGTTGCCGAGCATCTGGAAGAAGCTGGCGTGCCGGGTGGTCTTGCCCACCTCGTCGATGTCGAGGGTGCGCACGACCTTCTGGGCGCTGGTCGCGCGCGGGAAGGGCGGCTTCTTCTGGCCGAGGAAGTAGGGCTTGAAGGGCACCATGCCCGCGTTGACCAGCAGCAGCGTCGGGTCCTCGGCGACAAGGCTGGCCGAGGGCACGACAGTGTGACCGCGCTCCTCGAAGAAGCGCAGGAAGCGGCGAACGATCTCTGCCGACTCCATCTCAGCGGCCGTCCTTTACATCGTCTGGGTGGGTTGTCTCAACACTGTCGAGGCCGAACCGCGCTCGCAACTCGGTTTCCCTGCCTGCGGAGAGGCGCCGGACCTCTCCGGCGAACGAACGCGCCTCGGCGGCGAGGTCCAGGGCGCGGTCGGCCGTGCGGCGCGCGACGTGGTCGGGCTTCAACGCTTGAAGCTTACGCATCGTCCAGACCGCGATGTACGCGCCCAGGGCCATGTAGAACAGCCGGCGGATCATGCGCGCCGCCGCCGGCCGTCCGCGCCGAAGGCTCCGCGCCGCCGGCCGGTGAGTGCGGCGCGCAGCGCGTGCAGCAGCGCGGCGATCTTGATCAGTGGCCGGGCGAGCAGCGAGGACGCCACATTGCTGACCTTCGCCACATCGCCGCTGACCCGCTTGACGTCGACCGCGATGGCCTCGACGGCGACCAACTGGCGGTTGGTCTCGGAGACCGTGACGCTGAGATCGTCCAGCAGCGGGACGACCCGGTCGCTCAGGTCGGCGACGGTCTTGGCGGTCTCGGTGAGCAGCCGGGCCAGCCGCACCAGCACCACGGCCATGAAGCACACCAAGATCGCCCAGAACAGCGCGACGATGAGGCCGGCGACCTCTCCGGCGGTAAGCATGTCGATGCGTCCCCTCGTAGGTGACCTACGGTTGTCCGGCCCGTCAGGGGCGGTGGAATGGACAGACCCTATCGCGCCCGGCGTCGGCGCCCACGCCGCGCGCGCCGCCCTGTGGACGGCGCGCGGAGGTCAGCGGGGACCGCGCAGGAACTCACGGATCTTCGTCCAGCGATCGGCGAAGTGCGCCTCGGCGCCGTGGCGGGTGGGCTCGTAGTAGCGCCGGCCGCGGATCTGCTCGGGCGCGTAGTCCTGCCGGACGAGGCCGTGCTCGAAGTCGTGGGGATACTGGTAGTCCTTGCCGTGGCCGAGCGCGGCGGCGCCGGGATAGTGGGCGTCGCGCAGGTGGCCGGGCACCTGGCCGATCAGTCCTTTGCGCACGTCGTCGCCGGCGGCGCCGATCGCCTTGACGACGGCGTTGGACTTGGGGGCCAGCGCGCAGTGGATGACCGCCTGGGCGAGGTTGATGCGTCCCTCGGGCAGGCCGATCATCTCCACGGCCTGCGCGGCGGCGACCGCGATCTGCAGGCAGGTCGGGTCGGCCATGCCGACGTCCTCCGAGGCGAAGATCATGATGCGGCGGGCGAGGAACCGCGGGTCCTCCCCCGCCTCGATCATGCGGGCCAGGTAGTGCAGGGCGGCGTCGGCGTCCGAGCCGCGCATGCTCTTGATGAAGGCGCTGATGACGTCGTAGTGCTGGTCACCCTGCCGGTCGTAGCGCACGGCCGCCTTGTCGACGGCCTTCTCGACGGTCTCGACGGTGATCGCGCCCTCGGGGACCAGCAGCGCAGCGGCCTCCAGGTAGGTGAGCGAGCGGCGCGCGTCCCCGCCGGCCAGGCGCACCAGATGGTCGGCCGCCTCGGGTGCGAGGGTCACCCTGCCGCCCAGGCCGCGCGGGTCGGCCACCGCCCGGTCGAGGACGGCGCGGACGTCGTCCTCCGACAGCGACTCCAGCGTCAGCAGCAGCGAGCGCGACAGCAGCGGCGAGATCACCGAGAAGAAGGGGTTCTCGGTGGTGGCCCCGATGAAGGTGACCCAGCGGTTCTCCACCGCCGGCAGCAGGGCGTCCTGCTGGGCCTTGTTGAACCGGTGGACCTCGTCGACGAACAGGACGGTCTGGCGGCCGGTCATGCCGAGTTCGCGCCTGGCCTGCTCGATCGCCGCCCGGACCTCCTTGACGCCCGCCGAGACGGCCGAGACCTCGACGAACCGGCGCTTGGTGACGCCCGCGACGACATAGGCGAGGGTGGTCTTGCCGGTGCCGGGCGGCCCCCACAGGAACAGCGACATGGGGGCCTCGCTCTCGACCAGCCGGCGCAGCGGGGTGCCCGGGCCGAGCAGGTGACGCTGGCCGATCACCTCGTCGAGGCCGCGCGGGCGCATGCGCACCGCGAGGGGCTCCTGGCCCTTGTGGGCCTCCTCCGCCGCCGAGTCGAACAAACTCTCCACGCACCGACATTACCGCCGCCACGCGGGGCGTCAGGGCCGCGCGCGGGAGGCGTTCAGCGGGCCCAGACTGCCGTCGCGCCCGTGTGCCCTGCCCGCAGCACGTAGAAAGCGGCGGTCAGGGCCAGCAGCACGGTGAGCACGGCGAGCACGGCCGTGGTGACCCGGCCCCAGCGGCGGGAGGAGTACACCAGCAGCAGCGAGGAGACGGCGAGGCCGAAGGTGCTCAGCACCAGGGGGTTGGCGTAGCCCTCGTGCTCCTGGACGCGCGCGGCCAGCGGCCCTTCGGGCAACCCGCCGCCGAACATCGCCTCGAAGAACGCCTCTCCGCTCTCCTTGGCGGCGAAGGCGGCAGCGGGGGCCGCGATCGCGAGCAGGACCACCGCCCAGGCGATGCGGGGACGCACACGCGGCACCACGCCGTAGGCGATCGAGCCCACGGCGAGCAGCGGGATGAAGACCACGGCCGCGTGGATCATCAGGGGGTGGGCGGGCAGCCCGAAGATCTGGTCGAACATCTGGAAGCTCCTGTCAGTGGCTCGTCGGCTATACCCGCCCGGGTGCGCTGAAGGTTCCGCGCTGCGCCGGACGACGCGGCCCCCACCACCGCGTCCCCATGATCCCGATCGGACCGTCAAGCTGCCATAAAGAACTTCCCCTTGGCAACATTCCACTCGGCAACCACGCGACGCGACCAGGTCAAGGAAGATCTACCGGCCGCCGGGAACTCGGCGTTTTATCCGAGCTCAACATAAAGGCCGGTACGATTCCCGAGCACATCAAGTCATCTATCGGCAAATGGAAGGCATACCGTGACCGACGTGGATCGCCAGACCCAGCTGGCACGGGAGCACCGCGAACGGCAGGAACAGCGGGCCAAGGGCGCCTCCGGCACATCCAGGCGGAACACGGTCATCGGTGCCGGTCTGGGCGTGCTGCTCGTGGCCGGTGGCATCTTCGCCGCCACCACGCTGCTCGGGGACGATGGGAAGAAGCCGACCTCGGCGGCGGCGCCGTCCGACTCTCCCGCCGCCTCCTCCGAGCCCTCCGCCACGGCCTCCGCGCCGGCCGAGGCCCCCACCGCGAGCGCCGACCCGGCCGCCGCGACCTGCGAGTACCGCAAGGACGACAGCGGATCCCCCGCCAAGAAGGTGGGCACGCCGCCGTCCAAGCCGGACACCCGCGGCAAGCACATGGTGGTCACCACCAACCAGGGGACGATCGTCATCGAGCTGGCCACCGCCGCCGCCCCCTGCACGGTGAACTCCTTCGAGTTCCTGGCGAAGAAGAACTTCTTCGACAACACCCGCTGCCACCGGCTCGCGACGGTCGACACGGTCGGCCTCGGCATGCTGCAGTGTGGCGACCCGTTCGCCAAGGCGGACGGTAAGCACTCCACCGACGGCTCCGGCGGCCCGGGTTACCTGTTCAACGACGAGAACCTCGGCGGCATGCAGCTCGGCAGGGGCACGGTGGCCATGGCGCAGTCCTCGGAGGACGCCAACTCCAACGGCAGCCAGTTCTTCATCTCCTTCGCCGACGACAACACCCAGCTGACCGCCGCGGGCGCCGCGTTCACCCCCTTCGGCGTCGTCACCAAGGGCATGGACATCGTCGACAAGATCGCCAAGGGTGGCATCATCCCCTTCAACGACGACCCGATGTCCGACGTGCGCGGCGAGGGCTCCAACGCACCCAAGCTCCCGGTGATCATCAAGGACCTGCGGATCACCAACCGCTAGCCGCTCCGCCGGCCGGACGGCCGACTACACCGCGAGAGCCCCGGCGCGCAGTGCGCGCCGGGGCTCCATGCTTTCCGCCGGGGCCGCCGGT
>NZ_BMNT01000016.1:40640-52106 GCF_014646695.1 Sphaerisporangium melleum
CACCGGCGGCCCCTAGCGGGTCAGCCGTCGGAGGCGGCGGCCTTCGGTGCGGCCGCGGGGGCCTTGCGGGCGTCCACGCCGGCCTCCTTGCGCTGGTCGGCGGTGATGGGCGTGGGCGCGCCGGTCAGCGGGTCGAAACCGGAGGCGGTCTTGGGGAAGGCGATCACGTCCCGGATCGAGTCGCCGCCCGCCAGGAGCATGCAGATGCGGTCCCAGCCGTAGGCGATGCCGCCGTGCGGAGGCGGGCCGTACTTGAACGCCTCGAGCAGGAACCCGAACTTGCTCTCGGCCTCCTCCTTGGAGATGCCGAGCACCTCGAAGACCCGCTGCTGCATCTCGGCCCGGTGGATACGGATCGAGCCGCCGCCGATCTCCATGCCGTTGCACACCATGTCGTAGGCGTACGCCAGCGCCTCGCCCGGACGCTCGTGGAAGGTGTCGGCGTACTCGGGCTTGGGACCGGTGAACGGGTGGTGCACGGCCGTCCAGCCCGTCTGGCGGCCCACGTCGTCCAGCACCGGCTCGAACATCGGCGCGTCGACGACCCACAGGAAGCTCCACAGCGACTCGTCGATCAGCCCGCAGCGCCGCCCGATCTCCAGGCGCGCGGCGCCCAGCAGATCACGGGAGGGGCCCGGGATGCCCGCGGCGAAGAACACCGCGTCGCCCTCGGACGCGCCCACGGCGGCGGCCAGGCCGGCGCGCTCGGTCTCGGAGAGGTTCTTGGCCACCGGGCCGCCGAGCTCGCCGCCCGGCTGCACCAGCACGTACGCGAGGCCCCGCGCGCCGCGCGCCTTGGCCCAGTCCTGCCAGGCGTCGAGCTCCTTGCGGGTCTGGGACGCGCCGCCGGGCATGACCACGGCGCCGACGTAGGGCGCCTGGAAGACCCGGAAGGTCGTGTCGGCGAAGTAGGACGTCATGTCGACCAGCTCGCAGCCGAACCGCAGGTCGGGCTTGTCGGAGCCGTAGCGGGACATGGCGTCGGCGTAGGTCATGCGGGGAAGCGGCGTGGGCAGCTCATAGCCCACGGTCTCCTTCCAGATGCGCCCGACCAGCGCCTCGCCGAGGGCGATGACGTCGTCCTGGTCCACGAAGGACATCTCGACGTCGATCTGGGTGAACTCCGGCTGCCGGTCGGCGCGCAGGTCCTCGTCGCGGAAGCAGCGGGCGAGCTGGTAGTAGCGCTCCAGGCCGCCGACCATGAGCAGCTGCTTGAACAGCTGCGGCGACTGCGGCAGGGCGTACCAGTTGCCCGGCTGCAGCCGGACCGGCACCAGGAAGTCGCGGGCGCCCTCGGGAGTGGAGCGGGTCAGGTCGGGGGTCTCGACGTACAGGAAGCCGTGCTCGCGCATCACCTCATGGGCGAGGTAGGTGGCGGTGGAGCGGACGCGCATGGCGTGCGCGACCTGCTGGCGGCGCATGTCCAGGTAGCGGTACTTCAGCCGCGCCTCCTCCGAGACGCCCGTGCCGCCCTCGATCGGGAACGGCAGCGGCGCTGACTCGCTCAGCACCTCCACCTCCGAGGCGACGACCTCGATCTCACCGGTGGGCAGATCGGGGTTCTCGTTGCCCTCGGGGCGGACGCGGACCTCGCCGGCGATCCTGACGCAGTACTCCGAGCGGAGGTCGTGCGCGTGGTCCTCCTCGCGGAAGACGACCTGCGCCGAGCCGGACGCGTCGCGCAGGTCGATGAAGACCACTCCGCCATGGTCACGGCGGCGTGCCACCCAGCCGGCCAGCGTCACCTGCTGTCCGGCGTGCTCCTTGCGCAGCGATCCGGCGGTGTGCGTGCGGATCATTGGGTCAGTTTCTCCTTCAGGGTTGTGACGATCTCGGCGAGTGGCACGGCGGTCTGGTCGCCGCTCGCCAGGTCCTTCACCTGGGCGGACCCGGCGGCGATGTCGCGCTCGCCGAGGATCACCGCGTACGTGGCCCCGGAGCGGTCGGCGCCCTTCATCGCGCCCTTGAGCCCCTTGCCGTCGAAGGCCATGTCGGCGGCGACGCCCGCGGCGCGCAGCTCGTTGACCAGCGTGAACATGCGCCGCGCGGCCTCCTCGCCGAGCGGCACGCCGTACACCGCGACCCGGGCGGGAGCCGTCGCGGCGAGGCCCTCGGCCTCCACGGCGAGGATGATGCGGTCGACGCCCACGGCGAAGCCGATGCCGGGCAGCGGCGGGCCGCCGATGTCCTCCGACAGGCCGTCGTAGCGCCCGCCGCCGCCGATGCCCGACTGGGCGCCGAGCAGCGGGTGGTCGAACTCGTAGGTGGTGCGGCTGTAGTAGTCCAGCCCGCGGACCAGGCGCGGAGTGTCCTCCCAGGGCACCCCGAGGTCCTCCAGCAGGGCGCGCACGCGGTCGTGGTGGGCCTTGCAGGACGCGCACAGGTGGTCGGTGATGAGCGGGGCGTTCTCGACCTGCGCCCGGACCTCGGGGCGCTTGTCGTCGAGCACCCGCAGCGGGTTGACCTCGATGCGGGCCCGGGTGGCCTCGTCGAGGTCGAGTCCGCGCAGGAAGTCCTGCAGGGCGGCGCGGTAGGCCGGGCGGCACTGCTTGCAGCCCAGGGTGTTGAGCAGCAGCCGCACCTGGGTGAGCCCGAGGGCCTGGTACCCGGACCAGGCGATGGCGATGGTCTCAGCGTCCACCGCGGGGTCCTCGGTGCCGACGGCCTCGACGTCGAACTGCTGGAGCTGGCGGTAGCGGCCGGCCTGGGGGCGCTCGTAGCGGAAGGCCGGACCGGTGGTCCACAGCTTGACGGGCAGTTGCCCGGTGTGCAGCCCGTGCTCCAGCACCGAGCGCATCACGCCGGCGGTGAACTCGGGCCGCAGCGTGACCGAGCGGCCGCCGCGGTCGGCGAAGGTGTACATCTCCTTGCTCACGACGTCGGTCGACTCGCCGACGCCGCGGGCGAACAGCTCGGTGTCCTCGAAGACGGGCACCTCGATGTAGGAGTAGCCGGCGTTCCCGGCCGCGGCCGCGAAGGCCTCGCGCACCGCGAGGAAGATCGCCGAACGCGGCGGCAGATATTCTGGCACGCCCTTGGGCGCCTGAAAGCTCATTCACAATCCCCTGGTTGGGCCGGCGAACGGCGCCGCCTCCGCGAGATACGGGTTCGTGGCGCGTTCGCGGCCGATCGTCGTCTGTGGTCCGTGACCGGGCAGCACCATCGTGTCGTCCGGCAGCGTCAGGCACTTGGCGCCGAGGCTGCGCAGGATGGTCGGGTAGTCGCCGCCCGGCAGATCGCTGCGGCCTATGGAGCCGGCGAACAACAGGTCCCCGGAGAACATCACCCGCTCCTCGGGAAGCCTGAACGTCACCGACCCCCTGGTATGACCGGGGGCGTGGTCGACCGTGACGGACATGCCGGCGATCTCGAGCACGGCGCCGTCCGACAGCTCGCGCACGTCGTCCGGCTCGGTGAACTTCAGCCCGCCGAAGAGCTGCTGACGGGCCAGGAGCGACAGGCCCTTGCCGGGGTCGGTCAGCAGTTCACGATCTTCGGGGTGGATCCAGGCGGGCACATCCTTGGCTCCGCAGACCGGCGCGACCGACCACACGTGATCGATGTGACCGTGCGTCAGCAGCACCGCGACCGGCTTGAGCCGGTGCTCGCGCAGCATGTCGTCCAGACCCTCGGCAACGTCCTGACCTGGGTCGACGATCACGCACTCCTCCCCTGCGGCAGGCGCCACGACGTAGCAGTTGGCCTGCAAGGAGCCTGCGGGAAAGCCGTCGATGAGCACGGAAGCGGTCCTCGGTGTGATCGATCTCGTCAAGGAAAGCGGATGGGAATGTAACCGAAGGGTACCGGTGCGGGTCGCCGGGCTGCGAACCATTGCCCGTGGGCCGATACGATTCGCCCACTCCATAAAGGTGGCGGTCACCCAGTGAGACCGCCAAACAGCATCAATCCGGACAGTCGGGAGGGCACAGCGGTGGCGACCGGCAAGGACCGTCAGAAGCAACTGGCACGGGAGCACTACGAACGGCAGATGGCCAGGCGCGCCGAGCGGCAGGCTCGGCAGAAGCGTCTCGCGATCATCCTGACGAGCGTCGGCGTGCTGGTGGTGGTCGGCGGCATCTTCACGGCCGTCGCCGTGGTCAACGGCGGCGACTCCAGCAGTCAGGCGGCGGCCTCCACACCCTCGGCCTCGGCCGAGCCCTCCGCCGAACCGTCGGCCTCGACCTCGGCGGCCGCGGCCCCCAAGCCGTACGACGCGGCCACGAACACCTGTGACTACGTGGCCGACAGCGCAAGCGGCCCGGTGAAGAACGTGGGCATGCCGCCCGCCAAGCCGGACAAGTCCGCCAAGACCATGACCTTCAACACCAACCACGGCGACATCGTGGTGGCCCTGGACGCCGCCAAGGCGCCCTGCACGGTGAACTCGATGGCGTTCCTCGCGAAGAAGAAGTACTTCGACGGCTCCAAGTGCCACCGCCTGGGCCCCGAGAGCTTCCCGATGCTGCAGTGCGGCGACCCGCTGGCCAAGGCCGACGGCAAGAACCCGACCGACGGTCAGGGCGGGCCGGGCTACCGCATGGCCGAGGAGAACCTCACCGGCGCCAAGTACACCCGCGGCGTGGTGGCGATGGCCAAGACCCAGGCGCCCGGCACGACCGGCAGCCAGTTCTTCATCATCTTCGGCGACCTGCAGCTTCCCGCGGAGTACACACCATTCGGTACCGTCACGAAGGGGCTCGAAATCCTCGAGGATGTGAGCAAGAAGGGCGTGCTGCCGGGCGGCATGGGCGACGGCTCCGGGGCTCCCAAGGACCCGGTCGAATTCAAACACGTGACAATCTCTGGCAAGAGCTGACGTAATACAACCAAGGACGCGTGGTGTCCTGGAGGCTGATTCGAGTGCGGGAGGACACGGTGAGCACCGACCCGTGGGGCCGGGTAGACGACGACGGCACCGTCTACGTGCGTACGGCTGAGGGAGAACGGGCCGTCGGGTCCTGGCAGGCCGGTGAGCCGGAAGAGGCGCTGGCCTACTTCCATCGCAAGTACGACGAGCTGGCGACCCAGGTGGAACTACTGGAACAGCGGCTCCGTGGCACCGACCTGCCCCCCGCCCAGGCGGAGGCGACGATCGTCAAGCTGCGTGAGTCGATCGCCGAGGCGCACGCGGTCGGTGACCTCGGCGCCCTGATGGACCGCCTGGCGGCGCTGAGCGAGCTGGTGGGCAAGCGCCGTGAGGAGGTCAAGGCCGCCCGCGACCAGGCACGCGCCCAGTCGCGGGAGATCAAGGAGCGCATCGTCTCCGAGGCCGAGCGCATCGCCGAGGACACCACCCACTGGAAGTCCGGCGGTGAGCGGCTGCGCCAGCTCGTCGAGGAGTGGAAGGGCGCCGAGCGCATCGACAGGGTCACCGAGGCGGCCCTGTGGAAGCGGCTCTCGGCGGCCCGCACGGCGTTCGCCAAGCGCCGCAAGTCCTACTTCGCCGGGCTGGACGAGCAGCGCGAGTCGGTGCGCGCCACCAAGGAGCGCATCGTCGCCGAGGCCGAGCACCTGGCCGGCTCCACCGACTGGGGCGACACGGCCGCGGCCTACCGCGACCTGATGCGCCAGTGGAAGAGCGCCGGCCGGGCCTCGCGCGAGGCCGAGGACGAGCTGTGGACGCGCTTCAAGGCCGCCCAGGACCAGTTCTTCCAGGCCCGCTCCGCGGTGTTCGCCGAACGCGACGCGTCGCTGCGGGAGAACGCCGAGGCCAAGGCCGCCATCCTGGCCGACGCCGAGCGCATCCTGCCGGTGACCGACGCCCGGGCGGCGCGCGCCGCCCTGCGCACCGTCCTTGAGCGCTGGGAGGCGGTCGGGCCGGTGCCGCGCGAGTCGCGGGACAAACTGGAGGGCGGGCTGCGCCGCATCGACGAGGCCGTCCGCAAGGCCGAGGAGGCCGAGTGGAAGCGCTCCAACCCCGAGGCCCGCGCCCGGGCGCAGAACACCGTCGACCAGCTGCGCAGGTCGATCGAGCAGCTCGAGGCGCGTCTGGCCAAGGCCGCGGCCGCCGGCAGGGACAAGGACGCCAAGGAGGCCGAAGAGGCCCTGGCCGCCCGCCGGTCGTGGCTGGAGGAGGCCGAGCGCACGCTGGCGGAGTTCTCCTGAGCTGACGCCGAACCCCGGGTCCCGCCCTTCGGGGGGGCGGTCCCCGGGCCCGGGAGACGGGCCAGACGCCTCGCCGTTCCCGTCGCCGGCCGGCGACGCGATCGCTCCCGGGCGGCGATACGACGGGTGACGGCCCCCGCGCGAGGGCCGTCGAGCCGCCGGACGTCAGTTGGTGACGCGGTAGACGTCGTAGACGCCCTGGATGTTGCGGACGGCCTTCAGCACGTGCCCGAGGTGCTTGGGGTCGCCCATCTCGAAGGTGAACTTGCTGACCGCCGTGCGGTCGCGCGAGGTGGTCACCGAGGCCGACAGGATGTTCACGTGCTGGTCGGACAGCGTGCGTGTGACGTCCGACAGCAGGCGCGGCCGGTCGAGCGCCTCCACCTGGATGGCCACCAGGAACACCGAGTCGTCACCGGGCGACCAGGCCACCTCGACCAGCCTGTCGGGCTCGGCCCTGAGCTGCTCGATGTTGGGGCAGTTGGTGCGGTGCACCGACACGCCGTGCCCCCGGGTCACGAAGCCCACGATGTCGTCGCCGGGCACCGGCGTGCAGCAGCGCGACAGCCGCACCCACACGTCGGCGTCGCCGGCCACGATCACCCCGGCGTTGGTCGCGGTGCGCGGGCGGCCGCGCATCTTGGTCGGGACGGCCGCCTCGGCGATGTCCTCCTCGGCGGCGTCCACTCCCCCGAGGGACTGGACGAGCTTGTCGACCACCGCCTGCGCGCCTGAGTGGCCTTCTCCGACCGCCGCGTACAGCGCCGAGACATCTGGGTACCGAAGGTCCCTGGCGAGCGCCAGAAGGGCCTCTCCGGACATCAGGCGCTGCAATGGCAGGCCCTGCTTGCGCATGGCCCGGCCGATGGCCTCCTTGCCGGCCTCGATCGCCGTCTCGCGGCGCTCCTTGGAGAACCACTGGCGGATCTTGTTGCGCGCCCGGCCGCTCTTGACGAACTTCAGCCAGTCGCGGGAGGGGCCGGCGTCGGGAGACTTGGAGGTGAAGATCTCGACGGTGTCGCCGTTGCTCAGCCGGGACTCCAGCGGCACCAGGCGCCCGTTGACCCGCGCGCCGATGCAACGGTGGCCCACCTCGGTGTGCACGGCGTAGGCGAAGTCGACCGGCGTGGCGCCCTCGGGCAGCGCGATCACCTGGCCGCGCGGGGTGAAGACGAAGACCTCCGACACCGACAGGTCGAACCGCAGCGACTCCAGGAACTCGCCCGGGTCGGAGGTCTCCTTCTGCCAGTCGAGGAGCTGCCGTAGCCAGGCCATGTCACCGGCCTGCTTGACCCGCGCCCCGCCCGCGCCGGAGGCGCCCATCTCCTCCTTGTACTTCCAGTGGGCGGCCACGCCGTACTCGGCGCGGTGGTGCATCGCGCGGGTGCGGATCTGCAACTCGACCGGCTTGCCCTCGGGCCCGATGACCGTCGTGTGCAACGACTGGTACATGTTGAACTTGGGCATCGCGATGTAGTCCTTGAACCGGCCGGGCACGGGGTTCCACCGAGCGTGGATCGTTCCGAGCGCGGCGTAGCAGTCGCGGACCGTGTCGACGAGCACGCGGATGCCCACCAGGTCGTAGATGTCGTCGAACGCCACCTCGCGCGCGATCATCTTCTGGTAGATCGAGTAGTAGTGCTTGGGCCTGCCCTTGACCGTCGCGCGGATCTTGGCCTCGCGCAGGTCGGCCGAGACCTTCTCGATGACCTCCTGCAGGAACAGGTCACGGCGGGGGGCGCGCTCGGACACCATGCGGGCGATCTCGTCGTACCGCTTGGGGTAGAGCATGCCGAACGCCAGGTCCTCCAGCTCCCACTTGATGGTGTTCATGCCGAGGCGGTGGGCTAGCGGCGCGAAGATCTCCAGCGTCTCGCGGGCCTTCTGCTCCTGCTTGTGCCGGGGGAGGTAGCGCAGGGTGCGCATGTTGTGCAGGCGGTCGGCGAGCTTGATGACCAGCACGCGGATGTCACGGGACATCGCCACGACCATCTTGCGGACGGTCTCGGCCTGCGCGGCGTCGCCGAACTTGACCTTGTCGAGTTTGGTGACCCCGTCCACCAGCAGCGAGATGTTCTGCCCGAAGTCGGTGCTCAGCTCGTCCAGGCCGTAGGCGGTGTCCTCGACGGTGTCGTGCAGCAGCGCGGCGCACAGCGTCTCGTCGTCGGTGCCGAGCTCGGCCAGGATCGTCGCCACCGCCAGCGGGTGGGTGATGTACGGGTCGCCGCTCTTACGCTTCTGATCACGGTGGTGATAGGCGGCCACGTCGTACGCACGCTCGATGAGGCGGAGATCCGCCTTGGGGTGCGTGGCGCGGACCGTTTTGAACAGCGGTTCCAGAACCGGATTCATCGCGCCACCCCATTGACCCCCGAACCGGGACAGCCTGCGGCGTACGGCAGGAGCCGGCTTCTCTTCCGTGCCTGCGGACGTGGCTAAACCCGTTTCGTCCGCGGGCGCGGAAACCGGCTCAGGGCTGTCGGTCACTTCGGGCAAGGCCACATCACGGGGCACTCAGACTCCTTACGTCGAGTCCAGATCCTCCAGTGTATCCGCGCCGCGGAGGCCCGCCTCTCGCAGGAGCCGATCAGACGACCACCAGGGCCCGCACGTCGACGTCCGCCAGACGCTCACGGCCCTTGAGGAAGGCGAGCTCCATCAGCACGGACACCCCCACGACCTGGGCACCGGCCCGGCCGACGAGCTCCACCGCGGCCCGGGCGGTGCCGCCCGTGGCCAGCACGTCGTCGACGATGAGCACACGCTCACCCGGGGTGAAGGCGTCGCGGTGCACTTCGATGACGGCGGAGCCGTACTCCAGATCGTAGGACGCCTCCAGCGCCTCGGCAGGGAGTTTGCCCTTTTTACGGACCGGCACGAATCCCGCGCCGGAGCGGTAGGCGACCGGGGCGGCCAATATGAAGCCGCGCGCCTCGATGCCGACCACCTTGTCGACGGCCAGACCGTCCGCCAGGGCGTCGATCGCCGACGAGAAGGCGAGGTGGTCGCCGAGCAGCGGAGTGATGTCCTTGAACATCACCCCGGGCCGGGGGTAGTCGGGCACGTCCCTGATGCGGTCGAGGATCGTCGTGGTCAGGTCGCTCATAGGGGGTTTCCTTCCGGGCGGCGGCGCGGCGCCGAGAGGTCTCATGCGGATGGCGCGGGACAGCCGAGCGCCCCCGTGATGCCGGCTCACGGGGGCGCCAGGGTCGTTGCTGCTGCCGCGACTAGCGCTTCTTGCGCTTGTCGGCGGCGCCCACCGCCCCGTTGGCCGAGGCGGTGGTGGAGGTCGCGGCCGCGGGCTCCTTGCCCTTGCCCTTGGCGGAGGCGTCCTTGGCCGCGGCGGCCCGGGTGGAGGCGACGCGCTTGGCGATCGCCATGTACTTCGGCTCGCGCTCCTTGAGGTTGGCCAGCAGCGGCGTCGCCACGCACAGCGAGGAGTACGTACCGACGATCATGCCGACGAACAGGGCCAGCGAGAGGTCCTTCAACGTGCCGGCGCCGAACAGCGTGGTGCCGATGAACAGGATCGCGGCGACCGGCAGGATGGCCACCAGCGAGGTGTTCAGCGAGCGGATCAGCGTGTGGTTGAGCGCGTTGTTGGCGGCCTCGGTGTAGGTCATCTTGGCGGTCGTGCCGAGCTTGGCGGTGACCTCCTTGATCATGTCGAACACCACGACCGCGTCGTACAGCGAATAGCCGAGGATGGTGAGGAAGCCCAACATGGTCGCCGGGGTCACCTCGAAGCCCGACCAGGCGTAGACGCCCGCCGTGATGACCAGGTCGTGGATCAGCGCGACCACCGCGGCCAGCGCCATCTTCCACTCGAAGGCCAGTGTGAGGTAGAGGATGATCGCCAGCATGAAGACGACTAGGCCGATGAGGGCCTTGTTGAGCACCTCACCACCCCAGGTGCCACCGATGATCTGCTTGGAGATCTGCTTGTCGGCGACTCCGTACTTGGCGGAGATCGCTCCCGCCACCTTGACCACGCCGTCTTCCGGCAGGCTCTGGGTGGTCACCCGCCAGCGGGGGCCGGCCTCCTGCACGATCACCTGGTGGGCGCCGGCGTCCTCGACGGTGGTGCGGACGTCCTGGATGGTCGAGGCGGCCGGCCGGTCGAAGCTGAACACCGAGCCGCCCCGGAACTCGACGCCGAGGTTGAGCCCCTGGAAGATCAGCCCGGCGATCGAGATCACCAGCAGGACCCCGGACAGCGTGCCCCACAGCTTGTAGCGGCCGACGAAGTCGACATTGACCTCGCCGCGGTACAGGCGGCGCCCGAGCGCACCGATGGTCGACATCAGCCCTCCTGCGGAACGGTCGTGCGGGCGGCCGGCGCCTCGCGGCCCATGCGCTCGGCGTCAAGGCCGGACAGCTTGTGGCCCTTGGCGAAGAACGCGAGCTTGGCCAGCAGGGCGACCAGCGGCTTGGTGAACAGGAAGACCACGGCGATGTCGATCAGCGTGGTCAGGCCCATGGCGAAGGCGAAGCCCGCGACGCCGCCGACCGCCAGGAAGTACAGCACCACGGCCGCGATGAACATGACCGCGTCGGCGATCAGGATCGTGCGCCGGGCGCGGACCCAGGCGACCTCGACGGCCACCCGCAGGGAGCGCCGGCCTTCCTTCATCTCGTCTCGCATGCGTTCGAAGTAGACGATGAAGGAGTCGGCGGTGATGCCGATCGAGACCACCAGGCCGATGATGTGCGGCAGGGACAGCCGGAAGTTGGCGTTGTGGCCGAGGATGACCACCGTCGCGTACGTCAGGATCGTCGCCACCGCGAGGCTCGCCACCGCGACCAGACCCAGACCGCGGTAGTAGAGCAGACAGTAGATCACCACGAGGACCAGGCCGATGGCGCCGGACAGCAGGCCACCGCGGAGCTGGTCGGCGCCGAGGGTGCCGGAGACCTCCTCGATCGAGCTCTGCTTGAACTTCAGCGGGAGCGCGCCGTACTTGAGCTGGTTGGCCAGGTCGGTGGCGGACTTCTGCGTGAAGCTGCCGGAGATGCGTGCCTGGCCGCCGGGGATGGGCTCCTCGATGACCGGGGCCGAGATGACCAGGCCGTCCAGCACCATGGCGAGCTGGTTGCGCGGCTGCTGCGCACTGGTGATCTGGCCGGTGACCTTGGCGAACTCGCTGGCGCCCTTGCTCTTGAAGGTGACCTGGACGATCCACTCGCCGGTGGTGGAGTCGACGCCGGAGGTGGCGCCCGCCACCTCGGTGCCCTTCACCGCGGCCTTCTCCAGGATGTAGCGGGCGTCGCCCTCGGTGCTGCAGGCGGCGATCTGCTTGTCCGGGTTGTCCTGGGTGCCCTGGCCGCGGTCCTTCTTGGTGCAGTCGATCTTGCGGAACT
>NZ_BMNT01000016.1:52143-174662 GCF_014646695.1 Sphaerisporangium melleum
GCTCGGCCACGGCGGGGTCGATGCCGGTGAGGTCAACGCCGGCCAGCGGGTCGTCGGAGGCCGTGGGCGGCGCGCTCGGCTGATCGGAGGCCGCGGCGCTCGGCGCCGGGGTCGCCTCGCCGCTCGGCTTGGCCTTGCCCGAGACGGAGACCGAGGGAGCCGGGGTCGGAGCGGTCAGTCCGGACGACAGCGCGCGGCCCGCGGGGGTGGCGCTGGTGGCAGGCTTGGCCGTGGACTTCGGCGTGCTGGTCGTGCCCGGCTTCGGCGTGCCCGTGCCGGGCGAGGCGCCGGCGGAGGGCGTCGCGGGCGCGGTCGGCAACGCGCTCGGGGGCGTGATGACGGCGGGGGCCACCGCGAGCACTTGACGGAAGCGCAGCTCGGCCGTGGTGCCCAGCAGCCGGACGACCTCCGCCTGTCCGGCGCCCGGCACCTGGATGACGATGTTGTCACCCGCCTTGGCGACCTCGGCGTCGGAGATGCCCGTGCCGTTCACCCGGTCGCGGATGATGTTGACAGCGAGGTCGAGGCTCTCTTGCGAGGGGGCCGCGCCGGTCTGCGTGACGGGCGAGAGCGTCACCGTGGTGCCGCCTGCGAGGTCGAGGCCGTACTTCGGGACGAAGGCCTTCTGCAGGAGCATCACCCCGCCCATGGCGAGGATGAGCGCCAGCAGCGCCAGGAGCGTGCGTCCCGGCCTACTCTGGCTACTGGTCGATGGGGCCACTGGTGGTCAGTTCTTTCGTCAAGGGGTTTGCGGTGAGCCTACTCAGGACTTCTTGTCGGACGAACCCTCGTCTCCCCGGACCTCCGGGGTGGCGTCGGCCGGCCTGACGTCGGTGACGTCGCCCGGTGCGCCGTCTCCATTCTCCTCCGTCTCCTCCTCGACGGGGACCAGCACGCGGCCGATGGCCGACTTCGTCCAGCGGGTCTGCACGCCGGGGGCGACCTCGAGGATGAGGTCGTCGTCCTCGACGGCGGTAACGGTCGCGAACAGGCCGGTCGTGGTCATCACACGGCTGCCCGGCGTCAGGCTGTTCTGCATCTGCACTTGCTCCTGCTGCCGCTTGCGCTGCGGGCGGATCAGCAGGAAGTAGAACACCACGACCAGCAAGATCAGTGGCACGAACGATCCAAGGCCCTGCACGGGGCTTCCTTCCGGTAAAAATGGACCGGCCTGGCGCCGGAGGTCTGGCGACGATCGGCACGGCCACACTGATCACGTCAGCGTACACAGCCAGCCAAGCCACGGAGTTTAGGCGAGCTTGTCAAAGCCCGGCAACGAACCCACGCTCTGGCACGCAGGAAAGTTCCCGTTGTCACCGATCTGTGACCGGCGGATACGAGTATTTTGAAAGTTTCAGCGCCCCTCGGCGAGGATCCATTCAAGATCATCTGACGGCCGGACGATCCGGAACATCGCCACATAACCAATCAGACTTCCCCGCACCTCCGGGATGCCGGTCAAGCCCGCGGTCAAATCGCACCCCTCCCCGGCCACACTCCCCATCGGCCGCCCCGTCATCCCCCCGCGGCCCTCTCGCCGCGGGTGGGCCGGGCGGCCGAGCCGGGCGTCATCGGCAAGCACGGCCGCCGGCGCGAGCGGGCCGTCGAACGGCCCGGCGACCCCTGGACGCCAGCCGGACCGGGAGTTCGCCGGGCAGGTCAGAGGTGTCCGCGGTCCGGGGAGCCGAGCGGAGCAGGGCCCTCCTGATGCCCAGGAGCACCGCGCAGAGCGGATGCGCCCCAGCGGGCGGATGTCCCGCTCGGATGGACGTCGCGGTGCCGTTCGGCTCACGCGGGGCTGGGCGGGTCGTCGAAGAGAACGGGCTGGGCCGCTCCGAAGGCGTCGGGCGGCGGGGCGAGACCGAGGTGCGTCCAGGCCGAAGCCGTGGCGACCCGGCCCCGGGGAGTGCGGGCGATGAGGCCCTGCCGCACGAGGAAGGGCTCGGCGACGACCTCCACGGTCTCGGGCTCCTCCCCCACGGCCACCGCCAGTGTGGACAGCCCGACCGGGCCGCCGCCGAACTTGCGCAGCAGCGCGTTGAGGACCGCACGGTCAAGGCGGTCGAGCCCCTCGGCGTCGACCTCGTACAGGTCGAGGGCGGCGGAGGCGACATCCCTGGTGATCACGCCGTCGACCCGCACCTCGGCGAAGTCGCGCACCCGGCGCAGCAGCCGGTTGGCGATGCGGGGCGTGCCGCGCGACCTGCGGGCGATCTCGTGCGCTCCGGCGTCGGGGAGGTCGAGTCCCAGCAGGCGGGCCGAGCGGCGCAGCACCTGCTCGAGCTCGGGCACGTCGTAGAAGTCCATGTGCGCGACGAAGCCGAACCGGTCGCGCAACGGCGCGGGCAGCAGGCCCGCCCGCGTGGTGGCGCCGACCAGCGTGAACGGCGCGATCTCCAGCGGGATCGCGGTCGCGCCGGGCCCCTTGCCCACCACGATGTCGACCCGGAAGTCCTCCATGGCGAGGTAGAGCATCTCTTCGGCGGGGCGGGCCATGCGGTGGATCTCGTCGATGAACAGCACCTCGCCCTCGGACAAGGTGGACAGGATCGCCGCCAGGTCTCCGGCGCGTTCGAGCGCCGGGCCCGAGGTGAGCCGCAGCGGCATGGCCAGCTCGGCCGCGATGATCATGGCGAGGGTGGTCTTGCCGAGCCCGGGTGAGCCGCTCATCAGGACGTGGTCGGGCGGCCGGTTGCGGCGCAGCGCGCTCTCCAGCACCAGGGAGAGCTGCTCGCGCACCCGCCCCTGGCCGATGAACTCGGCCAGGCGCTTGGGCCGCAGAGCGGATTCGATGGCCTGCTCGTCTCCCTCGGCGTCCGGGGACACCAGATCGCGTTCCAGGCTCATCGCACCGGCTCCGTCCACCGCGCGGGACCCGCCGCCCACCGCACCCGGCCCGGCGACGGGCACGCCCGGTGATCGGCGCCCGCCGCGAGCGACGCCGCCGAAGGCCTTCCGCCGCGCGGATGAGCGGCCCGCCGGCGCGGCGCAGGCGGCACGACCTGAACGCCGGTTCTGGCTCTCCCACCTGGTCTCCGGGATGGACGGCGCCGGGCGGGAAGGTGCTCCTCGGGGATCACACCGGCCGCCCTCATCGGACGCTCAGCGCGCGAAGGGCCGACTTGAGCAGGGCCGCCACCGCCGGGGTGCGCCCGGCGGCGACCTCGGCGTCGGCCTCGGGCGTGACGGCGGCGATGGCCTCGTCGGCGTCCTTTGCGGAGTAGCCGAGCCCGACGAGGCCGGAGTGCACCTGCTCACGCCAGGCGGGCCGGCTCGCGGCGCCGTTCAGGGCCGCGGCGACGGCCCCGTCCGGAGTGCCGAGCTTGTCCTTCAGCTCCAGGATGATGCGCTGCGCGCCCTTCTGCCCGATGCCGGGGACCATGGTGAGCGCCTTGACGTCGGCCGCGGCCACCGCGACCCGCAGGGCGTTCGGCGCGTGGACGGCGAGCATGGCCAGCGCGAGCCGCGGGCCGACGCCGGAGGCGGTCTGCAGCATCTCGAACACCACCCGCTCGTCGTCGGCGGCGAAGCCGTACAGCGTGAGGGACTCCTCGCGGACCACCAGCGAGGTGGCCAGCCGTGCCTGCTCGCCCACCCGCAGCCCGGCCAGGGTGCCGGGCGTGCAGTGCACCAGGACGCCGACGCCTCCCACCTCGATGACGGCGGAGTCGGGGGCGATCGCGGCGACGCGGCCGGAGACCGACGCGATCAAAGGTCCGTTCCTTTCTCTGGGGACGCGGGGTCGGATGTCACCGGGGCCCCGGACCGCGCGGCACCGGCCTGATCACCCGCGGGCCGCACCGGACCCGCCTGCCCCCGCGCGGGGGGCACGAGGCCGGCCCGGCCCCGCGCGGGGAGGCCGGCGCCTGGAGCAGGGCGGGTCACCGCGTCGCGGGCGCCACGCGTGCCAGGAAGGGGCGTGCGGGCCTTGGCGAGCGCCTCGGCGAGGCGGCTCTGCGGGCCGCCGCGCCAGATGTGGCAGATGGCCAGGGCGAGCGCGTCGGCGGCGTCGGCCGGCTTGGGCATGGCGTCGAGCCGGAGCAGCCGGGTCACCATGGCGCCCACCTGGGCCTTGTCGGCCTTGCCGAACCCGGTGATCGCGGCCTTGACCTCCGACGGGGTGTGCAGGGCGACCGGGAGCCCCCGGCGGGCGGCGCAGACGATCGCCACGGCGGACGCCTGGGCGGTGCCCATGACCGTGCGCAGGTTGCTCTGGCTGAAGACCCGCTCGACGGCCACGGCGTCCGGGCGGACGTCGTCGAGCCATCGCTCGATCTCGGCCTCGATGGCCACCAGGCGGGCGCCGATGTCGTCGGTGGCGGGAGTGCGGGCGACGCCCACCCTGATCAGCGAGAGCGGAGCGCCCGCGCGCCCCTGGACGGCGCCGAGGCCACATCGGGTCAGCCCGGGGTCCACCCCCATCACCCGCAGCTCCGGCAGCCGCACCCGCTCTCCTCCACCATCGCCGAACACCTGTTCGGGGGAACTGTACCGGCATCGGCGGCCGGCCGCACGCACCACCGGCGCGTCGCGCCCGGCGCTTCACCGTAGCGGAGGACGGCCACGCGCGGCGGCCCGCTCGGGCCTCCCCTGCCCCGCCGGCGGGTATCGGGCAGGGGGCGGGGACCTG
Organism: Sphaerisporangium melleum; assembly: GCF_014646695.1. Lineage (GTDB taxonomy): Bacteria > Actinomycetota > Actinomycetes > Streptosporangiales > Streptosporangiaceae > Sphaerisporangium > Sphaerisporangium melleum. The sequence continues at coordinate 56,774 of NZ_BMNT01000016.1, forward strand.
AGTTCGGCGGGCGGGTCAGAAGTAGTCGATCATGTAGGGCTTGGCGGCGAAGACCGCGCCCAGCAGGTCGTCCAGCTCGGTGGTGCCGCCGGTGAGCAGGCCGGCCCGGCGCAGGGAGCTCGTGTGGACCCCCGCGTAAAGGGCGGACATGCCGCCGATGGCGAGGCGGGGCACCTGGTGCCCGGCGGGGGCGGACGAAGGAGTGGCGGTGCCCGAGCCGCCGGAGACGCACAGCCGCCAGGCGCCGGAGTTGGCCGGGCGCAGCGGGTCGTCCACCACGATGACGGCGTCGGCCTCGACACCGGCCGGGTAGCCGCGCCCGGCGATGGCCATGGGCAGGTCGACCAGCCGGAACATCCAGCGCACCTGCTCGACGGAGTCGCGGGAGCGCTCGCGCAGCAGCCACAGCATCGGGTCGTCGGGCTCGACGATGGCCCGCACCGTCTTGGCGACCGAGGAGGCGGTGCCGACCAGGGACCACAGCGCCCGGGCCGTGGCGTGCGAACCGGCGACGAGGTTGTCCACGTCGATGTCGCCCTCATGCCAGCTGTACATGACGTACCCGTCCTCGGCGAGGTAGCCGTAGTCGTCGTCGTCCGACAGCCACAGGCGGGTGAGGCGCTCGTCCCAGCCGATGGGGCCGGAGGCGCGGGTGGCGGCGTAGACGCGGTCGAGGGTGGCGGCCAGCTCGGAGGCGTCGTCGGGGCCGAGCCGGCGGAGCTTGACGGGGGCGTCGCCGGCGGTGAGGGTGCGCAGCGCCTCGGCGGGGACGGTGACACGGTGGCGGGCGCCCGCGTGCTCGTAGCCGAGGCTCCGGTAGATGGGGGTGGTGGCCGGGTAGAGCGCGGAGGCGACGTGGCCGAGCTCGGCGCAGCGGTCGACGGTGGCGCGCATGAGCATGCGCCCGATGCCCCTCCCGCGGTCCTCTGGCGCGACGGTGACGCTCGCGACCCCGCCCATGGAGATGCGGCGGCCGTGCCACCACTGGTCGAACCGGTGGATCCGGCTGGTGGCGACCAGGCGATCGCCGTCGAAGACGCCGAGGTAACGCCCCTCGCCCAGAGAGGCGCTCACCATCGAGCGCCAGGTCTCGACGTCGCCGGCGGGGATGGGCCCGAAGGCACGTTTGCGGTTGTCCAGCACGGCGTCCAGGTCGCCGGCCGTCACGTCACGGATCTCCACAGCCGCCAAACATACGGCCGCCACGGCACCAAGGGCGAACCGATTTCCGCCGCCCGGGCCCGCGTACCGCCACGCCGGACCGTGCCCGCCGCCGGAACACCGTGCTCGGGCAGGCCCGACGCCGGCCGGCTCCCGTCACCACGTGCCCGGCCGCAGCCCCACGGGGCGCCTTCGCCGCCGGCCGCTGCGCCCGGCATGCTCCGCGCCCCCGCCGGGCGCATCGGCGGCGGGCTCACGGGCGGCCGTACCCCGCCGCCGCGACGACCCGGCCCGGGAGGATGGGAGCCGGAGTCAGGAGCGCGGCGACCTCAGTCGATCTTCGCCAGGACGTCGTCGGAGACGTCGAAGTTGGCGTAGACGTTCTGCACGTCGTCGCTGTCCTCGAGGGCCTCGATCAGGCGGAAGACCTTGCGGGCGGCGTCCTCGTCCAGCGGGACGCTCATGGTCGGCAGGAAGCTGCTCTCGGCCGAGTCGTAGTCGATGCCGGCCTCCTGCAGGGCCTTGCGCACCGGGACCAGGTCACCGGCCTCGGAGACGACCTCGAAGGAGTCGCCGAGGTCGTTGACCTCCTCGGCGCCGGCGTCCAGGACGGCCGCCAGCACGTCGTCCTCGGTCAGCACGCCGCCCCTGGGCACGATGACGACGCCCTTGCGGTTGAACATGTACGCCACCGAGCCGGGGTCGGCCATGGAGCCGCCGTTGCGGGTCATGGCGACGCGCACCTCGGAGGCCGCGCGGTTGCGGTTGTCGGTGAGGCACTCGACCAGGACCGCGACGCCGCCGGGCGCGTAGCCCTCGTACATGATGGTCTGGTACTCGGCGCCGCCGGCCTCCAGGCCGCCACCACGCTTACGGGCGCGCTCGATGTTGTCGACCGGCACCGAACTCTTGCGCGCCTTCTGGATGGCGTCGTACAGCGTCGGGTTGCCGTCCGGGTCGGGGCCGCCCGTGCGGGCCGCCACCTCGATGTTCTTGATGAGCTTCGCGAAGAGCTTGCCGCGCTTGGCGTCGATCACGGCCTTCTTGTGCTTCGTCGTCGCCCATTTGGAGTGGCCGGACATCGGCTAGAGCTCCCTCACCATCTCGACAAAATACGAATGAACCCGCGTGTCCCCGGTCAGCTCGGGATGGAAGGACGTCGCGAGCAGAGGTCCCTGCCGGACCGCGACGATCCTATCCCCCGGCTCGGCCCGTCCCAGCACTTCGACGCCCGTGCCCACCGACTCGACCCAGGGCGCCCGGATGAAGACGGCGCGGAGCGGGCCGCGCCCGGCGAAGTCCATGGACGCCTCGAAGGAGTCGACCTGGCGGCCGAAGGCGTTGCGGCGCACGACCATGTCGATGCCGCCGAGCGTCTGCTGACCCTCGATGCCGCCTTCGATGCGGTCGGCCAGCATGATCATCCCGGCGCAGGAGCCGTAGGCCGGCATGCCGGACTTGACGCGCATGCGCAGCGGTTCGAGCAGTTCGAACGCCTCGGCGAGTTTCCCCATCGTGGTGGACTCCCCGCCGGGGATGACCAGGGCGTCCACCGCCTCCAGTTCGGCAGGGCGGCGCACGGTCACGGGCTTGGCCCCCGCCGAGGCGAGGGAGCGCGCGTGTTCGCGCACGTCGCCCTGGAGGGCGAGAACGCCGATCGTCGGCGCAGAGGTCACCGGTCTTTCCTCTCACTTCGTCAACCGCTGGTGCCACCGGTTCCGCCGCTGTCCGCCTCGCGGGCGGGCCCGGAGCCGGGGCGCGGGCACGTGGCCGGCTCCCGGCCGGCACGGCGGCCGTGGCCCGGCCGCCTCGCGAACGGCGCCACGGGGGCGCCGGCTCCGGCCGGACGGATGCGGCGGCGGGGGATCCACCGGGCACGCACGTGTATCGAAGCGTACGGCCATGAGCGGCAACGCCCCAAACGGGCCCGGGCTTCCCTGCCACCGGCCATCAGGCCTGGCGGACCAGGCCGGGCATCTGGTCGGCGACGGTGAACCCGGCGGCGGTCAGCGCGGGGGCGCCCGGGGTGCGCACGTACCGCAGGATCTTGAAGTCCGCCGTGACGGCCGCGGGCTCGACCCTGAGCATCAGGTAGCCGCGCCGCCGCAGGTGGAAGTGCAGGTGCGGGTTGGTGTCCAGCAGACGGTCGCGGGCCTTGTCGTGGTCGTGGCCGTCGCCGCCGCTGCTGATCGAGGTGACCGCGAACTCGGTGCCCACCAGCGGGGAGTCCTCGTCGTCGTAGTCCACGGCCAGGTCGCCCGCCCAGTGCGAGTGGACGTCGCCGGTCAGCACGACGGCGTTGCGCACGCCGGCGTCGAGCCAGCCGCGCGTGACCCGGGTGCGCGAGCCGGAGTAGCCGTCCCAGGCGTCCTGGCGCACGATCTTCTCCTCGCCGGGGTGCTTGACGCGCTGGCCGAAGTAGACCTGCTGGCCGACGATGTCCCACCGCGCCCGGGACTCGCGGAAGCCCGCGAGCAGCCACCGCTCCTGCTCGGCCCCGGTGATGGAGCGGCCGGTCTCCTTCTCGGACTTCGGGCACTCGCGGAAGCCGGACCCGCAGACGGCGGGGTCGCGGTACTGCCGGGTGTCCAGCAGGTGCAGCGTGGCCAGGCTCCCCCAGTGCAGCCGGCGGTACAGGTGGATGGAGGCTCCGTGCGGCACGCTCGCGCGGCGCAGCGGCATGTGCTCGTAGTAGGCGCGGAACGCGGCCTCGCGCCGGGCGGCGGGCAGCTTGGCGGTCCAGTTGTTGCGGACCTCGTGGTCGTCCATGATCGGAACCCAGGGCGCCGCCGCGTGGGCGGCCCGCAGGTCGGGGTCGGTCTTGTACTGGGCGTGCCTGCGCCGGTATCCGGCCAGGGTCTGCGCCTCGGGTCCGTCGTGCTCGCGCACGTTCCCGCCGGGGCAGGGGTGCTCGCCTTTGCCGTGCTCGTAGATGTAGTCGCCGAGGTGCACGATCATGTCCGGGTGCTCCTCGGCGGCACGGGTGTAGGCGGTGAAGTGCCCGTGCTGGTAGTTCGCGCAGGAGGTCACCGCGAGAGTGAGCGATGTGACCGGGGCGCCGTGGGCGGGGGCGGTCAGCGCGCGGCCGATCGGCGAGATGTAGGGCCCGGCCTTGAAGCGGTACCAGTACTCGCGGCCGGGCTCCAGCCCCTCCACCTCGGCGTGGACGCTGTGCGCCCATTCGCGGACGGCCTGCTCGGTGCCGCGCCGGACGACGTGCGCGCAGGCGGGGTCGGTGGCGACCTCCCAGCACACCGGGACGGGTGCGGGGGGCATGCCGCCGAAGCCGTCCTCGGCCAGCGGCGTGGGCGCGAGGCGCGTCCACAGGACGAAGCCGTCAGGGGTGGGGTCGCCGCAGGCGATGCCGAGGGTGAAGGGCTCGCCGTAGTGAGCGCTCAGGGGCGGCACCCCCGGCACTCCCGCCATCAGCCCCATCACGAGGAACGATCGCCTGTCGATCACATGACGATCATCAACTATGCCCAGCAAACCACAGGTATAGCCACACCCAGGTCACAGGGGATATTTCCGGACGATCACCCCGTCGCCCCGCGCACCGCCACTTCCGCCGCGAATCGCCGGCCGGGTGTGCGGTGGCCTTCGCGACCCCGTGGACCCCCGCCGGCGGGACGCCTCCCCAAGCGCCGCGCGCGGCGGCGGGGCACCGGGGAGGCGTGGAAGACTACCAGCCGCGGGTGGCCAGGCGCTCGTTCTCCGGCAGCGTGGTGACGTTGATGCCCACCATCGCCTCGCCGAGGCCACGGGAGACCTTGGCGATGACGTCGGGGTCGTCGTAGAAGGTGGTGGCCTTCACGATGGCCGCCGCGCGCTTGGCCGGGTCGCCGGACTTGAAGATGCCCGAACCGACGAAGACGCCCTCGGCGCCGAGCTGCATCATCATCGCCGCGTCGGCGGGGGTGGCGATGCCGCCCGCGGTGAACAGCACCACGGGCAGCTTGCCGGTCTTGGCGATCTCGGCGACGAGCTCGTAGGGCGCGCGCAGCTCCTTGGCGGCACCGTAGAGCTCGGGCTCGTCCAGCGTGCTCAGGCGCTTGATGTCGGCACGGATCTGCCGCATGTGGCGGGTGGCCTCCACGACGTTGCCGGTGCCGGCCTCGCCCTTGGAGCGGATCATCGCGGCGCCCTCGGCGATGCGGCGCAGGGCCTCGCCGAGGTTGGTCGCCCCGCAGACGAAGGGGACGGTGAAGGCCCACTTGTCGATGTGGTTGGCCTCGTCGGCCGGGGTGAGCACCTCGGACTCATCGACGTAGTCGACGCCGATGGCCTGCAGGACCTGGGCCTCGGCGAAGTGGCCGATGCGCGCCTTGGCCATGACGGGGATCGAGACGGCGGCGATGATGCCGTCGATCATGTCGGGGTCGCTCATGCGCGACACGCCGCCTTCGGCACGGATGTCGGCGGGCACGCGCTCGAGGGCCATGACGGCGACCGCGCCGGCGTCCTCAGCGATCTTGGCCTGCTCCGGGGTGACGACATCCATGATCACGCCGCCCTTGAGCATCTCGGCCATGCCGCGCTTCACGCGGGCGGTGCCGGTGACGGCGGTGGTCTCGGTGACTTCGGGGGTGCTGTTGGACACGGTCTTACCTCACGAGCGTGACGACGGATTCCCACTAATGGTAGGCGCTGATCAGCCCATGCCTTGTGGGCCATGACGGCCATCCGGCGCCGGGAGCTTGGACACGCCGTACCAAGCACGGCCGCCTCCTTGGCCCACGACCGCTGACGGAGCCCGCAGCCGGCCCCCTATTCCCGCGCTCGCGGCGGCCAACGGACCCTTCCGGCGCCGCACCTGCCGCGGCGCGAAGGGGAGTCAGGGCTGGACGGGCTTGGGGGCGGCGAGGACCACCCACACCTGGCCCCGGCCGAAGTTCATCGGCTCGCCGCTCTCGGTGGTGAACTCCGTGCCCTCCTTCTCGTCCGGGCGCGACCACCTCGCCTGGTAGGCCTTGCCGTCCCGCAGGACGACGGCCTTGCCCTTCCCCGTGCTCTGGATCAGCGGCGTGTAGCTACCGGTGAAGTCGTGGAACTCCGAGCGGGTGGTCTTGGCGTACTGCACGACGATGGTGGGCGCGCCGAGCTGGCCGCCCTCGGCCGCCATGTCACGCTTGCCGTCCTGGGCGACCAGCCAGCGCTTCTGGTCGGCCGACCAGGTGAAGGTGAAACGCGCGGCCGGGTAGCGGACGGAGAACGACTTGCGCGGCGTCCCGCCTTCGGGCGCGTCGCCGAAAGTGAAGCCGATGTCGCGCGCCTTGGTGGCCTTCGGCGCCTTGGCCAGCAGCTTCTTGGTGTCGGCGAACAGGTTGTAGGGGGCCACGCGGCCGGGCTGGCGGAAGTAGGCGCCCGGCGCGGCGCTGTCGGACACGTCGTACAGGGACGCCTGCTGCACCAGCGGGATCATCTTGCTCTGCACGCCCGAGTAGGCCAGGGCGGGCTTGCCGAACATGGGCAGCAGGTGCAGGTCGGAGATGCGGGCACTGCGCACCGGGCCGATCTTGGCGGGGAATTTCGAGGAGAAGACCGCCATGATGCGGGTCAGGCCGCCCTCGACCTGCTCGACGTACACCACGTCGGCGCTGCGCAGGCCGAGCTGCGGCTTACCCGAGGCGGTGTTCTCGATCTTCACGGCGAGCACCGGCCTGCGGGCCGCCACGGGTTGCCCGGTGAAGGGGTGTTCCGGGGGCGGCTCGGGCGAGGCGGACGGCGAGATGGCGGGCTGCTGCCCCTGGGACGCGGGCTTCGCCCCGCCACCGGAGGAGGAGCAGGCCACGGCGGGCGCCAGGACGGCGGTGCCCGCCAGCGCGATGCCAATCACCCGTTTTACCGGCACAGCAGGTGCTCCTCCCGATTTCTCCCTCGAATCGGGACGAAGCTTACCGACGGCTGGCCGGGCGGATACCCAAGATCAGCCCTAACGGTCCGATAACCGACAAGTCATTGCCGAAACTTTCCCGATTCGCGACCCATCGGACCGGCGGCCCCCGTCAGGATGGACGGTCCAATGGTCACCCACAGTGATCGGCTGGGCCGGTAAACCGCCGCCCGGCGTCCGTAACGACCGGAAACGACCACTCGGCGCGCAGACCGGCGCGGCGGGCGACGAAAGGTTCGCCGGAGGCTTGGCGGGCAGGGCGAACGGCGACGCCGAGTAAGGGACCTGGGCTGCGGGCGCCCGATCAGGTCTCCTGCTGAGCACCGGCGTGACGATCGAGAGCAAGGAGAGGCCATCCCCGATGCGGCAGATCCCCCACGGCCCAGCGGACACGCCCCGCCCCCTCCCCGGACGCCCGACCTTCCCCAGCCCCGGCATCATCGGCATCATCGGTCCCGGCGGACATCCGGTCCACCTCCAGGCGGCCGGCCATGGCTTCGGCGGCACGGTGGCCGACGGTCCCCCGTTCGGCGGTGTCTCTCCCGGCCCCGAGCGTGGCGGGCAGCGCCGGCACGCCGGCGAGCGGCCCCCCTCCCGCCAGGAACACGACGCCGCCGAGGACTCCTGGCAGACGCCCGCCGACGACGCGGCGGCAGACCGGGCCGCCGAGGGAACCCGGCCGGGGCGGCACGGCACCGACCAGGCCCGGCCGGGTGACCGTCCCGGGGGGCAGGGCGTCGATCCCCTGCTCACCCTGGTGAGCGTGACCGTGGCGCTCCTGGTCCCCGGCTCGGCGTACGGCAGGGCCCGGTCCCTGATCCGCGACGTGCTCAACGGCGAGGGCGTCTCCACCGAGGAGATGCTGGACGCCGAGACGATCGTCGCGGAACTGGCGGCCAACGCCGAGCGGCACGGCCGGCCACCGTACGAGCTGCGGATCTACGAACTGGGCGGGGTGCCGACCTGGTGCGAGGTGGTGGACGGCGACCCGGACCTGCGGTGGATCCCCTCCGTCCTCGACCGCACGACCGGCCAGATGACCCCGGACCTGTTCTCCGAAGGGGGCAGGGGCCTGATCCTGACCCGGGAGCTGTCACAGGGCCACTGCCGGGCGTACGTCACCACGACCTTCGCCGCGGGGGAACCGGCCAAGGCGGTCGCCTTCGCGCTGCCCACCCGTTCGGGGACCCGCCTGACCTGTCCGCCGCTGCTCCGCCACGCCCGCTCCCACGCCCGCCTTCTCCCCTGAAACGTACGGCTTCCCGAGCGCGATCGACCGGACCCGCCCACCGCACGGCTTCGCCATGTCAGCGACGCCGGAGGCCGGCATCGGGACCGGGCCGGCGAAGCGCCGCCTCGGCCACCGCGACGGCGATGGCGTGCCGGTGCGCGCCGGATGCCAGGACGTCCGGGAGTCAGGCGCGCTGGGCGAAGGAGGCGGGTTCGGCGTCGTCGATCTCGAAATACGAGGGAGGATCGGTGTGACCGGCCAGGCGCAGGGTGCGGGCGAGCCATCGGCGCTGGTGGTAGCGGGTCACCTCGGCGGCGTTGTTGTAGAACCTGCGGGAGTAGATGACCTTGGTGACGGCCGTGTCGAGATCGGCCATCAGGGTGGCACCACCGGGGGTCTCGGCCAGCCGCTCGCGGAAGCGGTCCTGGTCCATGACGGCCCTGATCGTGCGGGACAGGTCGCTCTCGGCGTGCTCGCGCTCCTCGGGGCCGGCCGTACGCGCCTCGTGGGTGGCCGTGGCCAGCACCAGGCTGGTGGCCGGGTCGAGCACCCGTGAGGCGGCCAGTTCCATGCAGACGGCGGCGCGGCTGATGAGGGCGGCGTCCAGCGCGGCGCGCGCGGTCTCCAGGCGGATGTGCATGCGGTCGAGCCGCCCGGCGCGCCAGGAGATGTAGACGGTGGCGAGCACGATCACCGCACCGACGAGCAGGCTGACGGTCATGGCGTTCATGAGCGGTCACCGGGGGACGTGGCGTGGGCGGTCACAGGACGGCTCCCCCGCGTTCCTCCTGGACGCCGCCGGCCGCGGTCGCCGTCACCGTCTCGTACACCCGCACGACATCGCGGGCGACGGTGGACCAGTCGTACTGGCGGACGGCCACACGGGCCTCGTCGGAGAGCTTGGCGCGCCGCTCGGGGGCGTCGAGCAGCGCGGCGGCCTCGCGGGCGAGCGAGGCGGCGTCACCGGTGGTGAACAGTGCTCCCGCCTGGCCTTCGCCGAGCACCTTGCGGAAGGCGGGGATGTCGCTGGCCAGCACGGTCGCCCCGGCGGCCATGGCCTCGGCGAGCACGATGCCGAAGCTCTCGCCGTGGGTGTTGGGCGCGCAGAAGACGTCCACCGAGTGGTAGGCGCGGGCCTTGTCGTCCTCGCTGACCATGCCGAGGACGCCGACCCGGTCGCGCAGCGCCGGGGGCACCTTGCCGAGCACCTCTTCGGCGTCGCCGGGCCCGGCGACGAGCAGCCGCAGGCCCGGCCGCTCGGGGGCGAGCAGCGTGAACGCCTCCAGCAGCACCGGCAGCCCCTTGCGCGGCTCGTCCATGCGCCCGAGGAAGCCGATGACGCCGCCGTCGGGGCCCCAGCCGGGCAGCGGCTCGGCCTCGGCGTACCGGCCGACCGTGACGCCGTTGGGGATGAGCACCGCGTCACCGCCGATGTGCTCCACGAGCGTCTTGCGCGCGGCCTCGGACACGGCGATGCGGCCGGTGATCTTCTCCAGTGCGGTCTGCAGCACCGGAGCGGTGACCGCCACCACACGCGAGCGCTGGTAGGAGGCGTGAAAGGTGCCCACGATGGGCCCGCGCGCCGCCCACACGGCCAGCAGGCCGACCGAGGGGACGGCGGGCTCGTGCACGTGGAGCACGTCGAATCGGCCCTCGCGCAGCCACTTGCGCACGCGGCCGGCCGACAGGAAGCCGAAGGCGAGGCGCGCCACCGAGCCGTTGTAGGGCACGGGGACCGCCCGGCCGGCCGAGGTCACGTAGTAGGGCAGCGGGGCGTCGTCGGCGGCCGGGGCGAGCACCGACACGTGGTGCCCGTCGGCGATGAGCGCCTCGGCCAGGTCACGGACGTGGGCCATGACCCCGCCCGGGACGTCCCAGGTGTAGGGGCAGACCATGCCCACCCTCACGGCGCGGCCACCGGATCCATCGGGCCCCGGGCCGGGAACACCGGCGCCGTCATCGGGGCTCCAGATCGTCGAGCCACAGGCGCTGCAGCATGTGCCAGTCCTCCGGGTGCTGGGAGATGCCCTCCTGGAAGACCCGGGCCATGGCCTGGGTCATGACGGCCACCTTCTCCTGGCGGCCGCCCTCGGCCGGGACGGGGATCTCTTCGTGGATGTGCAGGCCCCAGTCGTCGCCCTCGAACCAGAGCGTGGCGGGGTGCAGCGCGGCGCCGGTCTGGAGGGCCAGGAGCGCCGGTCCGGCCACCATGCGGGTGCGGCCGTCGAAGAAGTCCACCTCGATCCCCCGCTCGGTCAGGTCTCGCTCGGCCGGCAGGCAGACCGCCCGTCCGGCGCGCAGTCGCTGGGCGAGGGTGCCGAAGGCGTGGGCGGTGCCGCCTCCCTTGGCGGTGAGCGGCAGCACCTCCATGCCGAGACTCTCGCGGAAGGCCACGAACCGCTCGTACAGCGACTCGGGCTTGAGCCGCTCCATCACAGTGGTGAAGGTGTGCCCGTTGTGGATCAGCCAGGCGCCGGCCAGGTCCCAGTTGCCCATGTGCGGCAGGGCCAGCACGATGCCCCGGCCGCTGTCGAGCACCTGGAAGATGCGCTCGCCGTGCACCACGTGGGTGCCGGAGAGGATGCGCTCCTTGCCGATCGCGGGCAGGCGCAGGGCCTCCATCCAATAACGGAAGTAGGACCGCATCCCCGCCCTGCTGAGGTCGCGGATCGAGGGGTCGGCGGCGTCCTTGCCGGTCACGCGGGCGAGGTTGGACTCCAGCCGGCGCACAGGCTTTCCGTGCCGCCACCACAGCACATCGGCGACCAGGCGGAACAGCCATGCGGCCACCGGCCCGGGCAACTTGGGCACGAGAACCCAGCCGGCGTGCAGCGCCCAGACGACGAGCCGGTCGGTCAAGGCGAGGATCACCCCCAGAGTCGGTCACGGGCCGGCGCGGTGGACCCGGTCATGCTGATCGGATCGGGCCGGGAACGCCGTCGGGGGACGGCGGACGTTACGTTCATGTTGGCACCGTCTGGCGGTAGACGTGCATGATCCGCTGCCCCGCGGTGAACGCGCTCGCGGCGGCCAGCAGCCACAGCCCGGCCGGCAGGATGTACGGCACGCCGAGTCCGCCGAGTCCGGCGGCGACGAGCACGACCACCAGCCGCTCCGACCGCTCGGCCAGGCCGACGTCGCAGGACAGGCCGAGCCCTTCGGCGCGGGCCTTGACGTAGGACACGACGGCCCCGGCGACCAGGCAGAACAGCGCGACGGCGGCGAGGACGCGCTCGCCGGTGGAGACGAACCAGAAGATCAGCCCGGAGAACACCGCGGCGTCGCCGACCCGGTCGAGCGTCGAGTCCAGGAACGCCCCGAAGGTGCTGCCGTTGCCGAGCATGCGGGCCAGGACGCCGTCGAGCAGATCGGCGAGCACGAAGAAGGTGATGACGACCGAGCCGAGGAAGAGCTGGCCGCGCGGGTAGCAGACCAGCGCGCCGGCGGTGACCCCGAGCGTGCCGAGGACGGTGATGACGTTCGGGCTGATCCCCATGCGGGCCAGGGCCCGGCCGAGCGGGGTGAGCACACGGGTGACGGCGGGCCGCAGGAGCTTCAACATGGCGGTCCGATCGTAGGCCACCGGGTCGCGCGCCATCGAACCGAAGCCCCGGAGCCGTGCGCGGGCGAGGCGGGCACGCGGAGAGCGCCGATGCGGACGGGAACGGCCGGGCGACGCGTTCGCGACGTCCCGGCGACGCCGTTGTGGACGTCCGGGAACGGCACGGAGACCGCGGAGGAACGGCCCGCCGGCGGCGAGCTGAACCGCGGGCGACCGCGCAGGTCTTCGCACAGAGCACTTTTGCCTTTAGGCCCTTGTGATCCGCGCCGCGGAGGTGAAGGGTGAAGTCACCGCGCTCTTCTCGGGCGGCGGGCGCGGCGGCGGACGATGCGACCGCGCGCGGCCGCATCTCACGGCAAGACGCGGGAGGCGAAATGCCAGAGAGAACAGCGGGAGGACCAGCGGGAGCCGCGGGCAGGGCACCCTCGGCCGACCGGCCGGACGCGGTGCGCAACGTCGTGCTGGTCGGCCATTCCGGTTCCGGGAAGACGACCCTGGTGGAGGCGCTGCTCGTCGCGACGGGCACCGTCCAGCGGGCCGGCCGGGTGGAGGACGGCGGCACGGTCACCGACTTCGACGAGGTCGAGGTGCGCCAGCAGCGCTCGGTCAATCTGGCCGTGGCCCCGATCGTGCACAACGGCATCAAGATCAATCTTCTGGACACCCCGGGATACGCCGACTTCGTCGGCGACCTGCGGGCGGGCCTGCGGGCCGCCGACGCGGCACTGTTCGTGATCTCGGCGGCCGAGGGCGTCGACGGGCTGACGCGGATGCTCTGGGACGAGTGCGCACAGGTCGGCATGCCGCGGGCCGTCGTCATCACCAAGATCGACCATCAGCGGGCGGACTTCGACGATGTGGTCGCGGCCTGCCAGGACGCTTTCGGCGACGGCGTGGCTCCGCTCTACCTGCCGGTGACGGCCGGCGGCTCGGTCACCGGGCTGGTCGGGCTGCTGACGGAGAAGCATTTCGACTACGCCACCGGCACGCGCGTGGAGCGCGAGGCGGGGGCGGGCCAGCGGGACCAGATCGACGCCTACCGGGGCACCCTGATCGAGGCGATCATCCAGGAGAGCGAGGACGAGTCCCTCATGGACCGTTACCTCTCCGGCGAGGAGATCGACACCAAGGTGCTGATCGAGGACCTGGAGAAGGCCGTGGCCCGGGGCGGCTTCTACCCGGTGCTCGCCACGTGCGCCGTCCCGGGTGCGTGCGCGGTCGTCGGCATGCAGGAGCTGCTCGAAGTGATCACGCAGGGGTTCCCCTCTCCGATGGAGCACCCGCTCCCCGAGATCACCACGATCGCCGGCAAGCCGGTGCCCGGCCTGACCTGCGACCCGGACGGGCCGCTGGTCGCCGAGGTCGTCAAGACCACCAGTGACCCCTACGTAGGGCGCATCAGTTTGGTGCGGGTCTTCTCCGGGACGCTGCGCCCCGACATGGTGGTCCACGTCTCCGGGCACGGCCTGGCCGAGCGGGGCCACGAGGACCACGACCTGGACGAGCGCATCGGCGCCCTGTCCTCTCCGCTGGGCAAGCAGCAGCGCACCACCACCAAGTGCGTCGCCGGCGACATCTGCGCGGTGGCCAAGCTGAGCAGGGCCGAGACGGGCGACACCCTGTCCGACAAGGACCAGCCGCTGCTGGTGACGTCCTGGACGATGCCCGAGCCGCTGCTGCCGGTCGCCATCCGGGCCAGGTCGAAGGCCGACGAGGACAAGCTGTCGCAGGCCCTCGGGCGGCTGGTGGCCGAGGACCCGACCCTGCGCCTGGAGAACAACCCGGAGACCCACCAGCTCGTCCTGTGGTGCATGGGCGAGGCGCACGCCGACGTGCTGCTCGACCATCTGGCCGGGCGGCACGGCGTCGAGGTCGAGCGGATCGAGCTGCGCGTGCCGTTGCGTGAGACGTTCGGCGGCAAGGCCCAGGGCATGGGGCGCAACGTCAAGCAGACCGGCGGGCACGGGCAGTACGCCATCTGCCATGTCGAGGTCGAGCCGCTGCCGTCCGGTGGCGGGTTCGAGTTCGTCGACAAGATCGTGGGCGGTGTGGTGCCGCGCCAGTTCATCCCCTCGGTCGAGAAGGGCGTGCGGGCCCAGATGGAGCGCGGGGTGCTGGCCGGCTACCCGGTCGTGGACATCCGTGTGTCGCTGTACGACGGCAAGGCGCACTCGGTGGACTCCTCCGACATGGCCTTCCAGATCGCCGGGCAGCTCGCCCTCAAGGAGGCCGCGGCCAAGGTTCCCGCCCTGCTGCTCGAACCGGTGGACGAGCTGTCGGTGCTGGTCGAGGACGAGTACGTCGGCGCGGTGATGTCGGACCTGTCGTCACGCCGTGGCCGTGTGCTCGGCACCGAGCCGGTGGGCACCGGGCGCACTCTGGTCAAGGCCGAGGTCCCGCAACTGGAGATCACCCGGTACGCCATCGACCTGCGGTCCATGTCGCACGGCACCGGGACCTTCCACCGGTCCTTCCTGCGCTACGAGCCGCTGCCCTCCCACCTGGCCGACAAGCACAGGTCGGCCGCGGAGTAACCGGCCGGGCGGCCCGCGGTGGGGCGGCGCCCCACCGCGAGCCGCGGATCCGCCCCGGAGCCCGATGGCGCCCGGGAAGACTGCGGACCTGCGCCCGGCCGCCGCTTGCGCACGATGAGCCGGTCGCAGGTGCCGCGCGGTCCCTCGGCGGACCCAGGTGGCGACCGCCACGTGAGAGAGGGGCCCATCGCATGCCGTCAGGAGCGCTCACCGCGCCTCGGTCAGGGCGTACCGGCCACAGGCCGCCGAGCACAGAGCGGGTAAGGCAGTTGTCACCGCCCGCGCCGCCCGGCGGCGGCGTCCGGACGGGGCGGCCGCTTCGGGACTCCACCCCGCCGCATCGGCCCAGGTGACCGCGCGATGGCCGGACCCGCACCGCCGGCCGGACGGCCGGCCGGCGGATGTCACATCCGCCTCAGATCTTTCTCCGGACACCCCCGCCGCACCGCAGGATTTCTTACATCAGGTCCTTACCGGCCCTTTACCGGTGCCACACTGATGTCCCATGCGAAACGGACATGGGCCCCTGCTCGTCGCGACCACCATCGCGGTGGTGACCACGGGCGTCGCCTACACCTTCGGGCCGCACACCGCTCCCGGCAAGGCCCGCGCCGCGACCACGACCGCCACGGCGAAGCCGTCGGCCACCGGCCCGGCCAAGACCGCGACCGGCAGGGCCAAGCCGGCCACGACCGGGCAGGCGGGACGCGCGGCGAGCGAGCAGGAGTGCCAGGTGAGCGGCGACTTCCCCAAGCGCCAGCTCCGGGGCGTGTGGATCGCGACGGTGCACAACGTGGACTGGCCGACCAAGCCCGGCCTCACCCAGGCCCGCCAGCAGGCGGAGTATCTCCGCATCCTGGACAACGCGGTGAAGCGCAAGCTCAACGCCGTGTTCGTCCAGGTCCGCCCGGCCTCCGACGCGATCTACAAGTCCCCCTACGAGCCCTGGTCGCAGTGGCTGGCCGGCGCTCCCGGCCGCGACCCCGGCTGGGAGCCGTTGCCCTTCCTGATCGACGAGGCGCACAAGCGCGGCCTGGAGTTCCACGCCTGGTTCAACCCCTACCGCGCCGCCGACAAGGACGACCTGACCAAGCTGCCCGCGAACCACCCGGCCCGGCAGCACCCGAGCTGGGTGGTCAAGCACGAGGGCAGGCTCTACTACAACCCCGGCCTGCCGCAGGTGCGCGCGCACACCGTCAAGGTCGTGAAAGACGTCGTCCAGCGGTACGACATCGACGGCGTGCACTTCGACGACTACTTCTACCCCTATCCCGGCAAGGGCACGAAGTTCGCCGACGCCGCCGCCTTTACAAAGTACGGCAAGGGCATGTCGCTGGCCGACTGGCGGCGGGAGAACGTCAACACGCTGGTCGCCCAGGTCGGTGCGGCCGTGCACGAGGCCAAGCCGTACGTCAAGTTCGGCATCAGCCCGTTCGGCATCTGGCGTAACAAGTCCGACGACCCGTCCGGCTCGGACACCAAGGGCCTGTCGGCCTACGACGCGATCTACGCCGACGCCCGCGCGTGGATCAAGGCCGGGTCGGTCGACTACATCATGCCGCAGCTCTACTGGCCCCGGGGCTTCGCCGCCGCCGACTACGCCAAGCTGGTGCCCTGGTGGGCGAACGAGGTCAAGGGCACCGGTGTCCACCTCTACATCGGCCAGGCGCTCTACCGGGTCGGCAGCAAGGACGTGCCCGCCTGGACCAAGGCCGGCGAGCTGCCCGCCCACCTGACCCTCAACCGCAAGCACCCCGAGGTGCGCGGGGACGTCTACTTCAGTGCCGCCCAGCTCGCCGGCAACCCGCTCGGCGTGCTGGACGCCCTGGTAAAGGGCCACTACTCCCGGCCCGCGCTCCCGCCGCTGATGGCCGCCCGCGGCGGCGCCGCGCCGGCGGTCCCGGCCGCGCCCCGGCTGGCCGGCGGGACACTGCGCTGGAAGTCCTCCCCCGGGGCCCACTCCTACGCGGTCTACCGGGTGGCGGACGGCAAGCCCGACGCCTGCGCCACGGGCGACGCGCGCAACCTGGTGGCCGTGGTGCCGGCCGCCGAAGGCGCCGAGCAGGCCTTTCCCGCCGGGGCGGCCGGCACGTACCTGGTGAGCGCGCTCGACCGGCTCGGCAACGAGAGCGGCCCGGCCACCGCCACCCTGCCCTGATCGCACGGTGCGGAGGTAGGTGCGCGCCTCCTGCCCGCCCCAGGGTCTTCGACGCGATCCGCCGGCCCTTTCCGGGAGGCGCTCACCTGCACTCAGCGGACGCGGCGCACGTCCCCTGTCTCGTCCGGCGCACCTGGCCGTGCGCCCCTGCCGGCGTCTGCGCGCACCGGCCCGCCCACTCGGCAAGGTGACCACCCCGCGCCTCGTACCGCGGACCGGCCGCCGTGATCGCTCGCGAGGAGGGGCACCGGCCGGGCCGTGGGGCCGTCCGGCACGGACCTCTTCCGCCCGGGCGAGGGCGTTCCCACCGATTCCCTGGACCGGGTGAGCCGCTTTCCCGTACGGTTCCAGGGGTTTCGCGGGTGGACGTCACAGGAGGTCATTCAGTGGTGAGGCGGGCGCTGGGCGCATTGGCGGTGATCACGCTGCTGCTGATCACGACCGGCGCTGCGTGGGCGGAGACTCCCGGGCGGGCGAGCGCCCCTGGGCGGGTGGCGCTGATCGGCGTGCCCGGCCTGCGCTGGGACGACGTGTCCGCCGACGGCACACCGAACCTCTGGCGGCTCGCCGGGCAGAGCGCGATCGGTTCGATGTCGGTGCGCACCGTGGGCCGCGTCACCTGCCCCTACGACGGCTGGCTGACCGTGTCCTCCGGCGTGCGCGCCTCGGTGGGCGCCCGCTGCGGCCCGCCGCCCGCGGTGGAACAGCGGGGCGGCGCGGGAGTCCTTCCCGGGTTCGACTGGCTCTGGACCGTGCGCGACGCCGACCAGGCCGGCTCGCTCGGCACGGCCCTGCGCGCGGCGGGCACCTGCACCTCCGCCGTCGGCCCCGGCGCCGCGCTGGCGCTGGCCGACCGGTCCGGCCGGGTCGACCGCTACGCCCCCACCCCCGAGGCGGTCGCCGACTGGTCGGCCTGCCCGGTGGTCGCCGTCGACATCGACGCCCTGGTCCGCCCCTACATCGACGGGGAACTGCTGGCCGACGCCGCCGAACGGCTCTCCCCCGCCGACCGCCGGGCCGCCGTCCGCGCCGCCGACGCCGCCGCCGGCCAGGTCCTCGCGCGCCTGCCCGCGGGCACCGAGATCCTGCTGGCCGGGCTGTCCGACCACGGCTCCGAGCCGCACCTGCGGGTGGCCATGTGGCGGGCGCAGGGCACGCAGGGCCACTTCCTGGGCGCGCGGTCCACCCACCGCGACGACATGGTGATCCTGCCCGACCTGACCGCCACGGTCCTGCGGGCCGCCGGAGCCGCCGTCCCCGCGACGGTGATCGGCGTGCCCTGGGGGCCGACCCGCCCGACCGGTCTGGACGACGGCGTGGCGGCGCTGCGGCACGCCGATGTGGCCGGGCAGACCATCCGCGCCGTCGGCGGCGGGTTCTTCACCGGCCTGGCCGTGCTCCAGGTGCTCTTCTACGCGGTGGCCTTCCTGCTGCTGCGCCGTCGCCGCGGCCTTCCCGGTGTGCGGGTCGCGGCGCTCGCCCTCGCCTCGCTGCCGGTGTCGACCTATCTGGTCAACCTCACCCCGTGGGAACGGACGGCCGAGCCCGCGCCGGTGCTGGTGGGCGGGGTGCTGCTGTGCGCCGCGGTACTGACCGGCCTGGCCCTCGGCCTGCCGGCCGCCTGGGCGCGGCTGCGCGGACGGCCGGGGGCGGGCGCGGTGCTCGGCCCGCCGGCGGTGATCGCGGGCGTCACGGCCGCCGTGCTGGTCGGCGACCTGCTGACCGGTACGCCGCTGCAACTCGACAGCATCATGGGCTACACCGGCGTGGTGGGCGCCCGCTACTACGGACTGGGCAACATCCCCTTCGCTCTGCTGGCCACCGCCGTGCTGCTGCTGACCACGACCGTCGCCGACGGCCTGCTGCGGGCGGGGCGCCGTCGCCTGGCCGTCATCCTGGTCGCCGGGCTGGGCGGCTTCGCGATGATCCTGGACGGCTGGCCGGGCGTCGGGAGCGACTTCGGCGGGGTGATCGCCTTCGTGCCCGGCATCGCGGTCACCGCTCTGCTGGTGGCCGGCCGGCGGGTCTCGGTGGTCCGGCTCGGCGCGTTCTGCGCGGCCGGCGGGGTGCTGGTGATGGGCATCGCCTACCTGGACCACCTGCGCCCGCCCGCCTCGCAGACCCACCTCGGGCGCTTCGCCGGCCAGGTGATCGACGGCACGTTCCTGCCGGTGATCGGGCGCAAGCTGGCCGCCATGCTGAGCACGCTGCTGTCGCCCAATCTGATGCCGATCGTGATCGCGGCCTTCGCGTTCCTGGTGTTCGCCCTGCTGCGGCCGGACACCGCGAGCGCCGGGGTGCTGCCGGTGGCCTTTGAGCGGGCGCCGACGTTGCGCGCGGGCCTGGTCGGCGCCCTGGTCAGCGGCGTGGTCGGCATGCTGGTCAACGACTCGGGTGCCGCGGTGCTGTCGATGGCGCTCGCCCTGGCGGTCCCGCTGGTGCTGTCGGCGGGCATCCGGGCCATCGGCGCGGGCGAGGCGCCGGCCCGTCCGGCTCCCGTGCTCAGCCCGCTGCCCACCTGAGGCCGGGGGACGGCGCGGTCCTGGCCGTACCTGATCACCGGATGCCAGAAGGCCGGCCCGGGATGCGCCCCCGGTGAGAGCCGGGGGCGTCGGGCCGCTGGGCCGCGCCGGTCAGGCGGGCCAGGCGCCGGCGAGCAGTTCGCGGGTGTCCTGCAGGAGCTGCGGCAGCACCTTGGTGTGCCCGACCACCGGCATGAAGTTGGTGTCGCCGCCCCAGCGCGGCACGATGTGCTGGTGCAGGTGGGCGGCGATGCCCGCGCCCGCGACGTGGCCGAGGTTCATTCCGACGTTGAACCCCTGGGCCCCGCTGGCCTTGCGCAGCGCGAGCAGCGCGCGCTTGGTGAAGTCGGCCAGCTCGGCGGTCTCCCCCTCGTCCAGCTCGGTGTAGTCGGCGACGTGGCGGTAGGGCACCACCATCAGGTGGCCGGAGTTGTACGGGTAGAGGTTGAGCACGGCGAACACCGAGGAGCCGCGGGCGACGATCAGCCCTTCCTGGTCGCTCATCTTCGGGATCTCGCAGAACGGGCAGCCGTCACCGGGCCCGGTGCCGGTCGGCTTGTTCTCCCCCTTGATGTACGCCATGCGATGCGGGGTCCACAGACGCTGGAAGTGGTCGGGATCTCCCGCACCGGGCTGCTCAATCGGCTCCTGCATGCCATGCAGCATAGGACGAGGGCGACGGCGGCGCCTCCCCGGCACCGCCGTCGCCCCGGCGGCCTTCGATCAGACCTGGACGCGGCGCTCCACGGCGTCGACGATCTTCGCGATCGCCTCCTCCACCGGCACGCCGTTGTCCTGCTCGCCGCTGCGGTAGCGGAAGGAGACCGCGCCTGCGGCGATGTCCTCGTCGCCGGCCAGCAGCATGAACGGCACCTTGGACTTCTGCGCGTTGCGGATCTTCTTCTGCATGCGGTCGGCCGAGGAGTCCACCTCGACCCGGATGCCGCGTTCACGCAGCCGCGCGGCGACCTCCTCGAGGTAGGGCGCGTGGGCGTCGGCGATCGGGATGCCGACCACCTGCACCGGGGCCAGCCAGGGCGGGAACGCCCCGGCGTAGTGCTCGACCAGGACGCCGAAGAACCGCTCGATCGACCCGAACAGCGCCCGGTGGATCATGACCGGCCGCTGGCGTGCCCCGTCCGCTCCCTGGAACTCCAGCTCGAAGCGCTCGGGAAGGTTGAAGTCGAGCTGGATGGTCGACATCTGCCACGAGCGGCCGATGGCGTCCCGCGCCTGCACGGAGATCTTGGGACCGTAGAACGCCGCCCCACCGGGGTCGAGCACCAGCTCGAGCTTCTCGGACTCGGCGACCTCGCGCAGCGTCTCGGTGGCCTCCTCCCAGTCTTCGTCGGTGCCGACGAACTTGACCGGGTCCTTGGTGGACAGCTCCAGGTAGAAGTCGTCCAGGCCGTAGTCGCGCAGCAGGTCGAGCACGAAGCGCAGCAGCGAGGTCAGCTCGCCGCGCATCTGGTCGCGGGTGCAGTAGATGTGCGCGTCGTCCTGGGTGAGCCCGCGCACGCGGGTCAGGCCGTGCACCACGCCGGACTTCTCGTAGCGGTAGACGGTGCCGAACTCGAACAGCCGCAGCGGCAGCTCACGGTAGGACCGCCCGCGGGCCCGGAAGATCAGGTTGTGCATCGGGCAGTTCATCGGCTTGAGGTAGTAGCGCGCGCCCTCGAGCTCCATGGGCGGGAACATGCCGTCGGCGTACCAGTCGAGGTGGCCGGAGACCTGGTAGAGGTGCTCCTTGGTGATGTGCGGGGTGTTGACGAAGGAGTACCCGGCCTCTTCGTGCCGCTTGCGGGAGTAGTCCTCCATCAGCTTGCGGATCACCCCGCCCTTGGGGTGGAACACCGGCAGGCCGGAGCCCAGCTCGGGCGGGAAGGAGAACAGGTCGAGCTCGGCGCCGAGCTTGCGGTGGTCGCGCTTCTCGGCCTCCTCCAGCAGGCGCAGATATTCGTCCTGCTTGTCGCGGGACTCCCACGCGGTGCCGTAGATGCGCTGGAGCTGCGGGTTCTTCTCACTGCCCCGCCAGTAGGCCCCACCGGAGCGCATCAGCTTGAACGCCGGGATCACCCGGGTGGAGGGCAGGTGCGGCCCGCGGCACAGGTCCTTCCAGCACAGCTCGCCCGACTTGGGGTCGAGGTTGTCGTAGATGGTGAGCTGGCCGCCGCCGACCTCGACGCTCTCCTCGTCGGCGGCGCCGCCCTTCAGGCCGATGAGCTCCAGCTTGTAGGGCTCGGCGGCGAGCTCCTCGCGGGCGGCCTCGTCGCTGACCGGACGCCTGCTGAACAGCTGGCCCTGCTTGACGATCTCGCGCATGCGCTTCTCGACGCGCTTGAGGTCGTCGGGGGTGAAGGGCTCGGCCACGTCGAAGTCGTAGTAGAAGCCGTTCTCGACCGGCGGGCCGATGCCGAGCCGGGCCCCGGGGAAGATCTCCTGGACGGCCTGGGCCATGACGTGCGCGGTGGAGTGGCGCAGGATCGCCCGGCCCTCGCCGCTGTCGATGGTGATCGGCTCGACCACGTCGCCGTCCTCGACGACGGCGGCCAGGTCGCGCGGCTCGCCGTTGACGCGAGCGGCGATGACGGTGCGGCCGTCGGCCTCGAGTGCCTCGCCGGCCGTCGTGCCGCCCGCCACCACACGCTCGGCTCCGGCGAGGGTGATGCGTATTTCGAGGGCGGCAGACACGGTTGGCTCCAAGGAGGTGATGGGCTGTCGCGGACGCGTTCCGCTTGTCGTGCCGATGCTACCGGGAAACCGTGGCGCGTCACGCGGCACCGCGTGCTCCGCCCGCTCGCCCGGCGCCACCCCCTCCGGGGCTGCCCGCCGCCCTTCCTTCAGGCCTTGCGGCGGCGGTCCTCGACGGGCCGCAGGCCCAGCCCGGTCAGCTGGGCACGGGTGCCGCGGAAGACGTTGCGGTCGAGAGAGCCGTGCGCGTACTGGTGGATGGCCCAGCGCTCCCAGGGCGGCGGCACGACCGGCCGGCCCTTGGGATGGCTGGGGGCCGCGATCCACAGCGGGTAGTCCTGCAGGCCCGCGCAGTAGCCCTTCTTGGCGAAGGACAGGAAGGTGTAGATCAACGGCCGCACTCCGGTGACCACGCTGACGACGTAGCACCAGCGCCGGGCGAACGCGGCGACCCGGTGCGGCGGCAGGTGCCCGGAGCGCTCCAGGTCCAGCGCGATGAGGTCGCCGGCCCGCAGGCCGCCCGCCGCGTCGATCACGTCCAGGAAGTGGCGCACCTGGTCGTCGGGGTCGCCCTTGGGGTGGGCGAAGTGGTAGGCGCCGCACACCAGCCAGTTCTCCCGCATGGCCGCCCAGTTGCGGGCGAACCACTTGTCGGTGAAGCCGGTGCCCTCGGTGGCCTTGGCGAAGCCGAAGTCGACGCCGTCCCCCGCGTGCCTGCCCCAGTCGACGGAGCCCTGCCAGTTGGACACATCGATGCCGTGCAGCATGAAGCGATCCACTCCCCCGAAGCCGCCTCACCGAGAGTCTAGTGAGACCGGCTCCCGCGGCCCGGCGGGACACACCCCGGCCTGGCCAGGAGCATCTCAAGAACGACCGGTCCCCGGAGTCCCTGGGCCCTGGTGGCCTGCAGGGCCGCCGGGACCGGCGGGGCGCCACACCCGGGGCACGGGCAGGGCGGCCCGCACGGGCCTCGCGCACGAAGCGGCCTCGCAGGGGCTCGCGCCCAAGCGGTCGCGGGCGGAGCGGTACGCGGGGCCTGCCGGGGCACTGGATCCGCGGTTCGCGCGGGACGCGGCGGGCGGTGCGGTCACCGATAGGGTTGCGGGATGGAGCCCGACGGAGTGGCCAGGCTGCTGGCCGAGGCCGGGGTGGACGCCAGACGGCTGCGGGCGGCCCTTGAGCTGCTGTGCGACGGCGCCTGGTGGACGACGGCCGATCTGGTGCGCGAGAGCGCGACCTCCCGGCGCGGCGTCGAGGCGCTGCTCGGTGTGCTCGGCCCGCAGCGCGCGGAAGACCGGTTCCGGCTGGGCGAGGAGCAGGCACGCGCGTGCCGCGCGCTGCTCGGCGGCGGCTTCCCCGCGGCGGCCGATCCGGTCGCCCACCTGCTGCCCGCGCACGCCGGCGTCGTTGCGCGGATGCGCGAACTGATCGAGACCGGGCCGCGGGCCCGGCGGGCGCTGGACCACGTGGCCGCGACGCCCGAGACCGTCGTGCGCAGGGCGCTGCTGCTGGGCGCCCGGTTCTGGCTGCCCGGGGCGCGGCTGCTGTGCGTGGGCGACCACGACCTGACCTCGCTCGCGGTCGCCATGATCCACCCGGGCGTCCAGGTGACCGTGGTGGACGTCGACGACCGCATCCTGGCCCACATCGACGGCCAGGCCCGGCGGCTCGGCCTGGACGTACGCGCCCGGTGGGCCGACCTGCGGCTCGGCCTGCCGCCCTCGGCCCATGGCCAGGCCGACCTGGCGATCACCGACCCGCCCTACACCCCCGAGGGCGTCGGGCTGTTCGTGGCCAGGGCGGTCGAAGGGCTGGCCGATCCCGAGCGCGGACGGGTGCTGCTGGCGTACGGGGTGAGCGAGCGCACGCCGATGCTCGCACTGAAGGTGCAGAATGCCCTGCACGCCCTCAACCTCGTGCTTGAGGCGATGTATCCAGACTTCAACCGCTATTTCGGCGCGGAGGCCATCGGCTCGGCCGCCGACCTGTACGTGCTGCGCCCCACCACCAAGACACGTCCGGCGGTGGCCGCCCGGGTCGAGGGCTACGGCACGGCGATCTACACCCACGGTCCGCAGTCGGTGGAGACGGCCCGGCCGGCCGGCGCGCGACCGGCAGGGCCGGCGTCCCTGCTGGACGAGGGGTTCGCGCCGGAGGTGCTGGTGGGCGACTGGCCCAAGGACGTGCTGCCGCGGCTGCCGCGGGCCAGGCCCGCGACCTGGCTCGCCAAGCCGTACGCCTCATCGCCGGACCGGGTGGCGATCGCCCTGCCGGCCGGGCTGGAGGCCGCCCTGCCCCGCCTGCTGCTGGCCACTCGCGCCCGGCACGTGCGCGCCTTCCTCGCCGCGCCCGGCCCTTCCCTGGTGTCCGCGCTCTCCGCGCTGTCCCCGGTGTACGAGATCGCCGTCCAGGGGCAGGCGGTGGACGCCGTGCGGCTGCCGCCCGCGCAGGACGAGGCCGGGCGCCTGGTGCGCGCCGTGCTGGACAACGCGCACGGCAAGGTCGCCAACACCTGGCGTGAGGCGCTGATCAGAGCCCGCGGCCACCTCACCAAGCGCCAGGCCAGGGCGCTCGTCACCGCGACGGCGCCCTGGGCGGCCGAGGCGACGCCGCTGGAGCTGCCCGCGCACCTGCTGCGCGAGCTCCCGGTGGCGGTCGCCGCCTCGCTGCGCGAGGCCGGGGTGACGTCGGAGCGCGCCGGCGGGTGAGAGATGGTGGAGGGAGGACACCGAAGGGAGGTCCCCCTCATGCAGGTCAAGCAGTGGACCGTCGAGGTCCAGATCACCGAGGACGACAACGACGACCGCACCGTCGCGCGGGCCGTGCTGCTCACGCCCGACGGCACGCGGCACGAGAGCGTCGGGTACGCCCGCCGCAACCCGATCGACCGGCCGATCCCCGACATCGGCGACGAACTGGCCGCCGGGCGGGCGCTCGCCGACCTCGCGGGCAAGCTCACCGAGGACGCCGCCGAGGACGTCGCGCAGATGGCCGGGCCGGCCGGGCGCACCTGACCGTCCGCACGCCGGGGAACGCCGCCGCGGGCGCGCGCCCGTCGCGGCGGGGCGGCGGGGCGAACGTCCTGGCCATTCGGGACCTCCGCCCGTGACCGCCGCCCCCCGCTCCGGCGTGGGATGGAGGTGTAGGTCGAAGAGAAGACCCAGGGAGGTTCTCATGGCCATGCCGACGCGCAGGGGGTCCAGAGGGCTGGTACCCGATCTGCTGGACTGGCTGGAGACGCCGTTCACCGGTGGCGGCCGGCCGTTCTACACCGGCCAGATGGTGCGGTTCGAGGACACCGTCCGGGACGGCCACTACATCGTCCGCGCCGAGCTGCCCGGCATCGACCCCGACCAGGACGTCGAGGTGCTCGTCGCGGGCGGCATGCTGACCATCCACGGTGAGCGCAAGGAGGAACGGTCGGAGGCCCACCGCACGGAGTTCAGGTACGGCGAGTTCAGCCGCTCGGTCCCGCTGCCCCCCAACGCGGGCGAGAAGGACGTCAGGGCGACCTATCACGACGGCATCCTGGAGGTGGACATCCCGCTGGCGGAGGAGCAGCAGCCCGAGAGCAAGCGCGTGCCGATCGAGAAGGCGCCCTAGCCGGTGGGGCCGGTGTGCGCCGGGTGCCCGCCGCAGGCCGGCACCGGGGCCCGCCGTACTCCGTCCCGCCGGCGCGGCGCCGAAGACGGGAGCCATCGCGGGCGGAACGAACCGGCCGGTGAACACCGCACCGCCGGGGCGGCTCTCACCCGCCCCGGCGCCCAGCGGTGGAGGCTTGCCGAGACTCATGCGCGGCGACGCCGCTCATGCCGGGCGGTATCACTCACCGCCGGCGGCGGGCGGCGGTGGGTCAGGTGGGGCGTCTTCGCCCCGGCAACCGGGCCGCATGGGCGAGAGGTCCACTGAACTGGGACTTTGGTCCCTTCCGCGTGCTCGGCGTGGATCAATAGGGTCGCCTTATGATTCGCGTGTTCCTTCTGGACGATCATGAGGTGGTGCGGCGGGGGGTGGCCGCGCTGCTCTCGTCCGAGGGCGACATGGAGATCGTCGGGGAGGCCGGCACGGCCGAGCAGGCTCTGGCCCGCATCCCCGCGCTCAAGCCCGACGTGGCCGTGCTCGACGTCCGCCTGCCGGACGGCAACGGCGTCGAGGTGTGCCGCGAGGTGCGGTCGAGGACGCCCGGGGTGGCGTGCCTGATGCTGACCTCCTTCGCCGACGACGACGCGCTGTTCGACGCCGTGATGGCGGGCGCGGCCGGGTACGTGCTCAAGCAGATCCACGGCTCGGACCTGGTCGGGGCGGTACGGACCGTCGCGGGCGGCCAGTCGCTGCTCGATCCGGAGACGACCGCGTCGATGTTGCGGCGCCTGCGCGACCAGGCGGTGAAGAAGAGCCCGCTGGCGGCGCTGACCGGCCAGGAGCGGCACATCCTGGAGCTCATCGGCGAGGGCATGACCAACCGGCAGATCGGCGAGAAGCTGTTCCTGGCCGAGAAGACCGTCAAGAACTACGTCTCCAACCTGCTGGCCAAGCTCGACATGCAGCGCCGCACGCAGGCGGCGGCCCTGGCGGCCCAGCTCAAGGCCGAACGCCACGACTGACCCGCCGGCTCCGCCCGCCACACCCTCCGGCGGACGTCCCTCCCAGGGGACGTGCGTCATGCCATGCGGCCCATCGGGACCTACGGGACGACCGGAACATGGGAGAAGGACCGTACGCTCCAGCGGCCGGCCCAGCCGAACAAGCAAGGGCATGTCCCGGAACGTGGGCCCTTCCTCCGTCCGGGAGCGGTGAAGATCGGCGCGAAGCCGGGCGGTCAGCGGCTTTCGGGGGCCGAGGTGTGGCGCCAGGTCATGCGGGCACCGATCGGCGGCGCTCCGGAGCCGGCCGGGCGCTGCAGCGCGAAGATCGTGGCGCGGATCCGCCGGATGGTGGCGTCCAGCTCGTCGACCGCGCGCCGCACCCGGCAGGACGCCTCGGGCCGGTCGATCAGGCGCAGCGCGCCCATCAGCGTCATCGCCACGCCGAACAGCCGCTGGATCACCACGTCGTGCAGGTCCTTGGCGATGCGGTCGCGGTCCTCCAGCAGCCGCAGCCGCTCGGCGTCGGCGCGGGCCTCGGCCAGCTCCAGCGCGAGTGAGGCCTGCCCGGCGAAGGAGCACAGCATGCGCACGTGCGGCCGGTCGAAGGGCGCCCGGCCGGGACGCCTGGCGAGCGACAGCACTCCGCGCGGCGCACCCGGCGTGCCGAGCGGCACGGCGACGGCCGGCCCGGCCGGGAAGGGGTGGTGCGCCTCCGGCGTCCCGGCGGTGGCGGGGCCGGCGACGACGACCGGCTCGCCCGCGGTGAACGCCCGCCCGGCCGGCGAGCCGGTGACCGCGACCTCCACCGGGGCGAGCCTGCCGTCCGGCACTCCGTCGGCGGCGGCGACGCGCAGCCGGGTGCCACCGGCGCACGGGAGCAGCACCGCGGCGGCGTCCGCACCGGTCATCTCACGCGCCCGCCGGGCCACCAGCGCGAGCACCTCGGTCGCGCCGGCTCCGGACAGCAGGGTGGTGGTGACCTCCGATGACGCCCGCAGCCACACCTCGCGCCTGCGGCTCTCCTCGTACATTCTGGCGTTGTCGATCGCCACGCCCGCGGCCGCGGCCAGGGTGGCGACCATGGCGGCGTCCTCCTTGCCGAAGTCGCCGCCACCGTGCCTGCCCCCGAGGTAGAGGGTGCCGAGAACCTCGTCGCGGACGGTGACCGGCACACTGAGGAAGGCGTGCTCGAACGGACCCGGGGCAGGGCGGGTTCCCGGACCGGCGGGCGGCCACCACACGGGGGCCTCATCGCCGCCGGTCAGCTCCAGCGCTCCGTAAGCGGCGCCGACCAGGGCGGTGGCCGTCTGCACGACGCGGCGCACGACGGTCCGCTGGTCCAGGTCGCCGCCGACCGAGACGACGGCCTCCAGCAGCTCGCGGACGCGGTCGCGGTGGGCGGGCGCGGTGGGCGGCCGGGCCCGCGGCTCCGGCAGCGAGTCCTGCCGCCCGGGCTGCGGGCGTGGATGGATCTGCGCCATACAGGGAGTGTCCCCATCGGAGCTATCGGACGAATCCCCACAAAAGGGATGCCCGATATCTTTACCTGCTATCTCCGCAAAATTGCCGCTCAGTGCGGTGAGGGGACGATCGCGACCGGGCAGTGCGCGCGCCGCAGCACTCCGTGCCGCACCGGGCCGATGCCGCCCGCGCCCAGCTCGTCCCCGTGCGGGCCCGACCCCACCACGACGATGTCGGCCCGCCGGGAGGCCCGCGCCAGCACCGGGACCGGATGCCCGCGCACGGCGCGCTCACCGACCTGCACCCCCTCGAACCGTTCACGCCAGACGGCGACGCGCAGCCGCACCTCGCGGGTCACCTCACCCAGCGCCTCGGCCAGGCCGCCCGCGGTGGCGGTGGCGTACGGCGAGAACGGCGGCGAACTCCAGGCGTGCAGGACGCGCACCCGCGCCCCGCGCAGTTCCGCCTCCCGAAGGGCGTACCCCATGGCCGCCTCCGCAGCAGGCGAGCCGTCGTACCCGACGACGATCTCCCCGTACCGGACGGGCGGGTGCCGGCGGACCACGACCACCGGCGCCGCCGAGCGCGCGGCGACCGCGCGGCCCACCGAGCCGAGCACCGCCCCGGCGAAGCCGCCGAGCCCTCTGCTGCCCAGGATGAGTTCTTCGGCGTCCTCGGACTCGCCGGCCAGCCGCTCCGCCGCGGCCCCGGTGACCATCGCCGCGCTGACCTCGACCCCGGGCGCGTAGCGGCGGGTCCACTCGACGGTCGCGGCCAGCACCGACCGCCAGTAGGCCGGCAGCGCGTCCCGGAACCAGGGCGCCGCCCGGTACGGATAGTCCCAGGTCCACGGCTCACGCACGTGCACGATGCGCAGCCGGGCGCCCCGCCGCTTCGCGTCGTCGGCCGCCCACTCCACCGCCGCCGCGGCCGACGGTGAGCCGTCCACCCCGACGACGATCCGTCCGGCCATGGCGCACCTCCCCTTCCACCATCACACGCGGGCGCGCGGCCCCGCGACGCGGGGGGACGGGCAGGGTTCGTCACAGCTACAGCGGAGGCGCGCCTACCAGGTCGTCGGCGGCGAAGCCGAGCCGGTCGTCCACCTCGATGACGCCGTCCACCGCGTGCACGGCGTCCACCACCCGCGGGATCTGCGAGCGCAGCGGGACCGTGCCCGACAGCGACACCAGGCCGTGCTCCACCACGACGGACAGGCCATCGGGGTCGGCGCCCGCGCGGCGGACGGCCTGTTCGACGTCGGCCCGCACGTCGGCGAGCGGGCGGACGAAGATCTTGAGCAGGTCGGCCTGGTGGACGGTGCCGGTGATCCTCCCGCTGACCTCGTCCACGACGGGGAGCTGCCTGATCCGGTGCTGGTGCATGAGCCGCGCCGCCTGCCCGACCGAGGTGCCCTCGGTGACGGTGATGGCGGGGCTGGTCATCACCTGGGCGGCCGTGCCGCCGGCCGCCTTGGCGTGCTCCCTGCGCCTGCCGCGGCTTTCGAAGAAGGCGCCCACCCGCTCGGCGTCGATCTCCTTCAGCAGCAGGTCGTCGGCGGAGACCACCCCGACCGGCCGCCGTTCGCCGTCGACGACCGCGACGGCTCCCACCTTGAAGCGGCGCATCGTCTCCACCACATCGGCGAACGAGGTGTCCAGCCTCACCGCGATGGCGACCCTCCCCATGACGTCGCCGACCTTCATGATCATCGCTGCCTCCCCTGGTCACCGCCCTTGATTCGAGCATCGCCGCAGGCCGGAGGCGTCCGTCACCGGCGAAGGTCCCCAGGTGGCGGGGACCTTGGCCTCGCCCCTGACCAGGACCGGCGCAAAGCGAGGCCGGCGACGCGCGCAGGACGAGGGGCCGGCGCCGCCCGCGGCGGCACCGGCCCCCTTCGCCCGATCAACGGGAGCGCGGAGCCGTTGGCCCCGCCGGCCCGGTCAGGCCCAGGGACGGAAGACCGCGCGCACGCAGCCGTCCTTCTTGTTCTTGAACAGGTCGTAGCCCCTCGGCGCCTCGTACAGCGGCATGGTGTGC
This sequence comes from Sphaerisporangium melleum, assembly GCF_014646695.1. Lineage (GTDB taxonomy): Bacteria > Actinomycetota > Actinomycetes > Streptosporangiales > Streptosporangiaceae > Sphaerisporangium > Sphaerisporangium melleum. Next base: position 86,613 of record NZ_BMNT01000016.1, read on the forward strand.
GTCGCCATGTGCGCCAGCCGCAGCTCTCCCCGTGAGACGAGGTCGAGAAGCCTCGGCACGTAGCGCTGCCCGTGCTGCTGGGCGGCCCGGAACGTCAGCCCCTTGTTCATGATCGCGCCGAGCGGGAACTTGTCGACCAGCCCGGCGAAGACGCCGAGCACGAAGACCGAGCCGCCCTTGCGGCAGGCGTAGATGGCCTCGCGCACCGCGACCGGCCGGTCGAGTTCCAGCCCCATCCGCTGCTTGACCTTGTCGTACAGGTGATGCGGCCCGGCGCTGTGCGCCTCCATGCCCACCGCCTCGATGCACACGTCGGGTCCCCGGCCGCCGGAGCGCTCCAGCAACTCGGCGATCACGTCCGTGCGGGTGTAGTCGATCGTCTCCGCGCCGACGTGGCGCTCGGTCATCGTCAGGCGTTCGGGATAGCGGTCGATGGCGATGACCCGCTCGGCGCCGAGGAGCATCGCCGCGCGCGCCGCGACCTGGCCGACCGCGCCGCAGCCCCAGACGGCGACGACGTCACCGGGCTTGACCCCGCCGAGCTCCGCGCCCATCCAGCCGGTCGGCGCGGCGTCCGAGCAGAACAGCGCGTCCAGGTCGCTCACCTCGTCGGGCACCGAGAAGGCGCCGAAGTCGGCGAACGGGACGCGCACGTACTGCGCGTGGCTCCCCTTGTACTCCCCCATGGCGTGGGAGTAGCCGTAGATCCCGCCGGGCGCCCGGCCGTAGAGCATCTCGCCGATCGCCGGGTTGGTGTTGCTGTTGTCGCAGGCGGACCACAGATCGTTCTCGCAGTACCAGCACCGCCCGCAGCCGATGAACGAGGTGACCACGACCCGGTCGCCGACCTTGTGCCTGCGCACCTCGGGACCCACCTCGACGATCTCGCCGAGGAACTCGTGCCCGATCACGTCACCCGCCCGCATCGCCGGGATGTAGCCGCCCAGCAGGTGCAGGTCGGAGCCGCAGGTGGTGGTGAGGCCGACCTTGACGATGGCGTCCTGGTCGTTGATGACGCGCGGGTCGGGGACGTTCTCCACCGACAGTTCGTTCACGCCCTGCCAGCACAGTGCCTTCACAGCCGCCCCTCTCCGCCCGCGCGCTCCACCGCGAGGTCCACGAGCCTGCCCGCGGGGGTGGGCCTGGTCGTCACCGTCTTGTCCGCCCGCAGCACCTCACCGGTCTCGACCAGGCACCTGGACTCTCGAAGCGCCCTGCGCACGGCTTGGCGCGGGTCCTCGCCGCCCAGCCGGGCGAGCACCTCGGTGACGCCCGTGGGCACCGGCGCGAGCGGCCGGGCGGCCAGCTCGGTGCCGCGCCCGCCGGGCGCCTCGCGCACCCGCACCTCGACGGCGTCGCCCAGCCGCGCCAGCGGCTCGGGAAGCCGCCCGCCGGGCACCACCTCGTCGGGACGCCGGTTGACGGTGACCACCAGCCAGCGGCTCGCCGCCCGCCTCGTCCGGGCGGTGGTGCGGCGCGACGAGAGCCAGCGCCATGCGCCGACTCCGGCTCCGCCGAGCGCCGCCGCCCCCAGAACAGCACGTTTCATTGCCCTCTCCCCCTCGACGGACAACTGCTCCGATGGCTACCCGTTCCCACCCAGGGCTACCTCGGGCACCGGGCACTTGAGGAGGAGTTGACGCCGCACAGATCGAGGCGTGGGCGCCGGAGGCCGCGGGACATCGCGGCATCGCCCGGCGTGGCCGGGGTACCGGCCACGGACAGGTCACCGGCGGCCCGTCCGCGATGCGAAAAGTTCGACATTGGCGGGTACCGCGGGCGGGAACGGGGCCGGCTTTCGAGCGGGGCGGGCACGCCCGGCAATACCTGCGATGTGGCATTGCGTTATGGAACGATCGCTGGAAGGTGACGCAATGTGCCGGGGCCGAGGGCGGCGAATGTCCGCAAGCGGACAGCCGGCGGCCCGCCGGGCGACCGGCGAAATGCCAGGACAATCACCGGCGTCCGGGACCGGCGCATTAGGGCTACCGGCCGGGCCCCCGGTCGCCCGGGGCGGCCACGGCAATGACGGCGCCGGGCCTGCCGAGTAGGCACGGCGCGGCCCGTTGATAGCCGGTATCGGGCGGCGGGAGGCCCGTTATCGCAAGATGGTGACGGGCCGGCACCGGTGCCGTCAAGCGCCGGATGTGGTCGGCGCGGACGGTATTGGCACGAGCACCGCCCGCGGGCATACCCGACGCTCGGGTGCACCGAGACGCGGGAGCTCTTGTGAAGCCGCGATCGGTGCCCTCTCACGCCTGTTAAGCGCGGAAAGCGACCCTGCTTGAGGGGTGCGGCCTGCCACTGATTTCCGGGAACTCCTCCAGAGCCGGGCGGGCGGCACGGGTAACACGTTGCCACGGTAAGGAATAGTGCTCATAGTGACAAAATCGATGAAGTCGGCACTACTCCGTCGCGAATGACGACCCGCGAGCGCGCGGACGAACCGGACGCACCGGCCCGCACGGGCACCGCGGATCCGCAGGTCGGACCCGTCGCCCGTCGGCGGCTGAGCTCGGGCGGGGCCGTCCTCCCCACTCGGACGGCCTCTGCCCGCTGCGAGCACGGCCACCGCAAAGGCGGTCGGCGTACCGGGATCCGGGCGGGCGGATCACCTGCTCGCCGGGCGGTTAAACCTGGCGCGAGGGGTTAATCTTTCACTGCGCCGCTTCGTACTGCGCCACGATGTGCGAGGCGATGCGGCCACGCTCGCTGACGTTCAGGCCGTGCGCCTTGGCCCAGGCCCTGATCTCCGAGCTTTTGTCGCGGGCGGAACGCTGGGTGCCGCCCCGCTTGCGACCGCCCCGCGCGGGGGCGGTGTCGGCCCGGCGGGCGCTGCTGACGAAAGGCGAAAGCGCCTCGCGGAGATTCCTGGCGTTTTTGTCGTTCAGATCGATCTCGTACTGGGTGCCGTCAATCGCGAAGGACACCGTCTCTTTTGCTTCGCCACCTTCCAGGTCGTCGATGAGAAGCGTCTGGATCTGCGTCGCCATCTCCACTCCTTATCCCCAGGGTTAGTTGAACACGACAAGAATATACCCGGTTTCCGCCGTCGCCCACGCGTGGAACTGGAGGACGCATTGGCGCGCGCTCGGCCTAACTTAGCGGGTTTCCGGCCTCCGCTCGGTTTATCTGCGCGGACGGACGCCCGGATGCCGTCGCGACGGCCCGCATCGCCGCCCCAAACTGGTGTCAGCACTACTGAAATAGGTCATCCCGGATAGCGCCGACTACAGACCGCCCGCCACAGGTCGCGTTTCGGGCACGCGCGGCGACACTGCGCGACAACACGCACGGCGCGGTGAAGGCGGGGGAACAGGCGCGGAGCATCACCCGGCGCGAGGAGGAGGGGCGGCATGAGGAGGGCCCGGGCCCCCGTACAGTTGCGTCCATGGGGATGGTCAAGACCGTAGGGCTGGTGCTGCACCCGCAGCGGGACTCCAAGGAGGCCATCGACACGATCGTCGAGTGGGCCCGCACCAGAGACGTCACGGTGCTCGGCCTGCCGGACGAGGTGGGCCGCATCGACTGCAGCGCCGTACGCGTCGACGCCGCCACCCTCGCCGAGCGGGCCGACCTGCTGGTCAGCCTGGGCGGTGACGGCACCATGCTCCGCACCATGCGGCTGGCCTCGGGGCGCTCGACCCCCGTTCTCGGAGTCAACCTCGGCAAGCTGGGCTTCCTCGCCGAGATCGACGTCGCGGAGCTGCCGCCGGCGCTGTCGGCCATCGACAACCACCATTTCACCGTCGAGCCCCGCATGGCGGTGCGCGCGGCGCTGCCGGGCGACCAGACCGTGACCGCGTTCAACGACATCGCCCTCGTACGCATCCCGGGCGACCGGCTCTCGGCGGTGGCGATCTCGGTGGCCGGCGATCCGTTCGTCCGCTACGCCTCCGACGCGGTCATCGTGGCCACCTCCACCGGCTCGACCGCCTACAACTTCTCCGCCGGAGGTCCGCTGGTCTCCCCGCTGGTCGAGGGCTTCCTGGTGGTGCCGGCCGCGGCGCACTCGTCCTTCAACCGGGCTCTGGTGCTGTCGGCCGACGAGGTGGTCACCCTGGAGCTGCTCCCGGCCAGCGGGCAGCTGGCCATCGAGGTGGACGGCTCGGTGGCCGGGCGGCTGTCACCCGGCGACCACCTCACCGTGAGCGCGATGCGCGCGGCCGGCCGGGTGGTCCGGCTCGGCACCACGAGCTTCTACGAGCGGGCCCGGCGCAAGCTGCGGGTCAGCGGCAGCGCCGAGGTCGACTAGCCCCGTCCTTCCGGGGCCTTGAGTCCGGGAGGACGCGCCGGCTTCGCTAGGGTCGGTTCCATGCCTGCGCCGCCGGTCCCCTGGGCCACGCTCGCCGCGATCTCGGCGGGCGGAGTGCTCGGCGCCCTGGCCCGGTTCGGCCTGGGCCTGGCCTTTCCGGTCGCACCCGGCGGCTTCCCCTGGACGACGTTCGCCATCAATGTCACCGGCTGCCTGCTCATCGGGATCCTGATGACCACGATCGGCGAACTCGGCCAGGTCCATCGGTTGCTGCGCCCCTTCTTCGGCACCGGGGTGCTCGGCGGGTTCACCACCTTCTCGGGGTACGTCGTGGACATCGGCCGCACCGCCGCGAGCGGCGAGCCGGTCACCGCGCTCGCCTACCTGGCCGGCACGGTGGTCTGCGCCGTCCTCGCGGTGTACGCCGGGGCCGTGCTCACCCGCGCGGCCCTGCGGGTGATCCGGGCGGGGCGGCCATGATCGGCGGCCGTGCGGAGGAGGAAGGCGCGATGGACGTGAGCATGAAGATCGAGCAGCCGGCCGTCCGCCTGTCCGTCTTCGTCGGCGAGTCCGACCAGTGGCACCACCGGCCGCTCTACCACGAGATCGTGCGCAGGGCACATGAGGCCGGGCTGGCCGGGGCGAGCGTCGTGCGCGGCATCGAGGGCTACGGCGCCGGCTCGCGCATCCACACCTCGCGCATCCTGTCGCTGTCGGAGGACCTCCCCATCCTGATCATCATCGTGGACGCCGAGGAGCGCATCCGCGCCTTCCTCCCCCAGCTCGACGAGCTGGTCACCGAAGGCCTGGTGGTCCTCGACCCGGTCGAGGTGATCCGCTACGTCGGCGGGACGCCCTCGTGATCGTGACCGTGCTTCTCGTGGCCGCCGGCGCCGCCGTGGGCGCCCCCCTGCGCTACCTGACCGACCTCGCCGTCCAGGGCCTGCACGACGCGGCCTTCCCCTTCGGCACGCTGACCGTCAACGTGGCCGGCTCGGCGCTGCTCGGCTTCCTCGCCGCGCTGCCGGCCGGTGACGGGGTGATGGCGCTGCTCGGCAGCGGGTTCTGCGGCGCGCTCAGCACGTACTCGACGTTCGGCTACGAGACGCTGCGCCTGGCCCAGAACGGCGGGCGGCTGCCCGCCGTGCTGAACGTGGCCGTGAGCGTGGCGGCCGGGCTCGCCGCCGGGGGCTGCGGCGCGCTGCTGGCCCGCCTACTGGCCTGACCTCGGCTCGCCGGCGGGCGGAGCGGCGTCCTCAGCGGGCGAACGCGCGGCGCAGTGCGGCCAGACGCCGCGCGGCGGCCGCGCGGCTGAGCTCGGCGCCGGGCACCAGCGCGTCGAAGCCGTGGAAGGCCCCGGGATACAGGTGCAACTCGGTGGACACCCCCGCCTGGACCAGGCGGGCGGCGTAACCGAGGCATTCGTCGCGGAAGATCTCCAGCTCGCCGACGTCGAGATAGGCCGGCGGCAGCCCTGAGAGGTCCTCCGCTCTGGCGGGCGCCGCGTACGGCGAGACCTGTGCGCCGCCGGCCGCCTCCCCCAGCAGCGCGCGCCAGCCGAAGGTGTTGGCGGCGCGGTTCCACATGACGGCGTCCTCGAACGCCCGGGACGAGGGGGTCGTGCCGCGGTCGTCGAGCATCGGGGACAGCAGAAGCTGGAAGGCGACCGCAGGCGTGCCGCGGTCGCGGGCCAGCAGGGCGATGGCCGCCGCCAGGCCGCCCCCCGCGCTCGAGCCGCCGACGGCGACGCGGCCGGGGTCGACGCCGAGGTCGCCCGCGTTCTTGGCCGTCCACACCAGGCCGGCGTAGCAGTCCTCGACCGGGGCGGGGTGCGGGTGCTCGGGCGCCAGGCGGTACTCCACCGACACCGCGACGCAGCCGGTCTCCCCGGCGATGGCGGACAGCCGGGCGTCCTCCATCTCCAGCAGGCCGAGGACCATGCCGCCGCCGTGCATCCAGTACAGGCACGGCAGCGCGCCGCCCCGCCCGCGCGGCCGGTAGACGCGGACCCGGATCTCGGGCGCGCCGTCCGGCCCGGGGACCCGATGGTCCTCCACCGTGACGGCGCCCGCCGGCCGCGGCGCGGAGGTGAACCCGGTGGCCATGCGGCGGCGCAGCTCGGGCAGCTCGTCCGGGGACAACCGGGCGAAGTCGACCGGCGGCACGAACGCGCGGGACAGCCCCACGGCCAGCTCGGGGTCGGTGTTCGGGTGCAGCGGCATGCGGGTCACCTCGTGGGATCCGCCGCCCGCGGGGCGCGGCCCACTGGCGGGCGGTGGGATGGGCGGCGGTCCGCGCCGTCCCGCGGAAACGGCGGCGCCGGGCGGCGCCGATCTCATCCTCCGCGGGGCACGCCCGCGACGAGGGCGGCGACACGCGCCGCATGACCCGCCGTTTCCGCGCTCATCACCGCTCCAGGACCGTCCCGGCGGCCCCCTTCGCCCACCGGGCGTCCGGCCCGGCCGGCACGGGGGCCGTCGTCCAGGCTCAGCCGCGCCGGCCGGACGCGCGGGCCCGGGCTCGCCGGGCGGCGTGCCAGGCCTGGTGCGCGGTGCCCGGGCGGACGCGCCGCTGGGCCCAGGTGAGCAGGCCGACTCCGGCCATGGTGGCGGCACCCGCGGCGATGATCATTTCTGGGCGGCGTCGTGCCTGCTCGGAGACCTGCCCCGCCATGTCCTTGAGCCGGCCGGGAGCGGTCTCGGCCGACGGGCCGGCGGCCCCCGCCTCCGTGCCCGCGCCGGACGGGCGGGAGCGGCCGCCGCCGCGCAGCCGGTCGGCCATCCCGGCGGCCTTCTCCTTGGCCGCGGTCCTGGTCTCGGCGATCTTGCGCTGGGCGCGGGATTTCACGTCGACCTTGTGCGCCAGGGCCTCGACCGTACGGCCGAGCTCCTCGCGGGTGCGCTCGATGTCGTCGCGCAGCCGGTCGGCCTCGGCCGTGCGGCCGTGCCCGCTCCGGCCGTCCGGCGGCGCCTGGGCGGGTCCGGTCGCGACACTCCCGGCTCCGCCTGGTTCGCCGGACTCCTCCGGTTCCGCGGCGGCCCGGACGGGGGTGCCGGCGAGCCCCGCGAGCGGGTCTCCCCTGCCGTGGCTGACCACGGGCTTGACGTACGGCTTGTGCGGCGCGTGGACCTCGGGAACATTGAGCGAGGGCCCGGCGGACTCCGGCGTCGCCGTCCCCGGCTCCTGGCGGTGCAGGCCGACCTCGCCCGCGGTGGGGCGCTGGGTGGCGCGGAGGATGGGATCCTCTGTCATCGGTGTGCACTCTCCTTCACGGCGTCGACATCGGCCTTGATGCTGCGCAGGGTCTCCTTGGGAAGCGGCGGCGCGGCCTTTTTCACCTGGCTCTTGCCGGCCAGCGCGAGCACCGCCGCGACGACCAGCAGCGCCACGCCGACGACCAGTGCGGCGATCCAGGGCGTGAGCACCTGGGCCACCAGCAGGATCAGCGCGGCGGCCAGCGCCCCGCCGCCGTACAGCGCGACGACCCCGGCTCCGCCGAACAATCCCGCGCCGAACCCCGCCTTGCGGCCCTTGGTGGTGATCTCCAGCGTGGCCAGGCGGATCTCGTCCCTGACCAGCCGGGACACGTCCTCCGACAGGTGCCTGACCAGCTCCGCGGTCGAGCGGGAGTCGTATGGGTTCGCGGCCGGCCGCAGGTCCTTCAGTTCGGTCATGGCGGTGTCCCCTTCCTTGCTCTCGGCTTGCGTGTCCCGGCACCGGGGCCGGCGCCGGCCGGGAGTTGCTATGTGCGGCGGAGCAGGCCGATCACGGCGCGCTCGACCTCGCCGTGCGTCGCGAGCCGGCCGAAGCCGACCCCGGCGCCGAGCCGGCCCAGCGCCCGCTCGATGGTGCGTCCCCGCTCGAAGGCCTCGATCACCCGGGGATCGACGTAGGAGGCCCGCGCGACGGCCGGGGTGTTGCCCAGGTAGTCGGCGACCTCGTTCATGACGCGGCTGACCGCCCGCTTGCGGCCGGTCCGGTGGTGGGCCCGCAGGGAGACGGCCAGGCCCACCGCCGCCAGCACGGTGGCGTGCCAGGTGCGGAAGTCCTTGGCCGTGACCTCGAAGTCCATGGTCTCGCGCAGGTAGGCGTTGATGTCCTCGCTGCGGACGTCCACCCAGGTGGACCCCTCCTGGTAGCGCAGCAGTTCCCCCTCGCCGCCCTTGCGGCGCAGCGTGGTGACGATCTCGCAGACGTCGGCGTCGACGAGCCGGACCTCCCTGAGCTTGCCGCCCTTGGCCGGGTAGGCGCAGACGACCTGCCCGTCGCCGCAGCGCACGTGCTCGGTGCGCAGGGTGGCGAGCCCGTAGGAGTCGTAGGACTCGCCCCCGACGCGGAAGAAGCCGATGTCCAGCATCCGGGCCGCGGCGGCGAGGACGCGGTCGCGGGGCAGGCCGCGCCGATCGAGGTCCTTGCCGACGCGTTCCCGGAAGGCCGGCAGACGTGCGGCCATCCGGCACACCCGGTCGAACTTCGCGCGGTCCTGCTCCTCCCGCCACACGTCGTGGTAGCGGTACTGGCGGCGTCCGGCGGTGTCGGTGCCGACGGCCTGGATGTGGCCCTCGGCCTCGCGGCAGATCCAGACGTCATGCCATGCCGGTGGGATGGCGAGAGCCCTGATCCTGTTCAGGGTGCGCTCGTTGCGCACCGGCCGGCCGTCCGGCCAGTGATAACTGAATCCGCGTCCCCGGCGCCTGCGGCGGATGCCCGGTTCGGCGGGGTTGCTCTGACGCAGCTCCACCACGACCCCATACCCGGCCTGAGCGTGGCAAACGGCCGGGCGGCCTGTTGCGGGCCGCCGGGCCGCCGCGCGAAACGGCGCGGAGGGTGCGGCGCCGCACCCTCCGGCCGCCGCTCTAGTGGCGCATCGGCATCGGCATCTTCCGGCTGCCCACCGCCATGGCGCCGAGGCCGAGCAGCAGGATGACGATGCCGGTGACGACGTTGTTCCAGATCGAACCGGTCGTGGCGGACCGGATGACCCACGGGGAGATGATCGTCCAGATCCCCAGGATCGGGGCGATCCACGTCAGCCCGTACGTCCTGCCGAACGCGGACGCGAACCCCAGGGCCAGGGCGGCCAGGGCGAGCCCGGTGACCAGGTTGCTCACCGACAGCCGGGATAGGCCGTTGAATCCGACCACCCACGGGGATATCGCCAGGTAGAGGCCTGCCAAGAGCGACAGCCCATCGATCACCTGCGCCCCCATGCTGGAGCTGGCCCGCTCGTACTTGGCCCGCATCGCCACGATGTCGGGGTGCGCTTCCAGGCCGGTCGGTCTAGTCATGACCTCACCGCCTCCTGTTTTCCTTCGCGGAACGGATCAATTTCGCCATACCCGTCAAGAAGGCCAGGGTCACGGTGACCTGGGCAAATAATTCCATTTGTCGCATTCGATCATCAGATCGGACCCGACCAGAAGATCACCCATGACCGCCTCGCGCGCGGGACGCCGGTGACCCCGGCCGCACCGGGAGAGGCCCGGACAGAGCTTGACAGCCATGGAGGCGCGATGATTACTTAGGCATGCCTTACCTAATTTAGGTTAGCCGTGCCTAATCTTTGCCTCCGCATCACCCACGACGCCGATCGCACGAACGGAAGGACCGCGCGCATGAAGGAGCGGACGACGTGACCCACGTCCACGATCTGGCCGGCATCGGCTTCGGCCCGTCCAACCTCGCCCTCGCGGTCGCCCTGTCCGAGCGGGACGGCGCCCCGCTGGACGCCGTGTTCCTGGAGAAGCAGCCGCGCTTCGGCTGGCACCGGGACATGCTCATCGACGGCGCCACGATGCAGGTCTCCTTCCTGAAGGACCTGGCCACCATGCGCAATCCGCTGAGCCGCCACGGGTTCATCAACTACCTGCACGCCAAGGGCCGGCTGGCCGACTTCATCAATCTCAAGACCGTCTACCCGACCCGGGTGGAGTTCCACGACTACCTGTCCTGGGTGGCCGCCGACTTCGCCGGCCAGGTGCGGTACGGCGCCGAGGTCGTCACCGTGCGGCCGGTGCAGGACGCGGACGGCGTCGTGCGGCTGCTCGACGTGGTCGTCCAGAGCGGCGGCCCGGACGGCGAGCTCACCACCTACCGGGCCCGCAACCTGGTGGTCGCCGCGGGTCTGCGCCCCGCGCTGCCGGAGGGAGTCCTCCCGGGGGCGCGGGTGTGGCACAGCCGGGAACTGCTCTCCCGGCTGGCGGCCCTTCCGGCCCCGCCGCGCCGGTTCGTCGTGGTCGGCGCGGGGCAGAGCGGGGCGGAGGTCGCCGAGCACCTGCACACCAGATACCCGCAGGCCGAGGTGTGCGCGGTCTTCGCCCGCTACGGCTACAGCCCGGCCGACGACAGCCCCTTCGCCAACCGTATCTTCGACCCCGCCGCGGTGGACGACTTCTACGACGCCCCCGAGGGGGTGAAGCGGATGCTGCTCGGCTACCACGCCAACACCAACTACGCGGTCGTCGACCTGGACCTGCTGCGCGAGCTGTACCGCCGGGTCTACGAGGAGCGCGCGGCCGGGACCGAGCGCCTGCGCGTCATGAACATGTCCCGCGTCGGCGAGGTGCGCGAAGAGGACTCCCACGTCACCGTGACCGTGCGCTCGCTGGCGACCGGCCGGGAGGAGCGGCTGCGGGCCGACGCCGTGGTGTACGCGACCGGGTACCGCCCGGTCGATCCGCTGGACCTGCTCGGCGCGGCCGGGGCGTACTGCCTGCGCGACGAGCACGGCGGCCTCCAGGTGGGACGCGACCACCGCGTGCGCACCGGCCCCGGCATGCGATGCGGCATCTACCTGCAGGGCGCGACCGAGCACACCCACGGCATCACCTCCACGCTGCTGTCGACCACGGCGGTCCGGGCGGGGGAGATCGTGCGGTCGATCACCGGCGCGGCGGCCCGCCCGCCCGTCCCCGCGGCCGCCTCCCCGACGGCCGTCACGTGAGCGGCTCCGGTGCCGGGCCGATCGGCGCGCCGGGGCGGGAGGTCCTCCTTGGCGCCGTCCGGGGACAGCGGCGGGACGTCGCCCTCGGAGCGGTCCTCGGCGCCGCGCACCAGACCGGTGAGGCGCTGGTCCCGGTCCTGATCGGCGTGGTGATCGACCAGGCCGTCGCCGGGGGCGACGCGGGGGCGCTGGCGCGCGGGCTCGCCGTGCTCGCCGTCGTCTACGTGGGCCTGTCGTTCGGCTTCCGGTTCGGCGCCCGGGCCGGCGAACGGGCCGCCGAGCAGGCCGCCCACACGCTGCGGACGCGACTCGTGCGGCGTGTGCTGCACCCCGGTGGCGGGGCCGAGCAGGGCAGGCTGCCCGGCGCGCTGGCGACCATCGCGACCGAGGACGCCAAGCGGGTCGGCGCCGTCGCCATGGCGGTGATGGCCGGGACGTCGGCGCTGGCGGGACTGCTGGTCGGCGCCGTGGTGCTGCTGCGGATCTCGGTGCCCCTCGGCCTGGTGGTCCTGCTCGGCACCCCGCTGCTGCTCTGGCTCGGGCACCTGCTCGGCAAGCCCCTGGAGCGCCGCAGCGAGGCTGAGCGCGAGCGCGCGGCGTACTCCTCCGGCGTCGCCGCCGACCTGGTGACCGGGCTCCGGGTGCTCAAGGGGCTCGGCGCGGAGCCGGCGGCCGTCGCGCGCTACCGCCGTACCAGCCGTGACTCGCTGGTGGCGACCCTGCGGGCGGCCCGGGCCGAGGCCGCGCAGAACGGCGTGGTGCTCGCCCTCACCGGATGCTTCATCGCGCTCGTCGCGCTGACCGGCGGGCGGCTGGCCGCCGAGGGCCGGATCAGCCTGGGCGAGCTGGTCTCGGCGCTCGGGCTCGCCCTGTTCCTGCTCGGCCCGCTGGAGGTGTTCGCCTGGGTCAACGCCGACCTCGCCCAGGGACGGGCCTCCGCGCGGCGCGTCGCCGAGGTCCTGGCCGCGCCGCCCGCCGTCACGGCGGGCGGCGCGCTGCCACCGCGCATCGTGCGGGGGGCGGTACGGCTGCGCGGGGTCGCTCACGGCGGGCTCCGCGAGGTGGACCTGGAAGTGGCGCCCGGCGAACTGCTCGGCGTGGCCGCCACCGACCCGGCGGACGCGACGGCGCTGCTGCGGTGTCTCGGCCGCCAGGCCGACCCCGGCACCGGGACGGTCGAACTGGACGGCGTCTCCCTGCGTGAGCTGGACCCGGCCGACGTCCGCGCGGCGGTGCTCGTCGCCGAGCACGAGGCGGACCTGTTCGAGGGCACCCTCCGCGACAACGTCGCCGCGGCGATGCCGGGCGACGCACCGCCCGGCACGCTGGACCGTGCGATGGCCGCGGCCGGCGCGGACGAGATCGCCCGCGCGCTGCCCCGCGGCGCCGACACGGTGGTGAGCGAGCGCGGACGCTCGCTGTCCGGCGGCCAGCGGCAGCGCGTGGCCCTCGCCCGGGCCCTGGCCGCCGACCGCCCGGTGCTGGTCGTCCACGACCCGACCACCGCGGTCGACGCGGTCACCGAGGCGCGCATCGCGGCCGGGATCCGCGAGCTGCGGCGCGGGCGCACGACGATCCTGCTCACCACCAGCCCCGCGCTGCTCGCGGTGACCGACCGGGTGATCCTGCTGCACGAGGGCCGGGTCGGCGACGCGGCGACGCACGCCGACCTGGTACGGCGACACCCCGGGTACCGCGCGGCGGTGCTGTCATGACCCGCGCGGCCGGCCACCGCCGCTCCCCTGCTCTGTCGTGCACGACCGGCCGGAGGCGGGGGCGATGAGCGAGGAGACGCCGTCAGCGGAGCGGGTGCTGCTCCCCACCGCCGGCGCGGCGCGAACCTGGGCGGCCGCTCGGGAACTGGCACGACCGCACCGCCGTCTGGCGATCGGCGCCTTCGCGGCGCTGGCCGCGGCCACGGGCGTCGGCCTGCTCACCCAGCCGCTGCTCGGCCACATCGTCGACCTGGTCGCCGAGTCGCGTCCGCCGCAGGCGCTCACCGTGCCCGCCGTCGCGCTGGTGCTGGTCGCCATCGCCCAGGGATCGGGCACCGCGCTCGGGCTGTCGCTGGTGTCGCGGCTCGGCGAGTCCATGCTCGCCCGGCTGCGTGAGCGCTTCGTCGAGCGCGCCCTGCGGCTGCCCCTGGACCAGGTGGAGCGGGCCGGGTCGGGCGACCTGGTCGCCCGGGTGACCGGGGACGTCTCGCTGGTGGCCGAGGCCGTGCGCACCGCCCTTCCCGAACTGGCCCGCTCGCTGCTGACCATCGTGCTGACCTTCGGGGCGCTCGCCGTGCTCGACTGGCGGTTCCTGCTCGCGGCGCTGCTGGCGGTGCCGATCCAGGCGCACACCGCGCGCTGGTACGTGCGCAACGCCGTGCCGCTGTACCGCCGGCAGCGCGTCGCCGACGGGGTCCGGCAGCAGCGATTGCTGGACGCCATCGGCGGCGCTTCCACCGTGCGGGCGTTCCGGCTGGAGGACGAACACGCCAGGCGGGTGACCCGGAGCTCGTGGTCGGCGGTGGAGCTGACCATGCGGGGCGTGCGCCTGGTGCTGCGGTTCTACAGCCGCCTGCACCTGGCGGAGTACACCGGCCTGGCGGCGGTGCTGGTCGCGGGGTTCCTCCTGGTGCGCTCGGGGTCGGCCTCCATCGGGACGGCGACGGCCGCGGCGCTGTACTTCCACAGCCTTTTCGCGCCGGTCAATTCCGCGCTCGTCCTGCTCGACGACGCGCAGTCGGCCGCCGCGAGCCTGGCCCGGCTGGTGGGCGTGGCCGACCGGCCCTCCGACGAGGGGCCGGAGGCGTCCGGGGTCGCGGCGCAGGCAGTGCGGGAGAGCGGCGGCCTGAAGGAGCCGGCCGTCACGGTGCGCGGGGTCCGGCACGCCTACGAGGCCGGACGGCCGGTGCTGCGCGGAGTGGACCTGGTGGTCGGCCACGGCGAACGGGTCGCCCTCGTCGGCGCCACCGGGGCGGGCAAGACGACGCTCGCCAAGCTCATTGCCGGCATCCACCGGCCGACGGCGGGCTCGGTCCAGGTGTCCGCGCCGGCCGGGCCCGGGCCGGCGGTGGTGCTGGTCACCCAGGAGGTGCACGTCTTCGCCGGGCCGCTCGCCGGCGACCTGCGGCTGGCCCGGCCGGATGCCTCCGACGGCGACCTGCGCGAGGCCCTGGCCCGCGTGGACGCCCTGACCTGGGTGGACGCGCTGCCCGAGGGGCTGGTGACCGTCGTCGGCGACGGCGGGCACCGCCTCACCGCCACACAAAGGCAGCAGGTGGCCCTGGCCCGGCTGATCCTCGCCGACCCTCCCGTGGCCGTGCTCGACGAGGCCACGGCCGAGGCGGGCAGCGCGGGGGCCCGCACGCTGGAGCGGGCCGCCGACCGGGCCCTCGCGGGCCGCACCGCCCTGGTGGTGGCCCACCGCCTCACGCAGGCCGCGACCGCGGACCGGATCGTCGTCATGGAGGGCGGCCGGATCGTGGAGTCCGGCGGCCATGACGAGCTGCGCGCCGCCGGCGGGCGCTACGCCGCGCTCTGGGAGTCCTGGTCGGACGCCCGTTCCAGCACGCCATGACCTCCCCAGCCCGCAATCCACCGACCATCCCGACGACACGATCGAGGACCTTCGATGCTCCGTTCCACGAGAGGCGCCCGGCTCGCCGCGGCCTTCGCCTCCGCCCTGCTCCTGTGCGGCGCCCTCGCCTCCTGCGGCTCCGGCTCCGGCACGGCCGGCGACGCGGCCTCCTCCGCGCCCGGCGCCGCCGCACCGGAGGGCGGGTCCTTCCCGGTGACCATCGACCACAAGTACGGCGCCACCACCATCGCCTCCCCGCCCAAGCGGGTGGTCACGGTCGGGCTCACCGACCAGGACGCCCTGCTGGCCCTCGGCACGGTGCCGGTCGCCACCACCGAGTGGATCGGCGGCTACCAGGGGGCGATCGGCCCCTGGGCCGCGGACCGGCTGGGCGGCGCCGCCGTCCCCGCCGTGCTCAAGGACACCGGCACCGGACCACAAGTGGAGAAGATCGCCGCGCTGGCCCCCGACCTGATCTTCGCGGTGTACTCGGGGCTGACCAAGGAGCAGTACGACATGCTCTCCAAGCTCGCGCCGGTGGTGGCCCAGCCCAAGGAGTTCGCCGACTACGGCGTGCCCTGGCAGCGGCAGACCGAGATCATCGGCAGGGCGCTCGGCAAGGAGACCGAGGCGAAGAAGCTGGTCGAGGGCGTCGAGGCCGAGTTCACCGCCGCCAAGGCCGAGCATCCCGATTTCGCCGGGGCCACCGCCGTAATGGCCACCCCCTACGAGGGGATCTTCGTCTACGGCCCGCAGGACAACCGCTCGCGCGTGCTGTCCGCGCTGGGCTTCGCCCTGCCGTCCGGCCTGGAGCAGGCCGTCGGCGGCGCGTTCGGCGCCAACATCAGCAAGGAGCGCACCGACCTGCTGGACACCGATGTGCTGGTCTGGATCGTCGCCGACCCGGCGGCGGACGCGGCCAAGCTGCACAAGGACAAGCTGTACGCCGACCTGAACGTGGTGAAGCAGGGCCGCGAGGTCTTCGTCAAGGAGACCGGCGACTACGGCAACGCCGTCTCGTTCGTCTCGGTGCTGAGCCTGCCCTACACCCTCGACCGCCTGGTGCCGCAGCTCGCCGCGGCCGTCGACGGGTCCACCGCCACCGAGGTCACCCAGCCGGCCTCCTGACCCTGTCCCGCCCTCTACGGAAAGGGGCCGGGCCGCGAAGCGAATTCGCGGCCCGGCCCCTTTCGCCGTCTCACGCCGCCGGCGTGATCAGGCCTGCTGCTCCCGCAGGCTCCTGGGCCGCAGGTCGGTCCAGTTCGCCTCGATGTAGGACAGGCACTCCTGCCGGGCGGCGGGCCCATGGACCGGGGTCCAGCCTGCCGGGACCTCGGCGAAGTCCGGCCACAGGCTGTGCTGCCCCTCGTCGTTGACCAGCACGGAGTAGACGCCGTCGGGGTCGTCGAAGGGGTTGGTCATCTCGTTCTCTCCTTTGTCGGGGAAGTGCGGAACATCGGGCGGGGGGACAGGGGGTCAGCGGCCCGGCGCCTCGGCGCGGGCGGTCAGGGCCGCCAGCATGCGGAACCAGGTGGCGGCGAGGTCACCGACCTCCTCCTCGGAGAGCACCTCGGAGGCGTAGGACCAGTGCGCGACCAGCTCGGGACCGCCGGGATGGTCCTCGGTCAGGGCGTTCACGGTGAGCGCGTGCGACAGGGGCATGCCCGGATCGGCGTCCAGGTCGGCGGCGTCGTCCTCCGGCGCGTACGACCAGTCGGCCGCCTCGGGCCGGGCGAAACGTCCCATGTAGTTGAACTCGATCGCCGGCTCGCCGAGCCGGGCCAGCTCCGGGCCGGTCACCGGGTTAAGGTGACGCAGCAGCCCGTGGCCGATGCCCGCCGCCGGCAGCGAGGCCAGGTGCCGCCGGATCCGGCGCACCGCCTCGTCGAGCGCCGGTCCGCCGGCGATCGCGTCGTCCAGGTCCACCGGGCCGGGGTCGAGGCGGACCGGGACGACGCTGGTGAACCAGCCGACCGTGCGCGACAGGTCCGCGCCGCCCGCGAGCTCCTCCTCGCGGCCGTGGCCCTCCAGATCCACCAGGACCGCGCCGCCGCCCGCCCCGCCCGTGCGGCGGCGCCGATCGGCGACGGCCAGTGCCAGCGCGGTGAGCAGCACGTCGTTGACGCTCGCGCCGAAGGCCGCGGGCACCCGGCCCAGCAGCGGAGCCGTCCGGTCGGCGGGCAGGGTCAGGGACACATGCCGGGTGGTGGCCACCACGTCCCGGGCGGGGTCGAGCGGCGGGGCCACCCGGACCGCCTGGTCACCGGCGAGAATCGCGGTCCACCGGGGCAGTTCGTCCTCGCGGGCGGGGTCCTTGGCCCGCTCCCCCAGCAGATGCGACCAGCGGCGGAACGACAGGCCGACCGGGGCGAGCGCGGCGGGGCGGCCCGCGGCGACCTGTCGCCAGGCGGCGGCCAGGTCCGGCAGGAGGATCCGCCAGGACACTCCGTCCACGACCAGGTGGTGGACCATCAGCAGCAGCCTGCCGGGGACGCCGCGCCCGGCGTCGAACCAGACCGCCGCCACCATGGCCCCGGCCTCGGGGTCGAGCCGGGAGCGGGCCGCGTGGGCGTGCTCGGCGATCGCCGCGCGCAGCGCCTCCTCGCCGGCCCCCGCCGTGTCGACCCGCGTGAGCCAGGACGCCACGTCGGCCGTGCCGGGCGGGGGCACCTGCAGCGACCAGCGCTCGTCCGCGCCGTCGCCGCCGGTCCGGGTCAGGCGGGCGCGGAGCATGTCGTGCCGGTCCGCGACGGCCTGGAGCACCGGCACCAGCCCGCGCGCGTCCAGGCCGGCGGGGGTGCGCAGCAGCGCCGCCTGGTGGTAGCCCCGGATGGGGCCGCCGCGCTCCAGCGTCGCGTGCATGATCGGGGTCAGTGGCACCTCGCCCGTGCCGTCGTCGTGCGCGGGGCCCGCGGTGTCCGGGCCGGCTGCGGTGGCGGCGGCCGCCAGCGCCGCGACCGTGCGGTGCCGGAACACCTGGCGGGGGGTGAGGCGCAGGCCCGCCGCGCGGGCCCGGCTCACCAGTTGCATCGCGACGATGCTGTCGCCGCCGAGGGTGAAGAAGTCGTCGTCGGCGCCGGCCTCGGGCACCCCGAGCACGTCGGCGACGATCGCCGCGAGCGCGCGCTCGGTGCCGGTGGCCGGCCGGCGGCCGCCGCGGGTGGCGAAGTCCGGCGCGGGCAGCGCCGCGCGGTCGAGCTTGCCGTTGGACAGCAGGGGCAGCGCGGGGAGGACGACCACCGCCGCGGGCACCATGTGCTCGGGCAGCGAGGCGGCGGCGAACGCGCGCAGCGCGGCCGGGTCGGTGGGCCCGCCTTCCGCGGCGGCGACCGCGTAGGCGACCAGCCGCCTGACCCGCGGGCGGTCCTCGCGGGCGACGACCACGACCTGGGCGACGGACGGGTGCCGTTCAAGCATGGCCTCGACCTCACCGGGCTCGATGCGGAAACCGCGGATCTTCACCTGGTCGTCGGCCCGTCCCGCGTACTCGAGCCGGCCGTCGGCGGTCCAGCGGGCCAGGTCCCCCGTGCGGTACATGCGCGCTCCGGCCTGGCCGGACAGGTCGCCGAACGGGTCGGCGACGAACCGCTCGGCGGTCAGGCCCGGGCGGCCGAGGTACCCGCGGGCCAGCCCCGCCCCGGCGAGGTAGAGCTCACCGGTGACGCCGGGCGGGACGGGCCGCAGCGCCGCGTCCAGCACGTAGGCCCTGGTGCCGGCGACCGGGCGGCCCACCAGCGGGGACGCGCTGTCCTTGACCCGTGCGACGAGGGCGTCCACGGTGGCCTCGGTCGGGCCGTAGAGGTTGACCGCCTCGGTGGCGGGCAGGCCGGCCAGCTCGCGCCAGAGCGACTCCGGCACCGCCTCGCCGCCGACGCCGACGAGGGCGAGCGGGCACCGCCCGCCCTCGAACAGTCCGGCGTCGGCCATCTGCGCGAGGAACGACGGGGTGACCTCGATGAAGTCCAGGCTCTGCTCGCGGACGGCGGCCACGGCCCGCTCCGGGTCGCGGCGGGTCTCCTCGTCCATGATGTGCACCGCGTGCCCGTCCAGCAGCCACAGCTGGGGCTGCCACGAGGCGTCGAAGGAGAACGACCAGGCGTGGCCGACGCGCAGGTGGCGGCGCCCGGTGGCCAGCTTGACCGGGTCGTGCAGCGCCCGCCGGTGGCTGTGGAAGAGGTTGACGACGCTGTCGTGGCAGACCACCACGCCCTTGGGCCGGCCGGTGGAGCCGGAGGTGTGAATGACGTACGCCGGGTGGCGCGGGCCGGGCCCGGTGCCGAGGTCGTGCCCGGGCAGCGCGGCGAGGCGGCCGGCGGTCTCCGGGGCGTCGAGCGCGATGAGCGGGACCCCGGCGTCCGGGAGGCCCGCGGCGAGCTTCTCGGTGGTCAGGACGAGGATGGGCCGGGCGTCGCCGAGCATGCCGAGCACCCGCTCGGCGGGCAGGCCGGCGTCCACCGGCAGATAGGCGGCGCCGGACTTCAGCACGGCGAGGACGGCCAGGATGAAGTCCGCCGAGCGCGGCAGCGCGAGCGCGACGATCCGCTCGGGGGCGGCGCCGTGCCCGGCGAGGAGCCGGGCGAGCCGGTTGGCCCGCTCGTTCAGCTCACCGAACGTCCAGGTGACCGTCCCGCACACCACGGCGACGGCGTCGGGGGTGGCGGCGGCCTGCGCCTCGAACAGGCCGCAGATGGTGCCGGGGACGGGGACCGGGGCGCCGCTTGCCGCCGCCGCCGGCTCGGCCGCGCGGCCGGCGCCGGTGTCGTTCCAGGTGCGCAGGATGGTGTGCCGTTCGGCGCGGGTGAGAATGTCGATCCGCCCGACGGGCCGCTCCGGGGCGGCCGTCATCGCCTCGAAGATCCGTACCATCGACGCCGCCATCCGCTCGGCGGTGGCGCGGTCGAACAGGTCGGGACGGTACTCGGCGGTCAGGGCGAGGCGGTCCCCCGGCTCGGCCGCCCAGGCGAACGGGTAGTGCGTGGAGTCCCGGTGCTCCAGCAGGGCGGCGCGCGGGCCGCCAGGGCCGAACGCCGGTCCGTCGCCGCCGGGGTAGGACTCGAAGACCAGCAGCGTGTCGAACAGCTCCGCGAGCCCGGCCCGTCGCTGGATGCCGGCGAGACCGGCGTGCTGGTGGGCGATGAGCCGCGACTGCTCCTGCTGGAGGCGGCGCAGGAACGCCGACACGCTCTCGCGGTCGCGGACCCGGACGCGGACCGGCACGGTGTTGATGAACAGGCCGATCATGGATTCCACGCCGTCCAGCTCCGGGGGCCGGCCGGAGACGGTCGCCCCGAAGACCACGTCGTCGCGGCCGGTGAGCCGGGACAGCAGGATGCCCCAGGCCCCCTGTACCAGGGTGTTGACGGTCAGCCCGCGGGAACGGGCGAGGGCCGCCAGGGCCCCGGTCAGCTCCGGGGTGAGCAGGGTGGTGTGCGTCTCGGGCACGACCGCGGCGCGGCCGGGGCCGGCGGGAGCCAGCCGGGTGGGCTCGGTCAGGCCGTCCAGCGCCCGCGCCCAGGCGTCGGCGGAGGCATCGGCGTCCTGCCGTGCCAGCCAGGAGAGGTACTCCCGGTAGGGCACGACGGGCGACGGTGCGGAGCCGTCCGCACCGCCCGCGTACAGCTCGCCGAGCTCGCGTACGAGCCGGGGGACCGACCAGCCGTCCAGCAGCAGGTGCTGGTGGGACAGGGTCAGCCGGTGGCGGCCCGGCCCGAGGCGGGCCAGCAGCATCCGCAGCAGCGGCGGCTCGGCCGGGTCGAAGCGGCGCCGTTCCTGGCCGAGCAGGACGGTCCACCGTTCCTGCCGGGCCGGCTCGCCGAGTTCCGATAGGTCCACCGCACGCCACGGCAGGGCGGCCGTGCGGGGCACGACGGCCACCGGGCGGCCGGAGGACAGGTGCCGGAAGCCGGCGCGGAGGTTGTCGTGCCGGTCGAGCAGCGCCTGCCCGGCCGCGCGCAGCCGGGCGGCGTCCAGCGGGCCGTCGATCTCGTAGGACACCTGGACGGTGTAGACGTCCGGCCCGTCGTCGCCCTGGTCCAGCGCCGCGTGGAACAGCAGGCCGGTCTGCAGCGGCGTGAGCGGCCAGACATCGGCGGCGCCGGGCAGCTCGGCGCGCTCGGCCTCGGTGAGGGTGAGCAGCGCCGTGGCCGGCGGGATGTCCTGCTCGGCGCCGGCCGTGCCCGCGACGGCGGCCAGCGCCGCCACGGTCTTGTGCCGGAAGACGTCGCGCGGGCTGATCACCAGCCCGGCCGCCCGCGCCCGGGCGACCAGTTGCATGGCGACGATGCTGTCGCCGCCGAGGGTGAAGAAGTCGTCTCCGGCGCCGACCCGGGGCAGGCCGAGCACGCCGGCGAACAGCGCGCAGAGCAGTTCCTCGCGCGGGCCCGCCGGGAGCGTGCCGGTCGTCTCGGCCGCGAAGTCGAACGCCGGCAGGGCTGCTCGGTCCAGCTTGCCGTTGGGAGTGAGCGGGAGCGCGTCCAGTACGGCGAATCCGGCGGGGACCATGTACTCGGGGAGCGCGGCCGCGGCGTGCTCGCGCAGCTCGGCGGCGCTCGGCCGGGCCGCGCCGGGCGCCGGGGCGAGGTAGGCGATGAGACGCCCGTCCCGCATGGTGACCACGGCGTGCGACACCGCCTCGTGGCGGGCCAGGACCGCCTCGATCTCGCCCGGCTCGACGCGGAACCCCCTGATTTTGACCTGGTCGTCGGCCCGGCCGAGGAACTCCAGCACCCCGTCGCGCCTCCAGCGCGCCAGATCACCCGTGCGGTACATGCGGGTGCCGGGCGGCCCGCAGGGGTCGGCGACGAAACGCTCGCCGGTCAGTGCGGGGCGGCCGAGGTAGCCGCGGGCGAGCTGGATCCCGGCCAGGTACAGCTCGCCGGGCACGCCGGGCGGCACCGGGCGCAGCGCGGCGTCCAGCACGTGGACCCGCGTGTTCCACACCGGCCGGCCGATCGGCACGACCTTGGCCCCGGCGGGGACCCGGGCGGCCGTCACGTCGACGGAGGCCTCGGTGGGCCCGTACAGGTTGTGCAGCTCCGCGGGCAGCACCGCGTGGAATCGGGCGGCGAGTTCGGCGGGCAGCGCCTCGCCGCTGCACAGCACCCGGCGCAGCCCGGTGCACCGGGCCGCCCGCGGCTCGTCCAGGAACGCGCGCAGCATCGACGGCACGAAGTGCGCCGTGGTGACCACCTCGTCGTGCATCAGCCGGGCGAGGTAGGCCGGGTCCTTGTGACCTTCCGGTTCGGCCACCACCAGCGCCGCGCCGGTGATCAGCGGCCAGAAGAACTCCCACACCGACACGTCGAAGCCGGCGGGCGTCTTCTGCAGCACGCGGTCGGCCGGGGTCAGGCCGTACTCGTCCTGCATCCACAGCAGGCGGTTGACGATGCCCTCGTGCGGCACCACCACGCCCTTGGGGCGGCCGGTGGAGCCGGAGGTGTAGATCACGTACGCCGGGTGCCGGGGGTCGTGGCTCGCCGGCAACTCGCCGGCGGGGCCGTCCGGCAGCCCGCCCCGCAGCACGTGGACGGCGCCGGCCTCCTCGATCATGAAGTCGGCCCGCTCGCGCGGCAGCCCGGGGTCCAGCGGCAGGTACGCCGCGCCCGCGCGGTGCACCGCCAGCAGGGCGATGACCAGGTCGGCCGAGCGGGGCAGCGCGACCGCCACCACGCGCTCGGGCCCGGCTCCGAGGCCGGCGAGCACCCGTGCCGTCCGCTCGACCCGGGCGTCCAGCTCGGCGTAGGTGAGGCGCTCGCCGCCGCAGACCAGGGCGAGCGCGCCGGGGGTCCGCGCCGCCTGGGCGCGGAAGAGCTCGGGCAGGGTGACGTGCGGCACCGGGCGCGCGGTGTCGTTCCACTCCCGGGCGACCAGCCGCCGCTCCGGCTCGTCCATGATCTCCAGCTCGCCCACCCGCACGCCGGGGTCGGCGGCGACCTGCTCCAGCAGCCGCACGAGCCGCCGCGCCATCGCCTCGGCCGTCTCCCGGTCGAACAGGTCGGCGCTGTACTCGATCCAGCCGTCGATGCCCTCGCCGTCGCCCCGCTCGACGAAGTCGAAGCCGAGGTCGAACTTCGCGGTCCGCTGACCGAGCTCCTCCCGGCGGGCGTCGAGCCCCGGGAAGGCGGGAGCGGCGCCCTGGCCGGGCAGGTAGACGACCATGACCTGGAACAACGGGTGCCGGGCCAGTGAGCGCGGCGGGTTGAGCGCCTCGACCAGCCGTTCGAACGGCAGGTCCTGGTGCTCGAAGGCGGCCAGGTCGGTGTCGCGCACCCGGGCGAGCAGTTCGGCGAAGGTCGGCGCGCCGGACAGGTCGGTGCGCAGCACGAGGGTGTTGACGAAGAACCCGACCAGGTCGGTGAGGCTCTCCTCGGTCCGCCCGGAGATCGGCGCGCCGAGGGGGATGTCCTCCCCCGCGCCGAGGCGGTGCAGCAGCGCGGCGACGGCGGCCTGGGCCAGCATGAACATGCTGACGCCGTGGTCGCGGGCGACTCCGCGCAGCCGGCGTTCGAGATCGGCCGGCAGCGACCAGCCGGCCGCCCCGCCGCGATGGCCGCTCTCCACAGGGCGCGGCCGGTCGGCGGGCAGCGCCGGCTCCTCGGGCAGCCCGGCCAGCGCGTCACGCCAGAAGGCGAGCTGCCGCTCCTCCAGGCCATCGGGGTCGCCGGGGTCGCCGAGCACGCGGCGATGCCAGAGGGCGTAGTCGGCGTACTGCACGGGAAGCGGGGCCCACCGCGGCGCCCCGCCCTCGCGCCGGGCGCGGTAGGCGTCGGACAGGTCGCGCCACAGCGGCACGTCTGACCACTCGTCGGCGGCGATGTGGTGCACGACGAGCAGCAGGACGTGCTCGCGCGGCGCCACCTGGAAGACCCAGGCGCGCAGGGGCGGCTCGCGGTCGAGTTCGAAGCCGTGGCCTGCGGCCTCGGCCAGCCGCCCGGCGAGCGCGTCCGGCGCGACCGGTTCGAAGCCGACGACGCAGGGGAGCTCCGCCGGGGCAAGGACATGCTGGTGGGGGTGTCCGTCCCGCTCGGGGAACACCGTGCGCAGGCTCTCGTGCCGGATCATCACGTCCCGCACGGCCTCGCGCAGGGCGTCGCGGTCGAGGTCGCCGGACAGCCGCCAGGCCGAGGGGATGGTGTAGGTGGCGCTCGGGCCCTCCAGCCGGTGCAGCACCCACAGCCGCCGCTGGGCGAACGACAGCGGCAGGAGGTCGGGCCGGGGCGCGGGCACCAGGGGTGGCGTGCTGGCCGGGGCCTCCCGCAGCCGACCGGCGAGCCGGGCGGCGGTGGGCGCCTCGAACACCGCGCGCAGGCCCACCTCGGCGCCGAGCACGGCGCGGATGCGGCCGATCAGCCGCATCGCCAGCAGGGAGTGGCCGCCGAGCGCGAAGAAGTCGTCGTCCACGCCGACCCGTCCGGCGCCGAGCACGGCGGCGAACAGCTCGCACAGGATCTCCTCGCGGGCGTCGCGGGGCCGCCGTGCGGAGGTGGGGACCGCCGTGTCGGGGACGGGCAGCGCGCGGCGGTCCAGCTTGCCGCCGGCCGACTTCGGCAGGGCGGGCAGCTCGGCGAACACCGCGGGGACCATGTGCTCGGGCAGCGTGGCGGCGGCGTGCGCCCGAAGCGTCTCCGGATCGGCGTCCCGGCCGGCGGCGGGCACCACGTAGGCGACCAGGCGCCGCATGCCGGGGGTGTCCTCGCGGACGGTCACGGCGGCCTGCGCGACGCCGGGGTGGGCGTGCAGCACCGCCTCGATCTCGCCGAGCTCGATGCGGAACCCGCGCAGCTTCACCTGGTCGTCGGTGCGGCCGAGGAACGTCAGCGTGCCGTCGGCGCGGCGCCGCACCAGGTCTCCGGTGCGGTACATGCGCTCGCCGGGGGCGCCGAACGGGTCGGCGACGAACCGTCCGGCGGTCAGATCGGGACGGCCGAGGTAGCCCAGGGCCAGGCCCTCCCCCGCCAGGTACAGCTCGCCCGGCACCCCGGCGGGGACCGGCTCCAGCGTCTCGTCCAGCACGTGGGCGCGGGTGTTGGCCAGCGGCGCCGCCCAGGGCCGCGGGCGCTCCGGGCTCGGGCCATGCCAGCCGTAGGCGTCGACGGCGCACTCGGTGGGGCCGTACAGGTCGTGCGCCACGACTGTGGGCAGGGAGCTCAGCCGCTCCCACAGCGGCGCGGGCGTGGCCTCGCCGCCCACCGCGATGACACTGGGAAGGCGGCGGCCGGGGGCGAGGAAACCGTGGTGGATCAGTTCCCGCAGGTAGGTGGGGGTGAGGTCGACGAAGTCGATGCGCTGCTCGTCCAGGTAGGCGAGCAGCGCCGCCGGGTCGGCCATGGTGTCCTCGCCGACGACGTGCAGTTCGTGCCCGGCCAGCAGCCAGAGCATCGGCTCCCATGAGCCGTCGAAACCGAACGACGCCGCGTGTACCGCGCGCAGCGCCTCCCGCCCGGCGGCGGCGCGGACGGCCGGCTCGATGAGGTCCTCGCGGTGCGCGCCGAACAGGTTGGACAGGCCCCGGTGGGTGCCGAGCACCCCCTTGGGCCGGCCGGTGGACCCGGAGGTGTAGATGACGTACGCGACCGCGTCCGCGGGGACGGGCGGCACCGGCGCGGGGGCTCCGGCGGGCCCGGGGGCGTCGAGGAGCACGGCCCCGGCCCGCGCGGCGGCGGGCAGACGGGGCGCGATGGCGGTGGTGGTGAGCACGCAGGCCGGAGCGGCCTCGCCGAGCAGGTGGGCGAGCCGCTCCGCCGGGTGGCCGGGGTCGAGCGGCAGGTAGGCGGCGCCGGCGCCCAGCACGCCGAGGATGGCCGGGACCATCTCGGCCCGCGGGAGGGCCAGCCCTACAACGCTCCCCGCCCGCACGCCGCGGCCGGCCAGCAACCGGGCGACCCGGCCGGCCTCGGCGGACAGGCCGGCGAAGGTGAGCCTGCGCCCGCCGGTGACCAGGGCGACCCGGCCGGGATGGGCGCGGGCCGTGTCGGCGAAGATCTCCGGGACCGTGCGCGGCTCCACCGGCCGGGCGGTGTCGTTCCAGGCGCCCAGCGACGCCCGGCGTTCCTCGCCGGTCAGCACCGGCAGCCGGCCGACCGGGCGGTGCGGGTCGGCGGCCAGCAGGCCGAGCAGCGCGACCAGGCGGCCCGCCATGGCGTGGGCCGTCGCCGCGTCGGCGCGGTCCTTGGCGTACTCCAGCAGCAGGATGACGCGGTCCTCGCCCGCGTGGTCGGCGAAGGTGAAGTCCAGGTCGAACTTCGCGGTCTCGGCGCGGACCGGCCACCACTCGGTGGGCAGGTCCAGCACCCGCGGGTCGCCGTCGGGGCGGTAGTGGTAGCCCAGCATCACCTGGAACAGCGGGTTGCGCCCCGCCACGCGCGGCGGGTTGAGCGCCTCGACCACCTGCTCGAACGGCAGGTCCTGGTGCTCGAACGCGGCCAGGTCGGCGTCCTTGACCCGGGCCAGCAGCTCGGTGAACGACGGGTCGCCGGACAGGTCGGCGCGCAGCACGAGGGTGTTGACGAAGAAGCCGACGAGGTCGTCCAGCGCGCCGTCGGTCCGCCCGGCGATCGGGGCGCCGAGCGGGATGTCGGTGCCCGCGCCCATCCGGTGCAGCAGGGTGGCCACCGCGGCCTGGAACAGCATGAACATGCTGGTGCCGGTCTCGGCGGCCAGGGCGCGCAGCGCGCGGACGGTGGCGGTGGGGAGCTCGGCGCGCACCTGGCCGGCCCGCCCGTCCGGTTCGGCCGGGCGGGGCCGGTCGAGCGGCAGGGGGATTTCCTCCGGCAGCCCGGCCAGGGTCTGCTTCCAGAAGGCGAGCTGCCGTGCCGCCCGGCCGCCGGGGCCGGCGGGGTCGCCGAGCAGCCGCCGCTGCCAGAGCGTGTAGTCGGCGTACTGCGCGGGCAGCGGCGCCCACCCGGGCTCCCGGCCCTGCGTGCGGGCCCGGTAGGCGGCGGCCAGGTCGGTGAGGAACGGCCGGTCGGACCACTCGTCGGTGGCGATGTGGTGCAGCAC
Organism: Sphaerisporangium melleum; assembly: GCF_014646695.1. Classification (GTDB taxonomy): domain Bacteria; phylum Actinomycetota; class Actinomycetes; order Streptosporangiales; family Streptosporangiaceae; genus Sphaerisporangium; species Sphaerisporangium melleum. The sequence goes on from NZ_BMNT01000016.1 coordinate 113,378, forward strand.
GATCGCCACCACGTGGTCGCCGGGGCCGGCGCGCAGCACCTCGGCGCGGATCGGGATCTCGGCGCGAAGGTCGAACGGCCGGGCCACCACGGCGCGGATCCGCTCCTCCAGCAGGTCCGGCGGGCAGTCGTGGACGTCGTAGAACCGCCCGATCTCGCACGGATCGAGGATGTGCTGGTACGGCCCGGCGTCCCGGTCCGAGGCCGCCGCCCCGGGCGCGGAGGTCTCGTCCGTGGCCTCCGGGAACACCGTGCGCAGCGCCTCGTGACGCTCCACCACGTCGCGCAGGGCGCGGCCCAGCGCGCCGGTGTCCAGCGCGCCGCGCAGGCGGACGACCAGCGGGAAGTGGTAGGCGTCGCCGCCGCTGAGCCGTCCGGCCAGCAGCAGCCGCCGCTGGGCCGGGGACGCCGGGACGCGCGGCGGCCTCGCGGGCGGCGGCGCGAGGGACGGGCGGGCCGGGCGGGCGGCGCTCGCGCGCTCGGCCAGCTGGGCGGGGGCGGGCGCCTCGAACAGGTCGCGGATGGCCAGTTCGGCGCCGAGCTCGGCGCGGGCCCGGCTGATGAGGCGGGTGGCGAGCAGCGAGTGGCCGCCGAGCTGGAAGAAGTCGTCCTCGGCGCCCACCTCCGGCACGGCGAGCACCTCGGCGAACAGGCGGCAGAGCACCTCCTCCTGCGGGGTGCCCGGTGCCCGTCCCCCGGCGAGCGGCACCGCCGGTTCGGGGTCGGGCAGCGCGCGCGTGTCGAGCTTGCCGTTGTCGTTGACGGGCAACCGGTCGAGGGTGACGAACGCGGCCGGGACCAGGTAGTCGGGCAGCCGCCGGCGCAGGTCCTCGCGCAGGCGGGCGGCCAGGCCACCGGTGCGGGCCGCGTCGGCCGGGGTGTTGGCGTAGGGCGGCTCGCCGCCGGCCGGCACGTAGAGTCCCTCGGTGCGGCGGAACTCTCCCCGTACGAAGACGGCGTCGTAGGCGCCGGGCTCGCGGGACCAGGTGGTCAGGACGCGGTAGCCTTCGCCCGCGCCGAGCGCGTGCAGGTCCTCGGGTTCGATTCCGCCGGTGACCGGGGCGCCGTGCTCGCTGCCGAGGCGGGCGTCGGGCACTCCCGCCACCCGCAGCCGCCGCACGCCCGGCTCCCGCAGGCGGCGCGTGAGAGCGCCGGCCCAGTCCGCGGCCGTCGGCTCGCCGGACGTGGCGGTCACCTCCGTCCAGGGCAGCACGGGCGCGTCGCCGAGGCGCACGTCGGGCTCGCCGTCGTACAGGACGACGTCGTAGCGGTAGCGGGTCAGCTCGTCGTGGTGGCGCCCGCGCTTGGTGCGCAGGTCGACGCCGAGTCCCAGAGTGGTGAAGTAGTCGGGGTGGACCAGCAGTTCCTTCTCCAGCGCGACGCCGCGTTCGACGGCCGCGCGCAGGCCGTCCTCGCCGCCGGCCGTGCCGTCGCGCCCGGCGCGGGCCAGGTGCACCCCGGTGTGGAAGGCGCGGGCGAGCCGCAGGTCGCGCACGTCGCCGATGAACAGCGAGCCGCCCGGGGCCAGCAGTTTTATGGCGCCGCGGATCACCGTGGTCAGGTGGCCGAGGTCCGGCAGGTACTGGACGACGGAGTTGACGACGATGGTGTCGAAGTGGCCGGCGGGCAGGCCGTCGGTCACGTGCGCGGCCTGGCAGCGCAGCTCCACCTTGGCCGCCAGCTCGGGGGCGCGGCGCAGGTCCTCGGCCAGCTTGCGGATGACGGGGGCGGCGAAGTCGGTCGCCCAGTACGCCTCGGCGTCCGGCGCCAGGCGGGACAGCAGCAGCCCCGAGCCGACGCCGATCTCCAGGATGCGGCGCGGGCGCAGCTCACGGATGCGTTCGACGGTCCGCTCGCGCCATTCGCGCATGTGGCCGAGCGGGATCGGCGCGCCGTCGTAGCTGCTGTCCCATCCGGCGAAGTCCTCGGTGAACAGGGCGGTGCCGATGCGCTCGTACTCGTCGGAGTAGACGGTGCGCCACTCGCCGATCCACGCGCGTTCGGCGGCCTCCCGCAGCTCGCCGGCCGGCTCGGCGGGCACGACGTAGGCGACCAGGCGCCGCGTACCCGGAGCCGAGGGGTCCTCGCGGGCGACGACGGCGGCCTGGGCGACCTCCGGGTGCCGCGTGAGGGCGGTCTCGACCTCGCCGGGCTCGACCCGGTGGCCGCGGATCTTCACCTGGTCGTCGGTGCGGCCGAGGAAGTCGATGTCACCGCCGGGGCGGCGGCGCACCAGGTCGCCGGTGCGGTACATGCGCTCGCCGGGGTCTCCGTAGGGGTCGGCGACGAAGCGTTCGGCGGTGAGCGCGGGCCGGTCGAGGTAGCCGCGGGCCAGGCCGATACCGGCGATGTATAGCTCGCCGGGGACGCCGGGGGGCACCGGGCGCAGCCAGGCGTCCAGGATGTGGGCGCGGGTGCCGCGGATGGGCCGCCCGACGGTGGGGGTCGGGCTGTCGCCGGTGCCCGCGCCGAGCGTGTTGATCGTGTACTCGGTGGGGCCGTAGAGGTTGTAGCCGTAGGTGCCCTCGGTGTCGCGGAGCCGGTCCCACACCGCCTCCGGCACCGCCTCGCCGCCGAGCAGCACCAGCGGCGGACGGTGCCCGTCGAGCAGTCCCTGCTCGATCAGCAGGTGCGCGTAGGTCGGCGTGACGTTGACGACGTCCACCCGGTGGGCCTGGCAGTAGGCGACCAGGGCCTCGGCGTCCCGCCTGAGCTCCTCGTCGCAGATGTGCACCTCGTGCCCCTCGACCAGCCAGAGCAGCTCCTCCCACGACATGTCGAAGGCGAACGACACGGTGTGCGCGACGCGCAGCCGGCGGCCTCCGGCGGCGGCGACGGCCGGCGCGAAGATCTCCCGCCGGTGGTTGAGCTGCATGTTCGTCAGCCCCCGGTAGGGGGTGACGACGCCCTTGGGACGCCCGGTGGAGCCGGAGGTGTAGATGACGTACGCCGGGTGCTCCAGGCTGAAGCGGGGGCGGTCGGCCTCGGTGACCGGCCCGCCGGGCAGCCCCGCGAGCTCCCCGGTCACCGCCGGGTCATCGAGCAGGACGCGAGGGACGGCCGCGGCCGTCAGGCGCCGGGCGACGGAGCGGGTGGTCAGCAGCAGGGCCGGCCGGGCGTCGTCCAGCGTCGCCGCGAGCCGGTCGTCGGGGTGGTCGAGCTCCAGCGGCAGGTAGGCCGCGCCGGTGCGCAGGACCGCGAACAGGGCGACCACGGTGTCGATGGAGCGGGGCAGGGCCAGCGCGATGATCTTCTCGGGCGCCGCGCCCCGCGCGAGCAGCAGCCGCGCCATGCGGTCTATCCGGGCGGACAGCTCGGCGTAGGTGACGCTCAGCTCGCCGAAGACCAGCGCCGTCGCCTCCGGGGTGCGGGCGGCCTGGCCGGCGAGCAGGTCGGCGATGGTCTGCGTGGGCACGGGCGCGCGGCCGGCGGCGTGTCCCCGCTCCAGCTCGGCACGTTCGGCGGGCAGCGTGTGGCCGACGCGCCCGGCCGGGGCGTCCAGGTCGTCCACCAGGTGCTCCACCAGCAGGGTGAAGCGGTCCAGCAGCGCCTGGGCGCGGGGGCGGGCGACGAGGTCGGGCCGGTGGGCGAGGGTGACCCGGATGCGCCTGCCCGGGGTGACGACGAGGTTGACGGGGTAGTGCGTGGCGTCCACGTTCGCCACGGCGGTGACCCCGTACCGGCCGGACAGCTCCGCGAGCCGCTCCTCGGTGTCGCCGTCGCGCAGCACGAACAGGGTGTCGAACAGCCGCCGGTGCCCGGTCTCGGCCTGCAGCACGCCGAGACCGAGGTACTCGTGCGGCATGAGGGCCACCCGCTCATCCTGGACGCGCCGCAGCAGGCCGGCCACCCGTTCGGCGGGGTCGAAGGCGATGCGCGCCGGGACGGTGTTGAGGAACATCCCGATGATGTTCTCGACGTCGGGCACCTCACTGGGACGGCCGGCGACCGTCGTGCCGAACACGACGTCGGCGCGGCCGGTCTCGGCGGCCAGCACCAGGCCCCAGGCGGTGGTGAGCACGGTGTTGAGGGTCAGTCCCCGGCGGCGGGCGGCGTCGCGCACACGCTCGGACAGCTCTTCGGGCAGGACGGCGTCCAGGCTCTCGGGGATGACCGGCCGGCCCTCGCCGGCGGCGGGCGCGAGCAGGGTGGGCTCCTGCAGCCCGGCGAGCGCGGCGCGCCAGGCGCGGGTGGACGCCTTGGTGTCCTGCGCCGCCAGCCAGGTCAGGTAGTCGCGGTAGGAGCCGGGGCGCGGCAGGGCGCGCTCCTCGCCGCCGCTCTGGTACAGGGCGAAGAGCCGGTCGAGGAACAGCCAGGCCGACCAGCCGTCCCACAGCAGCAGGTGCCGGCCGATGACGAGCCGGTCGCCCCGGTCCGCGCCGAGCCTGATCAGCAGCATCCGCAGCAGCGGCGGCCTGGCCAGGTCGAACCCGCGGGTCCGCTCGGCGTCCATGAGCTCGCGCAGCCGCGCGTCCTGCTCGGCGGCCGGAAGGTGCGACAGGTCGGTCTCCTCCAGCGGCACCTCGGAGCCTGGGACGATGAACTGCACCGGACCGGGCAGCCCGTCGCCGGTGAAGCCGGCCCGCAGGTTCGCCGTGCCGGCCAGCAGCACCCCGGCCGCACGGCGCAGGCGTCCGGCGTCCACGCGCGCGGCGAAGTCGAACGACTCGTGCACGGTGTAGACGTCGAGCGCGCCGTCGTCGTAGGTCGAGTGGAAGAACAGCCCTTCCTGGAGCGGCGACAGCGGCCACACCTCCGCCACGTCGCCGCCGGCGACCCGCCGCACCCGCGCGTACTCGGCCTCGGTGAGCTCGAACGCCGGGCCCGGCGCGGCGGCGGAGACGGCCTGGCCGCCGGCCTGCCGCAGCGCCGCGGCCAGGGCGGCGGGGGTGCGGTGCTCGAACACCTCGCGCGGGCTCAGGTCGAGACCCGCCCGGCGGGCCCGGCCCGCGACGGCGATCGAGCTGATGCTGTCGCCGCCGAGCATGAAGAAGTCGTCGTCGACGCCGGCCTCGCCGAGCTTCAGCACGGCCGCGAAGATCTCGGTGAGGACGCGTTCACGCTCGTCGCGCGGAGCCCGCGCGGCGGCGCGCACGGCCTTGGGGGCGGGCAGCGCGTCGCGGTCGAGTTTGCCGCTGGGCGTCAGCGGCAGGGCGGCGAGCTCGACGTACGCCCCGGGCACCATGGCCGCGGGAAGCACGCGCGCCAGGTCGGCGTTCAGCGCGGCGGGGTCCAGGACGCGTTCCCCGCCCCCGGCCGTGTCGGCGCCGTCGCCGCGGGCCGCTGGGACGACGTAGGCGACGAGCGTGGATCCGCGGACGGTCACCGCGGCCTGGGCCACGCCGGGCAGCGCGGTCAGCGCCGCCTCGACCTCGCCGGGTTCGACGCGGTTGCCGCGCAGCTTGACCTGCCGGTCGGTGCGGCCCAGGTACTCGATGACGCCATCGGCACGGCGGCGCACCAGGTCGCCGGTGCGGTACATGCGCTCGCCCGGCGCCCCGAAGGGGTCGGCGACGAACCGCTCGGCGGTCAGCCCGGCCCGGCCGTGGTAGCCCCGGGCGAGTTGCACCCCGGTGAGGTACAGCTCGCCGGGTACGCCGGCCGGCACCGGGCGCAGGCAGGAGTCCAGCACCCGCAGGCCGGTGTTCCACACCGGGCGGCCGATGGGCACGATGGTGCCCTCGGCCGGGCCGCAGGCGTGGTGGGTCACGTCGACGGCAGCCTCGGTCGGCCCGTACAGGTTGTGCAGCGGCACCCCGGTGAGGGCGTGCCAGCGCGCCGCGGCGGCGCCGGGCAGGGCCTCGCCGCTGCTGAAGACGTGCCGCAGCCCGGCCGCCCAGGACGGGTCGGCGGTGACCTCGCCGGCGCCGAGGAACGCCTCCAGCATGGACGGCACGAAGTGCATCGTGGTGACGCGCTGCTCGCGGATGAGTCCGGCCAGGTAGACGGGGTCACGGTGCCCGCCGGGCTCGGCGAGGACCACGGCGGCGCCCTCGCACAGCGCCCAGAAGAACTCCCAGACGCTCACGTCGAAGCTGGACGGCGTCTTCTGCAGCACCCGGTCGCCGGCGCGCAGCCCGTACTCGCCCTGCATCCACGCCAGCCGGTTGACGATCGCCCGGTGGGTCACGACGACCCCCTTGGGCAGGCCGGTGGACCCGGAGGTGTAGATGAGGTAGGCCGGGTCGCCGGGCCCCGCGGGCACGCCCTCCTCATCTCCCGGTCCGGTCGCGCTCTCGCCGTCCGCGGGTCCCAGCAGGACGCGGGCCGGGCCCTGCGCGCGCGGGAGCCGCTCTGCGGCCTCCGCGGTCGTCACCACCATTCCGGCGCCGGAGTCGGCCAGCATGTACGCGATGCGGTCGCGGGGGTAGTCCAGGTCGATCGGCAGGTAGGCCGCGCCCGACTTCAGCACGCCGAGCAGCGCCACCATCAGCTCCGCCGAGCGCGGGACGGCGACCGCGACGACGCGCCCCGGCCCGGCGCCCATCGCCCGCAGGCGGCGGGCGAGCAGCGCGGCGCGGGCGTCCAGCCCCGCGTAGCTCAGGGTCTCGCCCCGGAAGACGACGGCGGTGGCCGCCGGCGTGCGGGCGGCCTGGGCCTCGAAGGCGGCGGCCAGCGTGGTGTCGGCGACCTCCCGCTGCGCGCCCGCGATCTGTGCCTGCGCCGCCTCCTGCTCCGACAGCAGGGATAGGCGGGCGGCGCTGCGGCCGGGGTCGTCGGCCAGCGCCCGCAGGACACGGGTGAGCCGGTCCGCGATCCGCCGCACGGCCGCGCCGTCCAGGCGCTGGGCGTGGTACTTCAGCCGCAGGTCCAGCCGGGGGCCCGGCTTCACGATCAGGGCGAGCGGGTAGTGGACGGCGTCGTGGAACTCCTGGCCGGTGATCTCGACCGTCCCGGACGGGTCGGCCTGGCCCGACTCGGCGGGGTGGTTCTCGAAGACGACGAGGGTGTCGAACAGCTCCCCGCCGCCTGCCCTGCCCGCGATGCGCTGGAGTTCGGCCAGGCCCAGGTGCTGGTGGTCCAGCAGCCGGGTCTGCTCGGCCTGCAGCCGCTCGGCGAGGGCGGCGAGGGTGTCGCCGGGCCGCCAGCGGAAGCGGGTCGGCAGGGTGTTGATGAACAGGCCCACCATGGACTCGATGCCGTCGACCTCCACGGCGCGGCCGGAGACGGTGGTGCCGAAGACGACGTCCTGCCCGCCGGTGAGGCCGCCGAGGAGCAGACCCCAGGCGGTCTGGACGAGCGTGCCGAGGGTCACGCCCTGCTCTCTCGCCCGCGCCGTGAGCCGCGCGGTGAGGGTCTCCGGCAGTTCGGCGCGCACCTGGGCCGGCGCGAGCCGCGCCCGGCCCGCGGGGGCGTCGACCAGGCGGACCGGCTCGCCGAGCCCGTCGAGCGCGGCCCGCCAGGCCGCGCGGGCGGCGTCGCGGTCGGCGCGGGCGAGGTGGCGCAGATACTCCCGATAAGGAGTCACCGGAGGCAGCCCCGCCCCCGTGGCCGGCACGGCGGGCGCCTCCACGGCCTGCGCGGCCGGCACGGCGGGCGCAGCCTGCGTCGCGGGCAGCTCCGCGGCCTGCGCGGCCGGCACGGCGGGCGCCTCCACGGCCTGCGTGGCGGGCGTGGGTGCGGCCTGCGCGGCGGCCATTTCGGACGCCGGTGCGGCCTGCGCGGCGGGGGGCGCGTACAGGGCCAGCAGCTCGCGGTGCAGCACCGGCAGTGACCAGCCGTCCGCCACGATGTGGTGGAACGTCAGCACCAGTTCGGCCCGGCCGGGCTCGAGCCCGACCAGCGCGAACCGCACCAGGGGCGGGCGGGCCAGGTCGAATCCGGCCTCGCGCTCCGCGGCGGCGACGGCGTCCGCGAGCGGCCGCCGCTCCTCGGGGCGCCGCGCCGACAGGTCGACCTCCCGCCAGGGCAGCTCCGGCCTGGCGGCGATGATCTGCACCGGGTTTCCGTCCGGGCGGCGGCGGAAGCAGGCGCGCAGCGGGGCGTGCCGGTCGAGCAGCCGCCGGGCGGCCAGGCGCAGGGCCGCGCCGTCGACCGGCCCGGTCAGCTCGATGACCTGCTGGACCACGTAGGCGTCACCGTCGGCGCCGTCGACCAGCGAGTGGAAGAAGAAGCCCTCCTGGAGCGGGGTGAGCGGCAGTGGCTCCTCGACGTCCACGGGGTGATCCCCTTGGATCTCCGCGAGTTCCTCCGCCGTGAGCCGTACGAGCGGCGTCTCCGCGCCGGTGTCCTCCGTGCCGCCGGGGCCCGCGAGGCCGCAGGTGCGTCCGGCACCGGGCGCCGCCGCGCCGCGGATCGCCGGCCGGTCGTCGGCGGCGCGCTCGCCCGCGACCTGAGCGAGGGCGGCGGCCGTGCGGTGACGGAAGACGTCGCCGGGGGTGAGCCGCAGTCCCGCCTCGCGCGCGCGGACCAGCAGCCGGATGGCCACGATGCTGTCGCCGCCGAAAGCGAAGAAGTCGTCGTCCGCCGACACCTTCGCCAGGCCCAGCACCTCGGCGTACAGCTCGCACAGCACCTGCTCGCGGGCGTCGCGCGGGCTGCGGCCGGAGCTGAGCGCCGAGTAGTCGGGGGCCGGGAGCGCAGAGGCGTCGATCTTGCCGCTCGGGGTGACCGGGATCGCCTCCAGGGGCACGAAGGCGGCCGGGACCATGTGGTCGGGCAGGGCCTGCGCCGCGTGCGCGCGCAGCGTGCGCATCAGCGCGGTGACGTCCCGGAACGGCGCGGGGCGGTTGGCGTGCGGCCGGCCGGGGGACGGCCGGTACAGCTCCGCCAGGGGCGCGTCCCCGGCGGCGAAGACCACGTCCAGGTCGCCGTCACCGGCCTCGCCGTTCCAGGTCACCGCCACCCGGAGGCCGTGCCGGGCGCCGAGCGCGTGCAGTGCCTCGGGGTCGGCGGCCTCCACCGGCGGGGCGGGGTCGCCGGCGCCGTCGATGGCGCGCAGCGCGGCGAGGTCCTCGGTGAGCCGCGCGTTCGGCACCGCGGTGACGCGGAGCCGGGTGACGCCCCGCGCCAGACGCGCCGCGAGGCCCCGCGTCCCGCCGATCTCCGCCCACCCGATCTCCTCTCCGGTCTCGGGCGCGGGGTCGGCCTCCGCGGCGCGGGACCGCTCGCGGAGCACCACGTCGTAGCGGTACCGGGTCAGTTCGTTGTGGTGGACGCCGCGCTTGACCCGGATGTCGGCGGCGAAGCCGGAAAGGCCGGTGAAGAAGCCGGGGTCGAGCAGCAGCTCGCCCTCCCAGCGCACCGAGCGCTCCACCGCGGCGCGCAGGGCCCGCTCGTCCCGCGGGCCGGTGGCGCGCCGGGTCTCGACGGCGGCGCGCAGGCAGCGCAGCAGCCGCAGGTTCCGCACGTCGCCGACGTACACGGCGCCGCCGGGGGCCAGCAGCATGCGGGCCTTGTCCAGCACGTCCCGCAGGTACTCCTCGCTCGGGAAGTACTGGGCGACGGAGTTGACGACCACGGTGTCGAACCGGCCCGCCGGCAGCCCGGCGAGGTCGTGCGCGGCCCGCGCGCGCAGTTCGACCCGGCCGGACAGCCCGGGCACGGCGTCGACCTTGGCGCGCAGCGACCGCACCGCCTCCTCCGAGACGTCGGTGCCCCAGTAGACCTCGCAGCCGGGGGCGAGGCGGGACAGGATGAGCCCGCTGCCCACGCCGATCTCCAGCACCCGGCGCGGCCCCAGTTCGCCGATGGCCGCGACCGTGGCGTCCCGCCATTCCCGCATCTGCTCGACGGGGATGGGCAGGCCGTCGTACATGCTGTTCCAGCCGGCGAAGCCCTCGCCGAGGGCCTCAGAGCCCGCGGCCGAGTAGAGCAGTTCGTGCAGGTCCTTCCACTCCCGCACCCGCCCGGTCTCGTCGCGGCGCGGCCCGGTGGCCAGGGACGGCACCACGTAGGCGGCCAGGCGGCGGTCACCGGGCCGGTCCTCGCGGACGACCACCGTGACCTGGTCCACGGCCGGGTGCGCCCGCAGCACCGACTCGATCTCTCCGGGCTCGACGCGGAAGCCGCGGATCTTCACCTGCGAGTCGGTGCGGCCGAGGAACGCGAGCCGTCCGTCGGCCTGCCGGCGCACCAGGTCGCCGGTGCGGTACAGCCGCTCGCCCGGCGCGCCGAACGGGTCGGCGACGAACCGCTCGGCGGTCAGGTCCGGCCGGCCGAGGTAGCCGCGGGCCAGGCCGGCCCCGCCCAGGTACAGCTCGCCGGGGACGCCCACCGGGACGGGCCGCAGGCGGGAGTCGAGCACGTACGCCCGGGTGCCGGGGTCGGGGACACCGATGGGCACGATCGCGCCGGGCCGGATGCCGGGGTCGCACAGGCCGAGGGTGGAGTTGGTGGTGGCCTCGGTCGGGCCGTAGGCGTTGAACATCATCCGGCCGCGCGCGTACCGGCCGACCAGCTCCGGGGAGACGCGCTCGGTGCCGGCCAGCAGGGTGGCGGCGGGCGGCAGCTCGGCGTCCTTCGGCATGGCGTCGAGCAGCGCCGGAGGCAGGATCATGAAGGTGACGCCGTTGGCGCGGGCGTAGTCGGCGAGCGCCGTGCCGGGCATCCGCAGCTCGGCGGGGACGACCACCAGCCGCCCTCCGGACAGCAGGCCCAGGCACAGGTCCCAGAAGGCCACGTCGAAGCCGGGTGAGGCGAACTGCAGGACCCGGTCGTCCGGTCCGATGCCGAACCGCTCGGTCTGGGTGGCCACGAGCTTGGCCACGCCGGTGTGCGACAGCACCACGCCCTTGGGACGTCCCGTGGAGCCGGAGGTGTAGATGACGTAGGCGGCGTTGAGCACCGACAGAGGGCCCCGGTCGGCCTCGGCGGGGTCGTGGGCCGGGCGTCCGGCCAGTTCGCGCGCGGTCTCCGGCGCGTCGAGGACCAGGGTGTCCAGGCCGTCGCGCGACGGCAGCCCGTCCAGGGTGGCCTCGGTGGTGACCAGGCAGACGGGCGCGGCGTCGGCGAGCATGTGGGCGATGCGGGCGGGCGGGTGGTCGGTGTCCAGTGGCAGGTAGGCCGCGCCGGACTTGAGCACGGCCACCTCGGCGACGATGAGTTCGGCCGATCGGGGCAGGGCGAGGCCGACGACGCGCTCGGGCCCGGCGCCCCGCGCGATGAGCGCGTGGGCGAGCCGGTTGGCGCGCTCGTCCAGCTCGGCGTAGGTGAGCCGGACGTCGCGGAAGACCAGGGCGATGGCGTCCGGGCGGCGGCGTACCTGCTCGGCGAACATCTCGGGCCAGGTGAGCGGCGGCACCCGGTGGGCGGTGTCGTTCCACTCGACGAGGATGCGCCGCCGCTCATCGGCGGTCAGCGTTTCCGTCGCCGTCACTTCCTCCGGAACCGGCACTGGTCACCAAGCCTCTCAGAAAGCGGAAAAAACCGGCACAAACCGCCGTGATCGCCGGACATACTAAGGTAAGGTTTACCTAAGTTGATAGACCTGCGCCAGAGGAAACGACCACAATCTGGGGCAACAATTAAGGTTCGCCTTACCTAACCGTGAAGGACTCGAACGTGGAAGCACTCCGGTGACGCACGGCGCGGGGCGGTCCCGCTTCGCCGCCCTCGCGGGGCTGCTCGCCGTCACCCTCGTCGCGCTGTGCCTGCTGTCCATCGCCCTGGGCGCCCGCAGCCTCCCCCTCGACCAGGTCGTGCGGGCACTGCTCGGGCACCCGCCCGACCGGCTCGTCGAGAACGTGGTCTGGTCGGTCCGCGTCCCGCGCACCGCGCTCGGCCTGACCGCGGGAGCCGCCCTCGGGCTGTCCGGCGCGCTCATGCAGGCGCTGACCCGCAACCCGCTCGCCGACCCCGGACTGCTCGGCGTCAGCGCCGGCGCGGCCTTCGCGATCGTGGTCTCGGTCGCGTTCTTCGGAGTGGGGTCGCTGTACGGCTACATCTGGTTCGCGTTCGCCGGCGCGCTCGTCGCCGGCGTCCTGGCCTACCTGCTCGGCGGGCTCGGCCGTTCGGGCCTCACCCCGGTCAAGCTGGCCCTGTCCGGGGTGGCGGTGAGCGCACTGCTGTTCTCGCTCACCAACGCCGTCGTCCTGACCGACCCGGACGCGCTGAACCGCTACCGCTTCTGGTCGGCCGGCTCGCTCGCCGACCAGGACGCGGCCACCGTGCTGCGCGTGCTGCCGTTCATCGCGCTCGGCACGGTGCTGGCACTGGCCTGCGCGCCCGCGCTCAACAGCCTGGCCCTCGGCGACGACGTGGCCGCCTCGCTGGGGCGGCGGCTCGGGCTGGTCCGCCTCCAGGGCGCCCTCGCCGTCACGCTGCTCACCGGCGCGGCCGTGGCGGTCATCGGCCCGGTCGTCTTCGTCGGGCTCGTGGTGCCGCACATCGCCCGGATCCTCGCGCGGCAGGCCGGGCTCGGCCCCGACCACCGCCTGCTGCTGCCGCTGTCGGCGGTGCTCGCGCCCTGCCTGGTGCTGGCCGCGGACATCATCGGCCGGGTCGCCGCCCGGCCGGCCGAGATCCAGGCCGGCGTCCTCATCGCCTTCATCGGCGGCCCGTTCTTCATCGCCCTGGTCCGCCGGCGCCACCTCGCGGAAGTATGACCATGGCATCCCCCTCCCCCGCCCCTCCGTCCGCCGCGGCCCCGCCCGCCGGGCACCGCACGTTCCGGCTGGCCGTGCCGCCCGTCTCCGGCGTCCTGCGTCCCCGCCTGCTCGCCGTGTGCGCCTTCCTCACCGTCGCCGCCTTCCTGGTCCTGTGCTGGGGCGTGTCGATCGGCGACTACCCGATCGGCCTTCCCTCGGTCGCCGGGGCGCTCGCCGGATACGGGGACCCCGGCACGCTGCTGGTCGTCCGCGGACTGCGGCTGCCGCGCGCCCTGATCGGGGCGCTGGCCGGCGTCGCCTTCGGCGTGTCGGGCGCGGTCTTCCAGACCATGACCCGCAACCCGCTGGCCAGCCCGGACATGATCGGGCTCACCCAGGGCGCCGGCGTGGCCGTCGTCGCGGGCATCGTGCTGGGGTGGGACGCCGGGCCCGGCCCGCAGGCGCTGGGGCTCCTCGGCGCGCTCGCCACCGGCCTGCTCGTCTACGTGCTGGCCTGGCGCCGGGGCACCACCGGTCACCGCCTCGTCCTGGTCGGCATCGGCGTGTCGTGGATCTGCACCAGCGCCACCGACTACCTGGTCGCCAAGGGCGGGCGGTTCCAGGCGCAGGCCGCCCTCGGCTGGCTGGTGGGCAACCTCAACGGCCGCGGCTGGGACCAGGTGGGCCCGCTCGCCCTCGCCATGGCGGTGCTGGTGCCGGTCGCGCTGGCGCTGGGCCGCCTGACGCGCACCCTGCAGCTCGGCGACGACGTGGCCGCCGGTCTCGGCACCCCTGTGCAACGGGTCCGGCTCGCGCTGCTGCTCACCGGGGTCGGGCTGGTCGCGTTCGCCACCGCGGCGGCCGGGCCGATCGTCTTCGCGGCGCTCGCCGCCCCGCAGATCGCGCAGCGGCTCGCCCGCACCGCCTGGCCGCCGCCGGTGGCCTCGGGGCTGACCGGCGCGCTGGTCGTCCTGTCCTCCGATCTCCTGGCACGCGAGCTGCTCCCCAGCACGGAGCTGCCGGTCGGGATCGTCACCGGCGTGCTGGGCGCGCCGGTCCTTCTCTGGTTGCTCATCCGCGCCGACCGCGCCGGCTCAGGAGGCTGAAACCGTGCCGACCACCCACCCTGACCTGCGGGCGAGCGGGCTGCGCCTCGCCTACGACGAACGGCTGATCGTGGACGGCCTGGACGTGGCCGTCCCGCCCGGCCGCGTCACCGCCATCATCGGCGCGAACGCCTGCGGCAAGTCCACCCTGCTGCGGGCCCTCGCGCGGCTGCTCGCGCCGCGCGGCGGGGCCGTCCGGCTCGACGGCCGCGCGCTGCAGTCGATCCCGACCAGGGAACTGGCCCGGCGGCTCGGCATCCTGCCGCAGTCACCGGTCGCACCGGAGGGACTGACCGTCCTGGACCTGGTCAACCGCGGCCGCTCGCCGCACCAGACGTGGTGGCGGCAGTGGTCGAGGGCCGACGAGGAGGCCGTGCACGGCGCGCTGGCCGCCACCGGAATGGCCGGCCTCGCCGACCGCGCGGTGGACGAGCTGTCCGGCGGCCAGCGCCAGCGCGCCTGGATCGCCATGGCCGTCGCCCAGGACACCCCGGTGCTGCTGCTCGACGAGCCGACGACCTACCTGGACCTGGCGCACCAGATCGACGTCCTGGACCTCATCATCGATCTCAACCGGCGGGAGAACCGGACCATCGTGATGGTCCTGCACGACCTCAACCAGGCGTGCCGGTACGCCGACCACGTCATCGCCATGAAGTCCGGCCGCATCGTCGCCGAGGGCGCGCCGGCCGAGGTCATCACCGCCGAGGCCGTGCGGGACATCTTCGGCCTGCGCTGCCAGGTCATGACGGACCCGGTCAGCGGCACCCCGCTGATCGTCCCCATGGGCCGCCACCACAGCCCCGCGGGCGTGGAGGCGGCCCGGTAGGCCGCGTCCTCAGGGCCGGGCGGTGAGGTAGCCGCCCATCACGCGGAAGTAGTCGGTGGCCGCGTGCTCGGCGCCGTCCTCGGTGCGCAACCGCCGGACGACCAGCCCGCGCCGGCGTCCGGTACGCGCGTCCGCGCCGCTGACGACGACCACGCCGTCCCCCTCGCGGATGAAGATCCGCCCGGGGGTGCCGCCGTAGCAGGCCTCGGACACCGCGGCCGACACGATGCCGATGCGCTCGCCCCGGTGGTAGGTGAAGGCGCTGGGATAGGGGTCGGACTGCGCGCGCACCAGCCGCTCCAGGTCCTCGGCCGGCCAGGTCCAGTCGATGCGGCCGTCCTCGATGGAGCGCTTGTGGAAGAAGCGGGCCTTGGATCGATCTTGGGGAACCCACTCGGCGCGGCCCGAGGCGATGAGGCCGAGAGCGTCGCGCACGATGGGGCCGATCAGGGCGACCGTCTTGTGGAACAGGTCGGTCGCGGTGTCGTGCGGCCCCACCGGCACGGCCCGCTGGAGCACGATGTCGCCCGCGTCCAGCTCGGCGTTCATGCGGTGGGCGGTGACACCGACCTGTTCCTCCCCGTTGATGAGGGCCCAGATGAGCGGCGAGAAGCCCGCGTACGCCGGCAGCAGCGAGTCGTGGACGTTCAGCGTGCCGTGCGGCGGGAGGTCGAAGATCGACGGCGGCAGCCAGGTGCGCCAGTTGTTGGCGACGATGATGTCCGGCGCCGCGTCGCGGAGCGCGGCCGCGAGTTCCTCATCGCCCGGACGGGTGCGCAGCAGCACCGGCACGTCGTGCTTGGCGGCCAGGTCGGCGACCGAGTCGTCCCAGATCCTCTCGTACGCGTGGTCGCTCTTGGGGTGGGTGACCACCAGCGCCACCTCGTGCTCGGAGTCCAGCAGCGCCTGCAGCGTGCGATGGCCCCACGTCTGGAAGCCGAACATGACGACCCGCATCGGGCGTTCCTCTCCTTGGTCACGATCTTCGTGCGGTACGGCCGCGGCCGGACGTCAGCCGATGTCGGAGCGGCCGAGGCGCCAGTAGCCCATGAACGCGACGGCTCCGCGGTCGACGCCGAGGTCGCCGACCAGGTGGCGGCGCAGCAGCTTGACCACGCCCGCCTCGCCCGCGAGCCAGGCGTAGAAGCCGCGCTGGGCCGCCGCGCTCCCGGCGTCCGGAACCTCCCAGAGGATCTCGGCGTCGACGTCGACGTCCTCAAGCCGGCCGGCGGGCCGCTCCTCCGCCCCTTCCGGCCCGCGGGCTCTCCGGCCGCCGGCGACCAGGCGGGAGGCGGCCTCGCGGACCGCGGCGGACAGCCGCTCACCGTGGCCGTGCCCGGGGACGCCCGGGCCTCGGCGGGGCAGCCAGGTGACCCGGACCCCGGGCGGGACGAGCAGGGGCCTGCCGTCCGCGTGGTCGGGCACCTCCAGGATCACCTCGGCGTACACGTGCGCGGGGAGTGACTCGGCGATGGCGCGGATGGCCGGGACGGCGGTCTCGTCCCCCGCGAGCAGCAGGCGCGTCGCGTCCGGCGGCGGGGACCATTCGCGGCCGCCCGCCTCGCCGCGGTGCCGGGCGTCCGGGCCGATCACCACGAGCGGGTCGCCGGGCCGCGCCGTCTCCGCCCATCGGGAGGCCGGGCCGGTGGCGCCGTGCAGCACGAACTCCACGTCGAGCTCGCGGGCGCCGTGGCGTACGGCGCCCGCGGTGTAGGTGCGCAGGGGGTTGCGGCGCTCCGGCGGCATCGCCCGCCACCTCAGGTACCAGTCGTCCTGCTCGGGGAAGACCGGGTATCCGTGCTCGGGGTGCGGGAAGATCAGGTTGATCCGCTGGTCGAGCCCGCGGTCGGCGAAGAACCGCAGATCGTCACCGGCCAGGGTGACGCGCGTGAAGCTCGGGCTGATCCTGCTCACCCGCCGCACCCGCACGTGGAAGGCCCGGTACGCGGGCACATCCGCGGCTTGGGGATCCGCGACGGGCTCGGTGCCGACGGACATGGGTCGCCCCTTCCAGGTCTTTCCCGACTGCGACGCGCCGGCCCGACCGGCCGACCGCTTTAACTTAGCTTTGCCTAACCTAAGAACTCAACCCAGAGCACCCCCACACCATCACCACCCGCGGCTCTCGGTGAGAAATTTGCGGGATGCGCATCTTTTCGTATCGCGCAAGTATTGCTAGGGTTGGGGCGTGGACAGCGGAACGGACGAGCGAGTCGGCCTGCGCGAGCGCAAGAAGCGGCAGACGCGCATCGCGCTGGGCTGGGCCGCCATCCGGCTCGTCGTCGAACGGGGGTGGGACGCGGTCCGGGTGGAGGACATCGCCGCCGAGGCCGGAGTGTCGCCCCGGACGTTCAACAACTACTTCTCCGGCAAGGCGGAGGCGGTCGTCTCACGGCACCTCGACCGCTACCGGCTCATCGCGGAGGAGTTCCGCGCCCGCCCGGCGTCCGAACCACTGTGGGAGGCGATCACCAACGCGGCGCTGGCCCGCTTCGCCCTGGAGGAGGGCACCGCACTGCAGGAGGGCACCGGGTTGCCGGAAGGTGCCGGCCTCCGGGGGGTGTCCCACCAGGAGTGGGTCTCCGGCCTGCGGCTCATGCTCGCCGAACCGGCGCTGCAGGGCGAGTTCCACCGGGCCGCCGCGACCGCCGAGGCCGAGCTCGCCGCGGCGGTCGCCGACCGCACGGGCACCGATCCGGCCCGGGACCTGTACCCCCGCCTGGTGGCGGCGGCGGTCGGGGCGGCGATCACCGTCGCCATGGACCACTGGATGCGCAGCGATCCGCCGGTCCCGATGATGCCGCTGCTCCGCGACGCCCTCCGGCAGGTCGCCGCGGGCCTGCCCGCCCCGGGGTCGCCACCCGCCTGACCCGCGGCCATCGCTCCATCCCCGCGCGCCGTCACCCACCCCGGGCGACGCTCCAGGCGCGTGCCCTCGATCACCGATGTCGCCCCGCCACGCGGCTCCGCCCTTTGCGGTCCGGCCGCGGGTCACCCCTGCCCATCCCGGTGGCCGCCCGCCGCGCACGCCCTCCGCTGGGGCGCCGCCGGCTCATCTCGCCATGCCCTTCTTAAGCCTTGAGGAGAACCGACATGACCGCTGACGTCGTCATCATCGGCGCGGGCCCGAACGGCCTCATGCTCGCCTGCGAGCTGAGCCTGGCCGGCGTGCGCCCGCTGGTGCTGGAGCGCCTGCCCGCACGCACCGGCGAGAGCCGCGCCAACGGCCTGGTGGGCCAGGTGGTGCGCATGCTCGACCGGCGCGGGTTGTACGAGCGGCTCGCCGGCGAGCCGGGGCCGCCGCGGCCCCAGCCGTTCTTCGTGTTCGGCGCGCTCCCCCTGGACCTGCGGGCCGTCGCGACGGAGGACAACCCGTTGTACGGGCTGATGGTGCCGCAGCGCCGCGTCGAGCAGGTGCTGGAGGAACGGGCCGCCGAGCTCGGCGTGGAGATCCGCCGCGGGCACGAACTGACCGGGCTGGCGCAGGACGGCGACGGGGTCACCGCCGAGGTGACCGGGCCGGAGGGCGGCTACCGCCTGCGCGCCCGCTACCTGGTCGGCGCGGACGGCGGGCGCAGCGTCGTGCGCAAGCTGTCGGGCATCGGCTTCCCCGGCGTCTCCCGTGACGACTCCGTCAGCCGCACCATGCACGTGACCGTGCCCGCCGAGCTGGTGGACCCGGCGACCGGCGGGCTGAACGTTCCCGGCTACGGCCTGATCCCGCCGTTCATGCACCACCGCACCGAGCGCGGCCTGTTCGTCTTCGCCCCCTTCCCCACCGGGACGATGGTGAGCACGGCCGAACGGGAGCCGGCCGCCACCGGGGACGGGTCCGGACCGACCATCGACGAACTGCGCGAGAGCGTCCGCCGCGTGCTCGGCGCCGACCTGCCGCTCGCCCCGCCCGAGGGCGAGGGTCCGCACCTGAGGCGCCGGCTGACCGGCGGCAACACGCGCCTGGCCGACCGGTTCCGTGACCGCCGGGTGCTGCTGCTCGGCGACGCCGCGCACGTGCACAGCGCGATCGGCGGGCCCGGGCTGAACCTCGGCCTGCAGGACGCGGTCAACCTGGGCTGGAAGCTCGCCGCCGAGGTGCGCGGCTTCGCGCCGCCCGGGCTGCTGGACACCTACGAGACCGAACGCCGCCCGGTCGCGCGGCGGGTGGTGATGCACACCCAGGCGCAGTCGGCGCTGACCGCGCCGGGGCCCGAGGTAACCGCGCTGCGGGAGCTGTTCGCCGAGTTGCTGCGCGACCCGGCCAACGCACGGCACATCGCCGCGACCATGGCCGGCGCCGACGTCCGCTACGCCATGGACGGCGCCTCCCCCGCCGGCGCCGGCGCCGCCTCGGGCGATGGGGCGGTGCCGGGCGGCGGTGCGCCCGGGGCAGGGCGTCCGCAGGCCGGGGCATGGGCTCCCGATCTGTCGCTGGTCACCGAGGCGGGGCCGGTGCGGCTGGCCGACCTGACCACCAGCGCCCGGCCACTGCTGCTGGACCTGACCGAGGACGGATCATGGGCGGCGCAGGCCACGGCGTGGCACGACCGGGTGGACATCGTGCACGCCCGGCTCGCCGGGCCGGTGGCCGGGGACGCGCAGGAGCCGGTCACCGGGCTGCTGCTGCGCCCCGACTGCTACGTGGCCTGGGCCACGAGCGCCCCGGCCCCGTCGGACCTCAGCGGCCCGGGCGGGGCGGAGAGCGCAGGGCTGCGCGCCGCGCTGTCGCGCTGGTTCGGCGCGGCGCGCACCGAGGCCGCAAGCCGCGCCTGACGTGGGTCCCGGCCGCCCGGGCGGGCCGGCCACCTGATCGCGCGGATGCGCCGCGCCGGTCCACCGTCCGGGGCGGAGGAGGCCATGCCCTCCCAGCCTACGGCGGTCCCGGGGCCGGTGGGGGGGTGTGTCACTCCCAGGCGACGCTCGTCCTGGCAGGCCGGCGCGGGGTGCAGCACGATGAGGGCATGCCAGAACCGGCCGGCATATCGGGCTCCGCAGGTGCTCGCCGATCCGCCCCTGACCCGGCGGCGGACGATCGCGGCGGTGTCCCGGCCGGCACCCGCCCCGCAAGGCCGTGCGCCCCGGGGGCGACCCCTCGCGGCGGTCACACACGCCGCCGCTCTGCGCCGAAGGAAAGAGATGATCACACAGATGTCCCTGTACGGTCTCGTGCTGGACAACTCGGCGATCGCGCTCGCGGCCTTCAGCTTCGTCCTGCTGTGCGCCGCCGTCGCCGGAGGCGTCAAGGTCATGCTGCACGACCCGTTCGAGGAGCTTCTCCCCCGCGGCCGGTCCCGCGAGGAGGACCGGCTGTTCCGGAGGTTCGCCGAAGGCGAGATCGACGACGATGAGTACCGCCGCCATCGGGAGACCCTGCGGACGACGGCGCCACAGGCCCCGGAGGCCGGACGAGACGACCCGCCCCCGGGTCGCACCTGAGGGCGGGCCCCCGTACTCCCGCCGGCGACGCCCTCGCGTCGCCGGCGGGCTCGCGTCCGGCGCGGAGATCAGCGGGTTCGGGGCTGGAGCACCGCGGCGACCCCGCGCACCAGGCCACGCCTTGGGGCGTACTCCCCTCCCTCCGCGCTTCGCCGGCGCTGGATGAGGGTGTCGAGCGCCCAGACGCCCGGGCCGAAGACCGCGACGAGGAAGAACGACCAGCAGAACAGCGCGGCCATCTCCCCTCCGTTGTTCAGCGGCAGCAGGGCCTGCGGCTGGTGCACGACGAAGTACGCGTAGGCCATGGAGCCCGACGAGAGCAGCGCGCTCACCCGGGTGAACAACCCCAGGACGACGAGCGTGCCGAAGATGAGCTGGATGATCGCGGCCCACCATCCGGGCCAGGCGCCGAACGGGATGGCCTGCCCGGTGCCCCGGCTGCCGCCGAAGACGCCGAAGACCGACGAAAGGCCGTGGAACATGAACAGCAGACCCGTCACCACGCGGAACAGCGAGAGCACCGGTCCGGCGAACCTGTCGACGTTCATTTCTCACCTCTTGGTCTCTTGGCCGCCGCGCCGCGGGCTCACAGGGCATGGGGTCATGCGCGCCGTGCACGCCGTGCGATGACGCGGCCGGACGGCCGGGGTGGGGAGTGGTTCCCGCGGTCTGCCTCGGAACGACCCCTATGCCGCGCACACACGCGTCACCGGTGCCGTCCCCCCGCGAGAACGGGAAGTTCGGTGCGCAGGCGCCTGACCGCCTGCCTTTCCGTTGGTCCTCTGATATCCCGTCCTGGACCGATGTGAGGGTTCGCCCACCCCGCCCTCCGCTGCCGGCGGCGGTGACGGGGAAAGCTCCCACCCCAGAATCGGCTCGGGGGCACCCCTAGTCAACGGACCCGGCCACGGCCGCGCGGCCCGGCAGGCCACACCGATCGCGGCGGAACCGCCTCTGACCTGCTCCTCTGTGCCGCCGCAGCGCGAAGGCGACACTTATCTCGCAATGAAACTTTCCTCAATGGGGATTTCCGCGTGGCACAGGTGGCCGGATCCGCGGTCAGACCGCCAGCGCGCGGCGGGCGTAGGCGCGGACGTGGGCGTCGGAGTCGGCTGGGCCCACCCGGACAGGGCCAGGACGGCGGCCTTGCGGACGTCCAGGGCCGTGGCGCGGACCACCGCGTCCGGGCTGCCCGCCAGCCGGGCCAGCCCTCCGGCCAGGCCCGCAGTGGCGGGCAGGACCTCCACCAGCTCCCGCAGGCCGGCCGCGGCGCGCACGGTGCCGTGCGGGTCGGCGAGCGCGGCGACCAGCGCCGTGGCCGTGCCGGCGGGGACGGTCTCGGTGAGCGTGGCGATGGCCGCCCTGCGCACCTTGGGCGTGCGGATACTTCTCGCCCGACACCGTGGTGCCGACCCCGGGGCACCTCTCGACCAGGCCCTCGTCCCGCAGCGGGCCGAGCGCCTCGCGCACGGTGTTGCGGGACGCGCCGAACTCGCGGGCGAGCACCGCCTCCAGCGGGAGCCGCCCTCTGGGCAGCCGGCCGTGCACGATCTCCCCGCGCAACAGGTCGGCCACCTGACGGGCCCGGTCGGCTCGACGCCACGAGCGGCGAGCTTCCGTGGCTCGCCCGCACGTCGATCTCCGGCGGCACCCGGCCCCACCGAAGACCCTCTCCAGTGACGACGACGGCGCGCCCGCGCAGAACCGCGGCGGCCGGAAGGGCTGACCCATGCCTGCACCCCCCATTGCGGACGAGAACACCTCCGCCGGCGAGGAGACACCGTGAGCGCGGCCCCGGTCCTCGACAAGACCGCCGCGGACGACGCCACGCCCGAGACGCTGCGGGTGGTGCAGGCACGCCATCCCTGGCGCTGGGCCGCGACCGCCGTGGTCCTGGTGCTGCTGGCCATGGCCGTCAACGCGCTGGTCACCAACCCGGCCTGGGACTGGCCCGTGGTGCGCCGGTACCTGTTCCACCCCTCGGTGGTCGACGCGGTGCTGTTCACCGTCGAGCTCACCGCGCTCGGCATCGTCCTCGGCTTCGTGCTGGGAACGCTCCTCGCCCTGATGCGCCTGACCCGCGTCCCGCTGCTGACCTACCGGCTGGACCAGCTCGCCTGGGAGGTGCCCAAGGACAGCAAGATCACCGCGATCTCCGCACCGGCCGACATCGCCGGGCTGAACGTGTCGGTGGGCTCGGGGACCAACCAGGAGAAGATCCTGCTGGACGGGGACCGGCAGAATCGGGCGAAGGGCCTGAAGCCCATCCAGGTGCAGTACTACAAGCAGGCCTCCGACACCTACCTGGCGCTGAAGTCCGGGCGGGTCGACGCGTACTTCGGGCCCAACCCCACCGCCGCCTATCATGCGGCCGTCAGCGGGGACACCAAGATCGTCGGCACGCTCTCCGGAGCCGGCCCGACGTTGCAGGGCCTGATCGCGGCCATGACCAAGAAGGGCAGCGGGGTGGCCGAGCCGGTCCGCGACGCGCTGAACGTCGTCATCGAGAACGGCACGTACGCCGAGGTGCTCAAGCGGTGGGGCCTTGCGAACGAGGCCGTGCCCGAGTCCCTGCTCAACCCGCCCGGCCTGCCGCGGACCAGCGGCTAGCCCATCGGATGACGGCGCCGGAGGGGGGCGGGCGAGCGCCTCCTCCGGCGCCGCATGAGCGCACCGCCGCCGGATCCCGGCCGTGGCGAGGCCTGTCGCGGCATCGCAAGGACCGCCCCTCCTCCGGGCGACGGTGTGGGCCGTCCGCCCGGAGGAGGGCGGCGCACGTGTGCGCCGGCCTCACCCGACCGGCGTACCGGCGGGCACCCGCACGGCGGCGAACATCACCTGGCGCCGCAGCCGGAAACCAAGGAACTCGTACAACCGGATCGCGGTGGCGTTGGTCGCCACGGTGTGCAGGAACGGCGTCTCCCCGCGTTCCCGGATCCCGGCCGCGACGGCGAGCACCAGCCGGCTCGCCAGGCCCCGGCCGCGGAAGGCCGGGTCGGTGCAGACGGCGCTGATCTCGGTCCAGCCCGGCGGCCGCAACCGCTCACCGGCCATCGCCACCAGCCGGCCGTCATGACGGACGCCCAGGTAGGCGCCCATCTCGATCGTGCGGGGAAGGTAGGGGCCCGGCTCGGTGCGGCTGACCAGGTCCAGCATCTCCGGCACGTCGCCCGGCCCCAGCCGGACCAGCTCGCCGTCGTACGCGCCGGCGACGTCCTCACCGGTCAGCTGGACGCCCGGCAGGCGCATCACCACTTCCCATCCGCGCGGCGGCTCGCTCCGCAGGCCGGGGATCACGACCTGGGCCCCGGGTCCGGCGAGCGCGGCGAGGTCGTCCCAGTCCTCCTGGGCCGGCTCGTCGGGCAGCGCGAGGAACGGGGCGACGTCCACCGGGTAGCGCACCACCCTGCCGCGCCGTTCCGCGAAACGCGCGTGCCCGCCGTTCAGCGACCACCAGGCGGGATTGTCCAGCGGACGATCGCCGGCGGCCGGCTCCCCGGCCCTCTCGCGCACGGCTTCGCGGCCGTGCCCGGCCCGCTCCCCGTCCTGTTCGCCCGGCTCGGCGAGCGAAGCGCCCCCGTGTCCCTCCACCTGCTCGCACGGCACGTTCGGCATCCGCCTCTCCCCTTCCTTTCCTTCTTCACTGTGTTCGCCGCCCAAGGACCAAGCGTGACGTGCCCGGCTCTCACCGGGGTGACCGGGGCCGGATCGGGCGTCTCAAAATATCCAGTTAATTAGTAGGTTATATCGGAATCACGCCGTGCGTCTGCGCGGAACCTCGTCCGGCGGAACATGAGCGACCTCGTCATCCCAGGAGGCCGCGCCGCGGGCCCCGGCTCGTCATGCCGGTACGGGTCCACGCAAGCCCGGGAACAGTGCGCACGGCGGGAGAACGCCGCGGCTCGCTCGCCGCCGGAGCGGGCCCCGGCCGCTGACGTCGCCGGAGGCGACCGTGATGATGGAGGGTCACAAGGAAAGGACGGCCCATGACGCTTCCCTCCCTGCACGACGGCCCGGCCGGCGCCGGCTCCCGGCCCTTCCCGGTGGCGATCCGGCGAGCCGCCGGCACCACGCCCCGGCGGCTGCTGATCGCGATCACCCTGCTGCTGGGCCTGCTGCCCGCGGTGGCGATCGTCGCGGCGGCGCCACCCGCCGACATCACGCTCGCCGCCCTCGTGTTACCCGTGCAGAGCCTGATGTCGGTCACGGTCCCGCTGATCGGCATCCTGCTGGCCGGTGACCTGCGCCGGCTGCCCGGCACGCCCCCGCTCGCCCCCACCATGGCGGCGGCCGCGGTGCCGGCCGCCCTGATCGGCGCCTTCGGATCCGCCGTCTGCGCCATCGCACTCGCCCTGGTCCCGGCCACCGCTCCGGACCCCTGGCGCGGCGCTCCGGTCGTCCTGATCGGCGGCGTGCTGGTACAGGTCGTCGCCCAGCTCATCGGCATCGGGCTCGGGCTGCTGCTGCGCTCGCCCGCCGTCGCGTTCGTCGCCAGCCTCGCGCCGGCCGGCCTGTGGTGGGCGCTGGGCACCGTCGAGGTCCTGCGCCCTCTCCAGGCCTTCACCCCGTACGCCACCGTCGTGAACCTGCTCTCCGGCCGGATGAGCGCGGCCGCCTGGGGCCAGTGGCTCGCCGTGCTCCTGATCTGGGTCGCCGGCCTGAACGCCGCCGGCGCCGCACTGCTCGCCCGGCGACGGACCTCCGCCGTGAAGACGGCGGGATGAGGAACGACGGCCCCACCACGCGCCGAACCGCCGCTCAGGTCACCAGGCCCCTGCGGTAGGCGTACACCACCACCTGCACGCGGTCGCGCAGGCCGAGCTTGGTGAGGATGCGCGACACGTACGTCTTGACGGTCTCCTGGCTGATCACCAAGGCCGCCGCGATCTCGCCGTTGGACAGCCCGTCGGCGATGAGGCGCAGCACCTCCAGCTCGCGCGGGGTCAGCCCCGCGTCCCCCGGCACGCTCTCGGCAGGACGGATCCGCGCCGCGTACCTGCCGACGAGCTGCCGGGTCACCTCGGGCGCCAGCAGCGCGGCACCCGAGGCGACCGTGCGGATGCCGTTCAGCAGCTGCGCCGGCGGGGCGTCCTTGAGCAGGAAGCCGCTCGCCCCCGCCCGCAGCGCCTCGTACACGTACTCGTCCAGGTTGAACGTCGTCACCACGAGCACCTTGACGGGATGGGCCACCCCGGCGCCCGCCAGCAGGCGGGTGGCCGCGATGCCGTCGAGCACCGGCATCCGCACGTCCATCACCACGATGTCCGGGTCCAGCCGGTGGGCGAGGTCGACCGCGGCGCGACCGTCCCCGCACTCGCCCACCACCTCCAGGTCGGGCTGGGCGTCGATGATCGTCGCGAACCCGGTGCGGATCAGCGCCTGGTCGTCGCAGACCAGCACCCGCAGCGGCCCGCTCACGACCGGCTCCCGGTCCAGCCGCACCCGCCGGTGACGGCCCGCACGATCACGCCGGGCCGATCGGTGCCGGGGAACTCCGGCGGGAGGTGGCCGAGGCCCGGCCACGGCTCGCGCGCGCAGCGCCGGACCGCGGCGCCGCCCCGCCGCCACAGGTCCTGGACCCGCCGGAGATCGATCACCGGGAGAGCCTAGCCGTCGTACCGGCGTGGCACATGCCCTTCGCACCGCACCGGGCCGCCACCGGAGACGACCACCGCGATCCTCGCAGGGCCGCCGCCCGCCACCGCGTCAGGGCCGCATTTTTCGGCGGTTCCCGGGCCGAGGCGGGAAGGCCCTCTGCACCGGGAGTGAACGCGCCGGTGCCCGCCGGGTGCGCCGGCTCGCCCGGGTAGGGGCAGGCCGGATCGGCGATCCACGAAGAGTCCAGTGTTCGTCAAGTGGCACCGCGTACCTTCACAAAACGCCGCGAAGTCGCCGGCGGCACGCTCGCGCGTCGAGGCCACTGGTCTCTCCACCACGCTCCGCACCGGAAAGAAACGGAAAAGAGGTCCCTCTTGCTCAGCAGCGCCTATCGAGCTCAGTGCGAAGCCGAGGAAGCGCGCCACACGCCAGACCGCGACGCCGGGAACCGGAGACTCGCCCTGCTCGCCCTCGCACTCGGCACCTTCGCCATCGGCACCGGCGAATTCGGTAGCAACGGCATCATCCAGCTCTTCGCCGCCGATCTGGACATCTCGCTGCCGCAGGCGACGTACGCCGTGACCGCCTACGCGGTCGGCGTCATGATCGGGTCGCCGGTCATCACGATCATGGCGGCCCGGGCGAACCGCAAGAAGCTGCTTCTGGCGCTCATCCTGCTCTTCCTCGCCGGCAACCTGCTGTCGGCGCTGTCGGCGAACTTCGGCATGCTGCTCGCGGCCCGGTTCGTCACCGGCACCGTCCAGGGCGCCTACTTCGGCGCCGGCGCCGTCGTCGCCGCCTACGTCTACGGCCCGGGCAAGGGCGGGAGGGCCTTCGCGACCGTCATGGCCGGCCTGACGATCGCCACGATCGTCGGCTCCCCCCTCGGCACCTTCGTCGGCCAGCAGGCCGGCTGGCAGGCGCTGTACGTCGTGGTCACGGCGATCGGCCTGCTCGCCGGCGCGGCCATCCTCTTCTGGGTGCCGAGCACCACGGCCCTGGACGGCGGGCCCATCGCCCAGGAACTGGGAGCCCTGCGCCGCCCCATGGTATGGGTGATCATGGTCGTGGCCGCCCTCGGCATCTCCAGCATCTTCGCGGTCTACACCTTCATCGGTCCGTACATCACGGACGCGGCGCGGGCCGGCGAGTCGCTGATCCCCGTGGCGCTCGCCGTGTTCGGCGTGGGCATGGCGGTGGGGAACCAGGCCGGTGGCCGCCTCGCCGACCGCTACGCCCACCGCGGCCTGGTCCTCGGCTACGGGAGCGTCCTGCTGTTCCTCGTCGCGATCGCCACGGCGGGTGAGATGACCTGGCTGCTGATGCCCGCCCTCTTCGGGGTCGGCGCGACGATGATGCTCGCCATCCCCACGATCCAGGTGCTGCTCACCACGTACGCTCCCGAGGCGCCTACCCTGATGGGCGCGCTCAACCTCGCGTCGCTCAACCTGGCCAACGCGCTCGGAGCCGTCGGCGGCTCGATCACTCTGGCGGCGGGCCTCGGGACGCTCTCGACGGCCTGGGCGGGCCTGGTGCTGACCGTCGCCGGTCTCCTCGTCTTCGCCGTCACCGTCCCCCGGGTGGCGCCGCCGCGGCCGGTCCAGGCGACGGCGGCCGCCGCATGACCATGCCGGCTCCCGGGCGGCGGTCAAGGACGATCACCCGGGCGTCCTCGGCGGGAGAGGTGCCGCGGCGCGGCAGGCGGCCGCGGGCGGCGCACCCGTTCAGGAGCAACCACCAGCCCTGACCGTGGCCTTTCCCGCGCGAGATCCCGCAGGACCGGCGCCGGTCTGCGCGTACCGGGGCCGGTCCCGCCACGACGGCCAGCATCGGAACCGGCGTACCGGCCCGGTGCCGGGAGACCGGCACGCTGTCGCCCAGATGGCTGCACGGGCTCCGCGCGGCACCCGGGACCACAAGATGCGACCATCGACATGAGCGACCGCAGGAAGGGTTCATGATGTCGGCCTCGGAGATCGAACACCGGGTGAGCTCGGCTGATCTCGTCTCGGCGCTGGAGGCCCGCGCGCGCGAGATCGGCGGCAACGACGGCGGCTGGCCCGGCCTGACCCTCTACCGCTACATCGAGCCGACGGCGCCCGCCTGGGAGGAGATCCGGTCGCTGTCCCTCGGGATCGTCGCGCAGGGCAGCAAGGCCGTGATCGTGGACGGCGCGCGCTACGTCTACGACCCGTTCCACTACCTGGTGCTCGGCAGCAACCTGCACTTCCAGGCCGAAGTGCTGCAGGCCGGCCCCTGCGAGCCGTTCCTGTCCTTCGTCCTGGAGATCGACCCCGCGCTGGTGCGGAAGGTCTCCACCGACATGCTCGGCCGGCGCTCGGCCACCTCCGCCGCCGTCGCCGAGCAGGAGGGGGCCGACCGGTGCGTCGTCTCTCCGCTCGATCCGGAGCTGATGGCGGCGGTCCTGCGGTTCCTGCGGTCACTCGACAGCCAGGCCGACCGGCGGGTGCTGGCGCCGATGTGCGTCGAGGAGATGGTCTACCGCGTGCTGCGCCGCGAGCAGTTCGCCCGGATGCTGCACATCGCGGCCAGGCAGGTCTCGCACGACACGATCTCCGCCGCGCTGACGTTCGCCCGAGCGCACTACGCGGAGCCGCTGACGGTCAACGACCTGGCCAGGCAGGCGGCGCTCAGCCCATCGGCGTTCTCCGCCC
Source organism: Sphaerisporangium melleum (assembly GCF_014646695.1). Taxonomy (GTDB): domain Bacteria; phylum Actinomycetota; class Actinomycetes; order Streptosporangiales; family Streptosporangiaceae; genus Sphaerisporangium; species Sphaerisporangium melleum. Next base: position 141,545 of record NZ_BMNT01000016.1, read on the forward strand.
TGTTCCGCGAGGTCACCGGCCGCACGCCCTATCGGTTCCTCAAGGAGTACCGGCTGGACCGGGGGCGTGAGCTGCTCGTCGACCGCGGGATGGGGGTCGCCGAGGCGTCCCGCCAGGTGGGCTACGCGAGCGTCTCGCACTTCATCAAGGAGTTCCGCAACCGCTTCGGCGTCACACCGCGCGCCTACGTCGACGCGCACAACGTGGCGGCCGAACTGCGCAGGATGCACCCGGACGCGGGCTAGATCGTCCCCGCGCGTCTCCGCGCCGGGCGGGACGCGCCGCCCGGGCGGCGGGAAGTCACGGGGAATGGGCACTGATCGAACAGGATCGCGGTACCTCCCGGCTTCACACTCGGCTTTACTGGCCTGATCCACTGATCCGCAGGCCGTCTCGACATTCCAAGGTGATCACACGCGTGGCTTCGCCCATCCTTCCCATCGGCGGCGGTGGCGAGGACCGCTCGGCTTCGGGAGGCTCCCTGCTCTTCCAGATCCTCGGCCCGTTGCGGCTCTGGCGGGACGGGGCCGAGCTGAACGCCGGCCCCCGGCAGCAGGCCTTTCTGCTGGCCCTGCTCCTGGCGCGGGAGGGACGGCCGCTCAGCACCGGCGAGCTGATCGACCTCATCTGGGACGACGACCCGCCGGTCAGCGCCCTCAATGTCATCCACAAGTACATCGGCTCGTTGCGGCGGCTGCTGGAGCCCACGCTCTCGGCGCGGGATCCCGGCTCCCACCTGCTGCGGCGCGGCAACGGCTACCTGTTCACCGCAGGCACCGGGACACTGGACCTCGTCGTGTTCCGGGACCTCACCGAGGCCGCCGAGGTCGCCCTGGCGCAGGATCGCCACGAGGTGGCCCTCGACCGTTACGTGGAGGCCCTGGGCCTGTGGCAGGGGCCGGCGGGCGGCGGCCTGCACCAGGGATCGGCCTCGACGTCGATCTTCACCAGGCTGGACGACAGGTTCTTCGAGGTCTGCACGGCGGCGGCCGGCCTCGCGGTACCGATGGGCCGGCCGGAGCGGGTGCTGCCGTCCTTGCAACTGGCCGCCACGATGGCGCCGCTGCACGAGCCGGTGCAGGCGAGCCTCATCTCCGCCCTGGGCGCCGCCGGGCAGCAGGCCGAGGCACTGTCGGTGTTCCGCGCGGTCCACGCCCGCCTGGCCGGGGAACTCGGCGTCGACCCCGGCCCGGCCCTGATCGCCGCGCACCGGCGGGTGCTGGACCAGAGCCTGACGGCGGGCGGGGCCGTGACCCCGCACCGGCCGGCCGGACGCCCGTCCTCGCCGCCCCGGCCCGCCACCGGGCCCGGCGCCTCGCCCGCGGGTGGCATGGTCGGCCGGGCCGGGGAGCTGACGGTGCTGCGGCAGGCGATCGAGCCCGCCTTCACCGGCGGCGGCGGGATCATCGTCCTGGAGGGCGAACCGGGGATCGGCAAGACCCGTCTGCTGGAGGAGCTCGCCGCCGAGGCCGATCGGCGCGGGGCCCGCGTCGTCTGGGGCCACTGCCTGGAGGGCGAGGGAACACCCTCGATGTGGCCGTGGGTGGAGGTGATCGGCACGGTGCTGGACGACTCGCCCGGCGTGGCGCGGCACCAGTGGCTCACCGGCGAGCTCGGCGCCCTGCTGGATCCGGACGGCGAGCTGCCCGGCGGATCGGCACCCGCCGGCGGTGGAGCGCGGTTCCGCCTGTTCGAAGCGGCCGTCGACGCCATCGGCCAGGCCGCGGCGCAGCGGCCGCTGGTGCTCGTGATCGACGACCTCCAGTGGGCCGACATCGCGTCGCTGCACCTGTTCGGTCACCTGGCGGCCCGGCTGCCGGGCGGCACCGTGATCGTCGGAGGTCTGCGCGACCGCGCACCCGTGCCCGGCGAGGCGCTGGCGCGGACGCTCGCCGCGGCCAGCCGGGTGCCCGGCCACTATCGCATCCGGCTCGGCCCTCTCGGCCCGGCCGAGGTGGCCGAGCTGGTCCGCCGGGAGACCGGGCTGACCCCGGGCCAGGGCGCCGTCCGCACCATCTGCGCACGCACCGCCGGAAACCCGTTCTTCGTCCGGGAGCTGGCCCGGCTGTTCGCCGACAGCGGCGTGGTCACCGAGGACGCCGTGGCGCGGGCGGAAGTGCCCTCCACCGTGCGCGACGTCGTCTGCGCCCGGATGACCGCGCTCGACGACCACGCCAGGGACCTGCTCCAGATCGCCGCGCTGATCGGCCGGGACGTGGACCTCGGCCTGCTCGCCGGTGTCGCCGGTGTCGACGTGCAGAGCTGCCTTGATCGCCTGGAGCCCGTGGAAGCGCTCGGCCTGCTCGGACCCGCTCCCGGAGACCCGTTCTCGTTCCGCTTCTCCCACGATCTGGTCCGCGAGTCGGTCTGCCGGACCATGCCTCCGGGACGGGCGAGGCGGCTTCACCTCCGCGTCGCCGACGCGCTCGAGCCGACCGAACTCGCCGGCGACTCCGTCGCCGAGCGCGTCGCCCACCACCTGTGGGCCGCCGGTCCGCTCGCCGATCCGCACCGGACGGCGGCGGCCCTGGTGCGCGCCGGCCGTCACGCGGCGGCCAAGTGCGCGCTGGAGGCCGCCGATGGACGGCTCCGGTCCGCCGTCCGGATGGCGCGGACGGCGAACCTCGCGGAAGTGGAGTTATCCGCGGTGTCACCGCTGATCGCGCTCATCAGGACGCGCTCGATGTACGGCTCCCCTGCGGCGGATCCGCGCGAAGGCGCGGAGCACCTGGCCCGGGGGCGTGGCCGCACCACGTGAGGAGCGTTCACAACGGGACGTTGCCGTGCCTGCGCGCCACGGCGCGGGCGCGCTTGCCGCGCAGCATCGCCAGACCGCGCGCCACCGCGGCCCGGGTGTGCCCGGGGTCGATCACCTCGTCGACCAGGCCCCGCTCGGCCGCGTAGTAGGGGTGCATCAGCTCTTCGGTGTACCGGGCGACCAGCTCGGCGCGCAGGCCGTCGGGGTCGGCCGCCGCCGCGAGTTCCCTGCGGTGCACCACGTTGACCGCCGCGTCCGCCCCCATGACCGCCACCTGGTTGGTGGGCCAGGCCAGCGACAGGTCGCAGCCGATGGAACGCGAGTCCATCACGATGTACGCACCGCCGTAGGCCTTCCTGATGATGACCTGGACGCGGGGCACCGTGGCCTCGCAGTAGGCGTACAGCAGCTTGGCACCGTGCCGGATCCCGCCGCCGTGCTCCTGCTCGGTGCCCGGCAGGAACCCCGGGACGTCCACCAGCGTCACCAGCGGGATGCCGAACGAGTCGCAGAACCGCACGAACCGTGCCGCCTTCTGGGACGCCGTGCTGTCCAGCACGCCCGCCAGGACCATGGGCTGGTTTCCGACGACGCCGACGACCTCGCCGTGGAGCCGGCCGAATCCGCACAGCACGTTGGGCGCCCAGCGCTCGTGCACTTCCAGATACTCGCCGTCGTCGACGATCTCGGCGATGACCTCCCGCATGTCGTAGGGCCGGCTCGCCTCCACCGGAACGATCTCGGCCAGTGCGGGCCGCAGATCGTCCTCCTCGGCCACCGGGACCACCGGAGCGGGCTCGAGGTTGTTGCCGGGCAGCAGCGACAGCAGGAATCGGACGTCCTCCAGGCAGCCCTCCTCGTCGTCGTACACGAAGGAGGCGACCCCCGAACGCTCGGCGTGCACGTCCGCGCCGCCCAGCTCCGCGTGGGTCACCCGCTCACCGGTGACCGACTCGACCACGTCGGGCCCGGTCAGGTACATCTGCGCGGTCCCGCGGACCATGAAGGTGAAGTCGGCCAGCGCCGGGGAGTAGGCCGCCCCGCCGGCGCACGGGCCGAGGACGATGCTGATCTGCGGGATCACCCCGGAGGCCTCCACCTGGCGGCGGAAGATCCCGCCGTACCCGTCGAGGGCCATGGCGCCCTCCTGGATGCGCGCCCCGCCGCTGTCGTTGAGCGCGACGATCGGGCAGCCGGTGGCGAGAGCCAGGTCCATCACTTTGTGGATCTTCGCGGCGTGGGCGGCGCCGAGGGAACCGCCGGCGATGGTGAAATCCTGCGCGTAGACGAACACCCGGCGGCCGTACACCGTCCCGGAGCCCGCGACCACACCGTCGGTGTACGGCCGCCCGGGTGCCGTGCCACGGCGGTACATCTCGATCTCGACGAACGAGTTCTCGTCGAGCAGCGACTCCAGGCGTTCGCGCGCGGTCCGCTTGCCCAGCCGGTGCTGCCGCTCCACGGCCTCCGGACGCCCCCGGATGATGCGGTCCTTCAGCCTGAGGCCGCCTTCCCGGAGCGCTCGCATGGTGAGCGGCTCCGCCGACGCCTCGCTCCGCGGGCTCTCCGGGCTCCGCGGGCTCTCCGGGCTCACCGGGCTCACCGGGCTCTGCGGGCTCTGCGGGCTCTGCGGGCCCGATGGGGCAAGGCCGGGGACACGCACCAGGTCGATCTCCGAAATGCTCATCGTCGCCCTTCGAGGATGTCGGATCCACTTGCTCACAAGGTCAGGTAGCCGCCGTCGACGGGAACCGCCGTGCCGGTCACGTACGTGCTCGCGGCCCCGGCGAGGAACAGCAGCGCCCCGTCGAGTTCGTGCGGCTCACCGAGGCGCCGCATCGGGGTGCGGCGTTCGATCCAGGCCCGTCCCGTCCCGGTGTCGACCATCTCCGCGGTCATCTCGGAGCGGAACCAGCCGGGGCACAGAGCGTTGACCCGCACGCCGCGGTCGGCCCACTGGGCCGCCAGTTCCCTGGTCAGGTTGATCACACCGCCCTTGCTCGCGGCGTACGCCGCCTGCGGCAGGCTGCCGCTGCCCACCAGTCCGTAGACCGAGGCCACGTTGACGATGCTGCCGCCGCCGCGCCGCAGCATGCCGGACGCGACGGCCGCGCTGAGGGCGAAGACCGAGTTCAGGTTCACCGCGACGATCTCGGAGAAGGCGTCCGGGGTCTGCTCCTCGGCGGGCACGACCTGCGAGAGGCCCGCGTTGTTGACCAGGATGTCGATCGATCCGAGTCGTTCGGTCACGGTGCGCACCAGGCGGTCGCGATCGCCCGCCGCGGTCACGTCGCAGGGAACCGCGAGTGCGCCGGGCATCTGGGCGGCGAGTTCGCCGATGCGGTCCTTGCGGCGGGCGGCGAGGGCCACCCGGGCGCCGGCCGCGGTCAGCACCTGTGCGAAGCGGGCACCGAGCCCGCTCGACGCGCCGGTGACCACGGCGACCCGGCCGTCGAGCCGGAACAGGGAGATCGGATCGGACGGGCCTCCGGGCACGAAGACGCCGGGCGCCGCGGCGCGGTCATCACGCATCGCGGACGCTGCCCGGTCCGGCGTCGCGGGACTCGGAGGCCGGCAGGGCGCCGAGCCCCACGATCATGGTCGCGACGGTCTCGCCGCCCTGGTGGAAGGTCACCTCGGCGCCGCACCCCGGCCGGGGAACACCACCCGCGGCGCCGCCCGGCAGCGGGCGTGCCCGCACCTGGACGTCCGCGTCGAGTTCGGTGAACCGGTGGTAGCGGGCACCGAGCGACCGCAGCCACAGCGTGGACGGGGCCATGCCGAGGCACTCGCCGGCCAGCAGCAGGGTGGCCTGCCGCGCCGCCTCCATCATGACCGGGCCTGGAACGTGGTCTTGCGGATGGTCGAACATGCTGGAGTGGTCCACCGGGACGCGCAGCAGTGCCCCGGCCTCGCCGGCCGTGCTCCACGGAGCGTGCAGCACGACGTTGCGCGCCTGTTCGCGGCCGACGAGATGCGGGGCGACGGGCGCGCGGGGCACCGCCGCGGGCAGGGTGCCGGAGTACGGCGCGGGTCCGGTGCGGTACGCCATGCGCAACGCCTTGTAGGCCTCGCCGGTCCGCAGCGCCGTGTCGACGCGCACGGTGCCGATCGGCTCGCCCGCCGCGTTGTGGATCCGTACTTCGTGCACCACGCGGGAGACGGCTCCCTGGTAGGTCTTCTCCAGGGTGACGGCGCCGTGCAGGGACAACTCGACGATCCCGCCATCGGTGCGCAGGGGGCCCGGGTCGCCGATCTCCAGGTCGGTCTCCGCGGTGATGGCCTTGGTCTCCTCGCTCGCGCCGTGCTGAAGGTGCGTGGCGCACAGCAGCATCTGGCGGACGCTCTCGAACACGGCCAGCGGGTCATGGATCGCCGGCCGGGTCGTGTGGTCGCCGTAGTAGAAGTGACAGGGCGGAAGCTGGGCCGAGCCTTGGAAGCGATCGCGGCCCATCGTGGCGAAGTCCGTCAAGAAGACCTCGGCCAGTGCCGCACGGTGCACCAGACGCCGGTCGACGGTGCGATAGGTGGTGAGAACGGGCGCGGCGATTTCGGGTTCGATGCCGGTCGGTGCGGTCATGTGGACTCCCGGGACGGTCGGTGCGGGTTTGAGTGGACCGATGAGCGCAGCGCGCGGTGACGGAGGGCCGCGTGCCGCCGCGCGGGGTGGCTCAGCCGGTGCTCGCCGACGCCGCGGTGCGCGCGCGGATCAGCTCCTCGATCTCGGTGGCCGCCTGCTCGGCGTCGCGGAAGTGAACGGCCTGCCAGCCGGCCGCCACCGCGCCCGCGCAGTTCTTCTCCAGGTCGTCCACGAGCACGCAGGCGGCCGGGTCGTGGCCGCACCGCTCCGCCGCGATCTCGAAGATCTCGGGCTCCGGCTTGCGGTGGCCGACCGCGTACGAACAGACGATGTCGTCGAAGCAGGAGTCGTCGGCCATGTACCGGCGGTGCCGCTCCCAGGACGGCGGCAGGTTCGACAGCATGCCGACGAAGACCCCGCGCGACCTGAGGCCGGCCAGCCGCCTGAGCCACGCCTGGTCGGCGCGCCGGCCCTCGAACCACCGGTCGCCGAAGTCGCGCAGATCGGCGGCCAGGCCGAAGGTACGCGCCAGCTCTTCCTCGACCTCATGTGCCCATGCGGCCTCGTCCAGCAGCGGGATGTCCAGCACGCCCATGGAGTCGGTGCCGTGCGCCTCTCCCACCAGCCGCATCGCCTCCTTCAGCGCGTGCGTCGGCACCCCGGTGCGGGTGCTGAAGTCGTGGAACGTCACATCGACAGGAGCGGTGATCACGCCCCCGAAGTCGGTCCAGATGGCCAGGTCACCGCTCATGTGGTCTCTCGCTTCTCCCGCACGAGGCGGGTGGACGTTCGGACGGTCTTCGGTGGGGGCGCGCCCCGGGCCGGCGGCCGGGGCGCAGGGCAGAACGGTCAGAGCCGGTACAGCAGCCCGCCGTAGTACCAGCCGGAACCGACCGCGGTGGACAGCACCAGCTCACCGGGGCGCAGGGCACCGGCGGCGGAGAACTCCGACAAGGCGATCGGGATCGACGCGCAGCCGGTGTTGCCGCGCTGTGCGAAGTTGGTCAGGAACTTCTCCGCCGGCAGGTCCAGTCCGTCGCGCACGCCCTGGTGGATCCGGTTGTTGCCCGGGTGCGGCACCAGCCGGTCGATGTCGCCGCTCTTCATGTCGTTGCGGGTCAGAAGAGCCTCCGCGACCCGCAGGCTGGAGCGGACCGCGAGCTCGATGAGTTCCGGCCTGGGCCTCAGCCATCCCTCCGGCGGGCGGGCGGCCACCGTGTCGGCCTCCGCCGCGTCGCAGTCGAGAACGGAGTCCAGCAGGCCGCCCGGCCGGTCCCGCTCCCCCTTCTCGAGCACGACCGCCCCGGCGGCGTCGCCGAAGACGAGCCGGCCGCGCGAGCCGGGACGGGCACGATGGGAGAAGCGGTCGGCGGCCACGACCACCGCGCGCCGCCACCCCGGGTGCGCGGTCAGGAACGAGGCGGCCGTCTGCACGGCGTGGACGAAACCGGTGCACGCGCCGCAGACGTCGAAGGCCAGGGCGCTCTCGGCCCCGAGGCGGGCCGCCACCGCCGGAGCGATCTCCGGGATCCACTGCCGATCGGTCCAGTTGGCCAGGATCAGCAGGTCGGTGTCCTGCGCCGCGTGCCCGCCGCCGGCCAGCGCCGCCCGCGCGGCGCGTACCGACATGTACTCCACCGTCTCGTCCTCGGCGGCGACGTGCAGGCTGCGCACTCCGAGGTCGGCGACGACCTCGGCCGGGTGGTACCTGCCGCCGACGGTGACCCCGCCCGTGTTGTCCTGGACGGTGCGCGGGTAGTAGTGGCCGAACCCGGAGAATCTCAGCCCGGATCCGGTCCAGGTCCTGGCTTCGGTGCGGACGCGCATGGAAGGCTCCTCAGGTGATGGCGGGCACGGCGGCGGTCCGCCGGCCGTGACGCGTGCTCGGCCGGATCAGCGGTAGCGGCCGTCCGGATCGAGCGCCCGCAACGACTCGAGCTCTTCGGTGGTGATGGGCTTCTCGATGACCAGGCCAGCCGCCGGGGCCGTCCAGGCGGTACGCCGCTCCAGCAGGTCGCGGGCCCGTTGGATGGCGCCGGGTTCCTCGCCGGCCGGGTCGTCCTCGGATTCGCCCGGCGGCAGGAAGGTGGCGAGCCGGAAGCCGTCGCCGGAGGCGTCGCGCCGGAAGCGCCCGAAGTCGCCGACCACTTCCCGCACCCGCCGGCCGGGGCTGGTCCGGTAGTGGACCCGGGGGACGTAACGGCGCCGGGAGGTGGTGGCGATCACCACGCAGTCGGTGGTGGAGGCGATGTCGTTCGCCCCTCCCGACCCGGTCAGCCAGCGTCCCTCGGCTGTCAGGCTGGTGTTCAGGGTGCCGGTCTCGTCGATCTCCGCCGCGGCCAGGACGCCGAGTGCCCGCGGGTTGGCCGCGACCATGCCGCCGAGTATCTCCGGGATGCCCGCCAGCATCTCGCTGCGTCCGGCGTGTGCCAGGCTGAACAGGTACACGTCCCCGTTCTCCGGCTCGAAGCCGTACATGCCGAGTTCGGCGGCGACCTTGACGGCGTGGCCGCCTCGCCGGAGCAGGTCGGCGGCCAGCCAGGCGGCCAGATGCGAGGCGCCGATCCCGGCGAGCAGGGTGTCGTAACCGCCGTGCCGCACCTGGTCGGCGACGGCTCGGGCCCCGAGCACGATCAGCCGTTCCAGCCTGCTGGGCGCGGCGTCGCGCGGGTCTTCGGCCGGTCGACGAGGTGCGGGCGGGGCCGGTGGTGCGCCGGGCCCCTCGGACGCGGGCCGCTCGCGGGCGGCGGCGGGCTTCTCCCCCGCGGCCCGCCGGCCGTCGTCGCCGTCGTGGCAGGCCAGCGCGGAACGGCGCCCGGCGCCCAGGAGCTCCAGGTAGCCGGCGTGCGAACCCGGCCCGGTCACCCACTCCTGGTACCAGTCGGCCCCCGCGTGCGGCCCACCGCACGCGGCGACGATGCGCTCCATGAACGCGTAGTCGTCGAAGTAGCCGGTCACGCCGCAGACCCCGGCGGTGCGCAGCGACTGCGGATGGGCGCCGAAGGGCGCCTCGCACAGGCCCAGTACCCGCGAACCGGGGATGAGGACACGATCGGCGACCGCCCGCAGCTCGCCACGCGGGACGATCCGCTCGACGGAGGCGATCACTCCGCGCCGGGCGGCGTAGGCGGCCCAGGCGCCCTCACCGAGCGGCGGCACCACGACGATGTTCCCGTCCTCGTCGGCGCACACGCCGTGCACCAGGGTCACGTCAGGGCGCAGCGGCGTCAGCAGCGTGATCGGCCGCCCCGGCCGGGCCGGGTCGTCCACCTCGTACAGCTCGCCGCTCTTGCCGCCGGTCAGGTCGGTGCCGGTCAGCGAGGCGGTCGTCGCGTACGGCAGTCCGAGCGCGCCGGCCATCAGGCGCTGGACGTAGGACAGCAGCGACCACGCCTCGAAGGTGAACGGCCGCCCCTCGGCCAGGTCGCGGTACAGCGGATTGGGCCGGGGGGAGGGATAGGTGTCACCGGCGAATCCCGCGATGACCTTGTCCGCGACGCCGGACAGGGCGATCGCGTGCGCGGCCGAGTGGACGGCGGTGGTGCTGACCGTGAGGTGCCCGCCGGCGCCGAGGGTTCGGCACAGCGCGTAGGTGAGCGCGTTCGGCCGCGAGGGGGTGCCGGCCAGATGGACGTGGTCGCCGGGCGAGACGGTACGGCGGACCAGCTCGTCGGGGCCGGCGGCGATGATGGGGGGCGTCATGACACCGCCCCTACCGCGGCGACCGCCGTCTGGCTGCCGAAGGCGAAGGACATGGACACCGCCAGGCCGACGCGGGCCGCGCGGCTCCCCTCGGCGACGTGATCGTGGTCGCACTCGGGGTCGGGGTCGGTGAGGTTGATGGTCGGGGCGATGGTCTGGTGGTGGGCCATCAGACCGGTCGCGGCCACGTTCATGATCCCCGCCAGGCCGAAGGTGTGCCCGTAGATGGGCTTGTTGGAGCTCATCGGCGGTAACCGGTCCGCGCTCCTGCCGGGATACAGGGCGCGCAGGGCCCGGCTCTCGGCGAGGTCGTTGTACGGCGTGGCGGTGCCGTGGGCGCAGAAGTAGTCCACCTCTTCGGGATCACGGCCGAGATCGGTCAGCATCGTCTCGATCAGCGAGGCCGTGACCTTGCCGGTCAGGTCCATGGTGGTCGCGTGCGCCGCCTCGTTGAGGGAGGCGACCGAGAGCAGTTCGGCGTAGGCGCGGGCGCCTCGGGCCGCGGCGAAGGAGGCGCGTTCCAGGACCAGCACCACCGAGCCCTCTCCCAGGGCGAAGCCCTCCCGGTCGGAGTTGTAGGGCCGGACCGCGCGCGTGGGGTCCTCACGCTCGGTGGAGAGCACCTTTCCGCCCGTCGCGCGGTAGCACGCGGCGACCTCCGGGGTGATCGGGAACTCATGCCCGCCGACGAACATGACGTCCGCCGCGCCGGCGCGCAGTTCGCGCAGCGCCACGCCGAGCGCCTGGTGACCGCCGACGCAGGCGTTGCTGAGCGTGGTGACCAGTCCCTGGGCGTCCAGATGGATGGCGGAGAGGCTGGCCGGGCAACCGGCCAGGCCCCGGAACATGGCGCCCATGTCCCCGAAGGGCGCCGGGCTCGCTCCGGTCAGCGCGTCCCGCCACCAGGAGAGCGGCCCGCGGGAGGAGGACATGACGATGCCCACCCGGCGCGGGTCGGCGTCCCCGGGTGCCAGGCCGGCGTCGCGCCGGGCGTCGGCCGCGGCCGACATCGCGATGAGGATCTCCCGCGAGTACTTGGCGGCGTGGCGCTCGGGCAGATCCGGCAGGTGGCGACGGTGGTCGAAGCCGGATATCTCGGCGGCGACGTGTACCGGAATCCCCGTCGCCTGCGGATCGAATCGGGTGAGCGGCCCTATCTGGGACCGGCCGCGCGAGATGTTCTCCCAGAAATCCCGCACGGACCCGGTGCCGGGAAGCACAACGCCGATTCCGGTGATCAGAACCCGTTCCGAATGGGACGACCGGGAATCCGCGTCACCATCGCGCATGAATTCGTCACTGACCATGGAAAGGATGCTATAGATATTCATCCGGCATTTCCCAGGACCCTCGGTACCGTTTTTCGCAGGCGCTCGGGCACCAGGGCCGTCGACCTCTGCGGCGCACCGATCGCAACGCCGGCTCGTGCGCCGGTGGACGGAAGGGCCGTCCCGACCGGCGGAAACGCAGAAGAGGCGGGTGACGCCGGGATGTGCCGGCGTCACCCGCCTGGTCGACCGGGTGCTAGGGGAGCCTTACCGAAAGCGCGTGCCGGAAGACATCGCCGGGATCCCAGCACGCCTTCGCACGCTGTAATCGCTCGTACCCGTCCTTGAAATACAATGTGTGCCACGGAATTCCGGAGGTGTTCACCGAAGGATCCGCCAGATCGGTGTCCGGATAGTTGATGTACGACCCGTCGGTCGCCGTCCCGGGGGCGGGCACGCCACCGGTGGCGGCGTACAACTCGGCGTAGAACCGGCGGATCCTTTCCACATGCCGCTCGTCGTCTCCCGAGTGCACCCAGTAGGTGCCCAGATAACTTTTCAGGATGGAGTCGCGTTGCGGCGCGGCGGTCGCCGAGGGATGGACGGAGTTGATCTGCCCTCCGTAGGAGAAGAGCAGAAGCACCGTGTGCCCGTCGTAGCCGGGATCGGACAGGAAGCGGTACGCCGTCGCCGCCTGCTCGCCGGAGTACGGCTCCCTCAGGTAAGCGCCTTTGCTCTTGGACCGGGTGTGGATGCCGCGGTTCTCCACGTCACGGAGCGCGGAGTCCAGCCAGGGCATCGTGGTGTACTGGACCGACCAGGGAACGCCGACACCGTCGTTCACCGCGGCGATGTAGTCCTCCAGGAGCTTCGCCGAACCCGGGTCGCTCCCGTCCATCTGCGCGTTGAGCGTCACCTGACCCACCATCAGCTGGTTGAGGTACAGGCCGCTGTACAGGCTGTCGTACGGCCCCGGTCCCTCGGCGCCGTCCTGCTGGTGCCACTCGCCGTGATTGCGCACGATCTTGGTGAACGCCGCCTCGGTCATCGTCTCCCAGGGCCAGTTGACCGACGCCAGGATGGTCGTCCGCGGCGGCCTGGGCAGGATTGTGGCCGGCCCGTCGCCGGCATCGGCGCCGGGCGAGCGGAACCAGTACCGCGTGACGACGCCGAAGTTGCCGCCGCCGGCGCCGGTGCAGGCCCACCACAGGTCCCGGTTGGGATCGGCGGGCTCCCTGGTCGCCACCAGGGTGCTCGCCCGGCCGGACCGGTCCACCGCCACCATCTCGACTCCGTACAGATGGTCGACGATCAGGCCGTGGCGGCGGCACATCGCGCCGAAGCCGCCACCTTGCACGTATCCGCCGAGTCCCACACCGGGACAGGTGCCTCCGGGGATGGCGACGCCCCAGCTCAGATACAGAGCGGGATAGACCTGGCCCAGCAGTGCCCCCGCACCGATCGAGAAGGCCCGGTGCCGCGGGTCGAACGCGACGGAGTTCATCCGGGACATGTCGATGAGCGTGCGCACCTCCGGGTTGTCCACCAGGTTCTCCAGGCCGTGCCCGCCGCCGCGCACGGCGATCCGCGAGCCGTCGTCGACGGCCTCCTGGACCACCTGGCGGACCTGTTCGGCGGAGTGGACCAGGCGCACGGTGCCCGGCGTGGCGGCGAAGCGTGTGTTGCGCCCACGTCGCACGAGGTGCGCGTAGCGAGGGTCGTCGGGGCGCACGGTCACCGCGGCCGGCGGCCCGGCGGCGGTGTCCAGGCTCTCGTGGCCCAGGGCAGGGGACGACATGTCAGTGCTTCCCTTCAGGGGTCGTCGGGGAGTCGCGCCGCCTGCGGAGGACCCGGTGGCCGAGGAGAAGGAGCAACGCGAGCCCGGCCACGCCGACTCCCAGTGGGGCCACCGTCGACCAGCCGCCGTACGGCCATGCGGCGCCCGCCGCCGCCGAGCCGAGGGAGCCTCCCAGGAAGTACGCGGTCATGTAGACGGTGTTGACGCGGCTCCGGGTGCCACCGTCGGCATCGGCGAAGATGGTCGCCTGGTTGGTGATGTGCGCCGCCTGCACGGAGAAGTCGACGAGCAGGACGGCGCCCGACAGGACCGCGATCGACGCGCCGTGCGCCGACGCCACCGCGAAACTGAGGAGGATCGCCGTGAAGGCGGTCGCGGTCACCATCGTCTGGCGGCCGCCGTCCGCAAGGCGGCCGGCCAGTGAGGCGCCGAGCGCGCCGGCGGCGCCCAGCAGGCCCATCAGCCCGATCGCGGCGGGGCCGAATTCATAGGGGGGCTGGCCGAGCCGTAACGGCAGGGCCGTCCACAGGATGCTGAAGGCCGCCATGCCGCAGGCTCCGTACAGCGTCCGCTCCACGAGCACGGGGCTGTGCCGGACCAGGGCCGCCAGGGAGGCCAGCAGGCGCAGGTAGGCCCGCGGGGAGATCGGCCCGGCCGACGCCGTCGGCACGAGCACCCGGCGTACGGCGAGGCCGACGGCCAGCATCAGGCCGGCCGCCGACCAGAACACCGCGCGCCAGCCGGCCACGTCGGCGAGTAACCCGGCGAAGGTCCGGCATAACAGGGCGCCGAGGATCAGCCCTGTCATGACCGTCCCGACGACTCGCCCGCGCTGCTCGGGGAGCGCCATGTTCGCCGCCTGCGGCAGGATCACCATGGCCGACACCGTCACCAGCCCCAGCAGGAAGCACAGGCACAGCAGGACGGCGCCGGAAGCGAACGGGATCACGGCGAGCACCGCCGTGGTGGACGCCATCAGCACCGAGAGCAGGCGCCTGCGGTCGGTGGCGTCACCGAGCGGCACCAGCGCGACCAGCCCCACCGCGTAGCCCAGCTGGGTGCACGAGACCGCCCGGGTGAGGGTGTCGGGAGTGGTCCGCAGTGCGGCCGCCATCTCCTGCATGATCGGCTGTATGTAGTAGAGATTCGCCACGCACAGGCCGCAGGCGACCGCCAGGACGAGGATCGTCGAGCGCGGCAGCGCGGTGCCCTCCGGCCCGGAGGGCCGCGTGGCCGGCGCTTCGACGCCGGCCACGCTGTTTCGTTCTCTGGGCGTCACAGCACCGCGCCGCCGTCGACGTGCAGGAGCGCGCCGGTGACGAAGGTGTTCTCCATGGAGTGCAGCACCGTGGTGGCGACGTCGTCGGGCCGGCCGATCCGCCCGACCGGCGAGGACTTCGCCGTCTGCTCGAACAGGGCGGCGCGCGCGTCCTCGGGGATCGGCTCCCACAGCGGCGTGTCGATCAGACCGGCCACGACGACGTTCACCCGGATGGGAGCGAGTTCGACGGCGAGCGACCGTCCGAGCCCGCCGATCGCGGTGTTGGCGGCGGCCGTGATGCACATGTCGGGGTACGGCTTGTAGCCGGCGGCGCCCGCGAGCAGGGTGATCGAACCCCCCTCGGAGATCTTCCGCCCGGCGTGCCGCACGCACAGCATCTGTCCCACGATCTTGGTGTCGATGCAGCGCCGCACGTCGTCCGCCGCCATCTCGTAGACCGAGCCCGTGGCCATGTCGCCGGGGCACACCACGAGGTGGTCCAGGGCGCCCACGGTGCCGAAGAACGCCCTGACGCTCTCCTCGTCGGTCACGTCGATCACGCCGGTGGTGACACCGTCGATCTCCTTGGCCGTCTGCGCGAGCTTCTCCTCCGACCGGGAGGCGACGACGACCTTGGCCCCGGCCGACGCAGCCTGCCGGGCCACGGCCTTGCCGATGCCGGAGCTACCGCCCACCACGACGATGAGGGCTCCCGACAGGCTCTTCTCAGCCATTTTCTGTTCTCCTGGGTGGCATTGAACGGATGGTTCGCTGGGATGAGTCGCGGACCCGGAGCGGGCCCACCGGCTCGGCAACGACGGTGCCACCACTGGAAGCCGATAAGCAGGTGGCTTCTTGTCCTAGTTGGCCGAGTACCAGGCTGGGACGCCGGGGCGTCGCCTGTCAGGTGCAATGACCACCACCTTCACGGCTCGACTCATCGCCTCAGCTGCCGGAATCATCGGTTCGGCAGGTGATGGACAGGCTGCGACCATGAAGGCGGTCAACATGAGCACGGTTACCCCGGCACCGCTCGAGCACGTACCCACCGTGCGCGGGCCGGTGTCCGCAGACGACCTCGGGCTCACCCTCGCCCATGAGCATCTCTTCGTCCTCAGCGCGGAATTCCAGTCCAACTACCCGGACCTGTGGGACCCGGAGGAGGGCGTTCGTGCCGCCGTGGCGCAGCTCGGGCGCGCCTACGAGGCCGGAGTACGGACGATCATCGACATGACCGTGCTCGGCCAGGGGCGTGACCTCTCGCTGGTCAAGCGGGTGGCCGAGCGGACGGAGGTGAACATCGTCATCGCGACCGGCGTCTACAGTGTCGACGGGCTCCCGCTGTTCGCCCGGTTCCGCGGCCCCGACGGCATCGCCGTCTCGGAGGAACCTCTGATCGACCTGCTGCTTCGCGATGTGACCGAGGGCGTCGGCGGAAGCGGGATACGGGCGGGCGTGGTGAAGTTCGCCTGCGAGCGCGTCCCTCCGGACGCCAGTGCGCACCGGATGGCCGCCGCCGTGGCGGAGGTGCACCGGCGCACCGGAGTCCCGGTGCTCGTCCACTCCGACCCGTTCGACGAGAGCGGCGGCAACGGCATCGATCTGGTGCGGATCCTGGAAAGGGAGGGGGTGGCCCCGAACCATGTCGTCGTCGGCCACGCCGGCGACTCCGCCAGCCTGCGCTACCTGCGCGAACTCGCCGACACCGGCTGCATGCTCGGTTACGACCGCTACGGCATGGAGCGGCTGGCCCCCGACGAGCAGCGCAATGCCACGCTGGCCGCGCTGGTCCGGGCAGGTCATACCCGGCAGATCCTTCTCTCGCAGGACCACGCGGTGCACATCGACTACTTCACCGTCGAGCAGCGGCGGCACCTGTTCCCCCAGTGGAGCTACACCCACCTGCTGGAACGGGCGCTGCCGCGGCTGCGCGCGGAGCAGGACATCGACGAGTCGGCGATCGACATCATGCTGGTGGACAACCCCAGGCGGCTGCTCACCCGGCAGGGTGCCCCCGCGCCGGCCCGGACCGGGGAGATGGCCGATGTCCGGCGCGCCTGACCCGCGGCGATCACGGGCCGAGGCGCCCGGGCACGCCGAGCCGTGGGACGAACTGGGCACAGAGCTCGTCCTCGACGAGGAGCGCGTCAAGTGCTGGATCGAGACCGTGCCGCCCGGCGAGCGTCGCCCGGCGCACACACATCGGCATCCGTGGGTGACGATCGTGCTGTCGGGCGCCTTCTGCGAGTCGCTCACCGAGCACGGGGAACTGATCAAGAAGGCTTCGCTGGAGACGGGACGGGTGATCTTCAACCGAGGTGACGACCTGCCCATGCGGCACTACGTCCGCAACATCTCGGACCGAACACTGACCATGGTCGCCATCGAACTGCGCGACGGAAAAGACTGAAAGGACCAAGCATCGTGACCGCTCAACGCCCAAGCCCGCCGACCGGACCGGCGCTGGTGACCGGCGCCACCTCGGGGCTCGGCCGGGCGACGGCGCTCGCCCTCGCCGCGCGAGGGTGGAACATCCTCGTGCACGGCCGGGACAAGACGCGCTGTGACGAGGTCGTCGCGGAGATCAGGGCGGCGGGCGGCAGCGCCTCTCCCTACCTGGCGGATCTCAGCTCTCTCGGCCGGACCGCGGCGATGGCCGAGCAGGTGGCCTCGGACTACCCGAGCCTGAGCCTGCT
Organism: Sphaerisporangium melleum; assembly: GCF_014646695.1. Taxonomy (GTDB): domain Bacteria; phylum Actinomycetota; class Actinomycetes; order Streptosporangiales; family Streptosporangiaceae; genus Sphaerisporangium; species Sphaerisporangium melleum. The sequence continues at coordinate 158,608 of NZ_BMNT01000016.1, forward strand.
GCTCAACAACGCCGGCGTGGGATTCGGCGCCGACACGCGGTACCGGGAGGTGAGCAAGGACGGCTACGAACTGCGGCTCGCCGTCAACTACCTCGCTCCCGTGGTGCTCACCAAGCTGCTCAGGGCACCACTGCGCGCGGGAGGCGGTCAGGTCGTCAACGTCGGATCGATCGGGCAGAGCCCGCCGGACTTCGACGACCTGCAGTTCATCCGTCGTTACGAGGGGTCGAAGGCGTACATGCGCAGCAAGTTCGCCCTGGCGGCCTTCACCTTCGCGATGGCGGAGGAGTATCTGGAGGACGGCATCCGGGTCAACTGCCTGCACCCGGGCACCTATCTCGACACCGGCATGACCCGCGAGGCGGGCATCAACCCGTGGAGCACGGTTCAGGAGGGGGTCGACGCGGTCCTGCGGGTGATCGAGGCCGGACAGAACGGGACCACCGGCCACTTCTTCGATGGCTCCCGCCCCACCCGGGCGCATCAGGACGCCTATGCCCCCAAGGTGCGGCAGCGGCTGAGGGCGCTCACCGGCCAGCTCCTGATCGGCGTGGAGGGGGCCGAGAAGGCCGTGTGGTAGGCGATCAGGCCCGGATGCCCCGCATCCGGGCCGGTGATCATCAGCCTGCGAAGCCTCGTGGTTCCGGCACCGCCGTGAGCCACGGCGGCCGGCCCTGCCGCTGCGCACCGCGCCGCTCCTCCACCAGCTCCCGCAACTGGGCGAGAAGGTGCGGGTTGAGCACGGGCTGGTGGACGATCAGAGTGGCGTCGGTGTTGATCAGCGCGAGCTTGACGTAACCGATGTGAAGCCGGCCCAGCGACGGATGGTCGAGGGTGCGCAGCGCCGGGCCTCCCGTCTCCAGGTCCATCCGGCGCCACAGATCCCGGAATTCGGGGCTGCGCGCCTCCAATCCGGTGATGAGGTCCACGTACTCCGGTTGCACGAGGTTCTCGGCGTTCTGCGCCCGGAACAGCGCCACCGTCTGCATGGCGTGCTGGTCCCAGTCCGAGTACATGGTCCTGGTGCGTTCCTCGAACGTCATCAGCAGCGTGTTGCGTTCCTCGATGGGAAGCTGCTCGAAATGCGGGAACAGTACGGAGAATCCGTGGTTCCAGGCGAGAACGTCGAAGCGGTGATTGCAGATCACCGCCGGCAACGGATCCAGCGCGTCAAGGAATGTCAGGTACTGGACGTGAATGTCCTCCTTGGAGCAGGGATGACCCGCGGAGGGCGGGCTCTCTCCCGCCAGCCGGAACAGATGCGCCGTCTCCAGATCGTCCAATTGCAGGGCGCGGCCCAGGCTGCTGAGCACCTGCCGGGAAACCCGGATGCGACGGGCCTGCTCCAGCCAGGTGTACCAGGTGACGCTCACCCCTGCGAGGGAGGCCAGCTCTTCCCTGCGCAACCCGCACGTCCGCCGGCGCCCGTAGGTCTGCTGGATGCCGGCCTTCTTCGGACTCAGCCGCTCCCGGCGGCTCCGGAGGAAGGACGCGAGTGCACGCCGTTGCTGGTCGGTTACGTCCATGAATGCCTTTCTCGAAGCTGATCCGGCACGCCGGGTCGTTCCGCTTGATCCGCACGCCGGCGTTTCAGGGTGTGACCGCAGGATCTCGCATGGCGAGCGTGGCCAGAAGGGCATGCGGGCCCGGATCCGTCCGCGGCGTCCGGCGCCCCACGGCCCGGCCGGGACGGCGCGCCGGTGATCGGCGGCGCGCCTCATGCTCGCCGGCCGCATGCCTTCGGATGACGCGGGCCGATTCGCCCGATCACTTCGTCATGCCCGCGCGAGCCCTCAACGGGACGCCGCCCCTCTCGCGTCCACCCCCGGGCACATGGCCGCCCACGGCCGGCCCGCTCGGCGCACCCGCCTCGGCATCCCACGGCGAAAGCCCTGCGCACATTGGCGACCCCCTCTTGACCGAATGTTAATACGTCGTTGAATTCGACGTAATCATGCAGGTCGCCACAATGCCGACTTCCCCTTTCCCTGAACCTCCGGGAATGCCCGGCGGAACACCCGGTCATTATGCCACCATCTTACACGAAATCAAATCCGATACCAGTCACCCGATTTTCGGACACGATTCCCCGCGGCGGGCGAGCCGCCTTTCTCCGGCCCGCCGCCCCGGGGGCGCGCCGCCCTGCGCCGATACCCGCCGCCCCGGCGCATGACGGCGTCGCTTGTGCGCTCCACGCGATCCCGGCCGGAGTTTCGGACACCGGACGCCGGCTGGAAACCATCCGGCGGAGTGATATCTCCGGTAATCGCCGCCGCGCCGCAGATCCGCCTCTTTACCGGCTGGTTTCGTGAAAGTTCTGCTCCGCAGTAAGGCCGGTCACCCGCATTTCCCCTGCCGTCCCGGCGCGACGGCGCATATCGCCCCTCCCGGCGCCATGCGTCCGGCCCATCTCACGGCCGGTCCTGGTGGACGGCCAGCTCCCGCCGGGCGAGCGAGGCACGGTGGACCTCGTCCGGGCCGTCGGCGAGCCGCAGAGTACGGGCGTGCGCCCACATCTGCGCGAGGGGGAGGTCCTGGGACACCCCTGCTCCGCCGTGCGCCTGTATCGCCTTGTCCAGCACCCATTCGGTCATCGCCGGAACCACGATCTTGATCGCCTGGATCTCGGTGTGCGCACCCTTGTTCCCGACGGTGTCCATCAGCCAGGCCGTCTTCAGGACGAGGAGGCGCGCCTGTTCGATGCGCACCCGGCACTCCGCGATCCACTCGCGCAGGACGCCCTGCTCGGCGAGCGGTCTGCCGAACGCCTGGCGCCGTGTCACCCGCCGGCACATCAGGCCGAGGGCGCGCTCGGCCATCCCGATCAGCCGCATGCAGTGATGGATGCGCCCTGGGCCCAGCCTCGCCTGCGCGATCGGGAAGCCGTCGCCCTCGGCGGCGATCATGTTGGCCGCCGGGACCCGGACGTCACGGAAGACGATCTCGCCATGGCCGCCGTGCGCGCCGTCGGTGTATCCGAACACCGTGACACCACGGCGCACCTCCACTCCCGGTGTGTTCCGCGGCACCAGCAGCATGGACTGCCGCCGATGCCGGGGGGCGTCGGGGTCGGTCCTCCCCATGACGATGAGAAGTTCGCACTCGGCCGCCATCGCCCCCGACGACCACCATTTCCGGCCGTTGACCAGGTAATCGCTCCCGTCCCGTTCGATGCTGGTCGAGATGTTGGACGCGTCGGAGGAGGCGACGTCAGGCTCGGTCATGCAGAAGGCGGACCGGATCGTGCCGTCCAGCAGGGGCCTGAGCCAGCGCTCCTGCTGCTCCGGCGTGCCGAACAACGCGAGGATCTCCATGTTGCCGGTGTCGGGGGCCGCGCAGTTCAGCGCCTCCGGGGCGATGTGCGGACTGTGCCCGGTGATCTCGGCGAGCGGGGCGTACTGGAGGTTGCTCAGACCGGCGCCGAAGCGCGTGTCGGGCAGGAAGAGGTTCCACAGCCCACGGGCCCTGGCCTCCTTCTTGAGCCGCTCCATCTCCGGCGGCCGGCACCAGGGGTCCGCGGACGTCCGTTCCGGCGCGAAGGCCGGCTCCGCGGGAAGGACGCACTCGTCCATGAAGGCGAGAAGTCTCTTGCGAAGTTCTTCGGTGCGGGCGTCATGGGCGAAGTCCATCGTGTCTCCGTTCCGGCCGGCCGGCGGTGTGATCGTGGTGCGACGCACCCGTGCGGGTCCGCGCTGCTCATTCGAGCTCGTCCAGGGCTGCGTGGCCCCGCTCGACGAGCATCGGGACGGCGTCGGCGATGCCGTCGAACCCGTCGCCGACCACGAGCCCCTGGCGGCGACGGTGATCGATCCCCCGGAGGATCGCGACGATCTTGTAAAAGGCCAGAGCCGTGTACCAGCCGAGCCTGGCCGGCCGCACGGCGCTGAGGGCCGTGTAGCGCTCGATGAGATGATCACGGCCGGGCCAGCCGGGAAGCGCGCCCGGTGAGGCGACCGGCGATCGCGGGACACCCGCGAAACCATCCCAGTACATGCAGAGCATGCCGAGGTCGGCCAGCGGATCCCCGATGGTGCACATCTCCCAGTCGAGCACCGCCCGGATCCGGCCGCCGTCGCCGGGGTCCAGCAGGAGATTGTCGAGTTTGTAATCCCCGTGCACGATCGAGGCCGCGCCGGACGCCGGGCAGGTGGCGGCCAGCCGGTCGTTCAGCGCGTCCGCCCCGGGCGGCGCGCCGCCCGACGCCTCCATCTGCCGCCTCCAGCGCCTGACCTGACGCTCGAGGAAGCCCTCGGGACGGCCGAATCCGGCGAGTCCGGCCGCCGCGGGACCGACCGCGTGCAACGCGGCGAGCGTGCCGGCCACGGCGTCGGTGAGGCGAACCGCGTCCTTCGGGGTGAACGTCAGCAGATCGCCGTCCGTGCGCAGGACGCGGCCCTCGACCCACTCCATGACATAGAACGGCGCGCCCAGCACCGACGGGTCCGCACACAGCCCATAGGTCCGTGGCACCGGCACGTCAGTGGGGCCGAGCGCCGTCAGCGCCCGGAACTCCCGTGCCATGTCGTGCGCGGTGGCCAGGACGTGGCCCAGCGGCGGACGGCGCAGCACCAGCAGGCGCTCGCCCCACCCGAGGAGATAGGTGAGATTGGAACGGCCGCCGGCCAGCAGGCGCACCGTGGTCAGCGGGCCCGGCTCGCCGGGGAACCGCCGGCGCAGCCAGCGGCTCAATCCGGCGATCTCGATCCCCGCGGGCACGGCCGGACGGGAGGGCAGGCCGGGGGGCAGTGCCCCGGATGACGGGAAGGTCATGACCCGGTCAGACCCCTCCGCCGCTCAGGACGATCCCACCGTCGGCGACGAGGGTCTGACCGGTGATCCAGGAGGCGTCGTCCGAGGCGAGGAAGGCGACCGCGCCGGCGATGTCCTCAGGGGTTCCGAGCCGCCCGAGTGCGTACTGACCCGCCAGTTCGTCCTCCCGCCCCTCGTACAGCCGTGCCGCGAACTTCGTCCTGACCACTGCGGGCGCCACGGCGTTCACCCGGACCCGGGGGCCCATCTCCTGGGCGAGTTGACGAGTCAGGTGGATCAGTGCCGCCTTGCTCGCCCCGTACACACCGATGCCCATGGCCGGGGTGAGCCCGGCCAGGGCGGCGATGTTCACCACGGCTCCCCCGTGATCGCCCAGCCAGGCACGGCGCGCCTCGCGCAGCCAGCCGAGCGCGGCTCCGACGTTGACGTCGAAGGTCTTGCGAACCGCGCGGTCCTCCATCTCCAGCACGCGGCCGTAGGCGGGGTTGACCGCGCTGTTGTTGACCAGCACGTCGATCCTGCCGAACTCCTCCAGCGTCCGGGCGACCGCCGCGGCGCGATGCCCGGGATCGTCCGCCCGGCCTGCCACCGTGATCGCATGCCGCGGGCCGCCCAGCGTCTTCACCGCCTCGGCCAGCGACTCCTCACCACGCGCGGTGAGGCAGACCCGCGCGCCCTCGGCCACCAGGCGCCGGGCGCAGGCCAGGCCGATGCCGCGGCTGCCGCCGGTGATGAGCGCGACCTGTCCATCGAACCTGTTCATACCGGCGTCACTCCCCACCGCGCGCGGCCGGGACCGGGGACAGGTACCGCTCCAGCCAGGCGGTGACGCGCCGGCCGCCGATCTCGTCGACCTCGGCCACCACGCCGTCCGGCCGTACCACGGCGGACACCTCCCCGCGCAGCCCCAGCGCCGCCCGGACGGCTTCGGACTCCACCTGGACGACGTCGACGCCGGGCACCGTCCGCCACCGGCCGGCCGCCAGGTCCGGCCCGGGCGACCCCGGGCGCGCGAAGAGCACAAGGCAGACGTCCGGTGCGGCGCGCAGCAGGTCGTGCAGCCATCCGCCCTGTGGCAGCGGGACGTCCGGCAGCCGCCCGCCGACCGCCAGCCGGCCTATTCGCCGGCGCGGCCCGGGATAGGCCAGTGTGAGCTGGGCCTGCCGAGGGACCACGGTCCGGTCGAGCACACCGGTCGCCTGAGCGACGTGCAGCGCCGCGTCCCGGACCCGGCACCGCCAGCCGCGCATCGTCCACAGTCTGGTCTGCCGATCGGTGTCCCTGACCACCGACAGGGCCACGTGCCGGCGTTCCCGTTCCCACTCGTCCAGGACCGACTCCGGGCGTGCCTCGTGGACCACACCCGCCAGGCGCCATGCCAGCGAGGAGGCGTCCTCGATGCCGGTGTTGAGTCCCTGACCGCCGGCCGGGCTGTGGATGTGGGCGGCGTCACCGGCGAGCAGCACCCTGCCCTCCCGGAACCGCTCCGCCGCCCTGCGGTGCACGCGGAACACACCCGTCCGCGGGCTGCCCAGCAGGTGCACCGGTACGGGGACGCGCTCGGAGGCGGCCTCCTGCACCGTCCGGACCGGATCATCCACCGGGGCGTCGGGCGCCACGCTGACGAACACCCTGTACTGGCCGGCCGGCAGCCCCACGATCACCACGACACCGGAGGGGGTCATGTAATAGTGCGCCTCATCGTGACCGAGCGGCGTCTCCCACGGGCCGTCCGCCAGCAGGAACTGCTGCGGATAGGACGCGCCGGTGAACGGGACGCCGAGGGCCCGCCGGACGGCGCTGTGCGCCCCGTCACAGCCCACCAGCCACCGGCACCTGCTCTCCCAGCGCTCCGCACCGTCCATCCCCGAGAACTCGACCTGGACACCCCCGCCGTCCTGGCGCAGGCCGCCGAACCGGGCGCCGAACTCGATCTCGCCGCCGAGGGCCAGGAACCGCTCGCGGAGCACCGCCTCGGTCTGCTCCTGCGGCAACGACAGCGCGTACGGATGCCGGGTGCCGGTCAGTCCGTCGAAACGGGTGCGGGCCAGGCGCCGCCCACCCGAGCTGTAGTTCTGCGCCCGGATGACGTGCCCCCGGGCGACGACCTCCTCCGCGGCGCCGATGCGGGCCAGCGCCTCAAGGGCCCGTGGCCACATGATGATCGCCTTGGCGTGGGGATGAGGGCGGTCGGCCTTCTCGACGAGCCGCACGGCCACGCCGCGCCGGAGCAGTTCGGCGCCGAGGGTCAGCCCGACGGGGCCGGCGCCGACGATGAGCACATCCGATGATCGGATCATCTTGTCCGCTCCACCTTCCCTCAGCAGGCGGCGGCACGCTGGTGCCGTGCCGCGGCCTTGGCGAGTTCACGCCGGTTGGCGAACCCGGTCTTGTGCAGGACGCTGCTGACGTGGTTCTTGACGGTCTGCCGCGCCAGGTGCAGCTCCGCGGCGATCTCGTCGTTCGAATACCGGTGCAGCAGCAACGCGAAGATCTGCTCCTCGCGCTGGGTCATCCGAACCGGCGGGGCGCAGACCTGAAGATCCCTGGCGTCGTCCCCCTCCCGCGCCGGATGACCCGGCGGCCACACCGGACGTCCGGCGATCACATCGCGTACGGCGTCCAGGAGCTGCCGTTCCGTCGCCGAGCGATGCACCATGCCGTCCGCACCGCTGGCCAGGCACGCCGCGACGAAGGAGGCGGCGCCGTTTCCCGAGTAGATCAGCACGGCGGGAGCGGAAGGCAGCCGCTTGAGCCGCCGGCACCAGCTCAGGACGCCGTGCGGCCGGTCCGCCTCCGTCGCGAGTACGACGAGGGCCACGCCGTGCCCGCGAACCGTCTCCAGCGCCTCCCCTCCGAGCGCCGCCTCATACACGCGGCCGGCCAGTCCCGAGCAGCGCAACAGCGCGGCGACAGCGCCTCTGGAGACGGGATAGGGGTCGATGACCAGCACGTTCGAGATGCCCGGTGACCAGGGCGGTAGGTCTTCTCCGACCATTTCTGGCCTCCTTCCTCGCTATGAAGGTTCGGGTGGGACCTGAAAGATCAAAGATTGCGTCGCGGAATTTCCCAGGGTGGTCTAGGGTGGGGCGGCCCGTTTGGTGCGACCGGTGAGGTGAACGGTCCCCGATCAGTCTTGGGAAGCGGTCCGCGGCCGAGCCAGGGTTGATCACTACCTGTGCGCCGGATACCGGTGTTCCTTCCACCCCCCTGTTCGGTGGTGGTCCTTCTGCTGGCACGACCAGTACCAGGCTGACGACGCCTCCGTTCGGCATGCTGAGTTCCGGCCGGGCTCACTCATGGCCGGCAAAGGCTCGCCGCCGTCTGAAGACCCATCGGTTCGACACCTCAGGGAGCACTCATGACCACCGCCGCGCATTCGCTCCTTCCCCGCACCGTGCTGGGCGGAGCTCTGAACGTCCCGGTCATCGGGCTCGGCTGCATGGGCATGGCCGAGTTCTACGGCGCACCGGACGAGGCCGAGTCCATCCGGACCATCCACGGAGCCCTGGAAAGGGGCATGAACTTCCTCGACACCGCGGACATGTACGGTGCCGGTCTGAGCGAGGAGATCGTCGGCAAGGGACTACGCGGTGGCCGCCGCGAGCGGGTCGTGCTGGCCACCAAGTGCGGCCTCATCCGCACGCCGGACGGCGTCCGGCTGGACGGCAGCCCCCGGCACATCCGCCAGGCGGTCGAGGCGAGCCTACGGCGGCTCGGCACCGACCACATCGACCTGTACTACCTGCACCGCGTCGATCCGGCCGTCCCGGTAGAGGAGTCGGTGGCGGCCATGGCCGAACTCGTCGAGGCGGGCAAGGTACGTCACCTCGGGTTGTCGGAGGCCGGCTCCGCGTCGATCAGGAAGGCCCACGCGGTGCACCCGATCACCGCCGTCCAGACCGAGTACTCCCTCGCCAGCCGGACCCCCGAGCGTTCGGTCCTGCCCACGGTGCGGGAACTGGGGATCGGTTTCGTGGCCTGGGGGCCGTTCAGCCGGGGCCTGCTGTCCGGGACGATCAGGCCGGGAGCCGATCTGGCACCCGACGACATGCGCCGGGGCCTTCCGCGGTTCCAGGGGGACAACCTCCGGCGCAACGCCGCCCTTGTGGCGCGGATCGAGGAACTGGCCGCGGAGGAGGGGTGCTCCCTCGCCCAGCTCGCCCTCGCCTGGCTGGTCGCGCAGGGCGTCGTACCGATCCCGGGCGCGCAGACCGTCACGCACATGGCGGAGAACGCCGCCGCCGGAGGCGTATCCCTCACGCCGAATGCCCTGCGCCGGCTGGACGAACTCGTCCCCTCCGGAGCCTTCTCCGGCGATCGCTTCCCGCCGCACCTGCTCGCCATGGTCGAGGAGGACTGACCCCGCCCGCACCCGGGCGGGCGACGCCCTCCCACAGAAGATCAAAGGCCGCTTCCCCGAAAGGGAAGCGGCCTTTGACGTGGTGGGCGATACTGGGATCGAACCAGTGACCTCTTCGGTGTGAACGAAGCGCTCTCCCGCTGAGCTAATCGCCCTCCTGCTCGTCGGCCCGGCCTCGCTGGGAGGCCCTGCCGACGTGGAAAACCATACCCCACTCCGGGGGGTGCTGGCGAAGCGGAGCGGAGATCCGATCACGAAAGGTTCCCGGGAGTACGGCGGCGCGGCCCCCTGTTGTCATAGCATCGTCATGCCCCATACTCATCCGAATCGCACCACTTATGATCTTTACTCAGACTCACCCGCAGATGCCCAGTAGGACGGCAGGACGACAGCTAAAACCCTCGCAAACACGCACCTCTAAGCGATGTTTGACCAGGTAGAGGCGCAAATGTCGCGCTGTGATATGCGTTACAGAAGGCCCCGGGAGCGGAATCTCTCCTGCAGGTCTCTTCGTTCCGCAGACACAGCTCCGAGCGAAGTCCTTCGAAGCACCGCGACCCAAGCCCCGCGCAGGGGACCCACCGACGAAAGGCATGGCTGACGATGAACGCCACCGTCTCTGCCGAGCTGGGCCTTCGACTTGTGGTCCCCGACCGTACGACCGTCCCCCTGCTCGCCGGCCTGAGCTACACGGCCGATGACCCGTACGCCATCAGGATGGCCTTCCACGTGGGGAACGACGAACCGGTCGAGTGGATCTTCGCCCGCGAGCTGCTCACCGTCGGCATCGTCCGGCGGGTGGGCGACGGCGACGTCCAGGTATGGCCGGCCCGCACCGACGGCGAGCGCACGCTGAACATCAGCCTGACCTCGCCCTTCGGGCAGGCGCTGTTCGAGGTGCCGCTGCCGCCGCTGACCGAGTTCCTGCACCGCACCTACGAGCTGGTGTCCGCCGGCCGCGAGACCGACTTCATGGACCTGGACGAGGAGCTCACCAACATGCTGTGGAGTTCCTGACCACCCCGGTCCCCGCCGGCCACTGCTTCCACAGGCCCGCGGCTACGCCTTTCCGGCCAGCCGCCGCATCCGGAGGATCTCCACCCGCTGGCCCGAGGCCATGTCCTGGGCGAGTTTGCGTAGGATCTGGTCGGTGCCGCCCGCCAGTTCCTCCCCCGCCATCTTCACGGCCCCCTCGTGGTGCCTGATCATCAGGCGCAGGAACAGCGCGTCGAAGGCCGTCCCGCGTGCGGAGCGCAACGCGTTCATCTCGGCGAGGCTCGCCATGCCGTAACCCTCACCCCCGGCTCCCCGTCCGTCATGGCCGTCGGCCGGCGCGCGGCCGAGCGCGCGCAGCCAGCGCGTCATCACCTCGATCTCGGGGCGCTGGGCCACCGAGATCCGCTCGGCGAGCCCCCTGACGCCGGGGTCGGCGGCCCGCGAGGGGGCGAGTCCGGCCATCTCCAGGGCCTGCCGGTGGTGGGGGACCATACGCTCGGTGAAGCGCACGTCCGCCGCGCTCGGGGCCGCCTTGGTCCGGCCGGGCCGCTCCCCCGGGCCGGCGGTGCGTCCCGCGTCCCCGGGCGCCCCGGGCACGATGACCGGGGCTCCGGCGTCGGCCGTGGGCGCTTCAGGCCGTGCCGCCCCGTCGCCCGTGCAGCCGGCCAGCGTGGAAGCCGTCCCGGATACCAGCACAACCGTTACCCAAACCGCGGACAATCGGCGTCGGATCGACATAGCTTCCATACTGGGACACGTTTCCATATGCGACACCAACCACGGGGGGCATTGTGCGCAGGCGGCGGATCGGCATGTTCGCGTCCATGATGGGCGCGGTCCTGCTTCTGGGAGGATGCGCCGGCAACCCGGCGACCCGGTCCCCCGCCACCTCGGGCGACGTCCCCACCGCGACCGCGGCCTCCGCCCCGCCGGAGACCGCCCGCCGCAGCCCGAACGCCAAGCCCGTGGCGCACGTACCGCTGTCGGGGCCGTTCGGCGGCGAGGAGGCGTGGGGCACCGACCTGGCCTTCCAGGGGAACTACGCCTTCGTCGGCAACTACGAGGGCTTCACCGTCCACGACATCAGCGACCCGGTCAAGCCGAAGATCGTGACCCGGGTGGTGTGCCCGGGCGGGCAGAACGACATCTCGGTCACCGGCAACCTGCTGTTCCTGTCGGTGGACGACCCGCGGGACGGCAACACCTGCGACAGCCGGCCCAGTGACGACCCGTTCGGCGGCTGGGAGGGGGTCCGGATCTTCGACATCTCCGACAAGACCCATCCGCGCTACGTGAAGTCGCTGGCCACCGCCTGCGGGTCGCACACCCACACGCTGGTGCCGGGCAAGGACGCCTCCACGGTCTACCTGTACGTCTCGTCGTTCGGCCCCGACGAGAACTCCCAGACCTGCAAGCCGCCGCACGACTCGATCGCGATCGTCGAGGTCCCGGTCGCCGCCCCCGCGCAGGCGAAGATCGTCGCCCAGCCGGTGCTGTTCACCGACGGCGCGGCCGACGACGACTCCACGCCCGGCGCGACCAGCGGCTGCCACGACATCACGGTGTACCCGGAGAAGAACCTGGCGGCGGGCGCGTGCCTGGGCAACGGCATCCTGATGGACATCTCCGACCCGGTGCGGCCCAAGGTGCTGCAGCAGGTCACCGACGCGGAGAACTTCTCGATCTGGCACTCGGCGACGTTCAGCAACGACGGCACCCGGGTGATCTTCTCCGACGAGCTCGGCGGCGGCGTGGCCCCGGCGTGCGACGCCAAGACCGGGCCGAAGCGGGGAGCGGACGCCGTGTACGACATCACCGGCGACCATAAGCTCCGGCGCCGGGGGTTCTTCAAGATCCCGAGATACCAGACGGCGACCGAGAACTGCGTCGCGCACAACGGCTCGCTGCTCCCGGTCCCCGGTAAGACGATCCTGGTGCAGGCGTGGTACCAGGGCGGGGTGTCGGTGGTGGACTTCACCGACCCCGACCACCCCAAGGAGATCGCCTACGTCGACCCGGCGCCGCTCAGCGGTGCGGACGAGGAGCCCAAACTGGGCGGGTCGTGGTCGGCGTACTACTACAACGGCTACATCTACTCCAGCGACATCACCCGGGGCCTGGACGTCATCGCGATCGACGATCCGCTGACCGATCCGGCCAAGCAGGTCAAGCTGACCGAGCTGAACGCCCAGACCCAGGTGTCCTACCCCGAGTGACCAGAGGAGATCAGGGGTCGATGTCGGCGGCGCTGCGCTCGGCGAAGACGCGCATGGCCTTGGCGGTGACCGGGCCCGGCGCGGCCGGGAGCACGGTGTCGTCCACCAGGCGGATCGGCTGGACGTCACGGGTGGTGGAGGTCAGGAACGCCTCCTCGGCCTCCTTCAGCACCGACAGGGGCACATCGGCCTCGACGCCGCCGTGCCACTCGAGCACGAGCGCCCGCGTGACGCCGGCCAGGCAGCCGGACTCCAGGGTCGGGGTGATCAGCGTGCCGTCGCGGACGATGAAGATGTTGCTGCCGGTGCCCTCGCACAGGTCGCCCGCCAGGTTGCCGAAGATGGCCTCCTGGCCGCCGCGCTCCTTGGCATAGGCCAGGGCCTTGGCGTTGTCGCCGTAGGAGGTGCTCTTGATGCCGGCCAGCGCACCGCGCTCGTTGCGCGGCCACGGCACCACGGTGACGGCGGCGCTCTCGGGGAACGGGGCCTGGGCGCCGACGATGACGACGGAGGTGGTGCCCTGGTTGCCGCGGTCGGAGCCGAGCGGGCCGTTGCCGCTGGTGTAGGTCACGCGGATGCGGCCGAGCGGCCAGGGCGGGGCGGCGGCCAGGCAGGCGCGCACCCCGTCCGCGATGGCGTCCAGGTCCGGCTCGGGCAGGCCGAGCCGCTCGGCCGACAGCTTCAGCCGGTCGAGGTGCCGGGTGAGGGCGAACGAAGCGCCGTTCATGCACTTGATCGTCTCGAACACGCCGTCGCCGACCATCAGCCCGTGGTCGAAGACGGAAACGCTGGCCTGTGCGGGATCGAGCAGCTCCCCGTTGACCCAGACCGGAACGTTCATCTGTCGCATCTCCATTCTCACTTGATGGGGCCGCGCTCCCGTCAGGCTCTCCCGGAGGCGAGCGCGACGAGGCGGGAAGCCTTCAGCTCGGTCTCCCGCCACTCGCGCCGCGGATCGGAGCCCCAGGTGATCCCGGCTCCCGTGCCGAAACGGAGGAGGTCATGCTCGACCCAGAACGTGCGGATGCCCACGGCCAGCGCGGCCCGCCGGCGGTCGGCGTCGACCCAGCCCACTGCCCCACAGTACGGCCCCCGGGGCTCTGGTTCGAGTTCATTGATGATACGAACCGCCGAGGACTTGGGCGCGCCGGTGACCGAGCCGGGAGGGAAGGTCGCGGCGAACAGCTCCGGCCACCCCTGTCCCGGCGCGAGTTCGGTCCGGACGATGGAGACCAGGTGGACCAGGCCGGGGTGCTCCTCGACCCGGCACAGGGCGGGAACCGTGACCGAGCCCACACGGGCGACCCGGCCGAGGTCGTTGCGCACCAGGTCGACGATCATCACGTTCTCGGCGCGGTCCTTGTCCAGCAGGTCGGCGGCGGTGGCGCCGGTCCCCTTGATCGGGCCGGACTCCACGACGTCCCCCTCGCGCGCGAGGTAGAGCTCCGGGGAGGCCGACACCACCGACAGCCCGGGCAGCCGGATGGTGGCCGCGTAGGGGGCGGGGTTGCCGCGGGCCAGCCGATGGGCCAGGACGAGAGGGTCGGAGCCGGCGGGCAGCCCGGCGGTGAGCACCCGGCACAGGTTGGCCTGGTACACCTCGCCCCGCCCGATGTGCTCACGGATCCGCTGGACGCGCTCCTCATACCCCTGCCGGTCCAGCGAGCTGGTCCACGACAGGGACGCGGGCCAGGGGCCGGTCGGCTCGGGCAGCGCCGCCGGCCGCACGTGGTCGAAGCGGGCGCAGGTGACCTTGCCTTCGTAGCCGACCACGACGGCCCACCACCCCGTCCCGTCCAGGACGCCGAGGTCGGTGGTCACCTCGCGCAGGCCGGTGGCCAGCAGCCCGGCGACATGGGCGAAGTACACCATCGCATTCTCCCGCGCGGACGGCCGCCCGTGCCGGGCGGGCGGATGGTACGGGCCCCGGCGGTCAGGCCAGTGGCCCGGTGATCGACTCGGCGGCGGCCACGACGGCGCCGGAGGCCACCAGGCGGGTCACCGCCTCGATCTCGGGGGCCAGGAACCGGTCGGGTCCCGGCCCGGCGACCTCCTGGCGCAGGGCGTCGACGACGGCGCCGGTCGCGGGAGCGGGGGTCAGCGGGCGGCGCAGGTCGAGGGCGCGGGCCGCGGTGAGGACCTCGACGGCCAGCACCCTGGTGAGTCCGTCGATCGCCCGGCGCAGCTTGCGGGCGGCGGACCAGCCCATGGAGACGTGGTCCTCCTGCATGGCCGAGCTGGGGATGGAGTCCACGCTGGCGGGCACGGCCAGGCGCTTGAGCTCCGACACGATGGCCGCCTGGGTGTACTGGGCGATCATGTGCCCGGAGTCGACGCCCGGGTCGTCGGCGAGGAACGCCGGCAGGCCGTGGCTGCGGGCGACGTCCAGCATGCGGTCGGTGCGCCGCTCGGCCATCGAGGCGACGTCGGCCACGGCGATCGCGAGGAAGTCCAGCACGTACCCGACGGGAGCGCCGTGGAAGTTGCCGTTGGACTCCACCCGGCCGTCGGCGAGCACCACGGGGTTGTCGACGGCGGAGGCCAGCTCGCGCCCGGCCACGGTGGCGGCGTGCGCGAGGGTGTCCCGCGCGGCGCCGGCGACCTGCGGGGCGCAGCGCAGCGAGTAGGCGTCCTGGACGCGGGTGCAGGAGTCGTCCCGGTGCGAGGCCATGACGCCCGAGCCGGCCAGCAGGGCGCGCAGGTTGGCGGCGGAGGCGGCCTGCCCGGGGTGGGGGCGCAGCGCCTGCAGCTCGGCGGCGAACACCCGGTCGGTGCCGAGCAGGGCCTCCACGCTCATCGCCGCGCCGATGTCGGCGGCCTTGAGCAGGCGGGTGAGGTCGTCCAGCGCGAGCACGAGCATGCCGAGCATGCCGTCGGTGCCGTTGATCAGGGCGAGGCCCTCCTTGGCGGCGAGCTCGACCGGCTCCAGACCGGCCCGCTTGAGCGCCTCGGCGGCGGCCTGCCGCTCGCCGTCCCGGTCACGCACCTGGCCTTCCCCCATCAGGGCGAGCGCGACGTGGGAGAGCGGGGCCAGATCGCCGGAGCAGCCGAGGCTGCCGTACTCGTGGACGACCGGGGTGATCCCGGCGCTGATCATGCCGGCGAGGGTCTGGGCGGTGGACGGGCGCACGCCCGTGTGCCCGGTGGCCAGGGTGTGCAGGCGCAGCAGCATCATCGCCCGGACGACCTCGGTCTCCACCTCGGGGCCCGATCCGGCGGCGTGTGAGCGCACCAGGGACCGCTGAAGCCGCGCGCGCAGCGCCGGATCGATGTGCCGGGTGGCCAGCGCCCCGAAGCCGGTCGAGACGCCGTAGGCCGGCACGGGGCTCGCGGCCAGCTCGTCGACGCGCGCCCGTGCCCCGGTCATCGCCGCGATCGCCCGATCGCTCAGCCGGACGGCGGCGCCGCCCCGGGCGACGTCGATGACCTCGGCGAAGCTCAGCGGCTCCGGGCCGATCTCCACGACCTCGTTGTCGCGCATTGGTGTCACTCTCTCGCTCAGGTAACTGGCGTATTGCATGTTAGCCCCTTACAGGGCGGGCGATGCCGCCGGGACCGGGGCGCTCCGGTTTGGGGAGTCGGCCCGGGATTCGCTAGAGTTCTCTGCGTGAGGCCGGGTGTTCACCGGCCGATCACGCGGACGTGGCTCAGCTGGTAGAGCATCACCTTGCCAAGGTGAGGGTCGCGGGTTCGAATCCCGTCGTCCGCTC
>NZ_BMNT01000016.1:174845-175861 GCF_014646695.1 Sphaerisporangium melleum
CGCTGCACGCGACTTGGGCGATTAGCTCAGTGGGAGAGCGCTACCTTGACACGGTAGAGGCCACTGGTTCAATCCCAGTATCGCCCACCACACGAAAGAGCCCCCGGCCGTCCGGCCGGGGGCTCTTTCGTCTCTTCCGCCGCTGACCGGCGGCCCGGCGCGCCGGTCATCCGGCACCAGCCGCCGAGGCCCATGTCCCCACTGCGCCGCCGGATCCACGAGCACACGGGAAGCACGGCTCGTGGCCCGCCTGGACCTGTGCGGTCATTTCTGGATAGAGCCCTCCCCCGAGACACGCGGGCCGGTGACGAGCCCGTTGACCTGGAGCGACACCAAGGCTGCGGCCATCACGTGAACGACGGTGACCGCCCGGTCGTGATCCGGATCGTCCACCCCCGCAGGACCGGTCGGCGGGGGCCTGGGAGCATGGGGGCGGCGGATCCCGGCGGCCTTCTGTGGAGGATCGATCATGACGAACCCGCTTCCGGTCACTCTGGAAGACGTGCACGACGCGGCGGCCCGGCTGAAGGGGGTCGCGCACCGCACTCCCGTGCTGCGCTCGCGCACCCTGGACGCGCTGGTCGGCGCGGAGGTGTTCCTCAAGTGCGAGAACCTCCAGCGGGTGGGCGCGTTCAAGTTCCGCGGCGCCTACAACGCCGTCTCCCGGCTGTCGGCCGCGCAGCTCGCCAGGGGGATCGCCGCCTACTCCTCGGGCAACCACGCCCAGGCCGTCGCCCTGGCCGCCCGCGAGCTGGGCGGCACGGCGGTGATCCTCATGCCGGAGGACACTCCCCGCTCCAAGATGGCGGCCACCGCCGGGTACGGGGCGGAGGTGATCACCTACGACCGCTACACCGGTGACCGGGTGGCGATCGGCGAGGCGCTGGCCGCCGAGCGCGGCCTGGCCCTGATCCCCCCGTACGAGCACCCGCACGTCATCGCCGGGCAGGGCACCGCCGCGCTGGAGCTGCTCGAGGAGGTGGGCGAGCTGGACGCGCTGCTGGCGCCGGTCGGCG
>NZ_BMNT01000016.1:175885-183995 GCF_014646695.1 Sphaerisporangium melleum
GCGGCGGGCTGGTCGCGGGCAGCGCGACGGCGGCCAAGGGTCTGCGGCCGGGCATCCGGGTGATCGGCGTGGAGCCGGAGGCGGGGGACGACACCAGGCGGTCGCTGCTGGCGGGCGAGCGGGTGTCCATCCCCGTGCCGCGCACCATCGCCGACGGCCAGGCCGCCGACATCCCCGGCGAGCTGACCTTCTCGATCAACCGGCGGCTGGTCGACGACATCGCCCTGGTGAGCGACGACGACATCCGCGCGGCGATGCGGCTCGCGTTCGAGCGGTTGAAGATCGTCATCGAGCCGAGCGGCGCCACCGGCCTGGCGGCCCTGCTGGCCGGCCGGGTGGAGCGCCTCCCCCGGCGGGTCGGCGTCGTCATCTCCGGCGGCAACGTCGACGCGGCCCGCTTCGCCGCCCTCTGCGCCGACGCCCCCACTCCTTGACCCGCTCCGGCCGCCTCTCCACCGGAGCGGCCCGGGAACCTCTGGAGTGCCGCGACCGGGCGCCGGTTCGCGGGTCGTCCGTGCGCCCGGGCCGCCGGCCGTGCTCGGGGTTGCACCTCTCGTAACGTGAGGTCCTAGCGTTGGCGGCGTGAACGGGAAGGACGCCATCGCCGGGCGGTGGAGCATCGGCGAGCTGGCCCGGGCCAGCGGTGTCACGGTGCGCACGCTGCGGCACTACGACGAGATCGGCCTGGTGCCGGCCGGCGGGCGCAGCGCGTCCGGGCACCGCCGGTACACCGCCGCCGACGTACGGCGGCTGTACCAGGTGCGCGCGCTGCGCTCGCTCGGCATGCCGCTGGGCGAGATCAGAGAGCTGCTCGCGTCGGCGCCGGAGGATCCGGCGGCGATGCGCGCGGTGCTGACCGCGCAGCTGCGGCGGCTGACGGTGCGCGCGGAGCGTACGCAGCGGCTGATCGAGCAGGTCGGCGGGCTGCTGCGGCGGCTCGACGAGGCGTCCATGCCCGACTCGGACCAGTTCATGACCACGCTGGAGATGATCTCGATGCTGGACGCCTACTTCACCCCCGAACAGCGCGAGGAGCTCGCGCACCGCCGCGACGAGCTCGGCGCGGAAGCCGTCGAGCAGGCCAGGACCTGGTTCGCCGAGCTGGTCGAGCAGTTGCTGGGGCACATGGACGAGGGCACGCCCGCCGGCGACCCGCGGGTGCGGGATCTGGTCCGGCGCTGGGACGAGCTGGGCGCGGGGTTCCACGCCGAGGGGGCCTCGGGCGAGCGGACCGCGGCGGCGGCCCGGCTGATGTGGCAAGAGCATCGCGACCGGCTCAGTGCCGCCCTGCCCTGGCCCGCCGAGAAGATGGCCGGGCTTCCGGCGTACCTGGAGCGCGCCCGCGCCGCCGGCTGAGGCCCGCACCATCACGGCCGGCCGCCGACGGGTGAAGATCGTCAGGTCCGTGACGTAGTGGGCTTCGTGGTGCCGGCGTGTTCGCGTTCCGGGGTGCTTCGTGACTTGTCGGCACCATTCCGGTTACGGGCCGCTCGTTACCGGATTTCGGCTCTCCTGACCATGACAAGCCGGGAAATTGACATAACAGTTAGCATTCCCCCGCGTACACGGCGCAACTACCCTCCTCCTGGGGGTCCGGTATCCAAGGGAGGGGAATCGCGGAATGATTCGACGTCTGTCGACGTGGGGGGCGCTCGCCGCCTTATGCGTCGCCACGATGCTGGCCGGCGGCGGGGTCGCGAACGCGTCCGGATCGCAGAGCACACCGCAGTCGCGGAGCACCTCGGCGCAGGCCCGGGAAATGGACGACATGCGGTCCGACATCAACACGGCGCTGTACGTCGTGAACCGTTTCTGGGCCACTCACTGGTCGCGGCACTTCACCGGCCGCTATTACCCGCCGAACATCTTCGGCGGCTACTCGCGGAGCGGCAAGGCCGCCCCGTACTGCGGGTACAAGCAACTGACCTACAACAATGCCTACTACTGCCCGAACGGGCACTACATCGCCTGGGACACCGACCTGATGCGGCGGGGATACCGCGAGGGCGACGCCTGGGTGTACGACATCATCGCCCACGAGTGGGGGCACGCCGTCCAGGCGACGCTGGACGAGTCCCTGCGGTCGCGGGCGGCCGAGCTGCAGGCCGACTGCCTGGCGGGCGCCGCGCTGTACGGCGCGGCCGCCGACGGGACGCTGCTGTTCGAGGACGGCGACGTGGAGGAGATCGCCGACGCCTACCAGGCGCTGGGCGACCGGCTGCCGTGGACCAAGCCGGGCGACCACGGCACCCCCCGCCAGCGCATCGCCGCCTTCAACCGCGGCGCCGACCACGGGATCAACGGCTGCTTCTGACCCGCGCGCCAGGACACCGCGTGCCCCGCCGCCCGTGCGGGCGGCGGGGCACGACGGAGGACGAAGAGCGCGGTCAGGGAGTGCCGAGGGGAAGGATCACCCGGAAGCGGGTGTCGCCAGGGGTGGACTCGACCCGGATGTCGCCGTGATGCTTGTTGACCACGATGCGATAGGAGATGTCCAGGCCGAGGCCGGTGCCCTCGCCGACGGGCTTGGTGGTGAAGAACGGCTCGAAGATGCGCGGCCGGATCTCGGGAGGGATGCCGGTACCGGTGTCGGCGATCTCGACGTAGACGCAGTCGCTGTCGCTCCCGGTGCGCAGGGTGAGCGTGCCGCCGTCCTCCCGCATGGCCCCCACGGCGTTGTCGATGAGGTTGGTCCACACCTGGTTCAGCTCGGCGGCGTAGGCGGGGATCATCGGGATGCTCCGGTCGTACTCCCTGACCGTGCGCACGTTCCCGGGGATCTTGGCCTGCAACATCGTGAGCGTCGCGTCGAGCAGGTCGTGGACGTCGACGGTCTGGTGCGGAGTGCGGTCGAGCTGGGAGTACTGCTTGGCGGCGGCGACCAGCGTCGACATGCGGGTGACCGCGTCGGAGATCTCGCACATCAGCTGCTCGGTGTCGACGGTGTAGCACAGCCACCGGATCGCCGCTTCGACGTTCTCCCCGCCCACGGCCTCCTTGATCCGCTCCAGCCAGGGCGCGTCGATGCCACCGGCCACCAGGGTCGAGGCCATCTCCCAGCCGCCGGTGATGTCGTGATCGTCGAGCCAGTCGCTCAGCTCGTCCTCGGCGTCCGTCGCCGCCAGCGCCGACAGCGGCGCGGCGTTCGCGGCCCGCTTGACGGCCTCCTCCTGCAGCTCGACCAGCTGGTGCAGGCGGCTGCCGTCCAGCCGCCCGTCGGCGATCATGGCCAGCTTGTGCCGCATGCCGGCCACCCGCTCGCGCAGCACCTCGGTGGCGCGCACCGCCGCCGCGGCCGGGTTGTTCAGCTCGTGGGTCAGCCCCGCCGACAGCGAGCCGAGCGCGAGCAGCCGTTCACGCTCACCGACGATGGTCTGGTTGGCCCGCATGCCGAAGAACATGCCTTCGAGCAGGTGGGCCGCCATCGGGAACCACTCGCGCAGCGCCTTGGCGAGCAGCGGGGCCGGCAGCGAGAACACCTCGATGTCGGTGAGGGCGTGCATGCTGTGCATGTACTCCTGGCCGACCCGGTCACCGAAGGACGCCTGGGTGGCTCCGGCGTACACGCCCCGCTGGTCGCTGCGCACCAGCTCGACCTCGTCGCCCTGCACCCGCTTGGTCAGGGCGACCGCGCCGCTCAGCAGGACGTAGAAGCAGGTGGCGGGCTCGCCCTCCAGGTAGACCTGGGTGGTGGCCGGGTGACGCTCGACGTGGCCGCGCTCGGCGAAGCAGGCGAGCTGCTCGTCGGTGAGCGACTCGAACAGGAACAGAGTGCGCAGCTCGGCGGGGGTCAGACGCTCCGTGCCCGTCGCGCCGCAGCCGGGGTCCGCGGCAGGTTCGCTCATTGGCTCTCCAGGTAACGGTGGATCAGCGAGACCGCCATGGCGCCCTCGCCGACCGCGGAGGCGACGCGCTTGACCGAGTCGGCGCGCACGTCGCCGGCGGCGAAGACGCCCGGCATGCTGGTCTCCAGATGATAGGGATCGCGGGGCAGCGTCCAGCCGGACGGCCGGCGGCCGTCGACGACCAGGCCGGTGCCGGTCACCACGAAGCCCCGCTCGTCGCGGACGATGGACTTGTCCAGCCACTCGGTGCGCGGCTCGGCGCCGATGAAGATGAACATCCACGAGGCGTCCACCGTCCGGGGCGTGCCCGAGCGCGGGTCGCACAGGTGGAGCCGTTCCAGGTGCTCGCCGCCCTCGCCGCCGATCACCGAGGTGTGCGGGTGGACCTCGATGTTGCCGATCGCGGCGATCTGGTCGATGAGGTACTGCGACATCGACCGCCGCAGGTCGGCGCCCCGGATCAGCATGTGCACGCGCCTGGCATAGCGGGAGAAGTAGACGGCGGCCTGCCCGGCGGAGTTGGCGCCGCCGACGATGTAGATCTCCTCGCCCTTGCAGTTGGGCGCCTCGATGGCGGCGGAGCCGTAGTAGACGCCCCGGCCGGTCAGCTCGGCCAGCCCCGGCGCGTCCAGCAGCCGGTAGGACACGCCCGTCGCCAGCACCACGGTGTGCGCGGCGATCATGCTGCCGTCACCGAAGTGCAGCAGCCGGGTGGACCCGCCGGCCTCCAGGCCGACGACCTCGCGGGTGGTCAGGATCTCCGCGTCGAACTTCAGCGCCTGGCGGCGGGCGCGGTCGGTGAGCTGGGCTCCGGACACGCCGTCGGGGAAGCCGAGGTAGTTCTCGATGCGGCTGCTCTGCCCGGCCTGCCCGCCGGTGGCGTGCTGCTCCACCAGGATGGTGCGCAGCCCCTCCGACGCGCCGTACACCGCCGCGCCGAGGCCCGCCGGCCCGGCGCCGACGACGACGAGGTCGTAGAACTCCTCCGTCGGCGTGGTGGTGAGGCCGACGTGCGCGGCGAGCTGGGCCTCGGTCGGCTTGACCAGCGAGGTGCCGTCCGGGGTGACCACGAGCGGCACGTCCTCGGTGGTGAGCCCGGCCGCGGTCAGCAGCCGGCCGCCCTCGGGCTCGTCGGCCACCAGCCATCGGTAGGGCACCAGGTTGCGGGCGAGGAAGTCGCGGACCGCGAACGACGGCGCCGACCACCGGTGCCCGACGACCCGGGTGTCGCTGGTCGTCGCGTCCGGGGCGGCGAGCCATGCGTCGAGCATGGCGTCCACGACCGGGTAGAGCTTCTCTTCCGGCGGGTTCCACGGCTTGAGCAGGTAGTGGTCGAGGTCGACGATGTTGATCGCGTCGATGGCCGCGTCGGTGTCGGCGTACGCGGTCAGCAGAACGCGGCGGGCGCGCGGGAACAGATCCATCGCCGCCTCGAGGAACTGGATGCCGTTCATCTGGGGCATGCGGTAGTCCGCGAGCAGGACGGCCACCTGCTCACCGCGCAGCTTGATCTCGCGCAGCGCCTCCAGGGCGGCCTCGCCGGAGTCGGCGCGGACCACGCGGTATCGGTCGCCGTATCGGCGGCGGACGTCTCGGGCAACCGATCGTGAGACGGCGGGATCGTCATCGACGGTGAGAATCGCCGGGTTTGACATGGAATCAATAAAAGCATGCCCGCGAGCGCACCAGCCCCGGCTCAGGTACCTGTTCGTGGTGGTTTGACGACCTTTTAACCTGCGGGGGGCCGCCGCCGAGGACGGCCCGGTAGAGTCACCGGCGATGACCACGCACACGATCACCACGCAGTGGGACGAGATTCCGGAGCACGCCGACGACCTCGCGCTGGTCGAGGGCCACGCCTTCCGCACCTTCCGGTGCGCCTGTGGCGCCTCGCTGCCCGACCGGGCGGCCGCCGAGTTGCACGCCTCGGAGACCGGTCAGTGCACGGCGTGCCTCGGGTCGGCCGACGAGGAGCTCGTGCCGGGCTTCGTCCGCCGCTGCCCGGCCTGCGCGGCGACCGGGCGGCGCGGAGTCCAGCTCGTCTGGGAGGTCGCCCATGGCGAGGCCGAGCAGGTGATCACCCTTGACCTGGTGCGCGGGCTCGTCGCCGGCTTCCCGGGCCCGTTCCGGCTGTCGGAGATCGCGGACGCGACCCGCCTGGCCCTCGGCCTGCGGCTCGGCCGCCTCCCGGTCGGCCCCCGGGTGCGCGACCTGCTGCGGGAGATGGAGGCCACCGGCGAGCTGGTCATGCTCTCGGCGCCGGACGAGATGCTGCGCGGCCCGGCGGTGGTGCTCTACCGCGACCCGCAGTGGCAGCGCGTCTCCCCCGTCTCGTCCTGACCTCCCCCGCCCGCATCCCGGGCCGGCCCGATCGGCCTCCCGCCCCCGTCCGGACGGCCGCCCGCGTCCCGCACCGCCGTCCGCGGAATACCGCGAAACCGCACCGCGAGACACCACCCGGACGGCGATTGTTAGCGCTAACCTGGGTATTGATCACCACGCTTCACCCCGGGAAGGGGCATTCCCCCGTGACCGACGCATCGTCCTCCGCCGCCGGGCCGGAGCCGCCGCACAGCAGGATCGACCCCACGCTGCCGCACTCCGCCCGGGTGTGGAACTACTGGCTCGGCGGCAAGGACCACTTCGCCTCCGACCGCAAGGTGGGGGACGAGATCCTGGCCGTGATGCCCGCTCTGGTGGACTCCGCGCGCGCCGATCGGGCCTTCCTCGGCCGGGCCGTGCGCCACCTGGTGGCCGCGGCGGGCGTGCGCCAGTTCCTCGACATCGGCACCGGCCTGCCCACCGCCGACAACACCCACGAGGTGGCCCAGTCCGCCGACCCCTCCTGCCGGGTCGTCTACGTGGACAACGATCCGATCGTGCTGGCGCACGCCAGGGCGCTGCTCGTGGGCACCCCCGAAGGTGCCACCGACTACATCGAGGCCGACCTCGGCGCCCCCGAGGAGATCCTCCAGCGGGCCGCCCGCACGCTGGACTTCGACCGGCCGGTCGGGCTGATGCTGCTCGGCATCCTCAACTTCGTCTGCGACACCGGCCAGGCCATGTCGATCATGTCCCGGCTGCTGGCGCCGCTGGCGTCCGGCAGCCATGTGGTCATCGCCCACCCGACCGCGCAGGTGCACGGCGAGGCGATGGTCGAGGCGGTGCGGCGGTGGAACGCGGCCGGCTCGGCGCGGATGTGCCTGCGCACGCCCGCGGAGCTGGCCGGGTTCCTGGAAGGGCTGGAGATGCTGCCGCCCGGGGTCGTGTCCTGCACCAAGTGGCGGCCCGCCCCGGACGACTTCGACGCCCAGCTGGAGGTCTCCCAGTTCTGCGCCGTCGCCCGCAAGCTCTGACGGCTCAGCGGGCCCGGGCGGCGACGATGGCGCGGGCCTCGCCTGGCCCTTCGGCGGCCAGCGCGAGCCGGGCGTTCTCCTGGCACTCCGCCAGCGTGCGCCGCGCCAGCTCCGCGCGGACGCCGGGCAGGCTCGCCGCCGCCATGGACAGGCCGCCGATGCCGAGCCCGGCCAGGACGGTGGCCAGCAGCGGGTCCGCGGCGGCCTCCCCGCACACACCGACGGGCTTGCCCGCCTCCTGCCCGGCCCGCGCGCACATGGCGATCAGGTGGAGCAGCGCCGGCTGCCACGGGTCGAGAAGGTCGGCCAGCTCGCCGTGCTGGCGGTCGGCCGCGAAGGCGTACTGACCGAGGTCGTTGGTGCCGATGCTGAGGAAGTCGACCTCGGCGAGCAGCCGCCGGGCGTGCAGTGCCGCCGCGGGCACCTCGACCATCACCCCGACTCGGCGCAGCCCCCGATCGCGGGCCCTGCGGGCGAAGGCCGCGGCCTCCCGCGCGGTGCCGACCATGGGGGCCATCACCCACGCCTCGGCCCCGCTCTCGCCGGCCGCCGCCGCGATGGCGTCGAGCTGGGTGTCCAGGACGTCCGGCCGCAGCCGTCCGGTGCGCACCCCGCGCACACCGAGGGCCGGATTGGCCTCCGCGGGCAGGCGCAGGAACGGCAGCGGCTTGTCCGACCCGGCGTCCAGGGTGCGCAGCACCACCCGACGTCCGGGCATGGCCGCCAGCACGGCCGTGTAGGCGGCCACCTGCTCCTCGAACGAGGGGGCGTCGCGGCGGCCGAGGAACAGGAACTCGGTGCGGAACAGGCCGACCCCCTCGGCCTCGGCCGGGCCGGCGCCGGCCCGCAGGTCCCGCGCGGAGCCGATGTTGAGCAGCAGTGCCACCGGGTGCCCGTCGGCGGTCCGTC
>NZ_BMNT01000016.1:184023-186941 GCF_014646695.1 Sphaerisporangium melleum
CGGGCCCGGAGCCGCCGGCTCCGGGCGCATGCCGGGCCGCCGCCCGCCGCCGGACCTCCTCGGCGGCCTCCTCGGTCACGCCGACCTCGACCTCGCCGCTCTCCCCGTCCACGACCACCAGGGCGCCGTCGGCGATGTCCCCGGCGCCGCGGCAGGCCACGACCGCGGGCAGGCCGAGCGCGCGGGCGAGGATCGCGGTGTGGCTGGTCGGGCCCCCCTTCTCGGTGACCAGGGCGAGCACGGTGGCCGGGTCCAGCCCGGCGGTGTCGGCGGGGGCCAGGTCGCCGGCCACCAGGACGAACGGGTGGCCGGGCTCGGGCACGCCGGGCACGGGCAGGCCGAGCACGGCGGCGACGGCGCGGTTGCGGACGTCGTCCAGGTCGCCGGCCCGGTCGGCGATGTACCCTCCCGCGGCCAGCAGCGCGTCGCGGTGGTGGCCGCACGCCGCGTCCAGGGCGTGCGCGGCGGGCAGGCCGGAGCGGACGGCCTCCTTGGCCGACTCCAGCAGCGCGGGGTCGCCGGCCATGAGGCTCTGCGCCTCCAGGATGGCGCGGGCATCGGGGCGGGCGGTCTCGGCGGCGCGCCGTTCGAGGTGCCCGGCGACCTCGCTCAGGGCGCGCGCCACCAGCGCGGTCTCCCGCGCGGGGTCGCCGGGCGGGCCGGGCGGCGGCAGCACCGGCGGGCCCGCCATCCGATGGGCGGGGCCGGCCGCCCGTCCCGGGCTGACGCCGAGGCCACGAACGGTCTCCGGTAGCGCGCCGCTCCCGGATGCCCGGCCGGCATCGGGTGCTTCCGGCTCACGTGTCCGCTCGCCCCCGGTGGCCGGGCCGGTCTCAGGCATCGGCCGGCTCCTCGGCGTCCAGGTCGCGCGCCAGCAGCTCGGCCAGGGCGGTGAGGGCCTCCTCCGCGCCCGGGCCGTCGGCCTGCAGGGTCACCTGCGTGCCCTGCACCGCGCCGAGGGCGAGGACGCCGAGCATGCTGGTCGCCGGCACCGGCGGCCGCTCGCCGGCCGAGATTCGCACCGGTACGCCCTGCCGGGCGGCGGCCTGGACGAAGATCTTCGCGGGCCGGGCGTGCAACCCGCTGCGGGAGCCGATCGTGACGGTCTTCTCTGGCATTTCGCTACCTCGGGTGGGCGGGGACGGAGCTAACCGAACGGGACACATGGCCGGGTGGACGGAATGGACCTGGGTAAGCGGGGCGGAGTGGACGGACCTGGCCGAGCCGGAGAGGCGGTTGACCGGCTGTCGTGAGCCGGACGGGCGGACTGGACGTGGCGGAGACCTCGGGCGGGCGGGGTCGTGGCCGGGGCGGTGATCTGGGAACCCGCGGACGGGCGTCCGGGGCCGGTCAGGGTTCGACGGTCACCTTGATCGCGGCGCCCTGGGCGACGATCTCCAGCCCGTCCAGCACCCCCGCCAGCGGGATACGGTGGGTGATCAGGTCGGCCACCGGGACGGCGCCGGTGGCGATCAGATCGAGTGCCCGCGCGTTGTGCCGGGGGCTCGATCCGTTCGCGCCGACGATGGTCAGCTCGCGGTAGTGCACCAGGTTGGCGTCCATGGCGATCACCGGGTCGTCCTTGGGCAGGCCGCCGAAGAAGCTGATCCTCCCCTGGCGGGCGGCCATCTGCACCGCCTGCTGCTGCGCGGCGCCGGAGGCCGCCGCCGTGATCACGACGTCCGCGCCTCTGCCGCCGGTCAGTTTGAGCACCTCGTCCACGATGTCCACCTGCTGTCCGCTGATCGCGGCATCCGGCCGTACCCGTTCGGCGGACATGGCGAGCCTGCCGGGGTTGAGGTCGGCGAGGAAGACCCGCCGCGCCCCGCGGGAGCGGGCCAGCCGCACGTGCAGGCAGCCGATGGGGCCGGCGCCGATGACGACCACGTCGTCGCCGCCTGCGACGCGGGCGAGTTCCTGGCCGTTGAGCACGCAGGCGAGCGGCTCGGCGACCGACGCCTCGGCGAACCCGACCCCGTCCGGGATGCGGTTGAGCCCGTCGACGGCCAGGACCTTGGCGGGCACGACCGTGTACTCGGCGAAGCCGCCGTCGTAGTGGTAGCCCATGGACTCCTGGTTCGGGCACACGGTGAGCCGGCCGCGCAGGCACTCCTCGCAGCGGCCGCATGGGATCGCCGCGATCACCTGCACCCGGTCGCCGGCCGTCCAGCCGGTCACCCCGGCGCCGGTCTCGGCGACCTCTCCGGCGATCTCGTGCCCCATCACGCGGGGCGGCCGGATGTGGTGGTGCCCGTGCTTGTAGATCTTGACGTCGGTGCCGCAGGTGGAGCAGTTGCGGACGCGGATCTTCACCTCGCCGGGTCCCGGCGACGGTTCGGGCGCGTCCTCCACGCGGATGTCGCCGGGGGCGTGGAACCGGGCGACCTTCATGCGGAGGTCTCCTCTCTGGTGGACGGGCCGGCGGAGCCCAGCAGGCGCAGGACCTCGCCGGGGCCGGACGCCTCGCGCAGGGCCTTCGCCCGCTCGGGGTCCATGAGGATCTGGGCGAGCTCCGACAGCAGCCGTACGTGCCCGTCGCCGCGGGCGGCGATGCCGACGCACAGGGTGACCGGCTCGCCGTCCCAGTCGACGCCGGCGGGGAAGCGCAGCACGCTCAGGGCGTCGTGGTGGACGGCGTGCTTGGCCGCCGAGGTGCCGTGCGGGATGGCCACCCCCTCCCCCACGTAGGTGGACAGCACCTGCTCGCGCTCGATCATCGTGGCGATGTAGGGCTCCTCGATCGCGCCGACGTCGAGCAGGGCCTGGCCGCACTGCCTGATCGCGTCGTCGCGCGAGGCGGCCATGGCGTCCAGGCGGATGGCGCGCGGGTCCAGCGGGAGGGGCGCGAGGTCAGGCATCGATGCTGCCGCCGCTCTTCATGGTGGCGATCAGCGTGTTCACCGCGGGGTCGCCGATGA